>NZ_AOJG01000029.1 GCF_000337375.1 Halorubrum lipolyticum DSM 21995 | reverse complement strand
CGTAGAACTTGAGCCGGAGAGCACCGGCATCGACCGAGCGCATATCCACGACTTGGATGCCACGACCGCGGGCGCGGTAGGGAACGAACACGTACAGTCCTCGCTCCTCTGCGAGCCGTTCGTGATAGTCTTCGAAGATTCGGAATCGGCCTTCGGAGCCATCACGACGGTTCAGCATCGCGGCTTTGACTTCGACCGGGCGGCCGTCCGACGTTCGGGCGTCGTGCCAACTCCCGTGGTCGGCGTCGAGGCCGTAGCGCCGCTGCGCCGCTTCCTCCGCGAGTCGGCCATATCGTGCCGCCTTTCGAGAGCGATTCATAATTTTGCTTGACCTTGACCCGCCGGTTCGTCGAGCAGATCGACGCGAGACCCCCG
>NZ_AOJG01000028.1 GCF_000337375.1 Halorubrum lipolyticum DSM 21995 | reverse complement strand
CTCAGAGATGTGTATAAGAGACAGGTTTCATCCCTCCCGAGAGCGTCTCCGGGCGAGCGTCTTCGAACTCCTCCAGGCCGACCTCGCGCAGGAGCCGTCTCGCCCCCTCCCTGTCGGGCGGCTTTCCGGCCATCTCTCGGAGGAAGGCGACGTTCTCCACGGCCGACTTCCACGGCAGCAGCGTGTACTGTTGGAACACGTACCCGAGCTCCGCGTTCGTCCGCGCCGCGTCCGTGGTCCGTCCGTTCACGCGGACGCGGCCCGCGGTCGGCTCCTGGAGCCCGCCGACGGTTCGCAACAGCGTGGTCTTTCCGCAGCCGGACGGGCCGACCACCGTGAGGAACTCCCCGTCTTCGACCGTCAGATCGACGTCCTCGACCGCCCGAACGTCGTCGAACGCGACGGTCACGCCGTCGATTTCGATCACGGGGCCTCACCGAGCAGATCTCCCTGCTCCAGCGCGGCCTCCATCCGGTCCCACCTCGCCGGCCCGTGCCACCCCCACCCCTCGTCCCGCACCACGTCCCGCGCCCCGAACGACTCGACCGCCCGCGCGAAGCGCTCGCTCACGGCGCCCGCGGGCTCGTCAGTCTCCGCGGCCACCGCCGCGGCCCCCGAGACGGGATCGGTCCGCGCCGTCGCCCAGCCCGACGCGGTCCCCGCGAGGAACCGCCGCCAGGGCTCGCCTCCCCGCTCGAACGCGGCCGCCGAGCCCACGAGCGTGAGCCCGTAGATCGGGAAGTGGTCGCCGATCGAGAGGACGTCGACCGTCCGGCCGTCCGTCTCCAGTTCGAGCGGATCAGCGAACGATCCCGTCGCCACGTCGGCGTCGCCGGCGATCAGCGCGTCGCGCTCCTCGCCGTCGGCGTCGACGAGCTCTACCTCGCTGAGCAGGTCGGTCTGAGAGAGGAACAGTCTCGCAAGCAGACACGTCTCGGACCCCGTCGTCGTGAGGATCCGCCGCCCGCGCAGCTGGTTCACACTCTCGAACGGCTCGCCGAAGCGGTCGCGGATCGCGTACAGCACCGTCGCGGTCCGCTGGTGGAGTACGGCGAGCGGGACGACCGGGCGATCCGCGGCCAGCGCCCGGACGACCGACCCCGCCCCGACGAGCCCGACGTCCGCGCTCCCGTCGAGTACCGCTTCGAGCGCCTGGTGCGAGCCGCGGTGGTTGGTGACGCTCACGTCGAGCCCTCGTCGCTCGTACGCCCCCTCGTCGACGGCGGCGTACAGCGGGAGATGGAGCGCGTTCGGCCGCCAGTTGAGCGCGACGACGACCTCGGCTCTGCGCTCGGGTGCGGACTCGTCTCCCGGTTCGTTGAGCGGCTCTGCCCCCGCTGCCGGCTCCCGATCGGCGTCCGCGACCGCGGCCGCCCGTTCGAGGAGGGCGATCGAATGGGTGTGGTACACGCGGTCGAGGGTCTCGCGGTGGTCCCGTGCCGGGCGCCACGCGTTCGGCGGTCGTCCGCCCCCGGACGACTCGACGACGGCTCGCTCGATCAGGTCCCGCGCTTCGAGCTTCGAGACCGCGTCGTCGACGGCCTTCCCGTTCAGTCCCGTCCCGATGCGGATCGCCATCGACGTCGCCCGCGACCGGTCGATCCGCTCGTGATCGCGGCGCAAGAGGAGGTACGCGAGCACCCGCGCCGCGTCGCGGCCGAGCCCGGCCGCCAACCGCTCGACGAGCACGCGGTCGTCGTCGTCGAGTACCCAGTGTTCAACCGTGTCCATCGTTCACGTATGAGTCGAACCGAGGTAAAAATGCTCGCCTCGGCGACCGGCAGGCGACCCTCCCGCCGGCGCGTCGCGGGACCGATCGGAACGCCGCCGACCGACCGCCGATCGGAACGCCGTCGATCAACCACCGCTCGGAACGCCGTCGATCAGCCACCGATCGGAACGCCGCCGAAGACGAGGATCGCGGCCACCCAGTAGACGACGTAGAGCCCGCCGAGAAGGAACCCGTGCCAGCGCTTGAGTTCGCCCGAATAGAGGAAGTACGCCGCAAGCGTCGTGACGATGATCACCGACGGGAGGTGGAACGTCAGCACCGACCGGGATATCTCGAGGTCGCTGAGTAGCATGATGACGCCGACGTTGCCCGTCACCGAGAAGAGAACGCTCCCGATGACGTTTCCGACCCCGATCTCGGGGACCCCCCGACGCACCGGCTCGATCGTGAGCATGATGTCCTCGAACGTGAGGATCACCGTCAGCACGGTTGCGCCGAAGACGGTCTGTTCGAGGCCGAACCCCTCCATGACGACCTCCGAGCCGGCCTCGAGCAGCATCGACGCGAACACGATCCCGGCAAGCGCGAGGACCGCGAGCGCCATCCACGGCCACCCGGACGCCGACCGGCCCCCGATGAGCCGGTCCTCCGGGATCTCCGAGAGCGACTGCGGCGCGGCGACTCCGCCGTCGGACCGGAGCGTCTCGCCGAGCTCGGTGTCGCGAAACACCGGCGTGTCGCGCTGCCGCTCGCGGGCGATGATGTACCCGAACGTCAGGAGGAAGAAGCCGAGAAGCACCAGCCCGTGAACGGTCGTCAGGGTCCCCGCGAGCACGAACGGGATCAGCAGTATCGGTCCCAGCGCGAAGAGCACGACGTAGTCGGCCGGGAGATCGACCGGGAAGGGCCTGATGATCGCGGCGAGCGCCAGCGTGACGCCGACGATCGCCAGCCCGGTGCCGAGCGCCGTCCCGAGCGCGGCCCCCTCGAGGTCGCCCGCGGACAACACGAGCGCGAGGATCGTGTCGTCGAACTCGATCCCAGTAAAGAGGATCGCGAGGGTGAACAGCGAGACCCGCAACCCCAGCGCCGCCCGTGTGAGGTAGCTTATCAGCTTCTCGGCGCAGACGGTCAGGATGACGGCACCGGCGACGAGCACGGCCACGGCGCCGGCCAGTCCGAGCCCCTCGACGAAGCCCTCGATCTGTCCCTCGATACCGCCTTCGTCCGACGCCCCCGCGTCTCCTCCGCCGTCCTGTGCGGCCGCGGGAGCGACCGGGAGCGACACGAGCATCACGACGACGAGCGACGCGACGACCAGCCGTGAGACGTTCATACCCGCCGACACGTCGGAGTTCCTTATGAAAATACGGAGTCATGTACCGAATTCCATTGAACTACTGTACATACCGTCGCGCTTGGTTCCGGTGTGGACGCCGCGATCGCGACGACCCCAGACTGTTTCAAAAAGGTCTCTCCTCCGAAACTCCGGGCGACTCCACAATCTCGAGGAGTGTGTTTGATACGCGCCTCATTTTCACAACTATTGGGCGGTCATGTGTCGAGAGAATGTACGCGGTATCACCGTTGTCCTCGACTAGTCGACCGTGTGAAAACGGCGATCGAGACTAGGCTCGGTCTCCGACCGTATTACCACTTTTAGATACAATATTAACTCTCGAGGTATTCGGGATCAATCAGTGCCGGTCCAGCATTCATCGCTGGACCAGAAGGTGGTCATCGACGTTCGATCGAGGACTCAAACTCGGATCGACCCCTCGGAACGGTGATGCGGCTCAACAACAGTCGATACCGGCCGTACGCTACCGCGGATCCTGTGACGAGTCCCTCTCTCTACGTCTGGTCCTAATACAATGTTCATCTTCAGACGTATTCTCCCCCGAAACAGCCGATCGCTGAGAGATGCGAATCTAACAGCCTACACTCGATGAACGCTTATCCCGTTCGACCGGCTAGTAGGAAAGGACGGATGGGATTCTTCGAAAGAGCCGGGCGACAGGTCGAGAAATTCAAACAGACTGCGAAGGAAGTAGCCGACGACAACGCGGACTACCAGTGTCAGTCGTGCAACGCGCGGTTCAATGCCAACGACGACCAGTGCCCGGAATGCGGTTCGAAGGAGATCGTCTCGACGAGGGCAGGAGAGTGACTACCGGCGTCGCCGGTGTTGCGAACTGCCATCGCTACTGATGAGTCATCCTTCACCTGTACTGAGTGATTGAGAGCGTGAAACCATCAACTGGTGAGGATTTCAACAGAGCTCTACGATATATATATATCTGATTTCCCGCAAAGCCTCTAGATGAAATGCTTATACAACCCGTAAACTATCAATATGTATGGACCCGCGGTTAGAATCGTTTCTCCTAGGGAAGTCGTTGAAACGATCGCTTCGGTATCTCGGGTACTCGGTCATTCTCATGGTCTTGTTCTTCGGTCAACTCTCTCTTGCTGGGAATTTCGAGATGGGAAAATCATCTAGTTTATTTATGAGTCCACTTAGAGTCACGGTAGTAGCGATCATTCTGGCGGGGATACACACGTATCGAAACGACGGAATACTGGTGAGTAACGCTGTCGCCGTCATCATCATCAACGGTTATACCCTGCATGGTGTCATCTCGCTTAATCACCCCCAACCTGACTATGGGCTTTTAACCGGCGTGGGGGCAGCAATTATGTATGGTGTACCAATAGGGATGATAACAGCCACTATTGCGTATGTGTTACGGAAAATCAAGGAGAAAGCCCCGCCCTTCAGGGCGGGGATGAATCCGACAGTCGATGACACAAACCACCGACGATAGCACAGCCTGATATTCCAACAATTACTTAAGCCAAGTATCTAATTACATTTGTAATGGTCACGGTGGCTGTCACCGCGAAGTTCCACAACCCATCTCTCTCGCGGCGAAAAGAGTGGCAACGCGCCTCTCATCTCTACCGTGATACCAAACAGTTCTGTATCAACGGATGGGAGAACGGCGACTTCGGGAAGTCTGTGACCACGGCCAGCATCGACAACGAGCTCTACTCGGCGATCCAGAACCAAGCCATTCGAGAGGCGAAATCCGACCATAACAAGGATGGAGAGGTTCGCTACCGAGAGAGTCAACCGTTCGCCGTCAACAACCAGAACTGGGAACTCGACACGACCGAGAACGGTACAGTCGTCGTCGGCTTCCCGTGTGTCTCCCAATGGTGGTACACCCCCATAGAGGTGTACGACGACATTGCCGACTCCGTAGACCGACTGCTTGAAGCTGACGCCGACAAGACTCGTCTCCAGATCTACCGTCGTGGGGACAACTGGTACTGTACGTTCAATATCGAGTACGACGCCGATACGTCGGGCGAGACGCCCATTGGTGTCGATATTGGTGAACGGCACATCCTCGCTGTGACCGCCTACGGCGAAGACGAGTCGATGCTAGTGTCGGGTGGTGAGGCGAAGTACGTTCGGCGCAAATATCGTTCCCTACGCGATTCGCTTTCACAAGCGGGTGCGCTTCGCGCACGCAACCGTGTAGGTGACAAAGAACAGCGTCGGATCAAAGACCTGAACCACAAACTCTCCCGTCGCCTCATCACGTTCGCGGAACAGTTCGAGAATCCCGTCATCCGGATGGAAGATCTCGAAGGTATCCGCGAGAACAGCTCGTGGTCAGGTGTCCACTCGTGGTACTTCCACCAACTCCAACAGCTCATCACGTACAAGGCCGAACGCGCTGGAATTCGTGTGGAGAAAGTCGATGCGTACCACACCAGTCAGCGATGTTCGGCGTGTGATTCGATGGGAACCCGTGATGGCGACAAGTTTTGGTGTTCGGAGTGTGGTCGTGGACGACACGCCGATCTGAACGCTTCGGAGAACATCGCACAACGGGAGGGTGAACCATGCACGGCGTAACAGTTCGGCTGACGCGAACCGTGCTACCTCGCTGGTTGAATAGCCAGCCATCTTTGATGCTCGCTGTATGCGGGGAGGAAGGCCCCCTTGACAGGGCTGTACGCGCTGTAACGCACGCCGTTGGTCACAACTCGGTGGCGACCTTCGACGTTCCACGCGAAAGCGTCCTTGAGAACCGAGGAAACGCGCAACCTGAATATCCACTTCGTGGAATCCTCGCGCTTTAGCGCGGGGAGGATGTCAATAGACTGAACGAGATCTCGTAGAGTTTGGCGTGAATTGTGGTCGACGGCGACGGCTTCGAGCCAGTTTTGAGCGGTCTCTAGCGAGACACTATCAAAACTATCTGAAAACGATGATGTTTGTCGTTCTATCTCTTAACCTACACTTTCGGTAGCACTCCGAGTTCCACGTTGAATGACTCGAGATCGATGGTCATCTTCAGCAGGAATGAATCCGAGACAGTCCGCGCCGTCGACGGGAACACTCCACGCTATCGAGCGGATCGCGCCGGTCAGAAACGATCGCGTAGTTCGTCGCGTGGTCCGTTAGCCCATCCGTACCCACAGCAGGTTCCAATACTGCAGGAGCCAGTACAGGACGGTCGCCGCGACGACGACGAGCGAGTAGTGGACGCGACTGGCGAGTGACCAGTCCTCTCGGACCCACGCACGAACCGCGTAGGCGACCGCACCGGCGGTCGCAACGGCTCCGAACGTCGGCACGACGAACACGAGCTCGAACCACGCTGGCGGGCGGTCGAACAGTGTCGGCCTGCCCATCGACACCACGGCAACGGAAACGGCGACGAAGGCGAGGACGAACACCAAGAGCCCGGCGACGCCCGCGCCGGCGACCCACCGAGCGTGAGCGGCAGATTCCGGCGGTGACTCCCCGCCGCGGTATCGACGCCACCCCCGGGCCGCCGGCCACCCCACGAGACCGGTGAGCGCGACCACCGAAGCGGCCATTGTTAGCCATCCCTGTACCGAGAGCCGCTCGCGGTAGCCGATCTGTTCGTACGCGCTGAGTCCGTCTAACAGGTGGGTCACCTCACCGTCCGTCTCGCGGAACACCAGCGTCGATTCCTTCTCAACGTGTTCGAAGACGAGCGGCTCGACTTCCACCCATTCGTCCGTGCTGTCTCCTTGCTCCGTAATGAGCCGACCGTCGTCGGCGACTCGGGCGTCGATCGGTTGGCCGGTAAAAAGTCCGAAGACAATTCTCTCGGAACTGACCGTGTCAGTCGCGTTCACCGATCGGTATCGACCGCCGAGTTCGTCAGCACGTTCGGGTGTCCCGTCAGGAGACCGCCGTTGGCCACTCGAATCAACGGGTGCGTACCGGTCGTAGAGCGCATCTGCGACCTCCTGTTTCGCATTGTATGCTTCGCTACCGTGGGCGACGACGAACAGGCCGACTCCCTCCTCCGGGAGCAGGGCGAACTCGGTCGAAAACTGTGGAACTCCACCGTCGTGACGAACGATCCGAGTATCGCCACGGGTTCTCTCAAAGAGACCGAACGCCATGCCGTCGATCCGTTCGTGAGGTGTGAACCACTGTCGGTGCATCGCGTCGACCGCGCTCTCCGAGAGGATCCGTTCGCCGTCGACGACGCCGTCGTGGAGATGTGCCTGCAGCAGTTGCGCCATATCCGCGCCGGTCGTGTGGAGGCCGGAGGCCGGCGACACGTCGGAGTAGAAGCTCACGACATCGTCGACGGCCGTTCCGTCGGCAGGCACGAGTCCGGACGGAGCCGCTCGGAACGTGCTGTTCGACATCCCGAGCGGCGCGAACACGTTCTCCGTGACGAACGAGTCGAATTGCTGCCCGGAGACGTCCGCGATCAGCTGTCCGGTCAGTGCGGCGGCGTAGTTGGTGTACTGGTAGAGTTCACCCGGCGGGCGGACACGCGCCGGGACGTCTGTCGACACCGACTCGGCGAGCGGACGGACGTGCCGAGGATCGCTCACCGAATCGCCTCGCCCTCGAACCTCGAATCCCGGCGTGTGGGTGGCGAGGTGTTCGAGCGTGATCGCTTCGTCGTACGTTTCGGGGATGTCGACGGCCTCGAGGTGGTCGTCGACCGAGTCGTCCGGTGCGACCCGACCGCGATCGACGATCTGCATCGCGGCCGTCCACGTGAGCACTTTCGAGACGGAGCCGATGCGAAAGAGCGTCTCGTCCGCTCGAACCGGGACGTCTTCGCTCCGAAAGGCGTGGCCGTAGCCGCTCGTGTGGACCTCGTCGCCGTCGACGACGGCGACTGTCAGTCCGCCCGCGTCGTGTTCCGCCAACGCGCGGGTGGCCGCGTCGTCGACGAGCGTATCCACGTCGGTCGTCCGTGTCGGTTCGGTCGAGCCGCTCGCGAGACCACTGGCCGCGACGGCGGTGCCGGCGCCGACGGCAGCGGACCGCGAGAGGAATCGGCGTCGTGAGAGTGTGGAGGGCATCGGTGGCGGTGTGTCTGAGAGAGAGAGTTCACGCCGTGGAGGGCGGGGCGAGTCGTCCGGTCGAGTTCGTGCCGGAGTCGAGTGCGGTGAAGGCGATTAACCGGATAGCCTGGGTCGAGACGGCCGCAATGGCGTACGCGACCCGGTAGTCCACGGCCGGCTCACCTCGGCTTCTCTGTCTTGGGTGCGATGGTGTCAAACACACGTTATTTATCCCATATGAATCTTATCCCGCCGGATCGCCCGTATCAACCCGACGAGGGTGAGAAAGCCGAGTACGGCCGTATCCCTATCGCCGCCACGAAGCGATCGAGCGCGCTGGCCGCGTTCGCTCTGCTCCAGAAACCGAGTCAGGAGTCACGCACGGTGGCAACTGCCGACGGTGATGTGGAGAGACGTGAGACGGTCCGTTCGCAAAAAGAATATCTAACAAGGTGATATACACTCGCCTATGCATCTTCTCTGCGTCGATGACGAGGCGAATTTCTTAGATCTCACGGCCACGTGTTTACGACGGAAGCTCCCCGCGGCGACGATTCATACTGCGACGCGTGTCGACGACGCGCGCGAAATCATCGAAGCCGAGCCGATCGCGTGTATCGTGAGCGACTACGAGATGCCGGATCAGAACGGGCTTGAACTCTTACACACGGTTCGTGAAACCCACCCGGAGTTGCCGTTTATCCTTTTTACCGGAAAGGGCTCAGAGGAAATCGCCAGCGAAGCCATCTCTGCGGGCGTGACCGATTACCTACAGAAACGAGGCCCGGAACAGTACGACCGGCTGGCCACGCGCATCCGTCACGCAGTTGCCGAGTACCAAACGGAGCACGAACTGCGAGAACGCGTCAAGGAGCTCACTGCGATTCAGACGATCAGCGATCTCCTCATCGAGGGTGACGGCCAGTCCGGCGGACACCTCCGACAGGTGGTCACACACCTTCCACGGTCGCTGCAGTTCCCCGAGGAAGCCGTCGCGTCGCTCACCATCGGTGAAACGGAGTTCACCTCCCCGGAGTACGAACCGCCAGTCGATCAGCTAACGGTCCACGACGTGACCGCCGCCGGCACCGAAGTCGCGCTCACGATCGGTTACACGGCCACCACTGTGACCGAGGCGGACGGCGATGTGTTTCTCCCGGAAGAACGGGAGTTACTCACCACTATTCTGCAGCTCGTCACGGCGTACCTCGACCGGCGACGCGTGCTCTCGGATCTACAAGCGGCGGACCATCGTCTCAACCTCATCCTCGAGAACACGACCGCAGTGATGTATCTGAAAGATACGGAGGGGCGGTACGTGTTCGTGAATACCGAGTACGAGCGCTTGTTCGATGTCGACACCGAGGACATCGTCGGGCGGTACGACGAGGACATCCACCCGCCCGACGTGGCCGAGGCTGTCCAAGCGAACGATCGCCGCGTGCTTGAGACGGGCGAACCGCTCGAAGCCGAAGAGCAGATCACGGTTGACGGCGACGACCGGACGTATCTCTCATTGAAAGTTCCGGCGTTGGACGCTGCCGGCGAAGTCGAGGGCGTGTTCGGCGTGTCCACGGAGATTACTGAACGCAAGAAACGAGAACAACAGCTCGAAGGACTCAATCGAGCCATTCCGCGGCTACTGTCAGCGGAGACGGTCGAAGACGTCGCCGAACGTGGCGTTATCGCCGCACGCGAGATTTTAGACCTCCAAGCAAACGCAATTCATCTGTACGACGCGGAAACCGGGACGTTGGATCCGGTCGCGTACACTGACGGAGTTCGAGAGCTCATCGGTGAGCCGCCGACGTTCCGTGAGGGAGAGAGCATCGCTTGGCGAGTCTTCGAAGAGGGGGCCGCGACGGCGATCGGTGATGTCCAGGCCGACGCAGATATCTATAACCCGGAGTCACCGATCCGCAGCGAGTTACATCTCCCGCTGGGTGAGTACGGTATTTTGATGGCCGGATCGCCGACCCCCTCAAATTTCGATACGCAGGATGTGACGGTCGGAGAGATACTGGCCAGCCACATCACCACCGCGCTCTCTCAGGTCACAACCGAACAGATGTTGCGCGAGCGAGAAACGGAGTTAGAAGCGCAAAACGAGCGACTCGAACAGTTCGCCAGTATGGTCTCACACGACCTCCGTAACCCGTTATCAGTTGCGATCGGGAACCTCGAGTTATATCGAGAGGCCGGGGACGAATCACGCCTTGACACGGTCGAAACGTCTCTCACTCGGATCCAAGACCTCGTAACCGACCTCACCGCCCTCGCACGTCACGACACACTTACGGAAACACACGAACCGGTGTCGGTACACGAGGTGGCCCGCGACGCGTGGGAGTCGATCGAGACGCGGTCGGCAACGCTGTCGACGGAGCCGTGTACGGTGACCGGTGACCCCGGCCAGTTCATGGCGCTCTTCGAGAACGTGTTCCGGAACGCGGTCGGACACGGCGGTGACGACGTCACCGTTCGCGTCGGCCCACTCGAAGGCGGCTTCTACGTCGAAGACACCGGTGACGGAATCCCGCCTGCCGACCGTGATTCCGTGTTCGATCACGGCTACACGACCGGCTACGGCGGGAGCGGCGTCGGACTCACGATCGTCTCACGCATCGCCCAGGCCCACAACTGGGACATCACCCTCACGGACAGTCCGGAAGGCGGGGCGCGGTTTGAATTCCGAACAACGGATTCGATCGAAACGAGCGATCGCTGACGTCAACCGCTTTAGCGGTCGTCGCCACGTGTTTTAAGCATACGAAAATAGATAATTTTGCTGTTTTATCTTTCTATTAATATGTATTGGCATCCCGATTTCTAAGGCCTAAATTCAATCAGCTTGTGTTATGCGAATCTGGTGATAAATGTCTATATAAACCACTAAAAGACGCTATCTTCTAATATTATTAGATATTATAAAGAAATATGGGAATAGATTGTTTATTTAATAAATTGTCATTATATTGGAGCATCGCTTGTACCACGGTCTACGACAGTATCCAGCCAGAATTGGTCTGAGTCGATCTGAATGGAATTTTCATCGACTGCATCGCGATTCAGACTCGCACTGCTAGCTGGCTGGAATCAGGTTTTTGAATCCAATTGTGAACTGCATTCGATTTTGTAGATGGTAACGTATCAAAACAGTATATTATATTTATGAGTGATAGTCTGAGGTGGAATCGAATCTCGACTTCAATACTCTCGGTGGACGTTCGCTCTTACTCCTCAAACTGTAGTAGAGTATTTAATCGGGAGATCGAGTCGGTCGGGTTCGGACGCAGATTGTTCGAGACACTGAGGATCGCGCGATTGAGCTACCATCTCCGGTCCGAAGCCTAGATCAGCAGTGAGGGCTGCCCCAATTACAATATTACGAGTGTAATGCTATCGGAGATGATAGCAATTCGGACCGCCTGTCCCATTACAGCTTTATGATTGTGATGGGAGTATACTTGGTTTGCTCGGCATCAGGACATCGAGTTCTCGAGTTCGAACTCGTTTGCGACGCCGAGGAGAGTTTTCGGAATTTCCTTTTTGAACCGGTCTTCGGTCATCCGATTCGCGGGACTGGCGACGCTGAAGGCACCGACGACGCGACCGTCGGAGCCGTCGACGGGGACGCCGACGGCCTTCACTCCCTCCAGTTGCTCCTCGTCGTTGAACGCGACACCCCGCTCCTCGACGGCTTCCAGTTCTTCGAGCAGCACGGACTGGTCGGTGGTGGTGTTCTCCGTGCCCGCTGGAAGGCCCCACTCCTCGACAATGTCGATGACTCGCTCCCGAGGGAGCTGGGAGAGGATCGCCTTTCCGGCAGCGGTCTGGTGGAGGTGGAACCGTTTGCCAACGGTGGAGTACTTCCAGACGGCGTGTTTCCCGGAATAAGTGTACATGTAGACGCCCCGACCGTTCTCTTCGACGACGAAGACGGCCCGACACTCCGTCTCCCGTGCGAGCTGGTCGGTGTACGAGTCGGCGATCGCGTAGGCGTTTCGCCTGTTGCGAACGTAGTTAGCCAATCCGAGGAAATGGAGACTGAGGTGGTAGATGTCCCCGGACTTGACGACGTAATCCGCATCGACGAGGGTCGAGAGGTGGGTGTGAACGGTGCTCGGCGAGAGGTCGAGTGCCTCCGCGAGCTCCGTTACCCGAGCGCCGTCCAGTTCGCGCAGCATCTCTACGATCTCGAGCGAGGTCATCGTGGCCTGTACCCGCCGACCGCCGCTTTCCTTGTTCATGGTACCGTATTCTCTGGATAGTATATAAAGTTCGGGTCTACCGAATATATGGATATTTTCTACGTAACGTTTGAGAATTGAAATCTGCACAACCCTGAGACAAAGTAGCATAGTATATATTATTCGCGTCTGCCAAAACGATATCCGGCGACGAGCGAACGGCAGATATCCGGCGACTGTCGGAATCCACAATAGTAAGCGAACGAAAGTTGGTATCTCTCTCATTTTCGGGCAGGATGCGGCGACCTCGGGTACGGGCGCCGGAGGATTCGGCCCGTGGTAGGGATTACCCCCCGATTCGCGCCTCCCGAATATCTATGGAAAATTCGAGCGCTTTTCAGGTGCCACGGAGCGTTCGTGATTCAGATCCCGAGCATCTCGCGAGCCTCCGCGGGGGACGCAACGGGCCGTTCGAGTTCGTCTGCGATGCGGGCGGTCCGCCGGACGAGCTGTGCGTTACTCTCGGCGAGTTCTCCTTTCCGGTAGTAGACGTTATCTTCCATCCCGACGCGGACGTGACCGCCCATCGTGATGGCCGCTGTCGTCATCGGGAGTTGATGTTTGCCGACTGCGAGGCACTGCCACTCGACGGGGTCGGGCAAGTTGTCGACGAACGCCTTCAGATTGTGGGGACCGGGTGGCATTCCGTTTTGCATCCCGAAGATGACCGTCGCCCAGTACGGTTCCGCGAGGAGGCCCTCGTCGATGAGGTGTTCCGCCTCCGGGATATGCCCCGGATTGAACAGTTCGAGTTCGGGTTTGACCCCGGCCTCACGCATTCGCTCGGCGTATTCCTCGCTCTGTTCGCGCGTGTTCTCGGCGGTCCGCGTCTGGCCGAAGTTGATGGGACCGAGGTCGACGGTCGCCATCTCCGGCCCCGGATCCGTCTCCAGCACCGGAGCGATGCGCTCTTCTCGCGGGTAGATACCACCACCGCCCGTGGTGAAGTTGACAATGATGTCGTCGCAGTGCTCGTCGATCTCGTCCCTGAGCTCCTGGTACCTCGCGACCGACTTCGTCTTCTCACCGCGTTCGTCACGGGCGTGGAGGTGGACGATCGACGCCCCCGCCTCCTCGCAGGCGGCGACGTCCTGTGCCACCTCGACGGGCTGAGTCGGGAGGTTCGGGTTCGCTTCCTTTCCTTGGTGTCCCCCAGTCGTCGCGACGGAGATGATGAGCTTTCGGTCGAAGTAATCTTCGTAGCCACTGTATGGCATACCCCAACCCAGCCGTTTTATCGTGATAATTCTTCCGGGGGCGAATCCGAGACGGCCGTTCGGTGACGCCACTCGTTTCCACGGCGATTTCCGAGTGGGACGTACGGGTGCGATGGGCTCGACCCACCGTGGGATCCTAATATTTATTAATCATTGTTCGAGATGGGAGGGCATGCAGCAAGATAGCACAGCTTTGGTTACCGGTGGCGGCCGTGGTATCGGCCAAGCCATCTGCGTCGAGCTGGCACGACACGGGGCGGACATCGTCATCGCCGACCTCAACCCCGACGAGATGCAGGAGACCGTCGAACTCGTCGAAGCCGAGAACGGGCGTGCCCGCGCGCTCGAGACGGACGTCACCGATCTCGACTCCGTCGAATCGACGGTTGAGACCGCACTCGAGGAGTTCGGCAGCGTGGAGTGGCTCGTCAACAACGCCGGCATCGCGGGACCGACCGCGTCGTGTGAGTCCATCGACTCAGACGAGTGGGACGCCACGCTCGACGTGAACCTTCGGGGAGCGTTTTACACCTGCCGGACGCTGCTTCCCTCGATGAAAGGACAGTCGTACGGCCGCATCGTCAACATCGCCTCGGTGACGGGGAAGCGGCCGCTCACGCAGCGGACACCGTACGCGGCCTCGAAGATGGGGCTCATCGGATTCACGCGAACGCTCGCCGCCGAGGTCGGTGGACACGATATCAACGTCAACTCCATCTGTCCGGGGTCGGTCGACGGTCCCCGCATCCAGCGGGTTTTCGAGGAGAAGGCGGAGGCGACCGGCCGGTCCTACGAGGAGGTCCGGTCGGACGCCGAGGATCAGAGCCCTCGGCAGGAACTGGTCAACAGAGAAGACGTCGCGAACGCGGTCGCGTTCCTCTGCTCGTCCGACGCCGACCGGATGACCGGGCAGGACCTCAACGTCTCGGCGGGCAAAGTGATGTACTGAAGAGACTCGACACGTGAGCCGGAGGAACGAAGCCCGCCCGGCAAAAGTGACGACCGCGGAAACGTATCGCATGATCGATCATAAATTATATATCCGGGGGCTCTACACAGGGTATTGACGCAAACATGGCACAAGATAGCACCAATCAGACGAGGCGCCGGTTCATGAAGAAAACCACTATGGGCGGATCCGCGGTCGCACTGGGCGGCTTGGCGGGGTGTACGGGCGACTCTGACGGTGGCGATTCGGGCGGTGACGGCTCGTCGGGCGGCGGCTCGTCGTCATCCTCCGACGACTCGGGCGGGTCCGGCGGCTCGATGACCTCGATGGCGTCCATCGCGAACCGACAGAACTCCTACTGGCTCAGCTGGGAGAAAGGCTACCTCGAGGCGTGCGAGGCCTTCGGCTACGACACGAACGTCCAGACGAACAACGGCGAGGTACAGACACAGCAACAGCAGTTTGACTCGGCAGTGTCTAACGACGCCGACTTCATCGTCGGCCAGACGTACACCAACGCCGCCGCGATTACGCTGGCGGAGACGCTGGTCGAGGCGGGCACCCCCGGTGTCCTCGCCGTCACCATCGCCGACTGGTACGTCCCGCAGGACGCCGGTGAGGAGTACGCGACGTTCTTCACGCCGCACTTCGTCAACCACGCGTACAGCGGCGCGAAGATGCTGTTCGAGGCGATGGGGGGCAGCGGGACCTTCGTCCACATCGAGGGGAACCGCGGCACGGCCCCGAACATCGGTCGGAACAAGGGCGTCGACCTGGCGTTAGAAGAGTACCCCGACATCGAGATGGCTGGGTCCCGCCAGCCGGGCAACTTCATCCGCTCGGACGCCCGCGATGTCATGAACGACAAGGTCTCCCAGTACGGCGACGACATCGACGGCTTCTTCGGCCAGAACGACGCCGTCGCGCTCGGTGGGATCACCGTCCTCGAGGAGAACGACATCGACGTGCCCGTCGTCGGCATCGACGCCAGCGAGCCCGGGCTCGCGGCCGTCGCCGAGGACCGGATGACCGGGACCGTCTCGGGCATGGGTCCGTGGCAGGCCGGCTGGTCGGTCGCGAAGTGCCACGACTACCTCAACGGCCACAGGCTCAGCGACGCCGAAAAGATGATGTCGTTCAACGCGCCGGTCTGCGTCAAGAACCCCGACGACTGGACCGACACGATCGACCGGCTTCCGGTCGTCGACGCCGCCGACTACAACGAGGCGATCTTCTCGGGCGAGACGCCCTACGACTGGGAGAAGATGTCCGTCGTCGAGTCCGGCGAGGACGCCTGGGACCCCCAGATCGACATGCAGCCCATGAACCTCGACGACATGAAAGAGGTCCTCGACTGGAAGGATGAGGACAAACCGAGCGGCTATTCCTTGCCGGGCGCCTACACCGATAGTGCGGTCCAAGAGGAGACCGCCCAGCTGTACCAGGACCGGTTCCAATCGAACCCGCTCAAATAATCCGTGTCACATTCCCCCATGGCATCACAGACTCACACCAATGCGACGAACGTGGACCAATCCGACCCGGCCGGCGGCGACGACCACAGCTTCCGCGTCGAGGGTATCTCGAAGTCGTTCCGCCACGTACAGGCCCTCAAGGACGTATCGCTGGCAGTCGACCACGGCGAGGTTATCGGTCTCGTCGGAGAGAACGGCGCGGGCAAGAGCACGCTCCTGAACATCCTGACCGGGGTGTTGCAGGCCGACGAGGGACAGCTGTTCGTCGACGGGGAAGCCGTCACGTTCACGAACCCACGTGAGGCGGCGGACTACGGCGTCTCGCTCGTCCATCAAGAGCAGGACATCATCAAGACCATGCGGGGGTACGAAAACCTCTATCTCGGGCGGGAGATCGAACGCCTTGGAGTGCTCGAGAAAGAGACGATGCGCAAGGAGGCGCAGGCATTCGTCGACGACTTGGGCATCAACATCGACGTGGACGAGCGCGTCCGAAACTACTCGTTCAACGAGCGCCAGATGCTCGAAATCGCGAAGGCGTTTCACGTCTCACAGAAGTCCGAGAATCCTGTCATCCTTCTCGACGAACCGACGGCCGCGCTCGAAGAGAGCGGCCGCCAGATCCTCTTCGACCTCGTGAACGACCTGCGGGACCGGGCGACGTTCGTCTTCGTCTCCCACGAGCTCGACGAGGTGCTGGAGATATCCGACCGGATCTACGTTCTCAAAGACGGCGAGCGCGTGGCGGACATGGCCACGGCCGACGCCACCACTGACTCGCTGCAGAAGGCGATGGTGGGCCGAGAGACCGCCGACGAGTACTACCAGGTCCCCGACCAGCAGCGCGAAACCGACCTCGGCGAGACGGCCCTGACCGTCGACGGCGCGGTCTACGGTGATACCGTCGGGCCGGTCTCGTTTTCCGTCCGCGAGGGCGAGATATTCGGGATCGTCGGCGTCGAGGGCTCCGGAAAACAGCAGCTGGGTCGCCTGCTCGCGGGCGACCTCGTCATAACGCAGGGCTCGGTCTCAGTCGACGGCACAACCCTGGAGAGTCCGACGGTTTCCGAGATGGTCGACGCGGGCGTCGGCTACATCCCGAAAGACCGGAAGTCCGAGGGTCTGTTACTCTACCAGTCGGTGTTAGTCAACACCTCTCTCGCGATGGTTCGAGACATGAACGGCAACGTACCGTTACTCGACCTCGACGCCGAGAAGGAGGCGACCATTGACGCCATCGAGGAGCTGTCGATCAAGACGCCGGGTCCCAACGCGCTGGTCCACGGCCTGAGCGGCGGGAACCAGCAGAAGGTCGTTATCGCCCGCTGGCTGGCCCAAGAGACGCCGATACTCGTGATGGACAACGTGACCCGAGGCATCGACGTCGGTGCCAAAGAGGAGGTGTATCGTCTCTGCCGTGAGTTGACCGACAAAGGCGTCTCGATCGTTTTCATCGGCGACGAGCTGCCCGAGGTCATCGGTATGTCCAACCGCATCGCCGTGATGGCGAACGGGGAGTTCGTCGGCGATGCCATAGACGCCTCGCCGGGGAACAAACCGACCGAACAAGACCTGATACAGGAGATGATCTGACAATGAGTACAAGCAGCATCAGCGAGTGGATCACCGACCAACGAGAACAGCGCACGCTTAAGGACTGGATACAGGATCTGGGCCCGTTCGTCATGCTGTTCGGGTTGATAATCACATTCTCGTTCGCGTCGGATCGCTTTTTGACCGAGGGCAACCTGATCGACAACGTCGCGAAAAACGCCGTCACGCTGCTGCTGGTCGCGCTCGCGGGGACCTTCCCCATCCTCCAGCAGAGCATCGACCTCTCCGTCGAGTCGATGGTGCTACTGACGGGCGTCGTGACCGTCGTCCTGATTTCGGAGTTCGGCTTGGGCCTGTTGGCCATCCCGATCGCCATCGGCGTCGGGATGCTCGCCGGCCTGTTCAACGGCATCATCTTCACGAAGCTCAAGGTGCCCTCGTTCCTCGTCACGCTCGGGACGCTCTCGGTGATGGCCGGGGTCGGGAAGATCATTACCGGCGGGTCGACCATCACGTTCCGGAACCCCGCCATCCGGACCATCTCGAACGGCGAAGTCCTCGGGATTCCCAACCTCGTGCTCTGGGGGCTGCTCATCTACGTCGGCACCATCGTGTTAGCCTTCCGGACGAAGTTCGGTCGGTACTGCTTCGCGCTGGGCGAGAACGAGCGCGTCGTGGAGCTGGCCGGTGCGAAGGTCGACCGGTACAAGATCTACCCGTTCGTACTGTCGGGACTGCTCTGTGGGACCGCCGGCGTGCTGTTGACGCTGCGCATTTCGTCGGCCTCCCCGAACATCGGAAGCGGGCTCATGCTCCCCAGCATCGCCGCCATCGTCATGGGCGGGACGGCGCTGACCGGCGGCGTCGGCGGGCCGCACCGGACCATTCTGGGGGTGCTCGTTATCGCGGTCCTCAACAACGGCATGAACCTGACCGGGATCGACTCGTTCATCCAGGAAATTATCCTTGGACTCGTGGTGGTCGGGGCGGTGGCCCTGTCGATCGACCGTGAAAAGATCGACGTGGTGAAGTAGCGCGGCGCGTCCCGATTCTTCGTTCCTTCGCATTCGTATCCCCGCGTGACCCGCAGGTTCGTCTCTCTCAGTCCCGTACGACACGGTACGGGACGCACGCTCGTCGCGTACGACGGGTCCGTTTGCATCCGCGCTATCGGTTCCGGCGAGTCCGTCACCGGTCCCGACGACGGTTCATCGTGTGCTGCCCGCAAAAAGAGCGAAGAGCGGTCAGTCGGCGCTCGCGACGGCGTCGACGTGACCGCTCGGCACGGTGCCTTCCTCGGTCCAGCCCCGGCGGTCGTAGTACTCGTCGAGCGCCGCCTCGAAGTCCGGAAGCGAGTAGGGGAGCGTGTCGTCTTCACGGTCGACACCGCGCTGATTGTTGAAGTGCCGTTCGAGGTCGACGACCGCCGACCCCACGTTCAGAAGCGCCTCGTAGTCGGTCGAGAACAGCCCCTCGAGCCGTTCTGGCGTCATGAAGCTCCGCGAGAACCGACAGATGATGCCGCAGTCCTCCAGTGCACGGGCGTTCTCTTGCTCGATGACCATCTCGGGTTTCCCCTCGAGCCCGGTGGGATCGTACGCCTCCTCGCCGTCGACGAGGGGGTACTCCCACGCGTACATCGTGGTAAACATGTGGTCTGCACCCCTGGTGGCCGTCGCGTACGACAGCCCCTGACCGTTCAGGGTGCGGCCGTCGTGAGCGGCGAAGTCGAGCCCCTTGACGGTCCAATTCTCGACGTCCAGCTCCTCGTGGAAGCGGTCGATCCCCTCCGCGAGGAGGTCGCCGACGCCCTCTCGATGAGCGATCTTCTCGACCGTCTCGAAGATCAGCTCCGTGTTCCCGAACTCCTCTTCGCTCGCCAAGTACGCGGAGACGACGTTCCCGCAGGTGATGCTGTCCAGTCCGTACCGATCGCACAGCTCGTTCGACTGCATCACGTCGACGATGTCGTCGACGCCGGCATTCGACCCGAACGACATCACCGTCTCGAACTCCGGTCCCTCCGTCTCGACGCCGCGCGCCTCGTCTTTCGTCGGGAGTTTACAGGCGAACGCACACGACGAGCAGGTCGCCTTCTTGAACTTCTTCTCCTCGACTCTGTCCCCGTTGATGCCCTCGACCCCCTCGAACTGCAACTCGGAGAAGTACCTCGTCGGCAGGGCCGACACCTCGTTGGCCAGTTCGGTCACCGACGTCGTCCCCTGCCGTTTCATGATGTGGTCGGAGGTGGCCGCGTCGCGGTGGACGTCCATCTGGATCGGGGGGATCTCGATCTCCGGGCTCGAATCGCCGTCGAACGTGATCGCCTTGACCCCTTTGGCCCCGAGAACGGCACCCAGCCCTCCGCGGCCGAACGCCCTCGACTCCGAGGTGATGATGGAGGCGAAGCGGACTCGATTCTCCCCGCCGGGGCCGATACAGGCGACGTGCTCGCTCTCCATGCCGTGTTCCGTCTCGATGTACTCGACCGTCTCCGGCACCGTCGCGCCCGCGAGATCCGGGACGGGTTCGAACTCGACGCCGGTGTCGGTGACGTGAACGACGACGAGTTCGTCGCTCGCCCCCACGAGTTCGACGGCGCTGTAACCCGTCGCAGCGAAGTTGCGCGACATGAATCCGCCGGCGTTCGACGAGAGCAGTCCGCCCGTGAGCGGCGAGATACCCGTGCAGTTCATCCGGCCGGTGAACGACATGGTCGACGACTGCATCGGTCCCGTCGCGAAGTAGAGTCGGTTCTCCGCGCCCAGCGCGTCGGCGTCGAACGGGAGTCGGTCGTGAGCGAGCCGCGTCGCGACGCCGCGCCCGCCGATGAACGTCTCGTTAATCTCGCCGATATCGGTCGTTTCCGTCGAGCGGTCACCGATGTCGACCGTCAAGAGAGGTCCCTCTGCGTGAAGCATACGCACGGATGTCGCGGGCACGAAACAATAAGTGTTGCTCACCCCGTCCCGAGTCAGGCGGTGAAGCCGCCGTCCATGACGAGGTTGTGCCCCGTGACGAACGACGACTCGTCGCTCGCGAGGAACAGCGCCGCGTCCGCGACCTCATCGGGTTGGCCCGCCCGCCCCAGCGGCGTCTGATCGAGAATGCCGCCGGCCGTGTCACCGTCCTCCATCGTCATCGCCGTCTCGATGAACCCCGGATTGAGGGCGTTGACGCGGACGTCGTGTTCACCGTGTTCGACGGCTAGCTCCCGTGTCAAGTTCGTCACCCCGCCTTTCGAGGTACAGTACAGCGAGGAGTTCTCCAAGCCGCGGATACCGCCGATCGAGGACATATTGATGATGCTGCCCCCCTCGTCCTGGTCGCGCATTACCTCGACGGCCGCTTGGCTCCCGAAGAACACGCCTTTGAGATTGATGTCCATGAGCCACTCGTAGTCGTCCTCCGTGACGTCTTCTAATGGCTTTTGACGCTCGACCCCGGCGTTGTTGACCATCACGTCTAGCGAGCCGAACGCCTCGACGGTGGCGTCGACCGCCGCGTGGAGATCGTCGACCGAGCTGACGTCGCAGCGGACGAACTGCGCGTTTCCGCCCTCTCCCTCGATGAGGTTGTGTGTCGGTTCACCGCCCATCCGCGGGTCCTCGCGGACGTCGGCGACCGTCACGTTCGCACCTTCCTCGGCGAACCGTCGAGCGATCGCCCGTCCGTTGCCGGAGGAGCCACCGGTGACCAGTGCCGTCTTCCCCTGCAAGCGCTCAGACATAACGAACGAAGGTGCTACTGCCGTTCAGATAAGTGTTTCTCGGGCACCGGCCCAGTTGGCCGTATCCCGGCTGGGTCGCGCGCGGTCGACGTACACGCTTCCCGCCACTAACCCAAATGTTTATTAATGATTCATCTGTTCTCTCAAACGAGATGCTAGACAGCGACTCGCTGGTAGTGGATTCCGTGTCACACTGCTTTAACCACACGCCGGAGAACCACAAACACCCGCACGCACAGGTCTGGGACGATGAGACGTACGAGATGGGGGCGAAGATTCTCCCCGACGGTTACGTGCCGTCCGAAGAGGTGTTCTACCGCGATCACCAGCCCGAAGAACTCGCTCGGCTCCTCTTTTTGGAGAGTCAGATCGACTACTCGGTGTACCACTCGCTGCCGCTCGACGACTACTTCCACGACGGCTACGTCTCCCGTGAGAAGGGGTTCGAGTTCATGGAGCAGAACCCAGAGCGCGTCTCGATGTACGTCGACGTCAACCCCCTCGAAGACGACGCGGGCGACCAGATAGAGGAGTTCGCCGCGAAAGACGGGGTCGAGGGCATCAAGTTCTACCCCGCGCGCTACCAGAACGGCAACGACCTCTCGCTCCAGCTGACCGAAGACGCCGTCTGGCCCCTCCTCCAGCGGGTGGCCGACTCGGAGGTGGACACGCTGGCGATCCACAAGTTCATCCCGTTCGCGACGGCGCCCGTCCGCTACTTCAAACCGGACGACATCGAGGACGCGGCCAACTCGTTCCCCGACGTCAACTTCGAGATCATCCACGCGGGCTTCTCGTTCGTCGAGGAGACGGTCCTCGCGATGGCGAGCCACGACAACGTCTACGCCAATCTCGAGAACACGGCCTGTCTCGTCAACACCCGCCCGCGGAAGTTCGCGAAGGCGCTCGGCGAGATGCTCTACTGGGCCGGACCGGACCGCATCGTCTACGCCGGCGGCGCGACGGCGCTGCACCCGCAGCCCCCGATCGAGGGCATCCGGAACTTCGAGATGCCCGAAGACCTCATCGAGGACTACGACTACCCCGAAGTCACCCAGGACATGAAAGAGAAGATCCTGGGCAAGAACGCGCTCCGGCTCCTCGATAAGGACCCCGAGCAGATTAAAAAGGACATCGAGGGCGACAAGTGGGACCAGCTCCGGCGAGAGCGCGAAGAGAGCGGCGACTACCCCGCCGACCCGTGGTCGACCTACGAGGCCGACTCGGCGCTCGCGTCCGACGACTGACCATGTCCGCACACACCGACCCCTACGAGCGAACGGAGGAAGCCACGCACGTCACTCCGGACACGGAGTTCGACGACGACCGCAAAACGCGCGTCAAAGCCGAACTCGACGAGGTGCTTGACCCGTGTAGCTGTATGAGCGACCATCCGATCAGCATCCTCGATCTGGGTCTCGTCGAGTCCATCTCCATCGACGACCGCGACGTGGAGGTAACCCTCCTCTTGACCTCACAGCGGTGCACGTACTTCCTCGATATCAACGACGAGGTGCGCGAGCGCGTCGAGGCGCTCGACGAGTTCGACAGCTGTGAGGTCCACCAGGACACCAGCGGCCAGATCTGGACCAACGACCGGATGGCGACCGAGCAGCGGAAGGCCCGACGGAAGCGCTTCCACGATCAGATGGACGCCGCGGGCGTTACGCCTTACGCCGAGCGGTCCGACTGAGTGCGGCGGCAGCTGTAGCCGACTCAGCCCGCTCACCCGACTCAATCCACCTGCTCGACCACCCGACGCAACCGATCGGACCCCTCGTTCCCGCTCTCACTTCTCGCCGCGTTTGACGAGCGACCCGGACCGTGCCACGCCGCCACGCTGCTTATAAAACAGCCTCGCCGCCCGCACTCCCTGCCGACTCGCTACGACGCCGCGTCGATCTCGTCGAGCGCCTCGGGATTCTCGATGCTCGACATGTCGCCCAGCTCCTCGCCCTGGTAGAGCGACGAGATGGCCCGGCGGATCACCTTCCCCGACTGCGTCTTCGGGAAGTCGGAGACGAAGAGGATCTCGCGCGGGCGGAACGGTTTCCCGTGCTCCTCGCCGACGAGCGCCGACAGTTCGGCGCGGAGGTCGTCGCTCCCGTCCGAGCCGTCTTCGAGGACGACGTACGTCACGACCGCGGTGCCGGTGGTCTCGTCGGGGACGCCGACGGCGGCGGCCTGGTTCACGGCCTCGTGTTCGGTGAGGACGCCCTCTATCTCGGCCGGGCCGACCTTCCGACCCGCGACGTTGAGCGCGTCGTCGGCCCGTCCGTGGAGGAACCAGAAGCCGTCTTCGTCCTTCTGTGCCCAGTCGCCGTGATCCCACAGATCGTCCCACGTCGACCAGTACTCCTCGAGGTAGCGCTCGTCGCCGGACCACAGCGACTTCGTCATCGACGGGCAGGAGTCGCGCGCGACGAGGAAGCCGCGCTCGTGATCGTCGGCGATGGAGGTCCCGGAGTCGTCGACGATGTCGATGTTCATGCCGAGTCCCGGACCGCCGAGCGACGTGGGCTTCAACGGCTGGGTCGGCATCGGCATCAGGAAACAGCCGCAGATCTCGGTGCCGCCGGAGATGTTGATTATCGGCGCCTCGCTTCCCCCGACGTGTTCGTAGAACCACTGCCACGACTCGGGGTCCCACGGCTCTCCGGTCGAACCCAGCAGGCGTATCGAGGAGAGGTCGTGCCCCTCGACCCACTCGTCTCCGTGTTTGCGCAGCGCTCTGATAGCCGTCGGAGAAATGCCGAACGTCGACAGCGAGTGTCGATCGATCATCTCCCAGAACCGGTCGGGCTCGGGGTGATCCGGCGCACCCTCGTACATGAACACCGTCCCACCGAACGTGTGGTTGCCGATGAGCGTCCACGGACCCATCATCCAGCCGATGTCGGAGACCCAGAAGAACCGGTCCGAGGGCTTGTGGTCGAAGCCGAAGTAGATCTCCTTCGCACACTGCAGCTGCACGCCGGCGTGGGTGTGGACGATCCCCTTCGGTTTGCCGGTCGTCCCCGACGAGTACAACAGCAATGACTCCTGTGAGGAGGGAAGCGATTTGGTGTCGTACTCGTCGTCACGACCTTCGATCGCGTCGTCCCACCACTCGTCGCGCTCCCCCATCGGGACTTCGGCGTCGTCGCCGAGGCGGTCGTAGACGACGGTGTGTTCGACGTGTCCCGCCGCCGCGATGGCGTCGTCGGCCGCCTCTTTGAGCGTGAGCGACTTCCCGCGCCGGTAGAACCCGTCACCGGTGAACAGCACCGAGCACTCCGAATCATCGATGCGCGTGGCCGTGGCCTCGACACCGAACCCGGAGAATATCGGGACCGCGATGGCGCCGACCTTGAAACAGCCGTACAGGATCGAGATGACTTCCGGGACCATCGGCATATACATCCCCACGGTGTCGCCGGTCTCGACGCCGACCGATTCGAGGTAGTTCGCCACCTTGTTCGACTGGCGAGCGAGTTCGTGGTACGTCACTTCCCTCACGTCGCCCGGTTCGCCCTCGAAGAGACACGCGACGCTGTTTCTCTCCTCCGAGTCGACGGCGGCGTGGCGATCGACGACGTTGTGCGCGAGGTTGATCTCGCCGCCGGGATACCACTCGGAGAACTGCGGGCCGTCGCTGTTGTCACCGGACTGCGTCCGGTTGCCAGCGGAGCTCCGCTCCGCGCTGTCGCGAACCGTGTCGTACGGCTCGTAAAAGTCGATGTCGAGGTAGTCGGGCATGGTGTCCCAGAACCACTCGACGCCCGACGCCTCGACGCCGTCGACCTCCTCCGTCGTTCGACGGATGAGCTCGTCGTAGTCCTCGATATCGTACGTCTGCATGAACTCGTAGACGTTCGTCGACTCGACGAACTCCCGGCTCGGCTCGTGGATGATCGATGACTCTTGCTGGATGTCCTCTGTCATGGTTGCGTACCTCAAGGTTGCTGCAGCATTAGATATAAAATCTCGGGGTCTCCGCGGGCGAACTCGTCGATACGTCGCGGTGGACGGCGGAGTCGACCCGCCGCGGTGGACGGTGAAGTCGACCCGCCGTGGTGGACGGCGGAGTCAATCGTCCGGCCGCTCCGACTACTCGAAGCCGCCGGCCGTTTTGTACCGACGGCCGAGGTCGACGTAGTGCCGGTGGACGCGGTCGATCTCGTCGCGCTGGTCGTCCGTGAGGGGTTTCGTCTCGGCCGGGGCGCCGTAGGCGAGGTGTCCTTCCGGAATCGTCTGGTCTTGGAGGACCACCGCACCGGCGGCGACGATGCAGTCGGATTCGACCGTCGCGTCCCGGAGGACGCGGCTCCCCATCCCCACGAGGGAGTGATCCTCGACGGTCGCGTAATCGACGACGGCGTTGTGACCAACGGTGACCTCGTCGCCGAGGATCGCGCCGTGGAGCATCGTGAACTCCTGGACGTTCGTCTCCTTGCCGACGACCGTGGAGCCGCCGTCTCCCCGAAGACAGGTGAACGGCCAGAGGCTCGCACGGTCACCGACCACGACGTCGCCGATCAGGTACGACTGTTCCGAGACGAACGCCGACTCGGCGACGCTCGGCGTCTCCTCCTCGAGAGTGCGTTGCATACTGACCCCATGAGAATGAGACAGTATAGTGCTACCGGGACGCTGCGGAAACGACGCAGTACGGTGCGGTGAGCGAGCCGCGATCACCGCTTGGACGCCAGCCGAGCACCGACGTGACGGCTGCCGTCCGGAGACGACGCGACGGTCGGTACCACCTCACTTCCCACCTCGAGTGCGTCCGGGTCGTCTAGGAGCCGTCCGGTGAGCCGGACCGGTCCGAAGTCGGCGATGACCACCACTGGCGTCTGGCCGGCGAACGCCGGGGCCGGAACGGCGACCTCGGTGAACGTGACGACCGTCCCCGTGTCGGGCAGTGGCTCCGTCGACAGCTCGTCGTCGCCACAGGTCGGGCACACCTGTCGAGGCGGGAGCGACCCGTGGCCCGCCGGACAGGAGAGGTAGTAGCCGGCGTCGGATTCGAGCGCGTCGAGCAGGTCGTCGTAGCCGTCCGCTCTCTGGTCGCGCATCAGGAACGCACCTCGAGGACGTGGACGGTCGCACTCGCGACCGTGCCGCCGGCGTTGTGAGCGACGGCGAGGGAGGCGTCGGGAACCGCGGCGCTGTTGACGTGGTCGCCGCGGAGCAGCTTCGTCAGCTCGACGACCTGACTCACGCCGGTCGCGCCGACCGGGTGCCCCTTCGCTTTCAGCCCGCCAGAGAGATTGACGGGGAGATCGCCGTCTCGCGTCGTCTCGCCGGACCTCGCGGCGTCGATGGCCGCTCCGCGGTCGTACACTCCCAACCCCTCCAGCGCCAGTACCTCGGCGATAGTGAAGCAGTCGTGGACTTCGAGCAGATCGATGTCGCTCGGAGCGATCTCGGCCTCGTCGTAGGCGGCCGTCGCCGCCGTCGTCGTTGCCGGGGTCCGCGTGAGCGAGTCGCGCTGCTGTAAGGCCAGCGAGTCGGTCCCCTGTCCGGCGCCAGTGACGGCAATCGGTGCGTCCAGGTTGTTCTCCTCTGCGTACGCCTCGCTGACGAGGACGCAGGCACTCGCCCCGTCGGTGATCGGACAGGCGTCGTACAGTCCGAGCGGGTCGGCGACCGTGGGCGCTTCGAGGACGTCACTCGTGGATATCTCCGTCTGGAACTGAGCCTTGTCGTTTCCGAGGGCGTTCCGGTGATTCTTCACCGCGACCGCGGCGAGATCCGCTCGCGTCCCGCCGAACTCCTCGAAGTACGCGCGCGCCATGAGCGCGTACGCACCGGGGAACGTCACGCCGGCACGACTCTCGTAGAGGTGGTCCGCCGCCATCGCCAGACCCTCCGTCGCCCGCTCCGTCGTGACGTTGTGCATCCGCTCCATCCCGCCGACGAGGACGACGTCGGCCGCTCCCGACCGAACCGCCTCGACCGCGCTCTTCAGCGCGACGCCGCCCGACGCACACGCGCTCTCGTACCGCGTCGCCGGTGCGGTCACGCCCGCCGCTTTCGCCATCAGCGGTGCCTGATGACCCTGACGTTCGGTGACCGTTCCGACGAAGTTCCCGTAACAGAGACGGTCGATGGCCGCCCTCGGGACGCCCGAGTCGTCGATGGCGATACGGGCCGCCTCTCCGAAGAGGTCGCGCCCGGTCCGTTCGGGAGATGCGCCGAACGCTGTCGAACCAGCACCGGCTATGCGAACTGCTTGCATACACACCGATTATTCCCGTTCCGATTGTAGGTGTTACGGTCCCCGGACACCGAATTTCGAGTGCGCCCGGCCAGTGTTGTCCTCGGTGCGACGTCGGTACCCAGCACCCCGGGACCGTGTCTCCCACACGCCGCGGGGTGGCCTCATCGGCCGCGGCGGATCGGCGTTTCCGACTGCCGTCCGGGGGAACGTATTTATCGACACGCGCTATTCTCACTCATGCGATGTACGAGATACTACTCCCGGTAGACGACGACACCGATCGGGCAGCTTCTCAGGCTCGGTACGTCTTGGGGCTTCCCGGCGACACGGACGAGCTCACCGTGACAGTTGCTCACGCCTATCACGACGATTCGAGCAATGCAGGCGACGACAGCTTTGACGAGGAGAGCCCGGGCGTGATCGAGGCGACGGACATCCTCTCTGCCGCCGGCATCGCGGTCGAACAGAGGGAACTGTACGTTCCGGTTGCGGGGTCAATCGTGGACATGTCTGACGAGTTAGACGCAGACGAGGTCGTGCTGTGCGGACGAAAACGCTCACCGGCCGGGAAGGCGCTCTTCGGGAGCGTTACTCAGTCGGTTGCGCTCGAGTCATCGGTTCCGGTGACCATCGTCCCGGTTGAGTGAACACTATCGAATCGGTGACCTGACTTCCTGACAATCGTTCTCACTGCTGTGGGTGACCCCTCTCACCCGCGTCGGAGCGGTTCGCGACGGGTACAAGCACGGTGGCGTTCGGGGAGCGAAAAGAAACACCGTGGCTGCTGGTGATTCTCGGTGTTACGTTCTCTTTGCTCGAGTTATCTAGTTCACTTATTAATGTAATTTTATATATTAGTAATGATCGCGTTCAATCGAACGTTTGTAACTTAATACATAAATCGATTACCAGCCAGCGAGAACGTGTTAACATGACTACGGTACCACCAGACAGCGTGAGCTTGCAACCACGCCTCTGCGGTCGGTGAATCGACATAATTAAAATATTTGAAAACAGAGGTTCCTATGTTTCTACTACTTATACGATACGTGTGACGGAATCTCTGAAGCCGTGTGGTTCGACGCGGTAGCTGTGGTTTTCGCGGCGGATATCAGCGATCAGATCGTCTGTGTCATCGACGAGAAACAGCGCATCTTCGACGCCGAGTTTCTCAGCTAATCAGTGAGAAATTCTCGTGTGATCGGCATCGTGTACGTCGGAAGCGGCTGTAAATGAAGGATTTAGTCCGTCTGCGGAACGACGGCAGCGTACAGCCAGTGCCGCTCGTCGTGGATCCGGATCGCTTTCGGACCGATCGCAACGCGACCCGAACCCCCACCGCCCACTGGCCGTAGACTGACTTTCTGCACCCAATGGTGAACAGCGACACGACTTCGATTGAATCCGAATTCTAAAGAAAAATTACAGTATTTATAAGTGATAAATCAGAAAAACAGAAGCGAGTATCTATTTTAATAATCTCATGGAGTGTCCGCTCTCGCTTCACGAATTCCAAATATATCTATCCGATATCATATAAATAATAATTATGATAAATTTGTGTTGATTGACTGCACCGAGATAGTGTCTATAAAATTATTATACTTCCCACAGACCCGGGCTGTCCGCGTGTCTGCTCAAGAGCGAAGTGCGGTTTCGACGTGGTCTCGCCGTGTCGGAGGCGACGCCGCTTTTTAATGGTCTCGGCTACTCGTCGGATCCCCTTTCGACGAGAGTCGCGGGGAGGACGGTTTCGTCCCGAAATCAGTTGCAGAGAGCGCGTTGGAATGTGGCATCGGAAGCGACGCGGGAGCCGTCGCCGCCGTACGCGTTCGGCCGAAGAGTCGGAGAATCGGTGAGACGGAGATAATGTCAATAAAGTTTTTTGTATTGGCTACAAGACATCTATAATTTATTTCTATAAACTTTTTTAATGAAAGAACAGGTTATTGAGCCTGTACGGCGGTGTGTGACCGCCGAACAACAGTGAGCGACAGCTATGGAAGACAACGCACACACCCCGATCGACGGATCGAATTCGAACGTGACCAGGCGAACGTGGCTCGGAGGGCTGCTCGCGGGCGGCGTACTCACGGCAACGGGGAGTTTCAACGCGAGCGCGGCGGACGCCGACATCGAAGCGGTCGGAGCGGGCAGCATCGCGCACAGACGACCGGACGCAGCGGGTGCACCGCCTCGGACCGTCTACGCGGTAGACGACCTCTCGGCACCGTATCCAACGAACGACTGGTGGACGACGCTCCTCTGGCGACCGCGCTCTGAAAACCTCTGGATCCATCCGCTGGCGGCGCGCGTGACCGAGTCTGGACTCGCGATCACGTATCCGGACGAGTGGCAGGTCGGCGACGCACCGTTCACGTGGGGCGAGCGGACCGACGACTTCGCAGAGCTGACGTCCTCACCGGACGCGAGTACCGGTCCCATCGCCCCCGACCTGACCGTCTCTCACCCACGCATCGACGCCGACGTGCCGGCCGAGGTCGCCGACTACGGTGACTGGTCCGTCACCTATCGACAGACCGACGGCGAGGCCAGCCTGGAGGTGACGCTCACGCAGGGGTCACCGTTCGTCTACTTCGAGACGGCCGGAGCCGGCATCGACGTGGCGTTCGAAGACGACGTGTCGGTCTGGCACGAGCGAGACCACGTGTTGGGAGTGTCGGTCGCGGGCAGTCACTACGGGCTGTTCGCGCCGCCGGGGGCAACCTGGGACGGTGTCGACGACGACGCAACCTCGTCCGGGCTCGGTGAGGAGGGGTACGCCTCTCTCGCGGTGCTCCCCGAGGCCACGCCGAAGGCGTTGAACGCCTACCGACGCCACGCGTACGCGTTCGTCACGGACACCACGGTGACGTGGGAGTACGACGCGGACCGCTCCGCGGTCGTCACCGACTACGAGTTCGACCTCGAAGCGAAGCACGGCCGGGCAGACGAGACGCTGACCGCGCTCTACCCCCACCAAGCGAAGCGAACCGCGAACGAGCTGAGCGACTGGTCCTACGTCTCGCCGCGGGGCGACATGCCGGTCTACGCCGGCTCGAGATTCGCGACCGAACTCCCGTATCGCGGGCTCGTTCCCTTCCTCCCCGACGCGGCTGACGTTCCAAACCTGGCGGACGCCGTCGACGCAGTCGAGGCCGAAGACACGCTCATTCGCGACTGGCAGGGCGACGGGACCTACTGGACCGGGAAGAACTTCGAACGGCTCCTCCAGCTCGCTCCGATCGCCGAGCAGGTCGACGACGACGACGCCGCGGAGCGGTTCCGAGACGCGATTCGCGACGAGTTAGAGACGTGGTTCTCCGCGGGAAGCGAGGGTGACGTCGACGAGAGAGATCTGTTCTGGTACGACGGCGTCTGGGGGACGTTGAACGGAGCGCCGATGGGGTTCGGTGCCGACGCCGAGCTGAACGACCACCACTTCCATTACGGCTACTGGGTCAAGGCGGCGGCGGAGATCGCACGGGCCGACCCGCAGTGGGCACGCGAGGACGCGTACGGAGGAGTTGTCGACCACCTCGTCCGGGACTATGCGAATCCCGACCGTGACGACTCCCGATACCCGTTCTTTCGGAACTTCAGTCCGTACGCGGGCCACTCGTGGGCGTCCGGGAGCGGCGAGCTGCCGGCCGGCTGTAACCAGGAGTCGTCGTCGGAGGCGATCAACGCCTACGCCGCCATGATACTCTGGGGGGAACAGACGGGCGACGACGCGATCCGTGACGCGGGCATCTACCTCTACACCCATGAGATCCACGCGGCCCTCGAGTACTGGTTCGACGTCGCCGACGAGAATCTCCCCGACGCGTGGCCGTACGACTACGCCGGCATCGTCTGGGGACGCGGATACAAGTACGCCACGTGGTTCGATCAGGACCCGGAGTCGATCCACGCGATCAACTACCTCCCGGTCGGCGGCCACTCGCTGTATCTCGGGTGGAACCGGGACGCCGCCGCGGCGAACTGGTCGGAGCTGCTCGAGAACGACGGCGGCGACGGGTCGTTCGACCTCGGGTGGTACACGGACGTCCTCTGGGAGTTCCGGGCGCTCTCGGATCCGGACGAAGCGCGCGCCTGGTACGACGCCGACTACGCGACCGCCGACTTCGCGGAATCCCGCGCCCACACCGCCCACTGGATTCACACGCTCGACGCCGTGGGGACGCCGGACGCGACCGTGTCAGCGGACACGCCGTTCTACGGCGTGTTTCGGGACGGGTCGACGCGCACCTACGTCGCGTACAACGCCGGCGACGAGCGGGTCGAGGCGTCGTTTTCCGACGGCGCGGAACTGACCGTCGAACCGAACGAGATGGCCACGACGACTCGGTCGTTCGAGTCGCTGCCGTCGATGGACGGCGCGTTCCCGCGCGTTGAGGGTTCGAACGGCGACGCCCGAACGGGCGGCGAGAGCGGCAGGAAGGGGGAGAAGACCGACTGAGACTCTCGGTCGCCGCTCGCACCGGCGGCCGGCTCACGTGGCGCGAGAAGCATCGGTCCTTATACCACGCTGTGTCGATACGGAGGTATGTCCGTTCTCATCATCGGCGGTACGGGGTTAATCAGTACGGCTATCACGCGGCTGCTCGCCGCGGACGGCCACGACGTGACTTGTCTCACGCGCGGGGAAACCGACGCCGACCTCCCGTCGTCGGTGTCGTTTCGCCGTGCCGACCGGACCGACCGTGCGGCGCTGGCCGATGCGGTCTCAGACGACGACTTCGACTGCGTCATCGACATGGTGTGTTTCGACGCGGAGACCGCGCGGGAGGCAGTCGCGGTGTTCGCCGACCGGACCGACCAGTACGTGTTCTGCTCCACCGTGGACGTTTATCACCGACCGCCCGAGCGGAATCCGGTGCGTGAAGACGCCTCGCGGGAGCCTCCGGTTAGCGAGTACGCGGCCGGCAAGGCCGCCGCGGAGGACGTCTTCCGAGCCGCAGACGGCGACGCGTTCGCGACGACGATCGTCCGCCCGTGGAGTACGTACGGCGAGGGCGGACCGGTGTTACACACGCTGGGGACGGGGACGTACTACATCGACCGCATCCGGAAGGGGAAGCCCGTCCTCGTTCACGGCGACGGGACCTCGCTGTGGGGGCCGTGCCACCGAGACGACGTCGCTCGCGCCTTCGTGAACGCGGTCGGCAACACGGACGCGTTCGGCGAGGCGTATCACGTCACCAGCGAGGAGACGATGACGTGGAACCAGTACCACCTCCGGGTCGCTCGCGCGCTCGACGCACCGGAGCCGGAGCTGGTCCACGTCCCGACCGATCAGCTCCGGACCGCGCTTCCCGATCGAACCGAGATGCTGGTCGATCACTTCCAGTACAGCACGGTGTTCGACAACGCGAAGGCTCGCCGGGATCTGGACTTCGCCTACACGGTCCCGTTCGAGACCGGCGTTCGCCGGACGGTCGAGCGCTTGGAGGCCGAAGACCGCATCGAGCCCTGGGACAGCGAGTCCGACGACGCCGTAATCGACGCCTGGCGCGAGGCGACCGACGACTTCGCGAGCGGGGTTTCCGACCGGATCGACCGGTGACGGCCCGCGGTGCGGTCCGGGCGTCGACCGCGGACGCTCCGCCCGGTGGGCGCGAATATATTATAAATACATATATAAGAATACATATAAGAATACACGTACTTTGGAGAGATGTCGGAACGGACAGACCCGATCAGGACAGCCGTTGCCGCGATCACTCCACCGCATCGAAGCCCGACTTCCCTGCACGTTCTCAGAGAGATATCCGAGTTATTCCGACTAGAGTGGTGAATTAGGTTCAGTGTCCACGAGAATATAAACAGACGAGCAGCTTATCGATCGGTGCTCGACGACCCTCGATATCGAGTCGCGTCGATACCGGGTCGAGCGTCACGGCACGCAGAAAATAAATCGAGCGGATACCAGAAATGGTGTACTTCTAATAAATGGTACGATAGCGTATGTATCAGACCGCTTCGTCGCGGACACCGGATTCGGTCGCGGGCGCCGTCCGAGCCGTCACTCGTGGCCGATGATCGGTTGGGCCTCGTACGGCTCTTCGAGGTAGGCGACGTCCGAGTCGGACAGGTCGATCTCCAACGCCTCGACCGCCTCTTCCAGGTGGCCGATAGAGGTCGTCCCGACGATCGGGGCGTCGACGGACTCGTTCTGGAACTGCCACGCGAGCGCGATCTGCGCCATCGTGACGCCGTTCTCGTCCGCGAGCTCCGAGACGCGCTCATTGATTTCTCTGCCGCCACCGCGGTCGTAGTCTGCCGTCGGGTTGTGGAAGTTCTCGGGGTCGCCCCGATCGGTGCGTTCCAGTTCATCGAACGGCCGCGTCAGGAAACCCTGACCGAGCGGCCCCCACGGGATGACGCCCATGTCCTCTCGGTCACACAGCGGCAACATCTCGCGTTCCTCCTCGCGGTACGCGAGGTGGTAGTGGTTCTGCATCGTCTCGAACCGGACGAGGCCCTCGCGCTCGCTCGTCCGCAGTCGCTCGGCGAGTTGGTGCGCCCACATCGAGGAGGTGCCGACGTGCCGGACCTTCCCGCGGCGGACCGCGTCGTCGAGTGCTCGCAACGTCACTTCCGGCGGCGTCGACGGATCGACACGGTGGGTCTGATACAGATCGATCGTCTCCATCCCCAGCCGCTCGAGGCTCGCGTCGAGTTCCTGCTCGATCGTCTTCCTGGAGAGGCCGGCCGCGTTCGGGTGTTCTGTCCCGGCGGGGAACCGAACCTTCGTCGCCACGACCTGCCGGTCGCGGTCGTAGTCCGCGAGCGTGTCACCGAGCAGCTCCTCCGATCGACCGTCCGAGTACGCGTTAGCGGTGTCGAAGAAGTTGACTCCGAGATCGATCGCGCGTTCGATGAGCGCCTCGCTCTCCTCCCGGTCGAGCATCCACGGCTCTTCGTCGCCGAAACTCATGCAGCCGAGACAGATTTTGGAGACTTCCATGCCCGTCGAACCCAGCGTCGTGTACTCCATACGATACGATCGTCGAAGGGGACGAAAAAGGTGGGTCATCGGTCTCGCTCGGAAAAACGACTATGTGGTTCGCGAGTCGAGACCGTGTATGCCGACAGACATCCTCGTCACCGGCGCCCTCGGCGGCGTCGGCGATGGGTCACCGACGCCGACCACGAGGTGTTCAACGCGTTCGGTCTGGACACTTCCTCGGCGTCGAGACGGACCGCGCGATTCGGACGGGGGACGGATCGCTCCCCGCGATAGAGCGACTCACCCCATCCGTCGGGCGGCTCACTCCATCCGCCGTCTCACGCAGTACCAGTACGTCGGTCCGAGAACCGCGAGGAGACTCACCACGAGAATTCCGTCGAGCACCGCGATGGTGTATCCGACCGTACCGGGCTCTAAGAGGAGAAGCGGGAACACGAGGAGCAGCCCCATCACGAGACAGACCGCGAGGACGAGCGGGATCTGATCGCGCTGGCCACACACCGCGTCGACGACGGTTTCGCGAGGAGTCATACCGAGTAGTGAGAAGCGACACCCAAAGAGGTTCGTGATCGGACCTCCCGGGCCACCGCTGTCAGTCCTCTATCGGGTCGCTCTCCCAGTACCGATGGTCGGATTCCGACCGGAAACAGGCGGCTCGGTGACCGTCCTCGAGCGTTCGTAGCTCCGGTTGCTCCCGTGTACACGCCGTTCTCGCCTCCGGACAGCGGGTGTGGAACCGACAGCCGCTGGGCGGATTGACCGGGTCGGGGATATCGATCTTCCGCATCGGCGGATCCCCGGCCTCGGACGCGTCTAACGCAAGGTTCGGGGTGGCCCACCGCAACACCTCAGTGTACGGGTGCTTCGGGTCGGAGATGAGCCGGTCCGGCGGACCGACCTCGACCAGGTTTCCGAGGTACATCACGCCGATGCGGCCGTTCCCGTGCGCCGCGAAGTACCGAGCGTTCGAGAGGTCGTGCGAGATGAAGACGAACGAGGTGTCGAACTCCTCTTGCAAGTCGAGCATCAGGTCCATCATCTCCACCCGCAGCGAGACGTCGAGCGCGCTGATCGCCTCGTCGGCCAGAATCACGTCGGGGTTCATCAGCAGCGCGCGCGCCAGGGCCACGCGCTGTTTCTCGCCGCCCGACAGCTGGTGGGGATACCGGCTCGCGAAATCGCGCGGCGGCGTCATCCCGACCCGTTCGAGCAGCGAGTAGATCCGACTCCGACGCTCGCCGGCTGAGATGTCCGGGTGCGTGAGCCTGATCGGTTCCGAGAGCGTTTCGACGATCCGACGATTCGGATTCAGCGAGCTCCCCGGGTCCTGGTGGATGATCTGCAGCGACGACCGGATGTCGTCGAACGAGAGGTCGGTGTTCCCGGCCTTCGTTTCCCAGATGTCTCTCCCCCGGTAAGCGATCGACCCCCCGGTCGGCTCCTGGAGCCCGATAATCGTCTTGCCGAGCGTCGTCTTCCCGCAGCCGCTCTCCCCGACGAGCGCGAGCACGTCGTTTTCCCCGATGTCGACTGACACGCCGTCGACGGCCCTCACGACGTCCGGATCGTCGAACATTTCGAGGAGCCCCTGTTCCGTTTCGAAGTGCACCTCGAGGTCGTTAACGGAGATCAGCGGAGCGTCCCCGTCGCTGTCTGCGGCGGTGTCACGGGCGCGACTCATCGCGGATCACCCCCGGCGTCTCCGCCTGTCGCAGCTGCCTCACCGAACGTCAGTTTGATTTCCTCCGAGGCCCGTTCCCAGTGGTGGCAGGCGACCGCGTGACCTTCTCTGACCGCTTCGAACGTCGGATCCTGCCGTCTGCAGGTGTCGGACGCCAACGGGCAGCGGTCCGCGTACGAACAGCCGGTCGGGACGTTCACCGGCGCCGGGCTCTTGCCCGGAATCGGTTGCATGTCTTCGAGCGGCGCGTCGATGTTCGGCGTCGAGTTGAGCAACGCCCGCGTGTACGGGTGCGCCGAGTCGCCGATGATCTGATCGCGGGGACCGGCCTCGACGAGTTCGAACGCGTACATGACCGCCATGCGGTCGGCCAGCGACGCGACGAGCGGCAGGTCGTGGGTGATGAACACCATCGTGACGTCGTACTTCTCTTTGATCTCCTCGAGCAACAGCAGGATCGACCGCTGCATCAGGAGGTCGAGCGCGGCCGTCGGCTCGTCCATGACGAGCACCTCGGGTTCGAGGATGAGGCTGAGCGCGATGAGCGCGCGCTGTTGCATCCCCCCGCTGAGCTCGTGCGGGTACGAATCGAGGACGCGCTCGGGCTCGAGATACAGGTCCGAGAGGATTTCGCGCGCGAACTCCAACCCCTCGGAGACCGCTCGGTCGTGGGCTTTCAGCGTGTCGCTGAAGTGAGCGCCCACCTTCATCGTGGGGTTGAACGAGCTCATCGCCCCCTGGAACACCATCGAGACCTCCGCCCATCGGTACTCGTTCAGTTCCGCGTCCGAGAACTCCAGAATGTCGACGGTCGCGTCCCGGTCCGGGTGATAGAGCACTTCGCCGGAGAGGTGGCCCGGCGCGGGGACCGCGTCGAGCAGCGCCGACGCGAGCATCGACTTCCCGCTCCCGCTCTCGCCGACCACGCCGAGGATCTCGTTGCGCTCGATCGAGAACGTCACGTCGTCGAGCACGTGCGTGTCTCCGTCGTCGTACGTGACGCTCGCGTTCCTGACCTCGACGATCGGGTCGGAAACGCCGTCTCCCGCGCGGTGCAACCGTTCGGATGTGGTCGTCATTTAGAATCCCTCCGTAGCGTCGTCCGCGTCTCTCGTCGATTCGGAACTCTCCGCGAGGCGTGTGCGGACGCGGGGGTTGAACACCCTGTCCATCCCCTGTCCGAGCAGGATCAGCGCCAGCGACAGCCCCATGATAGCGATCATCGGGAAGATCAGCCAGTGAGCGGCTTCCCACGTGAACAGCGCTCCGCCGCTGTACGCGTAGTTCAGGGTGACGCCCCAGTTCTGTACCGAGTACGGCAACACGCCGAGGAAGAACAGCCCGATCGACGCGAACACGACGTACCGGGCCGCGAAGACGAAGTTCACCGTCACGTACGGCATCAGGTTCGGGACGATGTCTTTCGCGATGATCCGGGGCGTTCCGACGCCCATCGTCCGAGACGCCTCGACGTAGCTGTCCTCGCGGATCGTGAGCACCTGCGAGCGCAGCGACCGACCCAGGCCGGCCCAGTAGTTGATGTTGATGAGGATCCCGAGGACGATTGGGTTCTGCGGGTTGAACGTGACGGCGAGGATGATAACCAGCGGGAGCCCGGGAATCGCCATGACCACGTCCGAGATGGACATGAGCACGCGATCGACCATCCCTCCCTTGTAGCCGGCGAGGGTGCCGACGAGCACGGCGACGCCCGTCGCCCAGACGCTCCCGGCGACGATCATGAGCAAGATGTCGGGCGTGGAGTGAACGATCAGCGACAGGAGGTCCACGCCGGACATCGTCGTCCCGAGCGGGTGTCCCCAGCTCTCGAACGGCCCGACGAGCTGCGGCGCCTGGTTCGTCGACGGGGCGCGGTACAGGTCGAACACGGCGACGACGGCCATGCCGACGTAAACGGAGAGGATCGACAGCCCGACGCGCGTGCGCCGGTCGGCCCACGCGACGATCGCCGGCTTGCGAACCCGCTCTTCGAACAACTCCGCGAGACGCTCGCNTCGGCCCACGCGACGATCGCCGGCTTGCGAACCCGCTCTTCGAACAACTCCGCGAGACGCTCGCCTCGGGTCACGTCGGCCGACGCGCCGCCGTCGCTCTGCCAGCTGACGGTCTCGGCGTCTTCGGTCTCAGTAGGCATCGGTCTCACCCCTGCTGATACGCGGATCGATTATCCCGTAGGTGAGGTCCGCGATGTAGACGCCGACCACCAACGCGACGGTGATGACGAGGAACGTCCCCATCATCAGCGGATAGTCGTTCGACTCCAGCGCCGACCACATGTAGTAGCCGAGACCCGGATACGAGAAGATCTGCTCGAGGATCACCGTGCCGCCGAGCCGGAAGCCCAATAGGAGGAGAAATCCGGTGTACAGAGGCAAGATGGCGTTTCTCGCGACGTACCGCGTCGCGATTCGCCGGTCTGAGAGGCCCCGAAGGCGAGCGACTTCGACGTAGTCGTTCCCGAGGACCTGGATGCTGTTCCCTCGCATCGCGAGCGCCTGTCCGCCGATCCCCGTGATCGTGTACGAGAAGATCGGCAGCGCCGCGTGGTTGAGCGCGCTGATCACGAACTCCGCCGTCAGTCCCGGTTCGACGGTCGGCCCGACGGTCCCCGCGGTCGGGAACCATCCGAACTGGTACGCGAAGACGAACAGCGCGAGCACGGCGACGACGTAGAACGGCACGGACATCAACGTGATCGACGCGCCCGAGACGAGTTGGTCGAACCGGGACCCCTCCCAGTACGCTTGGATCGCCCCGAGCAGGATACCGAATACGAAGATCAGGACCGTCGAGACGAGCACGATGAACACCGTCCATGGCACCGCCTCTGCGATGATCTGTGCGACCGGCTCGTCGAGCGAGATCGACGTGCCAAAGTCGCCCTGCGCGGCCGCACCCATGTAGTCGAGATACTGTCGCCAGAGCGGCGCGTCCGGCTGGATGTTCTGCAAACTCGCGATCCGCGAGTTGACCTCCGACGCGGGGACCCCCTGTCTGAGGAGGTTCGCGCGAAGCAGCGTGAACGGGCCGCCGGGGAGCAGTCGGATCAGCCCGAACGACAGGCTGGTGACGAGGAAGACGGTAACGAACGCCCGAGCGGTCCGCCGTAAATAGTAATGTCCCATCTGTGGTGCGTATGGTTAGCTCGTGTACGTAACTGCGTCGGTCATCGGTTAGTTCCCGGCCGCCGTGAACTCACCGACGCGCGGGAGCCACTGGCTCGCCCATTTCACGCCGAGGACCTGAGCGTCAGACTCGGGCGTGTTGAACTTCTGGCCGCTGATCCACGTCTGTTCCTGCTTTTCGGTCACCGGGATGAACGGGAGCGTCTGGTTGTGGTGCCAGGCGACCCGTCGGATGACCTCGGTGGCCTCCTCGTCGCTCGTCATCGAGGTGATCTCCTTGATCTCTTCGAGCGGGCTGATCGTCATCTCACCCGAGCCGTCGATGGCCGGCAGCGTCTTCTCGCCCGTGGGGAACCCGTGGCCGCCGTCGATGTCGGGACAGAGCATCTCCCACCGGAGCGGGTAGAACGGGAACGACGAGCGCGCGCCGCCCGGCAGCCAGTAGAACGCGCCCATCCCGAAGTTGCCCTCGATGTAATCGCCGTAGAAGTCGCCGATCGGTTTCGAGTCGATCTCGACCTCGATCCCGAACGAGTTGAGCTGATCGGCGACCGTGTCCGTGGCGGTGGTCCAGTCGGTCCAGCCGCTCGGGGTCGCGAACTGCGCGCTGATCGAGTCGCCCTCTCCGTCCTCCCAGACGCCGTCGCTCTTGCTGTATCCGGCGTCGCGAAGCAGTTCGGCCGCGGTGTCCGTCTGCGCCGTTCCGGGACCGTAGGTCTCGTACTGGTCGATCTGATCACCCAGCCAGCGCTCCTGGTCGTCGACGGCGATCGCCGTCGCCACCTCCGGAACCGCCTTCGTCCGCGGGCCGGCGTTCTGGGCGATCAGCTCGCGGTTCAACACGTGGGCGATCGCCTGCCGCACGTTCTGGTCCCCGAAGTGCTCGTGCTCGTGGTTGAACACGATCCCGTACCCCCACTTCGCGGGCGTGTTGATCTCTTGGACCTGATCGGGCATGCTGTTCGCGATGTTCGGCGGCGCGAACATACTGGACATCGCGTCGAGCTCGCCGCCGCGCATGCCCTGTTGCAGGGCGGTGTTATCAGCTCGCTGCAGAACCTGCAGCTCGGTGAAATTCACGTTGTCGGCGTTGTAGTACTCCTCGTTCCGGGCGAGCGTCCACGCCTGCTCGCTCTTGGATTCGAGGCTAAACGACCCGTTGGCGACGACGTCGTCCTCCCATTCGAACTGTTGGACGGCGGACGCCTCCTGGTCGAGGAACTCCTCGTAGACTGGGTGGTACGCGTATATCCGGTCCGACTGGGAGCCGATGGCGAATCTCAACAGCCGTGGGTTCGTCTCCTCGGCGAGTTGGAACACGACCGTTTTCTCGTCGTCTCCCTCTTCGACGCTCTCCGCGAAGTCCCATATCGCCCCCGAGGTCTTCTTCTCGAGTCGGAACTGCGTCACGAGGTCGCGGGCGGTGACCGGTTCGCCGTTCTCCCAGTTGAGGTCCTCCCTGATGGTGAGGGTGAACGTCTCGCCGTCGACGGACCAGTCTTCGAGTCCGGCCATCTCGAACTCCTGCGTCTCGAAGTTGTACGCGACGAACCGCTCGAACACGTGTGCCCCGACGATGTCGTCGTAGTTCTGCGTCGCGATGGGGTTGAGGTGCATGTTCGTCGGAACGCCGTTGTTCGTCGCAGAGACCATCGTGGTCTCGCGGACTTCGGGCCCGGACGACCCGTCATCGCTCCCTGAGTCGTCTCCCGATCCCCCGTCGTCGGAGCCATCGTTTCCGGAGCCGTCGTCGGACGCGCTGTTATCGGAGCACCCGGCGAGCGCCGAGACCCCCACTGCTCCCGCCGCCTGGAGTAATCGACGACGGTCGACGTAGGTGTTACCACTGCTGCCATCTCGTGTCATATCCGTTGGAACCGTTCGGGTATCGGTTAATAAATTATTCTATACAATAGTTTATGTATATTCCATCAATAGTAGATTCTCAGACGTGTCGTGCTGGATCCGGCGTCGGACGACGACGCAGTGCGCGCTCGGAGCGGTGGGGTCCGTGCATCTCGGGGCGAGTTCATCGAGGCCACCGAAGATTTATATTGGGTTACAGAGACGGCTATTGCATGGCAGGCACAGCGGAGCCGTTAGCGTATCGCGACGAGTCCCTACCGATAACGCAGCGCGTCGAGGACCTCCTCGACCGGATGACGCTCGACGAGAAAGTCGGACAGCTCGTCGGTACCTGGGCCGGAGACCTCGACGAGACGAAGGACCTCGAGGACGTCGAAGCGGAGATCGTCGGCCACGGCGTCGGCGCCGTGGCGTCGTTCGGCTGGGCCGGCGCACACGACACGCGCCTCGACGACGTCGTTGAAACCGTAAACCGGCTCCAGGAAGTCGCTCGGTCGGAGACGCGCCTCGGTATCCCGCTTCTGTTCAACGTCGACGCGGTCCACGGGCACGCGTACGTGTCGGAGGGGACCGCGTTCCCGAACGGGCTCGGCATGGCCGCGACGCGGAACGAATCGCTCGCGGAGTCAACGGCGGCGATCACCGCCGACGAAGTCAGAGCCACCGGCGCACACCAGAACTACTCGCCGACCTGCGACGTCGCCCGCGATCCGAGGTGGGGCCGGACGTTCGAGACGTTCGGCGAGAGCCCGTCCCTCTGCGGGACCCTCGCCGCGGCGAAGGTCCGCGGGTACCAAGGCGACGACATCGACGACTCGTCGGTGATCGCCACCGCGAAGCACTTCCCCGCGTACGGCGAGCCCGTCCGCGGGGAGGACGCCTCGCCGGCCGAGGTGTCGGAGTACGCGCTCCGCAACGTGTTCGTTCCCCCGTTCGTGGAGGCGTTACGGGAAGGCGTCGAATCGGTGATGCCGGCGTACAACGCGACCAACGGCGAACCCGCCCACGGATCGAAGTCGCTCCTCACGGGGTATCTCCGCGACGAGTTGGGCTTCGACGGGACGGTCGTCTCCGACTGGAACGGCGTCCGAATGTTACACGACGACCATCGCGTGACGGCCGACCACCGCGGGTCGGTACGGCGGACGCGCGAGGCCGGGCTCGATCTCGCCTCCGTCGACGCCGTCGACCACGCCGAGCGGTATCGGTCGCTCGTCGAGGCCGGCGACCTGCCCGAGTCGCTCGTCGACGAGAGCGTTCGGCGCGTCCTGACCCAGAAGTTCAAGCTCGGCCTGTTCGAGGACCCGTTCGTCGATCCGGAGACCGCCGACGCGACGGTCGGCACGGACGAGCACAGACGCCGGTCGCTCGACGCGGCCCGTCAGTCGATGACGCTCCTCTCGAACGACGGCCGCCTCCCGCTCGACGCGGACGACGACGTGCTCGTGACGGGCCCGAACGCCGACGACCCGATCAGCCAACTGGGCGGCTGGAGCGTGCCCGACCCGGAGGGAACCGATATCGTCACGATTCGGGACGCCATCGAGTCGATGTCGACGGGAACGGTCACCTACGAGCGCGGGGCGAAGACCGCCCGCCCGGAGGACATCGACGCCGCGGCGGCCGCCGCGGAGGACGCCGACGTCGCCGTCGTCGCGCTCGGAGAGAACTGGTACCTCCACGAGTTCGGACCGAACGAGGTCAGCGGGACCGGTACCGACGAGTTCCCTAACCGGACGGAGCTCGAACTCCCCGAGGCTCAGCGCGACCTCGTCGAAGCCATCGCCGAGACCGGGACCCCCGTCGTGGGGGTGCTCGTCACGGGCCGCCCGCTCGCCGTCACCGGGCTGGCGGACCGCGCCGCGGGCCTTCTCATGGCGTACTACCCGGGAACGATGGGCGGACGGGCGGTCGCGGAGACGCTCTACGGCGAGAACGATCCGAGCGGCCGGCTTCCGATCTCGATGCCGCGGTCCGCCGGACACCTCCCGACCCGGTTCAATTACCACCCCCATCCGACGCCGATCGGTCCAGACGAACACCTCGATTCGTACGACCCGCTGTTCCCGTTCGGTCACGGGGAGAGCTACGCGACCTTCGAATACGGCGATATCGACCTGAGCGAGTCGACGATCGGGCCCGACGAGTCGACGACGGTGACGCTCCCGGTGACGAACACGAGCGACCGCGTCGGGACCGCAGTCGTGGACGTATACGTCCGGCCGAACGTGAGTTCGCGGGTACGGCCGGTTCGAGAGCTCCGCGGCTCCGACCGCGTGTCGCTCGCGGCCGGCGAGTCGGACACCGTCGAGATCACTCTCTCCGCGGCGTCGCTCGGCCTCGCGAACCGGGACGGTACCCGGAGCGTGGAGCCGGGCACCTACACCGTCGAGCTGGCCGATCGAGAGGCGGCGGTAACCGTCACGCGGGCCGACGACTAGGGCCGACCCGTCGCGTCGGTCTCGGTCGCGGCGGCGTCGAGCGGAAACTCGATGGATTTGATCTTGATGCGGTGGGCTTCGACGTCCTCGTAGACCGCGCCCCACGAGCCGACGGAGAGGGTCTCGTCGCCGGTGTCGAGATACACCGTAGCGTAACTCGAGAGGTCCTCCAGTGCCAGTTGGTTGCGACCGCCCCCGAACCTGGACGGGTAGAACGCGCCCGTGAGACGCCCGCTGACGACGCAGTCCTCCCGGCTCCGGATGTAGTTCCCGTGGATCTCGACTTCGATTTCCGCGCCGTCGTCGAACAGCGGGACGGTGTCCCGCATGAACTCCTCGAGCGAATCGTACTGGGTCCACGACGCATCGGCGTCGAACAGCGGCTCCCACATGTGCCACTGACAGCTGACGAAGTACCAGTGGGTGATAAAAGAGAGAATGTAGTCGTTGATGAGGACGCCGTAATCCTCGTCCGCCCGCGTGTTCGGCGTGAAGAACAGCCAGTGACGGTCGATGATCGAGAGAAACGGCCCCGGGATCGTTCCGACCCGAATATGGAGGTCGGTGTCTTCGAGTCCCACCGCGGCGGCCTTCTCACGGAGACCCGGTTCGGCGTAGAGGTGTATTCGGACGAAGACGCCGCGGTCTGCGGCGTCTTCGAGCTCCGGAAGCAGCAGCTCTAACTGGTCGAACGACATCGTGAACTCGGCCGTGAGATTGGCCTTGTTGAGCTGGTCACGGGTGTGTTCGTACACCGTCTCGGGACGTTTCACGACGCCGACCCGGTGTTCGTCGTACTCCGGTTCCTCCCATCGGTCCTCGAGCGCGTCTGCCGCGTTCGTCAGAAGCGATCCCCTCGATCGGAGCTCCTCCAGCATGGCGTCCGGATCCCTCGGCTTCGCGCGGAGCCGCTCCCCGTCTATCGTTTCGACGAGCCCGCGATCTTCCAGCGAACGGAGCGTATCGTACACCTGTGACGTCGGGATCTCCGACTTACTCGAAACGTCGACCGCGGCCAACTCACCGTGCTCGATCAGCGTCAGATACGCAGCCGCCTCGTACTTCTTGAGGTCCGTGTTCTCGAGAGCCCGACGGAGTGCATCTACGTCCATACACCACTGTGAGAGCCGCTGGAGAAAAATCTATGGGCATTATAATATTTTAAATAAGTCATATCTTTTATATTATGCTCGTACATACTTTCTCACAGTATCGTTTACAAGAGAGCGTTATGACTGTTCAGCACCGCTGCTTCCGATATTAGTTATGATAGAATATATACCACAATTACCTGTCTTTTTTTCTATTCGCCTGATCGGTGATCGTCCTATTTTACTGATAATTGTTTCCACGGACGCCATCGAGAGCGTGAGAATCGCGGCGTCACGAACTCGATCTCAGTCCGTCATCCCTGTCAGTCTATGCGGAAACTCCGGGCTCAGGTGTGGTGTCCGCCATTCCGTCCTGTTGTAATTACAAGCATACACGTGTAACGGCCCAGGAAGCCCTCCAGAACAGAAGGAAGACGGGTCCGTCTCCCGACTCTTTCGAATTGCACAAGCGGGACGCGACCCACCGTCTGCGTTGGATGTCTCATACATAGGTTCGTACAGCACGCGCCGGGCGCGATAGTTTCGTATATCGATATGAAGTTTATACATTGCCTATCCCGAGTAAACTCGCTCTTGCGGCCGAAATCAGGCAGTTAGCGCGTGGGATCGCGAACAGACGGGAATATGATTTACGTTGTCTTAGCTGAGTAAGACAGAGTAAGTTCTTAGTGACCCCCACCCGTGGCCCCAAACGAGACAGATTCAGAACTATGGCCGACGCTTCCACACACTGGCGCTCCCGCCGGATCGCCACTGCTGTCGCGGTATTGCGACGTCACGACCTCCCCGGTCCGGAGTGGCGATGACGGGTCGCCGCTCCGTCGAGACGCCGATCGGCGACACGTTCTCGAAATACTACGCCGACAAGGGGAAAGGCGACCTCGGCAGGCAGGGCGCATACCGCGTCGACGCCGAGCGCGAGCTCACCCGATTCAGGGAGTGGTGTCTCGGCGGGAAGAGCGATCCGGCGAACGCGTCGCCGCCGGAGTCGTGGGCGGGCGTCGTCGACGGCGACACGGTGCGGTTCGCAGACCTCGACACGACGGTCTTCTCGGACTACGCGCGGTATCTCTCGGCAGATGGACACGCCGCCGGGACGGTGCTCACCTACTACGCACACGTCGCGTCGTGGTGCGGGTGGGCCCACGCGCAGGGATACATCTCGCGGCACTACGCCCGCGAGTCGGACGCCGAAGATCCGCTGCCGGAGAACGACGGCCGCCGTCCAGGCGACCAGCAGGCGTGGGGGCCGATTCACCGCGACCTGATCACGCAGTTCGTCGATCGTCGCGTCTCCGAAGCGTTCGACGCGCTCGGCGCGATCGAGGTTCCGCACGCCGACCGGGGCGATCCGGAGAGCGAGCTGTGGCGGACCAAACAACAGGCGCGCTTCGAAGCGTACCAGCGGTGTCGCGAGCAGGCGCTCGTGTACGTCATCGCCTACACCGGACTACGCGGTTCGGAGTTCCTCTCGGCTCCGAAGGAGGACCGCGAGGGTCGAAACGGGATCCGCTGGCGGGACGTGTCCCTCGCGGACAGCAGCGTCACGGTGTTCCGGAAGAGTCGCGAGTGGAAGGAGGCCTCGCTCCCGGATCCCGTCAGTACGCCGTTGGAGCGCTACGCCGAGATACTGGACGTTCCGGAGTCGTGGCCGGTGTTCACGACGCTGCACCGGCCGTCGCTCGCGGCTCACGTTACCGATGGACTCGCCGACGCCGGGCTCGACGAGGACGCGATCGAGACCGTCCGCGACGGAGTCCCCGACTTGATCGTCGCCGCCGAGCACGACCTCGACGCCCCGAAGCCGCTCACCACTGGCGGCGCCCGGTCGATCATGAAACGCCTCTGGACGCACGACGCCCTCGCCGAGCGCCGTGACGAGCTGGACCTCTCGCTCGACGGCGACTACCTCGAACTGCACGGGGGTCGCCGAGGTGTCGGGGAGGTGCTCGTCCGCCAGTTCGGCTACGCCGCGGCCGCTCGGTACCTCGATAACAGCGAGGAACAGGTCCGAGCGGCGTACCAGCACATCGAGGCGGCCGAACGCGCGGACATGGCGACCGAAGCGTTCTCGAAGACGGATCGGCGGGTGAACGACAGATGACGGCCTCCGGTGCACTGGCCGGTCCCGGTCTCGGACGGAGAACTGCTGTTTGTGACTTCGATATCGTTCGTTTCCGCCGTATGTAGACGCCTAAGGAGGATATCTAAGGTGAGAATATAAGATAGAGAACTAAGATAGGAACATAAGATGAATACCTAATAAACATTTCCTAGATGTCTTAGAAAGACGGGGCAGACACGTGAGTTAGAGGCATGAATAAGATACCTAAGACAGTTATCTAAGATAGATGACTAAGACAGGTGCCTAAGATAGATATCCAGGTGACGCAGATGAGTGTCTGACATACATTCATTAGCCAAGAGCCTGATCATACTCCTATGCTTGCGTACACGGTATACAGTGAGGCGGGGGGCGTCGGGAAGACCTCGCTCGCAGCGAATGCGGCCGTCGCTCACCGGCGGGCCGGCCTCGACGTCCTCGTCGTCCCGCTCGATCCACAGGACGGCGACTTGAGCCGCCTCCTCGGCGTTGACACCGATCGCGCGGACGCCAACGCGGACAGCTTAGTCCGTCACATGGTCGGGAGTCCGCGCGGTCCGTTCGAGGACCTCATCGAGACGGCCGAGGGGATCGACATCATCCCGGAACACAACTCGCTGTCTGATCTCACCCAACACCTCGACAGAGAACAGCAGAAAGCCGAGGACTTCGGTGACGCGTACAACGTCCACGCGCAGTTGCGGCGGGTTCTCGGGGAAGCGGGCGTGCCCGACAAATACGACATCCTCATCTGCGATCCACCGGCGACCGAGGGTTCGCACCTCTACAACGCGATTTACGCCACCCGGAACCTGCTGCTCCCGATCGAACCGTCGGCGAAGGGACAGGCCGCCGTCGAGGGGCTCGAAGAGCTCGCGACGAACTTCGCGGACCAGCTCAACATCGACGTCGGCGTCCTGGGTGCAGTGCCGATCGGATTCAAAGGCACGCGCGACCAGGAAGAGACGCTCGAGACGATCCCGTACGAGGTCCCCGAGGTCATCGGGGACCGAACGTCGCTGATGGAGGGGTGTTGGCGTCAGCAGTGTTCCGCGTTCAAGTACGTCCAGACTCACCGCGATCGTCGCCGAGATTACGAGGTCGAGACGCTCGCCCAGTTTGACCGCATCGCCCGATTCATCGAAACGCAGGGCGGAATCGAGGCGCCGAACCCGCCTGAACCCGGGGCGCTCGAGGAAGAGGGGGTGACGGCGTGATGGGCGGCTTCAAGAGCGGCGCCGCCGACGACGACTGGGGGAGTACGACGGCGAACGAGGGGAGTGAGTCGACGGCAGAGACGGAGACCGAGGCCGACGCGGCCGACGACACGGCCGAACCGGCACCCGATGATACACCGGATACCGCGATACAATCTTCGACAGACGCCGCGGCCCGATCATCGCAGCGAGACCTCCCGTGGGTGCTCACGCGGAACAGCATCACTGACGGCCGCGAACAGACCGTACAGCTCCACCTCCAGCAGTCGACCGTCGACACACAGCGCGAGGCGACACGGACGCTCGAGTCGGAGCTCGGGGAACAGGTCAAGAAGGCCGACCTCCGTGAGGCCGCGCTCCTCGTCGGACTTCGACACACGGACGAGATCGCCGCGACGCTGCGGGAGTGGGGATACGACCTCGAGTGAGGAGCTCTTGAGGGCATTTCCGGTCGAGGTGCGTTCTGAACCGCCTACGGACGTTGGATTCCGTGGCGGCTATCGTCCGCTTCAGTCGCCGACTGTATTCGCCCCGCGGTCGGCGGACGATATTTAAGTTCTCTTGGGAAGAACGGCCACTCGATGGCATGGGAATTCGAGCGGGTCGCGGGACCGTTTCGGGCCACCGAAGGTCCGATTTGGGTCGACGACGCGGTTCGATTCACGGAGATAAAACAGCACCAGGTCCTCGAGTACGACCCGGAGACGGGGGAGACGAGCGTCCATCTCGACTCGACCGCCGGCGCGGTCGGGCTCCACGAGGGTCCGGACGGAGAACTGTACGCCTGCGAGGCCGAGGGACACCGAATCGCCGCGCTGGCACCCGATGAGCCCGCCTCGGTCGTCGTCGACGAGTTCGAAGGGACCCCGCTCAACGGGCCGAACGACCTCGAAATCGACCGCGACGGCGACATCTGGTTCACGGACCCCGACGACAAGGACCGGGGGCTGCTCGGTCACGACTCCGTTTACCGCATCGAGCGAGGAACCGTGGGAGACGACCCGCGTCTCGTCCGCCTCACCGACGAGATGGACCGCCCGAACGGGATCCTCCTCTCGCCGGACGAGAGGCGGCTCTACGTCGCCGAGTGCACCTACGGACCGGACCAAGAGACCGATCTGCGGGCCTACCCGATCCGCGACGACGGGTCGCTCGGATCCCGGGAGGTGCTCCACGACTTCGGCGACCACCGCGGCATCGACGGCATGACGCTCACGGAGTCGGGCGAGATCGTCGCCTGTGCCGGGTGGGAGAAGAGCGGCCCGGGGCCGTCGATATACGTGTTCGCCCCGTCGGGCGAGGTGCTCGACCGCCACCCGTTCCCCGAGAACCGCCCGACGAACTGCACGTTCGGGGGCCCGGACGGCTCGACGCTCTACGTCACGGACCTGACGGGCAGTCTCCACGCTGCGGAGACCGACCACTCCGGGTACGTCCGATACTGACCGGAACCTCGCCGGTTTAAATATCGGACCCTTGTCGACCTGAACGTCGAACGCTCGCCGGCCTGAACGTCGAGTTACTGCGGGAAAGCGTTCCCCGACCGCTCGAAGGGCTCCACGTCGCCGGCGTCGGCGCCGTCGACGAGGTCGTTGTTCGCGAACAGGCGCTCGCCGGTCGTGTCCGACAGCGAGAGGAACGTCCCCGTTCCCTCGGTCGCCCGCGAGTTCCGGATCGTGACGTCCGCGGTGTCGGCGAGCGAAACCGCCGCCGCGTCGTCGTCGCGGTGGGCCTGTCTGCCGACGAAGCCGTCGACGAGCAGGCCGTCCACGCCCTCGCAGGCCAGTCCGCTCCGGTAGTACCCGGGCAGGTCGTCGCTCTCGTCCCACTCGACGGTCACGTCCCGCATCGTTACCCCGCTTGCGTTCTCGACGTGGACGGCGGCGATGTCGTTGGCGAAGATGGGCGTCACGACAGAGGTCGGCTGGAGGTCGAAGTTGCCGCCCACCTCGTCTGCGTGTTCGCTCCCGGAGAGCTCGATGCGGACGTCGTCGAACTCGACGGTCTCGATGTCGGACTCCTCGGAGCCGTAGACGAGCGCGCCGTTCTCGCTGCGCGCGAGGATGTTCGAGAACCGGACGTTCCGGATCCCGCCGAGGTCGGTGTCGCCGTCCCGCGGGACCGACGTGACGTAGATGGGTTCGCCCTTCCCCCACCACGGGCCGGGCAGCAGGTTGGAGTCGACGACGATGTCGGTGAAGAGCACGTTCTCCACGACGCCCGAGTCGCGGTGCTGGATGCCGAGGCCGCGGTTGGACTCCTGGACGACGATGTTCTGGAACAGGCAGTCGCGGATCGCGTCGTCGGTGCCCGAGCCGAACTTGATGGCGCAGGCGCTCGACTGGAGCGTGCAGTTCGTCACGACGATGCCCTCACAGGTCGTCGGCTCGTCGCGGCGCGCGCCGAGAGTGATGCTGTCGTCGCACGAGCGAATGGTGCAGTCGGAGATGTGAACGTTCCGCGTGTCGCCGAGCGCGATACCGTCGCAGTTCGGGATGAGCAGGTGGTTGTAGATGTCGACGCCGCGGATGTCTACCTCCTCAGTCCCGTGGAACGACAGCGTCCACGCGGGCATGTCGCGGATGGTCACGTCCCGGACGCGGACGTTCGTGCAGTCGTTGAACTGGAACATCGGTCCGGGGCGGAAGTCGGGCTTCGCGACGGGCCAGCCGTCGGTCCCCTTCGTCCGCGAGAGGTAGGCGTGGCCCTGTCTCGCCTCGTGGGGGCCGTTCGAGATGAGCGGGTGCGACGCCGTCTCGTTGGAATGGCCCTGAATGGGCGTGTCCATTCGCATGAACTCGGTCCCGAGGCCGTCGAACTCGCCCTCGCCGGCGATGGTGACGTTCTCCGCGTCCTCGGCGAGGAAGAAGATCCGCTCGTTGTCGGGACCGATATACTCGTCCGTGTACTCGGACTCGTCTTTCGCGGGGGTGACGACGGCCCCGGCCTCCAGATAGAGTCTCACGTCACTTCGGAGGCGAACGGTGCCGACGGTGTACGTCCCGCTGGGGACGGTGACGGTTCCGCCGCCGGACTCCGAGCACTCGTCGATCGCCGTCTGGAACGCCTCGGTCTGGAGGTCGTCCGACGCGTCGACGTAGGCCGATACGTCGAAGGCACTCGCTGTAGGGGGCATATACGCGTACTCTCGCGGTGACGTATCTTTATACTACTGGTGGTCGGAAGTCGGTCGTGAGCGATACTCGCCCCAACGTCCTGTTCGTGGTGACCGATCAGCAGCGGGCGGACACGATCCACGCGCTCGGAAACAGCCGAATCCGCACCCCGAACGTCGACCGGCTCGTCGACCGCGGCGTCTCCTTCACCAACGCCTACTCGCCGGACCCCATCTGCATTCCGGCGCGACACACGATTCGAACCGGCTGTGAGGCCGTCTCGACGGGGTATCTCGGCAACGAGAAGCGCGACGCGAGTCACCTCGAAGAGCGGTTCGGTCCCTTCCTCGCCCGGAGCATGGGCGAGCGGGGCTACCGGACGTTCCTCGTCGGGAAGTACCACGCGCACCCCCGCGATATCGACCTCGGCTACGACCGGCGCCTGAGCTTCGAGGCGTTCCGCGACGACACGGGCCACGAGGTCAAGACGACCGCCCGGCAGGGCGCGATGGTGCACCTCCCGCAACAGAACCGGCTCCCGCCGGACGACAACTACGAGGCGTGGACGACCGACCGCGCGGTCGACCTCGTCGGCCGCGACACGGACGAGCCGTTCTTCGGCGTCGTCTCGTACGAACCGCCCCATCCGCCGTTCGCGCCGTCGCCGCCCTTCGACCGGATGTACGACCCCGACCGTCTCGGCAATCCGATCAAAGGGGACCTCGAGACCGACCACGCGGACGAGAAGATCCCGGCGCAGAACCACCACTTCTGGACGACTCGCGAGGGTGGCGTCGACGACACCACCGTCCGACTGATAAAGGCGCACTACTACGGGATGATCTCCGAGCTCGACCGGCGCATCGGTCGCCTGCTCGACGCGGTCGAGGCTCGAGACGACGCCGACGACACGCTCGTCTGCTTCTTCTCCGACCACGGCGAACTGCTCGGTGACCACCGGGGCTGGGAGAAGACGTCGTTCTTCGAGTCGTCCTGTCGCGTCCCGTTCCTCGTGAGCTGGCCCGCGGAGCTCCCGGCCGGCGTCCGCCGCGACGACCTCGTGGCGCTGACCGATCTGTTCGGCATCGCGACGACGGCCGCCGGCGACCAGGAACTCCGCGACGGCGTCGACGTGCTCGGGGCGATCCGGGGCGACGTGGAGCCGCGGGAGCGGCTGTTCGGCTACCACCGGACGCCGCGGCTCCCGCCGAATTTCACCGGGATGGTGCGCGAGGGGCGCTGGAAGTACGTGTTCATGCGCAACGGCGGCCGCGAACAGCTGTTCGACCTCGCCGCCGACCCGAACGAACTCGACGACTGCGCCGCCGACAACCCCGAGGTCGTCGCCGAACTCCGCGACGCGCTGGCTGCGAAACTGACCGAGGCGGGCGCGGACGAGTTCGTCGAGAACGGGACGCTCCGGCGCGCCCCGTACCAGGAGATCGACATGGGCCGGCTCGTCCGCGAACCCTACCCCGACGAGCCGGCCGACGTGCTGGACTGACGAGCCGGTCGACGTGCTGGACTGACGAGCCGGTCGACGTGCTGGACTGACGAGCCGGCGGCGACGCCGTCACCGCGAGCGCGATCGTTGCACCGTCGTCCGGTCCCGAAATCTCCGGTCCGTCGCGCTTTTATGGGGTATGCGCGTATCCGACACCCAAGCATGGAGATCACCGACATCCGGACGATCCGGTTCCGCTGTGCGTCCCACGTCGACCCCGACGAGAAGGGCCACGGCCACCCCGGCGAGCCGAGGGAGTCGACACGGACCGTCACTCGCGTCGTCGTCGACGGCGGCCCCGACGGCTACTGCCGCGGCGGCCACGAGGCGGCCAACGAGTTCGCCAAGAAGCACCTCGTCGGCGAGAACCCGCTGTACCGCGAGAAGCTCTGGCAACTGCTCTGCCGGGCCGAGCGGCTGAACAAGGGCACGCTCACCGACAAGCGCGTCGCGGCCATCGACTGCGCGCTCTGGGACGCCGCCGGCAAGCAGGCCGGGCTCCCGGTCTACCAACTCGTCGGCGCGGCGCGCGACTCGGTCCCGGCCTACGGGAGCACGATGGTCGGCGACGACGACCCCGACGGACTCGGCTCGCCCGAGGCGTACGCCGATTTCGCCGCGGAGCTCGTCGACGAGGGGTACGAGGCCGTCAAGCTCCACACGTGGATGCCGCCGTTCGGCGACGACCCGGAGCGGGACATCGCCGCCTGTCGGGCGGTCCGCGAGCGCGTCGGCGACGACGTCGACCTCATGCTCGACGCCCACCACTTCTACAGCCGAAGCGAGGCGAAGACGATCGGGAGGGCGCTCGAGGACCTCGACTTCCGTTGGATCGAGGAGCCGATGGACGAACACTCGATGTCCTCCTACGAGTGGCTCTCGAACGAGCTCGACATCGCCGTCGTCGGCCCAGAGACCGCCGAGGGCCGGATGCACACCCGCGCCGAGTGGATAAAGCGGGACATCGCCGACATCATCCGCGTCGGCGTCTACGACGTTGGCGGTATCACGCCGGCACTGAAGGCGGTCGGCCTCTGCGAGTCGTTCAACATCGAGTGCGAGATCCACGGCCGCGGCGCCCCGAACCTCCACCTGCTCGGGACGATGGCGTCCCCCGGTCGGTACTACGAGCGCGGTCTCCTCCACCCGAAACACGACTACGAGACGTACTTCCCCGGCCTCGAACATCCGCCTGACGAGATCGACGAGAACGGCGCGGTGGCGCTGTCCCAGACGCCCGGGCTCGGCTACGCGTTCGACTGGGACTACATCGACGCCAACCGCGTCGAGTGACCGCTCCGGGGCGCGGAGCCGACTCGATCGAGCGCGGACACCCGAGCTTTCTTAGCGGTTCTGATTAGTCGTAGTGGTATGGCACTACGATCGGTACTCGCGATCGGCGGCAACCGCTTCCCGTTCCATCGCTTCGAGGCGCGCGGCCCGGAGATCGCCGCCGCGTTCGGCGATCGGACCGACGTGACGCTCACGACCGACAAGGACGACCTGGCCGACCTGTCGGGGTACGACGCCGTCGTCGATTACCTCACGGACAGCTCGCTGACCGACGGGCAGCTCCGGGGGCTCCTCTCGTTCGTCGAGGACGGAGGGGGATACGCGGGCGTTCACTGCGCCTCCGATCTCACCAGCACGGAGCCCGACGACCCGGACGACGTCATCGACTCCCGTGACGACCCCTTCCCGGAACTGCGGGAGCTCATCGGCGGCCACTTCCTCACGCACCCGGAACGAGCCGCCCTTGACGTCAATATCGTCGACCACCACCACCCCGTCACCGCCTCGATGGGCCCGCTCACGGTGTGGGACGAGCCGTACGTCGTCGACGTGGACGACTCCGTGCGGGTCCTGGCGCGGATGGACCATCCCGAACACGCAGATACGCCCGTGGTGTGGACCAAGTCCCACGGCGACGGCCGGGTGTTCTACAGCTCGCTGGGCCACGGCACGCCGTCGCTGACCCACGACGGCGTGCGACGGCTCATCAGGGACGGCACCCGATGGGCCGCCGGCGACGACTGAGCGGCGAGCGGCCCCTTGCCCAGACGATTTTTAGGTTAACCGGAGTACCACAGTACGAAACGCCCGAGCGCTCCGGTCGACTTCGACGCCGCCGCCCCCTATCGTCTCCCGGCCGCCGACCGCGTCAATCGCCGACGGGAACGTCTCAATCGCCGACGGCCGTCTCGCGGGGTCCGAGATACGTCGACCGCTCGCCGTCCGCGACGAGGACGATCCGGTCGACGACCAGACCGGGATCGAGGCCCCAGAGCCGGAGCGTCTGCCTCCCGGTCCGTTCGATCCGGTGCGTCGTCGTCCCGATAGCCGCCCCGCGGAGGACGTTCCGTTGCCACTCGGGGTCGTGTTCCCCGCCGTCCGGATCGATCGAAACGATCGCGGGACCGGCGTCGCCGACGCCGACCGCGTACCGTAGGTCCCGCCCCTCGTTGAGCGCCTGTGTCGGGACGCAGTGAACCTCGACCGCGACCGTCCTGGTCGAGGGAACGTCGACCTCGTAGTCGAGCCGCGGCGCGTCCGCGACCGAACGGTCGGTCGGAGCGTCCGGCGGGAGGTCGACGGCCATGGTCGCCCCCGAGACGCGCCCCGGAACGTCGCTCTCCGCCCAGCCGTCGCCGTCCGCGCCGGGGGCCGCCCGGCTGAAATGCTCGGCCTCGACGGCCGCCGCGCCGTCGACAACGGCGAAGTCCGCGCCGGGATCGACCGCGGGCGCAACGCCCTCGACGCGGACCGGTTTGCGGGCGCCCTCGGCCGCGATCGTCACCGTCCCGGTCACGCGACCGGCCGGTGCGACCGCCCAGTCGACGCCGATCCAGACCCGCCGTTCGTCGCCGACCGTTCCGCCGGACTCGCTGACGGTGATCCAGTCGTCGCTGGTCTCCGCCGTCCATTCGACGGGATCGGTGCCGCGGGAGAAGAGGTCGATAAAGCGGTCGCGGTCCACGCGCTCGTGGACGGTCGGGAGCGTCGGCGGGACACTCTCGTCGCCGCGGACCGGTCGCTCGTGGCCCTCCGGGACGACTCCGAGCGCGGACCCGTCGTAGGGCGTGACGCTCGCGGTGCTCGGAGAGGCGAACACCGGCAGCTCTCGCGGGTTCCGCGAGGCCATCCCGTCCCACTTCCCGTCGCGTAGGTCCTCGTTGTAGTACCGGGCCTCGGCCGCGATGCGTTCGTGGGCCGCGACGGCGCGGTCAGCGTACCGGTTCGCGGAGACGCGGCCCTGTCCCGCGTATCGGCGGCTCCGAGCCGCGTGGAGGTGTTTCTCGCTCATCGCCGCGGCGCAGCGGACCGGATAGAGGACCAGTTCGTAGAAGCTCGGCCAGTGATTCGGATCGAGGTCGTCGGCGACGGCCTCCGCTCGCTCGACGAGTCGGTCGAACGACTCGACTCGGCGCCGGGCCTCGTCGCCGTCGTCGACGACGCTGTACGCCGGCTCGTCGGGCGGCGTGTCCGGGTACACCGTCGACCAGCCCATGTGCTCTGGCTTGCGCGACCGGGCGAGCCGATAGTACTCTCGGAGGATGGCGGCGATCTCGCTCGCGTGGCCCCCGTCGAACTCGCGGTCGGCCCAGGCCGTCAGCCACGAGTCGGTCGAGGTGTCACGGACGCGCTCGACGTCCCACGCCAGATCGAGGAAGTACTCCATCTCCTTTTCGGTGGGCTTGATGTCGCCGACGTTGACGACCCAACACTCCCGAGCGCCGGCGTCGTACGCCCTCGTCATCTCGTGTTTCACGAGCGCCGGCGGGACGCTCGACAGCCAGAGGTAGTCGTGGGGGCGCCCCCAGTACGAGAGGTGGTAGTAGACGCCCGATCCGCCCGGTCGTTCCCGTTCGGCCTCCGTCGGTAGCTCTCGAACGTAGCCGTGGCTGTCGTCGGGCCACATGAGACAGACGTCGTCGGGCACGTCCACCCCCTCGCGATAGCGGTCGAGGACCTCCTTGTACGGGCAGAACACCTGTGGAACGTCGTCGACGGGGACGTCGTGTGCCTCGCCCAAGAGCCGCCGCTGGTCGTCGATCGCCCGCTGTAGCAGGTCGATCGTCTCCCCGCGCGTCTCTCCACCGGGCATCCCGGAGTCGTGGATCCCGCGCATTCCCACGGTGAAGACGTTCTCGTAATCGGCGACCGACTCGACGCGAGAGCGCCAGTACTCGACGATTCGTTCCCGGTTCGTCTCGTAGTTCCACGCCTCGGCGGGAGCGTCCCACTCGTCGACGTTGTTCCGGTGCATCGGCTCGCAGTGGGAGGTCCCGACGACGACGGCGTACCTGTCGGCCAGCTCCGCGTGGTCGGCGTAGCGGTAGAACGCCTTCGTCCCCGGGTGCATCGCCGGCCAGATCGTGTTGGCCTTCAGCCGAAGCAGTAGCTCGAAGACGCGTTCGTACGTCTTCGGTCCGATGCCGGGACGGTCCTCGGCGTCCTCGGGCGCGAACGTCTCGCTCGCCCACGGCCGGAGCCCCCAGTCCTCGTCGTTGAGGAAGATCCCTCGATAGGTCACCGACGGCGGTCCGTCGGCGTAAGATCCCGCCTCGACGGCGACCGTCTCGCGCTCAGTCGGTGCGACATCGGCCCACCAGTACCACGGCGAGACCCCGACGCGTTTCGAGAGCTCGTACGCGCCGTACGCAGTCCCGCGGCGATCGCTCCCGGTAACGAGCACGCACCGGTCGAGCTCCGGCGTCGGGTCCCGAAGCGTCTCGATGCGGTAGCTCTCGCGCTGGCCTCTGAGCCGGTCGGCCGCGGAGTCACCGGCCGCGGCACAGGCGTCGACGCCCGCCGAGCGGCCGACCGTCCCGACGACGACGGCGGTGTCAGAGCAGTCCTCCAGTGAGTGCCTGAGAGCCGGTCGTTCGCCCGTGACGCGCTCGATGTCGTCCCTGAGGTCGGACGCCGCGACACCGGCGACGGCCGCGTCGGCCTCGTCGACGTAGACGTCTGCGACGGTCCTGCCTTGGACGAGCGGAACGTCCGCCGCTCGCGGTGACTCCGTTATCATTCGATTTGGTTCGGCGTGCGACGGACGTACACATAGGTGTTCCGCTCGTACGGTAGCGGTCCGGGCTCAGAGACCGCTCGAAATGTCTGTTCGAATATAACTATACCACTACGCTTTATAAATCCAGATTCTAACCGTGTCGCATGGGTGAAAATGCGAACGAGGCGGATATCCGCGTCGGAGTGAGAACGCGCTCGCTGTCGGACGACCGGCTCCGGTACGTCCGCCAGATCGGGGCGACAGACCTCTTCATCGACCACGCCGACACCGAGGAGGAGCCGGACGAGTTCAACGACCGAGACGGGAGCGACACGATCGCGGTCGGCCCGGACTCGATCCCGTCCGTCTCCGAGCTCGAATCCGCGCGGGAACGCGTCGAGGCCGCCGGGCTGTCGTTGACCGGTATCCAGTCGCTCCCGTACTCACTCTACGGGGACATCATGTTCGACCGAGGCGGCGCGGACGAGGCGCTCGACCAGATCACCACGCTCATTCGGAACCTCGGGGAGGCCGACATCCCCGTCATGGGCTACCAGTGGAACCCCCGCAGCGTCGTTCCGATGCGGACGACGCCGACCGAGACCCGCGGCGGGGCGACGGCGACCGCGTTCGACCTCGAGGAGCTCGACGACCCCCACGAGCTCGCGCCCGGGCTGGACCGAGCGTACACGGAAGCGGAGTTCTGGGAGAACTACCGGTACTTCTTGGAGACCGTGCTCCCGGTCGCGGAGGAGGCCGGCGTCAAACTCGCGTTACACCCGGTCGACCCGCCCGTCCTCGAGTCGCTGGGGGGGATCCCGCGCCTGTTCCGGAGCGTCGAGAACTTCGAGAAGGGGATGGAGCTCGTTCCGAGCGACAACCACGGGCTGAAGCTGTGTCTCGGTTGTTTCTCGCAGATGGGCGAAGACGTCGTCGACGTCATCGAGCGCTTCGGAGAACGCGATCAGATCGTGTTCATTCACTTCCGCGACGTCGTCGGAACGGTGCCGAGCTTCCACGAGACGTTCGTCGACGACGGGAACTTCGACACCGTCGAGGCGGTTCGAACGCTGCGGGACGTCGGCTACGAGGGCGCCGTGATCCCGGACCACGTTCCGGAGATGGTCGGCGACGACGACTGGCGACACCGCAGCCGCGGGTTTACCGTCGGCTACCTGCGCGGCGTCATCGACGCGGTTCGATCCGAGTGAAAACAGATGAGAGACCACACGAACCACGCCGCGGACCGACCCGAGGGGCACGAAGTCGAGATCACCGAGGTGGAGTCGGCGGTGGTCGACGGGAACTTCGAGTGGAACCTCGTGAAGGTCCACACGGACGCCGGCGTCACCGGCGTCGGCGAGGCGTACCGCGGCGGCGGCGTCCCGGAACTCGTCGAGTACACCAACCGGTTTCTCGTCGGGGAGAACCCCCTGGACGTCGAGCGGCTCTTCCGGTACATCGTCCAGGAGATGTCCGGCCACGGCGGGACGACCGGGAAGGTCGTCACCGCCGCGTCCGGCATCGAGATCGCGCTGTGGGACGCCGCCGGAAAGATCCTCGATCTCCCCGTCTACCAGCTGCTCGGCTCGAAGTACCGGGACCGCATGCGGATCTACTGCGACTGTCACGCGGGCGAGGCGTACGCCGTCGACGAGGGGGGGTTCACCGAGTACGCCGACGCCGACGCCTACACGCCCGAGGCGTACGCCGCCGAGGCCGAACGCGTCGTCGACATGGGGTTCGACGCGATCAAGTTCGACCTCGACATGGAGACCGACAACGATCCCGACCCGCACAACGGCCGGCTGTCGAACGCGGCTATCCGTCGCAAGGTCGCCGTCGTCGAGGCGGTGCGCGACGCGATCGGCGACGACGTCGACCTCGCGTTCGACTGCCACTGGGATTACACGGTCGAGAGCGCCAAGCGCCTCGCCAGGAAGCTCGAGCCGTACGACTTGATGTGGCTCGAGGACCCCGTCCCGCCGGAGGAGACGGAGGCGCAGAAGCACGTGGCTCGGGCGACGGCGACGCCGCTGGCGACCGGCGAGAACCGGTTCCGAGTGCACGAGCTCACGGAGCTGCTCGACGAGTACGCGGTCGACATCGCGACGCCGGACCCGACGACGCTCGGCGGGCTCGCGGAGTCGAAGCGCGTCGCCCAGCGCGCAGAGGAACGGTACATCCCGTTCTCCCCGCACAACGTCTGTAGCCCGGTCGGGACGATGGCGTGCGTGCACCTCTGTGCGGCGATCCCGAACGCGGACGTGCTCGAGTACCACGCGCTCGAGGTCGACTGGTGGGGAGACCTGCTGTCGCGGGAGGAGCCGATCATCGAGGACGGCTACATCGACGTGCCGACCGGTCCCGGGCTCGGTATCGAACTCGACGACGACGCCGTGGCGGAACACCTCCTCGAGGGAACCGCTGGATTCGACTGAGCGGGCGCCGTCGGGCCCCGCCTCGCCGGCTATTCATTCGTTCGAAACGGCCGAACGACGACCGGTGCTCTTGATCGGTAGCGAGTGGGCGTATCGGGTTGGTCGAGTGGGTAGTTATAAGCGGGATTCCGGTGTTTCCGTCGGCGGCTTATACGTGTGTGCCGGTGGTACGGTGAGCCGCACCGCTGCCGACGAACTGCGACACCCACCTCCCGCGAGCGGTCGCCGCTATATCTTCCCGTTTAAAAAGGGTGAAGACGGAGGCACCGGGGGGGATTCGCCGAATGAACTCATCGATTCCGACGCGAGCCTCTCAGCGGAGCGATTCGAACGCTTCGAGCCCCGCCTGCGACGCTTCCATGTCCTCGGAGACGTCACCGCCGCTCGCGCCGACCGCACCGACGACGACGCCGTCGTGTTCGACCGGGAACCCGCCTCCGAAGACGACGACGCGTCCCTCGTCGGTCGTGTGGAGGCCGTACACGTCGCCGCCGGGCTCGGCGCCCTCCTTCAGCTCGTGGGTCGGCTTCTTCACCGCGGCCGCCGTGTAGGCCTTGTTCCGTGCGATGTTGCTCGCGACGAGCTTCGCGCCGTCCATCCGGCGGAAGCCGAGGAGGTTCCCCTCGCTGTTCGTCACCGCGAGATTCAGCGGGACGCCGAGTTCCTCGGCTTTCTCTTCCGCCGCGTCGAGAACTGTCTTCGATTCCGCGAGCGTCAACTCTTGGACCATAAAAGAAGAAAGTCGAGAGCACGGTGAAAAAACTACCGTTCGCGAGGGGCCGTGCGGTTCGCCGAGGGGTCCCGTCTGACGGAGCTCGAACGGGGTGACTCCGCGCTCGGCCGGGCGAGTCGAGCGAGTTCGACGCCGTCGGCCGCTGCGACAGACTTAGATAACGTGAGATAAATGCAGTAGCATGGACAGAGGATTAGTACTCATCGAGAACTCCGAGTCCCACGCGGAACTCCTACGAGAAGCGAAAGAACACGCGCTCGGCGCCGGCGCCGATCTCGTCCTCCTCGTCACGCTCACCGAAGACGAGTTCGAGGAGACGCAGGAGGTCCTGGACACGATCGGAAACATCGAACAGACGTCGTACACGGATCAGGACGCCTACCAGGCGGCGATGAACGACGCCGAGGAGGTCTCGCGAGCGGTGTTCGACGACGATGACGAGGTGACATACGAGATCGTTCCGCGTATCTCTTCCGAGAAAGAACGCGGAGAGACCGTCATCGAAGTCGCGGAAGAGATGGACGCGGACCACGTGTTCACTCTCGGTCAGAAGCGGTCCCCGACCGGAAAGGCGCTCTTCGGCGACCTCGCGCAGTACGTGGTTCTCAACTTCGACGGCTACGTGACGCTTCAGACCGAGTGAGCGTCGCCGCGGCGGTCTGACACCCTCGTTTTTCGAACTCGTCGTCCCGGCGGTCGGCGGTCGTCGCTCTCGGCCGTCGGTTCGTACCGACAGCGTTCAGCGCGTCTTGTCGACTCGTTCAGCGCGTCTTGTCCACGACGTAGTCGAGCGCCACGTCGACTCCGGGGTCGGTGCGCCACTCGAAGACGAGGTCCCAACTGCCGGCGGAGCCGTCGTACTCCACGTATCTCTCCCACGCGTACGTCTCCGAAGACCCCGTCGTCGCGGGCTTCGCGCGGACCTCGAGCGCCGACGCCTCGAAGTCCTCCGGCTCGTCGACGCTCCCCGGGATGGTCACCTCGGGGAACTCGCTGACTCCCTCGACGCGGGCCGCGGGCGACTCGCCGGCCGAGAGCGTCACCTCGCCGTCGGCGAAGCCGCCGCCGACGTTGTCCCGCACGACCGTCGTGTTCGAGAAGATCCCGATGTTACGGGTCGTCCCGCCGTCCCGCACGTCGTTGTTGACGAAGCGGTTGTGGTTACACGCCGGGCCGGTCTCGAGGATGCCCCACGTCTGTTTCGGCTCGTCGCGGTCGTCGTAGATACGGAGGTTGCTGATCGAAACGCCCTCCGCCGGGATCTGCTGGCCGTCGTTCCGCGAGTCGACGCGGACGCCGTCGCCGTTCGTGTTCTTGACGACGCCGCCCTGCACCGTGAAGTCCTGGCAGTTCTGTACGAGGATGCCCTGGTCCTCCGCGCCCTCGATGTTGACGTGGCCGATAGTGACGTCGTAGCACTCGGAAACGCCGAAGACCCCGCGCGCGCCGCCGCGGCTGACGACCTCGCCGACCGTCACGTCGTGCGCGCCGTTGGCGACGCGGAACGTCGCGTAGCCCGCCGGGTCGCCCGGCTCGAGGCCGACGACGCTGTTCACCGTCGCGTCAACGGTGTCGTTGAGGAGGACGACACAGCTCGCGGGGTCGTTCCCGACGACCTGCTCGATCTGGATGCGGTCGACGCCGTAGGTCTCGACGGCGTGATGGTCGTTCCCCTCGACGTACACCTGACCCATCTGGATGTCGGTCGACCGGGGCGCGTCGCCCCGGCCGTCGATACGGATGCCGTCGCTCGTGACGCCCGCGACGCGGATATCGCCGAGGCGGACGTTCGAACAGCTCGTGAGCCGGACGCCCATCGCAGCCGGCCCCTCGACGACGAGCGACTCCACCTCGACGTGCTCCGCGTCGACCGCCCTGACGACCGGCGGAACCGACTCCCCGTCGGGGATCGAGAGCGTCACCGGCGCGTCGAGGGTCGTGTGACTCGGGAGTTCGAGGTCACCGTCCCCCTCGGTGATCTCGCCGGGCGAGGCGATGAGCACCTTCTCGTTCCACGTCCGGTCCTCGGTGAGGCTGTCGACGGCCGCCTGCGCGACCGGGAGGACGCTGTCGCCGGACGCGACTTCGCCGTCCGCGCCGTCCGCGTGGAACGTGTCGTCGCCGTCCTTCCAGACGACGACGTCGGCGTCGCGCGCCGAGGTATAGACGTGGTCCACGTCGAGCGACGCGAGGTTATACAGGTCGTTCCCGTTCGCGTCGACGTCTCGGTTCCACGGCTTCCCGTCCGTTCCGCGGCCGTTCCCCGGGTCGTCGTCACCGCCGTCCTCGTCGTCGGATTGGGCGGCCGCGGTGCCGGAGAGCGCCGCGACGCCGGCGCCGCCGAGCAACGCGAGCGCGGTCCGTCGGGCGAGCGGGGCTCGATTCGAGTCGCTGGCTGTGGGTGTGTTTTTCATACCCACGGCCATATCCTTAATGAATGTATATAAAAGTAATTGTTAGATCAAATTTGTTTATATCAAAGATTATCAGTAGTCGGAGAAAGCGAAAGGGGACAGACGGGGGACGCCGCTCGGACGCTCCGACTACTCCGGCGGGCTATCCCACTCCTCGCCGTCGTCCTGCGGGTGGTAGCCGATCTGTGAGCGGGCGTGTTCGAGCTCGTACCACCGACGCTGGTTGTTGCTCACGCCGCTGAAGATGCCGAACTCGACGCCGTCGTCCTGGAGACAGCAGTCGATCTCGTGTGCGAAGTCGCGGCGCGACTGCCACATCGCCTTCATGCGGCCGACCGTCTCCTCGTACTCGGCGCTCCCGCGCTCGATCTCGCCGTCGTCGACGGCCTTCTCGGCGTCGCCGTAGGGGTGGTCGTACTCGGGCATCCGGACGCTGCACACCCGGATCGCGTAGAACTGCTTGGGGTACTCGTAGTTCTCGACGTAGTACCGACCCATGTCCTCGCCGTAGGCCTTCGACGCGCCGTAGAACGAGTCCGGTCGAACGGGGTCCTCGTGGCCGATGACGAGGCCGTGGCCCGGCTCGTAGATCTCGGGGGCGAACTCGTCCTCGTAGCCGCCCATGACGTGGTTCGTCGAGAGGAAGACCATCGACTCGATCTCGTTCTCGCGGGCGACTTCGAGCGCGTTGTACATTCCGATGATGTTCGGCTCGAAGATGTCCTCCCAGGTCCCGTCGGTGTACGGGTACGCCGCCATGTGGACCATGGCGTCCTGTCCCTCGGCCGCGGCGTCGAGCGCGTCGTAGTCGGCCACGTCGCCGACGACGGTGTCATAGCCGCCGTACTCGTGGTCGTCCGGCCTGTCTGAGCGGTTGAAGTACGTGAAGTCGTACGCTTCGTCATCGTGTAAGTGATCGATGACGGCGGTGCCACACCGACCGTAGACGCCGGTCATTAACACGTCCATACGGCAACGATCCGTACTGATCGTAATAAATGAATGGGTGATAGGAAGCGGACCGACGGGACGATTCGGGCGACGGGACGATTCGAGCGACGAGACGATTCGGACCGACGAGACGATTCGGACCGACGATGGCAGCCGCCGAATCGATCGCTTCCCCCACAGTAAGTGGGGGTGTCTGTTGAAAATTCTGTAGTTCAAATTAATAGTTTAATTGGCATAAATTCCGAATTGATAAGCGATACGCGACGCAGATCGGCTTTTCGAGGACACTCGAGGTCAAGGATGACGATGGATTTATATTGGTTGACTCGGTCCGTTTGTATTATGCCATTAGCAGACGATCGGGTACGTAGTCGTCTCCGTGGCGTCGCCGTCGGCTTGCTCACGCCGTTCGACGACAGCCTGGAGATCCAACACGACAAGCTCGAAGCGAACGCCGCGTCGCTCTCCGACGCCGGGATCTCCTCGTTCCTCGCGGCCGCGAACATCAGCGAGTACCACTCGCTCACGCACCAGGAACGCGTCGAGATCGCTCAGACGAGCGTGGAAGCGCTCCCAGACGACGCGTGCGTCCTGGCCGGCGTCGGCGGGGCGACGAAGGCCGCGACGCAGCTCATCGAGGGCTACGACCGCGTCGGCGTCGACGCCATGATGGTCATGCCGCCGGACCACACCTACGTCCACGAACGCGGCCTGCTGCGCTATTACGAGAAACTCGCCGACGCGACTGACACCCCGCTCGTCCCGTACATCCGCGGCTTCGACCCCTCCGTCGGTTTCCTTCGGGACCTCTCGCGGATCGACCGCGTCGTCGGCGTCAAATACGCGATCGAAGACCCGGTCAAACTCGGCGCGGCGGTCTCCGCCGCGGACGACGACGTGGTCTGGGTCGACGGCCTCGCCGAACCCCACGCCGTCTCGCTCTGGAACGAGGGCGTCGAAGGCTTCTCCGCCGGAGTCAGCAATTTCCGACCGGAGATCGGCCTCGAGCTCTTCGACGCGCTCACCGAGGAGGACTGGGAGCGCGCCCGGCGGGTCCGAAACCTCACCCTCCCCTACCAGAACTTCCGCGGCGAGACCGGCGAACGCAACGACCTCCCCGGCGCGGTGAGCGTCCCCGCGGTAAAGAAGGGCCTCGAACTCGCGGGCCTCCACGGCGGAGCGGTCCGCGAGCCGATTCGGCCGCTCTCGACCGCCGACGAGCGACATGCCGAGGAACTGTACGAGGAACTGACCGACGGCGTCGCCCGCGTTATCGGGTGACGCGTGTGACGCGTCGGCGTCGACGCGGAACCGGTACGACCGAAACCGACCTCCCCCGTCTCTTCGAAGCTCTTCGCGCCCAGTTTTCAGAGTGGCCCACTGAAAAACGCGCTCCGGTGTCGCCGATTCCCGTCCCACCGCTACCCCGGTATTCGTTCCCCGGATGGGAACAGATATCCGACGAATGAGACTCACTCACCGACACCGATCGGATTCGTACGCCGCCTGTGCACATCGAATTCGGGACCGACTGACGGTAGTATACGCCATCTCGGCGGCACCAACCGCCGATCTGACTCTCCGAGCCACCGCTGAATCCGTCCCTCCGTCCGTCCCTCCACAGAGCCCATTACACTAGTATGAGCGTAACGTTCCCCAGTCAGGAACCCACACCGCGATTCCCTTCGGTCGTCGATGAACACGGTCGATCGGGGCACCGGAGAGAATTTGACGACTCCCGTCGACCGCACCGCTCTCTTCTCGCACGTGCGTGAATAACGAGCCGGACTGCGAGAAGGCGATCGTCGCAGAGGTGACCGTCTCGGAGATGTCCCGCGAGAGATGTCCCGCGAGAAACGTCAAGAAGGGGCTCTCAGTGAATCAATTCGACGGGTCGGAAACGGACGGTCCGACCGGAACTTCGTTCGACGAGTGTGAAATACCGTGGTGATTGGTCACAAGCAACATACTTGTTCCCCCGTCGGGAACGAGATGGCGATCCGAGGTGGACCGATCGCGGACGGGCCGCGACGCCGAACGCTGCCGGCCGCGAGCACGACTCGCCGGGCTCGAAGTACCCCCCGCGAGACCCTTCGACAGTTTACGCACCGGCCTGAGTCGTGGACTCGGCCGCACCGCGACCGCTGCGATCGGTCGACGACCCGCTCGGTCGTTCGCGCATCGGGAACCTCACGGGAACACTGCCGACCGGCGTCGGCGATATCGGTGGCGAGATCGAGGGCGGTCGCTCCGGTCGGAACAGAGTTAGAACTGACCGAACACGTCGATCCGGAAGTACGACAGGATCCCGACGAGCGCCAGCATGAACAGACAGATGGCCGCCGTCAGCGTCGCCGCGACGTACGATCCGGTACCGGGTTGGAGGTAAGGGTAGGAGAAGGCCAACAGAATCAGAAAGAGGACGTTGATTCCGAACACGAACTTGAGCACCGATCGAGTGCGGTCCATCGTTGCAGTAGTGGTGGGCTATCGGAGTATAAAATTTCTGCAGTGAACGTCGTGACGCGCGACGCACTGGTTCTAGTACTCTCTTTAGCAATTGAATGGGCAAATTATATAAGGTTCGATAATGACGGCCTGTATGATGCCAACGAACGACAATAGTCAGTGGAGCGGAATTACTCGTCGAACCGCGCTGAAGAGCGGTGTTGCCGGGGGTGTCGCGGCACTCGCTGGATGTTCGTCGGGCGGTAACGGGAACGAGGGCGCCGCGGACGACCGCGAACCGGTCGAGGAACGCGTCGACAGACGGTTCACCAAGGCGCTCCACCGCGGGACCTACGACATGGACAACGCGTCGTGGAACCCCTTCGATCCGGCGAATTCGATGAATAACTTCGATCCGCCCGGACTGATATTCGATCCGCCGATCATCTACCACGAGAGCCACGACGAGCTCCAAGGCGTGATCGCGAACGACTGGGAGGAGGAGGACGGCTCCATCCTCGTCGAGCTCAGCGACGAGTGGACGTGGCACAACGGCGATCCGGTGACCGCTCACGACCTGACGACCAGACGGGACATCGAGTTCGCGATCTCCGACATCACGTCCCCGGACTCGAACGCGAACACGTACATCCAGGACTACGAGGCGGTCGACGATTACGCCATCCGATACCACCTGCACGACGACTTCACCATGAAGTCCGTCCTCGCGAACGCGCTCCCCGCGATGGTCAGCGTGAAAGAGGACACGGGGAACCCCTCCTTCGGGGAGTGGCGCGACGACCTCGTGGACGTCGACCCGGAGAGCGACGAGGCGTCACAGGTCGTTTCGGACTTCCAGGAGTGGTCGCCGGAACTCGACGAGGTGGTCGGGAACGGGCCGTTCCAGATCAAAGACGTCACCGACTCCGTCTTCGTCGGGGAAATCTACGAAGACCACCCCAACGCGGACAACCTCTACTTCACCGAGTTCGCCATCGAACAGCACGACGATCAGGTGCTCGCGTTCATGGAAGAGTCGGTCGACGCGATCGCGTTGAACCTGCCCGCGTCGCCCGACGTCATGGACCAGCTACCGCCCCACCACGAGATAAACCGGGACTACAATCACGCGTGGTCGGTCCTGTTCAACTTCGGGAACTACGACTTCCCCGACTCGCCGACCGAGAATCCGAGCAACCAGCCGATCACCGCCGACAGGCGGGTTCGACACGCGATCGCGTACGCCATCGACAAGGAGCGGCTCTGGTCGTCGGTCCCCCAGGTATACGACCTCTACGAACTGCCGTCGACGTTCCTCAACGAGACCGCGGTCGACGAAGGCATCGTCGACGTCGAGGGGTACGACGAGTACGCGCTGGACCGAGACAAGGCCGCGTCGCTGATGGAAGAGGCGGGGTACCAGCGCGACGACGGTCAGTGGTACGACGAAGACGACGAAGAGGCCCAGCTCGTGCTGTACGCCCAGTCGGACACCAGCGTGCAGGTGGACGCGCTCGATGCAGTCCAAAGCGAGATGGAGGACTTCGGGTTCGACGTGAGCCTCGAAGCGGTCGACCAGGCGACGTACGGTGAAGCGCGCCTCAACGGAGACCACGACATCATCTTCGACAACCACCCGGTGTTTTCCATCCGGGGGCTCACGTGGGTCGACTTCGTCTGGGCGTGGTTCAGCCAACTGAACCACGCCGATTACGAGAACACGAACTGGGAGATCCCCGCGGAGATCGGGAACTCCGACGCGAGCAGCACCATGGAGCTCAACGTCTGGAACCAGATCGAGCAGCTGCACCTCACCGGTGACAACGAGTACATTCAGAACCTGACCTGGTGGTACAATCAGGTGTTGCCGATGTACAACTGCGTTATCGCCGCCGATTACGGCGCGATCAACGCTACCGACTGGCACGTCGACGCGTCCGAGGCGCTGATCGACAACCGTACCGCCGAGTTCTACCTGACGAAGGTGTCGGACGCCGAACTGATCCCGTACGAGGAGTAATTATCCCGGGACCCACACCTACGCATTACGCACAAATGGTTATGACATAAGATTACGACGCACTCACACAATGGACTGGAAAATACGACGATTCGGCCAGGGCCTGTTCACCGTCTGGGCAGTGGTTTCCCTGACGTTCTTCATCACGCGGATGATGCCCGGGAACCCGGTCGACGCGTTCGTCGCGCAGATCGGCCCGGAACTGGAGAATCCGCAAGAGGCCTACGAGCTCGCAGAGACCTATATGAACATCAATCCGGAGGCCCCGCTTCACGTCGCCTATCGGGACTACATGATCTCGATGGTCCAGGGCGATCTGGGGCGCTCGATGAGTCAGAACGCGGAGGTCACCGAGCTCATGGCCGAAGCGGTCCCCTGGACGCTGTTCGTCATGAGCTGGGCGATCGCCATCAGTTTCGTCGTCGGCATCTCGCTCGGGGCGATCATGGCGTACTGGGAGGGGAGCACGTTCGACACCGCGGTCACCGGCTACGCGACGACTGTCACGTCGATCCCCTTCTACGTCCTCGCGCTGTTGCTGTTGATGGTCTTCGGGTACCAGCTCGGCTGGTTCCCGACGGGAGGACGCCAGCCGTCGGGGGTGGAAGCCGGGTTCAACCTGCCGTTCATGTTGGGAATGATCCATCACGCGGCGTTACCCGTCTTCTCGATGTTGGTCGCGTCGGGCGCGGCCTCGCTGACGATGCGCGGAAACAGCGTTCGCATCCTCGGCGAGGACTACCTGCGCGTCGCCCGCCTTCGCGGACTGGCAGACCGAACGATCGCCGTCCGGTACGTCGCCCGGAACGCCATCCTGCCGATGTACACCGGGCTGATGATCGCCATCGGGACGATGTTCGGCGGCGCCGTCGTGCTCGAGGAGATCTACACGTACCGGGGGATGGGGTACTACATGATTCAGGCCGTCCGAATGCGTGACTACCCGCTGATGATGGGCGCGTTCACCGTCATCACGATCGCGGTCGTCATCGCGCTGTTGATCGCGGACTTGACCTACGGGAAGATCGACCCGCGTGCGGGAGGTGAGAACCGTGAAGCCTTCTGAAGATCCGTCCGACGACGCGACGGATCCGCGAGCGGGCGCGTCGATCGACGAGTTCGTCCCCGACCGGCCCGACGACGCGACGGACGGCGCCGCCGACTCCGCGACGGCGGTCCGGAGCGACGGCGGAACGGTCGACGCGGATTCGCCGTTCGAGACCACCGCGTCTGTCGCGGAAACGCGCACCGACCGGGTCGACCGCTTCTTCGAGGAGTACATCCGAACGCCGTGGTCGATCCTGCGCACCGACTGGCGGGCGCTCGCCGCCTTCGCGATCCTCGGCACCTACATCCTCATCGCGACTGTCGGGGTGTACTTGATCGAACCGACCGAGTCGGCCCACGGACCGCAGTTGCTGGGCGTGTTCGAGACCTGGGAGTTCCCGCTCGGAACCACCTCGTCGGGCAAGGACGTGCTCGCCCTGGCCGTCCACTCGACGCCGTCGATCCTGGTCATGATGGCGTCGGGCGCCGTCTTCACCGTCGTCATCGGCTCGTTCTTCGGCGTCGTCGCCGGCTACAAGGGCGGGATGGTCGACACCGTGCTCAGTACGATCACGGACGTGTTCATCAACATTCCCGGACTCCCGCTCGTCATCGTCCTGGCCATGCTGTTAGAGGAGTGGATCAACAATCCCGTGGCGCTCGGCGTGCTGCTAGCCGTCGCGGCGTGGGCGGGCCTGGCTCGTTCGATCCGATCGCAGGTGCTAACGATTCGCAGCGAGTCGTTCATCGAGGCGGCGCGAGCGATGGACCTGCCGACGCGGTGGATCCTCCTGCGAGAGATAATTCCGCACCTGTTGCCGTACATCGTGGTGAACATGATGAACGCGGCTCGCCGGGTCATCTTCGCGGCGGTCGCGCTGTACTTCCTCGGCGTGCTGCCGTTCTCCGACGCCAACTGGGGCGTCATGCTGAACAACGCGTACAACGCCGGAGCGCTCTACCGCACCAGTGCCATCCACTGGCTGCTCGTCCCGATGATCGCCATCACGGGGATCGCGATCGGGCTCATCCTGCTCGCGCAGTCGCTGGACCAGGTGTTCAACCCCCGGATCAGGGCGCGCCACCAGGACCTGGGTGACGACGACCAGATAGAACCGGACTCGGAAACCGACACCAAGGACATGATGAACGTATGATCTCGACGACGACGAACACGACCGTGACGCGACCGGGGCGACCGGTTCGACGACCGCACGCGCACGCGGCCGCCGAGCAGAGCGGCGACCGACGAACCGCACCGGAGGTGGCGTCATGACGATCTCGCAGTCGGCGGCGCAAGCCGATCGGCCGAACGGGGACGTCATCATGGAGCTCGACGACACGTCCGTCGAGTTCGGCATGAGCCGCGGGCGGTCGCGCGTCCTCAACGGCGTGGACTTCGAGGTCTCCCGCGACGAGATCGTCGGCGTTATCGGCGAGTCGGGCTCCGGAAAGTCGATGTTCGCCTCGGCGATGCTCGACGCCGTGCCCGAACCGGGCGTCACGACCGGCGACGTGACCTACTACCCGGAGGACGACGACCCGGTGTCGGTCACCGACCTCTCGAAAGAGGAGCTGCGGCGGTTCCGCTGGGAGGAGGTCTCGATGGTGTTCCAGGGGGCGATGAGCTCCTTCAATCCGGTTCTGAAGATCCGGACCCACTTCGTCGAGACGCTAAGCGCCCACGACTACAACGTCGAACGGGGCCTCGAACGCGTGAGAGAACTCCTCGAGGACCTCTACCTCGAACCCGAGCGCATGCTGGAGTCGTATCCCCACGAGCTCTCCGGCGGGATGAAACAGCGCGTGTTGATCGCGCTGAGTCTGGTTCTCGATCCGGAGATGCTGGTGATGGACGAACCGACGGCGGCGTTGGACCTGCTGATGCAGCGGTCGATCATCTCGCTGTTGCACGACATTCAGGACAAACACGACCTGACGATCGTCTTCATCACGCACGACCTGCCGCTGGTCGCCAACCTCGCGGACCGACTCGCCGTGCTGTACGCGTTCGAGTTCGCGGAGGTCGGCCCCGCCGACGACATCCTCGAGGATCCCGCCCACCCCTACACGCGGGCGTTGCTGAACGCGACGCCGAACCTCTCGGCGCCGCTCGAGGAGATGCGACCGATCGAGGGCGAGAGTCCGGATCCGGTCAACATCCCGGAGGGGTGTTCGTACCATCCGCGGTGCCCGATCGCTGACGAGATGTGTCGGTCTCACGATCCCGACGCGTACGACGCCGGAGCGGACCACGACGTGCACTGCCACCACTGGGAGGACTCCATCGAAAACATCGATAACGCGTTGGCGAGTTCCGGCTCGATGGATCGGTCCAGGCGGACGGCCGCCGACCGGTCGGCGGACGAAGAGCCGGTGGTGTCGCTGGACGACATCGAGGTGGAGTTCGGCTCCGAGAACGACGGCCTGCTCGACTTCGGCGACTCCGAGATCGTCACGGCCGTCGACGGGATCTCGCTCGACATCTATCAGAACGACGTGGTCGTCCTCGTCGGCGAATCGGGCTGTGGCAAGACGACGCTCGGCAAGACCGCCGTCGGGCTACAGCAACCGACGGACGGAACGATCGAATACAAGGGACGGGACATCTGGGAGGGCAGCGGCAACAGCAGCACGCTCGCCGACAAGGAGATCCGTCGGGCGCTCCAGATCGTCCACCAAGACCCCGGCAGTTCGCTCAACTCCCACCACCGCGTCCGGACGATCCTCGAGACGCCGCTCAAGCGGTGGCATTCCGACCTCGACGGGAACGACCGGCGAGAGCGGATCCTGGGAATGCTCGAGTACGTCGGGATCAGTCCGCCGGAGGACTACATCGATCGGTACCCGCACCAGCTGTCGGGCGGCGAGAAACAGCGGGTCGCGCTCATCCGCGCGATGCTGATCAATCCGGACCTCATCCTCGCCGACGAGGCGGTGTCGGCGCTGGACGTCTCCCTGCGGGTCAGCACGATGGACCTGATGATCGAGCTCCAAGACGTGTTCAACACGTCGTACCTCGCGATCTCCCACGACCTCTCGAACGCTCGGTACTTCGCCGAGAAGACCGGCGGCCGGATCGGCGTCATGTACCTCGGCGAACTCGTCGAGATCGGTTCGCCCGAGCAGATCATCCACGACCCGAAGCATCCCTACACGCAGGCGCTGCGCTGGGCGACTCCGGAGCTCGACCGCGACGAGGACATCGACGACAACCCGATGCGAACGATCGACGTCCCCGACCAGACGAACATGCCCTCGGGCTGTCGCTACCACACGCGCTGTCCGAAGGCGCGGGAGGTCTGTCGGACCCAGAAACCGGAGCTGATCGACCGCTCCGACGAGGACGGCGTCCAACACACCGCCTGCTTCCGCGCGCTCGAGGACCACGAGTACTGGGACAGCGAGCCGATCGCGGAAGAGCCGCCGGCCGCCGAGGAGACGGGGAGCGCCGACTGAGCGTCGGCGGCGGTTCGGCGGGTGGAGACTCGCGGACGAACCCCGTGACGCCTACTGAGCGTCCCGAATACCGTTACGTAACGCCGAGAGACCGCGAGAACTGAATCCGCCCCCTGTCCCGAGTTAGCCGAGATTGCCTCGCTGCGAGATCGTCACGACCACGTGAATGGTCACACCGACGAGAGCGAGTGCGATTCCCCAGACGCCCAAGATCGCGGGCCAGATCCCGGTGTTGACGATAAACGCGATAACGGTGACGACCGCTCCGACGGCGGCGGTCTGGAGCGCGTACGAACCCCGGAGCGGACCGAGGATCGATGCCAGCGACGATCCGGCGGATCCGGACTGGTCTCGAGGACGCTCCGGACTGTTGTCGTCGGTATCAGTTGACATACTCTCCCGTCATCGCGAACCCAGTTATTTGTTTCGGAGAGGTGGATGCGAATCTCGTCGTGACTGGGTGTAGTCCCCGAATGCGAGGTGTGACTCGATTCCGAGCTGGCACGGAGCCATCGAGATCGCATTCGGTGACCGCCGCCGGCGACGACCTCGAGCGGGCTCTCAAACAGTGACGCCGTCGTCGAATGCGATAAAGGAATCATTACACTTAGTGACACCCCCCAAACATTTATATTACCTGGCTTTGAACGAAAGTTCGTGACAGAAGAGACATTGCCAGGTTTTGACAAGGGTACGGGACGGTACGAACAGCATCGGCGAACCTTCCTCGGGGGGATCACCGCCGGGACGGCGTTGCTGGGGACCGGCGGTTTCAGCGCGGCGGCCGCCGAGGGCGGGGAGCGGAACGGAAACGACGGCGACGGGACGCGCCAGATGGAGTCCCTCGATCGGGGGCTGGTAGCGGTTCCGACGGGGGACGGGGTGTTGCTCCGATGGCGACTGTTCGGGACCGAACCCGCCGATCTCGGTTTTCACGTCTATCGCGACGGCGACCGGGTGAACAACGAGCCGATCACCGACAGCACGAACTACCTCGACCCCGACGGGACCACCGACTCGACCTACGCCGTTCGAGCGGTCGGCAACGGGCGGGCCGGCGGTGAGCGCCGCGACAGCGACCGAAAGCCCGGGATGTCGAAGTCGGTCGAGGTGTGGGACGACCAGTACAAGGAGATCCCGCTGGACAAGCCCGATCCCGTCGAGGGCGAGGACGGCGAGACGGTCACGTACCACGCGAACGACGCGAGTGCGGCCGATCTCACCGGCGACGGGACGCTCGACATCGTCCAGAAGTGGACGCCGTCGAACGCGAAGGACAACTCCCAGTCGGGGCAGACGAGCGACGTCCTGATCGACGGGTACACGATGGACGGGGAGCGCCTCTGGCGGATCAACCTCGGCCAGAACGTCCGGGCCGGCGCGCACTACACGCCGTTCCTGGTGTACGACTTCGACGGTGACGGCAAGGCGGAGCTGGTGGTGCGGACGGCCGACGGGACCGAAGACGCGGCCGGGAACGTCATCGGCGATCCGGACGCCGACTGGACGAACCCGTCCGGATACGTCCTCGAGGGACCGGAGTACCTCACCGTCTTCGACGGGGAAACGGGCGAGGAGCTCGCGACGGAGGATTTCCAGCCCGCGCGCGGAGACGCCTGTGACTGGGGCGACTGCTACGGCAACCGCGTCGACCGGTTCCTCGCGGGGACCGCCTACATCGACGGCGAGCGACCGAGTATCGTGTTCACGCGTGGCTACTACGAGAAGACGATGCTCGCCGCGTGGGACTTCCGGCAGGGCGAGCTCGACGTGCGCTGGATCTTCGACAGCGAGGACGGGAACGAGGAGTACGAGGGCGTGGGCGCACACACCCTGGGCACCGCGGACGTCGACGGCGACGGCAAAGACGAGATCGTCTTCGGCGGAGCGGTCATCGACCACGACGGCACCGGCCTGCACGCGACGACGATGTCGAACCCCGACGCTCAGCACTGCGGTGACTTCCTCCCCGACCGGGAGGGCCTGGAGATCTTCGTCCCCGCCGAGTACCCGGCCGAGGGGGCACCGAGCCTGTCGATGCGCGACGCCGAGACGGGCGAGTACATCTGGGCCGTCAGGAACGGCGCGGACATCGGCAGAGCGATGATCGCCGACGTGGATCCGAACTACGCCGGAGCGGAAGCGTGGGCGGGCGTGCCCCTGGAGAGTGAGAGCGACATCGCCGGCACGTTCACCGCCGACGGTGAGCCGATCAGCGAGACCGGCATCAATTCGGTGAACTCGGGGATCTGGTGGACCGGCGACCTGCACCGAGAGCTGTTAGACCACGAGTTCCAAGGCTGGGACGCGGGGTACGGCGTCGGCTGGATCAAGAAGTGGAACCCGGAAACGGAGGAGCTCGACCTGTTGCAGTCCTTCGAGGGAACGCGCTCGAACAACTCGTCGAAGGGGAACCCGTGTCTGTCGGGCGATTTCCTCGGGGACTGGCGCGAAGAGGTGATCTGGCGGACCGACGACAGCGAGGCGTTACGCCTGTACGCGACGCCCCACGAGACCGACCACCGGCTGTACACGCTGTTACACGACCCGCAGTACCGGACCGGCATCGCGCGCCAGAACGTCGGCTACAACCAGCCGCCGTGGCCGAGCTTCTTCCTGGGCCACGGGATGGACGCCCCGCCGGAACCCGACATCAAGACCTCGTTCGAACCCGCCGGACACGACCGGCTCGCCGAGATCTCCGCCAGTGAGACAGACGCGACCCTCTGCGACGACATCGAGTTCGACGCGGAGGACCTGACGGGGAACGGCCGGAAGATCCGCTCGCTCTCGTGGGAGCTCGGCGACGGCACGACCGCGACGGGGTCGTCGGTCACCCACACCTACGAGGAGCTGGGGGTGTACCCCGTCAAGCTGACCGCGACGGGCAAGAACGGGGAGACGACGACCGACTTCGAGACGATCACGATCGACGAGCTGGACCCGATCGCGCGGGCCGTGCCGAGTGCGACCCGCGTCGACATGGGCGAGTCAGTCGACTTCGAGGCGGAGGACATCTCGGGCGACGAGAACTCGGTCGACTCCCTGACGTGGGAGTTCGGCGACGGCACGACCGCGACGGGCTGGTCAGCCACCCACAGCTACGACGTGCCCGGCGAGTACACCGTCACGCTGAACGCCACCGCCGAAAGCGGTTGCACGGCGTCGTACACGGTGACGGTCACGGTCGACGTCGCGGCGGGCACCTATCGACTAACCGCGAGACACACCGCCGACGACAAGGTCGTCGAGGTCGTCGACGGCTCCGCGGAGGACGGGACGAACGTCCAGCAGGGCGTCTGGGAGGGCGCGGACTCCCAGCGCTGGGAGGTGACGGAGCTCGACGACGAGGTGTACCGGATCGAGAACGTCAACAGCGGGCTCGTGATGGAAGCCGACGGCGGCGCCTCGGAGGGCGGGAACGTCGTGCAGGGCACCTGGGAGGACGCGGACCGCCAGAAGTGGGAGATCGTGCCCGTGGGCGACGGGTACTCCAGCCTCCGGCCGCTGGACGGTGCCGGCGACTTCGCGGCCGACGTCTTCGGCGTGAGCACCGAGGACGGTGCCACCCTCGGGATCTGGACCGTGAGCAACGGCGACAACCAGCAGTTCGCCTTCCTCGATCCGTCGGCCTGACTCCCGACAAACACGGGGACGCCGGAGCCGGTCGCACAGCCCGCGGGCTCGCGACCGGTCGTCCCGGCTGCAGTCGGCGGCTGAAGGCTCGGGGAGTCTCCGCGGGTCGGTATGGTAACCGTTTTTAAGGCCTGACAACGAGTCGCACAACGTGCACTCACTCGAGCCGACAGCACCGGGCGAAGCGTCGAGGTCGGACGTGAAGATCGGATATATCGGTGGCGGTAGCCGGGGATGGGCACACACGCTCATCAACGACCTCCTTCAGTGTGCGGACGTGTCAGGGCGGGTCGCACTGTACGACGTCAACTACGAACCGGCGGCGGCCAACGCCGAACTGGGCAACCGCCTCGCCGCGCGCGAGGAGGCCGCGAGCGACTGGACGTTCGAGGCCCACCGGTCGATCGGAGACGCGCTCGACGACGCGGATTTCGTGATCTGTTCGATCCAGGATCCCCCCGAGGAGACGTTCGTCCACGACATCGACCTTCCGAAGGAGTACGGCATCTACCAGCCGGTCGCCGATACCGTCGGTCCGGGCGGCACGATACGGTCGCTGCGGGCGATTCCGCAGTACCGCGAGATCGCTGCGACGGTCCGCGAACGATGTCCCGACGCGTGGGTGCTCAACTACACGAACCCGATGACCGTCTGTACGCGAGCGCTCTACGAGGAGTTTCCGGAGATCAACGCGATCGGCCTCTGCCACGAGGTGTTCCACATGCAGGAACTGCTGGCCGATATCGCCGAGAAATACGTCGAGGAGGCCGAGGACGTCGACGCGAACGACATCGACGTCAACGTCAAGGGCGTCAACCACTTCACGTGGATCGACGAGGCCCACTGGCGCGACCGCGACATCTTCCAGTACCTCGACGCGGAACTCGCGGAACGAAAGCCGCTCCCGAGCAACGAGCCGGGAGACTTCTCCGACGCGGGGTACTGGATCAACGATCACCAGATCGCCTTCGACCTCTACGACACGTTCGGCATCCTGGCGGCGGCCGGCGACCGCCACCTCGCGGAGTTCGTCCCGTGGTATCTCGCGATCGACGACCCCGAGGAGATCCACCGATGGGGTATCAGAATGACGCCGAGTTCGGCTCGGGTCAGCGACGGCGAGGGACCGGCGAAGATGGAGCGCTACCTCGACGGCGACGAGACGTTCGAGTTCAGGGAGTCCGGCGAGGAGGCCGTCGACATCATGCGCGCCCTGCTCGGCATCGAACCGATCAAGACGAACGTCAACTGCCCGAACGTCGGCCAGACGCCGGACCTCACCGACGGCGCCGTCGTCGAGACGAACGTGGTGATCACCGGTAGCGGCGTGTCACCGGTCACCGCCGGCGAACTCCCCCCGGCGGTTCGCACGCTGGTCCAGCGGGCCGTGACCAACCAGGAGACGCTCGTCGAGGCCGGCTTCGCGGGCGATCTCGATCTGGCGTTCCGGGCGTTCCGCAACGACCCGCTCGTCGCCGTCCCGCCGGAGGACGCTCGAGAGCTGTTCGCCAGGCTCGTCGAGACCGAGCGCGACTACTTCGAAGCGTACGACCTCGACGCCGACGCGCTCGTATGAATCAGTCGCGGCTCCGCGTCGACGAACCAGTCTCGAACGCGTGACATCGCAACGTCGTGGCCGGCGGGTCGCGGTCGCGTTCGCGGTCGCGGTTCGGACCGAGCGTCTCCCAGCGAAGGGCGTACTCGACGCCGTCCGGAGCGACCCCGGAGTCGTCGACCCAGTTGACCCGCATTCCCGGATACGCCGTCCGCGCCTCGTCGAGTCCCTCCGGACGCCGCGATCGCGCGACGTGATCGACCCGTTCGAGCGTCTCCGGGTCGAGGACCCACGTCCCCGAACCGTACTCGGCGTGCGTATACGACTGCTCGAGTCGGCCGGTGTCGCCGACCGTCACCGGACCGATCTCGATATCGAAGGGGATCGATCCGGTACCGCCGAACTCCCACCGGTACTCCCAGTCGCTGACCCGAGAGACGGTCCAGCCGTCGCCGTCCGAGCGGGCGTTGTAGACCTGCGTGTGTCCGTCCGGATCGTACTTGTGGTAGCTGACGACCGCGCGACCTCGATCGTCGAACCCGATCGGCGTGTTCCCGTTGATCAGCCCCGATCCCGGCGGGACCGGATCGACGATCTCTCCCGTCTCAATGGTAATCGGCAACTCAAGGGGGTCTCCGCGGCTCGTCTCCCACTGCTGCAGATCCGCGCTCCGCGCGTACGAGAGGTCGTGGTTCGTCGCGGCGTCGGGGGAGTCCCGCCACACCCAACAGCAGTGGTAGTACCCGTCGGGCCCCGGTATCGGCCCGTGCGGATACGCGTTCATCCGGTCGCGGCCGGCGGTGAGGGGGTCCGCGAGCAGCCGTCGCCAGCTCCTCGCGTCGTGGTCGTAGACGTTGTAGAGCCAGTCGCCGCCGCCGCTCCGCCCGTCGCGGTACTCGAAGACCAGTTCGTCCGCGGGGCCCCGGAAGAACCGGGGATAGGTCACCCGCCGCTCCCTCGATCCGACCATCTCCGGGACCCGTTCGAAGGTGGTCACGTCTCCCGGGTCAGCCGTCCGAACGTACGCGAGCGGGTCGCCGTGAACGTTTCCCGCGACGTGAATCCGGCCGTCGTCGTCGACGGTCAACGCCAGGTCGTTGTGGGCGTCCCAGCCGATCCGACCGAGAGCCGGGAGACGGACGGTCGTCCACGTCGATTCCCCGAGCGATCGAACGCCGACGGTGGGCCATCGATCGGCGTCGTAGAAGGCGACGACCTGCCGGCCGCGCTCGCGACAGGTGTACAGCTCGAACTCGGCCGGCGTCCCCGACCAGACCGCGGCGACGTCGATCGCTCCGCTCGTTGTTCGATCCGTCACGGACCGACACTGCGCGGGGGACGTACTAATACTTCCCCGTTCGGGGGCGGAGCGTCTCAGAGACGCGTCTCCGGTGCGAAAGACGCCGTCGACGCCGTTTCGAGTGCCGCGTCGCGTTCGTCCGAGAACGGCCGACGGTGGGTTTATGACGTGCGGGTGACCAACTTGAGTCGAGATGCCACGCGAACCAGCGGCGTTACTCGGGAGCGTCTCGGACCGGGGGCTCCCGGCGCGACACGTTGAATCGCCCGGCGTCGATCGGGACGAACTCGACCGGGCTCTCTCGGTCGCTATCGGCCGTATCGACGCCGGTATCGAGGAGTTCTACGACAGGTTCCCCGGCCCGTCGAGCGAGGACCTGCAGTACGCGCCGACCGACAACACGGACGGATGGACGGCCTCGTTCTGGACCGGGCTCTGCTGGCTCGCCTACGAAGTCACGGGCGAAGACCGGTACCGGTCGGCCGCCGAAGCGCAACTCGAGACCTTCGAACGCCGACTCGACGAGGGAAACGTCGAGACGCACGACCTCGGGTTCCTCTACACGCTGTCCGCGGTCGCCGGGCATCGACTCACCGGGAACGACCGATACCGCTCCGCGGCGCTCGCCGCCGCCGACCTGCTGGTCGACCGATTCTGGGAGGCGCCGGGGCTCATCCAGGCCTGGGGCGACCTCGAGAGCGACGACGAAACCGGGAATCGGGGGCGGATGATCGTCGATACCATGATGAACCTCCCGCTGTTGTTCTGGGCGACCGAGACGACGGGCGATCCGACCTACGCCTCGATCGCCGAGACCCACGCGCGCACGAACGGCCAGCACGTGGTCAGGGAGGACGGCTCGACCTTCCACACGTTCACCTGCGACGTTCGGAACGGGGCTCCGATCGGCGGCGAGACGGTCCAAGGGCACGACGACGACTCGACCTGGTCACGGGGTCAGACGTGGGCGATATACGGCTACGCCCTCGCGGCGGAGTACGCCGACGAAGCCGCCTACGCCGGGCTGTCGGCCAAGCTGGCGAACTACTACCTCTCGAACGTGGAAGACGATATGGTCCCCCGCTGGGACTTCGACGCGCCCGCCGACCCGGAGATCCGCGACTCCTCGGCCGCCGCGATCGCGGTGTGCGGTCTCGACGAGCTCGCGAGGCGACTCCCCCTCGCGGACGAGCGCGCTCGGGCCTACCAAAACGCCGCGCTCGCCACTCTCGAGAGCTTGGCGACGAGCTACACGACCGAGGGCACGGAGTCGAACGGCCTGCTGACAGAGGGGGCGTACGACCCGTCCGAAGGCGACTACGACGAGTGCTGCATCTGGGGCGACTACTTCTACGTCGAGGGTCTCGTCCGGGCGACCCGACCCTGGTCGCGGTACTGGTAGCCGAACCCGTCCGGAACTCCCGTCGCTTTTCACTCTCCGTTGACCGCGTCCCGCTCCGGGCGCACGCAAGGTCGAGAGGGCACACTTTTAACTCGGATATCGACGGAGTACGAGTGTGAACCCAGTCGCAGACAACCCGCTCCAGACGCGAGCGGATTTCGGACGGGCGGTCGAACAGCTCTTCGAGCCGCTACAGCGCCATTACAGCCCGGGCAACGCCAGGGTCCGTCCGACGGCGGGCGGGGCGCACTTCCCGGACGTCGCCGCCGAACTGGAGGGGTTTTCGAGGCCCCTGTGGGGGATCGTTCCGTTGGCCGTCGGCGATGAGTTCGACGGCTGGCCCCGTCTCCGGACGGGACTCGTCAACGGCACGGACCCGTCACACGAGGAGTACTGGGGGCGCGCGGGCGATTACGCCCAGAAACACGTCGAGATGGCCGCGATCGGCGTCGGTCTCGCCCTGACCCCGGAGCACGTCTGGGAGCCGCTTTCCGAAGGCGAGCGCGAGCGCCTCGTCGAGTGGCTGAACCAGATCAACGAGGCCGAACTCTACGACTGCAACTGGCTGTTCTTCAGGGTCATGGTGAACGCGGGGCTGCGGTCCGTCGGGGCGCGCCACGACTGGGAACGGACCCAGTCCTCGCTGGATCGCCTCGAGTCCTTCTACCGCGGCGACGGGTGGTACACGGACGGGCCGGCGGGGGACGCGAGCCCGACCGACTACTACCTCCCGTGGGCGATGCACTTCTACGGGCTCGTCTACGCGACGGTCGTCGACGACGACCCGGAGCGAGCGGAGCGATTTCGGGACCGCGCCGCGGCGTTCGCCAGTCACCACGCGCACTGGTTCGACGACGAGGGACGGGCCATTCCCCACGGCCGGAGCCTGACGTACCGCTTCGCGCAGGCGGCGTTCTGGGGCGCCCTCGCGTACGCGGGCGTGAACCCCCTCCCCTGGGAGGAGATCCGCGGGGTCTGGGCGCGAAACGTCAGGTGGTGGCTCGACCAGCCGATATTCACGGACGGCGGGCTCCTGTCGGTCGGCTACCGCTATCCGTCGCTGAAGGTCTCCGAGAGCTACAACTCGCCTAACTCCCCGTACTGGGCGATGAAGGCGTTCTTCCCGCTGGCACTCGACGCGGACCACCCGTTCTGGCGGGCCGACGAGGCGCCGCTCCCGGACCTGCCCGCGACGAGGGCACAGCCCGAAGCGAGGAAGGTCGTCTGTCGGGGCGACGACCACCTGTTCGCGCTGTCGCTACCGCAAGACAGCGTTCACGGGCGCGAGAAGTACACCAAGTTCGCGTACTCGACGGAGTTCGCCTTCTCGGTCGCGAGCCGACGACCCGGACCCGGGAAGGCGGGTCACGACAGCGCCCTCGCGCTCAGTCTCGACGGCGACCAGTACAAGATCCCCGCGTCGGCGACGGCGACCGAAGTGAGGGGAACGACGCTCCGCTCCCGCTGGGAGCCCTGGGACGGCGTGAGCGTCGAAACGTGGCTCGCACCGGCGCTGCCGTGGCACGTCCGCGTTCACCGCGTCGAGACGCGTCGACCGATACACAGCGAGGAAGGCGGATTCGCGCTCGACCGAACGGGCGACGACGACCGCGCGCAGTTTTCACACGACGCGAGCGACGGAACTGCGCTCGCCAGGTATCCGTCCGGTATGAGCGGAATCGCGGACCCGCTCGGCGAACGATCGCCGGTCGTCCTGGCCGAGGAGCCGAACACGAACCTCAACCACCCACGGACCGTGGTCCCGACGCTCCGGGCGAGCCACGACCCCGGCGAGCAGTGGCTCGTCTCGGCGGTGAAGGCCGCCCCCGACTCGGAGGCGACGTGGGACGGTCGTCCGGAACTGGGCGGGGTCGACGACGACGCCCTCACGGTCGAGACGCCCGGCGGAGAGACGCTGCTCGAGTGCGTGCCCGACGCGCTCTGACGACCGTGGTCAGCGTCGATTACGTGATGCCGTTCTATTGCATCGATCGGCGCGGTGTCATCCCGTCTGGCTTATGTTCTGCGCTTCGGGACTCCGAATCGCGTGTTCACGACTGCTGACCTCGTGATAGTAGCAACGGACTACGACGCGCAACTCGCCAAATTTCCGATAATGCCGGACATCTACCGACGGTTTCAGAGAGCAATTACGCGCGTATGGTTGTAATTTCCTCCCCCGCTAACTGATCAATGCACTCTCATGAGTGTCGGTGATCTCCGCTATTGGAACAGTGTATACCGAAAATAGTGGCGAGAACGTCGGTTCACGGTCTCTTCGACTGTTTCACAAGCGCCGCTCGGAGCGTATCTATTTATCCGGCTATACCGGATAAGTCTTATCGAGGCGCTTCCAGACACGTTGAGATTCGAGTGGCTGTTCACGAATCCGAGGCGTCTCGGACGGTGGTCCGGTCGAATTAGCGTAATGTGGGAGATCGCGGTTCACCGATATCGTTAATTGAATCATCACGGTCGTTTCTTCCGGTAATACCGGACATACTGATTTTTCGACGGATCTCACTGGCACCGTGTGTTCCCCGGCGTGCTTCACCCCGTACGCCGCAGCGCTTCGTTCGGTACCGAACCGTCGTCGCCGACAGCGGATGGGGCCGGCGTCACGCTTTTATTATCGCCGTCAGCACCGCCGCCGTCGGCTCGACCGTCACCCGCTGAGGACGTGTTCTCGGAACGCGCGCCCGGTGATCCACTCTCGATCGGTTTCGGAGATCCCTTCCACGCGGTCGAGCCAGTGGCGGGCGTCGCCGTATCCCGCGGCGTCGCTGACGTTGGGGTAGTCCGACCCCCAGACCACGCGCTCGCGGCCGAACGTGTCGACGAACCACCGCACGTGGTCGTGCATGTCCGCGTAGGGGAACGCCTCCTCCGACATGTGGGGGATCTCCGAGACCTTGACCGCGACGGAGTCGTACTCGGCCAGCTCGGCGTACCGCGCGAACGTACCGTCCTCGATCGGCGTCTGCGGACCGGCGTGCGAGAAGTGGTCGAACAGGTACGTGAGGTCGGGGTAGCGCTCCACGAGCTCCAGCGCCTGATCCAACTGGGAGTGGTCACAGAGTATCTGCACGGTCGCGTCCGTCTCGCGGGCCGCCTCCCAGAACTCCGCTTCGCCGATCGCGCGGCGGAGCCAGTCGACGTTCGGGTCGAACCGCTTCCACATCTCGTCGTACGGACAGGCCGCGCCGAGGCGGAACCCGAGCACCCCGTCGACGGCCATGTACTCGCGCAGCCGGTCGGCCGCGTCGTCCGCGAACTGGTCGACCATGACGATCCCGTACAGCCGGTCGTGTTCGCGGGCGGCTTCGACGGTGTACCGGTTGTCTCGCCAGTCGCAGATCGGATACCCCACGATGACCGCCTCGTCGACCCCGTTCCGGTCCATGTCGTCGAGCAGCCGCTCCGCGGTGTACACCGTGTGCACGTCGAACTCGTCGACGACGTCCAGCAACGGTCCGTTGACCCACGGGTGATCTTCGCTCGGCGCCGCCCACGCGTGTGTGTGCGAATCGACGATCATGGAAGCGACATCGACGGCTCGACTACTAAAGGTTCCCCAGCGCTCAGGCTTTTAAATACCCGCCGTCGACCGCGATCGATTCGCCGGTGATCCAGTCGCCCTCCTCCGAGAGCAACAACACGACGGCGTGGCCGACCTCCTCCGGCTGCCCGATCCGATCGAGGATGTGGTCGTCGAGCGCCTCCGCGAGGAGCCGGTCCTCGCTGGTGTCGTGCTGTTCGGCGCGTTCCGTGAGCCACTGCTGTACCATCGGCGTGTCGACCGTGCCGGGCTTGACCGCGTTGACCGTGATGTCGTGTTCGGCCAGCTCCTTCGCGAGCACCGTCGTAAACGCGAGCACGGCCGCCTTCGAGGCCCCGTACGCTCCCTGTCCCGGGAAGGGGCGCTCCGCGCCGACCGACGAGACGTTGACGATGCTCCCGGCGACCTCGTCCGCGATCATCCGCTTCGCGACGTGTTTGGCGACGAGGAACGACCCCTTCGCGTTCACGTCGAAGTGGCGGTCCCACTCCGCTTCGCTCGTCTCCAAGAGCGGGATCGCCTGCTGGATCCCCGCGTTGTTCACCAGCCCGTCGATTGCGCCCAGCCCCTCGCGAGCGTCGTCGACCGCCTCCGACACGGCGGCCTCGTCGGTCACGTCGACCTCGAACACCGCGGCGTCGCGGCCGATCTCGCGGACCCGTTCGGCCGTCTCTGCAGCCACGTCCGGTCGCAGGTCGAACAGGGACACGTCCGCTCCGGAGCGGGCGCAGCGGACCGCGATACCGCGGCCGATACCTCGGGCGCCGCCGGTCACCACGACGTGGGCGCCGTCCAAGCGGTCGTCCGTTCGTGAGCTCATGGACTCACTCGTCGGCGACGTGGTTGGTCAGCGTTCCGATCCCCTCGATTTCCACGTCGACGACGTCGCCGTCGTCGAGCAGTTCCGGCGGGTCGCGGAAGATGCCGACGCCGCCGGGCGTTCCGGTCGAGATCACGTCGCCCGGACGCAGCGTCATGACGTCGCTGATGTACTCGACGACTTCCTCGACGCCGAAAATGAACTGATCGGTGTTCGACTCCTGGCGCGTCTCGCCGTTCACGCGGCAGGCCACGTCGAGGTTGCCCGGGTCGAGGTGCTCGTCGGGGACGAGCGTCGGGCCCATCGGGGCGAACGTGTCGTAGCTTTTCCCCCGGAGGAACTGCTCGTCCTCGAACTGGGCGTCGCGGGCGCTCACGTCGTTGATCGCGGTGTACCCGGCGATGTAGTCACGCGCGTCGGCGGCCTCGACGTCCTTCGCGGTCCGACCGATAACGACGCCGAGTTCGACCTCGTAATCCAACTCGTCGATGTCGGAGGGGTTGACGATCGGGTCGTCGGGATTGGTGACGCTCGTTCCGGCCTTCCCGAACAGGAGCGGGCGCTCGGGGACCTCCTCGTCCTGCTCCTCGGCGTGGTCGTGGTAGTTCAGCCCGACGCACACGATCTTGCCGGGCCGCGGAACGGGCGCGAGAAGGCGCGTCTCGTCGACGGGAACCGCCCGATCGGCGGCCGCCTCGACGGCGTCCTCGACGACGTTCAGGAAGCCGGAGTCGGTCAGCTGCTGGTACGTCACGTCTTCCCGGAGCCCGTTCAGCGGAACGATCTCCTCGTCGCGGCGAACGCCCCACTGCGGGGTACTGTCGGCCGCGTATCGAACAAATTGCATCAAACCAGTGTGCTCACGGGATCACCCTAATTGTTTCCCTTCGGATCCGGGCCCCGGGGGGTGCTACGAGTAGGTCAGGTTGACCTCGATGATGTTGGCCTTGCTGAGGATCAGGTCCGGGACTTCCTCGCGGAACTCCTCGCCGCGAAGCCGGCTCTTGGGGCTCGAGACGCTGATCGCGGCGATGGCCCGTCCGTCTTCGTTCGTGATCGGCGCCGCGACACAGCGCATCCCCTTGACGCGTTCCTCGTCGTCGTAGGCGTGGCCTCGGTCCGCGATCGCGGCGAGCTCGTCGAACAGCTCGCCGCGGTCGGTGATCGTCTTCTCGGTGACCCGGGGGAGGCCGTGGCGGTCGATGATCGACTCGACCTCCTCTCTGGGGCGGAACGCCAGGATCGCCTTGCCCATCGCGGTCGTCTGGAGCGGAACGCGCATCCCGGCGTGGGTGTCGAGCTGCACGGCGTCGGGAGCGCGGGACTTGTGGAGGAAGATGCCGCGGCCGTGTTCCTCGATCATCAGGTTGGTGTGTCCGCCAGTCTCGTCGGCGAGCTCGTCGACCTCCTGCCGGGCGACCCGATACACTTTCTGGCGCGCTCGCGCCTGTTCGCCGATACCCAGAAACCGCGTTCCGACGTAGTACTTCCCGTCAGATTTGACCAGGTACTCTTCGCTTTCCAGCGTTCGAAGGTGGTCGTGGATCGTGCTCGTGGGCTTGTCCAGCTCGTCCGCAAGCTCCGAGACGCCGGCCCCCTCCAGCTCCCGGAGCGCATGGATGATCTCGAAAGAGGTCTTTGCCGCTTTCACCGGAACGCTATCCGTCATAGCCGGATGAAAGGGGAGTCGGAACTTAGGCGTTTGGGGTAGACCGCGACAGAGACGGCTGCACGACACCGGTCGGTGCCCGGGCGAAAATCGTGTGGTCGCCGTCGATGTCGGCGAAAACGAGCGGCCGCGAAGCGGCCCGAACGGGCCTCAGGAGAACTGCGGCATCACTTCGTCCGCGAACAGCTCCATCCCGTCCGTGTCGGGGAAGTCGATGAACCAGCCTTGGAACTTCGTGACGCCGGCGTCTATCCGGCGTTCGATCGCCTCGGCGCACTCCTCCGGAGTCCCCATGACGAAGTACTCGCGGGCGTCTTCCTCGGTTTCGATCGGCGCCTGGTCCTGGTACTCCTCCTCGAACTGGATCGGGAGCATCAGATCGAGCAGGCGGTCGAGCTTCTCCTCGTCGCGCGTACAGATCACGTGGCCGTCCCACGAGTACTCGATCTCGTCGGGATCGCGGTCGACGGTGTCGCAGTGATCCTCGATGACGTCGATCTTGTGTTCGAGCGTGTCCACGTCGCCGTTGAACACGTCCGTGTTCCACACGTCCGCGTGCTTGGCGACGAGCTTGAGCGTCACTTGCTCTCCCTGCCCGCCCACGAGGATCGGCGGGTGCGGGTCCTGTACCGGCTGGGGAGCGCACGTGGCGCCGTCGATCTGGTAGTGGTCGCCGTCGAAGCTCGCGCCGTCGCCGCCGGCCTCCCACATCCGCTTCATCAGTCGGATCGACTCGTCGAGGCGCATCAGGCGCTCGAAGCCGTCGCGGTACTCCCAACCGTAGGCGTCGTACTCCGGTTCGTGCCAGCCGGCGCCTAAGCCGAGTTCGAGTCGGCCCTCGGAGATAACGTCGAGGGTGGCGGCCATCTTGCCGACCAGCGCCGGGTTCCGGTAGTCGTTACAGAGGACGAGCGAGCCGAGGTTGATGTCGTCGGTGAACCCCGCCATCGCCGAAAGGAGCGTCCAGCACTCGTACTCGGCGTGGTCGCGTCCGAGCATCAGGTGGTCCGGGGCCCACGCGGCGTCGAAGCCGAGCTCCTCGGCCAGCAGGATCCCCGCTTTCGTACTCTCCCAGTCGAGCGCCTCGTACTCCGGCGTGTCGCGGTGCTCGGGCTCGGCGGCGCCGGCGTCGGGCGCGCCGGCGAACACGGGCACGTTGTACTCGAAGCTGATGTCCCGGGTCATGCTCACTCGACCGCGAAGTGCTCGAGGGCCTCGTGGTTCAGCTGGGTGCTGATCCCCGGCTCGTCGGGCAGCGGGATCGAGCCGCCTTCGGGCGAGGGCGGGTTCTCGAAGATGGCGTCGGCGTAGGTCGACTCCTGTTCCTCCTGTTGCTCCTGGAACCACTCGGGCGTCGGGAAGTACTCCGCCATCGGCATGTTGGTGTGGCCGGCGATCGAGTGGAGCGTCGGGTTCGTCCCGGCGTGGGGGATCACGGGCACGTCGTGGACTTCGGCCATGTCCGCGACCTTCCGGAGCTCCGTGATGCCGCCGACGCGCCCCACGTCGGGCTGAAGGATGTCGACGGCGCCCTCCTCGAGGAGGTCCTCGTGGCCCCAGCGGGTGAACTCGTGCTCGCCGCCGGAGATCGGCATGGGCGCGGCCTCGCGGACCTCGGCGTAGCCGGAGATGTCGTCGGCGATGACCGGCTCTTCGACCCACGCCATGTCGTACTTCGAGAGGCGCTTGGTCATCTTCTTGGCGTACGTGACCGACCAGCCCATGTAGGCGTCGCCCGCGATCTCGAGCTCGTCGCCGACCGCATCGCGAACCGTTCTGACGATCTCCTCGTTCTTTTCCATCCCCGAGCGACCGGCCTCGGGACCGTGGAGGAAGCGGAGCTTCACCGCGTCGAACCCCGCCTCGGCGTACTCGATGGCCTCGCGCTCGAGCGTCTCCATGTCGACCGGGTGGAGGTTCGAGGCGTAGGCGGGGATCTCGTCGGTGGTCGGCCCGCCGAGCAGCTCGTACACCGGCTTACCGGCGTCCTTGCCCGCGATGTCCCACAGCGCCTGATCGACCGCGCTGATCGCCATGACGGCGACCCCTTTCCGGCCGAACGGAAGCGTCGCTCGGTACATCTGCTCCCAGAGGCGCTCGCGCTGTGCCGGGTCCTCGCCGGTCACGATCTTCGAGAGCGTCTCCTCGACGACGGTGGCGATGGCGCCGGTCCCCCAGTTGCCGACGCCGACGCCGGTGATGCCGGCGTCCGTCTCGACTTCGACGACCACGTCGCCCACCGGGCCCATCCACTTCCGTCGGGCCTGCGGGTTCCCGCCGTCGGTGTTGCGGTACTCGTCGTACTTCGACATGATCGTGACGAGGGGGAACTCGATGAATTCGCCCCACGATTCGTTACTGACCTTCGTGGCTGAGACGTCTGTGATTTCCATAGTTACCGTGTGACCGACAATGCGTGTAAGACCGGGTTAAATCTTTGCGAGCGTGCTGCCGGCGTCATTCGGCGAAGCTGAAGACGGGCTTGCAGGTCTCCGAGTTGAGGAACGCCTCGAACGCCCCGGCCGCGTCGTCGATGCCGTAGGAGGTGTCCTGGATCGCTTCCACGTCGATCTCGCCGCTCTCCATCAGGCGCAGCGCCTGCTCGAAGTTCTTCCACCTGTCTCTTATACACATCTCTGAGCGGGCTGGCAANGGGATCCCGACGACGACGATCTGACCGCCCTTCCGGACGTGCTCGACCGCTTCCTCGACGCCCGACCGGTGACCGGTCGTGTCGAAGATCAGATCGAAGCCGCGACCGTCCGTGCGCTCGTCGATCACGTCGCCCATCGTCGTGGACTGGACGTTCACCGTCTCGATACCCTGGTCGTCGAGAAGCGGGAGCCGGTACTCGGCGTCCTTCCCGAGTCCCGAAACCACGACGTTCGCGCCGACGGAGTCGGCGACGATGGCGGTCAACACGCCGATCGGTCCCGGCCCCTCGACGAGCACGTCGTCACCGGGGGTGAGCCGGGACTGATCGAAGACGGCCCGCGTCGCGATGCTGGTCGGCTCGGTGATCGCGGCCTCTCGGAGCGGAACCCCCTCCGGCACCGCGTGGAGGTGTCGCTCTCCGACGACGGTGTAGTCGGCGTACGCGCCGTCGTTGTGCATGCCCGTGATCGAGAAGTTCTGACAGACGTTCTCCTGGCCGTTCTTGCACTGGAAGCAGTGACCGCAGTCGTGGATCGGCTCCTCGATCACCTTCTGCCCGACGTCGAACGTCTCGACGTTCTCGCCGACCTCGGCGACCCGGCCCGAATACTCGTGGCCCATGATCCGCGGCACGGGGATCCACTCGTAGCCGCCCTCGTAATCGAACGCTCCGGCGTCGCTCCCGCAGAGCCCCGCGGAGTGGACCTCGACGAGCACCTCGTCGGGTCCCGGCGTCGGCTGTTCACGTTCCTGTACCTCGACCTCTCTGGCACCGGTTTGCACGATTGCCTTCATATGTGATGAGTGCTCAGGCTAACCCTGATAAAGAACGGTTACGTTGAGCGATATATAATGGTTGTGCAAAAACGCGCCGTGGTGCGGGGTGGACCGTTCCGTGCGACGTTGGGCGACGGCTGTGATTCCGTGCGACGTTGGGCGACGGCTGTGATTCCGTGCGACGTTGGACGGCATCAGTGTGAAGCGAACGACGCCGATCGAGGTCCCTCGGATTCCTCGTCGTGTCATCCGCCGTCGGCGATCCGACTCGCGATTCCGTCGCGATCCTCGCGAACCGTAGCGGCCAACTCGGCGGCCTGCGACAGCACGGGGTGTCGAGGACCCTCGGTGGCGCCGTACAGATAGTCATAGAACCCCATTCCTCCGGCGTCGAACCTCGCCCGGTCGACCCGCAGCGGGAGTTCGCGCAAGCTCTGCTGACGCTCGGTCGTCACCGCTTCGATCTCGGTCTCGAGGTCGTCGAGCCGGTTCCACACGTCGAGCGCGGCGTCCGTCTTATCGCCGTTCACTTCCGCGACGTGTTCGACCAGCCGGCGACGCCGTCGGTCGATCGCGGTCAGCCTCGTCTCGGCGTCGGACAGCGCGTCCAGCTCCGTCTCGACCGCGTCCGCCAGCGAGGTGCGGGCGGCGGCCGCCTCGTGGGCACGGTCCACGAGCGCACGCTGGGCGGGCGAGAAGAGCGTCCCGTTCGTCGCCAGCGACGCCGTCGTATCCTGTCCCAACTCGGCCGCCATGTTTTCGGTGACCGTCTCGTCGTACTCCGCCTCGTAGTGCGACACCGACATCACCGTCTCTTTATATATCGACACCACCTGCCGCAGCGTGACGTCCGTCGCGTTCCGCGCGCCGATCGACTGGTGGAGTCTCGTGGACGCGCCGCCCGCCACCGCGGTCGACGACTCCGCAGAGACGGTGTCCAGGGCCGCCACGCGATCGGCGAACGCGTCGAACGCGTCGCGTTCGTTCAGCAGACGGCGCCGCTCACACCGGCACTCCTCGCTCGCGGTTCGCACGTACGCACACGCCACCAGCACCCCCATCCCGACGAAGACGAGACCGGTGACCACGCTCGGATCGGTCGCGATCCCGGCGAACTCACACGCGAGGCCCCCGCAGTCACCCGTCGCTGACTCCGCGTCTCTCACCCCGAACACCGCTGTTGCTCCGCTCCGGACGCTCATGAGCCTCAATAACACGGACCACGTACAAAGTGCTTGCGCCCGCCGCCCCCTCCGCCGAAGAGCTAAAAGGGACGCCGGCGAATCGGGAGTCGATGGCGCGAATCGCGTTCCACCTAGAGATCAGAGACGGGAAGCGAGAGGAGTACCGAGCGAAACACGAGAACGTCCCCGAGGCGCTCGAATCCGCGTACGTGGACTCCGACGCCGGGTTACAGACCTACAGCGTCTTCGAGAAGGACGGTCACGTCTTCGGCTTCATGGAGGTCGACGACCCCGAGGCCATCCGCGAGGTGATGGACGGCAGCGAGGCGCAGGCCGAGTGGGCGGAGGTCATGAGCGGCGTGACCGTCGAGACCGACGACAGTTGGATGGACGAAGTCTACCGAATGGTCTGACGGCCTCGGGCAGAGCGGACGGCCAGCCCGCGGCTCACCACGACGTGACGGGGACCTCGCGGAGCGGCCCCGGAAGCGGGACGTCGATCGTCGAGTCGGTGTAGTGCGAGAGGTAGAAGCCGACGATGATCTCGAGCGAGCGAGCCGCCGCGACGCCGGGCGAGTGGTTCTCCGCGGTCCCGTCGAGCAGGTCCCGCACGTGGGCCGCCGCGTTCGCGAACGACCCCTCGTAGTCGGACTCCCACGTCCACGCGCCCTCGATGCCGGGGAGGGGTCGCTCCACGTGCTCGCCGTCCTCGAGCGACCAGTAGCGCCACTCGCCGTCGTCGTTGTTCATGTAGAGTTTCCCCTCGGTCCCGATGAAACTCAGCGTCATCGAGGAGACGTCTCGCGGGATCGTGCAGTCCACGGTGACGAAGGTGCCGTCGTCCATGACGACGTGGCCGCCGCCGCCGGCGTCGACGACCGACTCCGTGGCGTCCAGCGCGTCGATCGCCTCGTTTTCGCCGGTGATGTACCCGCTCACCCGCGACGCTCGGGCGTCGAGGAGGTAGACCAGCGTGTCGAGCACGTGCGTCGAGTTCCGCATGAGCTCCATGCGATACTGCGCGCTCACGGACTTCACGTCGCCGAGGAGGTCCTCCTCGCGGACGAGGTCGCGGAGCCGACGAAGCTTGTCCGTGAACCGGAACGAGTGGTTGACGACGAGCTCCGTGTCGGTCGCGTCGCAGGTGTCGACCATCTCTTCGGCGTCGCTGACGGCCGACGCGATGGGTTTCTCACACCAGATGACGGACGGGTCGGCCGCGGAGCGCGCGGCGTCGACGACGTGGTCGCGGTGGAGGAACGACGGGGTACAGACCGACACGGCGTCGAGGTCCTCGGCCTCGAGCATCGCCTCGTGGCCGACGTATCGACGGTCGGCGGGGATGTCCCACGCCTCGCCGAAGGTGTCCAGCTTCGACTCGTCCACGTCGGCGATAGCGACGAGCTCGATGTCGTCGGTCGACGCGTAGCCGCCCGCGTGGCTCGCGTCGATCTTCTCGCTGCCGATGGCGTCCTCGTCGTGCATGCCGAGAATGCCCATTCCCGCGATGCCGCCCGTGCCGATGATGCCTGCGTGGTAGGTCATGGTGTCTGCTGTCGCCGGACTCCGTTCGCTGATGTGCGTCGGAGCTGATAACTGTGGTGCCGGTCCGAAGCCTCAGTCGAGCGCGGCCGCGGCCATCAGGAACCAGCCCCCTCCGTAGGGCGTGTTCGTCAGGGGCGCCTCGGGACCGCCCGGCGGCCCGGCGACGCGGTTGACCGCGCCGTCCTCGCCGACGACGCGGGAGACGGCCGCGAGCCCGTCTTCCGCGGGTTGCCGGTAGGTCGCCTCGTCGAGTATGCCGAGATCGATACCGCGGGCGAAGGCGTAGGCGAACATGAGCGTCCCCGACGACTCCAGCGGCGTGTCCGGGTCGTCGACGAGGTTGGGCCAGAAGCCGCTGCCGTCCTGTAACGGGAGCAGCGCCTCGCAGTGCGAGCGGAACAGGTCGACGAGCTCGTCGCGCTTCGGGTGGTCCTCGGGGAGCCGTTCGAGCACGTCGGCCGACGCGGCCGCGACCCAGCCGTTCCCGCGCGCCCAGAACGCGCCCTGCGGGTAGTGGTTGGGCTGTTCGACCCAGATGTGTCGGAACAGGCCCGTGTGGCCGTCGCGGAGGTGCTTCGCGTGGACCAGGATCTGATCGACCGCCTCGTCGAAGGCGTCGGCGTCGCCCGAGGCCTCGGCGTAGCGGGCGAAGAACGGACACATCATGTAGACGGAGTCGATCCACAGCGACTTGATGCCCGCGAGCTCGGGGTCGTGGTGAGGAATACCGCCGTCCTCGGTTCGCTCGAAGGAGAGAAGCGACTCGTAGGCGCGTTCGGCCGCGTCGAGGTAGCGCGGCTCGCCGGTGCGGTCGTAGAAGTCGAGGACGCCGTGACCGATGGCGGTGCTGTTGTTCGTGTTCATACACTTCTTGACGGTCAGCTCCCAGCTCGCGTCGTACTCGCGGCCGTGGCTGAAGACCTCGATCGGATAGCTGGGACCGTAGCTCAACTGACCGGCGTCGTCTTGGGTCGCCACCGCGGTGTCGACGAGGTGTTTCGCGCGCTCGATCGACTCGTCTCCCCCCTCGGCGAGGAGGCCGTTGATGGCGACGCCGGTGATCCACGACTGCCCGTCGATGTCCAGCGACCGGAGACGGGACGCGGCGCGCTGGACTGGTGTCGGCTGGTCTGCTGGCATGAGTAGAGTACGAATCTAAAAACGCGTGGGGATGAAAAATGTATCCCATCCCGGCGCGCCGTCGCGGGACGGCGGCCGGTCGCGCCGGTCGTCGGTTCGGGCCGGTCGTCGGTTCGGGCTCCTCGGAGGCGCTCGCTCGTTCCGACAGAAACGTTCCCCAGGAGGGAACAACTATTTATGACTCTGGTTCGACTGATACGCTATGAGCCCGCAACCGAACGAACGCCCCGGTCGGACCATCCGCTCGGTCCAGATCGCCTTCAACATCGTCGACCTGCTCCAGGAGGAGGCAGGCATCGGCGTGACGAGGATCGCCGACGAACTCGGTCACTCGAAGAGCACCGTCCACAGCCACCTGCGAACGCTCGAGGAGCGACGTATCATCGTGCGCGAGGGCGACGGCTACCGGCTCGGCCTGTGCTTTCTCGACGTCGCCTCGCACGTCCGCGACCAGATAGGCAATTTCGACATCGTCCAGAAGGAAGTCGACTCGCTGGCCGAGGAGACCGGGGAGATCGTCCAGTTCGGCGTCGAGGAGTACGGGAAGGTCTCGTACCTGCACAAGACGCAGGGCGAGAACGCGGTCGAGACGCTCTCGCGCGTGGGAACACAGCAGCCGATGTACTCCACGTCGCTCGGCAAGACGATCCTCGCGTATCTGCCCCCCGAACGCATCGAGGAGATCGCGGCCGCAATGGAGTACGAACCCAAGACGGAGAACACCATCACCGGCCCCGAAGAGCTGTTCGAGGAGCTCGAAACGATCCGCGAGCAGGGGTACGGTATCGACGACGAAGAGAACATCAACGGCCTGCGATGCGTCTCCGCGCCCGTGAAAAACGACGAGACCGTCCTCGGCGCGATCAGCATCACCGGTCCGTCCAGCCGGTTCACGAAGGACCGCCTCCACGGCGAGCTCGCGGACCGCGTCCAGTCCGCCGCGAACGTCATCGAGCTCAACACGAAGTTCTCCTGAGCGGGCGGAGCGGCGCGCCGCTCAGTAGTTCTCGTAGATCGTCTTCACCGAGGAGAAGAAGTCGAGGCCGGCGTCGCCCTGCTCGCGGTACGTGTTGGTCGACGAGTCCTTGTAGCCGCCGAAGGGGACGTGCAGCTCGAGGCCGGTCGTCTTCTCGTTGATCTTCGCGACGCCCGCTTCGACCTCGTTGACGAAGCGCTTGCCCTCGCTGAGGTCCTGCGTGACGATGCTGGCCGACAGGCCGTAGTCCACGTCGTTCGCGAGGTCGAGCGCCTCCTCGAAGGAGCCGGCCTCGACGACCGCGAGCACGGGACCGAAGATCTCCTCTTGGGCGATCCGGGAGTCGTTGTCGACGCCCGAGAAGACGGTCGGCTCGACGAAGTGGCCGTCGTCGTAGTCGCCGCCGGAGAGTCTGCTCCCGCCGGTCTCGAGCGTCGCGCCCGCTTCGGAGCCGATGTCGACGTACTCGAGCGTCGAGGACAGCTCGTCCTCGGAGACGTGCGGCCCCACGTCGGGATCGTCGAGTCCGTCTCCGACGACGAGCGACTCGGCGTAGTCGGAGATCGCCGCGACGAACTCGTCGTACACGTCCTCGTGGACGATGGCGCGCGAGGTGGCCGTACACGACTGGCCGGTCGTGCCGAACGCGCCGACGCCGACGGTCTCGGCGGCCTCCTCGATGTCCGCGCTGGGCATCACGACGGTCGGGTTCTTACCGCCCATCTCGCACTGGACGCGCTTGAGGTCGACCGCGGCGGTCTCGGCGACCATCGTCCCCACGGCGGTGCTGCCGGTGAAGGAGACCCCGTCGACGCGCTCGCTCTCGATGAGCGGGGTGCCGACGTCGCCGCCGGAGCCGGTGACGACGTTCGCCGCGCCGTCCGGCAGTCCCGCGTCGTCGAGGCACTCGAGGACGACGGTGACGACGCCCGGGGCCTCGGACGCCGGCTTCAGGACGGCGGTGTTGCCGGCGGCGAGCGCCGGGGCGAGCTTCCAGACCGGGATGGCGATGGGGTAGTTCCACGGCGTGACGAGCGCGACCGTCCCGAGGGGTTCGTGCTTCGTGTAGAGGTCCTTCCCGGGGGCGCTCGCGGACTTGACGCTGCCGCCGACGTCCCGCGCCTTCGCGCCGTAGTAGTGGAAGATGTCGATGGCGCGCTGCACCTCGCCGCCAGCCTCGGAGCGCGTCTTGCCCTCCTCCCGGACGAGGACCTCGGTCGCCTCCTCCTTCCGCGCTTCGAGGTTGTTTCCGGCCTCGCGGAGCACCGCGCCGCGGGACGGGCCGGGCGTCGACGCCCACTCGTCCTGTGCGGCGACGGCCGCGTCGAGCGCCGCCTCGACGTCCGCCTCGGTGGACGCCTGATAGACGCCGACGACCTCGTCGGCCGCCGCCGGGTTCGTCACTTCGAAGGTCTCTCCCGACTGAGAGTCCGTCCATTCGCCGTCGATGAAGTTACCGTGGGTTCTCGACATTCGACTCGACGTTGTGGGCCCATCAGTAAGTAAGCTTCTCATGCCGAACGGCGATCGCCGCCGAGTCGCTGCCGGGAGATCGACCGCGGTGATCGGTTGAACTAAATCGGGACGGTCGCACGTACTCGTATGGCAATCGGCGTCTGCTACTTCCCGGAGCACTGGCCGCGTACCCGTTGGGAGCGCGATATCGAACGCATGGCGGAGGTCGGGGTCGAGTACGTCAGGATGGGCGAGTTCGCGTGGGCGCAGCTCGAGCCCGAACGCGGCGCGTTCCGGTTCGACTGGCTCGAGACCGTGCTCGACCTGATCGACGACCACGGGCTGAACGCCGTCCTCTGTACGCCGACGGCGACGCCGCCCCGGTGGCTCGTCGACGATCACCCGAGCATCTTACAGGAGGAGGCGGACGGAACGACGCGGGAGTTCGGCAGCCGACGCCACTACTGTTTCAACTCGGAGGCGTACCGGCTCGAGACGAGGCGGATCGTCGACGCGCTCGCCGACCGGTTCGCGGACCACCCCTCGGTCGCCGGGTGGCAGGTGGACAACGAGTTCGGGTGCCACGGGACGCTCCGCTGCTACTGCGACGACTGCGCCGACGCCTTCAGCGACTGGCTCGCCGAGCGGTACGAGGACCCGGACGAGCTCAACGAGGCGTGGGGAACGGACTTCTGGAGCCAGCGCTACGACTCGTTCGACGCGGTGTTGCCGCCGCGCCACACCGCCGCCGACCACCACCCCGGACAGCTCCTCGACTACTACCGCTTCTCGAGCGACAGCGCGGTCTCGTACAACGAGCTACAGGCCGACCGCCTCCGCGCCGCCAACGACGAGTGGTTCGTCACGCACAACTTCATGGGCCACTACGAGGCGCTCGACGCCTACGACGTGAGCGAGTCGCTGGAGTTCGCCTCGTGGGACTCGTATCCGACGGGATTCGCCCAGGAACTCGACGACCCGTCCTCTGACGAGCTCGTCGCCGGAAATCCCGACCAGATCGGGTTCAACCACGACCTGTACCGCTCGGCCGGCGACGGTCCCTTCTGGGTGATGGAACAGCAGCCCGGCGACATCAACTGGCCGCCGTACTCCCCCCAGCCCGCCGAGGGAAGCGTGCGTCTCTGGGCGCACCACGCCGTCGGTCACGGCGCGGACAACGTCGTGTACTTCCGCTGGCGGCGGTGTCTCGAGGGACAGGAGCAGTATCACTCCGGCCTGCTCGAACGCGACGACTCGCCGGGACGCGGCCACGACGAGGCGGGGGCCGCCGCGTCGGAGCTCTCGACGCTCCCGACCGACGGGGCCGTCGACGCCGACGTGGCGCTGCTTCACGACTACGAGAACCTGTGGGCGACCGGTATCCAGCCGAACTCGCCCGACTTCGACTACTTCGACCACCAGCGGACGTACTACGAAGCGCTCCGGAGCCACGGCGTCGACGTCGACGTGGTCCACCCGAGCACGGATCTGTCCGAGTATTCCGCCGTCGTCGCGCCGACCCTCTACCTCGTCGACGACGAGCTGGCCGAGCGGCTCGAGGCGTACGTCGCGGCGGGGGGACAGCTGTGCGTCTCGATCCGGTCCGGCGTCAAAGACCGGGCCAACAAGCTGCTCGAATCGCGCCCGCCCGGACCGTTCGCCGAGCTCGTCGGCGCGACGGTCGAGGAACACGAGAGCCGACACCCGTCACAGGCGCAGTCCGTCACGTACGAGGGCGAGACGCACGCGTATCACACGTGGAACGAGCGCCTAGACGCGTCCGAAGCGACGGTAATCGGCGAGTACGACGCGGGCGAGCCGGCGGGGTACCCGGCGATCGTCAGGAACGAGGTCGGCGCGGGCGCGGTGACGTACTGCGGCGTCTGGCCGAGCGACGACCTCGCGCGCCGGCTCGTCGCGGACCTGCTGGACCGCGCCGAGACGCCGCGCCTGGACGAGCCGCTGCCGTCGACCGTTCGCGTCTCGAGTCGCGGCGACGCCGCGTGGGTGGTGAACTTCGGAAGCGAGCCGGTGTCGGTGACTGCCCCCGGAGCGGCGGACCGACTTCTCGGAGACGAGACCGTCGGCGCGTTCGACTGCGCCGTCGTCGACGCCCCCGGGACGGCGCTGTCGATCGACACCGGGAGTCGGTGACTCGGTTCGGGCGATCGGTTATTTATAAGTGAGAGAGCGGTGTCGGCGTCCGTTTATAAACGGAAGAGCGGCGGTGCTGGTACCCACTTATGACCGAGTCGCCGAGGCGGCCGCCTTGTCAGTGCGAATCGTCGCGAGACGTCGCGGGCGGGCGCCGTCGATACTCATAAACGAACCGTCCACGTGCGGTGCGGTATGGGTTCGAGCAGCTACGACTTCGCCAACGAGACGGTGATCGTCACGGGCGGCAGTTCCGGGATCGGCCGCGCCGTCGCGCGGCGCTTCGGCGACGCCGGCGCGACGGTTCTCGTCGCCGACATCCGCGAGTCGCCGAAAGGCGACGCCGATCGACCGCCGACGCACGAACGCATCGAGCGCGACGGCGGGAGCGCGGCGTTCGTCGAGACCGACGTCTCCGACCCCGCCGCGCTCGACGCCGTCGTCGAGGCGGCCCGCGAGTTCGGCGGCGTCGACGTCATGGTGAACAACGCCGGCGTCTTCCGGGGCGGCCCGTTTCTCGACATCGACGCCGAGACGTTCGATACGGTGTACGAGACGAACGCCCGCGGCGTCTTCGCGGGGTCGCAGGCGGCCGCCGCGGACATGGTCGACCGCGGCGTCGCCGGCTCCGTCATCAACACGGCGTCGATCAGCTCGGAATACGCGCAGGTCAACCACGCGGCGTACGACCCCTCGAAGGCGGCGATCATGATGCTCACTCGCGTCGCCGCCCTCGAGTGCACGCGGCACGACATCCGGGTGAACGCGGTCGCCCCGGGCCCGATCGAGACCCAGATCAACGCGGAGACCGAGTCGCAGAGCGGCGTCGACGACTCGGGCCTGAAGAAACCGAACCCGATGGGACGACGGGCGTCGCCGGAAGAGATCGCCGGCGCGTACCTCTTTCTCGCGAGCGACGACGCCTCGTTTATTACGGGACACATGCTGTACGCCGACGGCGGACACGCGATCTACTGACGGCCGCGGGGCGACATCGTCGCGGCCCCGTTCCGTCTACCGGTCCCACTCAGACGGCTCGTATTCGGGGAGCGACTCGAACGCCGGCACGTCGACCAGATACAGGTTGCTCGATCCGTCGTACCGGTCGGAGTCGAACAGGACCTGCGAGCCGTCCGGACTGAACCGAGAGTGGGGGTGCGGACTGCCCTCGTTCCAGTCGACCGTCGCGAGGCAACGCGGTCCCTCGTACTCCTCGGACGCGTCGTTCCAGCGGTAGGCGATGTTGTACGGTACGTTAGTGAAGGAGCCGTCACAGACCAACAGCTCGGGCGAGTTCGCGTGCGTGTGGGTCAGCGCGTACACCGAGTCGGGGAGGTCGGCCTCGCGGTAGTCGGTGTCGTCGTACCGGGCGCTGCCGGCGAACGGCTCCGGGGTCTCCGCTTTGGCCCGTCCCTGCGGATCGCGCATCGAGCCGTGGTAGCCGATCCGCTCGCCGTCGGCCATCCAGTACTCGTGACCGATACCGGCCGCCTCGGGCACCTCGCGCACCTTCCACGTGTCACCCGACGAGGCGTCGAACACCCAGATGCGGTGCTCGACGGCGTCCCACGGGCCCTCCTGACAGAACATGAACCGCTCGGGCGCGGTCGGAGAGGCGTTGATGTGGCTGTTGATCCAGCGGTCCTCCTCGTAGAGCCGTTCGGGGTCCCCCCCGTCGGTCGGAACGGAGAGCAGCTGTACGTGCGGCCGCGCGGCCATCATCTCGTCCATCATGGGTTCCTCCCCGGGGAGCTCCACGTCCGCCTCGACGATGGACGCGTAGACGACGCTCCCGTCGGCGTTGACGTCCATCGAACCGGGGTCGTACCCCTCGGGAACCTCGTAGATCACGCCCGTCGCGCGGAGGCGATCGAGGTCGAAGCGGACCAGCTTCTCGTCGACCCAGAAGTACGCGACCGACGACTCGTGGTCGATCGTGGTCTGGCCCTGGAAGTCGTCCATGTCGGTAACTTGCGTGATGAGCCCCGACTGGAGGTCGATCGAGAACAGCTGTCGGCTTCCCGTTCGGTCGCTGCGGAAGAGCAGCCGTCGGCCGTCGTCGTACCAGCCGTCCTCGGTAAAGTAGAGGTGGTAATCGTCCGCGTTCGGATAGCTCGTCAGGCGGGTCACCCGAGCGCCCGTGTGCGGGTCGTCGTACGTCTCGCGCTCGGCGGGCCAGTTGCTCCCCGCTCTCGGTCCCTGCGTGATCGCATCGTGTGCTGTCATTAGTGACTGTCAAAACCCGACGCAGTGAAGGTAATTAACCCTTATGTCTCGCAGAGAAGGGGTCGCGATCGAACCGCCGGGGGGCGGGCCGGTCACTCGTCGAGCCGGTACCGATCGAGCGCGTCCTCGTCGATCGAGACGCCGAGCCCGGGGCCCTGGGGAACGTCGACCTCGCCTCCCGTCGGGTCGATCGGCGTCTCGAGGAGGTCCTCTCGGAGCGGGTTCTCGCTGCGATCGAACTCGACCAGCATCGGCTCCGGCACGTTGCGGCTGTGGGGGTAGTCGGGGACGCTCGCGGCGAACTGGACCGCCGCCGCCACGCCGACGGCGCTGTTCCAGACGTGGGGCCTGACGGCGACGTTTTCCGTCGTCGCCATGCCGGCGATGAGCCGCGCCTCCGAGAGCCCGCCGCAGCGACCGAGGTTCGGCTGGACGATGTCGACCGCGCGCTCGTCGACGAGGTCCTTGAACGCGAACCGCCCGTAGTGAGCCTCGCCGGCCGCGACGGGGACGTCGATCGCGTCCGTCACGTCCCGGTAGCCGCTCGCGTTCTCCGGCGGGACGGGCTCTTCGATCCAGTCGACGCCGTACTCGGCGATCGCACGCGCCGTCTCGATCGCCTGGTGGGGGCGATAGTTCCCGTTCATGTCGACCATGAGACGGCCGCCGTCTCCGAGGATCTCGCGCGCGGTGCGAACGCGCTCGACGTCGCCGTCGGTACCCGCGCCGATCTTGATCTTCACCGCGTCGAATCCCGCGTCGACCGCGTCCCGTATCGGCGCCGCCGGCGGCCTCTCGGCCTCCGTGTAGTACATCGTCGACGCGTACGCGTCGAGCGACTCGCAGTCGGTGCCGCCGAGGAGCCGATAGATCGGCCGGTCGACGGCCTTCCCGACGATGTCCCAGCACGCGATGTCGATGCCGCTGACCGCGCTCTGGAGGAAGACGTCGCCCCCGAAGTGGTACTGGCTCGTGTAGGAGTCGGTCGCGAGCGACTCGACCGCGAAGGGGTCCATCCCGACCACGTCGTCGACGAGCAGCTCCTCGACGGTCGCCGCCACGATCCGACCGGGCGCGAACGCCTCGCCCCAGCCGACGAGACCGGTGTCGGTCTCGAGACGCAGGAGCGTCGTCTGTCTCGCGTGACCGAAGTTGCGCGCGTCGCCGAGTCCGTGCCCGTCGGGAAGCGAGTGTTCGAGCGGAATCGCCTCGACGCTGGAGATCTGCATACCTAGGGCGTGGCTGCCCGTCCAATATAGCTTCGGGTAGACTCGCCCGCAGCAGGCGATCCGCCGGCAGCAGGCGATCCGCCGGCGGCTCACCGCGGAAGCGTCCCGGTCTACGAGAGGTCCACCGTCGCGACCGTCGCGGGCGGCAGCTCCATGCTGACCGTGCTCCCGTCGACCTCGACGTCGAGCGACTCGGACGCGAACTCCCCCGCGTTGTCGGCCGTGACCGTCGCCTTCGGGTCGTGGTCGGCGAACAGGACGCGCGCCTCGGCCGATTCGATCGGCTTCCCCTCGACAGCCACCTCGACCGCGCGCGAGTCGCGGCAGTCGAGGTTCGTCACCGAGACGAACGCGCCCTCGCCGTCGGTCGACGCCGAGCCGCGGACCAGCGGCAGGTCGTCGCCGTCGGAGCGTTCGCGGGTCGGCGTGTCGATCGTCGTCCGGATCGCCTCGTTGTCTTTGTGCGGCGCGTAGGCGTCGTACACGCGATACGTCGGCCGCGCCCACGCGTCGTCGCCGTCGGTCTCGACCAGGCACTGCAACACGTTGACCGTCTGGGCGATGTTCGTCATCGTGACGACGTCGCTGTGGCGGTTGAAGATGTCGAGGACGGCCGCGGCGGAGAGCGCGTCGAGGACCGTCCCCGGCTGTTCGAGGCCGTTGCCCGCGACGGCCTCGGGGTGCCAGGCGCCCCACTCGTCGACGATGACCCCGATATCGCGGGTCGTCGCGACGGCGTCGATCGCCCCCGCGATCGTCTCGAGGTGCTCGCTCATCACGAGCGCGTCGGCGAGGAACGCGTCGAAGTCGTCCTCGTCGGCCTCGGAGACGCTCATCGTTCGACCGTAGTAGTGGTGAAACGTGAGGTGGTCGAGCGGGAACTCCGGCCCCCACGGCGAGTTCCCGACCTCCTCGAGGAACCGACGGTTCCACTCGTGCCGCTCGTAGCCGCAGGCGATGAGCTCGAGGTCGTGATCGAGCATCTGGTTCGACTGCGTGCCGACGTAGGTCGCGAACCGGCGGTACTCCCGGGCGTACTGCTCCGGACTCATCCGGCCGCCACAGCCCCAGTTCTCGTTCCCGAGCCCCCAGTACCGAACGCCGTACGGGTCCTCGCGGCCGTTCTCGCGGCGCCGATCCGCGAGCGCCGTGTCGCCCCCGTAGTTACAGTACTCGACCCAGTCGGCCGCCTCCCGCGGGTCTCCCGACCCCACGTTCGCCGCCAGGTACGGCTCCGTCCCGATCGCTTCACAGAACCGGAGGAACTCGTCGGTGCCGAACGCGTTCGATTCCTCGGGGCGCTCTTCGGGCCCCTGCGCCCAGAAGAGGTTCCGGCGACGCGGCCGTTCCTCGCGGGGACCGACGCCGTCCTCCCAGTGGTAGTCGTCGGCGAAACAGCCGCCCGGCCACCGGAGGACCGGGACCTCGAGGTCCGCGAGCAGTTCGAAGACCCCCTCACGGCGGCCGGTCTCGTTGTCGCCGTCGCTCCGCCAGATCCCGTCGTAGATACACCGACCGAGGTGCTCGGCGAAGTGACCGTGAATCTCCGGGTCGACGTGTCCGACGACCGCGTCCGTATGCACCGTGAGCTTCGCGTCAGTCATGTCCGTCTCGCCGGTTTGCGGCGGGTGTTCAAAAAGATATGTCCCACGCCAGCGCCGGAGCAGAGAGCGGGTTTCCAGACGGCGGGGGCGGTGGAGATGACGGCACGCGTCTCTGGTTCGTGCGGTTGTTCTGAGCGGACGGCATCGGGTACTTATTAGACAGTTCGCTACGGATGAGGTGACATGTCCTACCAAGTGGCAGTGATCGGTACTGGTGCGGAACCGGACGACCCCGGGCGAGACGGGTACGCGATGGCGTATCACCACGCCGAGGGCTACGAGAAACACGACGCGTGCGACCTCGTCGCCTGCGCCGACATCGTCCCCGAGAACGCGGCGGCGTTCGCCGCCCAGTACGACATCGCCGAGGACCGCGTCTTCGAGGAGTACGAGGCGATGCTCGAGGCGGTCCGGCCCGACATCGTCTCGCTCTGCGTGCCGCCGGCGGTTCACGCGTCGATCGCGATCGACTGCTGCCGGGCCGGCGTCGACGCGATCCACTGCGAGAAGCCGATGGCGCAGACGTACGGCGGCGCGCGTCTGATGGCGCAAGAGGCCGCCCGACACGGCGTTCAGCTCACGTTCAACCATCAGCGTCGGTTCAGCGACGCCGTCCGCACCGCGAAGCGACTCCTCGACGACGGCGAGATCGGCGAGCTGGAGCGCGTCGAGTTCTCGGCGCCGGTCGGCATCTTCGATTACGGGAGCCACTCGCTGGATCTGTGTAACTACTTCAACGACGAGACGCCGGCCGACTGGGTCCTCGCACAGGTCGACTACCGCGAGGAGAACCTCGTCTTCGGCTCGCACAACGAGAACCAGGCCGTTCTCATGTGGGAGTACGAGAACGGCGTCCACGGCCTCGGCACGAGCGACGCCGCCGGCGACGGCGGACCGGCCGGCGCCGTTCGGTGTCACAACCGCCTGATCGGCAGCGACGGCACGATCGAACTCGGCCCGTCCGGAGACGACGACGAAGAGCTCCCCGCCCTGCGTATCCGTCGCCCCGGCGACGACGGGTGGACGACCGTCGAGACCGAGGACGGCCTCCACGACTGGGCGTTCATCGACCGCGCGATCGCCGAGAACGTCCGCTGTCTCGAGGAGGACGAGACGCCGGAGCTGGGCGCGCACAACGCCCTGAACGCGACCGAACTCATCTTCGGGGCGTGGGAGTCCGCTCGGAAACGCGGTCGGGTCGACTTCCCGCTCGCGGTCGACGACAACCCGCTCGACGCGATGGTCGAGGACGGTGCGCTGAACCCGGAACCGGCGGACGACGCGGGGGACGAGTAGATGCCAGACATCTCCATCTGCCTGGAGATGGTGTACGACGACGACCCGTTCGTCGACCGCGTGTCGCGGGCCGCCGAAGCGGGCGCCGACGCCGTCGAGTTCTGGGACTGGCGCGCGAGGGACCTCCAGGCGATCGCCGACACCGCCGCCGATGTCGACATTCCGGTCGCGGGCTTCGTCGCCGGCGGCACGCTGACCGATCCCGAGGGAACCGAGGAGGCGGCGAAGACGATCCGCGAGTCGATCGCAGTCGCGGCCGACCACGGCGTGCCCGTCCTGATCGTGACGACCGGCCCGGACCAGGACGGGCTGGACCGACCCACGCAGCGCGAGGCCGTCATCGAGACGCTCTCCGCCGTCGCGCCCGACGCCGAAGACGCGGGGGTGACCCTCGTCGTCGAACCGCTGAACACCGCCGTCGATCACCCCGACTACTTCCTCGAGACGTCGGCGGAGGGGTTCGACATCGTCGACGCCGTCGGATCGTCACGCGTCAAGCTGCTGTACGACATCTACCACCAGCAGGTCACCGAAGGGAACCTCATTCAGACGATCACCGACAACGTCGACCGGATCGGCCACTTCCACGTCGCCGACGTGCCCGGGCGCCACGAGCCGGGAACGGGAGAGCTCAACTACGAAGCCATCCTCGAGGCGATCGACGACACCGAGTACGACGGGTACGTCGGGTGCGAGTTCTCGCCGACGGGCGACGCCGACGAGGCGGTCGAAACAGTCCTCGACTGGCGGTAGACCGGCCGCACCAGGCGACCGTTTCCGCGCTATCGACGCGCTCCGACCAAAAGACGTCTGCGGGCGGGCGCTACTCGACGAGTTCGGAACCCGCCAGCTCCTCGCTGTTCCAGTACTCGTGTTCGTCCGTCGCGCGGAAGCACTTACACCGGTACTCGCTGTCGTCGCTCTCGTACGCTCCCGGCCGCGTCGTCTCGCAGACGGTACGGGCCTCCGGACAGCGGGGGTGGAACGAACACCCTTCGGGCTTCTCCGTGGGGTCCGGGATGTCGAGCCCGCGGAGCGGCGAGTCCTCCTCGTCCTCGACGAAGAGGTTCGGCGTCGCCCACTTCAACGCCTGCGTGTAGGGATGCTGGGGGTTCTCGATGATCTCCTCGACGGTCCCGATCTCGACGATCTCACCCAGGTACATCACGGCGATGCGTCCGCCGGATTTTTTCGTCAGGTACCTCGCGTTCGAGAGGTCGTGGGACACGAAGAGGAACGAGGTGTTGAACAGCTCTCGCAGCTCCAGCATCAGGTCCATCATCTCGATCCGCAGCGAGACGTCGAGCGCGCTGATCGCCTCGTCGGCCAAGATCAGGTCCGGATTCATCATCATCGCCCGGATCAGGACCGTCCGCTGCTGCTCGCCGCCCGAGAGCTGATGCGGGTAGCGGTTCATGAAGTCGTCGACGGGAGTGAGTCCGACGCGCTCGGCGAGCGCGTAGATGCGCTCCTTGCACTCGCCGCGACCCAGGTCCGTGTTCTTCTTCAGCGGTAACAGCAGCGAGGTGATCACGCGCTGATTCGGGTTGAGCGCGCTTCCGGGGTCCTGGTGGATGATCTGAAGCGACCGCCGGATCTCGCTGAACGGGATGTCGGGGTTGCGGCTGTCGCGCGCTTCCCCGATGTCCTGGCCGCGGTAGCGGATCGTGCCGCCGGTCGGACGCTGGAAGCCGATCGCGGTCTTGCCGAGCGTGGTCTTCCCGCAGCCGGACTCGCCGACTAAGGCGATCACCTCGCCTTCGCCGATGTCGAGGTCCACCTCGTCGACGGCGCGCACGACCTCGGAGTCGCCGAACGGGCCGAAACCGCTCTCACCGAACTCGACGGTGATGTCCTGCATCGAGACGACCGGGTCGGCTCCGCTCATTGTCCCTCCCCGTCGGCGGCGGCGGACTCGGCGGCCTCCTGCGGCGAGGACGGCAGGTGGATCGCCTCGGCCGCGTCCTCGTAGTGGAAGCACGCCGTCTGTTGCGTGGTCGACCCCTCTACCGCCCTCAACGGCGGTTCCTCCTCGCGACACCGCTCGTCCGCGAGCGGGCAGCGCGAGCTGTACGAGCAGCCGTGGAACTGCTCGACCGGGTCCGGCTTGTCACCGGGGATCGGCTTCATCTCGTCGATGTCCGAGGCCAGGCTCGGCGTCGACGCGAGCAGCGCCCTGGTGTAAGGGTGCGAGGCGTTCCAGATGATCTCGTCGGTTTCGCCCATCTCGATGAACTGGAAGGCGTACATGATCACCATTCGGTCCGCCAGCTTCGACAGCAGCGCCAGGTCGTGAGTGATCATCACGAACGTCGCGTCGTAGTTGGTCTGCACCTCTCGAAGGAGCGAGATGATCGACCGCTGCATCAGCAGGTCCAGCGCCGCCGTCGGCTCGTCGAGGATCAACAGGTCCGGGTCGAGAAGCAGGCTCAACGCGATCAGCCCGCGCTGTTTCATGCCCCCGCTCAGCTCGTGCGGATACGAGTCCATGACGCGGTCGGGATCGAGGTACAGGTCTTCGAGCAGCTGTCGACCGCGCTCCAGGCCCTCTTCGACGTTCTTGTTGTGGTCCTGGAGCGTCTCCTTGAAGTGCGCCCCGATCGTTTTGACGGGGTTGAACGAGCTCATCGCCCCCTGGAACACCATGGCGACCCGGTCCCAGCGGAACCGCCGAAGCTCCTCCTCGGTGAGGTCTAAGACGGAGATCGGATCGCCGCCGTCGGGCGGATTGAACGTGATCTCGCCGCGGCTCACGCCCGGTTCGACGACGCCGTCGAGCAGCGACGCGGCGAACATCGATTTGCCGCTGCCGCTCTCGCCCACGACGCCGAGAATTTCGTCCTGATAAATGTCGATATCGGCGTCGCGGACGACCCGCGACTCGCCCCGATCCATGGGAAAGGCCACGTTGAGATTCTCGACTTCGGCTATCGGTTCGGATTTCATGCGTTATCGTGTTCTCCTTTTGAAGCGGATGTGTCGCCTTCGCCGGCCGTTTGCGCGTGTCGCGCTCGAAGCCGGACGTTGAAAACGCTATCGAGGCCCTGCGACAGCAGGACGAACGAGACCGACAGCAGGAAGATCGTTAGCATCGGCCAGAGGAGCCAGTGGAGCTTCGCGGTCTCGTTCAGCGCCCCCGAGGCGTACGCCATGTTCATCATCACTCCCCAGTTCAACGCGTTGAACGGGAGCACGCCGATGAAGTACAGCCCGACCGACCCGAAGATGATCCCGCGGGCCGCCAACGCGGCGTTGATGGCGATGTACGGCGTGAGCTGTCCCAACAGGTCCCGCCGGAGGATCGTCCAGATTCTCAGTCCCATTATCCGCGAGGCCTCGACGTAGTGTTCCTCGCGGATGCTGAGCACCTGCGAACGGATCTGTCGCGCCAAGGCGGGCCACGCGTCGAGACCCAGGAGAACCCCGACGACGTACGGGTTCCGCGGCTGGAAGACGGCGACAAGCACCATCACCAACGGGAGCCCCGGGATCGTGATAACGACGTCGGCGATCGTCATGAGCACCCTGTCGACCACCGTGTCCCGAAGGAACCCCGAAAGCAGGCCGACGACCGTCGCGAGACCGATCGCGAGTCCGGCGCCGCCGAGGATCATCTGGAACATGGCGGGCGTCGCGTGGATGAGCTGCGTGTGGATCGGTCGCCCGAGCACGTCGGTTCCGAGCGGATACGCCCAGTTCTCGAACGGACCGAGCAGGAACGGCGCCTGACCGGACGACGGGGCCGCCGTGAACCAGACGCCGACGGTTCCCGCCAGGCCGAACAGGATGAGCAGCCCAAGGCCGACGACCGTCCGCCAGTCGTTGATCGCCACCTTCAGCGGCGCCCGAACGTACAGGTCGTACTGCTGTTTCACCCGCTCCCAGCGTGTCAGCGACTCGACGGTGCCCTGGGGCTCGAACAGTGCTTCCAGTTCCGACTGTGTATCGCCTTCTGAGTCACTCATTCAGTACCACCTCCGCCGCTCGCCCGCGGATCGATGTATCCGTAGGTCAAGTCGGCGATCAGGATCCCGATGATGGTGATCGACGTGAAGATGATCAGCGTCCCCATCAGCAACGGGTAGTCCCTGATGTTGATCGCGTTGTACATGAGCAGTCCCATTCCCGGGTACGAGAAGATCTGCTCGAGGATGACCGAGCTGCTGAGCACCCCCGCGATCCCGATCATGAACCGCGTGTACATCGGCAAGATCGCGTTCCGGCCGACGTACTCGGTCGCGATCCGAGTCGGGCGAAGCCCGCGGAGCTCCGCCACTCGGAGGTAGTCTTCGCCGAGGACGCGGATCGCGTTTCCTCGCAGCGAGATCGCGCCGGCGATCCCGAGAATGCTCGTCGAGAGGATCGGCAGGGCCGCGTGGTGAACGACGCTCGTCATGAACTCCAGGTTGAACCCGGCCTCGACTCCCGTGCCGACGCGACCGCCGGTCGGGAACCAGCCGAGCCGTAACGCGACCGAGTAGATCAGCAGGAGCGCGACGATGTAGTACGGCGTCGACTGCAGCGCGACCATGATGCTGGACATGATCGAGTCGAAGCGGCTCTTCTCTTTGAACGCCATCGCGGACCCGAGCAGAATGCTCGCCGTGTACCCGATGACGAGCGAGTACACCGAGACGAACATCGACCACGGAACGCGCTCGGCGATGAGCGTCGTGACCGGCTCCTGGTGTGAGAACGACTGTCCCATGCTGAACTCGAACAGCAGCTGGCGCCAGTAGTCGATATACTGGACGTACACCGGATCGTTGGGCTGGATGTTCGCGTACAGCGCGACCATCTGTTCGATCTGTTCGAGGTCGACTGACCCGCCGGACGTCGTGACCTGCTGGAGGATGATGTTCTGCATCGACTCCACCGGGCCACCGGGCATCATGTGATAGAGCGCAAACGTGAGCGTCACCGTCGCCCAGAACGTGATGACGGCCTGCCCGAGCCGCCGTGTGAGATAGTTTAGATTCATGCGTGTGTCTTCGTTATTCCGTTACCGTTTCTTTGTTACCATTTGTTGTCGGGTGAGTGAGCGCCGAGTTCTCACGAGCTATTTTCCCGGATGTGACCGTTGAACAGCCCTTTCATGATCGGTTCGCTCACGTCCAGCGGCGGTTGGGTATCCGGGACGACCTCGTAGTTCGTCGTGTCCATCGCGCGGGTCTGATTCTCCTGGATGTAGGCGATCGCCGGGAGGCTGTAGTTGAACCACCACGCCAGCGTTCGGGTCGTCTCTCGGACCTCCTCGGTCGACTCGGACGCCGGGAGATCGTTGCTCAACTGAGCCGGACGGATCTCTTGGCCGCTCCCGCTGATCTCCTCGGAACCGACCTCGCTCGGGATGGTCGTGGTAAGCGGAATGCCGGTCTCACCGGTCCCTTCCGTCTCCTCCGGGTCGCCGACACGGACGCCGTAGAAGTCGTTCGAGAAGTAGGAGGTCGGGTGCCACAGCGCGGACGCGACGTGCCAGACCCACCCCATGTCGAACTCCCAGTTCTGCAGCGTCGTGTAGTAGTCCTCGCCGATGGCGTTCACCTCCGTCTCGATCCCGAAGCGGTTGAGCGCGTCCGAGAAGGCCGTCGTCGGGAGCGCCTGCCCGGTGTTACTTCGCGAGAGGATGTTGAACGAGACCTGCTCGCCCTCGGGACTGACCCAGCTTCCGCCCTCCTGGGTGTAGTCGGCCGCACGCATGTACTCCGCGGCGGCTTCCGAATCAGACGCGACCGGGTACTCGATGAGCTGGTCAGTGAAGTCCTCCCCGAGGTACTCCTCGTGAATCGACTCTCGGAGACCGGTCTGCAACTGGGTCGGTTCCGCGTTGTACCCGGCCTCGTTCGCGGCCGCGCTCATGGCATCGAGCGGCATGATGGCCATGACCGCCCGGCGGACGTTCAGGTTCGCGAGGTGCTCGTTGTTCCAGTTGAGGATGAACTTCTGGGCGCGGAACCAGTTGATCGTGCTCTCAATCTCCAGGTCCGTGCCTTCCATCCACGTGTCGTTGGGGTGCGCGTACGCTCGGTCGAGCGTGTTGTTCCTCGCCATCGCCTCGCTCTCACCGCCGACGGCGTAGATGCGGACCCCGGGCACGTCCGTCGACTCCGCCATCGGGTGGTCCTCGACCAGTTCCGCATCGAGTCGCGCGTTGTTCCACTCGGTGGGCCGATACACGCCCGTTCCGTATCCGCCGTCGATGTAGTCTTCCGCGCTGATCGTGTACTGGATGAGCTCTTCGGTGACGCTGTCCCGCTCGTCCGCGGAGCCCGCGTCTTCGTACTGCTCGAGGTACTCCGAGAACAGCTCGGGATGGACGAAGGAATCGCCGACGAGCGAGGCCTGCATCAGTGTCGGCGTGACGCGGCTCTTGAACGTCCGCTTCACGGTGTAGTCGTCGACGATTTCGTGGCTCTCGTAGTTCGTCGAGTCGTAGTTCTGGTACCGCTGGATTTCGAACCCAGTATATAAATCCTCTGCCGTGATCTCGTCGCCGTTCCAGTAGGTCCATCCCTCCGGGATCGACATCGTCATCTCTCTGCCGTCCGTCGAGATGTCCTCTAAGAACCGCGATTGAACGGTTCCGTCGGCATGCCCGTCAGCGAGCGACACGTTGAGGTACATGCTGATGGTCTGGCCGTAGTTCTGGATGTTGAAGGGGTTGAACTGCACCTCCGGAAGCGGGCGTCCGATGACGGCGTTAAACCGGTTCGTTCCGTCCTCACCGTCGCCGCTCGAACCGTTTCCGTCCTCACCGTCGCCGCTCGAACCGTTTCCGTCCTCACCGTCGCCGCTCGAGTCACTTCCACCCGTACAACCAGCAAGTAGACCGGTGCCGGCGACCGCACCGATTTCGACAAATTTGCGTCGAGTCCAAGGGCTGTTATCCTTCATGGTTTTTGCTACGATAACGCGTTACTGGCCATCATATATAACTGTTAGTGTTTCTCGAATGGGAATATTTCTCAAAATAGTATGATATAACAGCGGCGTCGAGCCGGTCGCCTTTCCATCGGATCTCACAGCTCCCGCTGCGTTTCGCGACGGTGGCAAAGCGTCATCAGTCCGAACGAGAACACGACCAAGAATCCGAACGTGACCACCTGTATAACCGCGATGTAGTACGTCCCCGTCCCGGGTGTGACGACCGTCAAAGACCCCATCAACAGGACGATCGACAGCAGAGAGATGATGAACACGTACCGAATACCCGTCTCACGCTCGCAGAGATGGTCCATATACGTTTTCGAGGCCATGCGTCGAGTGTCGCTGTCGGAGAGCAAAAAAGGTTCGACGACAACTGCCACTCGACGACTGCTGCCACTCGACGTTCAAGCGATCGGCTCATCTCGATCCGTGTTGATTCCGCCGGTCTCTCGGACAACGAACGGACCACAATACCTTTGATCCGCCGCGTGAAACCGCTGGACATGCCAATTTCTGACACCCGTCTCTTCATCGTGGGTATCGTCGGATCGGTGTTTCTGTTCGTCTTGGTTCCAGTCTCCGCGGTGTACGCCATCGATTACCACGTCACCGAATCGACGCTCCAGTCGACGAGCGACGACGACGTCTCGGCGTACGAGGAACTCGGTCCCGAGCGGCAGTCGACCGTCGATGCCGCCCGTGACGGGGAGGGGCAGTGGTACCGCTCCCGCGAATCGGCGCCGGACTATCTCCCGTTGCTATACGAGCGTGACGACACCGTTTATATCGTCACCTTGGAAGAGCGGTACCACTGGTCCAGCTGGCGGGGGAAGGTCCCGATCGGCGCGCTCGCTATCGGGCTGCTCTGCGTGGCGGGAGCCGCCCGAACGCAGATGAATAACATAATATACACCGACGAGTTCTGAGACGTGTCACCCGTTCGTCATGGCGTGTCAGGCGACGCGTTCTCCCTCCGGGAGATACGACACGCGCCGATGGCCGTGTCGGCGGCCCGTGACGAACCGGAGTGGGAAAACGTTTATATATGAGTGATTACCACTCGCATTGTATGGCCACGCAACAGTCCAGTTCGGCCGGTGGGACGTCGTTCGTTCCGAAAAGCCGCCTGTTCTGGATGCTCATCGCGATGGGTGTTCTGTCTGTAATCGGCGGTGTGATCTTGTCTGAGGGCGTCCTCGCGGGGATGTTCGGAATCTGGGGAGTCTCCCTCGTGCTCGGGACCGTTCTCGGCTACGGCGCGTTGCGGTTGTGGTCGTCCGGTGCCAACTAGCTCGGGAACGGCGGACGGGAACTGTCGTGTAGGGACCGGCCGCCGCGGATCGATCCGGGAACGACTCGGTCCGGTCGTCACGCGTCTCGGGAGCCCTGTCGTTCGAGAATCTCGACGACGGTGTCCGCGAACTCGACCGTTCGCGTTGGAAGCCCGTACCGGTCGGTTTCCAAGTCGGACGCGCGGATCTCGGAGACCGTTTCGCCGCCGTGAGACAGCGTCGTCACCGCCTCGCGAACGTCTATCTCGAGTTCCCCCTCATCGGTTCGCAACCACGGCTGCTTCCGCTGTCGCTGATCGTATTCGATCGTATACGTCTCGCCGCCGACCGCAGCGACGACGTCGTCGACGGCCCCGATCTCGACGCGGTCGTCCGCTCCGACGAGAAACAGCGTCCCATCGACGGTGTCCGGTGTGTACCGACTCATACGAACCGATACTGCCGCTCGAGTAATAATGTTGGTGCGGTCCCCGCCCCGTCGAGAGCGGTCGACCCCGGAGGCGATCGCTCCTGCTCCGATCGGAGGTGAGCCGCGACACGCCGTCAAACCGGTAGACGGCTCTCACGTGACATGAATATGAGAATCATATGTACACGATCGAATACAAAAACGCGGCTCACGACGGCGCTCCCCGACAGGGAATCCCGGTCGGCTAGCGACCCGATCGTCTCGCGTCTGAGCACAGCGTCGTTCCCCAGTCGGGAACAGCCTGGCGCCGCTGCAGACCGGTGAGACACGTCGCCGCACGCGTCGAAGGAACGCCCCGACGACCGTGGCATTCCGATTTTTCCGCTCACGTAGCGGTTTCCGTTCGGAGAGTCGACCGCGAGCAGCGCAGTCCCGCGAACGCCGATCAGTTGCTCACGAGCGGTTCGATCTCGCGGGCGAGGTTCTCGCCGATCCGGATCATCGCTTCGTCCCCGGGATGGACGAGGTCGGTCGTCAGTCCGCTCGCCGTCGGCAGGAGGTCGGGCCCCTCGACGAGGTGGACGTTCTCGTGGCCGCACTCGGCGACCGCCTCCCGGAGTTTCTCGCGGAACGTCTCGGAGAGCGCCGCCTCCTCGTGGTCCCGCTTGTACTCGCGCACGTGCGGGAAGAGCGTGATACAGGCGACGGGCTTCGTCGGATTCGCCTCGGCGACCGTCTCGATCATCGCGGCCGCCCGCTCTCGGAACTCGTCGGGCGTGAACCGGTTGACCATGTTCACCGACAGCGACAGCGTCGCCACGTCCCAGTCCCCGCGGTCGGCGATATGCTCGGCCATCGCGGAATCGCAGAAGGCGGTCCCGCACGAGCCGAGGTTTATCGGGTCCGCACCGAGCCGACGAGCGGCCTGATTGACGTAGGTCTGCATCTCTGCGGTCGGCGCCTCGCCCTCCGTGATAGACGTGCCGTACGCGAGGTATCGGAGTTGCGGCACCTCGTCGGCCGCGGGCGGGCGGCGCTCGCCTTCGACGTCGTGGTAGTAGATGTGGCCGCCGCGGTGGTCGCCGGCGAGGACGAGCCGGCAGACTTCCGGGGCGTACCGCATGTCGCCCGTCGCTTCGGAATCGAGGTTCGAAAGCCGGTCCGGGAAGGACAGTTCGACGGTCTTCGGCTCCGGGCCGAGCACGAACTCCTCTCCGGTCGCCTGGAAGTCGCCCCAGAACGGCCGGACCAGGCTCTCCCGCTCTTCCGAGGAGAGCGTGACGCGGACCGGTCCCTCCGGAACGAAGCGGATCTCGCTCCCCGCCGGATGCGGCATTCGCGTCTGTGCGCCGTCGTTCAACTCGCTTCTGACGGCCTCCGAAACGCGGAGGAGGCGAACTCCGTCGTGTGAGTCCACCCGTTGGAGCGCCTCGACGTTGTGAAACTCAATATTATCCCGTTGCATACAGTCAGATCGACGCTCTCGCTCGACTCACTTATACCTGTCTTCCGGTACGGTCGCGCGATCTCGAGAGGCCGTTCACCGATGCCACAGCGGGTTTCACACCAGAGTTCCCGAGAGAAGAACGTTACAGGCATACTAGTGTAATACAATTCTCGGAGAGACACTCGGAGCCGCACGTTCAGAGCCCGATCTGAGAGTCCGAACAGCGGAATATTCCGCCGAAAATACCGTACACGCTCCTTCTCTGGTTCGAAATACGACGTGCGCGCGAAAAGCGGGAAGTCGATCAGCGACGGTGGCCGAAGGTCGTTCCCACCGCCTCTGTTCCCTTCTGGGGAACTATCTTCGGATACCGATGTTGCGGGAGTCGTTGGCACTGGACGGAGTTTCGCTCACCTCCTGGCCGGACCCGGGCGTCGGAATCGGGTCGAATCGGAGCGGTTCGATCGTCTGATCGCGCGGTGAGGTCGGGTTCAGTCGCGTCGGTTCCGTGTCGACGCCGACGCGTTACAGGCGTCACCCGATAACGCGGGCGACGCCGTCGACCAGCTCCGCGTACGGTTCCTCGGCACGCCGTTCGTCAGCGGTCGAGAGCGATCGAATCGGTCGCTTCCCGGCGCTCAGTCGGCGACGAACGGACGGAGTTCGACGCCGAACTCGAACGCGTCGGGCTCGACGCGATACCGTTCGAGCGTCGTCGGGCCGCAACTGCCCGTACCGAGCCCGCAGTGGGCGTGGTCCAGCGACACCGAGATCTCGTCACGGCGCGGGAGTTCGTGTCCGTGGTCCGCGGCCTCCAAGTCGGATCGCTCGTAGTCGTGGGCGGTGACGTCGAGCGGGGAGTCGCCAGACACGAACAGGCCGACGCCGCGCCCGTCGGTGAACGTCGCCCATCGGACGTCGGTCCGATTGCCGTTGGCCTGGGGCCTGACGTAGGGCGTGTGTAGCTCTCCGACCGGTCGCTCGTACCGACCCACGAGCGACGACTGCTTGCTGTCGGCGTACGACTCGCCGGGGCCGCGCCCGTACCAACTCACACGCTCGAGATCGCCGGGGAGCGTCAGGTCGAGACCGACGCGGGGGAGCGAGGGCAGCGCCGAGAGGTCCCCCTCCGGTTCGAGCCGCGTCTCGACGCCGACGGTGCAGTCGTCGCGTATCGTGTAGACCTGTTCCGTCGCGAACCCGTGGTCGAAAATGGGCGGGGCGAGACGCCCCGTGACGGTGATGTCGACGCGTTCCGCGCCGTGTACTTGGTGAGTCACGTCGTCCGTCCGGAACCGGAGGCGATCGAGTCCGTGCTCGCGCCAGAGCTGGGAGAATCCGACCGTCCAGAGGTCGCCTCGATCGAGGGACTCGCCCCGTTCGGCCTTCTCCGTCAGTCGCGAGAGAAGCGTCCGCGAGAGGGGCAGCCCCCGGTCGTTGTCGGTCGGGGCCCGCCAGAGGCCGACGCGGGGGCCCGCCGAGAGGAGCTCCTTCCCGTGGTAGGTCAGCGAGTCGACGACGCCGCGGCCGTCGTCGAACACCAGTTCGAACTGCGCGTTCGAGACGACGATCCCGTCGGCGGTCGTTTCACAGGAGAGCGGCGAGGACCCGACAGTCGAAGTTGGCTGTCCCCCGCCGCCGGCGAGCGTGAACTGCCCGGTCGAGACGGTGTGTCCGGCGGGCGCCCACGCCGCCTCGCTGGCCAGCGAGAGTTCGACGGTCAGCAGGTGCTCGCCCTCGCCGTCGAGGGCGTCCGACTCGACGGGCACGGTCACGGTCTCGGCCTCGCCGGCGTCGATGTCGGGGAGGTCGACGGTGCCGCTCTGCGTCAACTCGCCGTCGCGTTCGACGCGCCAGGTGGCCACGAGGTGGTCGACGTCACGGAAGTCGTATCGGTTCTCGACGGTTATCTCACCGCGTTCGAGGTCGGCGTCTGCCAGCGTCACCGGTTCGATGACCTTCTTGAGCTCGGTCAGACCGGGAGAGGGCGTCCGGTCCGGGAACACGAGCCCGTTGATGTTGAAATTCGCGTCGTTGGGTTCGTCACCGAAGTCGCCCCCGTAGGCGAACCACTCCTCGCCGTCTGCGGTTGTGCGGCGAAGCCCCTGGTCGACCCAGTCCCAGACGAAGCCGCCCTGCAAGCGGTCGTGTTCGTAGAACGCGTCCCAGTACTCTTGGAGGTTTCCGGGACCGTTTCCCATCGCGTGGGCGTACTCGCAGAGGATGACCGGATGCTCGTACTCGTCTTCGGCGGCCCAGGCCGATAGCTGATCCCACGGCGGGTACATCGGGCCGACGATGTCCGAGACGGTCTGTTCCTCGTCCGGTTCGTAGTGGATCGGCCGCGTCGGGTCGCGCCGGCGGGTTTCGTCGGCCATCGCGACGTGGTTCGAACCGAGATCCGACTCGTTGCCGAGCGACCAGACGACGACGCTCGGGTGGTTCTTGTCGCGTTCGATCATCCGAACCATCCGGTCCACGTAGGCGCTCTCCCACTCCGTCGCGTCGCTGATGTGGGGCGTCTCCGGTGCGAACTCCATGCCGTGGCACTCGATGTCAGTCTCGTCGACGACGTAGAGACCGTACTCGTCACAGAGGTCGTAGAACCGCGAGTCGTTGGGGTAGTGGGCCGTCCGGACGGCGTTGATGTTGTGCCGTTTCATCAGCTCGACGTCCTCGCGCATCGTCTCGACGGGGACGTTGCGCCCCCGGTCCGGGTGGAAGTCGTGGCGGTTCACGCCGCGGATCGTCACGGCTTCGCCGTTGACGAGGAACAGCCCGTCCGTTATCTCGACGTCCCGGAAGCCGACCGTCTGCGCGATGACTTCAGTCACCGCGTCGCCTTCCGTCGCCTCAGCGTCCGCGAGCGCGAGTTCGAGCGCGTACCGGGTCGGCGTCTCCGCGGTCCACTTGTCGGGGTCGGCAACGTCGGTCTCCAGCGCGACCGTCGCGGTCTGGTCCGGTCCGACGTCGACCGCCTCGGTCGCCCCGGCGTCGGCGACGGCTGCCCCGTCCTCGTCGCGGAGGGTCGCTTCCACCCGGCGCGTCGCCTCGGTCGCCCCGGCGTTTGCGACATCGACCTCGGCCGTCAGGCGGGCGTCCTCGTAGTCGTCGTCGAGCTCCGTTCGCACGTCGACGTCCGCGACGTGGACCTCCGGGGCTGCGTAGGCGTACACCTCCCGGAAGATACCGCTGAGCCACCACATGTCCTGGTCTTCGATGTAGCTCCCGTTCGTCCACTTGTACACGCGGACGGCCACGGTGTTCGCCCCGGGTTCGACGTGCTCGCTGACGTCGAACTCGGCGGGGAGCCGGGCCCCCTCGCTGTATCCGACGCGCTCGCCGTTCACCCACAGGTGAAACGCCGAGTCGACGCCCTCGAAGTGGAGACGGATCTGCCGCCCGTCCCAGTCCTCGTCGACGCGGAACGTCCGCCGGTACGACGCCGTCGGGTTCTCTCGCGGAACGTTCGGCGGGTCCGCGGGGAACGGATAGACGACGTTCGTGTAGTGCGGTCGTCCGTGTCCCGCCGCCTGCCAGTTGATCGGGACCTCGATGCCGTCCCAATCGCTCGCGTCGAACGCCGGATCCGCGAACCCGCTCGGTGCGTCTCTCGGCGTCTCTGCCAGGTCGAACCGCCACTCGCCGTTGAGCGATCGGACCCACGGCGACCCCGTTCTGTCGCCGGCCAGCGCCGTCGCGGCGTCCGGATACGGGAGTACGTCGACGTGCGGATCGAGTCGGTTCCGTCCGATCGTTTCGGGGTCGCACCAGTCTTCCATACGCGTCAGTGCGACTGAACCAACGGTGATTATTCTTTCGGGTACCGCTCCAACTCTCGAAAGTTTGCTGTCAGCAGAGCGCACGGGGAGGAGTACCGATGCGAGGCCGCGTCGACGGGGAGAGACGCGACGGAGCGGAGACGGCGGACCGGGCGGTCAGTCGATCGAGACGGCGTCTCGGGTCGCTTCGAGTAGAGTCTGGACGGAGACGGGTGCTCCGGTCCGGCTGCTCTCTATCGCGGCTTCGATCAACGCCATCGACTGGAGGTTGTCGCGGACGTTGGTCGCCATCGGCTCGCCGCCGTCGAGCCACGCCACGAACTGCCCGACGAGCCAGGCGTTCATCCACCGGTCCCGTTCGTCGAGGCGAATCGGCTCGCCGAGGTCCTCGTCGAGGCTCCCGACGACCCCTTCGCGGTCGGCGTCGTACGGGTATCGCGTCAGCTCGCGGTCGTCGAGGACGAGCGTCTCCTCGCGGCACTCGGCGCGGAGGTAGTCGCTCCCCCACCCGTTGAGCGTGGTCGCGTTGGCTTTGGCCCCCTCCCACGAGGCGCGGACACCGTTCGCGAAGCGGAGTTGGACCAGCGCCTGCACGTCGCCTTCGTACTCGGCCCAGTCCGGGAGCCACGTGTCCGCGTAGATCGTCTCGCAGGGGCTCCCGACCATGTCGTCGATGAAATCGAGCTGGTGGACCGCCCCTTCCACCAGGAGCACGTCCGCCATCTCGTGACGGAACGCGCCCCACGCCCCGTGCGACCGAGCGTTGCAGGCGAAGCGACCGACGACGTGGTCGATCGGGCCCGGTTCCCCGGAACGAAGCCGTCGCCGCATGGTCGTCTTGTCCCGGTCGTACCGGTGGCTCATCGTGACACCCATCTTGAGCCCCGCCCGTTCGACCTTCTCCGCGATGCGAACCGACGCCTCGAGCGTGTCCGCGATCGGCTTCTCGGAGAGGATGTCGAGGTCGTGCTCGACGGCGGCGTCGACCACCTCCTCGTGGACCCACGGCGGGACGACGATCGTACAGAAGTCGGCGTCCGCCTCCCGGAACGCCGTCTCGACGTCCGTGTAACACCGCTCGGGCGGCACGTCTAGGTGTTCGATCGCGTTCCCGTGGTTCGTCTCGTCGATGTCGACTGCGGCGACGATTTCGATCCGGTCCTCGGCGACGTGAGGCGGGAGGTACTCCTCACACCAGTTCGCGCCCTGTCCGCCCGTGCCGACCTGTATGCCGTGGTACGTCATCGAGATCGCTTTTGGGGATGTGAGAGAGCCGGTATCAGCCGAGCGGTTGCGGTACTCCGTCTCCCGCGCCGTTCAGTCCATTTTGAGCGTCACGGTCCCCGTGAAGTTGAGCAGGACTTGCTGTGCGAAGTCGCCGAAGAGCGCCTTTCCGGTCGGTGAGCGTCGGCGGCCGACGATGAAGAGGTGGTCACAGCCGAGTCGCTCCGCGGTCTCGATGATCTTCTCGGCGCGTTCGTCCCCCTCGGTGACGATCCCATCGGGGGTGAACTCGATCCGATCGTCGAGGGAAGCGAACACGTCCGTCGCGAACTCCTTCGCGAACCGCTCCGCGACGGAGGACGAATCGGGGCTGCTGTACGACGTTCCCTCGGTGTGTTCGATCACTTCGAGGTTCTTCGCGGCCTCGTCGATTTCACTCGGCGTTATCCACGAGAGCACGGTTAGTTTCGCGCCGTTGTCGTGAGCCAGCTGGCCGGATTCCGCGAGCAGTGCTCTGTGCGCGTCGGTGTCGTTAATGACGACGAGTGCGTGCTCCATGGTAACTAGGTGTTTGCCTCAAGCAAATAAGTGTATTGCAGTCGCACAGAGAGCGGTACGGAGCGACCGACGGCCGGCCGTCCTCCGAGGCCGTGGTCCCGGAGGGGTTGCGAGCGGTCGGGAGCGGGCGTCTCGTGCGTCGGGTCCTCAAACTGCGCTCCGGTCTCAAACCGCACTCCGGTCTCAAACCGCACTCCGGTCGGCAGGGGTGACCGGCCGCGCTCCCGTGATGTCGTGCCGAGAACGGGACGGGAAATAGATGGATAAATATAATAGTTCGGTGCCAGACTGCCCGAGTGTAATGTCAGGCGTTAGCATCACCGGCGTAGACACATATCTGGTCGCGAATCCGTGGAAGCCTTGGGTGTTCGTCGAACTCGAGACGGACGCGGGCGTCACCGGGATCGCCGAGGCGACCACGCACGACAAACCCCGCACGGTCGCGACGGCCATCGAGGAGATGTCCAATTTCTTCGTCGGACGAGACCCGTTCGACACCGAATCGTTGTGGTTAGAGATGTACCGCGACGAGTGGTTCTCCAAGAACGTCATTAACACCACCGTCGTCTCCGCCGTCGATATGGCGTGTTGGGACATCAAGGGCAAGATACTCGACAAACCCGTGTACGACCTGCTCGGCGGCCCGGTTCACGGCACCGAGCTGCGTGCGTACGCGAACGGCTGGTACCAAGACACCGGGGGCAGCCCCGAGGGCTTCGCCGAGGCCGCCGAACGCGTCGTCGACGACGGCTACGACGCGATGAAGTTCGACCCGTTCGGCACCGCGTGGCAGTCCATGTCGCGCAAAGAGCAGAACAGGGCGGTCGACATCGTCGGTGCGGTCCGCGAGGCCGTCGGCCCCGACGTCGACCTCCTCGTCGAGTGTCACGGCCGCTTCTCCGCGGGGCAGGCGGTCGAGATCGCCCGCGAGCTCGCGGAGTTCGACCCGACCTGGCTCGAAGAGCCGTGCCCGCCGGACTCCATCAACAGCCTCGCGGAGGTGTCGCGGAAGTCGCCGATCCCGGTCGCGACGGGCGAGCGGCACATGACCAAACACGACTTCTACGAGCTGGTCACGCGCACCGACGTCGACGTCCTCCAGCCCGACCTGATGAACACCGGTGGCATCACTGAGGGCAAGAAGATCGCCGGCCTCGCGGAGGCCGACCACGTCGACATCGCCCCGCACAATCCGCAGGGTCCCGTCGCAGGAGCCATCTACGGTCACTTCTGTACGTCCGTCCCGAACTTCCGCATCCAAGAGATGTTCCAGACGTACGACGTGGACTGGATCGACGACCTGCTGAAAGAGCCGCTCGTCGTCGAGGACGGCTATATGCAGATCCCGGACGGCCCCGGATACGGTATCGAGCTCGAGCACGACGTCATCGAGGAGCACGAGTACACCGAGGAGAAGGTGCACACCATCGACCTCTGGGAGTCCGGCTGGGAAGATCGCGCGCAGGAAAAGCGCTGAGAGCGGTACCGAGCGCGCCGACGCCGACGGAGCCTCCACACCCGGGCCGAACGAGTCGGAGCGAGGGGGCGACCGTCCTACCGGATGTCGACGCGCTCGCCCGATTCGCCGGCCTCGTGGATCGCCCGGACGATCCGCATGTCTCGTAACCCGTGGCGGCCGTCGGGATAGATGTCGCCGTCGGTGAGCACACGGTCGGCGAAGTAGTCGAACTCCTCGCGCATCTCGCGCTGGGCGTCGAAGCTCTCGTGTGTGACTTCGACCGAGAGGTCGTCTCGCCTGAGACGGAGCGCCACCTCGCCGTGGAACGCCGGGTGGAGTTCGATTTGGCCCTCGGTCCCGGTGATCTTGAGGTGCGTGTCGGCGTGCGCGTTCTGACTCGCCGTCGTGACCATGGTGACGTCGTCCTCGAGGCGCAGGAGCGAGGAGGAGCGCTCGTCCGGCACGTCGTCGAACGCCTCGTGGCCCGAGTGCATCTCGCTGGAGACCGCGACCGGCTCTTTCCGGAGCAGGAAGCGCGCGGTGTTGAGCGAATAGATGCCCAGGTCCATCACCGACGTGCCGTACCCCGAGAGGTCGGGATCGAGGCGCCACTGGTCGGGGTCCGGGTTCATCTCGAGGATCGGCTGCGTGTTGTGCCCGTAGACCGACACCGGTTCGCCGAGGAACCCGTCCGCGATCAGTTCCCGCGCGCGTCTCACGGCCGGATCGGTGTGCATCCGGTAGGCGATCATCAGCGGTACGTCGGCGGCCTCGCAGGCCTCGACCATTCGCTCGGCGCGTTCGACGGTCGACTCCATCGGCTTCTCGCAGAGAACCGGCGTTCCGAGGTCCGCCGCCGTCTCGACGTAGTCGAGGTGGAGCGCGTTCGGCGTCCCGACGTAGAGGGCGTCGTACTCGTCGCTCGCCACGGAGTCGTGGAACTCGTCGTAGCTGATGCCGCGGTCCACGTCGTTGTCGGCCGCCGCGCGTTCGGCCTTCTCCGTGGAACTGCTGACCAACACCGTCACTTCGCCCAGGTCGGAGTCCGCGATGGCCGGCAGCGCCACGTCGAGCGTCCACCACCCGAGTCCGAGCAGGGCGTAGCGGAGCGTCCCGTCCGTCGCCGTTTGCCAGTCGCGCTCCTCGTACGTTCGTATCCAATCTCGCATACGTCTGCTGTCGGTTATCGAGTATTAAAATCGTCGGGTGTGCCCGGGACCGTTGTCAGCCGGGACACGGGGCGACGGTCGGCGAGAGCTGTCTGAAACGGTTGTGGGGCGTTCACACTCGGCGTCACTCGTGTTCGACCCAGGCGCCGGCGTCGTCGCCGTATCGTCGGCTTTCGTCGCCTCCGGCGGCGAGGAGGCTCTCGAGCACGCCGGTCGAGATGTCGGGCTCCGGATCGAAGGCCTCGGAGGCGAGGTAGGAGGCGAGACTGCGGCGGAACTGGCGGACTACCGGCGCGCTCGTCCGCGAGAGGTCGAGCGTGCAGACGGCCAGCCTCCCGTCGCCGACGGCGGTCTCGAAGTAGACGCCCAGCTTGTGGTTGCGGTAGAGCGTGTCGATGACCTGTACGGTCGGTTCGAACTCTGCCGGTGCGTCGTCCAGGACGACCGGCCGCGACCGGCGCAGCAGCGGCCACCACTGCCAGTCGCTGTGCCCGTCGGTCGGGAACGCGTCGAACAGCGGATGGTCGGGGTCGCACAGCATCCCGAGCGTCCCGGGTTTCCCGTTTCGCTTGAACACCTCGTAGTTCCAGAAATCCGGCTGGAACGATCCCTCGAGAGAGTACCGGAGGGCGCCCGACTCAGGGAGCAGGAGGACCCGCTCGCCGTCATCGAGGAGCGCCCGCGTCCCCTCGTCGAACCGCGTGCGGACGGTGACGCCGTCGAGAGCGGCGGCGTCCGGATCCCGCACCTCGTCCGGGTCCGGATACACCCAGATCGGATAGGACGTTCGGAGGTCGTCCGCCTCGTCGGTCTCGACGACGACCTCGACCTCGAGTTTCGCCGGGGAGCGCACCGCTTCCAGGGGGGCCTCGATAGCTCCGAGCGTCGCCAGTTCGCCCTGGGGGACGTGCCGAGTGGCGAGCGCTCCCGCCGCGAGCGGCTCCGCGTCAGCCCCCCGGTCGGGGTCGACGATCGACCAGGTGGGCGTCGCGTCGGTGAGCGTATCGGGGCCGTAGTTGGCGAGTTGCACCTCCGCCTCGAACGTCTCGTCGGCCGTCCAAGTGTAGCCGTCCATGAGGACGAGCGGTACCCGCGCCGCGCAGAACCGCCGCCACTCGTGCGGCGCGATCAGCCCCTTCGATTCCATGAACGCGTCGAGGACTCCGACGAGAGCGGTCCCCTGCCCCGGAAAGTCGTCCAAGCCCAGCAGCTGGAACCCACCGAGCTCCGGCGTGCGGAACGCCGCCTCGATCTCCTCGCGATAGCAGGAGACCGCGAGCGCGCCGGACGCCGCCTGAAACGCGTCGTCTCGTCCCTCCATGTACCGGTCGGCGAGCGACCGCTCGAACCGCTCGAGGTTACGCGCTTCGAGGACGCCGGTGTACTTTCTCGCCTCGTCGAAGTCGGGGTAGACCTGGAACTGCCCGATCTCGTGGGTGATCACGGGGAGGTCGTACGGTGCGAGCTTCTCGCCGTACTCGGTGGTCGTCGACGGCGGCTGGTCGTTGATGTGTCCCGTGCCGCGAACGGGCGTCCGCTCGACGTCCCAGTGGCTGGCCGCGGGGTCGTTCGGGACGTTCGCGGTGACGAAGAAGTCGTCCGCCGCGCCGGGGTGCGGCGAGGAGAGGAAGTTGTTCGCGCCGTAAGCGTACAGGCGACGGTCGTCCCGTTCGCGACAGTGTTCGACGAGAGCGGTCATGCGCTCCTCGTCGCCCTGATTCTCGTNGATGTGTATAAGAGACAGGTAGTACTCGTAGTCGTCGTCCGCGACGAGCGATTCGCGGGCGTCCCACTGGGAGAGCTCCGGTTGGAGGTAGATCCCGACCCGGTCCGCCGCCTCGAACGCGGCCCGGGGCGGACACCAGCTGTGGAAGCGGTAGTGGTTGATGCCGTGGGCTTTCGCGGCCTCCATGTGCTCGATCCACTCGGCGGCGGTCGTCGGCGGGTAGCCGGTGTCGGGGAAGACGGCGCAGTCGGTTCGTCCCCGGAGGAAGACCGTCGTTCCGTTGATCGAAAACTGCGTGCCGTCGGCGGCGAACTCCCGAAGCCCGAAGGCGGTTTCGAACTCGTGGGCGTGCGCTTCGGTCTCGAGCGAGGCGGTCAGCTCGTACACCGCCGGCGAGAACTCGTCCCAGGTGAGCGACTCCGGACCGAGGTCGTACGTGAACTCGACGACCGTTCGCTCGCCGGTCGTTCCGTCGTCCGGTTCGACGGTGACCGCCCGTTCACTCGCGGGGGCGACGTGCGCCTCGTCGGTGTTCACGCTCCGAGCGGCCGCCCTCACCGTCCCCTCGATCTCGTCGCCCGTCGCGTTGCCGAGCGTTATCTCGAGGTCGACCGCACCCGCGGCGGGGTCGGGGACCGTCCGGACGTCCTCGATCCAGACCGGGTCCGTCGCCTCGAGGCGGAGGTCCCCGACGGCGCCGTTCCAGTTGGTCTGGGTGTGTTCGGTCTTCGCGTGCGAGCGGTTCACGCCGGGGCGGTCCATCGACTCGTCGTCGTTGTCGACCCGAAGGACGAGTTCGCACTCGCCGGGCGTGACCGCGTCGGTGACGTCGTAGACGTGCGGCGTGCTCAGACACTCCCGAGAGCCGAGACGCTGCCCGTCGACCCACAGCGCGGTCGGTCGCGCGCGCTCGAAGACGGCCAGCACGCGTTTGCCGTTCCAGGAGTCGGGCACCGAGACGGTTCGCCGATACCACGCCGGGCCCTCGTAGCGGTGGGTCCGCGCGAGGTGCTCCCGCGACCGGTCGTCGGTCGTCTCGCCGTAGCCGTACTCGTCGGTCGTCCCCGGGAGGTGGATCGTTCCGTCAGTCGCGCCCTCGGTCCACTCGTCGACGTCGTCGTCCCGCTCCGGATCGAGGCTGAGTCGCCAGGGCCCCGACAGTGAAATCGTTCGCATATCCGGACCCTCTCAGGGGTGATATATAGACGCTGGCGTTTTGTCAATTATATAAACCCCTTCTCTCAAATAGCACTCGCGAGGCGAGCAAAGAGACGCTTCTATTCACGTATTATAAATACGGTATCACGCCGAGAGAGTCTCCCGTGCGGTGTGTTCCGCGGTCGAAAGGTCGACGTGATCGAAAATATTTAAAAACAAAAATATTATTTTTTCTTCTTTATAACTTATATGTTCGACGAAGGTCCCGAACCCGCGTCGTCGAACGCGGTCGTCGAGGCGTTCTCGTCGGAGATCGGCAGTGAGATCGGCCGCGGCATCGACGATATCGCGACGCCCTCGACACCGCGCTTCTCGGCGAACTCGGAGGAAAAACCCGTTCGATGTGAACAGATGCGGCTAATAGGCCCGTTAATAGCGTTTCTGTCCGCTTTCAGTGGCAACCGCGACGGCTTTCGATCGACGGCGACGCGATCCGCGCGTTCACCGCGAACCGGCCGAAAGCCGATCTTCTGTACCCGATTGCGAACGGCTACTCGGCTCCGCCTTGCTGCCGACTTTACAGGTATTTTAACTGTGTTTAAAAGTGACATATCTGCGGAACGGCGTCGAGTTCGGTTTTCATAATCTCGCGGGGCGTCCCCGCTGGGTTCGCGGTCGTCGGGCGGATCCGTTCAGTGGTTTCGGGGTGAGAATAAGGGACGGGAAGTACTGACGGCCGCCCTCACTCGATGGCGTACATCCGGCCGTCGGTTCCGCTGACGTACAGGGTCCCGTCGACGAGCGCTGGACTCGACCCGACGCCGCGGCCGCCCACCTCGATGAACCACGCCTCGTCGCCGTCGGTCGTGAGTCCGTAGACGCCGAGCCCGTCCCGATCCGTCTGCCCGTGCGTCCCGAAGTAGAGGCGGTCGTCGGTGACGACGGGGCTGCTGCCCACCTCCAGCGCGTCCGTCTCGAAGCTCCACAGCTCCTCGCCGGAGCGGCGGTCGAACTTGTGCATCTCGCCGTAGTGCGTGTTGGGGTCGTCCAGCGTGTTGTAGGGCGTATCCCCCACGTAGACCCCCGAGTCGTCGACGGCGACGGAGCCGGAGATGTAGCGGGCGAACGGGTCCGCAGTCCACTCGGCCTCGCCCGAGGCGGCGTCGACCGCGTGGACGATCCCGTTCCAGTCCCCGAAGTACACGGTGTCGAACGCGAGGGTCGGGCTCGACCACACCATGTCCCCCACGTCGTAGGTCCAGACTTCCTCCCCCGATCCGGCGTCGAGCGCGTAGAACGTGTCGTCCGAGGCCCCGACGTACACCGTGTCGTCGTCCACTGCCGGCGTGCTCACGACCTCGTCGCCGACCCCGTACCGCCAGTCGGTCTCCCCCGTGACCGTGTCCAGCGCGTAGACCCAGCCGTCGTCGGTCGCGCTGGGCGCATCCGACTCTTCCGCGTACACCGCACACGCGAGGTTGTGACAGCCCACGCCGATGTACGCCGTCTCACCGACCACCGTCGGGCTCCCGCGGATCAGCCCCCCGAGGTCGCGTCGCCACGTCGCTTCGCCGCTGTCGGCGTCGATCGCGTACACGCGCGTGTCGTAGGATCCGACGTACACCGTCCCGTCGGCGTACGCGGGCGACCCCTCGATCCGGTTATCCGTCGCGAACGTCCACCGCTCCTCGCCCGTCGCCGCGTCGAACGCGTACACCGTCCCGTCCGCGTTGCCGACGAACACGGCGCCGTCGGCGACGACCGGGCTCCCCCAGAACGGCCCGTCGGCGTCGTAGGTCCACTCGACCGACGGGTCCGCGCTCGTCGGTGAGACGCCCCTCGCGAAGCCGGTGTTGTAGCGGTCGCCCCGGAACGACGGCCACTCGGTCACCGGCTCCGAGACGGGGTGCGACCCCGAGTCGTCGCCCCGCGGACCGACGCAGCCGCCGAGAAGACCGAACGAGGCCGTCGACGCGGCGGCGAGGAAGCTCCGTCTGTCACTATTCATCACGTCTCGACTCTCCTGTCGTCACGTAATAACGCTTTGGGCTTCGCGGACCGGTCGACCGTGCGGGGAGACGCCCGGTCCGGCTGCGGAGACGGGCGCCTCACACCACGAGGTACTCGTCTAAGTCCTCGTTTTCGAGCTCCTCGACCGTCCCCTCGTAGACCATCTCGCCCTGATCCAAGACGTACCCGCGATCGGCGAGCTTCAGCGCCTCGCGGACGTTCTGTTCGATCAGGAGGACGGTCAGGCCCTGGTCCGAGATCTCGCGGATCGACTCCGAGACGGATCGGATGATCTGCGGGGCGAGCCCCTCCGTGGGCTCGTCGAGCAGCAGGAGGTCGAGGTCGGGGAGCCGCAGGGTTCTGGCGATCGAGAGCATCTGCTGTTCGCCGCCGGAGAGCGTCCCGGACCGCTGTGAGCGGCGCTCTTCGAGTCGCGGGAACAGCTCGTACAGCTCGTCGATCTCCATCGTGGGCGGTCCGCTTCCGGACGCGCGCCGACGGACCGTGTTCCACGAGGCGCTGGCGATCTCCGACATCTTGAGGTTCTCTTCGACCGTCAGCTCGGTGAACAGCCGCCGCCCCTCGGGGACCACGCCGATGCCGGCCCGCGTGATGTCGTCGGTCGGCCAGTCGGTGATGTCGGCCCCGTCGAAGCGAACGGTTCCGGAGCGGACTTCGGGCGGCTCCGTCCCGGTGATGCTTCTGACGGTCGTGGTCTTGCCGGCGCCGTTGCGACCCAGCAGCGAGATGACCTCTCCTTCGTCGACGGCCATCGACACGCCGCGCAGGATGTGGCTCGCGCCGTAGTAGGCGTGGACGTCGTCGAGTTCGAGCAGCGTCATTCCGCCTCACCTCCGAGGTACGCCTCGCGGACCGCGGGGTCGCTCTTGATCTCGTCGGGCGTCCCCTTCGCGATGATCGCGCCGTCGTTGAGCGTGAAGATCCGGTCGGAGACGTCGAAGATGACGTCCATATCGTGCTCCACGAGGAAGATCGTCATGTTCCAGTCGGCGAGGAGTTCGCGGATGAGCGACACCGTCATCTCGGTTTCGCCCGGCGACATCCCCGCCGTGGGCTCGTCCATGAACATCAGGTCCGGATCCGTGGCCAACCCGATGGCGACCTCCAGCCGTCGCTTGTCGCCGTAGGGGAGCGATTCCGCGACCGCCCCGGCGTTGTCCTCCAGTTCGATGGTTTCGAGGATGTGGTCCGTGCGGTCCCGGACCGCGTCGTAGCTGTCGCGCCGGCTGAGGAAGTTGACGGTGAACGAGCCGTGTTCGGTCGCGAACGCCGCCACCTGGATGTTCTCCCTGACGGTGAGTTCGGGGAAGATCGACGCGGTCTGGAACGACCGGCCGACGCCGAGCTGGGCGATCTCGAACGGGTCGAGCCCGATGAGATCGGTCCCCGCGTAGGTGATCTCGCCGGAGGTCGGCTCCAGCATCCCCGTGATGGTGTTGATCAGCGTCGATTTCCCGGCGCCGTTCGGTCCGATGAGCGAGACGAGCTCGCCCTGGTCGACCGAGACGGTCACGTCGTCGAGCGCTTTCAGACCACCGAACGTCTTCGTGAGATTGCGCGTTTCGAGTAGTGGCATCACTGATCACCTCTCCGAGACCGAAGCCGCGAGCTGACACTCGTGATCATTCCCCAGAGTCCGTCGGGGTACTTCCAGACGACGGCCGTGAACGCGAGCGCGAGCGACAGTAGCCAGTAGCCGCCGATCACGTCGAGCCCGTTGACGACGCCCTCGAAGTAGAGGAAGACGATCACGCCGAGTATCGGGCCCGCGACCGTCCCCAACCCGCCCAGCACGGTCATCATGACCACGTCGCCGCTGAGCGTCCAGTGGAGGCGTTCGACGCCGGTGAAGTATGTCTCCATCGGCAGGAGTCCCCCGGCGATCCCGGCGACGAATCCCGAGATGACGAACGCCGCGAACTTGTACCGCCAGACGTCGAGCCCGACGAACGACGCCCGGGTCTCGTTTTCCCGGACCGCCTTGAATATCAGCCCGTACGGAGACTTCCGGACGCGCGTAATGAACACGACGACGCCGACGAAGAACGCGGCGATGAAGAGGTACATGTACGTCCCCCAGAGCGCGCCGAAGATCCCCGGGATATCGGCCCCCAGTTCGAGAAGGCCGAAGAGCGGGCTTCGATCGACCCCGAGGCCGTTGATACCGCCGGTGATCCCCTCGAAGGGCTCTCTGGCCATGTAGTACAGCATCTGTGCGATCGCGAGCGTCACGATCGCGAAGTAGACCGTGTGGAGCCGGAGCAGGACGAACGGCGTCACGACCGCCAACAGGAGCGCGAAGCACACGCCGACGACGACCGAGAGGAGCGGGTCGGCGACGACGTGGTTCGCGAACAGGGCCGTCGCGTACGCCGAGCCGCCGAAGAACATCGCGTGGCCGAACGACAGCAGCCCGGTCTGGCCCAGCAGGTGGTTGAACCCCAGCGCGAAGATCCCCCAGATGAGCACCAGGCGAGCGAGCTGGTCGTACGCGAGCAGGTTGTTCGGGACCAGCGGCAGGCTCGTGAACGCCCACGGGAACACGGCGACGAAGACGAGGGCGCTGACCAGCACGAACCGCTCCGTGTGCTTGATCCGGTCCCACGTCTCGAGCGCACCCGACGCCGGTTCGTCGTCGTCGCCCTCCGCCGATGGCTCGGCGCTCATTGGCCGATCTCCCCCGTCGGGTAGATGCCGCTCGGTCGGATCGTCAACACCACGATCGCCAGCGCGTAGATGCTCGCCGTCGCCATGCTCGGCCAGACCTGCGTCACCGCAGCGAAGACGAAACCGGCGAGCAACGCCCCGATCGTGGTCCCCTTGATCGAGCCGACTCCGCCCATGATCACGATGACCAGCGCGGGGATGATGTTCCCGAACCCCATGCCGGCGTTCACGCCGAACAGCGAGCCGCCGAGCATGCCGGCGAGGCCGGCGTAGGCCGCACCGATGGCGAAGATCAACAGGAACGGGCGACCGATGCGGATGCCGAGCAGCTCGGTCATTTCGGTGTCCTCGGTGCCGGCCCTGACCGCGAGGCCGTAATCCGTGTACTTGTAGAAGGCGAAGAGGACCCCGAGGAAGACGAGCGCGAGGAGCACGACGTAGATCCGCCACCGCGACACCGACCCGATACCGGGGATGAGCACCGGCCCGGACGCCCAGCCGGGCCGGGCGTAGTTGAATCCGGTTCGGCCGAAGACGAGGTTGAATCCCTCTTGGAAGATCAGCAAAACGCCGAACGTCACCAACAGCTGATCGAGCAGCGGGCGGTCGTACAGCGGGTTCGCGAGGAGTCGTTCCATCGCGATCCCGGCCACGAAGACGACGATCGGCGTCACGACGAGGGCGGCGAGGAAGCCGAGGTCGAGCCCCAGCGGCGCGAGCCCGTACCGGTCGATCAGCCCGCCGAACCCGACGTCGAACCCGACGATCAGTCCGACGTACGCCCCGATCAGGTACAGCGCCCCATGCGCCATGTTGACGAACTGCAGGGAGCCGAAGACGATCGACAACCCCAACGCCACGAGGAGGTACACCGACGCCACGCTCAGCGCGACGAACAGGAACTGGACGGACGATTCGACGAGACTCATCCGAGCGGCCACCTCTTGTCTACTGGTACCATGGCTTGACTGTATCTCGATCGCGTTTGAAGCTGCGTCGCACCGGTCGGTCACCGCACCCGAGGCTGGTAGACGGCGGTCCCTCGGCGTGACACGCCGGGACGCGTCGTCTCGTGTCGGTCGGCGGCTCCGTTCGTGGCGGCCGGGACGTCATCGCGGGAGCCGTCATCGCGAAAGGTGTCATCGCGGGAGCCGTCATCGCGAGGGATACCGTCGCGAAACGTGTCGGGTGTCGCGCGTGGCTCCGAAGCCGACCGGTCGGGAGACACGCTACTCGTCACCGTACTCGTTCTCGTCCATCGCGCACTCGTTGGCCGGGTAGGCGTCGCACTCGTACACGAGCGGGTCGGTCGTCTCCATCACCTCGGTCCGGATGCCGATCTCCTCGGCCGTGGCGTCGTCGACGCCCTGCACGAGGTGCCACGGTCGCTCGACCTGGTGGTCGCACCCTCGGAACTGGGACGGCCCCCACGCCTGCTCCCACTCGAACTCCTCGAGGGTCCGCACGACCGTCGGCGGGTGGAACGTGCCCGCCTCCTCGACGGCGGCGGCGTACACCAGCATCGACTCGTAGGTGTGGATCGAGCTCTGGTTGGGGATCTCGTCGTACTCGTCCTGGTACGCCTCGACGAAGGTGTTCGACCCCTCGTTGTCGTAGTTCGGGTTCCACGGCTCCATGCCGTACACCCCTTCCGCGTCGGACCCCATGGGATCGAGGGTGAACGCGCTGACGTGCGGGATGAACACGTCGACCTCGTCGGTGACTCCGGCGTCGACCATCTGGGAGAGCCCGCTGGCCGCGAACTCGCCGAAGCTGGCGAAGTGGACCACGTCGGCGTCCGAGTTCTGCAGGTCCCGTATCTGCGTCTGGTGGTCGCTCTCCCCCTCGGCGATCGCCGAGCCGCCGGCGTCCTCCCACGGACCGTTCTCGGTGAGGTGCGTGCGCATGGCGTCGCGGTTCGACTGGCCGTAGGAGTAGTCCATGTAGATGTGGAACAGCTCCCGGTCCTCGCCGAGCACCTCGGGAAGCAGGTTCCCGGCGGCCATGCCGATGATCTCCGCGTGGAAGGTCGGGTGGAAGTAGTACCGCGAGCAGTTTTCCCCGCTGATCCCGGACGACGTGGAGTTGCCGCCCATGAACGGGACCTTCTCCCGCTGGGCGACGTCTTGCATCGCGAGAGTCACCGTACTGGACATGCCGCCGGTCCAGAACTGGATGTTGTCCTGCTGGATCATCCCGCTGATGTTGGAGTTCGCCGTGTCGGGATCCCCGCCGGTGTCGGCCTTCGTCGGTTCGATCTGATACCCGAGAATACCGTCCCCGCTCAGGGCGTCCCAGGTGTCGACCAGCCCGCCCCCGTTGTTCAGGTGTTGGACCGCGAGGTCGAAGCCGAGCTCCTGGTCCTGTCCGTCCGGGCCGAGCGCGCCTGACAGCGGCCCGTTGAACCCGATAGCGACCGTGTCTCCCTCCGGCGGGAAGTTCCCGATCGGGTCGTACTCGTCGCTGCCGTCTCCGCCGTCCCCGCCGCCGTTACCTCCAGTACACCCGGCGAATCCGGCGGTGAGACCGCCGGCCGCGAGCCCTTTGAGGTATCGACGCCGAGACTCGTCTCCTGGATCACGCTTGTTTGTCATGGTTGTTTAGGCAACTCGTGAAGAAATGGAACGATACAGTATTTAAATCTTTGGTGGTCATTCCCGTGATCGGAACGGGTCTACCGTCGCTGTCGATCCCGCTTCGTGTCGGGCTCGGCCGAAATCGACCGGGATCGGCCGCCATAACTGGTCTTCGCGGGGCTCACCGTTGCATGTACTCGTGGAGCCGTTCGGCCATCGCGACGGCGAAGGCCTCGTCGTTGATGTTCGCGTCCAGTTCCAGCAGCTGTACGTCCTCGTCGATGTGCGTCCGGAGCGATTCGAAGAGGGCCTCGTCCGCCTCGGGGTCGTGAAACGGCTCGCCTTCGTCGTCGAGCATCGAGACGCCGGCGAGCGGAAGCGCGAGCGACACCGGGCCGGTCGCGGCGTTGAGCTTCTCCGCGATGATCCGCCCGATTTCGGTGTTCTCCGCCGGCGTGGTCCGCATCAGCGTCACCTGCGGATTATGGACGTGGAACGTTCGCCCCTCGAACTCGTCGGGCACCGTCTCTTCGGGACCGAAATTGACCATGTCGAGCGCGCCGGTCGAGACGATCTGCGGGATGCCCGCCTCGGCCGCCGCGTCGAGCCGGTCCGGTCCCGCGGCGAGGACGCCGCCGACGTGTTCGTCCGCCCACTCGGTGGTCGTGGCGTCGAGGACGCCGTCGATGACGCCCTCCGCGATCAGGTTCTCCATCGCGCGACCGCCGGTGCCCGTCGCGTGGAAGACGATCGTCTCGTAGCCCCGTTCCTCGAGCCACTCGCGCGCGGTCTGGACGCAGGGCGTGGTGACGCCGAACATGGTGAGACCGATCGTGGGCTTGTCGGGCGTCTCGACGGCCGGGTCGTTGGTCACCATCCCGGTCATCGCGAGGGCGGCGTTCGCGATCACCGTGCGCGAGAGCTGGTTGAGCCCCTCGATGTCCGCGACCGAGTACAGCATCGCGATGTCGCGCGTGCCGACGTACGGTTCCGTGTCTCCGGACGCGACCGTCGACACCATGAACTTCGGGACTCCGACGGGAAGCGCTCGCATGGCCGCCGTCGCGATCGAGGTGTTCCCCGACCCGCCGAGGCCGAGGATCCCGTCGAGCTCGCCGCTCTCGTGGAGACGCGTCGCGACCGCGGCGGCGCCGTCCCCCATCGCCTCGACCGCCTTGCCCCTGTCGCCGGCGTCTCTGAGCCCCTCGAGGGTGGCGCCGCCCGCGTCGGCCACGTCCGCGGCCGAAATGTCGGGGTCGATTTCGGGGTCGCCCATGACGCCCACGTCGACGAGGGTGACGTCGACGCCCTGAGCCGCGAGCACGTCGCGCGCGAAGCCGATCTCCTCGCCCTTCGTGTCGAGCGTCCCGACGATGACGACGGTCGCGCGCGCCGATTCGGAGCGGTCCGTCGAACTCATCAGAACTCGATCTCCTTGAACTCGCGGGCCTGGTTCTGGATGGCCTCCTCCGTCGGAAGCCGTTCGATACTGGACGCGCCGAAGAAGCCGACGACGCCCTCGGTGTTGTTGAGGACGTACGTGGCGTCGTCCGGCCACGCGATCGGCCCGCCGTGACAGATGACCATGACGTCGTCGTTGACCGCCTTCGCGGCGTCGTGGTGCGACTGGACCCGTTCGGCCGCCTCCTCGAGACCGAGCGCCGTCTCGGCGCCGATATCGCCGGACGTCGTCAGCCCCATGTGCGAGACGACGACGTCGGCCCCCGCTTCGGCCATTGCCCGGGCCTGCTCGTCGTTGAAGACGTAGGGGCACGTCAACATGCCCTGGTCGCTGGCCTCGCGGATCATCTCGACCTCCTTGTCGTATCCCATCCCGGTCTCCTCCAGGTTCTGTCGGAAGGAACTGTCCTCGTCGATGAGGCCGACCGTCGGGAAGTTCTGCACTCCCGAGAAGCCGCGGCGGCGGAGGTCCTCGATGAACACGTCCATCTCTCGGAAGGGGTCGGTTCCGTTGACGCCCGCGAGCACGGGCGTGTCCTCCACGACCGGGATCACCTCGTGACCCATTTCGACGACGATCTCGTTGGCGTCGCCGTAGGGGAGGATGCCCGCCAGGGAGCCGCGACCGTTCATCCGGTACCGCCCCGAGTTGTAGATGATGAGGAGGTCGACGCCGCCCCGCTCGGCGAACTTCGCCGAGATTCCGGTTCCCGCTCCGGCGCCGATGATCGGCTCTCCGCCCTGTACGACCGACTCTAACCGCTCGAGGGACTCGTCCCGTGTGAACTTCATGGACGACCAACACATTACCCAGACGGATAATTAATGTTCTGGTCAGCCGGGTACCGCCCCGGGAAGACCGTTCAGGTGTCGCGCCCCTCGGGAGGGCCAGACCGTTCAGATGTCGCGCCCCTCGGGAGGGCGAACCTCGCACCCGGGCGCGTCGCGGATCTCGGCTTCCGGCCCCGGCGGACCGTACATCGCGAGGAACCGCATCGGCTCCCACCCGGTGTTTTCCGTGCTGTGTTCGACGCCGGCCGGGATATACACCATGTCGCCGGGGGTGACCTCCCGCTCCTCGTCGCCGATGGTCTGGACGCCTTCGCCGTTCAGGAAGTACAGCACTTCCTCGCTGTCCGGATGGGTGTGACGCTCGTGGCCCTCACCGGGCGTCAACACGACGACGCCGGAGCTGAACGCCTCGGCGCCGGTCGTCTCCGGCGTGCTGAGCCACTTGATCGTCCCCCACTCCAGCTCCAGCGTCTCGATATCGCTCGGGTCGATAAACCGCTGATCGTTCGGCATGACACCGGAACGCATGCGACAACTCTCTATAAGTGTTTGGGGGAATCGGGCAATCGCCCCTCGAACAGCACCGATCGGCCCGCGGCCGTCACCCGTTGCGCGGCGACTGCTGTGCGGCGACCGTTCGACGTGTCGACGGCATAACGCGGGACTTTACGACGCGTTCACATAATGAGAATAGTGTGTCATGGAATGACATCACGAACTCCGCCGTCCCCGAGTCGCGCGTCTCACGCAGAAATTATAATGAAAAACCATTCACATAATCGGGACGAAAAGCGATCGGGGCCCCTCCTCCCGACGAACTGGACGGGACTCCGCTCGCGGCGTCGATGACCGGATCGGTCGCCGTTCCATCGAGCGGACGCCGAACCGGTAGCGACTCGACGGCGATGCCGTCTGCGAGGCGTATCCGATTGAAAAGGCCGTTAGAGCCGTGTTACCGCGTATCTCGGGTTCGAAGGGGTATCCGACGAGACGAGACCGACATTACAATATTACGAGTGTAATTATATGCGCCATCCCGGTGTTCCTCATCACGGAGGGGTGCCGAGATGTCTCGACCGTCTGAGACCGAGAATTCGCGAAATGCGAATGAACTACGCGCGAAGCGCGTCTTCCATCCCTTCGACGGCGTCGAGCAGTTGCTCCGCGAGCTCCTCGTGGAGGCGCGTCATGTTGATCCGGTACTTCGGTCCGCCGATGCTCAGTCCGCCGACGATCTCTCCGTCGGCGTGGACGGGCGCGCCGACCGCGACGAGCCCCGGAGCGAACTCCTCGTCGATGATCGCGTACCCCTTGCCGGCGATCTCCTCCAACTGGTCGTACAGTCGGTCGCGGTCGGTCACCGTGGCCTCGATCTCGCGGGGCATACCCCACTCGTCGAGAATCCGGTCGACGTGGTCCCGCCCCAGCTCGGCGAGGATGGCCTTCCCGGCGGCGGTGTTGTGGAGGTAGTACTCCGTTCGGAACCCCCCCTCTCCCTCGTGTTCCGCCTGGTTCGTGGAGCCGTGGAGCAGCAGGAGCCGCCCGTGTTCGAACACCGTGAAGTTGGCCTCCTCGCCGGTTTCCTCCGCGAGCCGTTCGACCGTGTCGGTCGCGACGACTTCGAGGTCGCCGCGCCGCGCCCGATCGCCGAGCACCGCGAGGCGAAAGCTGGCCGAGTACGTCCGCCCGTTCTTCACGACGTAGCGGCAGTCCAACAGCGTGTTGAGGTGGCTGTGAAGGGAGCTTTTCGGCTTGTCCACGATCCGATCGATCTCGGCGAGCGTGAGTCCGTCGTGTTCCAAGATGAGCTCGAGTATCCGCAACGACGTCCTCGTCGTTTTCAGCGTGCGGCCGTTTGTCGTTTCGAGCATACGCGTGTGATTCGGTCGCAGTAGTAAATTAGTTTATATAATACGCCCTAAAAGAAGTGAGATTAACATAGTGCGAACGAACCCGGCGGAACGACCGCTCCGGTGTCGCCGCGTAGCGTCCCGATCAGATGGCCCGGGAGCGCCTCGTCCATCCGATCCGGGTGATCGCCTTCGCGCCGAGTTGGCCGAGGAGGCTCGCCGCTTCGACGTCCCGTTCGTCGAACGCTTCGATGGTGATGTCGCCCGCGCTCAACACGCCGTGATCGCCGATGGGGACGTACAGCCCCGACCGGAGCTCCCCGCGCTCTTGGTCGTCCTCCGTCGAACTGTGGTCGGTGTGTAGTTCGGGCTCTCCGGTCCTGAACGTGCGAGCGGCGGGCGTGTCCTTATCGGCCGGGTAATCCGGTCGGGTTCCGGCCTTCGTAACGCACTCCTCGGTGACGACCACGACCTGTAACGTCCCCTCGGTCTCGTCGACGAGGCGGATCGTCGTGTTGTCCAACCCGAGGATGTTCTTGGCCGTGTCGGCCATAATCTCGGCGACGGCCTGTCTCGAGTTCGCCTCCCGGAGCTCCTGGCTCGTCTTGCGGAGCACCTCGATGCGCTGCTCCTGCCGTTTCGCGTCCGTGACGTTCCGAACCGTTCCGTGAAGCGTGTTTTCTCCGGGATCACCCGGTCGCGGCGCGCCGCGGATGCGGAGGTATCGCTCGGTCGTTCCGCCGTTCATGAAGCCGACCTCCACCGCGAACGCCTCGCCCCGCTCGCGCGCTCGCTCGAACAGCTCCCGGGAGCGCCGTCGGTCGTCGTCGACGAACTGCTCGGCAACCGCCTCGAACGTCGGCGGGGTGTCGGCGTCGATGCCGAGGATGTCCCTCGCCTGATCGCTCCACCACGTTTCGTCGGAGTCGCCGTCGTACCGCCACACGCCGACCCCCGTGAGCCGCTGGACGCTCTCCAGTAGCTCCGCCGGGCGGGACGCCGCCGGGGTCCCGTGTTCAGCGTCTGTCCGTGACTCGGGGGCAGTCATGCGCAGTACATCACGTTCGATCCATATATAACCTATCTACGACGTGTTCGGCGCTACTCCGGAACCCAGTCGACGTCCGCGTCCTTGCGCAGGAGACCCTCCTGAAGCATGGTCACGGCTTTTTCCAACCCCTCCGTCGGCTCGGCGAGGCCGTCCTCCCACTCGATGCTGAGCACGTCGTCGTATCCGACGAGCCGGAGCGTGCTGACGATGTCTCGCCACGCGTCCTCGTCGTGACCGTAGCCGACCGAGCGGAACAGCCACGCGCGCTCCGCCTCGCGGTCGAAGCCCTTGTTGTCGAGCACGCCCTCGATCTCGGCGTTGGCGTCGTAGACGCGAACGTCCTTCGCGTGGACGTACTTGATCGCGTCGTGGTCGCCCAGGTAGCGGATCGCCTTCGGGATGTCGATTCCCTGCCACCAGAGGTGCGACGGGTCCAGGTTCGCTCCCACGCGCTCGTGGGTCGCCTCCCGGAGTTCCACCATGGCGACCGGATCGTAGACGAGCATGTTCGGGTGCATCTCGATGGCGATGTCGACGCCGTGGTCGTCGGCGTAGGCGCCGAGTTCGCTCCAGTAGTCGACCGCGATCTCCCACTGGTACTCCAGCGCGTCCGAGTGCTCCTGCGGCCACGGGAACGTGACCCAGTTGGGGACGCTGTCCTCCGGCCCCCCGGCGGGGAGCCCGGAGAAGGTGATGATCCGGTCCACGTCCAGTTCGGCCGCCAACCGAATCGTCTCGCGCGTCTCGGTGTCGACGCGCGCCCGTCGCTCGTCGTCCGGATGCAGCGGGTTGTCGTGGACCGCGAGGCCGCAGATGTCGAGGTCGTGGTCCGCGAGATCCGCCTCGAGCGCGGCCCGGGCCTCGTCGCTGTCGAGCAGTTCGCGCCGATCGATGTGGTCGGCCCCGATCAGCCCGCCCGCGCCGAGCTCCACGGCGTCGACGCCGAGCGATTCGAGGAACGCGAACGCGTCCGATCTGTCCATGTGTCCCAACGGCTGCGCGGTGAGTACGCCGAGTTGCATACGTCGAACAGTTCGAGGGGGTAACGCTAATAATTATCCCTGATGATCGGCTCGTTCCGCCCTGCCGACCGGTCGATCCGTTTCGGCTGCGGTCTGTTCCTTCCGGTCGCGACGAGGAGGCGCTCGAGGCGTGCGTCCCCGTTCTCTGTGAGACACCGCTCGCGGCGACGCTCGAGGACGCCGAGCGGATGGCGGCGGTACACTTTTAGTCCCCTTCGCTCATCCTCGAGTATGCGATATTACCAGCTGACCGGTACGAAACGCGGGGGTCGCTCCGACTCCCTCGTCGTCGTGTCGGAGAACGGGGCCTACGACCTGTCGACGGCGTCGGACGACCTCGGCTCGTTCACCGACCTCGCTCGTGCCGCGAACGCGTCCGGAGAGTCCGTCGACGCCATCGCTCGCAATCGGATCCCCGACGCGGAGCCGGCGGAGTTCGACGCCGACGACGTGCTCCTGCCGGTGACTCCCGACGAGGTGTGGGCGGCGGGCGTGACGTATCGGATCAGCGAGCAGGCCCGCGAGGCCGAGAGCGGCAAACCGGAGGTGTACATCGACGTGTACGAGAGCGACCGCCCCGAGCTGTTCCTGAAAGCGACGCCATCGCGGACGGTCGGTCACACCGACGCCGTCGGGATCCGCGGCGATTCCGAGTGGAACGTCCCGGAACCGGAGCTCGGCGTCGTTCTGCATCGCGGAGAGGTGGTCGGATACACCGCCGGAAACGACGTATCGAGTCGGTCCATCGAGGGAGAGAATCCGCTGTACCTGCCGCAGGCGAAGGTGTACGACAAGTGTTGTGCGATCGGCCCGTGCGTGGCGACCCCGGAGGCCGTCGACGACCCCCACGACCTCGAAATGACGCTCACCATCGAGCGCGACGGCGAAACCGTGTACACGGATTCGACGTCGACGGCCGAGATGGCGACCAGCTGTGAGACCCTCGTCACCTATCTCCGAAGACACAACCCCCTCCCGGAAACCACCGTCCTCCTGACCGGTACCGCTCTCGTTCCTCCGGAGTCGTTCACGCTCACCGAAGGGGACCGCATCGTCATCGATATCGAGGAAATCGGCCGGCTAGTTAACGAGACGGTCGTCGTGTGAGGTGTCGTTCCCAGAGGCGAATGGAGTTCCGGCGCGTTCGACATGAAAAATAAAAAATCTGGTAGAAGACAGATAGTTAGGGATAATTGTAACTACGTTTTCCAGCAGTCGCCGTCATTCTGTTCACCGTTCAGAAATTTCGAGATCGACAGTAAACTTCCAAGTATGAAATTAATAGGCCCGTATATAAATAAAGAAACTACCTAGTAGCTAGAAATGTTTGATATTCATTTGTTAATTACAAAGCGGCCCTTATTTTCATCAGTGTCAAAAATAGTTATTTTTACCAATACTATCAGATGCCAGTATTATAAATTATTCATATATGTAAGGATAACACTGGCTGTGATCAAGCCTCGTCGTGGGCTCCGAGAGAGTGTCCCTGGGTTCGGCCGTTACGAGGATATCGACCGTCTTAACCAACAAATCTATGCATTTGCGTTCTATGTTGGTTAACACGATACCACGCGATGTCTTCCGAACCACCAACCCCACCGGCGAATCTCTCGACGGAGCTGGTCGACGCCCTGAACGAATCCTCTCCAGAGCGCCTCCGTGACGTTGCCAGGTACGCCAAAGCGTTAGCCGACCGGCAGGAACGCGAGGCGCGTCTCGAGGAGACAGACAGCGACGGGATCGAGGAACGACTGGACGGTCTCCCGAACGACGTTCCCGCGAAAGCGGCGATCACGATCAAGGAGATCAACGACAACCGCTACTACTACTGGCAGTGGAGGGATGGCGACAGGGTCAGATCCAAATATAAGGGTCCGGTCGATTCCGACGGGTAGTGACCGAGCAGTCGACACGAGTGACTGTTCGGGAGAACGACTGTTGCTACACTTCGATAGAGGGGTGTGTCCGGGTCGGTCAATTCCAAACACATCGATAGAGGGGTGTGTCCGAGCAGTGGTCCTTCAACACATCGATAGAGGGGTCTCTGGGAGGGATCCGATCGACCACTGTCGGAACCGCACCTCGAGGAAGACAGCCCTTACTAGCGACGTTGATGCGTCAAAATCATGCGTTTCAAGCGCTCAAAGAACGATTATCACATCGATAGAGGGGTGTCCAGACGAGTGATCCGGCTGGCGTATATCAGGTGAAAAAGGTGAAACATTCATCAAATGCGGACTGATAACAGACGGACTGTACACATCGATAGAGGGGTGTCCCCCGGAAGCCAAATTCCGTCCGGGTGTCAGACCGAACTACGTCTGGTTCCGGAGCTGTGCTTTCACGACGGAGTGGACCTCGTCTTCCGAGACCATTTCGATCCGCGAGTCCTCGCGGAGGGTTTCGAGGATCGTTTCCGGCCGTTCACCGAACTGGAACTCGAGAAACATCCCCGAACTGGGGCCGTGACTCCGCCGTTCGAAGTCGACGAGCGAGTACGTCGTGAGCTCTTTCATTTTGTTGACGTACGTTTCTTGATGGTACTGCTCGGCATCGATCGCGTCGGTCAGGTATTGGTACACCCGGTACCCCGTTGTGCTCCGCGCGGTTCCGTGAGTCGACTGCGACGCGACTGCCGCTGTCGCGTAGAGACAGAGCTTCTTTTGGGTACTAATCCCCCGAACGACCTCTAACACCCGGTTCTTTTCGACCTTCGCCTGTGCGGCGCGGACGTGTTCCTCGCGGACGCGAGCGTCGCCCTCGCGTTCGGCAAGCTCGCCGGCGACACGCATAAGATCGATCGCCTTCCGCGCGTCGCCGTGCGTCTGTGCTGCGAAGGCCGCCGCAAGTGGGATCACGTCGTCGTCGACGACGTCGTCGTGGAACGCATCCTGGCGTCGCCGGAGGATCGCTTTGAGCTGATCCGCGTCGTAATCGTCGAAATGGACGTCTTCCGGCGTAAACGAACTGACGGCGCGACTGCCGACCGCCTCCATCATCTTCGTGTCGTTCGAGATGGCGACGACCGAGATGTACGCGTTGAGTTCGTCGTTCGCACCGGCCCGCGAGAGCTGATAGAGGAGTCGGGAAAACGCGGGTTCCTGTTTATCTCGCCGCCCGACGAGCATGTCCAGTTCGTCGAGGACGAACGCGACCGAATCGAAGTGTTCGTTGACGATGCGATAGAGTTCGTCCCACTTCTCTTTCGTCGCAACCCCGTGTTTCGGGACCTCGACGGCGACGCCGGCCGCGTCGGCCGCCTGTTGAGCGAGTTCGTACACCGCGACGCCGAGCGTGTCGAGGTCTTGGCAGTTGACTTCGATCGTGCCGAATCGGATATCTCGGGAGTCACAGATCCGACTGATGTTGTTACAGACCGCCTTCGTGATGAGCGACTTTCCCGTTCCAGACGGTCCATACAGGAACAGATTCGGCGGCCGGTTGTCCCCGAGCGCAACTCGGAGCATCTTCGTAACTTCCTGGAGTTGCGCGTCACGACCCACGATGCGGTCTTCTTCGACCACGTAGTTTGGATCGAGAAGCGACCGGTCGCGAATGAGTCCCTGCTGCTCGTCGAACTCGAGCAGCATCTCCTCTATCGACTGCGGAGAGCTTTCCGTGATCGACTGCGAAGAGCTTTCACTGATCGATTGCGAAGAGCGTTCCGCGTTCCCATCAACTGATTGATGGTACTCGGTTTCAGTTCCCTGAGACGACGGGGTTCCCTGAGACGACGGGGTTCCCTGAGACGACGAGGAATCGTCCGACATCTCCGGTCGTGCCGCATCCGAGAGATCGGTTTGAGCCGTCGTTTCATCCTCCAGTGATCCCGGGTCCTCGGTAGGATCATCGGAGTCATCAGTACCCATAGCCCGAATGATACCGGCTGATAATAAAAAGCTTCCCCACCTCTATCGAAGTGTGATTACCGGTTTTAGACGGCTTTAGCGTTTGATTATGCCGATATCGCCGGCTATGGAGAGAACGAATCCCTCAGCGGCTGACGATGTGTTTGCTTCCACGAGGTCGAACACACACACCCCTCTATCGATGTGTTCGGTAGTTTCTGAGGGTGGGGGGTCAATTGGGGATCTCGAGTCTGTCAATAACAGTGTAGCAGACGTGAACCGCTATAATCACGCGAAATCTATTCTCCACAGTTCTCTGGTGATAATTTGGAACTCTTCTTCTCTTCTCTTCTTTCTTTCTACTAACACACAACACACACACACCCCTCTATCGATGTGTTCGATGTGTTGAGCCACGCCGAATTTTGTGGCTCTCAAGACAACATATAGCTCGTGAGTATCTGTTATTCCACCGTAAGTATATTTCCGCTAAACAGACGAGTTACGTCTTCTTCTACCGTTTTTCTGTAACAATGACACTACATCTCTTTTTCACGACTACTCTACGACCATTCCGCAACCATACTCCCCCGCTGCGGAAAAGCGAAACACATCGATAGAGGGGTGTGTGTCTCCGCTCATGAACGAGCGCCATCGGTGGGGTATGCCACCGGCTACTGACGAGCGTTCACAATTCGACGTAGCACCTACTGCTGAACACATCGATAAAGGGTGAACACATCGATAGAGGGGTGTCTGGGGGGACGACCGTTTTGTATCGACTCCGTCATTCTCGAGGTGACCTTCGCCCGGACGGCGAGCGAGCGTTGCCCCCGCCAGACTCAGGCTCTGAGAGCGATCGCGTCTCCGCGAAAGCGATCGCGTCTCCGCGAGGGTGAGTACTGTTAGCACAAGATTGCACCATTCGTTCAGTTGTCGAGCGGCTCCTGTAGTGCTTCTTCGATCGGCTCGTTACCGGCCGCGAGTTCGAACGTTTTGTTGTACGTGCTCTCGGAGCTAAGCGCCGCGATCAGCGTCCGGGCGACATCCTCGCGCGGAATCTCGACATCGTCTCTGTCGAGATCAGCGCCGGTTTTGATTCGTCCGGTGCCACTCTCGTTCGTTAGCGGCCCAGGTCGAACGATTGTGTACGTCAGGCTGCTCTCTCGGAGATATTCGTCGGCCTCAGCCTTCGCCCGGAGGTACTCTCGGAGCGCCTCCGGGCTGTTTTCGGGTTGATCGGCGTTGATCGAGCTGAGCATCACGAACCGATCGACACCCTCGGCCTCGGCCTCGTCAATGAGGTTGATCGCGCCGTCACGGTCGACGTCCCACACGTCGTTGCCACCCGACCCGGCGGCGAAGATGATCGCGTCGATTCCTGTAACAGCGTGCGAGAGGTCAGCGGTCAGATCCGCGACGATCGGCTTCGCGCCTAGATCCGTGATATCCGACGCTTGCGACTCCGCACGAACCATGCCCCGAACGTCGTAGTCACTCTCGGCGAGGATGCGAGTCGCGTGTTGGCCGACCTGTCCGTGTGAACCGGCAACGAGTACGTTCATACACTAGAAATGGCCGGTATCGTAAAGAAGGTAGTGTCGACCGGTACCGGATCATGACAATCGGTAACGGATTACGACAACCGGCTCACAACAATCGGTAACGGATTACGACAGGGTTACTGCGCGTTTGCACTTTGGGTTAAATAAAGCGTACCGGGAGACACACATTTCTCCGGGATGGGGTTCGCGTACACGGAGATTGAACGGGAGCGGCCGACACCTGGAGACTACAACGATGATTTGTATTATCGGGACTTTCTATATGTGGCCTCGATATCTCTGCGTATGGTACGACCCTCCCGTCGGCGCTTCCTCGGAGGCAGCGCCCTGACGCTCGCAGCGCTGACAGGTGTTCTCAAGCCTGAGACCGACGCGCACGTTTCCGCCCGGCTGAGAGACCTCGACCTCGATATTTCGACCCCGTTCGCCGACGCATTCCTCCCAGTTCCGGCGGGTGACGTGCTGTCGACGACGTACACGACGGTTATCGCGGAGCGAATCGACGCCGATACGGAAGCGGAACTAAGCTACCGCGCTCGTTCCGCAACCGAGCAACTCGACGTCGACGCCGACGAGTTGTCTGCCACGGTCGCGGTCACTCCGGCCGACCGTGGGATCCGGCTGGTGACGGCGGCCGGCGATTTCGACCGACTCGACCGCGGCGAGACGATCGCGGTGGGGGAGGGAGCCGATGATACTGGCGACGAGTCGAACGACGACGCCCCCACGGAGGCCGACACGACGGACGAACTCCCTGCCGACTGGCGACTCACCGATGACGGTGAGACCGCGTTCGTCGTCGGCGACGGCGTGGCGGCCGCCGCGACCGGGAGTGGGTATTCGCCGAGTCCTCGCGGTCGGTCCGACTCGTCGGAAGCCGACGTGAGCGACCGGCGGATCGAAGCCGCTCGCGCCGCCGGCCGTGCGGCAGCCGACGAGGTCGACCGCTTCGCGGAATCCCCGCTGGGTACGGCTGCCCTCCCTCGGCTTGGCGGATTCGAAACGGTCATTTTGGTTCCGGACGCCGCCGGCGGTCCGTTTCCGCCCGAGGTCCCCGACGACGTGGCCGCGTTCGCCGCCGGCTTCGAGACCGACCCTGAAGACCTCAGAGACCTCGACGGAACCGCGGAGAATGCATACGTGATCCGCCCGGCCGCTGACGCCGACGAACTCGACGACGAGACCGTCGAGCGACTCGTGCGTACCGTCGATCCCGCCGTCCCGGTCGAGATGGAAACCACCCGAACCGACGGACTCGTGCTCGTCGACGCCGTCGTCGAGGCCCCACCGGAACTCGACCGCGAGGCGTCGCCGGACGCCCAGGTCCGGTCGCGGTTCGACCGCGCCGCCGGAACGGTGACGTTCGAGCACGTCGAAGGCGAGGCGGTGCCGGCCGACGAGCTGGAGGTGTGGCACGACGGCGAGGAGGTGAGCGACGCGGTCCTTGACGGCGAGGAGTTCGCGGCGGGCGATGAGGTCACTGTCGAGACCGGACTGATCGCGACCGTCACGCTGCGGTGGTTCGACTCGGACGCGAACGCCTACGACACGTACGGCCGCGAACGGGTCGACCGCGAGGCGTTCGCCTTCGACTACGACATGACGGCCGAGACGTTGGAGCTCGCCTACGAGGCCGAGCGCTCCGCCGACGCGAGTAACCTTCGGCTGGTCCACCGCGGTGAGGGGGGCGTCCAAACGGTCGGCGAGGAATTCACCGACGGAACGCTCGAACCCGACGACGCGGTCACCGTCGAGGACGTGTCGATCGGCGACAGCGTGCGACTGGAGTTCGACGTTGAGCAACCGATGGGCGGCGGCTCCCTCATGCATTACCGCGCCCGCCCCCCGCGCGTTTGGATCCGCTCGCGAGCCGAGGAAGGGACCACGGTCAGGTACGGTGGAGAGGAGTCCCGTCCAGCCGACGCGTTCGTGACGCTGGTCGACGGAGAGCCCACCGACGTGCAGTTCGCCGACGAGCACGACACTCTCTCGGACGGCGAAGAGCTGGTTCTTGGTGAGCTTCCACTGGGGAGTACGGTCGCAGTCGAGTGGCGCGAGCCGGACGAGCCGATCGTCATCGCCGAAGAAGAGGTCGTGCCAAACACGCGCGCGTCGATCGAGTACGATCCGGACGCCGGCGAGATCACGGTCCAGCACCGAGGCGGTCGGGCGCTTCCCGCTTCCGAGTTGGAGCTACAGGCCGGTCGAACCCCGACCGATGTCCAGCCCGCGGACGAACTCGACGAGTTCGGTCCCGACGACTCGTTCACAGCGCCAGTTCCGCCGCTCTCGCGGGTCCGACTCGTGTGGACCGGCGGCGACCGCGAACACCATCTCGGCGGAACGACCACGGCACGCGACGCAGTCGCGGCGACCTACGATGTCGACGCCGAGGCCATGACGATCGAGTACGTCGGCGAACAGCCCGCCGATCCCGAGCGGCTGCGCGTGTCGGTGAACAGTGCTGACAGATCGCGGGGACGAGAACGCGACCAGGAGCCGGCCTTCGCGGCCGAGCATGACGAACTAACGCAAGGGGACACGATCACGGTCGACGACGTCGGGCTCGACGGCACCGTGGTCGTCAGCGTCCACACCGAGTTCGAGAACGGGTCGGCGACCAGCTCCGTCGCCCACTTCTCGGCGGCACCCCGCCGTGGATTCGTCGTTGATGACGGTAACGGGGGCGACAACGAAGGGGCGGGGACGACGCTCCGCTACGTCGGCGAGGTGCGCCGAAACGCCGACGCCTTCCTGGTGCTGATCGACGGCGAGCCCGCGCCAGACCAACCCGCCGATGAGACGGACCGACTGACCGGTGGGGAAACGCTGTCGCTCGGTGATCTGTCCGCCGGTACCACGGTCGCCGTCGAGTGGACCGCCGGCGATGAGACCCGAACCGTAACGGAGCACGTTATCCCCCCGCAGGCGAGGTTCGAGGTCGAATACGAACCAGCCGACGACGGCGAGGGCGGCGTCGTGACGTTCTCACACACCGCCGGTGACGCACTTGACGCTGACCGCGTTGACGTGGTCGTGGAACCCGCGACCGACGGGTTGCTCCCCTGGGATTCCGACGCCGACGAGGTGACCGCCGGCGACGAGACGAGCGTCACGGTCGACACGGAACCGAGGATGGCCGCCGTCGTCTTCAACGAGGGTGAGGTACTCCACCGCGAACCGCTTGGTCAGGACGAGTAGGGGAGTGTCGTAACTCGGTACTACTTCTTCGCAGGAACAAGTACCGGTCAGTGGATGCGCTCGATACCCGGAACGGTTCTCGTCGCCTCAGCCACGTTATCGTCGAATTGTACCCTCCGACCACTGTTAGTATCGGTTATTTTTGGAGCAATCAAAAGAATACAAATACCAACCAGTGGAATAAAAATGCGGGATGTTCTGTTCTCTCCCGAGCCAATCTATCATTATCCACCTATGTACGTTCCAAGAACTGGGTACGTTCCAAGAAATGATTTTCCGGTCAACTGTCCAGTCGAATATATTCTTATAACTTGTACTGAGCGATCGGCTTCCCCCGAAGATTGGCCTCGGTTCGTACAACATTCACGCCTGTAGTCAGCATAGCCTCTCCAAACTTTCAGCGGCTGAGGATTTCAACAGAGCCCCCTCCTCTAAACAGTGAGGAGGATGTTACGGCGGATTTTCTGCGTCGTTGACTCCCTCAAATGTTCCATTCGTGTAGGCGTATCGCCACCGTTGGAGAATCGCTCGCGTCACAAGGCTCGTCTCAGACACAGCAATACAGGATGGGTCGACGGGACGGCTCGGAGCATCGGGAGGTGAATGGAAGTGTCGTCGCGGCGCGTCGGGTTTCGGATGACAGTCGAACCGAAAGTTTCGGTCTCGGGCATCTGTGTAGTGTGCGGCGTAGTTCCCGGTGAGACTCCACCGGACGTCTATCCGGGCGGTTGACGCCGCTCCGACGCCGTCGGATAGTTCAACCGAAAGTGTCTGTGGATTCAGCGGGACGTCTAATGACGCGGTCTGGACCAGCGGTTCGAGGTCTATGAACAGGTCTCGAATTTCCCGTAGTGCCCCGGCGTCGATAGGACCAAACACCTCAGACTGCTCGTCCGGCTGGATCTGGTGAGCGGGGTCTCCGTCGTCGGTCATACGACGATGGATGTATCGCCGTTACCATCGTCGTCTGTGTCCGTGCCAGTAAGGTGACCGGTCTGACTTACTTCACCGATCGCGAGTGTTGCCTGTGCGAGCGCGAGGTTGCGTCGCGTCGTTTGCCACTCTGTGAGGAGCGCGCCGTGGTCGCTGTCGGCGTCGTCGATATCCAGTTCCCGGGCGAATTCCTCGGGTGAATCAACCCCGTATTCCTCGCGCCACGCCTGTATCTGTGCCTTCATATCAGCGATGCCAGACGCAATTTCTTCGGGCGTCCGTTCCGCGAGGAGCGACTCGGCGTGTTCGGTGACGATCGCCGTTTCCGACCGTCGGTAGTGCGTCGTCTGACCGTCCTGTGACGTCGTTACCTCACCGGCGCTCTCGAGCGTTCGCAGGTGCTTTCGCGCCGTGGTCGATGAGACGCGGGCACGCTCGGCGATCTGTGCTGCAGACAGCGGATCGTACACACGAGAGATGACTTCGTACACTCGTTCAAAGGGCGTCGTCTCCTCGATCCATTCCTCTTCGACGACGTCGTTCACGTCACGGTGTTCGGTGCCGCCATCCTGGCTCATTCGGTGGGGCGGGGACGGCTCTTCGGACATTATGTGCCAACCAACGAGAGAACAGTATAATAATGTGTGGGGTAGTATATTGTTCGCTAAATCCAAGAGATGGAGGACTGTCCACAGCAGTCTTAACCAACAGATCTCTGTGAGACGGTCGTTCTGTTGGTTAACGCGTTTTCGAGGGTTCGGATCTCAAACTCCGAAACAATTCCGGAAGCTGGGTTCACAGAGACAATTCGCGAGAGTACGCTGTTTCTGTCAAGACGATCTCCATTGCCTGAAATCCGGAACAGGCACGCCGGCGATTATGCGAGACCCCGGTGTAGAGACACGTAAGTGGATGACTTACAAAAATGCCGTTCACAATCGACTTCCTTGACGATGGTCGCGTCCTCGAATGGGAGGCGACCAACGACGGCGCGACCGCGACCGAACGCGACGACTGCACGCCCCGGTTTTATCTCACAGCACGTGACCCTGACACCGACATCGATCTCACACCACTTCGCGCACGATATGAACGACATCCGGACGTCGTCGCGACCGAGAGCGTATCTCGGCGGCCAGAATTTCGTCGTGACGACGAGTCTGCTCTCGCTGTCGACGTCGCCGTCCGCGACCTTCTGCCCGCGCAGCGTCACGAGAAGATCTTCGAGGCGTACGCGGACCTCGACGACGGAGAGGGATTCACCCTCGTGAACGACCACGACCCGAAGCCGCTGTACCATCAGTTCGACGCCGAGGGCGGGCCCGAGTTCCGCTGGGAGTACCGCAAGCGTGACCCCGGCGAGTTCAGGGTGCTGATCGGGAAGGCCGAAACGGACGACGATGACCCGACTGTGTCGGAGGATCCGAACGCACCCTTCTGACGAGCCGGTTTCGAAGACGGACGCGCCGTTGACTCCTTCGTGGCCGATAGCAACTCCGTGCTGAACAGAGGAGTTGTAGAAGACCACGTTATTCACGAATTTCGGTGCACCGCGGGAATCGAAGCGTCTACCGAGGGGTCGGTTCCGTGGCGAATTGGCCTTCCGAGTCGGAGACCGGTCGATTAAGTAGGGACCCGCGTGGAGTCATTTCGTCTAGTCGGGTGATCCGCCAGCCCTCGCCTCGACACCGGACCGGTTCGAGGACGACCCTGACGGTGTCGCCAGGACCCAGTTGTGTTAACCGCTCGCGGACCGCTTCGCTCGCGTCGATAACTTGATACGTCCGTCCGTCGGAACCGCACAGCGTCACGGCCCTATCGCGGTTCGGTTCCGCCGCGACTCTACATCGCTGCCGAACGCTGTCAGTCGCTCCCATCGGCTCAGGACACACACGGTACGAGCATAAAACGAACTATGAGCCCGGTATACGGCGATAGAGCGCTATAGACTGGTACCGAGACGGTCGTTATTTGTCCAGAACGAACTCGACGGGTGCGCGCTCCCGCTCGTAACGAATCGAACTTTCAGGCCTGAATGACCTGATTTCGGGCCACTCAGATCGGGGTCAAATCGTGATTCGCGCTAGTAAACGCGGTGAACCTCGAACCAATCAACCCGGAAACAGCCGTAGAACTGTACCTCGCCGACCGCGAAGCTGAGGTGGCCAAGGTAACGCTGTACTCGCACAGCTCCTGTCTCGGTCACTTCGTTCGCTGGTGTGACGAGGAAAAACTGGAGAATCTGAACGAGCTGTGCGGACGGACGCTACACGAGTACCGTCTGTGGCGGCGTCGCGAGGGAGAGCTCGCACCCGCCACGGAGTAGACCCAGATGGACAGGATTCGGGTCTTCATCAAGTGGCTCGAAAGTATCGATGCCGTCGTCGACGACCTCCACACGAAGATGCGGTCGCCCGTGTTACGAGACGGGCAGAACGTCCGCGACGTGATGCTTGAGTCCAATCGTGCTGAAGAGGTTCTCGGCTATCTCTCAAAGTACGAATACGCGTTACGTCCCCACGTTGTGCTCACGCTGATGTGGCACACGATGATACGGGACTGATGTGGTCCACTCGCTCGACGTCGACGGCTACGATTCAGACGGGCAGTACATCGCTGTCGTCCATCGGCCTGAGACCGGCACGACGATCAAGAACGGAACCCATGGAGAGCGACTGATCGCGTTATCGAACGAGGTATGCTGGCTTATCGACGACTGGATAGCAAATCGGCGGCACGATGGTGACGACGAGTTCGGCAGGCGACCACTTGTGTCGACATCGAACGGACGCGCGCATCGATCGACGCTTCGGGGGACTGTTACGGATACACAAGGCCCTGCGTTTCCACTAGGGAGTGTCCACACGATCGTGATCCAGACGATTGTGACGCGATGGAATATACAGTCGCGTTCGACTGTCCCTCGAGCGTCAATACGGTGTTCGTCCACTCATCAATATCGTGAACTCGTATCGCTTCACAAGGCATACCGGCCCTAAATCGATACTAAACAGCACGGGGGGCACACTCAGCCACCGAGAACTACATAGCAGTATAGTCCACTATTACAAACTGATTAATTCGGGAGCATACTACCTCCGTTCGAACCCGACTCTCGGACAAACTGCTTCGGCTCTGGACCTATCCACATGAACACGAAACCTCAGTTCGGTAACGACGTCGAGACGCGACACGAACGGTTCGAAACCGACAGCTACGGGGAGGTATATATTGTCGGAGACGTCCACGGAAGCCGAAACATTCTCGAACGGCTCCTTACGGAGCTCGAATTAGCGGACGACGATCTTGTCGTTTTCGTCGGTGACCTCGTGCGAAAAGGACCGGACAGTCCCGGCGTTATCGATATTGTCCGCGAGGACTCACGCCTCGTCAGCGTCCGCGGAAACAACGAGCAGAAGATCGTGCGCGGGGATAAGGATCCCGGCTGGCTCCGCGACGGCGACCGCGAGTACTTCGAATCGCTTCCGGTCGCGATTTCGTTCGACGACGTGCTCGTCGTCCACGGCGGTGTCGATCCGCGACGGGCGCTGACAGACCACACCGTCGAAGAGCTGTTGACGATGCGCTCCCCGCACGGTGACGGGTACGACGGACCGTTTTGGTACGACGACTACGACGGGCCGTACCGCGTCTTCTTCGGCCACACCGTTCATGAACATCCGGTAGAGCGGGAACACGCCGTCGGTCTCGATACCGGCTGCGTCTACGGCGGAACGCTCACCGCGTACGACTACCGGAACGACGAATTCCTCACCGTGGAAGCGAAGACTCACCAAGAACGCGCCAACTCGAAAATCGTCGATCCGGCCTGAGTGACTCACTTTATCATTTCTTCGCGATATTCGGCGGCCTGTTAGCGGTGAATAATCAATGGGGTGCTAACACGGTATTCTGGCCGGGATCACTCGTACTCGGTCTGAAGACGATTCCGTGCTCCGTCACGCGTTTTGAAGTATCGTCGTTCGCCCGCCGTCGTTCGGACAGCCCAGTCGTACGTCTCGCTATCGGGACGGTACCAACGATCGGAGTGCACGTCGAACACAGACGCGTCTCCACCGTCCGAGTGGGGCCGTTTATCGTCGGTTTCGGGAGCGGCTCCGTCTGACGACTCGGATATAGCACCCGTCTCGGTCCCCGGGGCATCCTCAACGAGAAGCGTTTCCTCGATCAGATCCGTATCGATGACCATTCCCGGGCCGTAGCCGCGGTCGAGTGCTGTTTCCGTAGCCGTCATCAGTATCTCTTGGATGTCTCGAACCGGGTCGTCGCCGGAGGAGACCGGCTCGTAGGTTCCGTCGCTCTGCATCACCCATCGACGGCGGTTATCCGTGAGCGACGCTTCCAAAATGAACCGGAGCTGTTCGCGCAGTTGCGTGTTTTCGACCGGCGTGACCGCTTCTACTCGATAGTCGAGATTCCGGGTCATCCAATCGGCGGACCCGATGTACCACTCGGGACTGCCTCCGTTCTCGAAATAGAATATCCGAGCGTGTTCGAGGAATCGTCCGACGATCGAGTTGACGGTGATATTCTCGCTCAGTCCTTCGATACCGGGACGGAGTCGGCAGATATCCCGAACGATCAGATCGATTTCGACGCCGGCCGTCGAAGCGCGATAGAGTTCCTCGACCATCGACGGGTCTTCGAGCCCGTTTATCTTGACCACGATCCGTGCCCGTCGACCGGCGCGAGCGTGATCGGCCTCTCGTCTGACCATCTCCGTGAACCGCTCACGCATCGTTACGGGCGCGATCAAGAGCTTTCGAAAGCGATCGTCGAGCGTCGGTCCGGTAAAGAAGTTGAATACTTTCGTGAGATCGAACCCGATGTCTCGATCGGCCGTCAACAACCCTAAGTCGGAATACCCTTTCGCGGTCCCGGAGTGGTAGTTTCCGGTGCCGACGTGCGAGTAGAGCTGAACGCCGTCGTCCTCTTGGCGCACGACGAGCGCCGTCTTCGTGTGAGTCTTCAGCCCCACAGTCCCGTATGCGACGTGAATTCCCTCTTCTTCGAGCTGTCGGACCCATTCGAGGTTGTTCTTCTCGTCGAACCGAGCCTTGAGTTCGACCATCACCGCGACCTGCTTACCGTTGTCGGCGGCGTTGATGAGGCTCTGAATGACCTTCGAGTCGCTCGCCGTTCGGTAGATGGCCGCTTTCACAGCGAGTACGTCGGGATCGGTTGCCGCCGCGTTGAGGAACCGCTGAACCGTCCCCTCGAACGAGTGATACGGATGATGCGCGAGGATGTCTCCGTTTTTGATCTCGTCGAAGATACCCCTCGTCTCGTCCCTGGTATCGCTCGTCAGTGGGCCCAGTCGCGGATGGGGCTTGGGTGACCACGCCGGAGGCTTGAGGTCGGGCCGATCGAGATCGATAAGTTCGAAGAAGTCCTCGAAGTCGATCGGTCCCTCGCGGTGGAACACCTCTCGGTCGTCTACCCCGAGTTGATCTTTGAGAATCGCCAGCGACCCGTCGGGCATATCGGCGTCGACCTCCAGCCGAACCACCGTCGCGAAGCGTCGCTGTTCGATAACCTCCTCAACCATATCGACGAGGTCTTCGGCGACTTCCTCGTTGCGCCGTACCTCGGCGTTCCGAGTCACCTTGAATTTCGATACGTCCCGGATGTCGAGATCGGGGAGCAACAGGTCGAGATTACGTTCGATGAGGTCTTCGATGAGAACGTACCTGTCTGTCTCTCCGGAAACGCTGATGAAGCGGGGTTGGTTCGGAGGAATCTTGATCCGGGTGAACGTCGGCTCGTCACCCTCGTTCGATGAGAGAACGGCGAGCGAAAGCGAGAGGTTGGAGATGAACGGGAACGGGTGAGCGGGATCAAAGGCGAGCGGCGTCAGTGTCGGCAGTATCGACTCCTCGAAGTGCGTCCGCAGCTGTTCTTGGTTCTCTTCGGACAGCTCGTCGGGAGTACGTATCTCGATCCCTTCGTCGGCAAGCGTCGGCTTGAGAACGGACTGCCAGTACGCCGACTGCTGCCCGAAGAGCGGGCGTGCAGCGTCGAGTACCTCGACCCACTGCTCCTTCGGTGTCCGCCCGTCCGGCGTCGTATTCGTCACGCCGGCGTCGATCTGCTGTTTGAGCCCGCCGACGCGCTTCATGAAGAACTCGTCGGTGTTCTTCGTAAAGAACGCGAGAAATCGAAGCCGTTCGAGCGGCGGATTCCGGTCGTCCATTCCCTCTCGGAGAACTCGCTCCTGAAACGCCAACTCGGAGAGTTCCCTGTTGAGGTAGTACTCCGGGTCGGTGAGGTCTCTCTCGGTCACGGAATCACCCGCATGGAGCGAATCGGTCTCGTGGGTCGACCCCTGAATCCGCGAAATTGGAAGCGTCCGATCATCTCTGGGTCAGTGGAAAAGACTCCCTGCAGATGAGAGAGCATCACTCATGTTTCGGATTCTCCTGATGGTGGTCGGTTACTCCTCGACATCGAGTTACAGAGACGAGAGTTCAACTGACGATTCGGGTGCTGACAGAGAGCCCTCGCCACCGAACAGGGAACCGCCCGGGAGCCACGTGTCGTCGCGTTCCCTCCACTCTTCGATCGGGAGTTGCCGATACTTTCCCGAGGGAACCACGATCTCTGTGGCGTCGGAAACGATCCCGTACTTCCGAATCGCCATTTTGGGTTCGTTGAGGTCGTGACCACGCAGATGGGTCTTCGCACTGGAGTACAGGTCCCGTTTCGAGTACTCGTTCCGTCCGCCTTCGAGCGTGTGAACGGCGTTACAGATCGGGCACCTGAGGAGCACAGCCGATTCCATGAGTAACCGGTGATACGCTAACTACAAGAAGACCAATTATTAGTGATATATTTCAATATATAGATGTTAGAACGGCAATATAGCTGTCGCATCTCAGGCTCAACGTCCCGATATGATCGCCGTGTGGAATACATTCCGCGTATCGTGAGACAGGTGAGGAGACGTGACTACCGGTACTTGCCCGCTTACGAGTGGTCAAGACGGCTCACTGGCTACTGAGGCGACGGTGACGCTGGTGCGCCCACCCCGCTACCGCTCCAATAGGGATGAGCAGAACACCGACGATCGGGCTCCACACTGTAGCGACTGTTTGAAAGACACCGACGGCAGCCCATAGCGGTGCCGGGTAGAGTTGAAGTGCGTAATCCAACCCCTGCCCAGTAACGACGCTCAGGAAGAGTGGAAACAGTAACACGTACGCTGCTGCCAGTATCGGTACAAGTACCACGACCCCGAGCGCCATCGCGCTGCCCGTGACCGCCCCCTGTTTTGGGGTAGACGCCCGAGACAACACCGGTCGCCACACGAGAGTACCAATTATGAGCCCGGCGACAAATGCGAATTGCGGCGCGTACCCGGCCCAGTACTTCGCATCTGGTGAAAGCGGTAACGGGACGTTCGGCAACACAAGCAGGTAGAGGAGGGAGACAGCGAGTGCCGCAGCCGCTAGGACGAACCCTGCGCTCATATCTCGCCACCAACCCTTCAGCGTGTTCTGATGCCACGCTACCATACTACATCAGAAGGTGCGTGAGAACATAACTGAGTACTACCGATTAATGACCGCTATACTCTCTGTATCTCGCACGAAATTTGTATCAGGTTCTAAGGACTTCAACAGAGCCGGTTTTGTCGAAATTCGGTTCTTTAAACGTATCATCATCAGAAATAGCTGGTCCCTGAACAGCACAAATTAGCCATGCTCAACGTAGTTACCCCGGTCAGTGCGGGTGGCTCGCCGACGCGGCGGCGATCGTCTGAAACTGCGCCGGGTCTCGGAGGAGATCCTCGCCCGTGTCGGCGATCGCCGACTGGTCGATGTACTCGAGACCGTCCCCGTACACTGCTAACACGGGCTCGTCTTTGAAGTCGCCGACTGGCCGGGGCGTGGTGCACTCGATCCCGACGTACGTCCCCCCCGGGAGCGTCGGCGCGTCGGCGTACGCCGCCGGGAGGTCGTCCCTGTGAATGCCGGCGAGCATGTGACCGGGGAGAATCACCATCGCGGTCCGGTAGCCGAACGTCGACTGCGAAAGCATCCCGACCAGCAGATACGTGAGGTCCTCGCAGTCACCGCAGCCGTCGACGAGCGTCTCCTCGACGGTTCGAATGTAGTCCGGCGCTCCCGTCGATTCCACGTCCGTCGTGTATTCGAGCGAGTGGACGAGTCCGATCGCCCCTTCGAGACGGACCGACTCGGGAAGCGATCGCCGGGCACGCTCGCCCGTCGTGCTCGCGTCGGCGAGCGCCTCCGTGAGCCGCTCGACGTGAGCGCTCGCCTTCGCCGCTTCGAAGCCGCTCAGGTATCCGTGCGGCTCGTCGGCCGCCTCTCTGTACGCGGACCGCTCGAGCGGGAACTCCAGACGCCACTCCCTCCCGGACCGGTCCGTCCACTCGTACGTCATCGCGTAGCCGCCCGCGGTCCGTTCGCGAGAGACCGCACTTTCGGCGTCGATTGGTGTCGGCCGGGCCGGCTCGCCCGCAGAAAGAGACAGCGCCGCAGACCGCAGATCGGACAGTTCGACGACCGAGGAAACGACGGCCCCAAGCGCGACTCGGTCCAGCGCGGTGTCGAGGAGCTCCCGTCGTTTCATACCCACCGACGGACCACCTCGGATTCGTCAGTTACCGGCGGAGCCGCCCGAGTCGGGGTCGGCCGGAGCGTCCGAGTCGGGGTCGGCCGGAGCGTCCGGGTCGGGGTCGGCCGGAGCGTCCGGGTCGGGGTCGGCCGGGGAATCGGATTCGACCCGGGCCGGCAGCGCCCGTCTCCTCGGCCGTCTCGCCCGCCGCGATCGCGGTGCATTCGGGCGGTTATCGGAAGCATTCGGGCTTGACGACGGAGTCGACGTCCACCGTTACCCACGCCGACAGCCGCTCGTCGTCGGTCGCGTCGCCCGGGAACACCGTGACCCGGTCGGGACCCGACGACCGCCTGTCGACCTGATGTACCAGACCGGTGCACGCGGGAGTCGTCGATTTCCGTCCGGTCGCCTCGTCGCTCCTCGGCCTCCGGTTGGTGTCCGTTGTCATCTGTTACTCGATCGGGCCATTCGGCGGCCTGCGCTTGAACGCTTATAATAGGTGAACGGACGCGTCAGAAGTCGACCGATGGGATATATACTCGTCGTGACCGGTCCGTTGTACCCGTTCTCGCCCGGCGAAGACGAGTCCTCTCCGACATTTAAATCGCAGATTTTAGATTAACATAATCTGGCTATGGCGCGGCCCCGGACGAGACTTCGGAAGTGGGCGAGCGTGACATAATCTGTTTGGCACAAATTCCATTCTCTCCTGATTAGAGAACGCCCGTTCGGCCGCTGATCTCGTACGGAGCGATATATATCACTCATAGCAACGAAGACCGTGTCTCGGTGAAATCCCCGGCCGTATGTCCTCGCCGGAATGCGGGACGCTGTCACCGATACTCGATACGCTCCACACCGGTGTGGCGATCTACGACGCAGTCTCAGGGGCCGTTCTCGACGCGAACACGCGACTGGAGGAAATCCTCGGTTACACTTCGGACCAACTGCGTGAGCTCTCCGTGGCCGAATACACGGCGAACACGTACCCACACACCGAGTCCGAGTTCCACGATCGACTTTCCACGGCCGCAAACGGAAGCCCGCAACAGTTCATGTGGCGGGCCAAGCGAGCGGACGGCGAACTCATCTGGATCCAGATGTTCATTTCGCGACAGCGCCCGACGGCGGACCGCTGTGTCCACGTCGAGGTACGAGACATCACGCGTCACTACGACGCCCATCATCGGGCGGAGCTGTTCTGGCGCGTCCTCCGGCACAACCTCCGGAACGAGGCCGCGATCATCATCGGATGCGCGGAGCAGGCAATGGAAGGGACCGAGAGCGAACCATCCGAGGAGATCATCTCGACCATTCGGTCCAGAGGCGAGAAGCTCGGTAACATCGCGACGTCTGTGAAGCAGATCGAACACGCGGTGACCGACTCACAGACGAACGTTGTCCGGGTTTCCACCGCGAGCGCCGTGCGGGACGTCGCAAATCGAATGGGTGCCGAACACCCCGACGCGGACATCCGGGTCAGCGAACGGAAACCGATGTGGATCGACGTCAACGACGCGTTCGAGTACGCGCTCGCACACGCCGTCGAGAACGCGATCGTCCACAGCGACGACGAGGCGCCGGTCGTCGAGATAACGGTCGGTCCATCGCCCAACACCGGTCGCGCGGAGATCCGCATCGAAGACGCGAATTCGCCGATCCCGCCCGAGGAGATCGCCGCGCTGTCTTCGCCGACCGTCACCACGAGCACGTCCCACGGCTCCGGGATCGGCCTTTTTGTGATGAAGTGGTGCGTTGAATCACTCGGTGGAGAGGTGTTGTTCGAATCGCGGGATTCCGGAGGAAACGCCGTCTGCTTACTGTTGCCGCCGAAGCAGCTCCCGGATTCGACGACGACCGACTGAGTTCGTCGAGAAGCGGCGGCGCCTACGTCTCGGCAGGTGTTACCCTCCGAAGCTCAGTCAGACGAATACATCCCCAATTCAGTCACTACTTCAACGTACCCCTCTATAGCACTCACTATTAGTCCCAAGTAACGATTTTAGTGATTCCTCCCACATACCGAGTCGTGAGCCACCACAGCGGTCAACCGGACCACCGAATCGCGTTCGTCTGTGTCCAAAACGCAGGGCGGAGCCAGATGGCGACGGCGTTCGCCCAGCGCGAGCGCGACCGTCGTGAAGCGAGTGATCAGATCGAGATAATTACCGGCGGGACACGACCCGCAGACCACGTTCACGATGTCGTCGTTGAGGCAATGCGTGAACGAGACATCGATCTCAGCGACCGAACGCCGCGAGAGGTGACACCCGAGGAGTTACAGGCGGTAGATCTGGTCGTGACAATGGGCTGTTCGGCAGCAGACGTGTGCCCGGCAACGTGGAACGGTGAGAACCGGGATTGGGGGCTTGACGATCCACACGAACGTCCGCTCAAGGAGGTTCGCGAGATTCGCGACGAAATCGAGCGTCGTGTCGTCGCGCTGTTCGACGAGTTACTGTCGGAAACGGGATCCACGGAGTGACACGGATGTCCAAGGAATCAGCCGACGATCGGCCGATTGAACCGGAGTCCGACGGCGACTCGCCGGATTTCGACGGACTGTCCGTCGAAAAAGCGGCGGATATCGTCGTCGATACGGAGAGAGATTCCGACGAGGTGTGCGAAACGCTCGCGATCGTTGCGCAGGACAGAACAATCCGCCGGGCGGCCGTTGACGACGCAGTCGCGAACGCCTCGATGGTGGTGACAACCGCCGAGACACGAGTAGAGCTCGCGGCCAGAAAGCTAGACAGCGCACGAGAGACGGCCACCCCGGTCACAGACCTAGACCTCGTGTCGACCCGATCTCGGTACCGCTCTCGGGGTCGGCGGTCACGTCTCCCGTCTCGAGGTACGTCTCCTCGAGGTCGGCGAGCCGCTCGTTAATCGTCTCGCTCTGGTGATGCATTGGCGCCGCACGGACGCGGACGAGATCGTACTCGTGCCGATCCGCGAGCCCGTTCCACGCGCGGAACGACCCGATCGTCAGCGTGTGCGTCTGTGGACAGAACGGCGTCGTCGGCGTGAACTCCGCGCGGAGCACGCGGTCGACGTCTTCCGAGTCGACGGCGTCGTCGACGTCGCCGCGTTCGACGGCGTAGCGGTAGCCGGCACCCGTGTGACGCGTGTCGAGGTTCAGCCGGGCGAGGTTGTAGTTGAACGTCATATCGTACACCTTTCGCTCCTCGAAACAGTCGCGAGTGAGGCGGTGAAACGCGACGTGGTCGCCACCGGTGAGCAGGTCGTGCGGCTCGAGGAACTCGCCCGGTCTCGGGACGTGGTCCGAAACGAACTCGTCGTACCCGTCGAACAAATCGCTCTCATCGGACCCGAACGGCGACGGAAAGCTGGGCATACGCGTTCGTTCGAGATCGAGAGGGGTACCCCTAGTCCCGTACATGTTCGTGTTTGGTGGCTCGTCGCGCGGGAACTGACCGCCCTCTCGGACGGCAGAGCCGTCGACCTCGTGCGTTCGGGCCAGTCGTCACTCCTCGTTCGCCTCGCCGGGAGCGCGGGCGGGACGCGGCGAGAACGAGCCCAAGACGATGCGATCGATCGAGTGAGGGCTGTGACGGACCAACACGAGCACCATGTTGGACACGAACGCCGCGACGCCGGCGCCCGCCAGCAGCCCGCCGAGGAGCGCCGGCGTTCCGGCGACTCCCAGTTGGTTCGCGCCCACGATCAGCGCGCTTCCGCCCCCGAGGAGTGCCCCGTCGAGCGCGGCAATTCGGTCGTCGTAGAGGTCGTCGATCATCGGCACGTCCGCTAACCCCAGCAGGTCGCTGTACCGGTTGACCCAGATGACGAAGGGAACGATGTGATACAGCGTCCCAACGACGACGAACCCGATCGCTCCCAACAACAGCAGGTGGCCGGCGTTCGCCGCGCCGAGCAGATGCTCACGCGTCAACGGGTCGGATATCCAAGCCGGTACTGAGACGGCGATCCACAGTGCGAGTGCGCCGACCGCCACGATGTACCGCGTGTGCATCGGGGTCCGTTCGACCCGCATCTCGTACAGTTTGCGTGCCAGAACGAGACAGAACGCCGACGCGGCGAACAGGATCAACAGACCGCCGACCCGCGCGACGGGAGCGTGAGCCGCGAGCCGACCGACCGCGAGCACGACCACGCCGGTGGGATGCGCGATCTCCTCGACGGATCGGAGCCGGTGGTCGATCCCGTGTAGTTCCGTCTGTGTGAACATCGTCCCGAGCTGGTACAGCGCGCCGTACACCGTCGTGAGCACGGCACCGAACACCGCGAGGGTCGCGTGGGCTCCCACCACCCCGGACCGGCTGAGGCCGACCCGCGAGAACGTCGGAACCGTGAAATCGACCGCGAGGAGGACGCCGAGAGCGGTCAACAGGAGTACGAAGCCGAGCGCACCGAGGAAGTGGCGTTCGGTGACGTCGTACTCCTCGACCGTGCCGAGCGTTCGGACGATGTTGTACGCGAAGACCCAGAAGCCGACGAGCATGAGCGTCGCGAACGGGATGAGCCACGCCGTCTCGACCAGGAGAAACGCGGCGACGAACCCGGAGAGACCGGCGACGACCAGCCCCAACTGCACGTTCGCGAGACGCCTCGAGTGGAGGGTCGCCCCCGACCAGACGGGGACGAACTGCGTCATCGCACCCATGATCGTGATACAGATCCACCCGGCTAACAGGAGATGGACGTGAGCGAGCCGCCCCAGTCCCGGAACGACGTTCAGATGTAAGCCGACCCCGACTCCGACTCCCGCGACGAGAAAGACGAGCCCGACGACGAAGTGTCGTAACGGGACCGTCATCGGGGGCTGTTGGTCCGTCTCGATGTTTCCCGGAATCGCGCCCATGAGGTCGGGTACGGTCTCCGTACACCTGACGGTACCACCGAAGATGTTCCCCTTCCGTCGGTCGCGGACCTTCCTGCCGGGACGGAGCGGAGCAATACGTCGACGAGCGTGGGTCGCTTCTGACGGGACCCGACCCCTCAGCGAACCCGTCACGGATAGCGGCTCTCGAGCCGGTTGCACGACCGCGTCGGTCTCCGCTGACTGCGGTCAGAGAGGGCCATCTTGCAATCGACGATAGACGGGAACATGTTCGGAGGTACCCTCATATCCAGAGCCTGTCGACCGTACGATAATGGCTACCGACCACTCACAGACGGACGTCTGCGGCTGCGCGCGGCCCACCGCCTGCGTCGATCGGAACGGCGGGCTGTACCTGATCGCGATCAGACGGATCGGCACCGACCGCGACGGTCGGGTTCGGACCGGCGAGGTGAGCGATCGCCTCGACGTCACGCCGTCGAGCGTGACGGAGCTGTTTGATCGGCTCGCCGACACTGGGCTTCTCCGATACGAGAAGCGAGCCGGGGTCGCGCTCACCGATCGGGGGCGAGAAGTCGCGCTGGAACTCGAAGCGCGCCAGTGTGCCGTCCGAACGTTCTTCCGCCGTCGAACGGGGTTCGACATGCCCCTCGAAGCGGGGTACCGAATCGGATACGTCCTCCCGGACGAAGCGATCGAACGCCTGCGAGCGCTCGTCGACGGAGCGTCGAACGCGTGTGCGGCGACTGCACCAACCGGAGTCGAGCGGTGTCCGTTCGCGGGGACGGAGTGTTGAAAACCACCGGCCGGACCGTTCCCGAATACGTTCGGGGGAACACGCACCTCCTCGTCGACGCTTGAACAGATATGGCCACTGAGCGAAACGAGACCGATCGACGCCTGGACGTCCGAGAGATCGACGGCGAACCGTTCGGAGACATCATGGCCGAGCTCGAGGCGCTCCCCGACGACGAGACGCTACTGTTGATCAACAGCTTCGAGCCGGAGCCGTTGTATCAGGTCCTCGAAGAGCGCGGATTCCAGTACGAAACGACGTCTGACGGGTCCGACGTGTGGTATATCGAGATTCGACACGAACGGCTCTGCTGAACTCCTATCATCTACATAGATTCCGGTCTGAAAGAGCCGATCAGCGGGGACTACGAAATGACGGACGACCGACCGGATATACTCTCGGCCCGTCTCGTGGGAGCCGCGTCCGTCACCGGACAATTCGTTTCAATTTTCTAATCAGTCGATAGAGTGACACACGATTGTAAGGATTTATGCGCGTCGGATGTTATATAATGTCATGAGAATCGCAAGTATCCTTGAAGGTGAGATGACAACAAAACAGATGGGACTTATCATGGTTCTCTATATGGGGGCTCTGGGGGTTTTCGGAGTACTGGCGGTTATCGTGATACACGGTCTCGGATGGCAGTGGCTCTAGCAAATCGTTGGTCTCCGAGCGGGGATCGACCGTCCGTACCGTCGTTCGACCGATCGTTCGACCTCTCTCCGGAGAGTCGATCTGACGGCGACCGCGAGCAGTCGTGATGCGCCGCTGTTCATATCATATTTTGTAGGGTATTTAAGATCCCCCATACTGGGGGAAGCAGCGCTTTCGTCTCGCTATTAGGGAACAGTATATACTGTATATATCAGTAAGGCATCTCGGATGAAGTAGGGAAGAATCATGTCACAAGACCTCAGCAGGCGGAAGATGGTTGCAGCACTCGGGATCGGAGCGGTCGGTGCCGTCGCCGGTTGTATCGGCGCGCCCGTGAACGCGGAGCCGACGCCTGCCGCCGAAACGACTCCGGCCGTAACCCCTGAGTTGGACCCCGCACGCGAGGTCGACGCTGACCGGATTGCGGCCGATCCGACCGACGTGCCGGCGCCGGTGGACTGGGACGAGCCTCGCGATCACGACATCGCCCTTCGCACGAAGGAGCTCGTCGCGGAGATCGAGCCCGGCGTGACGTTCAAATACATGACCTTCGAGGGGCAGGTCCCCGGACCGATGATCCGAGTGCGGCGGGGCGACACCGTGAACCTCCGGTTCGAGGTGCCGGCCGACGACAACAGCGACATCCACAACGTGGACTTCCACGCCGTGTACGGGCCCGGTGGCGGGGCCGTCGACACGACGCTCGTGCCCGGCGACGAGGCGGCGGAACTGAGCTTCCGCGCCGAGTTCCCCGGGCTGTTCACCTACCACTGCGCGGTGCCGGCGATGGACCACCACGTCAGCTCCGGGATGTTCGGCGCGATCCTCGTCGAGCCCGAGGCGGGACTGCCCGCGGTGGACCGTGAACTCTACCTCGGACAACACGAACTCTACACCAAGGGCGACCTCGGCGAGAAGGGCCACCACGCCTTCGACCACGGGGCGATGCTCGACGAGGACCCGACGTACGTCGTGTTCAACGGCGAACACCACGGCTTCACGGAGGACCGGCGCGGCGGAATCGGCGCCGCGGTCGGCGAGAGCGTCCGCGTGTTCTTCGTGAACGGCGGCCCGAACCAGTCCAGTTCGTGGCACCCGATCGGGAACGTCTGGTCGCGGCTCTACCGCGACGGCGACCTCGTCTCCCCGCCCGGCAGGTACGTCGAGACCACGGCGGTCGCACCCGGCACGGCGACGGTCGGCGAGATGGAGCTACCGATTCCGGGACCGATCAAGATCGTCGACCACGCGCTCTCGCGGGCCGGACGGCGCGGCGCGCTCGCGGTCGTCGACGTCGAGGGCGAGCCGAACTCGGACGTGTACGACCCCGGATCCGACGAGTAGCGTCCGATGGGTCGACGGGGTACCTCGTCCGGGCGTCATCGAACCGTGCGGAACGAAACACGGCCGGCCTCACTACGAGGCGGAGATGGCCGAGGTCGAACAGGACCTCCACCGCGACCTCCCGACGACGAAGGTGAGAGCGAGTAGTTGACCGACAGGGTCGATCTGACGAGAACATGTTCGTCCCAACGCTATTGTGTCTCTCTGGTATACACTGAAACGGATGATTTTTGGCCAGCCTAAAATAGTCCGGACGATCGAGTTATCGCCTATCACGGTGCGACTCGCCGTCCGGCCGAACGATTGCGGAACCCGTCGACTGGGTGATTCAGTATGACGGCAATCGATTTCGATGCAGAACGGACGTACGACGACGAGACGTTCTCGACGGTCGATGTGTTCCGAAGCGAACGGGTGAAAGTCGTCTGCGGCTACTTCGAACCGGGACAGTTCATCCCGGTTCACGCCCCGTCCAGTGACGTGGTGATCGACGTCCGTTCCGGCGCCGGGCTCGTCCGCGACGGCGATGAGGAACGCCGCGTCGAACCGGGAGACGTCGTGACCGTCGAGGCGGAGACCGATCGCGGCGTCAAAGCCGACGACGATTCGCGGCTCGAAGCGCTGCTCGTTACCGCACCACCGCCGACCGACGCCGAACACGAACCGGTCCGCCGGGGACTCCGAACTGACGAGTTCGATCCGACCAACGCATGACGACGATACACAATCTCAACGAACTGGACGGACGGCCCCACGCCAACGTCTTCCCCGACGCGGAACCGAAGACGATCAGACTCACCCTCGATGCGGGCGGTGAAGTCGCACCCCACTCGCATCCCGACCGGGAGATCGTGTTTTATCTCATCGAGGGAACGGTCGAGTTGGAGCTCGTCGACGAGACACACGAGCTGTCGGCGGGCGACGTGGCCCGCTTCGACGGTGATCGGGAGATCGCTCCCCGCGCCGTCGAGGACGCCACTGCACTGATCGTCTTGGCGTCTCGGTCCGACGAGTAGCCGGAGGCCGGCGGGCGATACGGGCGAAGCTCACGTCGATTAGCACTGAGAGTCCACTTACTGCAGATTTTGTTTGTGATCGGGACACGAAGACGAACCGATTTCCGGCGTGACCGCTAAGAGGCGGTATGGCACAGGCCCGACTCAACGTTGACCTTCCAGACGGACCCTGGGTCGGCGAGGTCTCTCGGGCGTTCCCGGAGGCGCGGATCCAGGTACTCAGTGCGACCCCCGGGGACGGCGCGGGGTTCGCGCTCGTGAAGATCACCGCTGACGACATCGACGGAATGCTGGACGCGATAGAGGCCCACGACACGATCGAGGAGGTCTCGGTCATGGCGCTGGGTGACGGGGTCGCCACCGTCCAAGTGGAGGCGCACGCACCCCTGTTGATGACGGCCGCACGCCAGGCCGGCGTCCCGATCGAGATGCCCGTCGAGATAGAGAACGGAGTGGCTCGAATCGATATCACCGGCGCCCACGAGCGCGTCGCCGACTTCGGGAAGACGCTCCGAGGCGTCGGTGCGGAGTTCGACGTCGAGTACGTTCAACAGCGGTTGAACCCCGGTGAGTCGCTTACCGAGCGGCAGCGAGAGGTGTTGTTCGAGGCGGTCGAACGCGGTTACTACGACGTGCCACGCACCTGTACGCTGACCGAGGTCGCCGAACACGTCGGGATCGCGAAATCCACGTGCAGCGAGACCCTCCAACGCGTCGAACGAACGATCGTTCGGGAGTTCGTCGACGATCTCCCTCGAAATCCGATCGAATCCGACTCCGGTGCGGACACCGACACGTAGAGCGTCGGCATCGCCGATTCGTGACAAACCGAGGATCGGTTGGGACCGCACCCGTGACCGCCGACCTGACTTTCCGGCTCTCCAGAATGCGAGACATAGCGAACATGTTCGCACTGATACGGAGGTGTGTACGTCTCATACGTATATTCATGTCTACACGGGACCAGCAATCTGATACCGAACGTACCGCTGCCTCCGAAACCGACGAGTCGTTACCCTCGTTTCTCGACGGGGATCACGATGCGTCGTGGTCCGCGAACCTCGAACGGGAACGGTACGCTGACGATCGCGAGACGCTGATCGAGCACGCACTTGCGGCCATCGGTCGGACGGACGCCGACTACCACGTCAACCTCGTCACGCATCCGAACCACGGCACTCCCGAGGAGTATCTCGAGGCGCCGATCCACGACCACTACCCGGACGCAGAGGCCAGCGTCGTCGATCAGTGCGGTTGCGGCGGCTACGTGTATCGCGTCCAGCAGTGAGTTAATAAAAAGGCCCCCCGGTGATTCCGATTCCCTCGTGAGCGGCCCGCATCTCGGTCCCGTCCGTTCAGGGCGGAGAGCGTATCACTCCACGTGAATGGCGCCCTTCATGCCGACCGCCTCATGCGGCGTACAGGCGTACGTATGGGTGCCGGATTCCTCGAACGTGTGCTCGAAGGTGTGGCCCTCCTCGCCGACGGTCTCGCTCTCGAAGTTACCGTCGGAGCCCGACACGTTGTGGTCGCCGCCCTCGCCCGTCCACTCCCAGGTGACGGTCGTTCCGGACGACACCGCGACCGCTGCGGGGCCGAACGCCAGCCCATCGCCGGCGCCGACCTCGACGGTCACCGAGTCGGAGTCGGTCATGTCGGCGGTCTGCTCGTAGTTGTTGGCGTCGTCGAGGAAGCCACCGTAGTCCGGCTCCTCGGAGAGGAACTCCTGGCCGCCGCTGTCGCCGTCGGAGCCGTCCCCCCCATCGGAGCCGTCACCCCCGCTGCTCCCGTCGGAACCGTCGCTCCCGTCGCCGCCGCTGCTGCCGCCACAGCCGGCGAGCGCGGTGGTCACGCCGAGCGCCGCAGTCGTTCGAACGAACGATCGCCGGTCGAGAGTGCGTCGAGTCATACGGTTTGAAGAAGGGGAGGTGGGGGAATACCTTCGACGGGCATTCCCGAACTACGGGGGAGATATCCGAATTATTCGGTGCGATATATAAAAGGGAACAGCGGGAGCGGCGATGCTCGTCGCCCGGGGAGTGCATCAGTCGTCCGGGTCTGTCCAAATCGCCGTAACCACGCCGTCGTCGGTCTCGACGGTGTCGTGCACGTAGCCGCGGTCCGCGAGCTTCGGGAACAGGAACTGCGGAGCTCGGTCGTTGTATTGAACGAGGACGGTCTCATCCGGCAGGTCCGCGAGCAGTTCGAGCGTCTGGCGAAGCGGCTCCGGCGGGCCGAGATCGGCGACGTCGAGCGTTTCGACCGGACGGTCAGTTGGCGCGGCCGTCTCTTCGAGGACCGACGTCTTCCGTGTCATAGTCGGGTATCTGCGTCCGACAGGCGCGTCAGTTGTGCCGAACGTGTTCGTTTCCGTCGTCGCGTGCCTCCCGTCCGTCGCGGCACCTGCCGATCGGGGGCGCGGAGCGCGCTACAGCGACGAGACCGGGTCGACCGTCACCGTATCCGGCTCGACGGCTCGCTCGGTGTCGGTTCGGGCGGTCGCTTCGTGACGGTGATGGCTGTGAGTACACATGGGTGGTAGAGTACGGGTCGGCTGCGACAGAGTGCGGTAGGCGATCGACGAGAGGTCGAACTGCGGGGCCGGTCAGAGCCGGCGACGGCGGACGAGTCGCGCCGCGACGGCGATCGGGACGAGACACCACGCGGCCAGCGCGACCGCGAGGGACGCCGTCGAGAGGTCGCTGCCGGCGAGCACGGCCGTGAATCCCCCACCGGCCGTGGTTCCGAGCCCGCTCAACACGAGTACGCGGAACGCGCTCACCGGATTCGAGAACACGAACGCCGAGAGCACGGCGTCGGGAAGTTCGAACGCGGCGACGACGCCGAGCGCGATCAGGTCGTGGACTAAGACGAACCAGACCCACACGAGCAGCGCCGCCCCGAGCGCGTGCGTCTTTTCGCGAGCGACGGTCGACAACAGTACCGCGATCGCGAGGAACGCGCCCCCGGCGCCGACGGCGCCGACGAGGAACCCGAGGAAGGACGTCCACTCGCCGATCCCGAACTCGCGGACGAGCAGTGCCCCGCTGAACCCGAACCCGAGTACCGTCGCCCCCGCGAGCACCGTCAACCGACCGAGGTACGTCCCGGCGACGACCTCGCTGCGGCGGACGGGCAGCGAGAACACGATCGCGAGCCACCCCTCGTCCTCGCGGCCGACGATGGCGTCGTACCCGAGCGCGAGCGCCGAGAGCGGAATGAGGTACGCGGCGAGGCTCGTCAGCGACGCCACCACGCGTTCCGCGCCCTCCGGCCCGACCGCGGAGCCGCTGAACGTCATCATCGTCGCGCCGAAGACGACGAACAGACCGGTGAGCGCGAGCGCCCAGTGGCTCCGGACCGCGAGCCGGTACTCGGTCACGGCGACGACGAAGACGTGACGGAGCGTGCCTCGAAACCCCTCGGGAGTCGCGCTTTCGGTCGCCTCGGAGGCCGCCGCCGGAGGCGTCTCACCGCCGTCGGCCCGGTCCTCGTCTCCGGCGCTGAACACCGCCGCGTCCGGGTGGAGAGCGTCCGAACGGGTCTCGGCGGACTCCGTCTCCGTCATGACGTCACCTCCACGCCGTCGACCCGTGAGTCTCCCGCCGGCTCGTCGGCGACCGCCGCTCGGAAGACCGCTCGGAGCCCGCGCCGACCGCGGCGATCCCCCCTCGTCTCGTCACCCGGCTCCGGGGCGGCGGCCGCGAGCTCCTCGATGGAGCCGGACGCACGCACCCGACCGTCGTGGAGCACCGCCGCACGGTCACAGAGCCGTTCGACCTCGGGGAGGACGTGCGAGCAGAAGACCACCGTCGCGTCCGTCTCGGCGGTGATCTCCTCGACGATGGCGTGGAACTCGTCGACGCCGCGCGGGTCGAGCCCCGCGGTCGGCTCGTCCAGGATCAGGACGTCCGGGTCCGGCAGCAGGACCGTCGCCAGGCCGAGCCGGCGTTGCATCCCGTTCGAGTAGCCCGAGACGCGGCGGTCGGCCTCGTCCGGGGTCAGCCCCACGCGCTCGACCGCGCGAGCGGTCCGTCCGTCCCTCGGGAGGCCGCGGATCGCCGAGTGGACGGCGAGCACCTCCCGGCCGCTGAGCCCGTCGGGAAACCCGACGTGTTCGGGGAGGTAGCCGACCCGTTCGCGGATCCGCCGCCCGTCCTCGGTCACGTCGGACCCGCCGACGGCGACCGTCCCCGCGTCCGGGCGGTCGTGGCCCACGAGCAGGCGGAACAGGGTCGATTTCCCGGCCCCGTTCGTGCCCAGGATCCCGAACGTCGACCCGCTCGGGATCGAGAGCGAAAGCCCGTCGAGGGCGGTCACGTCTCCGTACGTCTTCCGAACGTCGCTCGCGTCGATTCTCATGATGTGGCCTCCGTGTCGGTCTCGCGGTCCGAATCGGTCCCCGCCGCCTCTGTCGGTTCGTACGCGCGCCAGTCGTGGTTCGGCTCGGTGAGCGGACGGCGGTCGACGACGCCGGGCGCCTCGATGACGGGGAACGAGCTCTCGGCGAGCCGCACCGCCTCGAACGCCGGGCTGTTCGCGAACACCGCCGCCTGCGGCCGCTCGGCGACGACGTTCTCGACGAGTCCGACGGGACGGTGTCGGATCTCGCTCACCCCGTCGCCGTCGCGGTCGGCGACCCGGGCGCCGGACCAGTAGTTGCCGCGGTCGGTGCCGTTCCACTCGACGAGCGTGTTCCGCGGCGTCTGGACCGCGCGGTCGTTGCGGACGAGGCTGTTGCCCGCGACGACCTCGTTCTCGCTGCTAGCGGCGCTGTGAATCCCGACCGCGTTGCGGTACAACAGGTTGTCGAGGACCCGGTTGTCCTGCGCATTGTAGAGGTAGAGCCCGTCGCGGTTCGCCACGAGGTGGTTCCCGGCGATCGTCGACTTCTCGATGTCCTTCGCGAGGACGCCGTGACCGCTGGTGTCGTCGCTCCGCAGGGCGGTGTTGTTCCGGACCGTGAGCCCCTCGCTCACCATGAGCGCGTAGCCGACGCCGTTGTCGGCGGCGACGTTGTCGACGAGGCGGTTGTCGTCCGAGTACATGTAGTGGACGCCGTACCGCGCGTGTCGGATCGTGTTGTTCTCGGCGAGGACGTCGGTCGCCCACGAGAAGTAGATCCCGTCCCGGGTGTTCGTGACCTCGCTGTCGCGGACGACGGTCCCGGTCGTCTCGAACAGGTGGATCCCGTTCCCGCGGTCGGTCACCGGGTACACGTCCTCGCGACCGTCGACGCGCACGTCCTCGATCACGGCGTCGTCGACGCCGTCGACCCAGATCCCGTAGGCCGTGTCGGTGATCCGGACCGTCTCGATCCGGGCGCCCGCGCCGGCGACGAACACGCCGGCGTCCTCGGTGTCGAGGTCGCTGCCCGAGCCGCGGACCCAGACGCCGGAGACGGTGACGTTCTCGCCGGTCACGGTGAGCACGCGCCCCTCGCCGCCGCCGTCGAGCACGGCGCCGTCGTCGCTCGCGACGAGCTCGAGGCCGTCGACGCTCGCGTTCACGCGCTCCTCGAACCGGCCGTCGAGCACGACCGTGTCACCGGGGTCGGCGGCGTCGACCGCCGCCTGCGCCGACGCGAACGACTCGCCGTCGACGGCGGCGGTCCCCTCGCGCTCGGGCGCGGTCACCCCGGTCGCCGCGACGTCGGTCTCGACGTCGAGGCCGGGCGCGCCGGAGTCATTCGTCGGGAGTCCGGCTCCGCTCGCGTTCGCAGGGCCGGCGGCGGCAGTCGCCGGGCTGTCGGTCGCCCCGCCCGCACCGGCGGCGAGCGGCAGCGCGAGCGCGAACACGGCGACGACGCAGGCGGCCGCGAGGAAGCCGACTTCGAGGCGCCCGCCCGACGGGTCGAACCGGTCACCCGACACGGTCGCCACCACCGATCTCCGGGTTCCGGTCGGCGTCTCGGTCCCGCTCGGACTCGTCGGTCGCGGCCTGGTCGCCGCGGTTCGAGCGGCGGCCGCCGTTCGAGGTGCGCTCGCGGACCGCTCCGGGGAGCGCGCGCGCCAGCTCCGGGAGCTCGCCGACGGTCGCGTCGACGTCCCGCGCGAGGTACGCGACGGCGAGCAGCGCGACCGCGACGAGGGTCATGTAGCCGCCCGGCCCGAACCACGCGAAGCCGCTGATGTTGGCCACCTCGTAGGGGCCGAGGAGGGGCGGCGTGAACGAGTCGATGCCGCGGAGCGGCGCGTCCGGGTCCAGCGAGTGGCCGGCCTGGTGGAGCCGGTACTGGATGAACGCGAACATGCCCACGAAGACGGCGATCGTCCCGACGAACTGGGCGGTGAGCCCGGTCTTGAGCTTGCGGACCGTCGGCGCGAACGCGACGAACGCGCCGGTGAGCGCGAGTCCCGCGAACACCACCGGGCCGAGCAGCCACTCGGGGACGTCTATCGCCGCCTCGCTGATCTCGTAGTTCGGGTCGACGTACACCGGGTCGGGGTAGTAGAACCCGGCGTACTTGTTGAGCCCCTGTACCTCGGCGAAGTCGCCGCCCAGCCGCGGGTACGCGTACAGCTCGATCAGCAGCTCCTGACCGGGGTACTGCGGCGCCGTGAGCGTGATCCGCCACATCGGGACCAGCAGCGCGCCGACGAGCAGCACCGCGGCCGCCAGCGGGAGCGCGCGGCGGATCTCGGTCAACCACGCGAGCGACGATCGCATGGGCTTACTCCTCCGGCTCGACGATGAGCCGCGAGCGCATCTCCAGGTGCAGCGCGCTACAGAAGTGCGCGCAGTAGATCCAGTAGACGCCCGGCTCGTCCGCGGTGAACGTCACCTTTCGGGTCTCCTGCGGGGCGACGCGCATGTGGACGTCGTGGTCGGGGATCGCCACCGAGTGGAGCATGTCGCTCGTGGTCTCGATGTTCGTCACCTGCATCTCGATCGTGTCGCCCTCTGTGACGGTCATCTCCTGGAACCCGTACTTGTTCCGCGTCGAGTACATCTCGATCTCGACGCGGTCGTCGTCGACCCGCTCCATCGTCTCCTCGCCCTCGTCGGTGTAGTCGAGGTCGAGGTCGTCGGGGTCGTACGTCTTCGCGGGATCGAGCTTCGAGCGGTGGCAGATCGACGCGTCGTGGGGCTCCGCGTGCGCGGGCGAGTCCTTCACGTGTTCCATGCCGGCCTCGTCGTCGCCGATGTAGATCAGCTGGTCGTTCTCCGGGTGCTGCGGGCCGACCGGCAGGAACCGGTCTTTCGACAGCTTGTTGAGCGAGATGAGCCAGTCGCCGGCCGGGTCTTCGGTGTAGGACTCCGAGGCGATCAGGTGACCGGGGTTGTAGTGGACGTCGATCTTCTCGATGACCGGGCTCTCGGACCCCGCGTCGGCCTCGACCGCCTCTTCGATGTCCCACTTGACGACCTGCGAGTCGATGAACAGCGACGTGTACGCGTGTCCGCGGCCGTCGTAGGCGGTGTGAAGCGGGCCGAGCCCGAGCTTCGGCTGGCCGACGATGGCGTCCGCCGGGTCGTCGACCTCGTCGATCTTGTCGATCTGGATGACCGATGCGGTCGGGTCGAGCTTCCCGCTGGCGATCGCGTACTCGTTGTCCGGCGTGACGCTGATCCCGTGCGGACTCTTCGGCGTCGGGATGTAGCGGACGACGGGGTCGTCGCCCTGGTTGAGCGGGCTGTCCTTCCGGCCGTCCACGACCGGTACCTCGTTTATCCGCTCGTAGTCGCCCGCCTCCACGGCCGCCTCGATCCGCGGGATGTCGAACGCTTTGACGTTGTCGCGGTCCGACCGGGTCATCCCCTTCTCGGTGACGGCGCCCTCGCTGTTGTAGCCGGTGGTGAAGAAGTACCGCCCCTCCTTGCTCCCGTCTCCGTTGTCCATGTTGCCGTCGACGAGGACCTCCCACTCGACGTTCATCGACTCGGGGTCGATCGCGGCGAGGACGGCGCCGTACTTGTCGGGGTCGTGCAAGTCGCCCGTCCCGTCGTTGGGGATCGGCGTGCGGAACTCGCCGACGCCGAAGATGAGGTCCGTGTCGGGTAGCTGCGCGCAGGACCCGTGCGTCCCCTGCTGGTTCGGGATGTCGACGATCGCGTCGGTCTCGAAGTACGTCAGGTCGATCCGGGCCATCCGGCCGTTCGCCTTGTCGTTGACGTAGGCGAACCGGCCGTCGTAGTCGCCGTCGGTCTGGCTGATCCGCGGGTGGTGTGTGTCCCCCCACGTGTAGCCGCCGGCTTCCTCCAACATCTCTCGGCTCTCGTCGTCGTGCCCGTAGCCGCGCCCGCTGTCCCGCTGGAACACCGGAATACGGATGAGCTCCCGCATGGACGGGAGGCCCACGACGCGGACGTCACCCGACTGTCCCCCGCCGAGGAACGCGTAGTACTCGTCCACCTCTCCCGGCGGGACGGAGTGGCTGGGGGCCGCCGAGACGGTTCCGTCGCCCTCGTCGCTGAGCAGGCTGGTACAGCCGGCGAGCCCGCTGAGGCCGCCGACTGCGGCTCCGGCCTTCATGAAGTCCCGCCGACGGAGCCCGGGGAGTAGCGAATCGAACCCGTCTTCGGCCCCGCTCTGCTGTTCGTCTGACTCGCCGTCATTCGCCGGCCGCTGAGTGTGTCGTGTCATTGGCGTTCGTCGATTTCGTCGGTGTCACACGCTGTTCGGACCGCGAGCCGCTCGACCGCTTGATCGCCGAGAACGACCCGGAGTTCGGCGACGAACTCCGGAATCAGCCGCCGCCGCGCGGCCTCGACGTCGAACCGGTAGCGGTGACGCGTCCCGCCGCGGTGGGGTTCGCACTCCTGCTCGACGAGTTCCTTCTCGACGAGGCGGTCGACCGTCCGCTTGACCGTCGTGTAGGCGACATCGTCGCCGCGGTCGCGGATCGCATCGAGCAGATCGCGCGTCGTGAGCGAGCCGTCCGCGCGTCGGAGGACGGTGAGGAGCTCACGTTCCCGCGGTCCGAGCTGTGTCCACTGGGTCATGGTTGGTCGGCGCCGAACTGCCGTGTTCGACCCCGCTACTGATCACTACGGTCGAACTCCCCGGATACCTGCCGGCGAACTGTTCGGGGGTTTAAATACTACCTCCGAACGTCTCCGAGAAGAGCGCCGTCGTCACGGTCCGGACGCGCGGACAGCGGGGACGGTTCGACGCCTATTTCGCCGTTGGCGGCGACCTCCTCGTGAATGAGTCGCTACCGGACGGCCGGCCGCTTCCTGCTGCTGTGTGCGATCTGGGGGACGGCGTTCATGGCGACGGACGTCGGCCTCGCGGACCTCCCCGCGGTGCCGTTCGCGGCCGTTCGCTTCGACGTCGCCGCCGCGCTGCTGTTCGCCGCCGTTCTCGCCTCCGGCGCGGATATCCGCCCCCGGACTCGGGACGACTACGTCTACGTGCTCGTCGGCGGCGCCCTCATCATCGGCGCCCATCACGCGTTCCTCTTCGCCGGCCAGCGGTACGTCACGGGCGGCGTCGCCGCCGTTCTGTTGGGACTCGTCCCGGTGGTGACCCCCGCGCTCACGCGGCTCGTCTCCACAGACGAGGAGTTCACCGCCGCCACCGCGCTCGGCGTCGCGCTCGGGTTCGTTGGCGTCGTCGTCATCGCCGACCCCGACCCCGCGAACCTCGCGGACAGCGTCCTCGGGGTCGCGCTCGTGCTCGCGTCCGCGCTCGCGTTCGCCGTCGCCGCGGTCGTCACCCACAGCCGATCGCCGTCGATGCCGTTCCTCTCCACGCAGGCGTGGATGATGGGCGTCGGCGCCGTCGTCCTCCACGCCGCCGTGCTCGCGCTCCCCGGTCAGTCGTTCGCGGCCGCCACGTGGACGCCGTCCGCGCTCGGGGCCATCGCGTACCTCTCCGTGGTCGCCGGCGCCGGCGGCTTCCTGCTGTACTTCACGTTGCTGGAGGACCTCGGCCCCATCGAGATGAGCTTCATCGAGTACGTCATTCCCGTGTTCGCGGCGCTGGCGGGCTGGCTCGTGCTCGGGCAGGACGTGACGACCGCGACCGTCGCCGGGTTCGCGTTCATCCTCGCCGGGTTCGTCGCCGCGAAGTGGCGAGCGCTGCGTCGGCCATAGCGGCGCGCGGTCACGGATCGAGGGGCTCGCGGCGCCCGTCAACGAGGCGTGGGACGCCCGGTCCGAGGCGCGGTCGTTCAGAGCGAGTCGCGCACGATGTCGTCGAGCTCGAGCAGCACCTGTTCGGGAACGAACTGCTCGAATCGCACGCGACCGTCCGGGAATCCGATCGCGACTCGCGGGCGGAACCGCTCGCCCGAGGAGGGCGGCCGCACGTCGCCGGCGATCGCCGCGACCCCCGTCGCCTCCTCGAGTTCCGTGTCGTTCCGTCGGAGCAAGTCGCTCACGACCGCGTCGGTCCGGACATCGGCGTGCCGGCCGGATCCGGACTCAGCCGGGCGGATCACGATCTCCGTCGACGCGCCGCGATCCCCCGCGGTCCGCAGTCGGAGCGACGAGTACCCGGCGACGCAGGCCTCCTCGAACCGCCCGCGGAAGCCGCCGTCGAGAAACGAGATCCGGCTCGCGTCGTCCAGTCCGAGGAAGTCCACCGCGGCCCGCGCGGTCGCGTCCGCGGTTTCGGTGTCGGGCGCGCGAACCGCGAGGACCGGCGTTCGCGGCTCGAAGGTCGCCACGGTCGTCGTGCGGTCCCCGTCGGAGAGCGTCAGCTGCGTCTGCGACCCGGTGTCGGGCACGTCGCAGACGACGTAGACGCGGTCGTGGTCCCTGACGGCCGTCCGGATCTCGGGGCCGTACGCGCCCGCGGAACTGACGGTTCCGGCTCGCCCGGTCGCGCCGTCGGGAGACACCTGTCGGAGGCCGTCGACGCGGTAGTAGTGAACCGTTCGGGAGCCCGCGAACCGGAGCTGTGAGGCCACCCGGCGGAGCTCGATCCGGGAGAGTTCCTCGAGCGTCTCGGGGAAGCTCCCGTCGTCGACCTGAGCGAGTTCCAGTCGGGCTGACGGGGAGCGGGAGCCCGCGCGAACGCCCCGGGACCCGACCCCGAGGCGATGGCCCCTGCTCCCCTGCGTTCCGGGGTCGTCTCCGAGTTCGATACTCGACCGCCGGAGTCGCGGTAACCAACGGACTGGCCGCACCACAGCCGTCGGTCACTGACTGGCGCACCTCAAACGTCATATCCCGGTACACCATTAGTGTAGAACACGTGGCCGTTACTGAACCTCCCCCGCTTTCGACGTGTACTGTCCGCATCGAACGACGAGGTGGCCGTGGCGAAGCGGGAGCTCGGGCACTCGAACGACACCTCCGGGGCGTCTCCGGCGTCCGCGACGTCGCTGTCTCCTTCCGAACGGGGAGTGCCACGATCACCTACGACGGAGCAGTCACGTCCGAGGAAGCGATTCGAGACGCAGTCCGCGACCGGAACGTCTCGATCCGAGACCGCTCTGAGACGGACACGGACGGCGTGAGCACGCGTTCGGAACTCAGACGGGAAGCGATGTTCGTCGGGCTGACGCTGCTCGGGATGACGACCGGTCTGGTGACGGGATGGCTCGACGGCCCGTCGCTCCTCGCGTGGACCGGCTACGGCGTCGCGTACGTCTTCGGCGGTTGGTACGGGCTCAAAGGTGCGATCGAGACGCTTCGTCACCGCGCGGTCGATATCGATCTCCTGATGATCGTCGCCGCGGTCGGCGCGCTCTCGATCGGTGCGCCGTTCGAGGGCGCGATGCTTCTCTTCCTGTTCTCGCTGTCGAACACGCTCCAACACTACGCGATCGGGCGCTCGCGCCGGGCGATCAAGTCCCTCATCGAGATGCGGCCGGACGAAGCGCAGGTGCTCCGCAACGGAGAGGAAATCACCGTTCCCATCGACGACGTCGACGTCGGCGACGTGTTCGTCGTCCGCCCCGGCGACCGCGTCCCGCTCGATGGCATCGTCACGTCGGGTGAGGGAACGGTCGATCAGGCCTCGCTCACCGGCGAGTCCGTCCCGGTGCCGAAAGAGTCCGGTGACGAGGTGTTCGGCGGGACGATCAACGAGAGCGGGAGCCTCGAGATCGAGGTCACGCGGCAGGCCCACGAATCGGCGATCAGCCGTCTCATCGATATGGTCGAAAACGCGCAAAGCGAGAAGGCGCCGACACAGCGGCTCATCGACCGCCTCGAACAGCCGTACGTCCTCGGCGTGTTCGGCCTCACGATCGCAGCTATCGCGATTCCGCTCGCGCTCGGAAGCGCGTTCACCGGTACGTTCTACCGAGCGATGACGCTCATGGTCGCGGCCTCGCCGTGTGCGGTCATCATCTCGACGCCCGCGGCGGTGCTGTCGGCGATCGCCTCCGGCGGCAGGCAGGGTGTCCTCTTCAAGGGCGGCGAACACGTCGAGGCGGCAGCGACTATCGACGCGGTCGCGTTCGACAAGACGGGCACGCTCACCCAGGGCGATACGCAGTTGACCGATGTCCTCGTCAGTGAGGCGGCAGACGAATCGCTGACCGACGACGGACTGCTCGCGCTGGTGGCCGCCGTACAGGCCCGATCGGAGCACCATCTCGCTCGTGCGACGGTGACGGCAGCCGAAGACCGGTCACTCAACGTTCCCGATGCACGGCGGTTTCAGTCAGTCGCCGGGAAGGGAGTCCGCGCCGATGTCGAAGACGGGACCATCCACATCGGGAACCGGAGCTACTTCGAGACGGTCCTCGGAGACGCGGCAATCGAGGGGCTCGAACCGGGCCTCGATCAGCTCCAGTCGCTGGAAGCGGAGGGGAAAACGAGCGTCGTCGTCGCTCGTGAGGACGGCGACGGTGTCTCCGTACTGGGGTGGCTCGCGTTCACCGACACGCTCCGACCCGGTGCTGCCGAGATGATTACGGACCTCCGCTCGCTCGGCGTGGAGCACATCGTGATGCTGACGGGTGATAACGAGCGAGTTGCACAACGGATCGCCGACGAAGTCGGCATCGACGAGGTACAGGCGGAACTGCTGCCGGAGGAGAAAGTGGCGACCATCGAAGACCTGGTCGACGAGCACGAGAACGTGGCGATGGTCGGCGACGGCGTCAACGACGCTCCGGCGCTGGCGACCGCGACGCTCGGTATCGCGATGGGTGGTGCTGGGACCGACGTTGCCCTGGATTCGGCTGACGTCGTGTTGATGGGCGACGATCTCGGAAAGATACCGTACGTGCTTGGCCTCGGTCGCCGGACGCGTCGGACGCTGAAAGTCAACCTCGCGATCGCGTTTGGCGCGATCGCGCTGATGGTCGGAACGATTCTGCTGCGAGGCATTCCCTTGCCGCTGGCTGTGATCGGCCACGAGGGATCGACAGTACTCGTTTCCCTGAACGGTCTTCGGTTACTCGGATTCCGAGAATAACCACTCGCTGAACGGTGCGCATCGAGAAACGCCGCCTCGTACCGATCAACCGGCGTTTCTTCGTGATTGAGTTGGACGTGGCAGGGCCCAAGGTCCGGATGCTCGGCGTCCTGATGAACGCCGAGCATCAGGTTCCGGTCCGGCTCGACCCAGTTGATGCGGTAGTATTCGTGGTCGACGCCGGCTGGGTACCAGAAGCGAATCTCCAGTCGTGCGGTCGCCGCGTCGGAGGCGTCACTCAGGAAGATTGCCGGTTCGACATCCGCGATGACGTACCGTGGGCGGCGTCGAGACGGGTGATAGCGTACATCCACACAGCCAGCTTGATTCGTCAATCGGTCGTGAACGTCTTGGAGAAGGGTCCGCTGTGTATAGCGGTCGCGCCCGGCGAGAAAGATCATTCTGTGTGAAAGAAAATTCGCTCGTGGCGCGGTCGGCCACGTCGGTCAGCTGTTCGCGGGCGGCTTCGACGTCGGAGTAGAGCTCCAGTGCGTGCTTGATGAGGCGGCGATCCGCCTCGTTCTCACGCCAGAACGCGATGACGTCGCGGCGCTCGCGGAGTTCGTCACTTGCGAGGTCGCCGTCGGCGAGCGACTGTTCGAGCTCCTCCCACGTCTCGACGTCGTAGGTCGCCTGCCATTCCTCGATCTCCTCGGTGATCGCGGCCAATTCGTTGCGAAGCTCCTCGCGGGTGTTCTCCTCGATGAGCGTCCGGATTTCCTCGAAGAGCGAGCGCGTGTAGTCCGGCTGATAGCGCGTGGTCTCGCCGGTCTCGACGCGACGCAGCTGGCCCTGGTCGACGAGATCCTGGAGTTCCTCGCTGGTCGTGCTCCAGGCGGCGTCGGCCTGCTCGCTGATCCAGTTTACCGACCGCGGTTCGCGAAGCGTCTCGGCGACCGCCCGAATGCGGTCGCGGGCACTCATCGACTCGGTCCACGACTGGACTCCATCTCGCGACGATTCGGACATGCTTGGCGCCTCTTGCGATAATGTTGGCGCGTTACTCGCATATCTGTTTGTACTCTCTCGCATAATCGAGAGTACGTTGCGAGCGAAGGCGTCCGGACGTTGAAATTCGATACCCACAGCAGCTGTGAGCCAACCGATGGACGACCGATAATCTGAGGGCGTCTTCACGCCGTCGACGGCGAGACAGTACCCGAAACGGAAGCTCGGCGAGTGGGTCGGGAAGCGCCAAGAGTTGCGCATCCCGAGCGGCGTGTCGGCGGTACTGCTCGGCAAGCGGACGTAGCGATACGGTCGTGAGAAGCGTGTGCCGACTGCTACGCCGTTTCGTCTCGAATGACCATCACCTTCACACGCCGAACGCCGTCGAAATCCCGGAGTCGGTAAGTGAGGTCACGAACCCGCTCAGCTGACCCGCGACAGAAGAGCGACTCGAGGCACCACTCCCCTTGGTGCGTGTGACTCGTGTTGAGAATCACGTCCTGGTAGTCGTGTTGGACGGCGTGGAGTTCCTGGATAACGTCGTGGTGTCGATAATCGAATCCGACGAGTGCGACGATCTCGCCGGACGTGTCCTCAAGCCGAGAGTGGGCTTCGATATATTCGAGCATCGCCTCCCGAACGGCTCGGGAGCGATTCTCGAGACCCTCGTCCTGCCAGACGCGATCGAACTCTGCGACGACCTCGTCCGGGATGTTGAAACTCGTTCGCATATGTTCTCCCTCGCTGCCAGTCCACAATAGTCCCCCGTCCCGTATGACGAACCCCCCGGTTCGGTATTAACAACCGTTATTCACCTCGTTAGCCGAGTCTCTCCTACGATGTTACACGGTGAAGCGCTCGGGCTCCTGGTCGGGGCCGTTCTCCTCGGTGCGGTCCACGGGATCGAGCCGGGCCATGGCTGGCCCGTGGCCGCATCGTACGCCCTCGATCAGACGAACAAATGGGTCTACGGGTTTGCTGCGAGTTTCATACTCGGCCTGGGTCATCTCATCAGTAGTCTCGCGATGGTTGCGGTGTTCTTCTACGCGAAGGGATACTTCAATCTCACACAGGTCAACGAACCGGTCCCAGTCGATCTGTTCTCGACGACGATCTTCATCGGCGGGCCGGTTAGCCTCGTCGCTGGCGCGTTGCTGATCGCGCTCGGAATCCGCGAATACGTCCACGGCCACTCACACGGCACCCACGATGAGGATCACGGACATAACCACGACGACGACCACGGTCACGACCACTCGCACGGGCACGACCACGATCGTTCACACAACCACGGAGCAGATGGATCTCTCGCGCGGGTGAAGAGCGTGGTTCCGTTCGTGGGCGGTCACTCCCATTCACACGACGACGTTGATCCGGCTGCAGAACGTGGCCTCTTCGGCATCGCATGGTTCGCGTTCGTACTTGGGTTCGCCCACGAGGAAGAGTTCGAGATCATCGCGCTGTGTGCCGGATCGAACTACTGTCTCGAACTGATGAGCGCCTACGCTATCACCGTCGTCATCGGCATCGTCGGGCTGACGATGCTGCTGATCGCCGGCTATCAGCACTACGAAGAGAAGGTCGAACGGTACTCCCCGTATCTGCCGGCGTTCTCTGCGGCCGTGCTCATTATTATGGGCCTCGGATTCATCACCGGATTGTTCTGAGCCTGCCCGGTAGGAAGATCAGTATCTCTGGGACGAGCATTCAATCTGCTACGTCTACATCTAGCGACTACTGACGAGTCTGCTTTTCCGGGGCACAATCGGTGAGCCCCACCGTCGGCTCGTGATTGGATGCCCGAGAAACCAGACGACGATCCATTCCACGATTGCGAGTTGGCTCCCGAGAAGATTCTCGGGATGCACACGTGCGAGAACGCCCTGTTCACCGACGCCACCGAAACCGCGGTGAACGTACTCACCGGCGGGACACCAGCGCATGCGCGAGCGACAGTCGAGGAGGCAAAGGAGTTCGCTGCGAGTATCGACACGGAAACGCCCAGATTGCGCTCCCCGCATCCGTCGAGCCGCAGGTCGAAACACAGAGCAAGCCCTACACGGCGGCCGCGTTCTTCCGCATCAAGGGAACTGGGTCGCTCGAACGCCACCGTGCTTACACTGTATAGTCACATTGTCTGAATACACTGCACAAGCAGTACCTCCATATGAGCAGCGGGGACCGGCAGGTCACAGTCATCAAAAGGCCGCAGATGCTGGAGGGCCGCAGCCGGGACGAGTCGGAAGTCAGTCCGACTGAACGGCGCCGGCGGCAAAGTCGTCGGACCCCATATCGAGGTCGATGTCCAGCTCCGGCGTTTCGACGGTCGCGGCCTCGGTGGCGGCCAGCGCCGCCTGGGACACCTCAGAGTGGTCCTCATCGACATCCAGGTCGACATCCTCGATGTCCATGTCGCCGTCCGCGATCTCGTTCATCAGCTGCTGCTCCTCCACGGTGGGCATGCTGCTCTGCCCGACGTCCACGCCGTTGCCCGCGGCGAACACGTCGTCCAGTTCCTCCATGTCGCGCTCGATGCTGGCCTGGAGGCGGTCGATCTCCGACTGGATCTCCTGCGGGTCGGAGTCGATCATCTCCAGTGCGTTGGACTCGAGGTCCATCTCCTCGATCATGCCCTCGATCTCGCTTTGGGCACCGGCGACGGTCCACGCGCACAGTTCCTTGAGCGCCTTCATCCGCTGGAGGTTCTGGACCTGAGCCTTGAACTTGACCGCGCGAGCCTTGATGGCGAACACCTTCCGAGCGCTCTCGGAGGTGGTGGCGGCGCCCTGCTGCATGAGCTTCTTGTACGCCTCACGGAAGCTCTGAAGCTGCGCCTCGGCCTGATCGAGTGACCGAGCGGCCTGCCGGCTCTGGATCCGGACGTTCAGTTCCTCGTCGCGCTCGCTCGTCGCTTCCGCCGTCTCGTCCTCGGTCGCCTCCTCAGTGGTTGTCTGCTCCTGTTCCGTGCCGCGGTTGAACGGCCACACGCCCGCAGCGTATCCGGCCACGGGTGCAGTCATTCCAACCCCGACTCCTGCCAACAGCATCTCAATGCCAGGCATCACTCACAGTAACGGCCCGCTCTTGTATATGCCGTCTCGCTGTCTTGTGGCGCACAACCCAGAAACAAGCCTTATATCCCCTGTAATTGCCAATTTGCCCTTTCATATGGTGCCGCGATTGCCGGCGGCAATGCGGGGGAAACAGTTTAGTTGAGAGATCAGTCGCGCGTCGCCACTCCACGACGGTGCGAGATCGGGAGCAACCTCACCCGAGTTGGTGGTTATACAGAGGGAGGCGACTGTGGCGCTCCCGGAACCGTCTGAGCTCCCGGCGCTCGATCTGCCGCGCTCGCCGGCGGTCACAGACTCGGACCGCACGGTAACGCTGCCACGCGGGTTTTTCATCGTCCCGTGCGTGCGCGAGCAGCCGGTCGCGTATCTTTCCTTGTCCGATATAGAGGATCGCGGTTCCCGACTCGGTCGGAGCACCGCGCCCGAGTTCGTACACACCGACCACCTCCGGTGGCCGATGGGGCCGGAACGTGTACCAGCGTGTCTGGAGTGGCATACGTGCAAACGGGGGAAGAGTTCGACGAGCATTGCTGCGTGGTGTTGGTTGACCGTGTGTTCAGCCAACTGTGAGCAGGCAGAGGTCAGCCGTGACCCGCCACCCGAAGACGGTGACGTCGGTTCGACAGGGAAGCGGACCGAACGCCGAGGCGACGGACAGTCCAACGAAGGCGAGCAGTCCGACGACGAAGGCGCCACCGAGGCCAAGCGCCGCGCCGATCACCCGTGGACGCTTGTACCACGAGGTGTCCGCCCACGGCGGGTCGATCAACTCGCCCCGGACGTCATCGACCCCCGTTTGTGCGAACGCGACGCGGTCCCCAGCCGTCTGGATAGCCTCATCGACCATCGATTTGGCGTCGTGGTGTGCGCGTTCGTCGACGGCGTCCTTCCGCTCGGCGAGTGCAGTCCCAACTTGAGTCTCGAAGGCGTCGCGCTCCGACCGGTCCAACGAGTCCCACTGGTCCCAGTACGTGTCCACAGCTCGGGCAGCGGCGGAGCTGGCAGCGTCCTCGTCGTAGAGCCCCCTGCGATGCGGACTGTCGATAGTCGCTTCCTTGATCTCCTTGAGGTCGCGGGCAGTCTGATAGACGTTGGTGTCGGCCGAGACGACCGCCTCGACGGCGTCTGTAACGGGAGCAGCGGCATTCGAGACTGCGCTGCACTCGGCGATCCGCTCGGCGTACCCGAGGTATCGCTCCGTCCGGGTCGTCACAGCATCGTTCGTCTCCAAGCCCGCGTAGTCGATGGTCAGCCGGAGGTCTTCGAACACTGACGGATCGGTACTCGCACCGACCAGCAGGGGGGATCCGACATCGGCACACTGGCGTGCCACGTCCATGGCTGTCAGGTAGTCGGCCACCGCGACGCGAAGGCAGTCTGGCTCGCGCAGTATCGTGCTCTGAACGTCGCCGGCCACGTGTTTGACTCGGGCGCGACGCCGATCGAAATCGACACCGGACCCGTGCGCCTGCAGCGCAGTTCGCAGGTGCGATACGAACTCGGTGTCAGCGGTTGCAAGCGCCGACCAGTCGACATCCTTTACCGGAGTCGTTTCCTGACCCGGCTCACCTCCGGCTGAGGTGGCTGGGTGTTCATTCGCCGAATCATCACTCGTCCGGCCCCGCCGTTCGCCGGTCGTCGTCCACTGGGTACCACGCCGTCCGTTCGGCTCCTCAGCGGGAGACGCCCCGGATCTGGGCTGTCCAACCCGGGAATTTCTCCCGTCCCCGACTTGGGGGTCATCTCGTCGAGACGGAGTTGTCCCGTCATGCTCGGCCGAACCTCTGCCGGTGTCGGCGGTCGTAGGTTCTTGTGACGAGTTCTTCGCCTCAGCTGCACCGCTGTCAGCCGAAGGCCATTCGAGCGTCTCGGGATCCAACACGCCAGCGGGGATGGCGGGATGGATCGTCGCGTCGGCCTGTGCGCCGGGATCGATGTCGAGGCACTCTCGAAGGCCCTCTACGGTTTCCCAGTCCTCGTCTCCCGGCACGACGAGGTCATCGTCATCGAACAGGTCGCTCACGGCGGTTCCGAACGCCGCGAAGAGACTCTCCGAATCGGCCGCGTCCTCGTCGGTGAAGACGACGTACTTCTCGTCGATCCGCGCCCCCGCGCCGACCGTCTGCAGTGCGGTCACCCGTGCGGCGATCACCCCCGTTGCCACGTCGACGTACAGGTCGGCGTGACCGGCCTGCCTGAGTCGGTCGATCAGGTCTTTTTCATCCGCTGGCGCGCTCTCGCCCTGCGGTGCCTTGACGACCCGGTTGAGGTCGTAGAGTCTACAGGTAGACACGGTCCTCCACCACCTCGGTGACGTGCTCGGCGAGCAGCTCGAACCCGAACGTCTGCTCGTTTCCGTGCTCGTCCCACACCGGGACCATCTCGCCCTTGTCGTTCTCCCGCATCTTCATCCCGGTCGGGAAGACCTGGTCTTCGTCACACAGGTTGAGCACCTGGCTCCCGATCTTGTGGGCGGCGAGATCCCTGGTGATCATCTCTCCGAGCGAGTTGATGCCGTCTTGCTCGTTTCCGCTGGTGATCTCTCCACCCATCACCGCCCCACCATCTGCTCTGAGGATCTCGTCGTCGACTTCGTTACCGAAGAGCCACTCCTCCCGGATGGTCGCCCGATCCAGAGCGGTGTCGGCCTTCGCGGCGACCGGGATCAGGTGGACGCCCTCATCGGAGAGGACCTCAGCGACCGCTCGCATCGCGTCGAGCCCCGTGTCGTCGTTCGAGTCGTAGAAGCGCGACACGTCGATGAACAACGGGACGATCTCGGAGTCGCGCAGCCACCGCGCCAAAAGCAGCGCCTCCTGGCTCTCAGTGAGTTCCCACTCTCCGATGACCGGGAGCCGCGTGTCACCGAGCAGGTACGGGATGACGAGCAGCCGCGAGAGAACCTCCTTGGGGATCCCCCAGTCTTGGAGTTTCTTAGCGACGTCGCGGGCGATCTCCCCCTCCAGGTCGGGCAATGCGAGTTCCGCCCGTAGCGGCAACAGGTTCCCGATCGGGACGGAGAACTTCAGGTCGTCGGTGAACGTCGTCGACGGGATCGCCTCTTTGAGGTGAGCACCGGCCGGGAGGTTCTGCATGTTTCGGTCGAACGTCTGCAGTTTCTCCGAGGGGCGTAGTCCGATATCGTGGAGGACGGCATTGGCGCGGTAGATCCCGTACCAGCCCACCGACTTCCCGGTCTGCTTGATCCCCCAGGGCATCACACGGACCGTCTGACTGTACGTCACCAACCCGAGCATGCTGTAGAGGAATCCGACGGTGACGAATGCGTCGGCGGCGATGATGCTGGTGCCCGCCAGCAGCGACTGTCCGAACGAGATGAGGACGATCCCTCCAAGCACCATCGGAAGCAACACGATCGCGAGCGGGAACTCGAAGCCGTCCTCGGAGGCGTCACGCCCGATCTGGTCGAACAGCGCCCGCTTGTGAGGGTACGCTCCCACGATGAACCCCACCACGCCCGCGAGGACATTCCATGGCGACAGCGGGACGTTCGCGAGGCCCCATCCCAGGTACCACACCGCCCACAGCATGACGGCGGTGAACACGCCGAGGATGATCCCCGACACGTGCTTGCGCCAGTCGAGGGTGAAGAACAGCCATGTCGCTCCCAGCGCGCCGAGGAAGAAACACAGGAGCAACTCGAGCGGGGCACCCGCGGGGAACGGTTCGACGGCCTCGATCGCGATCCCGACCAGTTCACGCAGGAGCGTGTCGTCCACCGCCCACGCTCGAACGACCATCCACCCGGCGAGGATCCCGAACACGAGCATCGCGATCGTCTTGCCGGCCACCTCAACGGCCTCCTTGTTGATGTTGAGTCCCATTACATCCCCTCCATGTCGAAGTCGTCGTTTAGCAGGCTGTCCGCGTCCCCGCCCGTGCTCGTGCCGGCGTCGGCTCGCCCGGAGCGGTTCCCCACGCCACCCCCGCCGCCACCGTTGGGCCGTTCGAGGTAGTCCTTCCCGTCACGGTCAGCGACGCTTTCGCGCCGCTTCTCGATCCCTTCGAGGACGTGCTCGTGGCGGATCGGGACCAGGTCACCGCTCGATTTGGCCTTCCGGAGCGCCGCCTGTGCGGCACCGCGGGCGATCTGCTTCATATCGGCCGCGGAAAACCCGGCAGTGCGCTCGGCGACCTCGTCGAAGTCGATCGTCTCGACGGGCACGCGCCGCTTCCGCAGGTGGACACGGAGGATGTCCGGACGGGCCTGGGCGTCGGGGCGCGGGACCTCGATGACTTCCGAGAACCGTTCGGCGTTGAACACCGCCTCGTCGACCTCTGCCGGCTGGTTCGTCGCTGCGAACACGACGACGTCGTGATCGTCGAGCGCCGTCATCTCGGTCAGTAGCTGCGTCAGCATTGCCTCCTCGTTTTGCGACCGCTGAGTCGTACTGCTGCGGTCTTTCGCGATGTTGTCGATCTCGTCGAAGAAGATCAGACACGGCTGGTTGTCCTTCGCGATCTCGAACACCTCCCGGATGTTCCGTGCCCCCTCGCCCACGAGCGCACTCACCACCTCCGCGGGGGACAGCTCGATGAAGTTCCACCCGAGTTCACCTGCGAACGCACGCGTAACGTGGGTCTTGCCAGTTCCGGGCGGCCCTTGCAGCACGACCCCTCCGACGGTTTCGACGCCGTAGTACTGGTGGAGGTCCTTTCGTTGGATGGGCTCGGCGACGTCGTCCATGAGCCGCTGTTTGAGATCGTACATCCCCCCGACGTCGTCCATGTCGATGTCGGGCGATTCGAGCGAGACGGATAGCGCGTCCTGGCGGAGGCCGTCCGTGTCTTCACCTGCGGAGCCGCCCCGCTCGGAGGCTTCCCGGCCGTCTCGGCCACCGGACGCCGGGGCGCCTCCCGTCGGTGGGGACGCCTCCGATGCCTGTCCGGAATCGGCCGTTTCGGCAGGCGTGTTGGGATCGGCTCCCGAATCGGTGATCGCGTCCATCCCCCGGTCCTCCAACGTGGCCGCATACGACCGGTACTCCTCTGCGGCCGATTCGAACCCCTCAACACGCGCCGGCAACTGCGCCATCTCCGCGAGCTCACTCGCAGCCGAGGCGGCCTTGCGAAACGCTTCGGCTGCCGCAGCAGGCTCGTACGCGTTGACTTTCCGGTTGGCCGTCTCGATGTGGCTGTCGAGGTCCGATTTTGTGTTTTCATAGAGGATCTCGCGGGTCAGGTCGTCGAGTCCTCCGACGGTTCCTCCGCTGGTGGTCATGTCGTCAGTGGTCATCGGTGACTGGGGTTTGTTGATCGACGCGACTGTGCAGTTTTTCGAGCGATTCAAACATCCCAACTTCCTCCTGAAAGTCGTTCATTCCGCCGGTACCACCCGGAATATCCTGCGACGCCGTCCCCGCATCGGCCGCCCCCTCCACGTCGATGGTGACACTCTCGGGATTCCGTTCGCCGGTGGCGATCTCGTTCATCAACCTGTACTCCGGCGTGTTGGAATCGACGACTGAGTCGACACCACGGCCGCTCGACTGTACCGCAGTCTCGATCTCCTCGAGTTGGTACCGGAGTTCCGCGTTGACCTCGTCGATCTTCTGCTGGAACTCTTCGATGTCGAACTCGATGTTCCCCGACGCCGAGATGGGGGCTTCGAACCCGTGTTTGCTGAAGTCCTCGGACAGCTCGCGCTGGGCCTTCGCCGTCTCCCAGAGCATTCGATTCTTCAGCAACTGCAGTCGACGGAGGTGGGCGAGCTGATACCGATTTCGCTGGACGACGGCCTTGACGACGTGCACCTGCTGTGTCGCATCATCCGCCTCGGCCCCCTGCGCGAGTTCTCGCCGATACGCTTGCTCGTGTTCGCCGAGTTTGTTGGATATCCTGTCGATTTTCTGATCGAAGATGATAATCTGTTTCTTAATCTCCCGAAGCGAGCATTCCCCAGGGGAAGTCGGATCGTTGTGATGGGAATCTCGCGTCCCAGCCAGTTCGGAGACGACGGTGGTGCTGGCGCTGCTGGAACCGCTCCCACCGTCGTCTGAATCGGCTGTATCTGTCGTCACATCGCCCGAAGCGATGGCTTGGGCGACGCGATCCCTCCACTCTGACCAGCCCATATACGACCCAAAACATACCCCACCCTCTCTCCTCATCGGTCACCTTGGGACTCGGCAAGACCTACCAAAGAATTAAGTATTGTCTGACAACATTATTATTTGCGAACATGTCCGGCGAGGAGCGAGACTCAGACAGTAGTGACAACCATCGCGGTCGGGGGACCGACCAAGAGGGAGGTGAGACACCGAGAGGTGCCGGTTCCTCGGATGGGCACCGACAGGCGAAGAGGAGCGACGCCGACAGTAGTAAGGCATTCACAACGACAGGCAAACCGGCCGAAAAGGAAGGATCGCGCCCCAAAGCGAAGGAGTCGTTCCAACAGAACATCGAACGAGCGGCGGCTGTGGTGGCCCAAGAGGATGAGGGGTCCGAGAGCACATCTGCCGAGGACGAATTAAGTGCTGAGATCCAACGTGGCCTGGAGGAGTCAGATGAAGTGGGGGATGACCGTTCCTACCAGGAGATCGCCTCCGACTTTGACTCCGAAGGCGGTGGCCCCGATGACGACGAGGGCCTGACCGGGTTCGTGGGCGTCGCCACCCTCCGTGACAACGGCTCCGACACGCATCTTCCGCTACCGGAGCCGCTCGTCGAGGCCTCCAGTGAGGAAGACGAAGACAGGCCAGTTCCGGGGACCTCCACGGGCGTCCCGCTCACGAAGCTGGGTGAGGGTGACGAGATTTACTTCGGAGATCTCGCGACAAGCGACCTGCCCGAGCTCGACGGAGACGTCGCCGTCACAGTCGACGATGGGAGTGACCGGATTGTCTGGCTGTCCACGCAAAAGGAGTTCTATCAAAACGCCAAGCAGGCCGGACTCGATATCCGGAAGTACCCCAAGACGAACGCTGTTCGGTGGAGGCCCAGCCGGGGTACCCATGAGCTGCAAATAGTGCCCTCGGCACGTGCGAGTAAGGAAGATCCGTCACCGTTCCCCAACAACTCGAACTCCGATCTGTTGGAAGAGCTCAGCGACGTCGACCCGCTGGGGGTCGATCTGGTACCCTACTCGCCGTCGTCCACGGAATCACCTTCAGGACGGGCAGGAACTCGAGCGGTGATCATCTGCTGTTTCACCTACTCGACTACGGCCCCGAAGACGAACAACACCCAGGTTGGTGACTCTGAGGCTGTCCTACTGTTGACGTGGCCCGTACTCAACGGCCTGCCGCCGGAGACGCTCTTGGAGTTGTTCCCGAAAGAGAAACAGTACCGGTGGTTTGTCGAGGATATCCACGATCAGTTCCTCGACTGGAATTGGATCCACGCGACTGAGGCAACCGACTTCGTTTGTCGGTATGACCTCGTTGGGATCATCTCCGAGGCCTACGAGTAGCTGGAGGAGTCACACGAGTAGGCCCCCAGGCTCCTCCACTGAATATCGTGGAGGCCGGTCGGCGTCTTCATCATCGTCGTGGTCATCAAGGAGTTCGCGGGGCCGGTGGTAGCAGGGCTGGCGTCCCTGCTCATGTTGGTCGTGTTAAGTTTGACGTGAATTGTGGTAGACTGCGACGGCTTCAAGCCAATTTTGAGCTGTCTCTAGCGCAACATGGCTAAAAGCATCTGTAAACGATGATGTTCGTCGTTCTATTTCTCAAAAGACACGTTCAATGGCATTCCGATTTCCATGTTGAATGACTTGAAATCGATAGCCGTCTTCAGCGAGAACTGATCCGAGATAGTCTGCGTCATCGACGAGGAATCCACATCATTGAGCTGGTAGCGCCGGTGTAGCTCAGTCAGAAACCATCGCGTCGTCTGTTGTTGAGACGGTCGAATTCTGCCATAGACACTCAAAACTCGTCCGCCTCATCCTCTAACTTAACGCGACCTCCGGTTTCTCCCGAAGGTTAATATCTAGTACCTCAAACGATGATTCTTGGTGACTCGCAGTAGCGGAATTAATACGGTGTTACTGCGACCTCGGACGAGCTGGTGATCGAGAGAACTACTCTACTCACCGATACGTCACTGTACCGTTCGCGTGCTTCACGCGTTCGACCGACTGCTCTTCAACGAGGCATTCTAACAGATTCCGCACGGTCCCGCGCGACGGGTCGTAGTCGTCCTCGAACTCCACAACGAGATCGGCGACGACCTAGCAGCGGTTGACGACCATCCCATCGAGGGCTTCGTCTGGTTCGGGTGGGTCTCGGGGGCGCAGCACGTTCGATAATTGCTGTCTCGGCCATCTTATCGTTGTCCATGCGGCGAAGAACCACAGTTCTTGATCATGTGGGTAAGAATGTGATGGCAGAAGGTATTCAGCAACTTCACCCGACGGAGTACCCGACGAGACACGCGTTCAGGCTCGTGAACGATGTGCACACGAATCTGTGTATCGTCGGGAATAAATCGAGGACGACAAACTGGCCGAGCTCGAAGACGAAGCCCGCGAGGCGTTGATAGACCTCTTCGACGCGATGGCCGAGCAGCGGGGACTCAACGAGCAGCAATTTGAGGACGTCTACCTGAACCAAGGCTTGGAGGTGTGTTTCCCTGTTTCTCGATAGAACCGAGGTACAGACGCTCACGGCGACTATGGACTGTGTTGGCCGCGATGAACAGCAGATAGACGGGGAAATTGATATTAATATTGGATTCGGCGGAAATGACACGGTGAAATGATGATTCCCAGTACTGAATTAGCATCTCTCATCGAACGGCTGTTTCAGATGAGAATCTGTCCAAAAAAGAGGATTCAACAGGGTCAAATTTTCGTGACTACTGACTCTAGATGATCAATATCCTCAGAGAGTTACATATTCGACCTGTAATTCCACGAAATGAAGGCCCTCCCGAAATCGCAGATTCTCCGGTTTACTGAGAAGGCGAGCCATTTGGCCCGCCGATCCGTTTCTCGATACTCCTCAAAGATCTCCAAACATCGCTATACACTTCCCCAGCACGTTGTTCTGATCTGTCCCACAGTGCGGAAGGACATAACCTTCCGTGGCGTACTTGACGAACTGATCTTCTTGACACTCTATGAACACTGGGATAGCTCAATAATCCACCGTGCTTGTACGGGGTGTGGACGATCTGCGCCCGTTGCGATATGAGTAAAGAGTATATTTCCTACAATATTCAGATCAGAACTGACTTGTTGAGCTATCTAATTGGGTGTTGGTAGACGCTCCGCGCAGAAAGAGGGGCTCTGCATCCCGTTTCACACGCTTGTACTGTTCCTCCGCCCAGGCGAGTGCGTCGTCGGTATCGTTGACAAGCAGACCAGCTATCCCATGTTCAGTGAAGATTGTGATTCCTGCGTGGTCGTGGTCAAATATTGAAAGCCCGAATGAGAATGGGATGGAAGTCTGTAAAATGTCTATATTCGGATCGTTAAGTATATTCTTCGCTGCTGACGGATGCGTTGATTGAAACCAGGTATGGATCTCTGGAGGAATGATTATCTCGAACGTGGTATCTTGCCCTGAAATCCCGCTTTGGTAGAAATTGTCAGCATACCCAGAAACAATATTCGGTGTTACAACACGAATCTCAGTGGCTACTTCGGCAAAGTCTAGGAGCTCAGTCATCACGGCGTCCTGAACACTTGAGTGGTTTTCGTAGGTGTCCGCACCGTTGATGAACGCCCAACTGACCTTCTCACCAGTGCCCACGGAATCAATCATTGATGAAATATTTTTGAGGCTGTTGAGTCGGTCGAGGTAGTCGCGGTGTGCGCAGCAGGCTAACCGGCCTGACTGTGTTGGATACCAGTCTCCATCTCCGTATTCAACGAGATCAGCCCGTTCAAGTTCACGAACGACATCATCAAGAGTTGAACGAGGCATATTGAGTGTGTCAACGAGTTCGGGTTTGGCTTGGGGATGGTTGACGAGTGCGTTGAGACACTCATAGCGCTTGAGGAGGATAGTGGCGAGTTCATCGGTGGCGGGGCTCGACATGGCTTCATTTACAGTTAAGTGTTATTTAACTTAAGACTTTCCTACAAACTACTAGAGACGTAAGGTATGCTGAGGCGGGTCACTGTATTCTTGATTACAACTACTTTGAGCCGAAATGAAATTTGGATAAAACGCGAGAGTGTAGTAGGGGGTAGTTACTTCTCGTTAAAAGTCGATTACTTCGTATTTTTCCGAACCAATGGCATGAATACAAATGGCGATAGATTTAATCTGTGGTTAATCCGATCAATCGCAGAAGATTCGGTCGAATCGTTGGTGCTACCGCAGGGTTCTCCGCTCTGTCAGGAACTACTGCTGCGTCTAAGCAGAAAGCAAGCCAAGATCAGTCCCAAGCTGACGTCGAAGTTCGTGTTGATCGCACGGTTGAGGATGACAAGGTATACTCCATTGCGGTCGCTCGCAACACGGAAACGGGAGAAACCGACGCTACGGCGTTCGTTCGGTCAATTCAATCAGCAGATTCGATCGATTCCCATTCACATCAGTCGGATAGTGGTGACGTTCTTGCCGTCTCTAAGGACATAGTCAGTCAGGTGGAAGCCTCTATTTTCGACGATCAGAACGAACAGGAAGCGAGTACTCAGGGCGTGAATGTAAAGTCAGATGAAAACGAATATACAGATATCTGGGGTCCCATCCGAGAAGCAACGGATCCGTCGGGCATCTCTACACAGCAGAAGTCTCTACTACGAGACATTCTTGAAGAAATTGCGGCAGGGGCAAAAGATTCGATCAACAGAGTTGGCGCGTACTTTATTGACAGCCCAGATGGAACAGCGTGTGACACCACAGTCACTGACCAAAACCCCCACCGCCAACTTGGCGCTTCAATTGATTACGAGAAGGTTCTCGGTGACCTAACAACTGAGGTTATTACGTCCGCTTTAGGAGCTATTCTCGGAGGACTGGCTGCTTCTATTCCGGGTGCCGCACTCGGCTCAGTCCTTGGAGGACTCGTGGGGTTCGCAATTGATGAGCTCAAAGACACGACAAACATTACATCGGCTTACCGTGATATCGACAAATGTGCCTTTGGGGTCTGTGAGGCTGCGATCCAACCACTAGTGAGTGGTATCTGGATGGATGAAGATACAGACATGCTCACCTACGGTTCGGACCCGCCGCTTCTCCATCTTGAAGATGCGTCCCCACCACCGGTCGGATATGAAGAGGTTGTAACGATCAGCTCGTAGAGCGGGCCAGAAAACTTATTATATTTTGTGAGAAAATTGATCCAATGATTGGACGATTAGTCGAAGACTACAAGAGAGAGTATCGGGAGTCAGGTGGTGATTTTGACAACCGTATCATAGGATACGGCCTGATCGGACTCGCTATCCTTGCTGTGAATGCGGTAGTTGTGACACTCGGTCAAGATGCTCTTGGGGTCTCTGACTCGGTAATGTTTCTCTTGATCATCATTGTCGGCGTGTCACTCCCGTTTATAATGTGGTATCCGCTCCGAAAGGTTGGGCTGTAACGAGAGAGCGTTGATAGACATCGATCAAGCACTCCGAATTTTACAAAGTGCCCTGTTGAAATCCTATTTTCAGACATATTTTCACCTAGAACATCCAGTCGCTGAAGGCTGCGTATTGAGGGGCGGATTAAAAATTAAAACCGGAGGTAAATGTTTACCACTTGATACTATTTAAATTCAAATATGAATAACTACCAGTTGTCTTCTCGCCAGAATGCTCTTTTTGGATTCTTTGTTGAAGCTTTAGCCTCACTCTTCGTTCAAGTATTATTCTTTTCTGGCCCAGTTGAATTTCATCGCACGATTGGGAGTGGTATCGGACTGGGGTTCGCGTTCTTCATCATCTCACCCATCAAACAATAGCTCTGATAACAAAATACTTCGTCTAATCTGGTGTATGAGTCCCCTGTATTGACCGCAACCGGGTCAGAATATATCACCTACCGAGGATTTCAACAGAGCCGTTATTTTATAAGTTAAGAAGCGCTGATCTGATGTATGACCGATCACCTACCCGACGACGCCCTTCCTGTCTTGGAGGATTCGGGTGGGCCGTACACGACTGCGGATATCTCTGAGCACGTCTCAAATACCCGTCAAAACCAGCTTTCCGCTGCGCTCTCCGAACCAGATGACTACTCTGGGAAGTCCGCGGAGCTAATAGAAGCCATCGAGCAAGCGCGTGCGGAGTCCTACGCGAATCGGGATTCAATCGCCGACCAGCTTCAGTACGAGGTCGTTGACGTTGTCCCGCAAGACGATCTTATCAACTCCTCGTTCAACGGGATGGCGATGATACGGGCATACATTCTCAAGATGATCTCGGACGACATCAGCGGATTCGACTCCCTTCAGTGGTATCTTGAACAGAACCCCGAGATTGCTTCCGGATTCGGGTTCGAGGACGGCAAAGTACCCAACCGCACGACGTTCTCCACGCAATGGTGGGAGCGATACCGATCGACCTTCCGTGAGCATGTCCGATTCGCAGCTGCTCGCATCGCTGCGAAGCTGAAGGGCCACGACTTCAACCTCGTCGAGGACATCGACGAACAGATACACGAGTTCCTGCCGACGGAACCCGAGGAAGACACAGAAATTCCGGACGAGCACCGGATCGAGCAACAGACGCGCGACCGCGTGTTCAAGGAGTACCGCGAGCTCTTCAACGACGTTATCGACTACGGGCGCGGGCCGAACAAGAGAATCGACGCCGACAAGCTGACCGAGCAGGCGACATTCACGAGCCGGCGCAACGAATCGGTGACCGGCGGCAGAGACGTGTACGTGTCCGAGCACCGCGTCACCGACGACGATTACATGTGCTCAGAGGCACTGGCGAAGCCGCTCCGAAACTACTCTCGAAAGCTCGCCGAACTCAACTACGCACGCAACAACGCACTGGTTCCGGGCGAGACCTCCTACGACTGGTCGGTCAACCCCGAGGACCGCGACTTCGGCGAAGGTGAGTCGTGGCACAAGCGCACGGAGCACGGGATCGACAAGCAGGTGGAGATGCTGAGAGAGCGCGGGATGCTGGACCGGCCTGTTGACATCTGTATCGACGGGACAGCCCGCGAGTACCACAACCGCAACGACACCAACGTCGAGGAGCCCGACGGCGTCCTCCACCGCTACCCGAAGTACGAGACTGGCTACGCGTACGAGGACATCACGCTCACCGCCATCTACCGCGGTCGCGCCATCGTCCTGGCGTCAGTCTCGAAGGTGAAGGACGACGAGCAGTACCAGTGCGTGCGCTACCTCATCGACCGCGCTCGCAGCCTCGTGAACGTGAACAACGTGTACGCAGACAGCGAATACGGAACGCAAAAGATATGCTCGTACATCACGCACTGCGGCCTTGACTACGTCATCAAGAAGCGGAAGACCCGCGGCGCAGTCAAGGAGTTTCTCGCCGAGGGAGCCGAAGGCCGCGCCGATTGGACAGACTACGAGATAGAGGGTGCCGACCACACGATGCACAAGACGACGCTGCTCGCCTTGGAGAAGATCACGCGCTCGGTCACGAAGAAGGGCGAGAAGCGGAAGCAGGGCGAGACGAACGACGGGTCATCACAGACCACGTTGCCGGGGATGAACGCACCCAACGAAGAGGACGACGAGGATGAAGACGACGGGACTGAAGTGGAGTACGCGGCGTTCATCACGAGCTTGGACGTAGAGGCTCGTGGGCTCCATCCGAGCGGCACCGGGCCGCGACGCGCTGAAACGACTGCGTTCGGCGTCGGCCAGCTCTACCGGAAGCGGTGGAGCATCGAGACGGCGTTCCGCGACATCAAGCAGAACTTCTTGGCGAACCCACGGAGTCGGTGCCTCGGCGTCCGGCGGTTCTTCTTCACGCTGTGCCTGCTGCTCTACAACTGCTGGGTGCTGCTGAACCTCATCGTCGCGGACGAGATGGACCACCGAGACAACGAGGAGATCATCTGGCGCAAGAAGATATTCATCATCGACATGTATAACGAGGTCTTCCCCGACATCGAGTTCGGCTAGCCACCCCGTTCTGCCGCCGCGTCCGCCCCGATCACGAGCCGCGGCGCTCGCGGTTCACCATCATTTTTATCGTCTTCCTCTCAGAATAGTTAGATAGACCAGTACAAGCGGTTGATCTCTGGTTATTCAGCGGGAGATTTCCTTTCTACAACGGCCCCAGAGGCTCCAATCATCCTACCGTTTGAGGTACTAATATCCTGCTCGGATAACGGATAGAGTATGTCTCTCCGGCTGTTACTTACTGGGCCTGATTTACCTGAACTCGAGTCTCGAGCGTTCGACATTCTTTCTGATCGCGTGGGGACACAGCCCGACAGCATTCTCTACATTGGCCAACAGGACCATCCACAAGACGCAACGGAAGACCGCTGGACGGCGTTCGGCCCCTCAGCAGGACTCCGTGTCGACACGCTGGACAATCTCGTTTCACGGTACTATGAACTGGACCAGTACAAGGGTCGGGTGACCCACGTCGACCGGCCACTCCTCCTCCGACTCGTCGAACTCGGTGTCGAAGGGATCTCGTCGCCGACGAATCCGCTCAACACTGGCGGTGAGTTCCCCCGATCAGGGCTCGTACAGGAGGCTGAGACGCTGTTCACCGAACTGGAGTTCGCCGGACTGCTCTCACCGGACGCAATGCGGCAGCGCCTCGAACAAGAGGGCGTGAGCGACCGCGCGGACGCCGTCGCCGAGCTGGCCGAAGCGATCGAATCTGCCCGCCACGCGATCCTTGCTGATGAACTCCCAGAGACGTACCGGACCGAGCGGATGTCTCACGCCACGACGGCGGAAACATCGCTCACAGACGCGTTTCCCTCTGTTGAGGCCGTCGTGCTCGGTGGGTTCACGCGATTTGACGCGCTCGAAGCCGACTTCCTCGAACGACTCGTCGACGCGTGGCCAACGATCGCGCTCCTCCCCAAGCAGATCGACGACGACTCCGCTCCGGGTGTTGATGCGGGAGCCGCGCGGGCACTCGAGACGTATGCCGACCGGGACTTCGTTCGACGACACCACACTGAGCCCGACTCGTCGACGATCGAAATGCGACGGCGCATCACTCGCAGTCTCTACCGGCACCCCGATCAATCGCCGTCAACCAGTGACATCAACGCGGCGGCGCTGAATCTGACGCTCACCGAATCCGAAACGGTCCCCGATGAGATCCGTGCCGTGGCTCGCGATATCCGGAGTCAAATCTCGACGGGAACGGCGGCCGAGGATATCGGTGTCGTTCTCACGAGTCCGGTCCAGTACGCTGACCAGGTGCGGGAAGCGTTCGAGATGTATGAGCTCCCGTTCACGCTCCAAACCGAGAGTCCACTCACCGAAACGGCCCTCGGGGGTGTTGTCCAGACGGTCTGTCAACTAACACAGGAACCGCGTCGCATCGACACGCTCCTCGACCTCCTCACGAACCCACTGGTCACTATGACGGAAGCCGGGGAGGGGCTCGATTACCACGAACTCGCCCGGGTGACAGCGAGGGTTGAGACGAATCAGCTTGAATCGACGCTCGAACACGTTGATGACGAGCTTGCGGCAACGATCACCGGCCTAACGCAGGAAATTGGCACCCTATCGGAGACCCCACTTGAGGATCTCCCCGCCCAACTTGACGCCCTGCTTGAGCGTCTCGGTGTATCGGCCGCCCTGGAAGGTGAACAGGACCTCGCATCGCCGCTTCGAGCGCGTGAGTTGCGCGCTCGTGAGCGTCTCGGCCGGGTGCTCGAGACACTCACGCTTACAGCCCCGCTGGCAGATCTCGAGGTCGGTGACAGCGTTGACCGGCTCGAACGCGCCCTCCATGGCGTCTCGATCCAACAGAGCAGCCGGCCGCCCGATGAGAGCGTTGTTGTCTGTAATCTCGCCGAGAGTGCGCTCCGAGAGTTCGAACACGTGTACGTTCTCGGCGTCACGGCGACTCATTTCCCGTCAGCGACAGAGCAAACGGCCTTTACACGGCCCATCTACGAGGCACATCCCGACTTCGAACAGACCGATGTCTCGACAGAGGCGCGATATCACCTGAGTGTCCTCCTCGGGCGGACACCAACAGTTCAGCTCTCCGTCCCCCAGCAGAGCGCGAGCGGTGACCCCCACGCCGAAGCGGACATCCTGACTGAACTGCGGCGGCTTGTCGATCTCGCAGCGGTGACTCTTGCGCCAACCGACAGCGAACCGGGATGCCCAGAAGACATCCACCGGGCGATCGGCGACGCTCTCCCTGAGACATCCGAAGCGCGAGTTCACGACCTACTCACTGAAGCAGTCGAAGCCGGGTCAGTTAGCACCGCACAACAGGCCCGTATTCAAGCGGGGATTGCGTGCGCCGCGGCACGAGCAGGTCCCGAACTAACGTCCTACGACGGCCAGCTCACAGCAGAGACCGTCTCTGAAATTCACGACACGCTCGACCGCGAGCCGTACAGTCCGAGTCGCTTGGAGACGTATGCCGCCTGTGGGTTCAAATACTACATGCGTCGTGTGCTCGGCATCGAAGCGTCGGATCGCGTAACCCGGGAACCCGACGCGAGCGACCGCGGCTCGTACATCCACGACGTACTCGAACACTACTACCGGTCGTTACAGACGAGCGACGGCGAGCCAGTTCACCCACGCGGTGATTTCGAAACACGGCAACAGCAACTTCTCGACACCGGACTCGAGCGGCTTGACAATGCGTTTGACGATAACGCTCAGACAGCGTTTCAAAGAGAATGGCTGACGACCGTTCTCGCCGGACTCGGAACGCCAGACACGAATCCATACTACGGGCCCCGTGAGACACGGAACGGTCGGCCAATTGCGCGAGGGCTGTTCTATCGGTTCCTCGATCACGAGGCAGAAGAACCCGGAAAAACGACCGCTCGACCGACGTGGTTCGAAGGTCGGATCGGCAGTCCCTACGACGCGGGCACGCCACTCAGCGACGACCCCGCAGCAATCGAGACACCACACGGCACTGTCCCAATACACGGGCTCATCGACCGCGTTGAGACGGTCCCGGGCACAGACCCGACACAGGTGGTCGTCCGGGATTACAAAACCGGAAGCGCAATTCCCAGCGAAACGGATGCGCTGAGCGGGCAGAAGTTCCAACTCCAACTGTACGCGTTGATGGCTGAAGCAGCACTCGACGATATCGAAGTGGTCGGTGGCGCGTACTACCAGGTCGCGCCTCCGGGTGCCGTCAGTTCTCGTAGCGGACTTCTCACCTCACAGGAGATGGCAGTCTATTATGGAAGCGACGACGATGTCGACACGCCGCTGCTCCGGTACTCCCACCCATACTTCGAGACCCATGAGGCGTTCCGCCAGTTCATCGAGGAGACGACGCCACGGCGCCTCGGGGAGCTCGTCTCCGGTATCGAAGCGGGGCAATTCCAGCCGACGGTCCTCGACCCGGCGGACGCCGGCTGTCGCTACTGTGACTACGCCCACGTCTGTGACGTCCGCCCGCACCAGCGGAAGGAGGTTATCGATGTAATCGACGGCACAGGCGCGTCAGCGTACGTGCCGCTACAAGCTCGGAGTCACGATCTCGAAGACGTCGTGGAGGCGGAGTAACATGGTCTCGTACGAGGAGTTAACCGACGAGCAGCAACGGGCCGTCGATGCGCTTGATCGGAATGTGACGCTTACGGCTGGGGCAGGAACGGGTAAGACCACCACGTTGACCGCCCGATACGTGGCGATGATCGAACAGTCGCTCGCCGACCAACCCGATGACGGTCCCAGTGAGGATCAGCTGGGACCGGAGCATATCCTGACGACGACGTTCACGGAGCGGGCGGCAAACGATCTCGAGGAGAGCGTCCGAACGGAAATCACGGACCGCATTGAGTCACTCGACGTCGAGGAGTTCGATGCCTGGCGGACGGTTGCGGACGAACTCGAGCAAGGATACATCCACACGCTCCACGGGTTCTGTTCGCGGCTCCTCCGCGAACACGCGTTGACAATCGACGCCGTCGACCCTGGCTTTGATACGCTGGATGAAAACGAGACGACCGCACTAATCCACAACACGGTTGGGGCCGTCCTCGAAGAATACGAAGAGCACGAGGCAACGCAAACGCTGGCCCGACAGTTCTCACGGAGCCAGCTCCGAGATGTCCTGACCGACGTACTAAGCGAGCGACCCGAGAGTCTCGAGTGGGCTAACCGCTGGGCAGATGCCACGGAAGAGGAGTACATCTCGTTCGTTGAGTCAGCCTTACATCCGATCGATCCGAGTGACGCCGCCGAGCGGCTTGCCCATCCCGACTTCGTCGCCGCCGCCACGACCCTGCGCGAGTTCGTTGAGAACCCTCCTGATATCAAGATTGGGGGACGGACCTGGCAGCGTGCCGAAGACGTCGTGGATCGACTCGAATCAGGATACGACGATGGAGTTCCATCCCGCACCAAGCAGTCGACAATCGCAGAGCTCAGCATGGCCCTCACCACAGGGGGTGGGGAACGCTACGCGGGCTATACGGGGGCTAACACACGGTGGGGAGACCATCCTCGAAAAACGGAGTTCGACAGCGCATTCGAGACACTGGTCGAGACGCTCCGGCCCGAGGAGTACGCCGTCAACGTGGATCTGGAGATCGAATTGAACAGCTTCCCGTTCGTCCAAGCGCTCGCAGAGCTGACTCAGATCGCGGCTTCTGAGTACGAGGACCGGAAAGATCGGCAAAACGCCGTCGACTTCACGGACCAGATCTCCTATACCGTCGACTTCCTCCGAGCACCTGAAAACGCCGGTATTCGCGAGGAGTTACGAGAGCAGTTCGAGTACGTGATGGTCGACGAGTTTCAGGATACGGATCCACGTCAGTGGGACCTCATCAAGCTCCTGACGGCCAGCGACGGCGAAACGTTCGATGCCCAGAACGTGTTTGTCGTCGGCGACGTCAAACAGAGCATCTATCGCTTCCGGAACGCCGACGTTACGCAGTTCCGTGAAACAGCCACGACGCTCGAGCAGGTGTCTCAAGATGCCCGAAGCACGGGGACAGGGCACGAAGATTCCGACCAACTCTCGACGAACTTCCGAACGCTACCGGCGGTGTTAGAGTCGATCAACGAACTCTTCGAAGCCATCTTTGACGAAGACGGAGAGCCCTACGAGGCGGCCCCCCAATCGCTGACAGCCGCTCGCGACGATCCGGCAGATCTCGGGACTGTGGAGTATCTCACGGTGCCAACCCATGCCGACCTCAGACAGCACCACTGCGGTCACTACCCGGAGTTTGCGACAGCCGAGCCGGAGCACGACACAGAACTGGAGGCGATGGCGCTCGCCGCCCGGCTCTCCCAGATACTCGCCGAACCGGTTCAGGTCTATCCCGAGACGGACGAACCGGACGACGACAGCAGCGAAAGTGAGCCAACGACCGAAACCGGACCGAGTGGTCGCGAAGAGACGGAGAGTGACGAATCGGCGGCGCCGCGGGATATCGAACCGAGCGACATTGCCATCCTCATCCGTAGCCGCACCCACCTCAAAAAGTACGAGCGAGCGTTAGAGGAGGCGGAGGTCCCGTATTCGGTCGCGTCCGGGATCGGCTTTTACGAATCAACGGAGATCACCGCGCTGTTGAACCTCTTCCGTGCGCTCGCCGACCCGAGTGACGAACGCGCACTCTACGCAGCGCTTCGGTCGCCGCTGTTCGGCCTCACCGACGACACCCTCGCCCGGTTGAAACTCCATGACGACTCGATATGGACCGCACTCGCGGCGAGTGAGCATCAGGAGCTCCAAGCGACCTATGAGTCTCTCCGAGAGTGGCGTCACATGGCAGGGCTTGGCGACGAGGACCCCGCCGGATTCGACGGGTCGTGGGCTGCGTATCTCACGCGAATTCTGGAGGAGACGGGCTATCTGGTGAGTGTAAGTGCCGACGAACGCCCACAGCAGGCGATGGCGAACGTAGAGAAGTTCCGCGAACAGCTTCGCGGCTGGAGCGACGATGGCGTTCGCAGTCTGACGACGCTCGTGAATCGGATCGAACGCCGTATCGAGCTGGGCGGCCGGGAGAGTGAGGCTGACACGACCGGCGAGGGCGTCCAAATCCTCACGATCCACGACGCGAAGGGAATGGAGTTCCCGTTCGTCGTCGTTCCGGGGATTGGCCGCGAGTTCAACGACAAAGCAGCCCTGGGCAGCGGGCAAGTCGAGTTCGAACAGGTTAGCGATCGGCACGCAGTCGGCCTGAAAGCACCAAGTCCAGACGACCCGTTCGAGATGGTGGATACGATCGCGCGTGACGCGATTCGTGAGCGCCGGCGCGCCGAAGAACGTGCCGAAGAGAAACGCGTGCTCTACGTGGCCTGTACCCGAGCGCGAGACCATCTCCTCTTGAGCGGCCTCCACGAGTCGGCTGGAGAGGCCGACGAGCCGACGATGACGGATCTCAAAGAGCCGGACCCGGAGTCTGCGTCAAGTTGGCGCGACTGGGTACAACCAGAACTCCTCACTGAAGACGTGTGTACTGCCCTCGATTCCGACACCCACGTCCGGCGTACGTACGGTGACGGCGCGTACACCGTGTCGCTCCCGACACCGCCAGCCGAACAGGTGCAACCTGACCCCGATATCGACCCTGACGTCGAACTGTCACCGCGTCCGCCCAAGCCAGACGTCAGCTTTCGGCTTTCGGCGACTGACCTCGCATCACTCTTCGGGGAGTATGGCGAACTCCAGTTCGACGAAGACACGGGGACCATCTACGTCGAAGAGACCGACGATAGCGAGAGGAGTCCGGAGAGTCGAGACGGTGAAGAGGAATCAACAACCGAAGAGGGTGAAACAGATGGCCGCTCAACAGAGGAAGCGAGTGCCGAACCGGACGGCGTCGACGCGAGCGTATTCGGCGAGATGGTGCATCGGCTCTGCGAACTGCGGCCGCCTGAAACCCACTGGCCACATCTTATGGAACAGACGCTTGTTGACGAGGGTGCCACGGTCTCACTCTCACCCGAACTCCAGAACCGCGTGAGCACCCATGCCCAGCGCGGGATTGACTACGTTGACGAGCAAATCACCGACGTCGACGTTGAGCACCAGTACGACGAGTTGTACGTGACAGCGGAGTTCGAGCGCGGCGAGATCTCGGGATTGATCGACCACCTGATCATCACCCCCGACGCGTACCATATTATCGACTACAAGACCGGCGACGTCACCCCTGGTGAACTGGAAGCTGACGCGGCGTATTACGAAAATCAGATGAAGGCCTATGCGATTGCGCTGAACCAACAGGAGACTGGCCGTAGTGTCCGGGTTTCACTCGTGTTCACCTCGCTCGATGACGCATGGACAGTCGAGTGGTCACCTGCTGCGGTTGCGTCGATACAAAAAGAGATTCGCGAGGAAATCTGGACGGAATTTGAATCGCTTAACCATTAGGTCGTTAGTTGAATCCGCCGATACCCGAGTGAATTCCCGTCTCGGGTGAAGAGTCCGACTACGGGCTTAATCGAAGCTTGGCGAGCTCGCTGGGGCTCTGTTGTCCCGCCGAGGACGAATGGGAGTTGCTCATTCCAATCGATACCTGTGCGATGGAGATGCCCAGAAGCAACCACATGAGTATGAGGTCCAACCATGGTGAGAACATCATCGACAGAACACTCGGGCCAGTCGCTGTTGTTAATCGGATTGACTGATTGGTGGATAGCAACGATACCGAACCGATCGCTGGGTGGGGGAGTTGGTGACCACCTTGTAGACTCCCATTCGGTGGCTGGTGTGAAATCACGACCATAGAGGGCCAACCCGTGACCGACCAAATGAGCGTCTGAAATATGGAGTAGAGATGCTTCTGATCGTAGATTCTGACTTGTAGTGGAGATTTTTCGCTTATACGCGGATGATCCGGCGTATCCCAGCTGACTCCAATCGTGTTGTGAGTCGCGCTTTCCACTCACATGTCCAGCGACCGATGCTGGTTCAGCTTTATATTTACGGAGAATCGAGGAGAAAGCCTCGCGCTTCAGCGCGGGGAGGATGTCAAGATGTCATTCCACCTGTATAACTCTACACTGGCGCACGCTTCGGACGAGACGCCGAGCGGACATCGAGAGTGACCTCTCGGCAAATAAACAGTACACGTGACAGACGCGTTATGGTCCGTATTTCGGATCGACAGGGCCGGTCAGTCAGTGCTATCGTGGAATCTGACGACGAGCTGTTCGGTGGTCAGGGCATACACCGTCATCTCGCGGCCCTTCTCGGAGTACCACGTCTCGACCGGCGTGATCAGGTCCGCTTCGCAAAGCCGCTCGAGGTGATACGAGACGTTCTGTACCGATTGGTCAACAGACTTGGCGATATCGGATGCCGTTTTCGGCTCCGACTTGAGCGTACCCAGTATCTTCTGTGCCGACTCGGAGGACAGGACCTGAAGCACGTCAGTCGGCTCCTCTCGGTCGACGATAATGTTCGTTTCTTTACGGGGAGCGTGGGCGACTGGAGGCTGGTGTGGAAAGGCGCTGGCCATGGTTTGGGATTTCGGGGACAAGTTGTTCAGTTTATTCGGCTCTATCCGAACAAACGAATCAAACAATTTAATACTTACGGAATCCAATGCGAAGGTATGACTCAACAGACTGCCCATCACGTTGTGTCGACAACGGACATCCATGAGTGACGAAGATCGTGCCATCGCCCGCGAACGAGTCATCGAGTCGATGGAGCAGTCGGCGGAAGTCTACGGTCTCAGTCGAAGCGCAGGCAGAATCTACGGTGTGTTATACTTCTCCGAAGAACCGCTCTCGATCCCGGAGCTCGTCGACGAGACCGGCTACGCGAAATCGACGATCAGCAACGTCACCCGGACACTGACGCGGATCGGACTCATCCATCGCCGATCGTCGGCGGGCGGCGGACGACGCGTTCACTATACCGCCGAGCGGGAAATTTGGTTCAGCCTCCAAGACGTGTTCCAACAGTACGTCCTACGGGAGATACAGACGACGCTGCGGACGATTCGACGCGCGCAGGCGCAACTACCGGCCGATAGCGGGACCGAGTCCGAACGGATCGAAGAGCTTCAAGAGACGTATGAACATTTCCAAGAGATAGTCACGCTCGCGTCAGACTTCACCGCCGCGGAACTCCGAGACGCTCTCGAATCCTACGACCGCTAGTCACCAGTGTACGGTGTACTGACAGGTGTCGTCCCCGTTACGACGACAGGTCTCTCCGGTTTCCTCGAGAAAGACGAACGCGTCGACGGACGCGTACTGCCTGGCGACGCCGCGGATGAGCCCTCGGTCGAACGGACACGGATACGGCGTGTGACAGGTGAGTTCGCCGCTTCGATCTCCCGTCCGCTCGAACTCGTAGGAGCCGATGTCGCCGCCACGGTGGTTCTGCCGATAGGCGTCGTCGATCGACCGAAGGCCCGCGGACACGGTATCGAAGTCGTTCGGCCACGCCGCGACCGTCGGGAGCTGTTCCCCGAGCCGATCGAGGACGTGCGGCTGTAACTCCTCGGCGATCGTCTCGAAGGCGTTTAGCCACGTCTGTTGAGAATACCACTCGTCGGGAGCCGGATCAGCGATGCCTTCCGCAGCAAGCGCCCGTCGCGCTCGTTCCTGATACGGTTCAGAGAAACGCCCCATCGCCTCTTCAACGATCGTCAGTACCGTTTGACCGTTCACCTCTACGTCTTGGTCAAACGCTTCATAGGTGACCATTAGGCGTATCACTATGTTGAATCAGCAAAGTAACTTCGGTGTATGGGGGTTCCGCTCCGACTGAGCGTTCGCTCAGGTTGTTTCAAACCGAGTATGCGCCTTCCGACAGAGCGCTCCGTCGATCTCGTACCGATCAGGAGACGTCGCGCTTCGCAGGAGATGTCGCGCCCCGCAGGAGAGCGGACGCCGCTCGGACGGAGGCCGCCTGTCGGCGCTCGATGCAACAGACTTTCCGTGTGGCACGTCTCGTGCTCGTATGACGATAGCTACCGGCGACTCCGTGACGCTCGAGTACACCGGCCGACTCGACGACGAAACCGTGTTCGACACCTCCCGGAAATCCGTCGCCGAGGAGGCGGGCCTCGCGGAGGCTCAGCCCGACCGAGAGTACGCGCCTCTGACGGTCGAAATCGGTGACGAACAGGTCATCGAGGGGATGGAGGAGGGGCTGATCGGCCTCGAGGTCGGGGAGACCGAAACGCTGACGATCCCGCCGGAGAAGGCCTACGGCGAGCCCAGCGACGACCACATTCAGGAGTTCGAAACCGACGAACTCCGAGAGATGCTCGGCGGGCAGACGCCCGAAGAGGGGTCCTTCCTCGAGGCGCAGAACGGCAGCCAAGGCGAAGTGGTCCACGTCGACGAGGAGGTCGTTCGAGTGGATTTCAACCCGCGCCTCGCCGGCGAAACGCTGACGTTCGACGTCGAGATCATCGAGGTCAACTGAATCGCCTCGCCCGGACGTGTCCGTCTGATCGAGGTAGTGACTCTACGCTGATCAGAGGTGCGAATCCGAAGAAGTCTCAACGTCATATTCATATCCAAGCTTCTCACGTAGCCGACGGAACGCGTCCAATATCCGTTCTCCGTCTTCACCAGCGGGAATCTCGACTCGTGCTGGCGGAGGTGCACTCTCCGGACCCAGAACCCGCCCAACCGTTCGATCGAGTAATGACTCCTCGGACGCCGGCTGCCAATCGAGACGCAAGAGGTTCTCAGAAAACAGTGCGGTCACTTGCCTCATCCGTTCTAAATCGTATGACGCACTCTTGTCTCTATCGGAGCGATACAGAGAGTTCCATTGCAACTCATACGCGGTACCGTCAGTTGTCCACGAGGCAAGCCCACCACGCGGAACGATAGCCGACCCTCGCACCTGAGCAAACGTCTCGTTCAATTTCTCAATCACGCCCTTGTGTCCCTCCGCGTTGATCTCTCGGATGTGTGCCTCATGCGGCACCGAGCGATACAGCCACGACTGGTCGGTCAGAACTGCAAACTCGACGAAGTAGAACAGGCGGTCCGTCCACGCAGCAGGATCACCGTCCGGGATCTCGAGTAGTGACTCGACCAACGCCCGGTCCTCGGGAAGCGACGCTCGAAATTCATGATCCGAGCCGACAAAGACACATTTCGAATCGGGAACCTGCACTAACTCCCGTCGTACTGTGTCAAATTGACCGTGTTTCGGATCAAGCCCTAGGTGGACAACGGTTCCGTGGTCCATTAGAACACTGATCGCCCGGTTCTCGACCGTCACTCCGCCGAGCTCGTCCCAGTCCTTCACACCGGGTAGACTCCGCGAGACGAGTCTATGTGTCGGTGCTGCAGCATCGAACTGCTCTGTGAATTCCATTGCTGTTCCGTACTCTCTGGTTTGTTGAGATCCTCGGCAGTGAAATATTCTGATCCGGTTGCGGTCAATACAGGGGACTCACGCACTGACGGAGAACAACGATCTGCCCGTCTTATCCCAAGACCGTCGTGCGAGATACAGCGGCTGAAGTCAGCACGACGACTTCGCTTACTTCCCGCCGAATCGGATGAACCATCCGTTCGTTGAACGTGCCGACCTATGGCGAACACGCCCGTTCTCCTTGGGGTCGTGAAGTCGGCCGGGTAGCACATGCGTATCTGCCATTAGTGGGTTAATACCAATAATGCGGTAACACACATCCTACAGTTGGACTATGCAGAGACTCGAGTGCCTCGTAGACGGATGTAGCGCCACCATTGAAGCTGAGACTGAAGAAGAGGTCATGGCTCAAGCGGAAGAACACGCGAAAAGTTCACACCCCGAACTTGAACTGGACGACGAGACCGTGGAAAAAATCAGATCAAGTATTATACAGGTCTGAGAGTAGGAACCGTACCAATCGGAGCATCAGCCTCCTGTATTGGCCGATCCGATCAGCTGGCTTTGACAGCACACCTGTGCGAGATACGCAGCTTTCAGTGATCAGCTGTTTCAGACGAGAACGTATCTAATAAATAGGGTTTCAATAGAGCTGTGATAGCCTGTACCAGTCACGTCCACCCTCCCCCGTCCTACGGTGTCGGCTGAGAGTATCCCCACTTCCAATACCCCTCCGGTCGAATACCGTCTACTGATGGTCCTCCACCCAGTTCTCGAAGCCGGATTCCTCATCTGCGGCACGTTCACCGTCGTTCTGGGAACCGTTCACTTTGCCATGCCGTGGCTACTGGACTTCGACGGCGCGATACCGCTCGATGGAGACTCGTTGCGTCCGCTTACTCTGTTCATCGTCACATACCAGACGAAGCGGTCGGATATCCGCGGGATCGCGCAGATTATGAATCACGCCGTCAGCTACACCCTCGTTTCGATCGGAATCGTCGATCTACTGGCGTCGCGCTGGCTTGCGGCGTGGTTCGCGCCGTACCTGCTCGCGTGGATCGCTGGCTGGTGGTTTCTCCGCGCGGCGACACAGCGTCACATGGGGTCTCGACCTGGCGATCGGCTGGTCGCAGCCGGCTTCACGCTCATCGGCGTGTTTCACCTCGCGGTCGCTGTGAGTTAGAGAAACCGATCGCTGACGTCCTCGTCGGGGATCATACACTGGTCTTTCCGGCCGAACCAGTCGTAGCGGTTGTCGGCGACGACGTCATACAGGGGATCGCGGAGACCGCTTGGAATAAGCCGCCCGACGCGTGCCGCGCGATACGGCCAGCCGAGCAGTTCCGCAACGCGGATTGCGGCGTCTGATTTCGTATACAATTGCTCCCCCTCAACGAGAACGAACGAGTCGAATCCCTCCGTCGGAAGGCCGTGCCGAGTCAGTAGGTCCTGTCCCGCGTCGGACTGTAGCGCGGCGAACTGGAGTCGCCCGTCGGGGTCTCGAGGGATCAGAACGGACACGAGCCCGTTACAGAGATTACAGACGCCGTCGAACAACACAACTGCCTCGCCCGACGCGACACCCGCATCGGCATCTGTCTCAGCGGTCATTCTGCACCCTCCCGTAGCCGTTTGCTCCGAGACGCGACCACGTCCAGCCCTGGGCTGTAGTAGTACACCGGTTCTGTGTCCGGTCGGGCGAAGCCATCGGCCCGCAACAGGGTATCGGTTTCGACGGACGCGGCGGCCGGGTACAACGTCCACGTGTCGTGATCGACGTCGGTGTAGCGGATCGAGCCGTCGGGCGCTTCGGTGTAGAAGCGATAACGCTCGACGAGGAACTCCCCGAGTGGATCCGTCGGTGCGTCGAACGGTTCGCCGGTCGGCCAGTAGGTAGCCTCGTAGCGGCCGGGGCGGGAACCGGGATGGCGGCGCCGGCTCTCGAACCGGGCGCGACCGTCGCTCATCTCCAGCGCGATCCGGGCGTAGTAGTACGGCAGGTGATGGAACAGGCGGGCTCCGGTGACGCTGGCGAGTCCCTGTGCATCGAGGCTGAAGAAGTAGACGCTGGGCACGCCGTCACGAGTGACGTACGTCCGGACGTTGATCTCCGGGAGCCGCACGCCGAGCCGTCGCGGAAGCCCTTTCGGCCGGACGGCGACGTTCGTGAACGGGATCACCGAGAGCCACGCGGTCCCGTCGTGAGTGTCCGCACTCAGCGACGCGGGGAGACGGGCGTCCATCAGCTCCGGCTCGACCGGCCAGTTCTCGAACAACAGGTGGCGCCAGCCCATCTCCAACGGAACGACCATAGCGGGTAGTTGGGGTCACCGACGGAAGTTCCTCACGGTACAGTCGGTAGGATCGCCGGATGTCACCCGTCAGACGAGCGGGAGCGTGATCCAGCAGTTGACATCCTCCTCGCACTCAAGCGCGAGGATTCCTCCGTGGGGGTTCGGCTACCGCCCCACGGGGACGACTTGCGGGTTCGTGCTCACCTGTTTGGACGTTCTCCTCTGTTGAAATAATCGTTCTGATAAAGAACAGTCATATCGATATTCTGCTAATGAATTCATATGTGGCCGCTGAGGGAACTCACAGCAGGTCTGAAAGAATTTGCCTTTCATGAGGTCCGAAACTGGATCAAAACGGTAGGAGATATACTCATATGGGCTATTAGTTTCGTTCTCATCGGTAGTCTCCTCGAATTTTCACTTGCTGACGAATTTCAGCAGATTGGCCTGCTCGTGACACTGGTTGCAGCGACAGCCGTCACCTACCTTGTTACTTCTCTGAAAACTGTCGTCTTGATGAGCGTCGACTGAGCGATACAGACGGTTCACTCGGCGTTGCGATCCGACGTACGATACTGAGTGAACGCACGTCGTCGGGACGTGTGCGACGGTTCCGGCAGGGTTCCTCACACGGCCGTCAGACCGCCGTTCAGGCGACGCTTCGCTCGGTGAGCGTCTCGCCGCGCTCGAACCGGTCGCCCGAGAGCGGCGAGACGTCGAGGCGGTCCGTCTCCCCGTCGACGACGAGATCGGCGGCGATCCCTCCGGCGGCGGGCGCGTGCTGGAACCCGTGTCCGGAGAACCCGGCGACGGTCACGAGGCCGGGGACCGTCTCCTCGACGATCGGGTGGCGGTCGGGCGTGACCGCGTACAGCCCGGCCCAACCGCGTTTGATCCGGGTGTCTAGCCCGAAGTATTCGGCGTAGTCGGCAGCGTTCTCGACCGCTCGCGCCGCCCACTCGAGGTCCATTCCCTCGTCGTAGGCGTCGGGGTCTCGGTCGGGGTCGTCCCCACCGAAGTGGCCGCCGACGAGCGCCGCCCCGTCCCGCTCGGGCCGGAAGTACGACCCGCACTCGAGGTCGATCGTCAGCGGGACCGACTCCGGGACCGGCGGCGTCGGGTCGACCACGGCGATCTGTCTCCGCCGGGGCGCGATCGGGAGGTCGACGCCGGCCATCTCGCCGATGTTTGCGGCCCAGGCGCCGGCCGCGTTGACGACGCAGTCGACCTCGTGACGCTCGGGTCCCTCCCCGCCGACCCCTCGCACGTCAGCGCCGACGACGCGGTCGCCCTCGCGGTGGAGGCCGGTGACGGCCGTCTTCGTCCGGACGTCGACGCCCAGCTCGCGGGCGGCCTCGGCGTACCCTTGGACGGCGAGGTTCGGGTCGGCGATCCCGTCGTCGGGGTTGTACGTCGCCGCGACGAACGGCTCCGGGTCGAGACCCGGACAGCGTTCGGCCGCCTCCGCGGGCGTGAGCAGTTCGCTCGCCGCGCCGAGCTCCCGTTGCATGTCGACGTTCTCGCGGAACCGCTCGGCCGCCTCCTCCGTCCGGGCGAGAAACAGGTAGCCGGTCTTCCGAAGCCCGATGTCCACGCCGAACCGGTCCTCGAAGGCGTTCCACACGTCCTTGCTGGCGAGCGAGAGCTCGACGTTCACGCGCGAGGAGAACTGCGACCGGATCCCGCCGGCCGAGCGGGCGGTGCTCCCGTTTCCGAGCGATCCCTTCTCGACGAGGGTCACGTTCGCGCCCCGGTCGGCCAACGAGTACGCGGCCGAGAGCCCGACGACTCCCCCGCCGACGACGAGTGCGTCCATACCCCTCGATCGCGCTCCAGTACATAAACGTACGACGCCGATCGGTCGAGTCGGTGAGTCGCGGATCCGTCGATGCCTTCCCGGGGAGTTCACCGTTGATATCATCCCCAATTTAAAAGCGGAGATTCTCGAGCTCCTGAGATACTCAACTGCTCAGCGGTGCGGCCGGCGACGCTCGCACACGGGCGACCCCTTGCTTACCTACTTAACCCTCGGACGTTTCGACATTGGATATCTATGAGTAAATCCACCGCGTCGATCCAGGTCCTCCACGTGGATGATGATCCGGCGTTCGGCGAGCTCGTCGGAACGTACCTCGGCCGCGAGGACGATCGAATGACCGTCCGAACAGCGACCACTCCCCCCGACGGATTGGATCTCATTGGGGCTCACGATATCGACTGCGTCGTCTCGGATTACGACATGGCCGAGCGGAACGGGATCGAATTTCTCGAGGCCGTCCGCGAACGGTATCCCGATCTCCCCTTCATTCTCTATACCGGCAAAGGCTCGGAAGAGATCGCTAGCGAAGCCATCTCGATGGGCGTCACTGACTATCTGCAGAAGGAAGCCGGCACGAGTCAGTATACGGTCTTAGCCAATCGGATCAGCAATGCCGTCGAACAACACCGCTCTCGGCAAGCGGTACAAGAAACCGAACGGAAGCTCTCGGAAGTCGCCGAACGGACAGATGACATTCTCTTCATGGTCAGCGGGGACTGGAGCGAACTGCTCTTCGTCAACTCAGCCTATGAAACGGTCTGGGGCGGCTCGATCGAGGAGTTAGAAGCGGACCCGGCGGCATTCATCGAGTACGTCCATCTCGACGACCGGGAGCGGGCCCGCGCATCACTGGAGCGGCTCACGAACGGAGACCCCTCTCAGATCGAGTACCGCGTCGTTCGACCTGACGGCGAGCAGCGGTGGGTCCGCGGTGACACCCAGCCCATTCTGAGCGACGATGGAGACGTGGTTCGAATCGTGGGCCAAGTCCGCGACATTACGAGCGAGAAGGAACGGACGCTCCACCTCGAGACGATCATCGGGAACCTCCCGGGATACGTGTACCGTCACGCGTACGACCCGGAGTATCCGCTCCAATTCGTCAAAGGCGACGCCGAGTCGATCACTGGCTACACGACGAGCGAGTTGGAAGACGACGTCGTTCTCGCAGAGGAGATCATCCATCCAGAGGATCGCGGGGACCTCTGGGCCGACCATCTCGAGGGGATTGAATCGATGGGCCGGTTCGATTCGACGTATCGCATCATCACCAAAGACGGCGATACGCGGTGGATTCGCGATCAGGGGCAGTTGATCGAAGACCCTGTCACCGGAGAGAAGGCCATTGACGGGTTCATAACTGACGTGTCAGAGCACGTCAAGGACAAACAGGAACTCGAGAGCCAACAGGAGTTTATCGACGAAAGTCTCGGTGCACTACAGGACGTCTACTACGGGGTCACCGAGGACGGCGAGCTGCGTCGGTGGAACGACCGCATTCCGGACGTAAGCGGCTACGCTGCGGAGGAACTCGACGGAATCGATGTCACCGAGTTCTTCGGTGCCGAAGACGGCGACCGGATCAGGGAAACCATCGAAGAAGCGGTGGAAACGGGGTCGAGCTCAGTTCGGGCGAACGTCATTACGGCGGACGGCGAACGGGTTCCGTACGAATTCCGGAAGGCCCGCTTAACGGTCCCTAATCAGGAGGGAATCGCGGTCGTTGGTGTCGGTCGAGACGTCTCTGAGCAGGTTGCACGCGAACGGGAGCTCGAACGAATACGTGACTTCTTCACGGAAGCCGAACAGCTGGGAAACCTGGGAGCGTGGGAGTTTGATGCGGACGGATCGCTCGTGTGGACGGCCGGGACTCGGCGGATTCACGGAGTCGACGACGAGTTCGACCCAACAATGGAGAAAGCGCTCGAGTTCTTCCATCCCGAGGATCGGTCCACGATCGAACAGGCGGTCGAAGCGGCGCTCGAGAACGGGGAATCATACGAGGAGGAGCTCCGCCTGATCACCGCCCAGGGCGACCAGCGGTGGGTTCGGACACGGAGCAAAGCGATCGCCGACGACGAGCGGCGAACTGTTCGCGGCTTCATGCAAGACATCACCGAACAAAAAGAGCGCGAGCGAGAGCTCCGGACTGCCCACACCCAGTTGGAGAACGCTATCGAAGCAGGGGCTGTCGGAACGTGGGAGTGGCACATTCCGGAGGATCGGCTCGTCGCGGGCAAAGGGTCGGCGAACATATTTGGTGTGGATCCGGAGGTGGTCCAGCAGGGTGTCGGACTCAGCCGGTTCGTCGCGAAGATCCACGAAGCGGATCGCGAGCGGGTCGAAGAACGGATCGAGGCCGCGGTCGCCGCGTGTAGTGACTACGAGACGGAATACCGTGTCTGGAACGCCGACGGCGAGTTGCGGTGGGTGCTCGCTCGCGGTCAGGTGGTAAGCGACGCGGATGGAGACCCCCTCCGATTCTCCGGCGTCCTCGTCGATATCACCGAGCTAAAACAGAACGAACGGCAGTTCGATGCAGATTCGTAAGTTGGATGCAGATTCGTAACCACGCTGCACGCGATACCGGTGTTCGACGTCAGTCCGGTCGATTCTATTTTGATCGCATTTAAACGGGATACGTCACTTATCAACGATTCACGCAGCGCCGTCGATTCTGCGATCAGACGCCGGCCGACGGCGTTATACGTCTTTGCCAGAGTCGATACACGTGGATCTCAACTCCGTCCGAAACACGTGGACAGACCGGGCGGGCGAATACTCACCGGCGTACTACGCCCATTACGGTCCGAACGAGACGAGTACGGTGATCCGCGACATCCTCGGCGGGCACCTCCCTCGCGACGCGGCTGTCCTCGAACTCGGGTGCGGTTCGGGCCGTCACCTGAAGCACCTCGCCGACCACGGCTTCGAGGACCTCTCGGGCGTCGACATCAACGCCGAGGCCTTCGACACGATGCGGGAGACGTACCCCGAACTCGCCGCCGACGGCACGTTTCACTGCGGCCCGATAGAGGAGGTCATCGAGGAGTTCGACGACGGACGGTTCGACGCGGTTTACTCGGTCGAGACGCTCCAACACCTCCATCCCGACGTCGAGTGGGTCTTCGAGGAGGTGGCCAGAATCACCGGCGACATCCTCGTCACGGCGGAGATCGAGGGACCGATACGCGACACGTCGTCCGACCCAGACGTGAACTACGTCGACGACGACACTCCCCTGTACTACCGAGACTGGAGCCGCATCTTCACCGCGCTCGATCTCGTCGAGATCGACGTCGTCAGCGGTGAGCGAGACACCGTTCGGACCTTTCGCGTGTCCGACTAACCGCCGGTCTCGGTGGAGCGAGGACCGTCTCGTGGCGGTGACTGCTCGCACCCGGGAAAACCCCCCGAGGACACTAAATTATATATTTTAAATACCATCTCTATTATTGATATGTGGCGTTGATCGGGTCTGATCCGCGGTGTACGAGTAGATCACAAGCCGAACTACAGCCGGACACCGGTCGGTATCGCAAACGCGTTGCGGTCGGTGAAGCCGTGTGTCTGCTCGACGACACGCACTAATAGTTGTATGCCTCTTTCGTCATGTATCGAACAAATAGACAGATAATACGCATATGAGAAACAGAATATGATATTTAAATCTATTTCTACGGATGTCTCTGAAGAATATGATATTTAAATCTATTTCTACGGATGTCTCTGAAGAATATGATATTTAAATCTATTTCTACGGATGTCTCTGAAGAATATGACGTGAATCACGCGGAGCTCCTCGTCGATAACACGAGTTCACTTCACCGGGGCTCTCCGAAACATGATCTCAACTTCGGCTACGAACGACACGGCGATCGGAACGGAGGCACTTATGTCAGTTATAAACTGATAATAACTTATTATCGGATTACAAACTATTTGTGGTATCGAATCGGGGAACCGCTACCGAGAGCGTCGATCTTCCTCTCGCGCGGAGTCCGCTCGTCAGCACGCCACTGAGTTGACATCGCCGAGCCGAGACCATACACTAATCACAATCCGAATTCAACAGACACGTATGACGCGAACATTTGCCGGTCCCGGCCGATACACCCAATCTGCGGGCGTGTTGGATCGACTCGGGAAACTGGCCGAACGACACGGGCAAACCGCGCTCGTCATCGCCGACGACACGGTCTGGGAGCTAACGGCTGAAACCGTCGAACGGAGTTTCGAATCCGCGGCCGGAACGTTCGAACGCGTTCGTTTCAGCGGTGACTGCACCGTTGAGGAGATCGATCGCCTGACCCGTGCTGCCGTGGAAACGGATGCCGATCTGGCGGTCGGTATTGGCGGAGGCAAATCACTCGATACGGCGAAATCGGTCGCCGCTCGGCGTGAGTTGCCCGTCGGATCGGTTCCGACGATTGCGGCGACCGATTCGCCGACGAGCAGTATCTCGATCGTGTACGGAGAAGACGGGTCGGTCGTCGAGGCCGAAAAACACCGCCGTCATCCGGAGTTCGTTCTCGTCGACACGGCCGTCATCGCACAGGCGCCGACCCGCTGGTTCGTGTCTGGGATCGGCGACGCGCTGGCAACGTGCTACGAAGCGACGGCGACGTGGGAGAGCGGCGGGACGACGGTGTTCGAAGACCGTCCCGCGTACGCCGGTCGCGCGCTTGCACAGACGTGTTACCGATTGCTCCGTGATCGCGGCAAGGGGGCGGTTCGAGCGGTCGAGTCGGATTCAGTGACCGAAAACGTCGAAGCCGTTACGGAGGCGATCGTCCTGCTGAGTGGGCTCGGCTTCGAGAACGGCGGGCTCGCGGCTGCACACGCGATCCACGACGGGCTGACAACGCTGCCCGGGGCGGAATCGGCGACGCACGGAGAGAAAGTGACGATCGGACTGTTAGCGCAGCTCATTCTCGAGGGTGCGACCGACGAGGAGTTCGCGGACATCAGGGCGTTCGCGGTCTCGGTCGGATTACCGACCGACCTGTCGGGCCTCGGCGTGACGGACCCGTCGGACGCGGAGCTCGAAGCGGTCGGACGCGTCGCAACCGACCCTTCGGGACCGATCCGGAACGAACCGGTCGACGTTTCGCGAGAACAGGTCGCCGACGCCCTCCAAGTCATCGACACCTTCGATCCGAGCTAACAACAGCCTTTGGAATTACACGTGTACTTTTGTAATGATGGCGGATTCAATTAGCAGTACCTCTGGATCCGATCTGAGAGAACAGTCGCTGTCGATATTCTGTTAACGTGAACAAACTGTCTGGTTGTTCTCTCTTGGGAAAAGTATATATTGTTCGATAATGAGGTACATACATGGAATCAGACGAGGCGAACGGCGACGCTCCCCGAACGGTACAAGCCGTCGAGACCGCCTTCGAGATCATGGAATACCTCGACTCGCACGGTCAAGCCGGGGTCACGGAGCTTTCCAAATCGCTCGACATCTCGAAAAGTGCCGTGCATCGCCACCTCGCGACACTCGTTTCCGCCGACCGCGTGATGAACGTCGACGGCGTCTATCGGCCGTCGGTACGAGACGTCTGTGGCGTCGATCCCGTCTTCGAGATAATCGAGGTACTCAAGGAGACAGACAGCGCTACGCCGCAGGAGATCGCCGAAGCGACGGACCGACACGAATCCACGATAACCGCGTCTCTCGACCGACTCGAGGAGTCGGCCTACGTCGTCGAGCGGAACGGAGCGTATCAGAACGGCCTCAAGTTCCTCGACATCGGAGAACGGGTCAAATACAACACGGGTATCTTCGATATCGTCGCCGAGGAAGTTGACAAGCTAGCGGCCGAAAGCGGCGAACTCGCGTTGTTCAGCGTGATCGAGCACGGACAGAACGTCCTGCTCTACAAGGCGCACGGGGAGGAAGCGATCCAGACGACACACGAGATCGGACTTCGCGAGCCGTTACACTGTAGCGGTCTCGGAAAGGCGATCCTCGCCGAGCTCCCCGACGATCGCGTCCGCAGTATCGTCGACGAACACGGACTGTCCGCGTTCACGGAGAACACGATCACCGACGTGGACACGCTGCTCGAATCACTTCGAGAGATTCGAGAACGCGGATACGCGTTGGACATGGAGGAAGCGAAGCCGGGGATGCGATGTGTCGCAGCGTCGGTCACCAGCGAGAACAGCTCCCTCCACGGTGCAGTCAGTATCGCGGCGCCGAAAAGCAGAATGCAGGGCGAGCAGCTCGAATCGGCGATTCCGGAACTGGTGCAGGGCGCGGCGAACGTCATCGAACTGAATTCGATCTACGTCGAGTAACCGGTTCGATAGTGAGAACGGATCTACGAGACTGACTCGACCGATTGGTTCGTCGACTGTTCCGCTAACGCGAATAGATTCAGCTCTGTTTCCGTATCAAACAAGTGAACGTTCTCCTCGTCGAACCGGACGTACACCGTATCGCCAACAGTCGGTTTCACGGCTGCCGAGACCCGGATCGTTATCTCCTGTCCGGCGATCTCCGCGTAGATGTAATTGTCACTGCCGACCGGTTCGACCACGTCAACCGTCGCTTGAACGGTCCGATCGGTCGGCGACTCGACGATTTCGAGGTCCTCTGGCCGGATGCCGAGCGTCAGATCCGACGTCGTCGTCGCGCCTCGGGCCGTCTCCGCAGTCGCCTTCGAGAGCGGGTACTCGAAGCCCTCTCCCACGAGGGTCCCCCCGTCGAGTCGAACGTCGAAGAAGTTCATTGCCGGACTGCCGATGAAGTCCGCGACAAAGCGGTTCGCGGGTCGATTGTAGATCTCGTCCGGCGTTCCGACCTGCTGGATGTGTCCCTCGGCGAGGATGACGATCCGGTCGGACATCGTCATCGCCTCCTCCTGGTCGTGGGTGACGTAGACGGTCGTCGTCTCGAGTTCGTCGTGGATCCGTTGGAGCTCGGTCCGCATGTGCATCTTCAGCTTCGCGTCGAGATTCGACAGCGGCTCGTCCATGAGGAACACCTCCGGCTCCCGGACGATGGCGCGGCCCGTTGCGACGCGCTGCTGTTGGCCGCCGGAGAGGCCCGCCGGTTTCTTTTCGAGGTGATCTTCGATCCCGAGCATCTCGGCCGCGTTTTCGACCCGCTCCCTGATTGCCTCCGCTGAGAGATCCGAAGTCAGCTTGAGCCCGTACGACAGGTTATCCCGAACCGTCATGTGCGGATACAGCGCGTAGTTCTGGAACACCATCGCGATCCCGCGGTCCCGGGGATGGATGTCGTTGATGACTCGATCGCCGATCCGGATCTCACCGCTGGAGATGTCCTCGAGTCCGGCGATCATTCGCAGGACGGTCGATTTCCCGGAGCCGGACGGCCCGAGCAACGCGACGAACTCGCCGTCCTCGATTTCCAAATTCACTTGCTCGACGGCGAGCACGTCGCCGTACGTTTTCTTTACATCGGTGAAGCTTACTCTACTCATGGACTACCGTGAGAACGTTTCACTATGTCGTATATATAAGTTTGCATCTTTCGTGAGGGTCTCACGCACTCGGGGCGATCGATAACAGCCTCGGAGCACGGGCCGCTCGTCGGATCGGCATCTGGAGGTGACTGTTCACTGTGTCACTATAACCCACAACAAAAACAATTATATATGCGCTCTATAGACGTTATGTTGATGGCTCGCAAGAGGCAAGGGGTAACACCGTCGAGTAGGCGTACGTTTATCAAAGTAGCAGGAGCGGCCGGGGTCGCTGGCCTCGCAGGCTGTGCCGGGGACAGTGGGGCCGAGACTGGGGGCTCCGGTGGAACGACCACGATCCAGTACTGGACCCTGTTCGCGGGCGGGGACGGCGAGGCGATGAAGACGCTCGTCGACCGGTTCAACGAAGAGCACGACAGTATTCAGATCGAACGGCAGCGACAGCCGTTCGACGAGTACTACGACAAGCTATTCACCTCGATGACCGGCGGCGACGCCCCCGACCTCGCGGTGTTCCACGCACCGCAGATTCAGCGGTTCACCGATGCGCTCACGCCGCTCGGTGGGATGCTCAGTGACGGGGCCGCCGACGCGTACGTCGACTCCATCTGGCAGGAAACCGAGTTCGACGGCGATCAGGTGGCGCTCCCGCTGGATACCCACCCCAACGGGCTGTACTACAACAAGGACATCTTCGAGGAGGCGGGTCTCGACCCCGAGAGCCCGCCGACGAACTTCGAGGAACTCCAGTCGGCCGCCGATACGATCACCGCCGAAACCGACAAACAGGCGTTCAGCCCCGACCCGTATCTCCGGTTTTTCGTCCGGCAGTTCATCGCGTGGCAGCACGGGAGCGGCGGCGAGTTCCTCAACGAGGACAACACGGAGGCCGCCTTCGGCGACGACAACGGCGTGGCGCTCGCGCAGTTCTACCACGACATCGCCAACGAGTGGAACTGGGACCGGGCCGACACGACCGACGACCGCGGGACGAAGGCGTTCCGGTCGGGCGATCTCGCCATGACGATCAACGGGACGTGGTACTACGGCGTGCTCGCGGAGCAGGACTTCGACTGGGGGATGGCAAAGCCGTTCGTCGCACCCGACCAGTCGGCCCCCCAGACGTGGGCCAACAGCCACACCCTCGGTGTCCCGAACAGCGGCTCCAACCAGGAGGCCGCTGTCGAGGCCGCCGAGTGGATCACGCAGAACAGCCTCGAGTGGGGGACCGAAGCGGGTCACCTCCCCGCGGCCCAGAGCGTGCTCGACTCGGACGATCTCCGGAGTTCGAACGTCTGGGAGAAGACGCTCTCGACGTTCTCGGACATGGCGCAGAACGACGAACTCTCGTACATGCCGAGCACCGAGAACAACGAGAACTACACGCGACCGGTGAACAACGCGATCTCACAGATCTACTCGGGCCAGTTGGACCCCGAAGAGGGAATCCAGCAGGCCGCCAGCGACGTCACGGACAACCTGCAGGGATGACGACCGAGAGGAGTACCCAATGGCAACCAAAGATACAGGCTCGATCCTGAGTCGACTCCCCGGGGTCGACGCCCTGGACTCGGAGACGCGGGACGGCGTGCTGTTCGCACTTCCGTACCTGCTGGTCTTCGGCGTGTTCCTGCTCTACCCGTTGTTGAAGGGGCTCTACATGAGTCTCTTCGACTGGAACGCGTTCAATCCCTCGCAGTCGGAGTTCGTCTTGGCCGAGAACTACGTCCGGATGGTTCAGGATCCGACGTTCTGGGCGGCCGTCCGCGCGACGGCGTTGTTCGTAATCTTGACCGTCCCGACGCTCGTCGGTCTCGGCCTCGTCCTCGCACTCGGAGTCAGCCAGGACATCAAGGGCAAGCGGTTCCTCCGAACGGTGTTTTTCAGCCCGTACGTGCTGACCGTCTCGGTGGTCTCGCTCATCTGGGCCGAGATGTACGCACCCCAATACGGGCCGATCAACTACTATCTCGGGCTCGTCATGAGCAACCCGCCGGCGTGGCTCAACAGCTTCACGTTCGCCATGCCAGCGGTCGCACTGGCGACGATCTGGTGGACCGTCGGGTTCAACTTCGTGATCCTGCTGGCGGCCAGACAGGGCGTTTCAGAGCGGCTGTACGAGGCCGCACGCATCGACGGGGCGAGCACCTGGCGTGCGTTCAAGGACATCACGCTCCCGCAGATGCGGTCGGCGATCGTGTTCGTGACGACGGTCCAACTCATCGCCTCGTTCCAGGTCTTCGGGCAGGTATTCATCATGACCAACGGCGGACCCAACGACACGACACAGACGCTCGTCATGTATCTGTACAGGGTCGCCTTCCGACAACAGGAGTTCGGCTACGCGGCCGCTATCGGCTACTTCCTGTTCGTCGTGCTCGTGGCCGTCTCGCTTGTCAACTACAAGTTCGTCGGAGGTGACGACTAATGTCGACGGATAGCAAAACGCGATTCACAATTCCCAAGCCCAAGACGGTCGGCCTGTACGTGACGCTGTACGGAGCGGCGTTCCTGTTCATCGTTCCGTACCTGTACATGGTGTCGACCTCACTGAAGACCGAAGACTTCGCGTTCTCCCAGCAGCCGTACTGGATTCCACCGGAGATCACCTTCCAGTGGTACCAGGCCGTCCTGCAGGGCGCGCCGATACTACAGTGGCTGATTAACACGCTGGTTATCGCCGGGGCGACGACGATCATCGTCGTCATCATCGACTCGATGATCGCCTTCTCGCTCACCAAACTCGACTGGCCGGGGAAACGCATCGTGTTCACGGTGATCATCGCGAGCTTCATGGTGCCGATCTACGCGAACATGGTGCCGCTGTACACCATCATCTCGGACTTCGGGCTGCTCAACAGCCCGCTGGCAGTCATCCTGCCGTTCAGCGCCATTCCGATCGGGGTGTTCCTGTTCACGCAGTTCTTCAAGGATCTCCCCGATTCGGTGATCGAGGCGGCGAAACTCGACGGGTTTAGCACGTTCCAGATCTACCTGCGAATCGTGCTCCCGCTGATGAAGCCGGCGATCGCCGCGCTGTCGCTGTACACCTTCGTCTACACGTGGAACCAGTTCCTCTGGCCGCTCATCGTGTTGCAGGGAGAGACGTCGTTCACGCTGCCGGTCGGTATCGTGACGACGCAGCCGACGCAGGTGTTCCAGCCGGGCGCCGAGATGGCCGTGACGCTCATCGCGGCCGCGCCGCTGTTCATCGTGTTCCTCATTCTGCAGGAGCATCTCGTGAACGCGGTCCAGATGCAGGGGACCACGGGATAATGTCGACTCACGACTCCGCGGGCGAAACCGGGCTCGGGGACCGCCCCACGCACAAGCGAACCCTCCGGTTCGTCTACCGGCACGGCGCGGCCCTCATCGCGGTGAGCGTCGCGTGGTTCCTCGCCTCGCTTCCGCTGGTCACGATCGGCCCGGCGACGCTCGGCGCGTACGCCGCCGTCCGGTCGCTTCGGCAGACCGGTCGCCTCGACCGCGGCTACGTCGTCAGCGCGGTTCGCACGAACGGCGTCCACGCGCTGTTGTTGAGCGTCCTCCCGGTCGTGTTCGCCGCTCCCGCCGCGCTCTCGCTCCGCGGGGGATCGACGTTCACCGGCCCCACGCCGATCGTCGCCGTCGTCGGCCTCTACGTCGCCGGCTACCTCGCGGTCGCCCTAATCCCGACGTTCGTCGCCATGGCGGACGGCGAGTCGCCCGTTGCCGCGCTCAAGCGGGCGTACGTGTGGACGGCCACCGATCCGGCGGCGGCGCTGTCGCTCGCGCTCGTCACCGCGATCGTCTTCGCGGTAACGGCGTTGCTGACAATCGGGTTCGTCCTGCTGTTCGCGGCAGCGGCGTTCTCCTACCACGTCGAGTACCTCGCCGATGACCTCGACGTGCCCGCCGTGACCGACGGATCGACCGCGGTCTCGAGTACCCCCGCCTGAGTCCGCGTATCGACGTATAAAAACAGATATCAACGGCCGAACCCCAATGAATCAGCACCCACCGACCGCAGTACGCTAACACACATATGAACCTCAACGACTCACTGAAACCCGTCGAAGGCCGCTCTATCCGATCGTTAAACGGACGCTGGCAGCTTCGCCGAGACGCCGGAGACACCGGGATCGACGACGAGTGGTACGACGACGACGAATGGCCCGACGACGGCGACCGGTTCTCGGTGTCGGTACCCTCGGCGTGGCAAGAGACCGACGAACTCACCGATTACACCGGGGTCGCGTGGTACCGGACCTCGGTCGACTTCGATTCGGTTCCGGACGGACAGCGGGCCTTCCTTCGGTTCGGCGCGGTCGACTACCACGCCACGGTCTACGTCAACGGGATCGAGTGCGGCGATCACCGCGGTGGCTACCTCCCGTTCGAGGTCGACGTCACGGACGAACTGGAGGCCGGCGAGAACGTCGTGACCGTTCGCGTCGACGACCCGGCGGACATCAGCGAGATCCCCCACGGGAAACAGGGCGACCCGTGGTACACCCGCGTCAGCGGCATCTGGCAGGACGTGACCCTCGAACGCCGGCCCTCGGTCCGCGTCTCCGATATCACGGTGACACCGGATCTCGACGACGACGCCGCTCGCGTGGAGTTCGCGACGGCCGTGGACGGCCGCACGCCGGAGGGGCTCGAAGCGACCGTCCGGCTGGAGCGGGACGGCGACCTCGTCGCCGAGCGGGACTGTCACGTCGACCCCGACGACGCGACCGCGGTCACGGTCCCGGTTCCGGACGCCGTCTATTGGACGCCCGACCGGCCCGCGCTCTACGACGTCGAGGTGACGCTCTCGACCGACGACGGGACCGTCGACACCTACGCCGACTACTTCGGAATGCGGAGTGTTAGCACTGCGGACGGTGAGCTCTACCTCAACGGCGAGCCGCTCTACGTGCGCGGCGCACTCGACCAGGGGTATTACCCGGAAACCCTGTACCGCCCCTTCGACGACGACCTCTTCGAACGGGAGATCCGGACGGCCAAGGAACTCGGGTTCAACCTGCTCCGCAAACACATCAAACCCGCCCATCCCGACTTTATCGAACTCGCCGACGAGCTGGGCATCCTCGTCTGGGAGGAGCCCGCGAACCCGACCCGGTACACCGACCGGTCGAAAGCGGAGGTCCGCCAACAGCTCCGAGACCTCATCGACCGGGACTTCAACCGCCCGAGCGTCGTCGCCTGGAGCCTCTACAACGAGGAGTGGGGGATCGGTCACGCCGACGACGAGCCGTTCGTCTGGGAGGACGAGGAGAAGCAGGCGTACCTCGGGGAGTTCTACGAGACGGCGAAGCGCTGGGACCCGACGCGCCTCGTCTGCGACAACTCCGGGTGGGCACACGTCGCGACCGACCTCAACGACTACCACCGCTACTTCGCCAGTCCCGACCGGACGGCCGGGTGGGGGAAGGACCTCGATTCGATGGTGTCTCACCCCGAGGACAACTACGCCGCGACGTACACCGACCCCGAGTCGGCGCCCGTCCTCGTCTCCGAGTTCGGTACGTGGGGACTGTCGGACATCGACGCGCTCGAGGCGTTCTACGGCGGCGAACCCGACTGGTACAACCACCCGTTCCTGACCGCCTCTGACGGCTCGGTCAACGAGCGACAGGTCCACCTCGAATCGAACTTGCGGTCGCCCGCCGGGTTCGACAAGCGCTTCGAGGAGACGGCGCTCCCGACCACGTTCGACGGGATTTCGGAGCTCGCCGACGTCTGGCAGTGGCGGGAGTACCACTCGGTCAAGGACCTCATCGAGCAGATGCGGGTTCACGACGGCATCTCTGGATACGTCATCACCGAGTTCAGCGACATCGAATGGGAGTTCAACGGGATCCTCGACTACCGGCGCGAGGAGAAGGCGTTCCACGAGGAGTTCGCCGCGATCAACGGCGAGCTGTTCGTCGCCGCCGAGCCCGACAGTCACGTCGTCTGGGGCGGCGACGAGGTCACCGCCTCGGTCACCGTGGTCAACGACGGTCGCGACGTTCACCGCGGGACCGTCGAGTGGTCGCTCTCCGCGGACGCGACGGGCGACACGGTCGACGAGGGGAGCTTCGAGGTGGCGGCCGACGCCCACGCGCGGTCCCGGTCGCGAGCGGTCACCGCCTCGACGCCGCGGGTCGAGACGTCCGGGGTCTACACGCTCGAGGTCACGTTCACGAGCGACGCGTCGGGCGACGGCGACCCGGCGACGGCGAGGAACGAAGAGCCGGTGACGGTCGTCGAGCCCGCGCGGGTGCCCAACCGCGAGGGGACGGTGTTCGTCGAGGACAACTACGTCGCGGACCGCCTCATCGGGTCCCGGCACGACGTGACCCGCGAACTGACCGACGAGGTCGACCTGGCGGTCGTGTCGACGCTCGACGCAGGCGTCGAGGCGTTCGCGGAAGCGGGCGGCGACGTCTTGTTGCTCCCCCGACTCCGCGAGCCGACGCCCGCGGACGACCTCTTCGAGTACCGAGAGCTCCCCCGGGGAGAGAACTGGAACCTCTGTTCGTCCCTGTTCGCCCACGACAGTCCCCTCATCTCGGATCTGACCGGAAGCAAACGGCTGGATTGGGCCTTCGAGGGGATCTATCCGAACGCGCTGGTGACGGGGCTCGACACGGACCGCGACGACATCCACGTGGAGTACGTCGAGGGCTGGATCGCGAACTGGGGCAGTCCGCTGCTCACGCGGTCGGTCGGCGACGGGCGGGTGTGCGTGACGACCTTCCCGCTCGGACAGGCCTACGGCGAACAGCCAGTGGGGACGGCTCTCCTCGATCGACTCATCGACGAACGGGCCCGCAACTAACCACGCGAAGCGACCACACCATGACAACCATCACCGACTACGAACTGTTCGAGGTCCCGCCGCGGTGGCTGTTCCTCCGCATCGAGACCAGCGACGGCACCGTGGGCTGGGGCGAGCCGGTCGTCGAGGGGCGATCCCGTACCGTCCGCGGAGCGGTCGAAGAGCTCCTCGAGACGTATCTGCTCGGCGAGGACCCGAACCGCATCGAGGACCACTGGCAGGCGATGTATCGCGGCGGCTTCTATCGAGGGGGACCGGTCCTCATGTCCGCGATCGCCGGTATCGACCAGGCGCTCTGGGACATCAAGGGCAAGCGGTTCGGTGCCCCGGTGTACGAGCTGCTCGGCGGGCCGGTCCGCGATCGCGTCCGCGTCTACCAGTGGGTCGGCGGCGATCGGCCGGCCGACGTCGGCGAGGCGGCGGCGGCGAAAGTCGACGCCGGGTTCACCGCGCTCAAGATGAACGCGACGCCGGAGCTCCGCCGCGTCGATACCCCGAGTAGTGTCGCCGCCGCGGTCGACCGCCTCGGCGAAGTCCGCGACCGGGTCGGCCCCGAGGTCGACATCGGCGTCGACTTCCACGGTCGCGTCACCAAGCCGATGGCCAAACGCCTCGCCGACGAGCTCGAGGTCCACGAGCCGTTCTTCATCGAGGAGCCGGTGTTACCGGAACACAACGACGCGCTGCCCCAGATCGCCGCGCAGACGTCGACGCCGATCGCGACGGGCGAGCGGATGTACTCGCGGTGGGACTTCAAGCAGGTCTTCGAGAACGGGTCGGTCGACGTCATCCAGCCGGACCTCTCGCACGCCGGCGGCATCACCGAAGTGACGAAGATCGCCGCGATGGCCGAGGCGTACGACGTGGCGATGGCGCCTCACTGTCCGCTCGGGCCGATCGCGCTGGCGTCCTGTCTGCAGGTCGACGCCGTCGCCCCGAACGCGCTCATCCAGGAACAGAGCCTGGACATCCACTACAACGAGGGCAACGACGTGCTCGACTACCTCGTCGACCCCTCGGTCTTCGACTACGACGAGGGGTTCGTGGATCTCCCCGACGACCCGGGACTCGGGGTCGAGATCGACGCCGACTACGTCCGCGAACGCGCCGAACTGGAGGTCGACTGGCACAATCCCGTCTGGCGACACGACGACGGGAGCGTCGCCGAGTGGTGAGGACCGGGACGGAGGCCCTCGCAGCACCGTCTCAGACGAATTGACACGAAGACGCGACAGACGACACGGAGAACTCGATACATGACAACCGAACGTTGGAGCACGGAAGAAGCGTGGAACTGGTACGACGAGCAGGAGTGGCTCGTCGGCTGCAATTACCTGCCGAGCACGGCGGTTAACCCCACGGAGATGTGGCTCGCCGACTCGTTCGACCCCGAGACGATCGATCGGGAACTCGGGTGGGCGAGCGCGGTCGGGATGAACACCGTCCGGGTGTTCCTGCAGTACGTCGTCTGGGAGGACGACCCCGAGGGATTCAAACGGCGCATGGAGGAGTTCCTCTCGATCGCCGATAAACACGGGCTCTCGACGATGTTCGTCTTCTTCGACGACGTCGCGTTCTCGGGCGACGAACCGTATCTCGGGCCGCAGAAAGATCCCATTCCCAACACGCACAACAGCCAGTGGACGCCAAGCCCGGGCCACGAGCGGGCCGTCGACCGATCGACCTGGCCGAAGCTGGCCGAGTACGTCCGCGACGTCGTCAGCGCGTTTCGCGCGGACGAGCGCGTCCTCATCTGGGACGTGTACAACGAGCCCGGCAACAGCGAGATGGACAAACGGACGCTGCCGCTGCTTCGAGAGTCGTTCGATTGGGTCCGAGAGGCCGACCCGACCCAGCCGGTCACCGCCGGCGTCAACTGGGACCCGAACCGGACCGAACAGAACCGGATCGGGAGCGAACACGCCGATGTCATCTCGTTCCACGACTACAGCGACCTGGAGTTCACGACGGAGCGGCTCGCGGACCTCGAGGACTACGACCGGCCGTTGCTCTGTACGGAGTGGCTCGCCCGGACGCGCGATAACCACGTCCGGACGCATCTGCCCCTTTATAAAGAACGGAATATCGGCTGTTACACCTGGGGCTTCGTCAACGGCAAGATCCAGACCAACCTGCCGTGGAGCACCGCACAAACCTCGATCGCCGAGGCGGTCGAGGACGAGGACACCGACACCTGGTTCCACGACGTGGTTCACGGGGACGGGACGCCGTACCGTCGGGCGGAAGTCGAACTGTTCGCCGAGTACACCGGCCGCGGCGATCTGAGCGCGCTGCCGGAGCCGGCCGATGAGTGACCCTCGGCCGGGACGGCACGCCGACGACGTCGCCATCGTGACCGGGTCGACCAAGGGAATCGGTGCGGGCGTCGCCGAGCGGCTCGCCGCCGAGGGCGCGCGCGTCGTCGTCAACGGTCGGTCGGAAGCCGACGGCCGGCGAGTCGTCGACGCGATCCGCGCCGACGGCGGCGAGGCGGTTTTCATCGCGGCCGACATGCGCGACCCGGACGCGATAGCGTCGCTCGTCGACGCGACCGCCGAGCGCTACGGTCGCGTCGATATCCTCGTGAACAACGCCGGCGTACAGACCGAGACGACGGCGACCGAGGCGACGATGGACGACTGGGAGTTCGTCGTCGAGACCGACTTCCGGTCGTTCTGGCTCTGCGTCAAACACGTCGTCGAGCACATGCCCGACGGCGGAGCCGTCCTCAACATGTCCTCGAACCACGCGTTTCTGACGATGCCCGGGCTGTTCCCGTACAACGCGGTGAAGTCGGGTATCAACGGGATGACCCGGGCGCTCGCGCTCGAGCTCGGGCCGCTCGGGATACGGGTGAACACGATCAATCCCGGGTGGGTCGACGTCGAGCGCACCCGGGAGGAGCTGAGCGACGACGACCGCGAGCGGGTCGAGGCGATGCATCCGCTGGGACGGATCGGAACGCCGGACGACGTCGCGGCGACCGTCGCGTTCCTGACGAGCGACGAGGCCTCGTTCATCACCGGAACGAGCCTCCTCGTCGACGGCGGCCGGACCGCGGTCATGCAGGACCACAGCTTCCTCGAGTACGCGCGAAGCCGCTGACCGCTCGGTGAGTCCGATCGGCGGCGCGATCGAACCAGCCGTCCCGGGTCGTTTTATTACCACGCGAGAGAAACCACGGCGACAACGGAACCCATGCCTCATCAGTCCAAACTCGACCGAGTAGACGCCTATCTGCGCACGCACGATCTCGAATCGATCTGGCTGGCGACGCCACACCTGTTCTCGTGGCTCACGGGCGGGTCCAACCTCGTCGAACGCGCCGGCGAGACCGGGGTCGCCGCGGTCGGGTACGACGGCGTCGACACGACCGTGCTTACGACCAATATCGAGGCGCAGCGGTTACTCGATGAAGAACTCGACGACGACGTCACGCTCGAGTCCGGTCCCTGGCACGACACGGATATCGAATCCGCCGTTGCCGATCGGGCGACGCGTCCGGCGGCGGCCGATTTTTCGCGACCCGAATTCGATGCCGTCGACAGGGTCGAACTGACACAGCCGTTGACCGAGATCGATATCGATCGGTACCGAGAGCTGAGTCGAGACGTTGCCGCCGCCGTGGAGTCGGTCGCTCGGAGCGCCTCACCCAGCGACACCGAGCGCTCTCTGGCCGGCTCGCTCCACGGCACGCTTCATTCGCGTGGTATCGAGTCGACCGTCGTCCTCGTCGGCGGAGCGGACCGAGTCGAGCGGTACCGGCATTTCACTCCGCAACCCGTCGCGGTGGGTTCCTACGCGATCCTCACCGTCGTCGGTGTCCGCGATGGCCTCAATGCCGCGGTGACCCGCACCGTTTGGTTCGAGGATATCCCGGCCGCGTTCGAACGGCGATACGACGATCTGTGTCGGGTCGCCGCGACGGCGTACGCCGCCACCCGAGCGGTCGGCCGCTCGGGCGGGACGTCAGGGGACGTGTTCGCGAGCATCAAACGAGCCTACGAGGCGTTGGGATACGCCGACGAGTGGCAGAACCACCATCAGGGCGGTGCGCTCGGGACGCTGGGCCGGGAGTGGATCGGTACGCCGCGCGGGAGCGATCCCGTCTCACTGCCGATGGCCTACGCGTGGAATCCCACCGCGGTCGGTGTCAAAACCGAAGACACGGTACTGGTCACCGAGGACGGTATCGAAGTCGTCTCCGAGACGGGGACCGTGCCGACGCGAACCGCCGAGGCCGTCGGTTTTGACTTCGAAATCACCGTTTCAGACGTGCTGTTACCGTAGTTTCACGAGAGCGCAAGCTGTGATCGAAGTTGACTGGGCGGTGTCGAGCCAGGGTCGAAGGACGAGGCGGTCAGACGGCCGAGTCGTTCGTGCTCTCGGACTACCCACTCAGCGACGATCGCGATTGTCTCGAGTGAGATCTTTTGGAGCGAGCGGCGACTCCCGAGTCGGCGATGAAGCTCGGTACCCGGCTCTGTTTGACTGTATTCCGCATTTATGTTGTATTTATATATTGTATTTGTTTTTGATAGTTCGGGTTCTCATCGCCCTCGAATCACTCTCCACCGGGGGGTACAAAAAGCCGATCTACGGCCGATAGATGTATCATCTCGAATTATTTTGCAGTCGATAAACCCGTGATTTAGCTCACTTCTGAGTGATACTGGCTGTACGCTTCCGTCGTCCCCGACACGAACTCCGCTTCACATTCGCGCTATTCGACGAGAAAAACGGCGATTCCCTCGATATTTCTCGTGAAAATGCGGAGACCACAGCGGGTGACCAATGGGATCTCTCTCGTCGACGGTGCTCCGTGGCTGCGGGTGGATCGCCGTCGTCACGGGGTCCGATTTCAACACGTCACGCGTGGGTATCGAATGGCGTTGAACGTATCTCTTGAAAAGTAAAACGACGAACATCATCGTTCGCGAATAGTTTCTGCAATGTTGCGCTAGAGCCAGTTCAAAACTGGCTCGAAGCCGTCGCCGTCGACCACAAGTCACGCCGAACTCAACCCGACCAATATCCGGTGATCCGGTGAGTCACTCATCTCGTGACGCGGGCGACGTGGTCGACATCGACGGCGAGGGCGCGCTTATTGTCACGCCTGAAACCGGGCCGCCGCGACACGAGCTCGACGAGGGCGTTGACGACGCCAACACGCTCTCTTCGAGAGGGAGATATCGATGGGTCGCTCGGCAGTCGGATCGGCCACGCGTTAGCGGGACGATTCCATGCCATCGGTCGCGACAGGACTGTCGAAATCAGCGTCGAGGCGGTCGACGGCCGCCGATGCGGAGTCGCCGACATGGGTCCGAAGCACGTGCTGTTTCACCACTTCCGAGTGAATCGCGTCGGTGACTCGCGGGTGGGTTCCGATCGGGTCGGCGTACTCGATGCCGCCGCGGTCAACTTCGAGTTTCGCCGGGATCTCCTCTTCGGTCACAGCGGTGGGAGTGATGAAGACCGGGACTGCCACGATCCGGTCGTTAACGGCGTTGTAGCGGGCGCACTCGACGGCGGGATCTTGCACCAGATACGCGGACGTGACCTCGCCGTAGTCGGTTTGATCGCGGAGACGTCGTTCGTGATACTCGAGTGTCAGGCGCGACTGGGGCATCGAACTGCTGCCGAGCCCGACCAAGACGAGCGACGTGTCGGGGTCGGGGTCGAGATGCTCGACGGCGCGGTCGGCGATAGCGTCCGTGATCGCGGGACTTCGACCGACCGGCTCACAGCAACAGACCGAGTCACCTATCTCGGTCGCCACGCTGGAAACCGCTTTTCTCGTTTCGGTCGTCTCTACCAAACACGTCGGGACGACGAACACCGGCCCGTCGTCGAATCTGCCGTCACCGTCGACGGTCGGCGTCCAGGTTTCGCCGTACCGCTTGGCCAGGACCGCGTCCGCGACGCCCCACTCCCGCAGTCGGTCGGCGTGTGTCTCTATTGTTCCGTCTCCCTCTCCGGTCTCTCTCCCGAGTACGATCAGCGTTCCATCGATCATGATTTGCTTCTCTGACGCGGACAATCATCTCTGTGTTACCGCAATTCAGATCGTCTACAGTAATATGTGGTATCTGTTATCATATATGTTGGGGTCTGCGATCGGCCGGACCCCGGTGACTGTACTTTGCTCTCGTCCCCAGCCGGTTTTGAGTCCGACTAACGAGTGGCTGAGATCGTTCGCTTTCGCATGGAACCTGTTTCTCTGAAGACTACCTCTCTGTGGGAAAAATACTTTATTTCTCCCGCAAATGGAGTTCTATGGGCTACATCGCAGGAGTTGATATCGGTAACTCCAGTACCGAGGTTGCACTTCTACGTCAGTCAGACTCAGAATTCGTCTCGGATGCACTCTACCGGACGACGGGACTGAAGGGGACGAAAAAGAACGTTCCCGGTGTGATCAAAGCGCTCACGCAGGCGGCGAAAAAAGCGAACATCGACGTTTCGGAGATCGATCGCATCCTCCTCAACGAGGCCGCACCCGTCATCGGCGACGTGGCGATGGACACGATCACCGAGACGGTCATCACGGAGTCGACGATGATCGGCCACGATCCGTCGACGCCGGGCGGGGTCGGAGTTGGAACTGGAACGACGGTCGAGATCACGGCAGACATGTCGACGTACTCGACCGATGAGTCGATCATTTTTCTCGTTCCGGAATCGGTCGATTTCGCGGTCGCGGCCGAGATCATCAACGAGTGGACCGACGAGGGCTACGAGATCACAGGAGCTATCGTCCAGAACGACGACGCCGTGTTGATCAACAACCGTATCGACATCGACATCCCGATCGTCGACGAGGTCTCGATGCTCGAAGACGTTCCACGCGGGCAACCAGCTGCTATCGAGGTTGCGCCGCAGGCCAGCGGCAAGACGATCGACGAACTCTCGAACCCGTACGGTATCGCGACGGTGTTCGATCTGTCTTCAGAGGAGACGCAGAAGATCATTCCCGTCGCCCGGGCGCTGGTCGGCAACAAGTCCGCTGTCGTGATCAAGACCCCTGAAGGGGACGTAGAGGAGCGAACGATCCCAGCGGGAAATCTCCAAATCATCGATGAGCGAGGCAACTCAATCGGGGTTCCCGTCGATGAGGGGGCCGACGTCATCATGGACGCAGTGATGAACAGTTGGCCGGTCTCGGACGTTCAGGGGGAAAGCGGTTCGAACATCGGCGGGATGTTGAACCGCGCTCGGGGTAGCATGGCGGAGGTGACGGGCCAGCCCGTCGAATCCATCGAGATACGGGACATCATGGCGGTCGACACGCTGATCCCGCAGGAAGTCGAGGGATCCGTCGCGGGGGAACACTCGATGGAGAACGCCGTCGCGCTGGCCGCGATGGTCAAGACCCAACAGCTCCCGATGCAACAGATAGCCGATGGGATCGAAGCGCAACTGGATACGGAGGTCATCATTCAGGGCGTCGAAGCGAAGATGGCCGTGCTCGGCTCGCTGACCACGCCCGGGACCGACCACCCCGTCGCGATCCTCGATATGGGCGGTGGATCGACCGACGCCGCGTACATGGACGAGGACAAACACATCAAATCGATCCACCTCTCGGGGGCTGGTGATCTAGTGACCATGCTCATCGAATCGGAACTCGGGTTAGACGACCGTGATCTCGCCGAGGACATCAAGATCTACCCCTCCGCGAAAGTCGAGGGCCTCTTCAGTATTCGGCAAGAGGACGGGACGGTCAACTTCTTGGACGAACCGGTCGCGCCCGAACTCTACGGACGGACCGTTCTGCTGAAAGGGGACGGAGAGATGCGGCCAGTCCCGGCCGATATGTCCACCACGGAGATCTCCCGCGTCCGACAGCGAGCGAAACGCCGCGTCTTCGTCCGAAACGCCGAGCGAGCGCTCAACATCATCACGCCGACCGACAACATCCGCCACCTCCCGTTCGTCGTCATGGTCGGGCGTTCGGCCCTGGACTTCGAGATTCCCGAAATGATTTCCGACGCGATGGCCGAGTACGGCATCGTCTGTGGTCGCGCGAACGTCCGTGGCATGACCGGACCGCGCAACGCCGTCGCTACCGGACTGGTCCTGTCCCACATCGACGGCGGTACGCACCTCGACTTCGAGATACCCACGGAACTATCCTCATCGATCCAACGGACATCGATCCGGACGGACGGACAGTAGAGTTTTGTATCTGTCCACAGATCGTTTCCCGTATGAGTGGTTGCCGAGGCGAGATCGAAGCCGACGACGAGATCCCGCGCATCTTTATCCGGTGTCTCAGTGACGATATTCCGGAACTCGTCCAGTACATCGAACACGGGATCGAGGAAGAGGGCGTATCATGGGTCGTCCAGCACGGATACGACGGTGACGGCGTCGCCGTCGCTCACGAAGCGTCATACGACTCATCACTGAAAATCGGTGTCAGCGTCCACGACTCGCGGGTCGTTATCCATCACAAGCAACTCCCCAGCGACGATCCGCTGTTCGACATCGACCAGACGTCCCCGGAGACGGCCCGAAAGCTCGGCTCGAACTCCGCCCGCCTCGCGAAGAAGACGCCACTGAAACCGATCGGCTGACCTGCACGGATCTGTTCGCCTGGTCTCGCCACCGCGAGACGCTTGAACGCCCCTCATTCGAGAGTCGAAGTTTAATAACAGATCAGCCAATACTGTATATCATGCCACCGGACCACACGGCATATATCGAAACGTTGGCTCACGTGAACTGTGGACAGTGCGACGAGTACTGGGGACTCAGCGACATCACGAGAGACGATCTCACCGGAACCGAGTGGTCGTGTCCACACTGCGGACATAAACGACCGATGGGCGAGTTCGTCAGGGGTGACGGGGAGTGAACCATGAACGATTACATTATGACAAACAAGACAGTAGCCAACGCAGTGGAGGGTTTCCACACGGGGATACACAATGAAGATCTACACTAAACGCGGCGACGAGGGACAGACCGACCTCCGGGACATGACGCGCGTCTCGAAGGGGAGCCCACGGATCGAGGCATACGGCAATGTCGACGAGGTCAACTCGCTCATCGGACTCGCCCAGCCCAGCGGGTACGACGACATTGACGAGATGCTCCGGTCCATCCAGAACCACTTACACATCGTACAGGCGGACTTCGCCAACCCCGACCCTGACGAGGACGACCCGGTGATCGAGGAGCGACACGTCACGCAGCTGGAAGACTGGATCGACGAGGCCAACGACGACCTGGAGTCGCTTGAATCGTTCATCCTCCCCGGCGGGAGCGAGATCGGTTCGCGACTTCACCAGGCCCGGTCGGTGTGTCGGCGTGCGGAGCGCAGGGCCGTCGTGTTTCTCTCCGAGGACGACGATGTCAACAAGGAGGCCATCGCGTACCTCAACAGGTTGTCCGACCTGCTGTTTACGATCGCGCGGCTCGTCAATCAGCGCGAGGGAGTCTCCGAACGAAGTCCGGAGTACTGACTGCCTTCGCGTCCGTATTCGCGTGTTTTTCAAGGAGGGGAACCAGAAGCACGGTACCGTTCCGACGAACTCCGGGAGTCCCCGAGTGGGACTGTCGCCGGGATTGCGCCGCAGGCTTGGGAGAGTCTCTCCCGGTCGCGGAGGTTTTCCCGATTACCGGCCAGGGTTCGGTCTCACCACCGCGTGCGCGACTTTCGAGCAACGGTCGACCCGTCTGAACTATCATCGTGCCTTATCGAATATTATGAATATAATATTTTTAATTTTGTCTTTTAGTTACAGTATTAGTGTTGTAATGCCGTTTGATAGTTGCGTTGGAATGCCAACCGATGCTCGGTGACCGTCTCCAGGCTCATCCGGTAGTGTGTTTTCAGTAGTTATGACCGTCGTCGTTACTGGTGGAAGTTAGTCTTCTAGTTACCAATACTCACGGACTGGTTTCATCTACCGAATAGCCCTAATCGCCGGCTTCAGGAACATCTAAGCAGGTTCAACCAGAGAAAGAGTTTACTATCGGGGTAACAGAATAATTCTATGCGGGGAGTAACGCTCACGTTGATCGTTTCCGGGATCGGTACAGTGTGGTTCTTCGTAGTTGATGGCCTATTAGAATCAGCAATATTTGCAGTACTATTTTTTGCGGCCTCGTTTAAACTATGGAAAAAACGACGCGGCTCTGGGGAACGCAACTCACTTCGGTGAACTAACGGATCTCTGAGTCAGGTGACTTTACGGCACCATCGGACAATATGAAGATAACACGCCGTAATACAAATTAGATTGTCATAGGACAGTCTAGATTTTATTCGATGTATTCATCTTATAAAACGGCGTCGAACTTGGGAAAAAATACTTGTATTAGGTCTGGTAACTAACGGCAATGGCAGCTCAATCAAATACCCAGGGAGGATTTGGGGTCCTCCAGAGCAAGCGGAGTGCCACACGGTTCCAGATCCTGGTTCAGATCGTCGAGCACCAGCCGGCGATCAACCAGAAGGAGATCGCGAAGTCGGTCGGGCTGACACCCCAGTCGATCAGCGAGTACCTCCAGGGGCTCAAAGAGCTCGGCCACGTCGAGAAACACGGTCGCGGCAGGTACGAGGTCACCAAAGAGGGGGTCAACTGGCTTATTGCACAGACCAAGGAACTCCAAGAGCTGGTGGAGTACGTGGACCGAGAGATCCTCGGCGAAACCGAGAGGGAGAGCGCGGTCGCGACCGACCGGATCCGCGAGGGCGAGTCCGTCACGCTCTCGATGCGGGAGAGCCGGCTTCACGCGACGCCCGGAGAAGCCGGGAGGGTAACTGCGGTTGCGGTCACCAGCGCGGAACCGGGGCGGACGGTGGGCGTCACAAACGTCGAGGGTATCCTCGACTACGAGCCGGGGACGGTCTGGATCGTAACGGTCCCGAGTGTCACGGACAGCGAGTACGACGAGATCGACCCGGACCTGATCGCCGACCGGGCTGCGAGGTACGACCGGGTTGCGGCTCTCGGGACCGAAGCCGCCACCGCCGCCCGGGTCGCTGGCATCGAGACGGACCTGGAGTTCGGCGTCCCCTCGGGAGTCCCGGAGGCCGCGATGAAGGGGCTCGACGTGATGGTGCTCGCGGTAGCCGACGAACTCACGCCGCTCGTCGAGCAACTGCGCCAGCACAGCATCAAATACGAACTCGTCGACAGGAACGAACTGTGAAAGCGACCGCGCGCGCACACCCGATTCAGGGGCTCATCAAGTACCACGGGCTGCGAGACGAATCGCACAACATCCCGTATCACGACTCCATCTCGATGTGTACGGCCCCCTCGAAGACGGAGACGACCGTCGAGTTCGGATACGACGAGGACACCTGTCTCGTCGACGGCGACGAAATCGATCGGGAGGGGTACCGGGGCGTCGAGACCGTCCTCGACCGCGTGCGCCGCCGGGCGGGTATCGACCAGCGAGCTCGCGTCGAGTCCCGCAACTCGTTCGCCTCGAACGTGGGACTGGGGGCGTCGGCGTCGGGGTTCGCCGCCCTAGCGGTCGCGGCGGCTGAGGCAGCCGGACTCGACCTGGACCGCCGGCAGCTGTCCGTCCTCGCTCGCCACGGTTCGCCCTCGGCCGCGCGGAGCATCACAGGCGGGTTCTCTCACCTCCGGACGAGCACGACCGATGAGGAGTGCGCCGCAGAGCGGATCGACGCCCCCTTTGAGGCCGATATCCGGACTGTCGTCGGTATGGTCCCGGAGTTCAAACACACGTCCCACGCCCACGAAGAGGCCCCCGATTCCCATCTGTTCGACGGTCGGTTGGCCTATATCCATGACGCGCTCGCGGACATGCAGCGGTCGATCCGCGAGGGCGACTTCGAGGGGACTTTCCTACTCGCCGAGCGCGACTCGCTCAGCCTCCTTGCGGTCACGATGACTGGTCCGGAAAACTGGTTTTACTGGCGGCCGGAGACGATTCGGCTTCGCGACATCGCGACTCGCCTCAGATCCGAAGAGTTGCCAGTGTATTTTTCCTCCGACACCGGGGCGACGGCATACCTGAATACGACCGCCGCCCACGCCGACCGTGTCGCCGAGGAAGTCGAGTCGCTCGGCCTCGAATCACACGTCTGGCGCGTCGGCGGCCCGGCGACGCCAGTCGAAGACCACCTGTTCTGAGTTCGCACGGGTAACAACTAAGATAATATACCTCGTAAATAGGCGTATGACCGACGATACGGAAGAAGTTCGACGGGACATTCAGATCTTGCGAGAAACCATCGACCGCAATCTGGACCTGGGCTGGGAGGATTACCGCGGCGGACACGAGTTCAAACTGATCGCGGACGGCAAGGTACAGGTGTCTCAGTCCGAGGAGGAAAATGAGAGCGACTACGTCGTCGAACTAGACAAGACCGGTGCCATCGACTGTGACTGTTTCGTCGCGACGCGTCCACTCGGTGGGGATTCCTGCCGTCACATGCGCGCGGTCGACAGTCACCCGCGGCTGTAATCGGACCGGTACGACATCCTTTTTCGGGTTCGTTTGTGCGTTCTGTGACTGGGACGGGACCGACCCGCGCCGCCACTGGGAAGCGACGGTGCCTCGACTGTGGGTCACGTGTCATCAGGGGTCGACGCTGTCGGAACGGTCCGGGTAGTCATCAGGCCACGCCCACACCGGTCGTACGACTCTCAGGTGGCTGAAGCGACCACTGAAAAAACGGACGCGGTTCGGTTCAGTAGAGGTCGCGCTCTTCGTACACTTCGGCGGCTTCGCGGACGTGTTCAGCGTTGAGTTCTGCACCGTACTCGTCTTCGAGTTCGTCGGCAATATCTTGGAGCTTCTCTTTGTCGGCCCCGCTGGGGCGGAGCGCGTTGTAGATCTCGAGAATGCGGTCGTCGGGTACCTCGGTGAGCTCGGCGGCCCGTCGGAAGTTCTGGGCCAACTGCCGTCGCCCCTCGTTTTCGGCGATTTGCGCCTGCTTTTCGAGGGTCTCCGGGGCGATGACGAGTTCTTCACCGTCGATCTCTCCTTCGACCACCTTCTCCAGCGTGATCTCTGACAGCTTCGTTCCGTCGGGCGTTTCGACCTGGTCCGGATTGTCCGCTAGTGGGTAGTGAATGTCGTCAGCCATGGTTACTCGTATGAAACCTCCATCTCCATCGGTTCCTTGCTTTCGTCCTTGTACCCCATCTCTTTTATGTGCCAGAGCGCCGCGAGCGCCTGATAAGTCGGACGCGCCATCGGATCGTTCGCGACGGGAACCGGTTCCGGCGTCTCGCCTTTGGCGTATCGCGCCGCGTTCTTCCCGATTGCACGGAAGGTCTCGAGATCGATCAACGGCGCCTGGGGGAACAGCTCCAGGTTGCTGAGCGGGACGAGGTCCTCTTGGTGGATCAGTGTCGTCCCGCGAGTCTGGATACCGATTCCGATTCCGGAGCCGCTGAGTTTCGCGCCGCGGAGCCCGATGACGCCGAGGTCGAGGTTGTCGTAGAAACGGACGACGCGCCCCGTGACGCCTTCCTCTTCGATTCCGGCCATCATCTCGCGGATGATCTCCGCGTGGCGCACGCCCGCCAGCGTCTCGTCTTTCATCTCGTTGAACCCGACGCTGATCGCGATGACCACCTCGTCCGTGTCCGTTCCCTCCTTTGCGATCCCGGCCTCGGTGAGCACGAGAGTCCGTTCTTTCTGTTGTGCTTGTGCCATCTCAGATATCCTCCGGATCGACAGCGAATCGAAGTTCCTTCTTCTTCTCCCATTCCTCGCCCGTGAGTCGGTGTCCCGTTCCGGGACCCCTGTACTCATTGGGATCGTTGACCGCGCTGACGACGTCGAACTCCCCGTCACCCTCGAAAATGCTGGATGTCTGGATGTAGTCGCCAGCGACGCGACCTTTCAGCATTCCGAGCATGTTCTCGGCGACGTCATCGAAGCCGTTTTTCGCTAAGATTGCGACGACGTCGGCTCCGGTGACGCCTTCATCCATCATCTCCTCGGCCGCCTGGATGTCGTCTGCAGTACTGCGATCGGGCATGTCCTTGCTCCCGTCGGCGTAGATAGCGGCTTCAACTTCCTCTTCGGTGATCGGCGGGAAGCCAAGCTCCTCGAACACTGTCTGGAGCGCTCTGACCGCGCGCTCGCGGTGTTCGAGGACCGTTTCCTCGTCGACCGGGTTCGTGCCACCTTCGACCTGAAGGTCGCGCTGCATTACGTTGTACTCGTCGAAATCACTGGAGTCGAAGGTCGACCCCGCGAACATGTTGTCGTAGTTCGGGACGGCGCTGTACCCAGAGAAAATGAAGTCAGTTCCGGCGAGGAACTGGGGCATCATCCGGGCGGTCCGGCGCTTGTCCGAATGGGTGAACGTCTGGTCGTTGCCGGACGCCACCTCGAGGTCAGCCATCATCGTGACGAGGTTCTCGGCGGCGACCTCTTTGACGCCGGCGGGGACCGACGTCGGGATCGCGATACAGCTGATACCGCCGTTCTGGAGGCCCTGCACACCACAACCCTTCGTAATTAGCACACAGCGCGTCTCCAGATAGAACATGGATTTCCCTTCGGCCTGACCCATGTTGAGTTCCTGTCTCTTATACACATCT
>NZ_AOJG01000027.1 GCF_000337375.1 Halorubrum lipolyticum DSM 21995 | reverse complement strand
CACGTCTTCCGTGCCGTAGACCGAGACGGTCTCGGCGTACCCGGTCAGTCCGCGCATTCCGAGCTCCAGTTCAGTCGCCTCTTCGACGGCACACTGCGTGATGACGCCACCACGACCGGTCTGGGTCCCGATCTGCTGTGCGAGTGCGGTCAGCGGCGCCATCCGCGCGACACCGACCGTGTTCTCCGCCTCGTAGAAACCGCGAAGTGCGGCTTCCGCGCCGTCGGCAGCGATCTGTGCCACGTTGTCCTCGACGCTCGTCACGTGGCACTGGTTACCCGGTGTCTGGCGGGTCCGCATTTTCTTCATCGCCATGATGATCTCGGCCGTGTCGAGTTTATTGACGACATCGACCAGCTTGGCGGGGGTCATGGCCGTCGACAGTTCGACGATCTCCTCCCTCGACACGTTGATGTCGACGAGGTTGCGTGCGAACTCCTCGGAGTCGACTGCCATCGCCTCCTCGGCTTTCTCGACATTGAGTGCGTAGTCGGCGATGAACCGGTCGATGAAGTCGAACTCGTCTCGTTCTTTCCCGTCCATCTCCACGATCTGGCCGCCCTCGACCGTGACGCTCGGATCAGGGTCGTTCGGGCTCTCCATGGCTACGAACCCGACTTCAGGCCACTCGTTCACGAACCCGTCTTTGGTCACCTCTCGGGAGTCCAGTTTCTCGAATCGCTTGGACCGTTTCGGTGTTGTCTCTTCGACCTCACCGGAACCGTCGGCTATAGATCCGTCATCTTTTGACATTACAGTTATTCAGTTGAGAACCAGGCCGTATATAATTTCACGGTTATTGTTACCAAAAAACCCAGAGAAATATTAATTAACACAACTTCAATTGGGTTCAAATACGCCGGATTAAACAAAAATGGGCCTAACTCAAACAAATTTTCACTATTGGAGCGTACCGAACGACCAGACGGCTCGACGGATCGATGCGAAAAAACGCGTGGTCGATGGGACGACACCCACCGCAGTCAGAGGGAATCGAACGCGTCGACGCCGGCCTGGGCGACTTCCATGTCCTCTTTGGCACTGCCGCCGGAGACACCGATACCCCCGATGACGTTCCCGTCGTCGTCTTCGAGTGGGAATCCACCACCAAACGTGATGATCCGGCCGTCGTTCGTATTCCCGAGTCCGTACAGCGATTCGCCCGGCTGTGAAACCTCCTGAATCGTCTCAGTGTCCAGTTTCAATGAGACCGCCGAATAGGCCTTGTTCTGCGAAATATCGATGCTCGCGATGAGCGCATCGTCCATTCGGTGGAACCCAACGAGGTTTGCACCATCGTCCATCACCGCAATACACATCGGGACACCGACCTCTTCGGCTTTCCCTTCTGCGGCTGCGATTAGCTCCTTGGCTACGTCTAACGTTACTTCTGTCATACTAGAGTTACTCCGTATATGGGATATTTATCGTGTATATTAAAATTATGGTTCGATCCAGGATCGCGGTAAGTTCGAGAACGAGGCAGACGAGCTCTGGGTGGCTATGACGGATTTCACCCGCCTCAGCGAACGTATCGCATGGATTGACTTGTCGTATGTGGAGCGAGATCGAACGCCGCTCTGGGCGATTGAAGTATGGGTCCGCTGTCACTTGGCTGGTATGTCACTACGCGAGGTAAGTAAATTTCTCGAGGAATGCGGAATTAATCGGAGTCGCGTCGCTATCCTCAGTTGGGTTCATAACGCCGAGCTACAGCCGATCTCGACCGCCTTCGAGGGTCAACTTGTGGTTGACGAACAGATGCTCCGACTCCACGGCCAGAGGTTCCGGCTGTACGGCGCAGTTGATCCGTATCCGAACGGAATTCTCCACATAATTCTCTTCCCGGCCGCGAATAAACAAATATCGCGGTGTTTCTGACCGGACGACATCGGGGCTACCAGCTCGATACCGTAACATTTCTCATCGATGACGCAGACGATCTCGTATCAGTTCCTGCCGGAGACGAGTATCGATTTCAAATCAGTCGACACGGAAATCGGACTGCTATCGAACGTGTCTTTCAGGAGTCAGAACGTCGAATATCACTGTTCGATAACGGTTTTACCACTGTCGCGCTGAAACCAGTTCGAGATTTGCTCGAAGCCGTCGCCGTCGACCACAACTCACGCCGAACGTAACGCGACCGCTGAACCGCGGTCGACGGTGAGGCCGAGCCCGTCGGCGGGACTTGCGCTCGAATCGGTTCGGTAGCCCACGCGTCTCGATGGCGACTGTGTCTCGCGTCACTGTGCGGGACGGATAATCAGTTTCGCACCGCGGTCGGTCACAAGACGACGCCTCCGACGCCGACAGCGACGAAAGCCAACGCGATCACCGTCGGAAATACCGCTTTCCGGACCCGTGCGAACGCGAACCGTCCCGGGGAGCGATCGGTGATGACGAGATCACCCGCGAGGACGACCTCGTCCTGCCGGCGTTCCGTGACTCCCGCGACGAGATACTCATCGCCGAGATCGATCCGACGTTCGACGTAGCGCCGCGCGCCGAGCCCCGGGATAATCCGAACCCATCTCGCAACGGGGTCGAGTTGGTCTCGCACGTCGACGAACCGTTGGATACGCTCGGGCGGCGTCTCGCTGGCACCGACGGTGATGATCGTCGATTCCGTATCGAGCGCGAACCGCTTGGCGGACGGGACGACGTCGAGAGCCCCGGCCGGACCGTCGAGGGTGAACGGACGCGTCGCCACCCCGTCGTCGAGATGGGCCTGAAACCACGGGACCCCGATCCCGAACGGGTGTCGTTCGGTGACCTCGAACTCGAAGCCGAGACACCGAGACCCCGTGAACGGAGCCGTAACGCTCTCGCTCGATTCGTTCGCGACGCCGCGGCACGCGACGAAGGAGCCGGTGTCCGTCACCTCGCTCGGATCCTGAACGGTGGCACGGAGGACGCTCGGAACGACCGCGAGCGGCCGGAGCCCGTACCAGCCGATCGCAAGACCGAGAGCGATGAAGCCGATTCCGGCAGCCGTGTACAGCATCACTGTGGGCGGTGCGGGGCACCGAACCCGTTGGAACAACGATCGGCCGTCGTTGCGCCCGATCGGGACGATTCCGCATCCGTTCTCGCGAGCGAAATCACCGGATCGAGCGCCGCGAAGAACGGCAGTGGGGTTTGAGTGGCGGCGATCGGTATTGGGGCGGACCGTATCGGTCGCCCGCGGAAGGGCCGCGGGATTTCTCGGAGGTGGTTGAGGAGGGCCATATCCCATGTAACCGCGGGAATCACATATAAAACGACGGTACGATCCGAATACTCCACACGGAGGACGTCGGCGGATCGCCTGTTTACCTGTCTCCCGTCAATCAGTTCAGGCATCGAACTCCGCGTGACCGGGATCGACAGAGTGGTACCGGTCGGTGCGTAAGTGTGCCACAGACTCATGTACGTCGCCGGGCTGGTCGCCTACTCGGGATCCGCGCTCGTCGGCGGGCTGCTGGCGGTCGCGCTCCTGGTCAGATACGACCGCCGGAAGCCCGCGTTCGCCTTCGGGCTGTTCCTGCTCGTCATCGGATTCTGGGCGGCCGCCTACGTCGGCTACCTGGCGTCGTCGACCGAGGTGTGGCTGCTCGGCTTCATCCAGCTGTCGTACCTCTCCGTCGTCACCGCGCCGATCGTCTGGTTCGCGTTCGCCCTCCGGTACACCGACCGCGGGGCGTGGCTCTCGCGACGGCGGCTCGTCCTGCTGTCGGTCGTCCCCGCCGGCGTTCTCGCGCTCGTCTGGACCGCCGGGAGCCACTCGTATTTTTATACGGAAACGGTCGTCCGGACCGTCGACGGCGTCTCCCTACTCGAAACGCCGCCCGCGATCGGCCACCGGATCAACGTCGTCTACTCCTACGGGCTGCTCCTGGTCGGGACGGGCCTTATCGTCGGCGAGACCGTCACGAACAACCGACTGTACAGACGCCAGTCGCTGGTGCTTCTGGCCTGTCTGAGCGCGCCGTGGCTCGCCAACGGCCTGTTCCATCTGGGAGTGCAGCCGATTCCGACGGCGGACCTCACGCCCGTCGTCTTCGTCATTACCGGTATCCCGCTGGCGGTGATCGTCCAGCGCGCCGAGCTGGCCGGGTTCGTCCCGGTCGCTCACGAACGCGTCTTTCACACCCTCGACGACCCGGTGTTCGTCGTCACCACGTCGAACAGGGTTCTCGACGCGAACCGGGCCGCACGCGAGTTGGTCGACGCCACCGGCCCCGTCGTAGAAGCCGATATCACCGAGTTCCTTCCGGAAGCGCTGCTCGAAGACGGTGCCCTCCACTCCGGTCTCGACACCGCGATGGAGTGCGCGATCGAGGTCGACGGAACCCCGCGCCAGTATCTCGGTCGGCTCCGAGGGACCGGCTCGAGGGGCGAAACGGACCCTCGCGGTCGTATCCTCTCGCTGACCGACATCACGGTCCAGAAGCGCCAACAGGAGAGCCTCGAAGCGAAAAACGAACAGCTCGAACGCCTCGCCGGCGTCGTCTCGCACGACCTGTCGACGCCGTTGGCGACCGCGGAGGGGCTCGTCTACCTCATGAAGACGGATCTGGACCCCTCGCAGTCGGAGATCCGCCGGTCGCTGGCGGACCTCGACACCGTCCACGGTCGGCTCCGCGAGTTCGCCGAGGGACTGCCCGCGCTCGCCCGCGAGAGCACGGACGTGGAGGCGCCGACCGACTGCGACCTCGAAACGACGGCCCGAGCCGCGTGGAACGTCGTCGAGACGGGCGACCTCCGGCTCGTCGTCGAGTCGACCCGCACGTTCCAAGCGGACGCCAACCGCCTTCAGCAGGCGTTCGAGAACCTCTTTCAGAACGCGGTCGACCACGGGGTCGACGGGGCCGACGGGGCGACGACCGTCCGGGTCGGTCTGCTCCGGGCGGGGTCGGGCTTCTACCTCGAAGACGACGGACCCGGCATCCCCGCCGCTCGGCGGGAGGATATGCTGGCCTTCGGCGTCTCCACCGGTAGCGGGTCGGGCTACGGGCTGGCGATCGTCCGGACGATCGTCGAGGCCCACGGCTGGTCGCTGTCGCTCACTGACGGCTCCGACGGCGGCGTGCGCTTCGACGTCGAAACCCGGCCGCGCACACCTTGAGGCGGGCGACGAGACGAGGATACCTCCATGCGGTGGTATCCCTTTTAAGACGGTTGCAGACCACGGAGCAGCATGAACCGGCCACGAAGACTCCCATCCGGCCGCGGTCGCAGGCGACGCGCGAGTGAGCCGTGAGCGTGTTATCGTGAGCGAATCGGGCTCGACACCGCCGATCCGGCCGATATCGGTGCTGTTGATCGACGACGAGAAGACCTGGGTCCGCACGCAGCGCCGACTGCTCGAACGCTCCACCGGCGAGATCGGCGTCTCGACGGCGACCAGTTTCGCGGCGGCCACAGACGCGCTCCGCGGGGAGACGCCCGACTGTATCGTCTGTGACCACCAGCTCGGCGACGGCACGGGCCTCGACCTGCTGGCCGAGGTGCGCGCCGAGAACCCCGAGGTGCCGTTCATCTTGGTGACCGGCGAGGGCGACGAAGCGGTCGCCAGCGACGCGATCGGGCAGCGCGTGACCGACTACATCCCGAAGCTGCACCTCAGCCGGCAACCGACGCGGCTCGCCCGGCGGATCGTCTCAGTGGTGACGGCGGACCGGACTCGTCGGGCGCTGGCCCGCGAGCGCCGGCACAAGGAGGCGCTTCTCGACATCGTGACCGCCTCGTCCACGCGGTCGGAACTCGGCGGGAACGTCTGCGAACAGCTCGTCGACGACGGCTACGCCTGTGCGTGGATCGCCGTGCTCGACGACGACCGCGGCATCGTTCCGCTGTCGACGGCCGGCGACACCGACTATCTCGAAGCAGCGATCGCACCCGGGACGCGGCCGGCCGACTGTACCGAACCAACCTTCCGCGCGCTCCTCGAAACGGAGCCCGTTTTCGATTCGCTGCCACCGGACGAGCGGAACGAAATCGAACCGGCCGACTGGACGCAGATCGCCGTCGACCACGGCGTTCGATCGGTAGCCGCGCTCCCGATCAGCCACCACGGGGTCTACTTCGGCGTGTTGACGGTCTACGGCCGGACGCCACAGATCGGCGACCGCGAGCGAGCGTTGCTCGGCGAGTACGCGGAGACGGTCGGCTACGTCTTCCAGACGACCGCCTGGAAGCGGACGCTCCTCTCGTCTGCCGCCGCGACCGTCGAGTTCACGCTCACTGACGAGTGCCACCCGCTGCTCGCGCTCGCGGCGGCACTCCCGGCCGGGTCGACGCTCCGGACGGCGACGGTCATCCCTCGAAACGACGACCACGTGCTCTACGTGACGACCGCCGAGGGCGTCACGGAAGCCGACCTCTCGGAGGCGGTTGACGCTACCGATGCCGTCGTCTCGGTCGACTGCTACCGTACTGACGACGGCGTCCACTGTGGGATCGTCGCCGAATCGCCGGTTCCGGAAACGCGGCTCGTCGACGCGGGGGTCTCGTTATCCGAGACCGTCGTCGTCGGCGGACGCGCGCGCCTCTCGGCCGTCCTCGGCGGTGAGGCAACCGTCCAGCAGTGTGTCGACGCCCTCTCCGAACTCTGTGACGAGGGGTCGGTGACGACGCTCTGGACCACCGACGAGTCCGCTACGTCGGAGACCGAAGCGATCGAAGCCCTGACCGACCGGCAGCGACAGGTGCTCGAACTCGCCGTCGAAGCGGGGTACTTCGAGCGACCGCGGCACAACAACACCGGCGAGCTCGCCGACGCGCTCGACATTTCGCGGGCGACGTTCACCCAGCACCTGCGCGCCGCACAACGGAAGCTGTTCGCGGCCGAGATTCACCGGTGACGTGTCTCTACTGATGGCTTCAGTGCGGATCGTACCGGTGCTCCGGTGAGCCGTTCGGCAGAACCCGACCACGGTATCGCGACTGATACTCTCGTGGATAGAGTGAATTCGGTGCTGGGCGATACGCTGACGGTGTATTTTACGAACACGAGCGTATTCCAACGATCAGCGTCGTGATTTCCCGGGAATCGCTTGACGACCTCGACGAGATCGGTGAACGACATAGACGGGCTGAGACAGACGCCGCTGAAGCCGACTAGCCGCAACCAACAGGATAGCGTTGTTGGATCTACGTGGATATTCAGAACGTGAGATATTGTCTCGGTCGCAGTCAACACAGAGCAGGCGTGTCACAGAGCGTTTTTATTAATACTTTTATTTGATCGACGCTTAAAACAAATATGAGTCTCGATGCCGGGTCAATTTCTGTACTCTGCGTTGATGACGAGCCCGGCCTCGCTGATCTGACTGCAACGTTTTTAGAACGATTCGATGACCGGTTCTCCGCAACTGCGGTCGAAAGCGCTCAAGAGGGACTTGACTTCCTTGCAGAGAACCGCGTTGACTGTATTGTCAGTGACCACGATATGCCGGGGACGGACGGCCTCGCGTTTCTCGAAGCGGTCCGCACGACGGATCCGGACCTTCCGTTTATCTTGTTTACCGGTCGCGGATCCGAAGAGATCGCTAGTGACGCGATATCGGCGGGAGTGAGCGAGTATATGCAGAAAGAATCTGGAAGTGAGCAGTACGCTGTGCTCGGCCAACGGATACGGAATGTCGTCAGCAGACACCGAGTTCGCGTTCAAAAACAGGAAATTGAGACCAGGGCCGAGACTATTCTGGAGGCCTCCCCCGACGCGATTGTCGTCAGCGTCGATAACGAATTCGTCTACGCTAACGCTGCCGCTGTGTCCCTCTATGATGTGTCCGATAGGTCTGAGCTGCTTGGGCGGCAAGTCGGTGAATTCATTCACCCGAATTACCGCGACGACGTGAACAGACAATTAGAGGCGGTTGAATCCAGAGAACGACATACGGATCACATTCCGAGGACGCTACTGACGCTCGAGGGCACGGAGATCCCCGTCGAAGTCACCGCCCGACACGTGACGTGGGAGGGTAACACTGGTGTCGTTGCGATCGTCCGCGATCTCTCACAACAGGAGGAACACATTCGCCAACAGGAACGATACGAAGCGTCGTTCCAGGGCGCCTTCGACGCGATCGTCGTTGCAGACGACGAGGGGAGGTATATCGAAGCGAATCAGAGCGCCTGTGAGCTGTTCGGGCTCGAAAAAGAGGAGCTCCTCGGCCGATCGATAGAGGAGTTCATTCCGGAAGAGTACGACTTCGCGGGGGCTTGGCGACAGTTCGAGGATACTACCACCGACCGAGGGATGCTCCAGATACTCCGTGACGACGGCGAAACGCGAGTCATCGAATACGCCGCGACGGCGAACATCGTCGCCGGAGAGCACCTCTCCGTACTTCGTGACGTGACGGATCGAGACAACAGAGAGGACGTTCTCAGGGAGATGTACAACATCATCTCGAACCGCGACCAACCCTTCGAAGAGCAGGTGAGGGCGCTGCTTGAGTTAGGCAGACGAGAACTCGACGTCGCGTACGGGACGCTCTCGGAAATCCTGGGTGACGAGTACACGTTCGAGATCGTCGCCGCTGACGACGACCGTATCCAAGCCGGCAACGTCGTTCCCCTCTCCGCGACGAACTGCGAGATTGCGGCGAGTACGGAACGAACACTCGTTCTCGGTGACGTCGTACGAGATGCACCTGAGGAGACGGATCGCGCGGGCTACACCGAGTGGGGGATCTCGTGTTATCTGGGCGCTCCCGTCTTCACCGATAACGATGTGTACGGGACGTTCTGTTTCTACGATACTGAACCCCGAGCGGGACAGTTCTCCGAGTGGGAAGTAACGCTCGTCGACCTCATGAGTCGCTGGGTCAGCTACGAACTCCAACGCCGACACACGAATGTCCGTCTCCGAAGGCAGAACGAGAAGTTAGAGCAGTTCGCGTCTCTCGTCTCGCATGACCTTCGAAACCCCTTGAACGTGCTTGAGGGGTCACTGCAACTCGCCGAAGAGACCGGCGATCGAGACGACTTTGAACGGTGTTACCATGCGGTCGAGCGGATGAACACACTCATTGACGATCTACTGTCGTTGGCTCGTTCGGGGACGACGATAGACGAGACTGAGGCAGTGTCACTCGCTTCGCTCGTCGAAGAGTGTTGGAACGGAGTTGAGGTACGAAACGGAACACTCCACGTTGAAGTCGATCCGACGATAGAGATCCAAGCCGATCGAAGTCGGCTGAAACAGCTCTTCGAGAACCTCATTCGGAACGTGTTCGACCACGGAAAGGACGATAGTACGGTGACTGTGGGCACGCTTGACGGCGGGTTCTACATTGAAGATGACGGACCAGGGATCCCTGAGGGCGACCGAACGAAGGCGTTCGAGAGCGGGTACTCGACGTTACAGAACGGAACCGGGTTCGGGCTCGCAATTGTGAAAGAGATCGTTGACGCCCACGGGTGGAGCATTCGAGTGACTGACTCGGAGAGCGGTGGGGCACGGTTCGAAATCACCGGCAGCGACGTCACGTGACACGTTCGTGGTCTCTTGTACCGCTCTCAGAACGCGTTCTGAACTGGTATGACATCCCGTCGTCGATACGCGGCCCTCATCGACCGGCCGTTCTAGGCGCTATCCGAAGGAGAGGACTTCGACAGAGCCAGAAATCACAATTTTAGAGATCGGAACCGTGAGCTCGATCAACTCCTGGACCGCTACGAGTCCAAGGCGTCGGGTTTCATCGCAAACAGCGCGCCACTCACTCGACCCCAATTCGACCGACGACCCGCGATAGACACCCTTCCTCCGGCTCGACGTACGAGTAGTGGTCCGCGACCAGGTCGGTGACGTCGACGTCCGCGTAGCCGGCCGGCGCGCTCATCGACGCCGCAAGCCCGCCGTGACCGACCGCACGGGTCCGATCCGAGGCGCGGTACACCCACCCCAAGACCCGGTCGTTCCGGCTGTGGAAGTTGAAGACGGGGGCGTCGACCGCCGCGATGGCCGACCCGTATCGCCCGTCGGCCCCGACGCTGTCGTTCGGGATCGCCCCGCCGAACAGCGACACCGAAGCGAGGGCGTCCGTCCGCCCGCGGGCAGCGAGTTCGCGGAGCGCCGCCCCCGTGACGCGGGCACCGAGCGAGTGGGCGAACAGGTGGATCGGCCGCCCGTCGTCGTCCGCCCACGCCGCCAGCCAGTCTGCGAGCGGGGCGGCGTTGGCGTCCGCGGTTCGCTTGGCCGGCCCCCAGTCGACGTTCGACGCCCACGAGTAGCCGACCACCGGCGGGGCGTCTGTTTCCGTGGCGGCTCCCGTCGCCGCCGCGAGCCCCAGTCGGGCGGTGTACGCTTGGTCGCGGGCCGACTCGGCGTCCGCGCCGAGGCCGTGGACGAACAGGACCACCGCGTCGGCCCCGTCGACGTCCCACGAACCCGATCGCTCCGTCGGGTCGTCCGCGTCGAGACGCCCTCGCGTCGTCACCATCGGCTGCGTCTCCGGCGCGTCGTACCCGCCGGAGTCGCCGCCTAGCGCTTGCGCGACGTAGAGCCCGCCGCCCCCGAGGAGGCCGACGCCGCCCGCGACCCCGAGAAGGAGTCGCCGGCGAGTGACGAGCCCGCCGGGGGCGTCGTTCGCGTGGTCCGGGGCCGCTTCGCCCTTTGGGGTGTCCGGTCCGGCCGAGTCGTCCGCGGAGGTGTCCGAGGTGATATCGGTGTTTGGGCCCGAGCGATCAAATAGCTGACGTGGTACGTCGTGTTACCTTACACACAGTTCTATCGGACGGCGTGGGCTCGTTGCCGCGTTTCCGCGGTCGGCGGATCGATGTGACTGAATTAGTTTGGAAAGAATAACATTTTTCGTTCTACTTTTTTAAATATATGTTCAACTGAGTTTCTGAATCCGTGTCGTTGAATCCGATCTCTGAGATGTTCTCTCGGGCTCAAGCGATCAGATCGTCTGCGTCGTCAACGAGAAACGCGGCGTCTGCGACGTCATGGTTCTCGGTGAGTTCGGTGAGACGCCCTCGTGCGATCGGAATTCGATGCGTCTGAAACAGCGTGAGCGAAGGACTCTGTTTGTTTCGGGATCAGTCGCACAGTACGGCCAGTATCGTTCCTCGTCGACTCGGTTCGTATTTGATCGACAGCAACGCGACCCGTTTTTTCGTCGCCAACTGCCCGTAGGCGGCTTTCCGCACCCCATTGCGAACTGCAACTCGGCTCCATATACTGCCCAAATTACCAATTACAACTACTGTGTTTATAAATGACATTTATGCGAGGAGGCGACGGATACCCGTTCAATAACCTCGCGGGATGAACCGGACCACAGGGGAAGGCCAGCGAAATTCGGGAGAGCGAACAGCCCGCTCAGGGGAAGCGGGACGGATTGGCCGTTCTGGGGCGTGAATGCGATCACGGCGAGGACCGCGAGGCCGAGTTCGTTGCGAACCCGAATTCGACGGGCAGATCGCCCTCCGTCCGGACCGAGTCTCGGAGGTCACCGTCGCGTTCACGCCGGCGATTGACCGGGTCGAGCGAGTCGAGAGGGTGCGCTCCGAACGGGAGCTCGGCGGGTCAGGACGACGGCGACGCGGTCCGATCGAGCGGCTCGCTGCCGTCCACGCGTTCGATCCACGTGTCCGCGGCCGACGCGGGTACCACGTGGTCTCCGAGCAGGGCGTCACACTCTCGGCACGCCGATCGGACGGCGACGTGCGGGCGACGGCAACAGTGGTCGAGGCGTTCCACCGTCGTCTCCGCGGGGGAGTCGCAGGCGGGACACCGTTCGACGCGCAGTCGGAGCCCGGTCAACACGTCGCGTCTGTCGTCGCGGTCGAGGTCGCCCCACCCGTCGACCCGCTCGTCGAGTTCGGCCGCGAGCGCGACGTCCACGGCGACCGCCTCGGACGAGACCCAGCGTTGGATCCCCGCGCCGTCGACCTCGAACGACGCCGGCCCCAGCGACCTGATGTCGTCCGCGCCCACCGCCGCGCGCACGCCGGCCGCGTCCGGCTCACCCGGCTCGATCCCGTCGCGGACGGCCGTCCGAAACTCGTCGGTGAGGACGACGGTGTCGCCGTTCTCGGTCAGCACGCCCGCCCGCGACAGCGTCGCCACGACCGCCTCGTCATCGACCGATTCGAGTACCGGTCGGTCGGTTTCCGCCTTGCCGAACGCCTCGAGAACCCGGTCGGGAACGTACCGACGCGTGATCGCGGGCGTCCCCGGGATCAGGTACCCGCGCAGCGCGATCGCGGCCACGGCGGCGGTGAACACGCCGCCGCCGACACCGGTCGCGACGCCGCGGGATCCGCCCGCGGCGAGACCGACGCTCGCGACCGCGACCGCGGCGACGACGGCGATCGCGACGTTCAACGCCGTGCACGGCAGACATCGGTTCTCGCCCGTGTACTCCGGACGGCGGAGTCGGTCGACGACGCTCTGATCGCCCATACTCCGAGATATCGGTCAACGGTGATAAACGTAGGCGTGTGACTGAAAACGTAGGCGTGTGACTGATCGCCTATCGCGCATCGCGTGCGTCAGACACTCGCCGGGCGCCCGGTCGGCGCTCCAGTCAGACGCTCCGATCGGCGCTCCGGCGGCTCGAACTCACCGTGTGACGGGGTATCAATGGCAATTATTAACACACAGAAGCGCAAACACTCACGTTGGACACTGCCATGACTGACATGGGCGGCTACAGGGACCGAGTGGCACAGGTCGACCTCGGCGACGGAGCGGTCGAGTACCGCGGGATCGACGATGAGGACGCGGAGAAGTACATCGGGGCGCGCGGGCTCGGGGTGAAGTATCTCTTCGAGGCCGGGCCGGACGTCGACCCGCTGGGACCGGAGAACCGGCTCTCGTTCATGACGGGGCCGCTCACGGGGACCCAGACCGTGATGAGCGGGCGGATCGCCTTGGTGACGAAGTCGCCGCTAACTGGAACGGTGACGGACTCGCACCACGGCGGCTGGTCCGGCGCGCGGCTCAAGTGGGCCGGGCTCGACGGAATCCTCCTCGACGGCGCGAGCGACGAGCCCGTCTACCTGTTCGTCGAGGACGGCGAGGTCGAGATCCGCGACGCCTCCCACCTCTGGGGGGAGGAGACGCACGACGCGATCGACACGCTCGGCGAGGAGGTCGACGGCTCCGTCGGCAAGAACCTCTCCGTGATGACGATCGGACCGGGCGGCGAGAACGGCGTCCGCTACGCCTGCGTGATGAACGAGGACGACCGGGCGTCCGGTCGCGGCGGCACGGGCGCCGTGATGGGCTCGAAGAACGTGAAGGCCGTCGTCGTGAAATCGGGGACCGATATGCCGAAGCCGTCCGACCCCGAGACGTTCCAGGAGGGCTACCAGCAGGCGATGGGCGTCATCCGGGAGTCGGAGGTCACCGCGCCCAACGAGGGCGGGCTCTCCGTGTACGGCACCAACGTCTTGATGAACGCGACCGAGGAGATGGACGGCCTCCCCACGAAGAACGCGAAGTACACCTCGACGAGGGCGTACGGCGACGCCGAGGGGGCCGACATCGACGCCGAGCGGGTCTCCGGCGAGAACGTGGAGGAGAACATCCTCGTCAACGACCCGACGTGTCACTCCTGTCCGGTCGCGTGCAAAAAGGAGGTCGAGGTCCAACTCCACCACAAGGGCGAGGACATGAACGTCCACATGGAGTCGTACGAGTACGAGTCCGCGTTCGCGCTCGGGCCGAACTCGGGGCACACCCACCGCGACGAGATCGCGCTGATGATCCAGCGCTGCAACGAGGTGGGCGTCGACACGATCGAGGTCGGCAACATGATGGCGATGGCGATGGAGATGAGCGAGGAGGGGAAGCTCGACGACGTCGAGACGATCGACTGGGGCGACGCCGAGCGCATGATCGACCTCATCGGCGAGATCGGTTACCGATCCTCGGACCTCGGCGACCTCCTCGCGGAGGGGGCGGACCGCGTCGCCGACGCGAAGGGCGCCCACGACAACTCGCTGGCGGTTAAAGGGCAGTCGATCCCGGCGTACGACCCGCGCTGCATGAAGGGGATGGGGATCGCGTACGCGACCTCCAACCGCGGCGCCTGTCACCTCCGGGCCTACACGCCGGCCGCCGAGATCCTCGGGATCCCGGAGAAGGTCGACCCGTACGAGTGGGAGGGGAAGGGCGAGCTCACCGCCACCTTCCAGGACCTGCACGCGATCTCGGACTCGTTCGACATCTGCAAGTTCAACGCCTTCGCGGAGGGGATCGAGGAGTACGTGCTCCAGTACAGCGGCATGACCGGCCGCGAGGTGACCGAAGACGAGCTGTTCGAGGCGGGCGAGCGCGTGTACAACCTTGAGCGCTACTTCAACAACCTCGCCGGCTTCGACGCCGAGGACGACGACCTCCCCGGGCGCTTCGTGGAGGGGCACCCGGACGCCGTCCCCGGACAGGGAGGCAGCGAGGGCGAGCTCTGCGAACTGGACGAGATGAAGGCCGAGTACTACGAGACCCGCGGCTGGGTCGACGGCGTCGTCCCCGACGAGAAGCTCGAGGACCTCGGGATCGAGGTCGGCCCCGGCACCGGCGTCTCCGCCGGCGACTCCGCGGCCCCCGCCGACGACTGAACGCGACCGCGACGCGGTCACCCGCCACCCGTTTTTTCAGATAACGCATCCGACGAGCGCGGATGAGCCGACGGCGACGTCCGGCCTCCCTAGCCGAGATCGATCGCGTCGAGGAGCGCGTCCGCGTCGAATCGAAGGGGGTCGGTCGCCGGCGCGCCGAGCCGCTCGGCGAAGTCGTCGACCGCCTCGCGCGCCGCCGAGGGCGTCGCGACGTTCATCGTGTTGAGCGCCCCGGCGATCACGGTCGTCGGCGCGACCGGCGCGGCGAGACGCTCGTACAGGTCGACGTACGCCGGGATCGACGGCAGGTCGACGTCGTATCCGTGCATGAGCTCGCGACCGGCCGAGTGACAGAGGACGAGACCGTCCGGTCGCGCGCCGTGGAGGAGCCCGCAGATCTGTCCGGAGGACCCCGGATGACAGATCGCTCCTTGTCCCTCGACGACGAGCAGGTCGTGGCGCTCGCCCCGCTCGCGGACCAGGCCGTCGACCGCGTCGTGGACCCGCCCGGTCGGGACGCGGTCGAGCGAGACCCCGGGCCCTTCGAGCAGGACGCCGACGTGGCTCATCGGGACGAGCGCCGCGTCGACCCCCCGCTCTCGGGCCGCGGCGACGAGTTCGAAGGCCGTCGAGGAGGTCCCGACGTATCGGTCGGTCCCGACCGTGAGCAGGACCTCCGCGTCGACGTCGGCGCTTCGGTCGTCCTCTCTTGGCCGACCCGGCGGCGGCGCGCCGACGTCGACGATCCGCCCGCCGCCGTCGGCCGCCAGCCGCTCGAACTCGGGATCGTCGACGGGGAACCCGGCCCGGGAGACGACCACGTCGCCGCCGGCCGCGAGCGCGGCGCGCACGTCCCGGCGCACCGGCTCCGACAGCTCGGCGGTCGGGCCGTCTCGAGCGAGGTCGATCCCGACGTACAGCGCGTCGACCGGCTCGTCGACGTCGTCGAACTCTCTCACGATCGGAATCTGCGGGAGCGTCCGGACGAGCTGTGAGGTGACGGGCGATCGTCTGGCCGTGTCGATCACGGCGACGACCTCCGGACGCCCGTACCGGATGAGTTCGATCGCCGCCCGCGCGTCGTCCGGGAACCGACCGTGGGCGAGCACGGCGATCCGGTCGTGGCGCGTCATCCGATCGGTGGGAGAGGGAGTCCGGTTCCACGCGTCCGTTCTCGGCGGACGCCGCGGCCGCGGAGCGATTCGGTGAACATCGATACCCAAATTGAGGGCAGGCCAATTAACTGTTCGCCGTCGATGCGGCCGGCGGCTCGCCCGCGTTCACTCGCCGGACAGCGGTTCGCCCCGTCGGGTCACCTTCGTCGCCGGGAGTTCGGCGCGGTCCGCGTGCTCTCGCACGGCGTCCTCGTTTTCGGCCTCGTAGTGACAGAACGTGCCGACGATCCCCCCGTCGTCGTCGGTCAGCACCTCGGAGTCGACCCACCGGATGTCGACCCCTTCCTCGCGGAGTTCAGAGAGCGCCTCGCCTGACGCCTCGGCGGCCGCGTCCAGTTCGTCCTCGGTTATCGGCTCGGGCAGCTCGCGCAGGATCAGGTAGTCGTTGGTGTCGCTCATACGCACTCAAGGGATATATCACGATGTATTGTAATTCTTTCTGCGTCTCGTTTTCGAGGGGCGCCCGCTCTGACCCGACGGCGAACGCCAGTCGCCTCGCCTCCGGATCGACGACGCCCGCTGTGTCCGGGGGTTCGCCCCGTGACGTTTAGGTACGTGGGGTGTTATCACAGATGTATGCCCGAGGACTCCAGCCTCCCGAACATCAAGATCGGAAGCGACGCGGCCAAGGATCCTGACTTCGAGGGAGGCGAAACGGAGGTTTCGACCGTCGAGTACCTCGACTACAGGGTCGTCGACGCGAACGACTGGGAGATCGACGACGACGACCTCTTCGAGAAGGCGGCCGCCGCCGACCTCGACGAGGAGGAGTACGGCACGATGGAGGTGAGCAGGAACCGGAAGCTCCTCGACGCCGCCGAGGACAACGGGTTCGACTGGCCCTTCTCCTGTCGCGCCGCGTCGTGTGCGAACTGCACCGGAATCCTCGTTGACGGCGAGCTGGAGATGGAGATGAACCTCATCATCACCGACGAGGAGGTCGAAGAGCGGGGGATCCGGCTGACTTGTCAGAGCAAGCCCGCGACGGACCACGTCCGGGTGATCCACAACGCGAAACACCTCGACTACCTGCAGGACCGCGTCATCGGCGTACGCGAGGTCTGACGGGGCGCCGGATCGGCTCCTGTCGCGCCGGTGCGGTGCCGTCGGGCCTCAGTCGCCGCGGCTCGCGGCCTCCAGTCGCTCGGCCGGGGACTGCTCGACGACTCCCGCCTCCTGCATGCGCCTGACCTCGGAGAGGTCGACGTCGATGTCCTCCTCGTCGAGCGCCTCGAGCACCGCCGCCAACATCAGCGACATCTCGTCGACCCGACCGTCGACGCTGTTCAGCTTCTGGAAGTTCCGCTCCGCGAACCCGGTGAGGGAGTCGGAGAGCTCGGAGACGTTCTGTTCGATCCGCTGTGAGTACCGCTCGCCGAGGCTGATCCGAGCGAAGTTGTCCAACTCCTCCAGTTCGGCCTCGAGCGTCTCGATGTCCCGCTCGATCTCGGCGACGCGCTCGTCGATCAGCGTCGTTATCTGACGCTCGATCGCTCCGTCGGAGCCCGTCTCGGCGCTCGCGTCGCCCGCCGCCTCACCGTCTCGCTCCGGGTCGCCGTCGACCGCTGATTCGTCGTCCGCCTCGAGTTCGGCGGCGACGGTCGGTTCCTCGGTCTCCTCCGGTTCCGGATCCGGCGTGTTAGGCAACGTAGCCATACGGTGACAATTGACACAGCGGGGCTTAAATTTTGGTGGCGACGCGGGGGGTCACTCCCCACCGACCGGCTCCGCCGCTCGTTCCGCGCCGCGCTGTAAGATGAATCGGCGCTCCGGCGGCGGGGAGATTTCGAGTTCGATCGTCCGGATCAGCCGGTAGTACTTCCGATTGCCGTCCCAGAAGTGTTCGACGAGGTCCTCGTCCTCCAGCACGGTGAGGTGGTGGACCGCCGATTTCCCGTTCATGCCGACGGTGTCGGCCAGCTCCGTGACGTACATCGGACCGTCCGACAACTGCTGGATTATCCGGAGTCGCTGTGGGTTTCCCAGCGTTTCGATCAACGACATCGTCTTCATCTCTCTACAGGGATACAAAAGCGTTTCTCGGGGAAGCGCCGGCGGTGGCCCGATTCGCGGGGGCGGAGGTCCGCGGCTTCAGTCGTGGGTCGCCGACGGCTCGGGCACGACTGCGTGGCATTCGGTACACTGCCAGCTGTCCTCGTCGACCTTCCGGTGATGCTTTCGAGACGAGGCGGTTCCGCCGCGGTACCACTCGACGCCACAGTCGGGACAGGTGGTCGGGACTCGTACCATACCGAACCGATCCGTGCGAGCGATAATCAACGTTTCCCGCGGTCCGAGCTCGGGACGGGCGTGCTATACGGTCACAAGAGATAAGATAGCGGACGCGTATCGTGAACGTATGGCAGATAATGTGGAGTTTCCGGAGTCCGAAGAGACCGACAAACGAACGGTTTCCGACGGGTTCTTCGAGCGGGAGGTGTACCTCTCGGCGGACGAAACGGCGGCGTTCCTCCGGTCGGTGGCGGACTCGCTCGACGACGGCGACGAGCTGACGATCAGCGGAGACGACTGGGAGATCCCCTTCGCGTTCGCGGAGCCGATCGAGGTGGAAGTCGAGTTCTCCTCCCGGCGGGAGAGCGAACTCGAACTCGAGGTGGAGTTCACCGAGCGCACGGAGGGCGGCGGGATCGACGCCGCCTGAATCCCGCCGGACCGCGGCGTATCGGGCGGCGACCGCATCGAACGGAACGCGCGATGTACTGGTTCGGACTCTATCACTGGCGGCGTCGGTTTCGCGCAGTCGGCCAGGGTCTCGTCGTCGCACTCGTCGGGGTCGCCCTGGCACGGCGACGGTCCGATCGGGCGAGCCTGGCTCTCGGCGCCGCCGCCGTCGCGCTCGGGGGGATCCGCGCGGTCAGAACGGTCTCGACGCTGTTTTCGCCGCCGCCGTGGCGCCTCGAGCGGTACAAGTACGACGCGCTCACCCGGGAGCTGCCGCTCGACGACGCGGAGCGCGTCCTCGACGTGGGCTGCGGGACCGGCCGATCCCTCGTCGGACTGGCGCCTCGACTTCCCGGATCGGCGACGGTCGCCGGGCTCGACGTCTTCGACGACAGGGTGATACTCGGCAACGGCGCCCGGCTCGCCCGGCGGAACGCTCGACTGGCCGGGGTCGCGGTCGAGCCGATCCGGGGCGACGCCGGTTCCCTCCCGTTCGCCTCGGGCGCGTTCGACATCGTCACCGCGTGTCGCGTGCTACACGACCTCCCGTCCGAACGACACGGTGACGCGCTCGAAGAGCTCCGCCGGGTCTGCCGGGCCGACGGAGCGGTCGGGCTCCTCGAACTCCCGCTCGTTCCGGACGCCGTCGACGCCTCCCCGGAACGGTACTGGCGGACCCGCGTCGCCGACGCGGGCCTCGCGATTCAGACGGTCGAGCGCGTCCCGCGCCGCGACGGCGGCGAGCCGTACATCGTCCTCGTCGCGACGCCGGCGTGAGTCTCTCGACCGCGGAAGCCACCGCGGCGGCGCTCCGACGGGGTCGTCGACGCGCGTCGAAAAATGGGAGTCGAGGAGCGGGTTACGCCTCGAGCGAGAACACGCAGAGCCGGTCGTCGCGGCCGGCGGTGCCGCGGCGGAGCCAGCCGCTGCCGCCGATCTGAATGGCCACGTACTGCTTCTCGGTCTCGGGGTCGTACCAGCTCATCGGGCTGCCGGAGATCGCCGTGTCACCGGTGGAGTACTCCCACAGGCGGTCGCCGCTCTCGCCGTCCCAGGCGATGACGTCGCCGTTCTGGGTCCCGCTGAACACGACACCGGTCTCGGTGGTCAACATCCCGCCCCAGATGTAGGCGTCGCTGTCGATCCAGTCGCGCCAGACGAGCTGTCCGGTCTCCGGGTCGACGGCGCCGACGGCGCTGATGTGGTCGTTGTATCCTTCCGGCGGCTGGTCGATCTCGTCTTCGAGGATACCGCCCCAGTACTTCTTGCCCTCCTCGTACTCCTCGAACCGCCACCAGGCCTCCTGGGGCGAGTTGTTCATCTTGAAATACGCGAGGCCGAGCTCGGGGTTGTACGCGGGCGGCTGCCAGTCGTTCCCGCCCATCGCGCCGGGCATGAACGGCATCCGCCGGCCCTCGTCGATGTGCGGGATCATCCGGAACATGTTCAGCTGCTGGACGCCGGGTTCGCTCCGGTTGAGGAGCTTCCCGGTGTCCGCCTCCACCGTGTAGGACCAGGCGGTCTTCCCGAGCGAGATGACGACGTCGTCCTCGTAGTCGCGGTGCTCCACCTCGAAGTCGCGGATGAGCATCCGCGGCGCCGCGGAGTCGTAGTCCCACACGTCGTGGGGGGACTCCTGGTGGAACCACTCGCGCTCGCCGGTCTGCATGTCGAGACAGAGCGTTCCCGCGCTGTTCCGGTTCGGTCCCGGTCGAACGGAGCCGTCGAAGTCCGGACCGGGGTTCCCGACCGGCATGTACAGCTTCTCGTTTTCGGTGTCGATCGTCGCCGTCATCCAGTTCGTCGCGCACGACTGCTCGATGCTGTCGCCGACCCACTCCTCGTCCGGCGACGTCCACGTGCGCCACACCTCGTCGCCGGTCTCGGCGTCGAGCGCCATGTGGAAGCCGCGGACGCCGTACTCGCCGCCGGCGCTGCCGGTGTACACTTTCCCGTCGTACACCACCGGCGCCCACGTCGCGGAGTAGCCGGACTCGTGGTCGGCCGTGCTCGTGTACCACTCCTCCTCGCCGGTGTATCGGTTGAGCGCGACGACGCCCGAGTCGAGCGTCGTCATGTACACCTTGTCGCCGAGGATCGCCACGCCGCGGTTGTTGTCGTCACAGCAGAGGACGACGTCCGACGGCACCGCGTACGTGTAGCTCCACAGCACGTCGCCCGATCGCGTGTCGATCGCCTTGACGTGGTTCGGCCCGTTCGACTGGTACATCACCGGCGGATCGCCGGGGACCACCAGCGGCGTGCCCTCCATGCTGGACTCCGCGCCGACGTGGAGCTCGTACTCGAGCTCGAGGTCCCCGACGTTTTCGGGAGTGATCACGTCCGCGGTGGTGAGTCGGTGCTGTTCGTAGTTCCCGCCGTACGTGAGCCACGCCTCCGGATCGTCCGCCGAGTCGATGATGTCCTGCTCGGTGATATCCCTGCGCGGGATACGATCGGTGTCGTGCTGGTGAGTGACGGACTCCTCGGGCGATCCGAGCACCCGATAACCCTGATCGGTTTCACGTACGACTGTGTCCTGTGCGGCCTTGACTGCTCTGTCTTCTTCTATTGCCATTGTTAAACCCTGTTAACGTGCCGGACTCGGAGTACGCACCTCTTCCGTTATCCAGTACACGTCCTTACAGATCTCTTCTTGATTGACGATCGCGATCGCGGCACCGCCGGTCAGCGCGGCTACCAGCTGTGAGTCGCTCATCGCTCCGTCTTCGGCGATGTCGAGCGCCGCCCGCGCGATCAGATCCACGCCGGCGAGCATCGCTTTCACGTCCCAGTAGCCGTCGTCGAGGATCTCCTCGGTGACGAGCACCTCCTTCTGCCAGAGGTGGACGTCCATGGAGTTGACCCACAGCAGCGCCCCGCCCATCGCGCGCTTGTGGAGCGGCGGGACGTGTTCGACGTCGAACTCCACCTCATTTGGAATCTCCTTCGTCGGGACCCACCGAGCGAGGCGAGTGTTGTTGTTCACCACGTTCATCACGAGCACGGTCTTCTCTCGCTCGTCGAACCCGAGATCGCCGAGCTCCTCGCTCAACGCGTCGAGTCGGACCAGCTCGTGTGCCGTTCGCTCGATGTGATCCGGCGTGAACCGAGGAAGTCGCTCCTCGAGGCTCTCGAAGAACCCGGCCTCGACGAGGTGGTCGTAGAGGCGCCACGCGGGCTGGACGACCTCACGATACAGCGCTTCCGGCTCCTCTTCCCCGTCCGGAATCCCCGCATCGCGGATCTCCCGGAGCCGCGCGATCTGCTCTTCGAACGCCGCGAGCTCCGACGCGAGCAGTTCCGCGTCGAGTTCTCCCGACAGGTCCTCGCGGATCGCCTCCCCCATCGAGGCGAACTCCGGATCGGTTTCCGTCTCGACTGTTCGTCTGAGCTCCGACAACGTGGGTCTCTCGCCGACGTCCGACCGACTGATGCCGAGCGTGTCAGCGAGTTCGTCTCGGCCGTCGATCGTGATCTGTGGTCTCGTCATAGTGGTATCGTGGTGCGGAGACACCCCATGTACCCGCAGTATCGTGTGGTTGTTTGAACCATATAATTATTATTATTATTATTTGATACGTTTGGTTGATCGGAGCCACGGAGAGTCCTCGCCCCGGCGAACGTCGGCGGCAGTCCCTCCCCGTGTCAACGAGTACTGCCGATCGCGGGTGCGAGACCCACCGGTCGCGGCCGGTGAATCGAGAACGGCAACTCCCGGTCCGAAACTCGCTCGTGTCCGAATCCGGCGTGATCTGATGTGTGACCGCTCCACCGTGACGCTCGGAGCACCCCCATAATACCAGATCACAAAGATGTACCGCCGTTTGATACTGAATACATAACTTGCCCTATACGAACGGATGAATTATAATGAATATTAATTATCTATACGCGTTGCTGTTTCGCTGCCTGAAAAGCAATTACAAACATATCGATGTAATTGTAATCTACTCAATAATTTATACCCAGAATTCTGAAACGTGTCCGACAGAATCCGGTCGTCACGGCGATATCCTCGCATATATGATGTCAGATTAACATTAGCACGATCGGGGTGGGCGGAGAGACGCGACACTGGTCGTGACAACACCGATCGGGTCGACGGCCGAGAGTTCCGGCTCTCGCGCGTTACTCCTCGATCAGGACGACGTCGCCGGTCGACCCGCACGCCGGACACTCAAGGACGCCCTTCGTGTCCGTAATGCTTTCTCGTCGGGGGAACTCCGCATCGCACGCCTCGCACCGCGCGTTGTTCCGGTCGATTCGTACTCCGTCGGTCGGGTTTCCCTGAACGAGCCCGGAGCCGCAGATCGGACACTCGAGCGCGGTCGTCCCGCTCGTCTCGGCACGCGACCGCGGGAACCACGAACCGCAGTCCGCACAGCGCGCGTTCTGACGCGTCATGACGGGTGCTACGTGCGCGACTCTCTTTACGGTTTGGAGCGTCGACCCCGCCTGTCCGACGGGTTGGAGCGTCGGCCCCGATCGCCCGGCCGAACCGCCCGGATCCCGAACGTCGGGTCGGGGGTCCACTGCGGTCGTCGTGGCGTCCCACGGTTTCATTACGCCCCACGTCGACATCCCGACGAGAGCTACCATGTCAACGGACCACGATCGAATATCGGAGGCGACCCTCCGCGTCGCGTCGCTGCGGGCCGACGCGACCGACGGCGACAGCGTGGTGCGGATCGTCCCGGACGCGATGGGCTCCCTCGGACTGAACCGGGGCGACGTCGTCGTCCTCGAGGGACCGCGGGGGGCGGTCGCCGCGCGGGCGTGGCCCGCCGACCCGGACGACGACGGAACCGTTCGGGTGACCCACTGGATGCGCCGGTCCCTCGGCGCCGGCGTCGACGACACCGTCGCGGTCCGATCCGGCGCCGCGCGCGACGCGGACGAGGCGGTCGTCGCGCTGCCGGACTCGGTCGACGTCGACGGCGCGCTCGGGCTCTCCTTCCGCGACGCGCTCGTCGAGCGGGTCCTCACGGCCGGACAGATAGTTCCGATCGCCCTCGGACTCGGGTCCGTGCCCGACGCGCCGGAGCGGACAGTGCCCGTGAAGGTCGTGGAGACGAGTCCGTCGGATCCGGTCGTCGTGCGCGAGGGGACGCGGCTGACGGTGTCCGAGGAGCCCGCGCCTGACGTCGAACTCCCGTCGTCGCCCGAGGGGCACGCGACGTACGACGACGTCGGCGGGCTCGACGCGGCCGTGCGGCGACTGCGGGAGACGGTCGAACTCCCCATGCGGAACCCGTCGCTGTTCCGGCGGCTCGGTGCGAACCCGCCGACCGGCGTGCTGTTACACGGGCCGTCCGGCGCGGGGAAGACGCTCCTCTCGAACGCCGTGGCGAACGAGCTGGACGTGAACGTCGTTCGGATCCGAGCCCCGGAGCTGACCTCGAAGCGCCGGGGAGAAAGCGAGGAGCGCCTCCGCGACGCCTTCGCGGAAGCGACGACGGAAGCCCCGTCGCTGTTGATCCTCGACGAACTCGACGCCGTCGCCGGCGACCGGGCTCGCGGCGGGGAGGGGGAGGGTCGGCTCGTCGGCCAGCTGCTCTCGCTGCTCGACGACTTGGACGACGGAGCCCCCGTGATGGCGGTCGGTACGACGAACGATGTCGACGCGATCGATCCGGCGCTCAGGCGACCGGGCCGGTTCGATCGAGAGATCGAGATCGGCGTGCCCGATCGCGACGGCCGAAAGGAGATTCTCGAGGTCCACACGCGGGGCCTCCGCGTGAGCGACGGGGTCGACCTCGACGCCTACGCGGAGAACACCCACGGGTTCGTCGGGGCGGACCTGGAGAGTCTGGTGACGGAGGCCTCGATGAACGCGATCCGCCGCGTGTGGCCCGACCTCGCCGACGACCCGGAGACGGCGCCCCCGGAGGCCACCGCGTCGGTCGCGGTCACCGACGACGACTTCCGGGCGGCCCTGCGGGAGGTCGAGCCGTCGGCGCTCCGGGCGATCAGCGTCGAGGTCCCGGACGTCACCTGGGACGACGTGGGCGGGCTCTCGACGACGAAAGAGCGGCTCCGCGAGACGGTGCAGTGGCCGCTCGAACACCCCGAGGCGTTCGAGCGCGTCGCGCTCGCTCCCGACCGCGGGATCCTCCTGCACGGGCCGCCCGGGACGGGAAAGACGCTGCTCGCGAAGGCGGTCGCCAACGAGAGCCGGTCGAACTTCCTCTCGGTGAAGGGTCCCGAACTGCTGGACAAGTACGTCGGCGAGTCCGAGAAGGGCGTTCGCGAGGTGTTCTCGAAGGCCAGACAGAACGCGCCGACGGTCGTCTTCTTCGACGAGATCGATGCGATCGCGGCCGAACGCGGCGGATCGACCGACGCGAACGTCGGCGAGCGCGTCGTCTCGCAGCTGCTCACCGAACTCGACGGATTAGAGGAGATGGAAGACGTCGTCGTCGTCGCCACGACCAATCGGAAGGACCTGATCGACGACGCCCTGTTGCGAGCTGGCCGGATAGAGCGGCACCTCCGCGTTCCCCGACCTGACGCGGCGGCGCGGCGGGAGATATTCTCGGTGCACTGTCGCGATCGGCCGCTCGACGACGACGTCGACGTCGATGCCCTCGTCGACCGGACCGACGGGTACGTCGGCGCCGACATCGAGGCGGTCTGTCGAGAGGCCGCGGCCGCGGCGGTCCGGGAGTACGTCCGCGGCGACGAACGCGACGTCAGCGGGATCCGAATCACCGGGGACCACTTCGATCGGGCGCTCGACGCGATCGCTCCGAACGAGTCCGAGGCGGAAACGGCGGCTGACGGCGAGACGGACGCCCTCGCGGACCTCCTCGACGTCGTCGACCGCGACGCGGACACCGCCGGGGGTTCGGCGGTCAGTTCCGACGGCGAGCCCGAATCTGCCGACAGGTCGGCGGGGGACCGGACCGACGAGGGACGCTGACCGCGGTCTCACGCCGACGGCCCATCGGTCCGCCCGAGCCGCGAACTCGCGGGATCGGGGTCGTCGACCCCGGGGACTAATAAATGTTTACGGAAAACCATTATGTATACACGTTCACATGCAGTCAAACGAGATGGTCCGAACCAGGCGCACCATTCTCGCTACCCTCGGAACGGCCGCGCTGTCGGGATGTACCGGCCGCTTCGGCGGCGACGGCGGCGGGGGGAACGGGAACGGCGACGACGACAGCGACACAACGAACGGCAGCGACGGCGGGAGCAGCGACGGCGGGAGCAGCGACGGCGACGGCGGCGAAGACAACGCCCTCGCCGTCGAGAGCCCGTCGCTGCTGCTCAACTGGCGGATAAGCGGCCTCCACGCGCCGTACTTCGCCGCGCAGTCGCAGGGATTTTACGAGGAGGAGGGGTTCGAGTCGGTCACGATCGAGAGCGGCGACGGGTCCGATTTCTCGGCCCAACAGGTCGCGCTCGGCAACACCGAGTTCGGCGTCTCCAGCAGCGACCAGATCCTCGGCGTCAACGACGGCGACCTCTCGCCGCTGGCCGTCGGGGTCGTGATGCAGCGAAGCCCCGTCGTCGTCTTCTCGTCCCGGGAGCAGTTCGGCGACGAGCTGACGGACCCGTCGCAGCTGTCTGGCGCGACGGTGGGGAGCGGTCCCGGGATGGTCCGACAGATGATGCGCGGGTACTTCGAGGCGACCGGCGTCACCGACGTGGAATACGTCGACACCGGGTTCGACACGGTCCAACAGCTGCTCAACGGGGAGATCGACGCCGCGGGCGGCGTCTTCGGCGACGTCGTCGACGCGCGCCACCAGGACGCCGAGATCGACGTGCTGTCGGTGCACGACGCCGTTCCGTCCTACGGCCACCTGCTCACCGTCGGGGAGTCGTTCGCCGAGGAGAACCCCGAAACGGTGGCCGCGTTCCTCCGGGCGACCGCCCGCGGAGCGGTGTGGGCCGACCGGAATCCGGAGGGGGCGATCGACGCGCTCGTCGACGCCCAGAGCGAGCTGTCGGAGGTCCGGGAGAACCAGCGCGACAAGTGGGACCTGATGCGCTCCGAGTACATGCTCTCCGAGTCGGTCCGCGACGAGGGATGGGGCTGGAGCGACCCGGAGCCGTGGCAGCAGACCTACGAGACGCTGGACGCCGGGGACTTCTTCGACGGATCGGTCGACCCCGACGCGGTCTGGACGAACGAGTTCCTGGACACCGACGACGAGCACATCGGCGACTACGCCGACCTCGTCGACCAGTGACTCCCGTCACGGTCCCTTCCGTCGGCGGACGGGCGACGAGCGCCCGCCCCGCGAGCGAGGTGCCGTGAGCGATGGCCGAACCCGAGCGCTCACGCGAGTCGCGGTCGCTCTCCGGCGTCCCGAAGCGGAGGGGTCGGGAGGGTCGGAGACGGATTCGGATCCTCGCGGCGGCGACCCGCGTCGTTCCGCCGCTGCTGTTGTTCGTCGCGCTCGTCGCCTCGTGGCACGTGACCGTCGTCGCGCTCGCGATCCCGGAGATCGTTCTGCCGACGCCCGCCGCGGTCGCTAACGCGCTCGTCGCCCTCGGCCCGACACTGCTCGCCGACGTCGCCGTGACGGGCACGACCGCGGCGACGGGCCTGCTGGCCGGCTGTGCCGTCGGCGGCGTGCTGGCGTTCGCGATGACCTACTCTCGGACGGCGGCTCGGATCGCGTTACCGTACGTCATCGCCCTCCGGGTCGCGCCGCTGATCGCGGTCGCGCCGCTCGTCTTCCTCTGGTTCGGCCGGGGGATCCCCGCTCGCGCGGCGCTGGTCGCGACGCTGACGCTGTTCCCGATGACCGTCGCGACGCTGGACGGACTCCGATCGACTCCCGAGCGGTACCTCGCGCTCGCGCGCTCCGTCGACGCGTCGAAACCGTCCGTGTTCCTCCGGATGCGCGTCCCCGCGGCCGCCCCGAGCGTGTTCGCCGGGCTCAAGCTCGCGGCGACGCTGTCTATCGTCGGAAGCGTCGTCGCCGAGTTCGTCACGCTCAGGGCCGGAATCGGCTACCGCGTGTTCGTCACCGCGCAACGCCTCCGGACCGCGGAGACCTACGCCGCGCTCGTCGCGCTGTCGGCGCTCGGGGTCGCCTTCTACCTCGTTCCCGCCCTCCTCGAACGTGCGCTCTGGACGGAGTGAGCGCGTTTCTCCGCTCGGCCCGACCCGGCCTTCGACCGCTCAGCCGCCGGTCTGCGTCCAGATAAAGCGGTGCTGCACGAGGACGAGCAGACCGTACAGCGAGAGCCCGAGCGCGACGAGTACCGTCAATGCGGCGAGCATGAGGTCCACTTGGACGTTCTCCGAGCCGAGGAGGATGAGGAACCCGAGTCCGCTGTCAGCGACCAGCCACTCGGCGACGACCGCCCCGATGACGGCGAGCGTCACCGACTGTTTGAGCCCGGCGAACAGGTCCGGGACGGCGTACGGCAGTTCGAGCCGCAGAAACGTGTCCAGCGCGCCGGCGTCCACCGAACGAAGCAGGTCTCGGTGTTCGGTCGGCGTGCGATCGAGCCCCGCCGCCGTGCTCAGCACCATCGGGAAGAACGCGATGACCCCGATGAAGACGACCGCGGTCGCCGTGCCGGTGCCGAGGTATATCAACAGCAGCGGAGCGACCGCGATCTTCGGAAGCACCCGCACGGTGACGAGGTACGGGTAGACCGCGCGCCGGAGCCACGGGAGACGCGCGATCGCCACCGCGAGGACGAACCCGCCCGCGATGCCGACGCTGCCGCCGAGCGCGACCTTTTCCGCGGTCGCGACGGCGTTCCGGACGAACAGCCCCGGATTACCGACGATCACCGCGGCGACGGCGTCCGGCGGAGGGAGGAGGTACGAGGGGACGTTCAACGCGGCGACGAGCGCCCACCACGCCCCGGTCGCCGCCAGGAGCCCGCCGAGCGGGAGCGCTACGTCGGCCGCCCTCACCGGCGATCCGGACCCCTGGACGCGTCCGTTCATGGCTCCGTGAACGTCGATCCGGCGGTCGTGGGGTCCGAGCCATTTTCGTGTAACACGCTCCGGACCGCGGCGACCTGTTCTTGGAACGCGTCGCTGCTGTACACCTGTCTCTTATACACATCTCTGATGGC
>NZ_AOJG01000026.1 GCF_000337375.1 Halorubrum lipolyticum DSM 21995 | reverse complement strand
GTTTCTGGATGACGAGCGTCGTCATCTCGCGGATGGGTTTGTTCATCCCGCTCCAATTGTGAGCGACCAGCACGAGCGACCCACGCTTTGCGTGCGGCCCGTGGCGGTCCTCTTTCTTGCGGATGAGAGTCGCGCGCTCCGCGAACGTCTCGGCTTTCTTCGAGTCCGCACCGCGGCCGGTAAGCTCCTGCATTGCTTCGTCAAGCACGCCGAGCGATTGGCGTTTGTGTGACGCCATCGCCTCTAGCATCTCCACGTCGGACCGCACCACGGCGTCGAAGCCGTCCCACGTCGTCTGGCCGTAGAGCGTCCCGCCGGTTCGAGCGCCCCACGCCCGCGCAACGTCGAGGGTCGTCGCGGTCTTACCCGCGCCGGGTGGCCCGGTGACGACCGCAATCGTGCCCTCTTGCGCGAGCCGAGTCACAATCTCGGTGAGGGCGTCACTCGCCTCACGGTCCTGATTCACGATGCCGACCATGCCCTGCAACTGACTCACGTTCCCCTCACGATAGGCGCGGTCTACCATCGATGTCGCCGCCGACCGCACGATTTGTTTCCCGACGTGACTGTCCAGAAAGTCCTTGCCGCGCTCCTCGTAGATGCCGCAGTACCGATTCAGGAAGTCGAGCACGTCGGGGTCGTTAATCATCCCGGCGAACTCGCGGACGAACTCGTTGGACTTGTTCTCAAGTTCGTTCCGAAGGAATTCGCGGCCCTGTGCGGCCGAATAGATGGTGTTCCGGTCTTGGCTCCGTCCGCCGCTCATGCGCTCCCTCCGTCGTTCAGAAGTGGGTCGCGCGGTTCGAGCGCGTCGTCTGGGAGGTCGTCGTCAAAGACCATTCCCATTCCGTCGCCCCAGTCGTCGCCGTCGTCTTCGGCGGCGGCGTCGAGCAGGTCGCGGAGGTCGCCGTTCCGAAGGCGTCCCGGCCGGAGTTCGTCGGGGAGTTCGGC
>NZ_AOJG01000025.1 GCF_000337375.1 Halorubrum lipolyticum DSM 21995 | reverse complement strand
GAGCGACTGAAGCGCGCAGCGAGCGTGCGCCGCCCTCGGCGACTGGGGCTTTGGAGGTCGTCACCGCAGTATCGTCGTACCCTTATAAATAGCCGACAGCAACACCACTCGGTCGCGTATAAACAACCACTCCACCGTATCGATATACCCACTCCCGCTATCGCTCACCGCCGGTCCGATACTGATCGCGACGGGGTCAGAACTCGTCACCGACCCCGAGTTGCAGCGGAACCGCTCGCGAGGAACCGACTCACTCGCCGTCGGCGCTCGCGAAGAACTCCACGTCGCCCGCGATGACGGCGCTCGCGATCACGGCCGCCCCGACGAGCACCGCGACGACGAGCGTCGTCAGCGTCACGCCGAGCGTGCCCTCACCGACGGCGACGCCGACGAACGCGCCGACGGAACCTCCCACGCCGCCCGCGATGACCGCGAGCGTCTTCGCCTCGCTCATAGGTGTCGCTTCACCAACACGGCAGATAAACGTTCGCGTCGGGTTCTCTCGGGTGATAACGGCCTGCTCACGGCGGTTCGGGGTCGCGTCCGTCTCGCGACCGACTCATCGGGGGTACTGACGCCCGAGATCGAGGGTCGTCTCGCCGCTGTCGGTGTCGCCGCTGTCGGTGTTATCGCGGTCGGTGTCGACGCGATCCGCGTCGTCGCCCGCCTCTTCGTCCCCCTCGTCGCCGCCCGGGCTCACGCTGCCGGTGCGGTAGCCGGCCATGTCGAGGGTGACGTACTCGAACCCCACGTCGGTGAGGTGCTCGTGGACCGCGTCGGCGAAGGCGGGATCGAGCGCGCGCTCCAGTTCGTCCGGGGCGATCTCGACGCGCGCGAGCCCGTCGTGGTCGCGGACGCGGAACCCCTCGAACCCCCACTCGCGAAGCACCCGCTCGGCCTTCTCGACCCGAGTGAGCCGCTCCTCGGTGACCTCCAGCCCGGTCGGGATCCGCGAAGAGAGACACGCCATCGACGGTTTGTCGGCGACCGACAGGTCGTACGCGTCGGCGATTTCGCGCACCTCGTCTTTCGTAATCGCCGCGTCCAAAAGCGGCGAGACCACGTCGAGCTCCTCGACCGCGCGCAGGCCGGGGCGGTGGCCCTCGCCCGGGTCGTCGGCGTTCGTCCCGTCGCAGACGGTGCCGATCCCCAGCTCCGTGGCCGTTTCGTACATCCGGCCGAGCCGCATCGTCCGGCAGTGGTAACAGCGGTCGCCGTCGTTGGCGACGAAGTTCGGGTCGTCGAGCTCGGAGAAGGTGACCGTCTCGTGGCGGATCCCGATCTCGTCGGCGACGCGCTCGGCGTCGTCGAGCTCCGCGGCCGGCAGCGTCTCGCTCCGCGCCGTGCACGCGACCGCGTCGTCGCCGAGGGCGTCCCGCGCCAGCGCCGCGACGACCGACGAGTCGACGCCGCCGGAGAAGGCGACGAGGACCCCGTCCCGCTCGGCGAGCGCGTCGCGGGCGGCCGCCGCTTTCGCCGCCGTCTCCGGGGAGAGGTCGCTCCCGTCGGCGGCGAGGGTGTGGTGGCTCATGCTCCCGGATTCGGGGTCGGCGGGAAAAAGCGCGTCGGCCGCGGCCGATCGGGATCCCGCGTGCCCTCGGACCCCCTACCCTTTTGCGCGTTGCCGCGATACCCGCGAGTGAATGGAGTTGGAGGCGATCCCCGGCGTCGGTGCGAAGACGGCCGCGGCGCTGCGCGAGCTCGACGACCCGGTTGCGACCGTCGAGTCCGGCGACGTGGCCGCGATCGCCCGCGCGCCAGGCGTCAACGAGGCGCGCGCGGCCCGTATCGCCCGCGGCGCGATCCGGCGGCGACACGGCGACGACGGCCGCGTGTTGGCGACCGACCGCGCCCGCGAGGTGTACCGGGAGGCGATCGACTTACTGCGCGAGCGCACGGTCACCGACTACGCCGCCAAGCGCCTGGAGACCTTCTATCCGAGCGCCTCGGCCTCGCGGATCGACGAGGCGCAGTCGTTCGTCGAGGAGGCGGTCGAGCGCGACCCCGACCCCGCGGTCCGGGAGGCGCTCGCCGGGGTCGAACCGCTGACCGACCCGCCGACGGTCCGGGTGCGCGACCGCTGTCTCGCGACCGCGGACGCCGAGACGCTCGCCCGCGCCGAGTCCGCGGTCCCGGAGCTCTCGGTCGAGACCGTCGAGGACGCGCGCGACGTCTCCGAGCTCGGTCGGTCGTACGCGACCGTGATCGTCTTGGACGAGGCGTTCGCCGGGCTCGACGTCGAGGGCGACGTGCACGTCCGACCGGACGCCCTCGACGAGCCCGCCGAGACCGTCCCGGAGCGCCTGCTCGCCTTCTTCGCCGCGAACCGCGCGCGGCTGGAGGCGGCCGCGGCGGTCCACGAGGCGGCGGCCCTCTCCCCCGCGGCCGACCTCGACCGCCTCCGCGACGCGCTCGCGCGCCTCGACGACGACGGGACGATCGTCGGCGACGAGGAGTTGGAGCGCTTGACGGCCGCCGTCGACGACTTAGACGCCGCGGTGTCGACCGCGGAGTCGGTCGCCGACGACCGCCTCAGAGACGCGATCCGCGAGCGCGACGTGACCATCGAGGGGACCGACTTCCTCTCGCTCGTCGAGCAGGGCGCCCGCGTCGACTCCCTGTTGGACCGGGAGCTCGCCGACGAGTACGACGAGGCGATGGCCCGCGCCCGCGAGCACCTCGCCGACGCGCTCCGGCTCGAACCGGAGGAGGCCGAGCTCGCCGAGCGCGTCTTCGGGGACGACCCCTCGTTCCCGGTCGACCACGACGAGACCGCCGTCTCGCGGCTCAAAAACGAGTTGACCGCCGCGCGAGACCGGCGCGCGGCCCGACTGAAGGCGGAGCTCGCGAGCGACCTCGGCGACCTGCGCGAGCCGGTGGAGACGCTCGTCCGGGACGCCCTCGAACTCGACGTGGCGCTCGCGATCGCGCGGTTCGCCCGCGACTTCGACTGCGTGATGCCGGAGGTCGTCGGGCCGGACTCGGGCGGGGCGAAGGGGTTCCGCATCGAGGGCGGCCGCTCCCCGCTCCTCGACGTCGACTTCGCCGACGCCGAGCCGATCGACTACGCCGTCTCGGGCGCGACGCTGCTCTCGGGGGTCAACTCCGGCGGCAAGACCTCCACGCTCGACCTCGTCGCGCTCGTCGTCGTGCTCGCGCAGATGGGAATGCCGGTCCCCGCCGAGTCGGCGACGGTCGAGCGCTTCGAGGAGGTCCACTACTACGCGAAGTCGCAGGGGACGCTCGACGCGGGCGCGTTCGAGGCGACGCTGCGGGACTTCGGTGACCTCGTCGAGGGCGCGGACGGCCGGCTCGTCCTCGTCGACGAGCTGGAGTCGATCACCGAGCCCGGCGCCTCCGCGAAGATCATCGCCGGCATCCTGGAGGCGCTCTCGGCGCAGGACGCCACCGCGGTGTTCGTCTCCCACCTGGCCCGCGAGATCCGGGACGCCGCCGACTTCGAGGTCGCCGTCGACGGTATCGAGGCGGCCGGGCTCGTCGACGGCGAGCTCCGCGTGAACCGCTCGCCGCGCAAGGGGCACCTCGCGCGCTCGACGCCGGAGCTCATCGTCGAGAAGCTCGCGGGCGACCGCGACACCGACTTTTACGCGTCGCTCTTGGAGAAGTTCTGAGTCGGGCGCGAGTCTGTCCCCGGGAAGCGCGCTTCCCAGTTTTATACGCCTCAGTCGTTGTCGAGTTCGGCCGTGACGGTGATCTCGACGTCGAGCGGCGCGGGCAGCCGGGACACCTCGACGCAGGTCCGGGCCGGGTACGGCTTCGAGAGGAAGGACTCGTACGCCGCGTTCACCTCGTCGTAGTCGTCCATGTCGGTGAGGTAGACGGTCGCCGTCACGATGGCGTCCGCGCTCGCGCCGGCCGCCTCGAGGATGGCGGCGACGTTTTCGAGCGTCTGCGTCGTCTGCTCGCCCACCGACTCGGGCGCCTCGCCGGTGTCCGGATCGACGCCCGTCTTTCCCGATACGTAGACCGTGTCGCCGGAGACGATCCCCTGCGAGTACGGGCCGAGCGCGTCCGGCACGTCGTCGGTCGTGATCTCTTTCATCGGTCTGAGCGACGGCGCGTCACGGCATCAATCTGCGGGTCGTACGGGGCGACCGCCGCCGTTCGCCCCGGCTACACCAGCACCGCCCGCGCGAGTCCGAGGAAGAACAAGAAGCCCAGCACGTCGGTCGCGGTGGTGATGAATATCGTCGCGGAGGTCGCCGGATCGTACCCGACCTTGTCGAGCAGCAGCGGGGTGAGCGCGCCGAAGAAGCCAGCGATGACGAGGTTCACGACCATCGAGACGCCGATGACGGCGCCGAGCAGGAGGCCGAAATCGCCGAACGAGAAGGCGGTCGCGACGACCGCGACGAGCGCGCCGGTGATGAGCCCGTTGGCCGCGCCGGCGACGGCCTCGTTCACGATGACCCGCTTCCCCGTCCTGATAGACACCTCGCCGAGCGAGATCCCGCGGACGGTGACCGCCATCGACTGCGTGCCGGCGTTCCCGCCCATCCCGGCGACGACCGGCATGTACGCGGCGAGGATCGCGACCGCGGCGATCGTCGACTCGAACAGTCCGACGACCGCGGCGGCCAGGAACGCGGTGGCGAGATTGAGGATCAACCACTTGTACCGCCGTCGAACCTTCTCCGCGGGACCGTCGAGGACGCTCTCCGCCTCGGCGACGCCGGTGAACTCGTACAGCCGCTCACCGACCGTCTCGTCTAGCACGCCGAGCAGGTCGGTGGCGTGTATCACGCCGAGGACGGCGTTCTCCTCGTCGAGCACGGCGACCCGTCGCTCGCTGTTCCGGCGGAACACGTCCAGGACCTCCTCGTCGTCGCGGTCGTATCGGACCGACGGCATCTCCGAGACGTAGTCGGTGAGCGACTCCGACTCCGCGTCGGCGAGCGAGAGCGCCGTGCCCGGCAGCTCGCCGAGCAGCTCGTCGCCCGACATGACGAAGATCGTCGGGATCTGTCCCGTTCGCTCCTCGAAGCGACGCACTCGCTCCGTCACCTCCGCGAACGACTGATCGGCGTCGACGGTGACGTAGGCGAGGGTCATCACCCCCGCCGCGCTCTCCGGGTCGAACGAGAGCAGGTAGGTGACCCTCTCGCGCCGGCTGTTGTCGAGGGTCGTGAGCACCTGTTCTCGGGTCTCCTCGTCGACGTATCCGAGGATGTCCGTTATCTCGTCCGGATCGAGTCGGTCGACGAACCGCTCCAGCTGCGAGGGGTCCATGTCGCGCGCGACCGCCTCTCGGACGCCCTCCGGGAGCGCGAAAAAGACGTCGCGTCGCTCGCGGCGCGGCAGCGCCGCTAACTCCGCAGCCGGCTCCGACGACATCGCGATCGACTCCTGCACGTCGGCCGCCTGACTGCTCATACGAGGCACTCACGAGAGGCACACAAAACGGTGCCGGCGCGGGGGGCGATCCGAGCGGCCGCCGGCGCTCGCGGCTCAGTCGTCGTCGGCCACCGCCGGCTTCCGGCGGTCGTCGCGCGGCCCCTCGAGGTCCACGTCGGGGAGGAGGTCGCGCAGGTAGCGCCCGGTGTGGGAGTCCTCCTCGCGGGCGACCGCCTCGGGCGTCCCGCTCGCGACGAGCTCGCCGCCGCCGTCACCGCCCTCGGGACCCAGGTCGATGATGCGGTCGGCGTTCTTCACGAGGTCGAGCTCGTGTTCGATGACGACCACGGTGTTTCCACCGTCGACGAGGCGGTGGAGCACGTCGATCAGCTTGCGCTCGTCCGCCTTGTGGAGCCCCGTGGTCGGCTCGTCGAGCAGGTAGAGGGTGTCGCCCGTCGCCTTCTTTCCCAGCTCCTCGGCGAGCTTCACGCGCTGGGCCTCGCCGCCGGAGAGCGTGGTGGAGGGCTGACCCAACTCCATGTAGCCGAGCCCCACGTCTTTTAAGAGCTTCAGGCGGCGCTGGAGCCCCTGGTGGCTCTCGAAGAAGTCGTACGCCTCGTCGACGCTCATGTCGAGCACGTCCGAGATGGTCGCGCCCTTATACGTGACCTCGAGCGTCTCGTCGTTGTAGCGCGCGCCGCCGCACTGCTCGCAGGGGACGTACACGTCCGAGAGGAAGTTCATCTCGATTTTCACCGTTCCCTGCCCGCCGCACTCCTCGCAGCGACCGCCCTTCACGTTGAACGAGAAGCGGCCCTTCTCGTAGCCGCGGCGCTTGGAGAGCTTGGTCTCCGCGAACAGCTCGCGGACGTAGTCGAACACGTCGGTGTACGTCGCGGGGTTCGAGCGCGGCGTCCGGCCGATCGGCGACTGGTCGATGAGCCGCACCGTCTCGATCCCTTCGACCCCCTCGATCGCGTCGTGCTCGCCGGGATCGACCGAGGTGTTGTCGTTCATCTCGCGCGCGAGCCCCTTATATAGGATATCGTTGACGAGCGTCGACTTCCCGGAGCCGGAGACGCCGGTGACGGTCGTCAGCGTGCCGAGCGGGATCGACACGTCGAGGTTCTTGAGGTTGTGCTGGCGGGCGCCGCGCACCGTCAGCTCGCCGTCCGGCTCGCGGCGCTCGTCCGGGACCGGGATCTCCTTTCGTCCCGCGAGGTAGTCGGCGGTGACCGACTCGTCGGCCGCGACGATGTCGTCGAAGTCGCCCTGCGCGACCACCTCGCCGCCCTGCTTGCCGGGGCCGGGCCCCATGTCGATGATCTCGTCGGCGCGGCGCATCGTCTCCTCGTCGTGCTCGACGACGACGAGGGTGTTCCCGAGGTCGCGGAGCCCCGCCAAGGTGTTCAGGAGGCGGTCGTTGTCGCGCTGGTGGAGCCCGATCGACGGCTCGTCGAGGACGTAGAGGACCCCGACGAGCCCGGAGCCCACCTGCGTGGCGAGCCGGATGCGTTGGCTCTCGCCGCCCGAGAGCGTCGACGCCTCGCGGTCGAGCGTGATGTACTCTAAGCCGACCTCCTCCATGAATCCGAGGCGCGCGCGGATCTCCTTGAGGATCTCCGTCGCGATCGTCGTGTCGCGCTCGTTCAGCTCCGACTCCATCCCCTCGAAGTGCTCGCGCGCCTCCGCGATCGACAGCTCGCTCACCTCGGTGATCGCGGTGTCCCCCACGAGGACGTGCCGCGACTGCTCCTTGAGCCGGGTGCCCTCGCACTCCGGGCACGTCGTCACGGCCATGTACTCCTCGATGTGGTCGCGGGCGCGCTCGGAGTCGGTCTCGACGTGGCGGCGCTCCAGGTTCGGGATGACGCCCTCGAACCGCTCCGTCTTCTCGCGGGTGCCGTTCTTCGTGGTCCACTCGAAGTGGACCAGGTCGTCGGTGCCGTAGAGGAACTGCCGCCGGATCGACTCGTCGAGCTCCTCGAAGGGCGTGTCCAAGGAGACGCCGAAGTGGTCGGCGACGTTGTCGAGCTGGCGGGAGTAGTAGGTGCGGTCGTAGCTCCACGGCTCGAAGACGTGTTTGAGGGGTTTCGAGAGGTCCTCGACGACGAGGTCCTCGTCGACCTCCTTCGTCGAGCCGATCCCCTCGCACTCGGGGCAGGCGCCGTACGGGCTGTTGAAGGAGAACGAGCGCGTCTCGATCGCGGAGAACTGCACGTCGGAGTTAGGATTTCCAAGTTCTTCGGAGAACTCGACGACGAGCCGGTCGTCGCTCTCGGCGTCCGCCGCCAGCGACCCGGTCGAGCGCGCGTTCGACGCGAAGGGCACGTCCTCGGGCGGGTCGGGGACGATCAGCTTGAGGGCGCCGCCCGCCTCCTCCAGCGCGGTCTCGACGGAGTCCGTGATCCGCGAGCGGGCGTCGGGCGAGACGGCCACGCGGTCGACGATCACATCGATGGTGTGGTCGTAGTTCTCGTCGAGGTCGGGGTCGTCCAAGGTGAGATCGATCGGCTCCCCGTCGACCTCGACGCGGGCGTACCCGTCGCTCACGAGCTCCTCGAACAGGTCCTCGAAGGCGCCCTTCTGGTCGCGGACGACCGGCGCCGCGATCTTCGCGCGGGTCCCCTCGGGGAGTTCGAGGATCTGGTTCACCATGTCCTGGGCCGACTGCTCGCCGACCTCCTCGCCGGTGACGGGGTCGTACTGGGTACCGATCCGGGCGTACAGCAGCCGGAGGTAGTCGTGCAGTTCGGTGACGGTCCCCACGGTCGAACGGGGGTTGTTCGCGGCGTTCTTCTGGTCGATGGAGATCGCGGGCGAGAGCCCCTCGACGGCCTCGACCTGCGGTTTGTCCATCTGCCCGAGGAAGTTGCGGGCGTACGCCGACAGCGACTCGATGTACCGGCGCTGTCCCTCGGCGTAGACGGTGTCGAACGCGAGCGACGACTTCCCCGACCCGGAGAGCCCGGTGACGACGGTGAACTCCTCGCGCGGGATCCGGACGTCGAGGTCCTTGAGGTTGTGTTCCTCGGCGCCGCGGACCTCGATGTAGTCCTTGCTCATCTTGTCCCCTGTTGCGTGCGCGCGCGGGAATACTCGTCGGTCTCGGCGGTCTCACCCGGTCGGTCTCGACGGTCTCGCGCGAGGGGATCGCTCGTCGCTCGCGCCGATCAGCGGTCGACGACCTTCGAGGGCGGCGAGAGGTTCCGCCGGCCGCCGAACGTGACGAGGAACAGGAGCCCGACGCCGATCCCGTACGCGGCCATCAGCGGGAGCGTCGCGAGGAACATCGTGATCACGTCGGCGGGCGTGAACACCGCCGCGAACAGCATGATCCCGACGGTGACCTCGCGCCAGCGGTTCCGGAAGACCTGGTACGGGACCCCGGCGTTGTTCAGCAGGACCATCGCGATCGGGATGTCCGCGAGGAAGCCGATCCCGATCGTGGTGTAGATGACGAGCCAGAAGAAGTCGCCCACCTGGTAGGTGATGACCATATCGGCGAGCCGCGCGTCGGTGACGAGCCACCCGATGAGGCCGGGCGCGATGTAGGCGTAGCCGAGCGCGAAGCCGCCGATCAGACCGGCGAACAGCGCGCCCGCCCAGAGGTACACCTGGTAGATGCGCCCGGCGACGAAGCCGCGCTCGCGGAGGGCGGGCCACGCGTAGTAGAGCGCGACCGGGAACACGGCGATGATCCCGAGCAGGACGGAGAACTTCACCATGAAGATCAGCGCCTCGACCGGGTGGAGCGTGATGATGTTGATCCCGCCCTCGATCTCGGCGGGGACGCGGGACTCCAGGTCGTTGCGAACCGTCCCGAGTCCGCCGAGGTACAGCCACGTGAACGCGGCCGCCATCACGCTGCCGAAGACGGCGACGAGCCGGAACGACCGCGACCGCAGCGAGTCGAAGATGAACTTGAGGTCCTTGTAGTAGCCGCCGATGTCGTCTTCCGCCTCGTCCTCGTCGCCGTCGGTGAGCTCGGAGAGGAAGGTGGAGCCGGCCCGAGAGGTGCGGTCTTGAACGGTGCCCACCAGACCGTCGTCGCCGGAACCGCCCGTCCCTCCGGCTCCCGTCGCGTCGGTGCCGGAGGCGCCCTCGCCGTCCTCACCGTCCCCGTCGTGCACCGCGTCGAACCGGTCGAGGACCGCCTGCGCCTTCTCCGGGTCGTCGTCGTCGATGGCGGCCTGCGCGAGCGCGAGCGACTCCTCCTCGCTCATCTCCGCGAAGGCGTCGTCCGGGGCGGCGCGCACGCCGGCCGCGTCGAGCTCGCTCACGTCGATGGCGGCCGGGTCGCCGTACTGGTACCCCGCGCTCGTCGTGTCGAGGTCGGCGTAGACGGCCCACAGCGTCGCGACGGCGACGAACGCGAGCGCCCACGCGACGGCGTAGATCGCGGCCGCCGTCGCGGGGTCCGTGCCGAGGCCCGCGCCGGGTTCGAGGAAGCGCCAGTCGCTGTTGGCGAGTCGGAGGAGATCGTTGAGGGCTGTCCGACCGCCGTACTCGTAGAAGGCGTACACGAGCCCGCCGCCGAGGACGGCCGCGCCGCCGACGACGTTCCAGTGGTTCCGGGCCGCGCCGAACACGTCGATCCGGTCGGAGCTCCGCTGGGCCGTGACGACGAGCTTCGCGAGGTAGAGGCTGAAGCCGTAGAGGACGATGAGCGGGAACGCCCACATCAGCTGGGTGAACGGGTCCGGCGGCGAGAAGACGGCGCCGAAGACGAAGATGGCGACGACCGCGTAGCGCCACTTGTCGCGGAACGTCTCGTACTGGACGATGCCCGAGTAGGAGAGGCCGGTGATGAGGAGGGGCATCTGCCCGGCGAGCCCGAAGGAGAGCGAGAGGAAGACGATGAACTCCGTCCACATCACGATCCCGTAGGTGGGCTGGAGCCCGGCCTCCAGCCCGAAGCCGGCCAGGAAGGAGAACATGATCGGGAAGAAGGCGTAGACCCCGTACGCGACGCCGACCGCGAACAGTCCGGCTCCGAGGAGGCCCATCGCCGCGAGCTTCCAGCGCGCGATCGGCGACTGCGGCCACGCCCCGCGGGCGCGGAGCTCGTCGCGGGCGACGTAGATGAAGGGCGGAATCGCGAAGATCACGCCGACGATCAGCCCGATCTTCGCCTGCAGGAGGATCACCTCGAACGGCGTCGTCGCGATCACGTCGGTCTCGGCGGCGACCGCGGCGTTCATGTTCGACTCGGTGATCGCCCTGAGACGGTCCCAGATGAAGACGCGGAGCGCCCAGAACGTCGCGAGGAAGCCCAGCAGGAAGACGACGAAGACCTTCTGGAGGTCTTTCTGGACCGATCGGAGGAAGGCCTTCGCCGACTCGCGTCCGTCCGCGAGCGACTGCTGGGTATCCTCGTCGAGGGCACTCGCCATACGGGACCGGAAGTCCGTCGCCGTTATCAACCTTTTCGACCGCGTTCGCGTCCGCGCGACGGGACGCCGCTCGCCGCTATCCGAAAAGGCCTATAGTCACCCGGTTGCGTAGAAGAAGTGAATGGACGACTCGGACCGGTCGCGTGACGAGCCCTCGGCCCCCGAGGACGACTCGGTCGCCGACGACGGGACGGTCGACAGCGCCGACGACGGGACGGTCGAACCGACCGAAACGGGCGAAACCACCGCGGAAGACGGTCGAGCCGCGAGCGGCGAGCGCGGGGGCGACGCCGAGTCGGAGTCCGTCGAGTCGGAGGTGTCTCCAGCGGTCACGCCGGAGATCGGCTCGGACGACGCGGACGGTGCGGGGGGCGCGGGCGACGCGGGCGAGAGCGAAGACCGCGGCGCGGACGATGCGGACGGTGCGGACAGCGCGGACGACGAAGAGGGCACGTTCGACGCGCACGAGCCGGGGAGCGCGAAGTACCTCAACGACAGCGAAAAGCCGGAACTCGAAGCGGGGTCGTCCGACGGCGACCCCCCCGGAGACGGCGACGAGGGCGCAGACGCGGACGCGCCGACCGTGGAGGACGGCGGCGTGGCCGGCGAGGGCGTCGACGGCGGGGGAGCAGCGGACGGAGGGGCCGCGGACGAGGAGTTCGCGGGCCTCGAAGCGCCGGAGACGGACGAGGAGATGCCGCTCGCGGCCCACATCGAGGAGATGATGCGGCGGCTCGCCGTCGTCTTCCTCTTCGGCGGGCTCGCGACGCTGGTCGTGGTAACGGAGTCGACGGAGCTCATCAACTACTTCTGGAGCTACCACATCCCCGCGCCGCTGGAGAACCGCCCCCGGCTGTACGGCCCCCTCGAACTGCCGCTCACGCGGCTGAAGGTCGCCGGGCTCGCGGGCGTCGTCGTCGGGCTCCCGGCGTTCGTCTACCAGACCTACCGGTTCATGAAACCGGGGCTGTACCCCACTGAGCGGCGGTACTACCTCGCGGCGGTCCCGACGAGTCTCGTGCTCGGCGGGGTCGGCATCGCGTTCGCGCACTTCCTCGTGTTGCCCGCGATCTTCTCGTACTTCACCACCTACACCTCCGACGCCGCGACGATCGCGTTCGGGCTCGCGGAGACGTTCAACCTGATCGTCATCATGCTCGCGTTCATGGCGATCGTGTTCCAGATCCCGCTGTTCATCATGCTCGCGATCATGATGAACCTCGTCACCCGGCGGTGGCTGGAGGCGAAGCGGCTGATCTTCTGGGGGTCGTTCCTCGGGATCGCGTTCCTGTTCAGCCCCGACCCGACCGGGATGGCGCCGATCATCGTGACGCTCACGATGATCGTCCTCTTCGAGGGGACGCTGGCGATCCTGCGCTGGACCGGGAACTAGACTGATGTGCTGGCATTTATAAGGAATCCGTCGTCGTCGCGAACGTCTCCTGTGTCTCGCACGTTTGTGTATACATGGTTGCCGACAGATCGACGGTGAATGTCGCCAAAGCCTCAGTCGATCGTTTATAAATGGATGTCTGCGGATCGACGGCGAACACCTCCAAAGCCCCAGTCGCGACGACTCGGGGGCCTTGCTGCGCGCCTCGCTCAGTCGCTTGCGCTCCCTCGCTGCGGTGCTTGCTGCGGCCACCTTCGTCCTTCCGGGAGACTTCGTCTCCCGTCTTCCCGCTCGCGTTGCTCGCGGGAATCGCGACTGCCCCTTTGAGTCCCACCCGCCCCNCTTCGTCCTTCCGGGAGACTTCGTCTCCCGTCTTCCCGCTCGCGTTGCTCGCGGGAATCGCGACTGCCCCTTTGAGTCCCACCCGCCCCGCACAGCACCGCGCCTCACACCTCCCCAGCCTCGCGGTTCGCGCTCTCCGAGTGCTCACCGCGTCCCTCGCACGGGCTCCTCGTGGGCCGGTGGCCCACTCGCAGGCACGCGCCACCGCACATCTATTTATAAACAGTCTCGTCGCCCGACCGAAGCTGCTCCGCCCTCACTCCCCGCCGAGAAGCTCGACGAGCAGCGCGTTCTGCGCGTGCATCCGGTTTTCCGCCTGGTCCCAGACGAGAGCGCGGTCCGACTCTAACACGTCGTCGGTGACCTCCTCGCCGCGGTGCGCGGGAAGACAGTGCATCACCGTCGCGTCGGTGCCGGCGAGCAGTTCCTGGTTCACCTGGAACCCCTCGAAGGCGGCGAGCTTCTCCGCGCGCTGGTCCTCCTGTCCCATCGAGATCCACACGTCGGTGTAGACGATATCGGCGCCGTCGACCGCGGCCTCGGGGTCCGTGGTGGGGTCCACGTCCGCGCCGAACTCCGCGGCCCGGTCGAAGACGTGGGGGTCCATCCCGTACTCCGCGGGGGTGGCGACCCGTACGTCGATCCCGGCCATCGCGGCGCCGACGACGAACGACTGCCCGACGTTGTTGCCGTCGCCGACCCACGCGACGGTGGCGTCCTCGCCGACCGTCTCGCGGATCGTGAGGAGGTCGGCGAGCGTCTGGCAGGGGTGCGCCTCGTCGGTCAGCCCGTTGATGACCGGGCAGTCGGCGTACTCGGCGAGGACCTCGACGTCCCCGTGGTCGAAGAGCCTGGCCATCACCCCGTCGACGTACCGACCGAGCACGCGCGCGGTGTCGCGAAGCGGCTCGCCGTGGCCCAGCTGGATGTCGTCCGGCCCGAGGAACATGGCGTGGCCGCCCAGTCGGGTCATCCCCGTCTCGAAGGAGACGCGGGTGCGCGTCGAGGGCTTCTCGAAGATCATCCCTAGCGTCGCGTCGCCGAGTCGGGGGTCCGTCTCGCCCGCCTTCATCGCGGCGGCGCGGTCGAGCAGGGCGTCCAGTTCGGCTGGCGTCACGTCGTCGATGTCGAGGAAGTCGTCGGTAGCGAGTGGCATGGGTGGATAGTGAGCGTGGGGTCGGTGGTGGTGTGACAGCGGTGGGGTCAGTCGTCGGACGCGAAACGGACCGATTCAGAAGGAGGCGGCGTCACGGTCGGTGCCGTGACGCCTACGGTCGGTCCCGGCAGACGTCGCTCAACACCGCCGTCGCGCGGTCCAACTCGGAGAGGGGAAGCCGCTCGTCGGGCGCGTGGTCCAGGTCGGAGTTCCCGGGGCCGTAGGTGACCATCGGGCAGTCCCACGCGGCCGCGAACAGGTTCATGTCGCTCGTCCCGGTCTTACGCAGGAGACGCACGTCGCCGCCGGCGCCGCGGATCGCGACGCGGAACGCCCGCGCCAGCTCCGTCCGCGGGCTCTCCATCACCGGCGGGATCGGCTCCTTCCAGTGGACCGAGCCGGTGGACAGCTCCGTCTCGGCCAGCTCGTGGATCTCGTCGACCGTCCGGTTCGGCGGGACGCGGAGCTGCACGTCCATCGTCGCCTCGACGGCGAGCCCGTCGTCGGTGAGCCCGCCGTCGACCGAGACGGGCTTCGTCGTCACCTGCTCGAAGACGGGCGTGTCCTCGTCGGCGGGCTCGAACGTCTCCTCGACGCCGTGCCACCAGTCGATCGCGTGCTGGATCGCGTTCGGCTCCGGCCGCGAGGTGTGGCCGGACTCGCTCGTGTTCACGTACGTGCCCGCGAGGAACCCGCGGTAGCCGAGGGTGACGCCGTCCCAGCCGGAGGGCTCGCCGTTCACCACGGCCTCGGGCGGGTCGCGGTCCTCGACGAGGAACCGAGCGCCCCGCGAGTTCGTCTCCTCGCCGGCGACGCCGACGAACGAGACCCCCGTCTGCACCGCCGCGACCGCCATCGCGACGAGCGGGCCGGTGGCGTCCACGGTCCCGCGCCCCCAGAGAACGGGCTCGCCCGGCTCGCCGACTTCGTCGTCTTCCGCCGCCGGCCTCACCTCGACCGGGATGTCGCCCGGGACGGTGTCGACGTGTGAGGTCAGGAGGACCGCGTCGCTGGCGGGCGCGCGGACGTTGCCGACCTCGTCGATCCACGCCTCCCGGCCGTTGGCCTCGAAGAAGTCGACGAGGCGCTCGGCCGCCCGCTCCTCCTCGCCGGAGGGCGAGGGGATCGACACCATGTCGTACAGCAGCTTCCGGGCCGGCGTGTCGCAGGCCTCGGGGTAGCCGCCGCCCGCGACCACGTCGGTCCCGGCGGCGGAGGAGCCGTCGGCGGTCGACCCGTCCGCCTCGTCCGCGGTGCTCCCGTCCTCCGACTCGCGCTCCGTCCCGGTCGACATCACCCGATCACCTCCGCGAGCGCGTCGACCACCGCGTCGGCGTGTTCGCGCTCGATCGTCAGCGGCGGGAGGAGGCGCAACACGGTGCGGCCCGCCGGCAGCGCGAGCACCTGCTGCTCGATCGCCAGATCGCGCAGCAGGCGGTTCGAACCGCGCTTCACCTCGATACCGATCATCAGGCCGTCGCCGCGCACCTCGCGAACGTCGTCGCCGAGGCGCTCCTCGATCTGTCCGCGGATGTATGCGCCCATCTCGTCCGCGTGCGCGGGGAGGTCCTCGCGCTCGATCACGTCGAGGGTGGCTCCGGCGGCCGCAGAGACGACGGGACCGCCCGAGAACGTCGAGCCGTGGTTGCCGGCGTCCTCGGCGACCCAGTCGCGACACAGCGTCGCGCCCATCGGGAGCCCGCTGGCGAGCCCCTTCGCCGTCGTGAGGATATCGGGCACCACGTCGTGGCGCTCAGCCGCCCACAGCGACCCGGTCCGGCCGAGCCCGGTCTGGATCTCGTCGAGGACCATCGCGGCCCCCGCCTCGTCCGTCGCCTCGCGGACGGCCTGCAGATACTCGGTGGGTGCGGGGTTGATCCCGCCCTCGCCCTGGAGGGGCTCGATGATTACCGCGGCGGTCTCGTCGTCGACCGCCTCGCGCATCGCGTCGGCGTCGCCGTACTCGACGAACTCCACGCCGCCCGCGAGCGGCTCGAACCCCTGCTTGTACTTCTGCTTCCAGGTGGTCGCGAGCGCGCCCATCGTCCGGCCGTGGAACCCCTGCGTCGTCGCGACGATCTTCTCGCGACCCGTCGCGTGCCGGGCGAACTTCAGGGCGGCCTCGTTGGCCTCGGTCCCGGAGTTACAGAGCCAGACGTTGTCGACGTCGCCCGGGCCGGCCGCGGAGAGCCGCTCGTACAGCGCCGTCCGCGCCGCGTGCGGGTACGACGCCTGCACGTACATGAGCTCCTCCAGCTGGCTCGTCGCGGCGTCGACGACCTCGGGGTGACAGTGGCCGACGGGCGTGCACGCGTAGCTCGCGCCGAAGTCGAGGTACTCGGCCCCGTTGGTGTCCGTGACGTGGACGCCGTCGCCCGAGGCGATCTCGATCGGCTTCTCGGAGAAGACGAAGCCGCTCATGCGGTCTCGCCCTCCGTTTCGGCGTCAGTCTCCTCGGCGTCGCCGTCCGCGTCGTCGCCGAGCGCCGAGCGCTCGATCGTCGTCCCCGCGCCGCCGAGCGCGGCGACGATCGGGTCGTTGACGTTCGCGTCCGCGACGATCACGCGCCCGGAGCCGCCCGAGAGCGCCTCTTTGGCGGCCATCACCTTCTTTCCCATGAACCCCTCGGCGGCGGCTTCGACCGCCGCCAGCTCGTCGGGCGTCGCCGCCGACTCGATCAGCGTGTCCGGGTCGTCGGGGTCCGCGTACACGCCGGCCACGTCCGTCAGCAGGACGAGGTCGGCGTCCAGCGCGCCCGCGACCGCGGCGGCCGCCCGGTCAGCGTCGGTGTTGACGGGCGTGACGCCGCCGTCGCTCTCTCTCCCCTCCATCGGGGGCGAGACGACGGGGGTGTAGCCGTCGTCGAGCAGTCCGGAGAGGAGGTCGGCGTTCACCGACTCGATCCGGCCGGAGTGCTCGCCGCGGCGGATCTTCTTCTTGCCGTCCTCGACCACGCGGACCGCCGACTTGCGAGGGCCCGAGAGGAGCCCGCCGTCGACGCCGGAGAGGCCGACCGCGTCGACGCCGGCCTCGCGGAACAGCGCCGTCAGCTCCGTGTTGAGCTTGCCGGCCATCGCCATCGTGAACGCCTCCATCGTCTCCGCGTCGGTGAACCGACCCGTGACGCCGGAGGCGGACTCGACGTACTCGGGCTCCATCCCGAGCCGCTCGATGACCTCGTCGACGACCGTGGAGCCGCCGTGGACGACCGCGACCTCGCGCCCGTTGGCGGCGAGGTGGGCCACGTCGCCGACGGCGCCGGCCGGGTCGACCGCCTTCGCGCCGCCGATCTTGACGACGACGGGCGGCTCGTCGGTGGCCGCGCCGTCGACGGGCGCGCCGCCGGCGTCGGTCTGCTCGTCGGTCATGGCGATCCCACGGGGTGGAGCCCCTGAAACTCGAGACCCGCGGTCTCGGGCAGCCCGAGCGCGACGTTCGCCGCGTGGACGGCCTGGCCGGCGGAGCCTTTCATCATGTTGTCGATCGCCGAGAAGACGACGACGCGCCGGTTCCCGGGGTCGAGCTCGAAGCCGACCTCGCCGTAGTTCGTGCCGGCGACCGCCTTCGGCTCGGGGTAGCGGTAGACGCCGCCCCCGCCGGAGACGATCCGCATGAACGGCTCGTCGGCGTAGGCGCCGCGGTACGCCTGCCACAGGTCCGCCTTCGAGACGGGCTCGTCGGGGAAGACGTGGCAGGTCGCGCTCGCGCCGCGCACCATCTCGACCGCGTGGACCGTGAAGGAGACGTCGAGGCCGAGGTACGCCTCGATCTCCGCCTCGTGGCGGTGGCCGGTGGGCGCGTACGGGCGCACGACGCCCGAGCGCTCCGGGTGCGAGGAGGCCGCGCCGCCGCCGGCGCCGCCCTCCGAGGAGCCGACCTTCACGTCGACGACGACCTCGCCGGCGTCGGGGCCGAGCGCGCCCGCGTCGACGAGGGGCTTGAGCCCGAGCATCGTCGCGGTCGCGTTACAGCCGCCGCCGGCGATCAGGTCGGCGCCGGAGAGGTTCTCGCGGTTGATCTCGGGGAGCGCGTACTCCGCGCGCTCCAGGTACTCGGGCGAGGTGTGGCCGTCGTACCACTCGTCGTACAGCTCCGCCTCGGGCAGGCGGAAGTCCGCCGAGAGGTCGACGACCGTGTCGGCCGCCTCGAAGTAGCCGTCTATCTGCCCCATCGAGACGCCGTGGGGCGTCGCCGAGAAGAGCACGTCGACCGATTCGAGGTCGTCGGGGTCCGAGAAGCGCAGGTCGAGCCCGCGCAGGTTCGGGTGCGAGCGACCGACCGTCATGTTGTCGGCCGACCGCGACGTGGCCTGCACGACCTCGAAGTCGGGGTGTCCGGAGAGGAGCCGCAACAGCTCGCCGCCGGTGAAACCGGTGCCGCCGACGACGCTCGCGGTGTACGTCTCGTCTGTCATGTGTGTGCCTCCGCGGCCTCGCCGTCGGCCGCCGCGGCCGCCTTCGCCTCCAGCCAGTCGACGACCTTCGCGGGCACGTCGACCTCGCTGGCGGCGTCCAGCGCCTTGAACTCGACCGTGTGGTTCACCTCGTGGACGGTGTACTCGCCGGAGTCGGTGCCGCCCACCTCCATCAGGTCGACGCCGAGCATGCCGCCGCCGACCGCCTCCGACGCGCGCTCGACCAGATCGAGCGCGCGGTCGTCGAGGTCGAAGGACTTCGTCTCGCCGCCCTTCGCGGCGTTTGTGAGCCAGTGGTCGGACGACCGGGTCATCGCGGCGACCGGCTCGCCGTCGACCGCCAGCGCGCGGACGTCGCGACCGGGCTTGTCGACGAACTCCTGGATGTAGAACACCTTGTGCTCGTAGTGGCCGAGCGTCTCCTTGTGCTCCAAGATCGCCTCCGCGGCGTTCCGCGTGTCGATCTTCGCCATCAGCCGGCCCCACGAGCCGACGACGGGCTTGAGCACGCAGGGGTAGCCGAACTCCTCGATCGCCTCCATCGCGGCCTCCTTGGTGAACGCGACCTCCGTCGCCGGGGTCGGAATGTCGGCCCGCGCGAGCGCGAGCGAGTTCTTCGCCTTGTCGGCGCAGATGTCACCCGTCTCGGGGGAGTTCACCACGGGGACGCCGTAGCTGTCGAGGAACTTGGTCGCGTACAGCGACCGGCTCGTCGACAGACAGCGGTCGACGACGATATCGAGGTCGGCGACGTCGGCCGTGGTGGACTCGAGTCCGAACCGCTCCTTGCGGACGTCGATCTTCGCGACCTCGTGGCCGCGCTCGCGGAGCTCGCCGAGCAGCAGCTTCTCGTCTTTCCGGATCCGCGAGTAGAGGATCCCTATTTGCATGTCGACCACTCGCGTGTCGCGGTCGTGGCGGTCGTCGCCATCTACTCGCCCCAGTCCTCCTCGAGTTCGGGGGCCTCTTCCAACACGACGGGGTCCAGCGAGATGACCTCCAGCTCGGTCCCGGTGACCGGGCTGTCGATGATCTCGCCGACCTCGACGTCGGCCGGAAGCTCGATCTCCTCGCCCGTGATCGGGTCCTCTGCCACCACCGGATCAGTGTCGCTCGTCATCGTACCAGCTACTCGACCGTGAACCCGCATAAACCCTTCGAACTTGTAATCTGATTTACAATAAATGGACTACCCTCTAACGGACGAAAATCGGATATACAACCGCCGTGTGAAATCCGGTGTCAGATTTCAGTAGTGAGTGCGTCCCCTCGCGGGGACGGCGGCACCGTCGGCGGTCGCGGGTCGGCCGTCGACGGCATCGGTCGTCGCGGGGGGCGCGGCCGACGCGGCGGTCGAGGTCCCCGCCCCGCGGCAGTCGGCACCGGCTCACGCATACGAGTCCACCTCCGCGTCCAGGAGCGCCGCCGCCGCCGCGAGCGACTCCCGCTCGTCGGCGAGCGCCGCGGCGTCGGCCTCGATCCCCGCCTCGGCGGTCGCGAGCTCGTCGGCGACGGCGTCGGGAGCCGGCCCCCCGGCGGAGTCGCGGCTCGCGACGCTGGCGGCGGGGTCGAGCGCGGACTCCACGTCCTCGCGGCTCACGTGCGCCGAGAGGGGCTCGCCAGTCACGTTTCGAGTGGCCTCGTCAACTTTTGCGGCCGCGGCGGCCGGCGAGTCGCCGTCGGAGACGGTCTCGGCGGCCGTCGCGACGATCTCGTGGGCCGTCCGGAACGGCATCCCGCCCATCGCGAGCAGGTCGGCGACGCCCGTCGCCGTCGAGAAGCCCTCGCCCGCGGCGTCCGCGAGCGTCGCCTCGTTCCAGTCGGCGGTCGCGACCGCGCCCGCGGCGACCTCGGTCGCCTCCCGCACGTCGTCCGCGATCTCGAACACGCCCGCGTGGGCGCGCTGGAGGTCGCGGTTGTACGCGCGGGGCAGCCCCTTCAGCAGGCTCAGCGTGCCCGTCGCCTCCCCGATCGCGTCGCCGGCGACGCCCCGGGTCAGCTCCAGCGTGTCGGGGTTCTTCTTCTGGGGCATGATCGAGGAGGTGGAGGCGTACGCGTCCGACAGCTCCACGAAGCCCTTGTTCGAGAAGAGGACGAGGTCCTCCGCGAGCCCCGACAGCGTCGTCGCGAGCGTCGCGCACGCGGTCGCGCCCTCCGCGAGGAAGTCGCGCGCCGACGCGGCGTCCGTCGAGTTCCGGACCGTCCCGTCGAACCCCAGCAGCTCGGCGGTCCGGTCGCGGTCGATGTCGAACGGCGTCCCCGCGAACGCCGCCGCGCCGAGCGGCGACCGGTCGACCCGGTCGTAGGCGTCGAGCAGGCGCTCGGTGTCGCGTGCGACCCCGCCCTCGTAGGAGAGCAGGTAGTGCGCGACCGTCGTCGGCTGGGCCGGCTGGAGGTGGGTGTACCCGGGCATCACCGTCTCCGTGTGTTCGCTCGCCACGTCGACGAGCGCCTCGCGGAGCGCGATCGTGGCCTCGGCGGCCGCGAGCAGGTCCTCGCGCAGCCGGTACCGGATGCAGGTCGCCACCTCGTCGTTGCGCGAGCGCGCGGTGTGCATCCGGCCGCCGTCCGGGCCGACCCGGTCGATGACGGCCGTCTCGATCGCCTCGTGAACGTCCTCGCCGTCGGGGAGCGCGTCGTGGCCGGCGGCCTCCACGTCGTCGAGGGCGGCGAGGATGTCGCCGGCGACCGCGCTATCGACGATCCCCTGCTCCGCGAGCATCACCGTGTGCGCGCGGTCGACGGCCAGGTCGGCCTCGAAGATCGCCGCGTCGGCGGCGAGGCTCGACAGGAACTCGCGGGCGGGGCCGCCGCTGAAGCGGTCGCGGCGGACGGCCGTACCGGTGGCACCCGTTCCGTTGGCGTCCCCCGCCGTGCCGGGGTCGTCGTCGGTCATTTAGTTCTCGTCGTCGGTCTCGTCCGTCTTTCCAGAGCCGTCCGTCGCCAGCTCGGGCTTTTTCACGCCCGCCTTCACGTCGTTGGCGAGGCGCTCCTGCAGCCCGTGGTACTTCGCGACGCCGGTGGCGTCCTCCTGCGCGATGCCGGCCACGTCCTCGGTGTTGAACGAGGCCATCTCCTCGGAGTAGACGGCGTAGTCGGAGTCGCGGGCGACGACGCGACAGTTTCCGCCGGACACCTTCACGGTCGCGGTGCCGGTCACCACGTCCTGCGTCTCGTCGACGAACGCGTCGAGCGCGTCGACGACGGGAGCGAAGACGAGCCCCTGGTACGCCTTCTCGGACCACTCCTGCTCGATCCCCTTCTTGAACGAGCGCTCGTTCTTCGTGAGGACGAGGTCCTCGAGCGCCTGGTGGGCCGTCAGCAGGACGGTCGCGGCCGGGTGCTCGTAGTTCTCGCGCACCTTCAGCCCGAGCATGCGGTCCTCCATCACGTCGGTGCGGCCGATGCCGTAGCCGCCGGCGTACTCGTTGAGGTGCTGGATCAGCGGGACGGGGTCCATCGCCTCGCCGTCGACGGCGACCGGGACGCCCTCCTCGAAGGCGACCTCGATGGTGGTCTCGCCCTCCGGCTCCGCGGTCCACTCGTAGATGTCCTCCGGCGGCTCGTAGTTCGGGTCCTCCAGCTTCCCGCCCTCGACCGCGCGCGACCAGATGTTCTCGTCGATGGACCAGACGCCGCCGTCGCCGGCCTCGACGGGCAGGTCCTTCTCGGCGGCGTAGTCGATCTCCCACTCGCGGGTGAGGCCGAGCTCGCGCACGGGGGCGATCACCTCGAGGTCGGAGCCGCGCCAGACGGCCTCGAACCGGAGCTGGTCGTTCCCCTTCCCGGTGCAGCCGTGCGCGATGGCGTCACAGCCCTGCTCCTCGGCGACGCCCAGGATAGCCTCGGCGATGACGGGGCGCGCGAGCGCGGTCCCGAGCGGGTAGCCCTGATAGGTCGCGTTCGCCTTCACCGCGTCGTAACAGAGGTCCGCGAACTCCGCTTTGGCGTCGACGACGTGGATGTCGAGCCCGAGCGCCTCGGCGGTCTCCTCCGCCTCGTCGAACTCCTCGGTCGGCTGCCCGACGTCGACGTTGACGCCGATGACCTCGTCGTAGCCGTACTCCTCTTTCAGGAGCGGCACGCAGACGGTCGTGTCGAGTCCCCCACTGAACGCGAGTGCAACGGTTGCCATTACCGGAGTAGAATGGACTCTCCCCCTTAAATTCGTCGCTTTAGAAGTTGTAAGAAATTGGCGGCGGCGACGCTACCCGACGACGTAGCTGTCACTCTCCGAAACGGAACGGCGCGAACGCGACGAGGGAAAAGTTACTGGCCCGAGGGGGCCGGTCGTCGCGCCGCGCCGGAAGCCGGTCGCGGCGGTCGGACGCCTCGTCGCGGTCGCGGGGCTCGTCGGCCTCGGAAGAGGGCGGCGTCGAGACGAGCCTCCGCGCGCATTAGCAGAGTCTAGCCCGGTTTCCGTATAAAAACATTCCGCAACTCCGCCGCGAACGCGCACCGACACCGCTTCGTCGGACGGAACCTTTCGCACCTGTGTGATGGTGGGACTAAAATGCCGTGAGCGACGGCGTCGATCGTTTATAAACGATCTCGCCAAACGTTCCACCCGTCATGCGAGCGTTCTTCGCCGTCGACCTCCCGGACCGTTTCGCGGATCCGATCGCGGAGGCACAGGCCGCGTTCGAGGGCGCCGAGGGACTGCGGTTCGTCGCCCCCGAGCAGACGCACGTGACGCTGAAGTTTCTCGGTGAAATCGCCGACGACGCCGACACTGACACTGAGACCGACGACACCACGCCCGCGCTCGCCGACGTGATCGCGGCCGGCGAGCGCGCGGTCGCGGACGCCGACGTCGACCCCTTCGAGTGCGCGATCAGTGGATACGGCGTCTTCCCGAGCCTCGACTATATCTCGGTCGTCTGGGCGGGCGTCGACGCGGGGAGCGCCGAACTGACCGCGCTCCACGAGGCTCTCGAGAGCGAGACGACCGCGCTCGGCGTCGACCCCGAGGAGCACGAGTTCGCGCCGCACGTCACGCTCGCCCGGATGGACGACGCCCGCGGGAAGGGACTCGTCCAAGAGGTCGTCCGCGAGCGGGACCCAGACGTCGGCCGGTTCGAGGTCGAGACCGTCCGGCTCGTCTCGTCGACGCTGACGAGCGACGGGCCGGCGTACGAGACCGTCGCGTCGTTCGGGCTCTAGATCGATCGCGGTCGCGCGGCGTCGTCACTCGACGCCGTCGCCCGGCGCGTCAGCGGACCCGGAGGCGCCCGACCCGCCCTCGCCCTCGGCTCCGATCCCCGGGTGCTCCACCCGCACTCGGGTCACTCGCGTCGCGGTCGCGCCCGTCACCGCGAGCGTCACGTCGCCGATCTCGACGCGGTCGCCCTCGGCCGGGACCCGCCCGAGCTGTCGGGTCACCAGCCCCGCGACGGTCTCGGTCCCCCCGTCGACCGGGAGGGACAGATCGAGGGTCTCGTTGAGGTGCGCGACGGTGGTCCACCCGCGCACGACCGCGGCGTCGGACGCGATCACGTCGACGTGGTCGGTCTCCCACCGCCCGACCAGCTCGCCGACGACCTCCTCGACCACGTCCTCTAAGGTGACGATCCCGACCACCGAGCCGAACTCGTCGACGACGACGGCCATGCGGAGGTCGCTCGACCGCATCGCCGCGAACAACTCGTCGACCGGCTGGGTCTCCGGCACGAAGGTCGGTTCGCGGAGCGCGCTCGCGAGCGGCTCCCCGCGCTCGTCGGCGGCGACCGCGTCGCGCAGGTCGACGATCCCGACGACGTCGTCGCGGTTCTCGCCGTACACCGGCATACGCGTGACGCCCTCCGCGGCGGCGGTCGAGACGGCGTCGGCCGGCGTGGCGGTGTCGGGCAGCGCGACCATGTCGGTCCGGGGGACCATCACCGCCGACACGCGGATCGACTCCAGGTCGAGGACGCCGCGGATCATCGCGCCCTCGTCCGGGTCGAGCGCGCCCGCCGCCTCGCCGGAGAGGACGAGCGTCTCGATCTCCTCGCGCGTGAGGTACGACTCGATGTCTGACTCGCCGCCCGTGAACCCGTTGACGACGCCGGAGAGCGCCTCGAACACGTACAGCACGGGCCGGATCGCGCGCTGGATCGCGACGACCGGCCGGGAGACGCGGAGCGCGTGCTTCTCGGCGTTCGCCACCGCGTACGACTTCGGCGCGATCTCGCCGAAGACGATGACGAAGACGCTCGTGACCAGCGTCGAGCCCGTGGCCGCCTCCCCCCCGGAGAAGCCGAACCGGACGAACACCGCGGTCGCGACCGACGCGGCCGCGATGTTGGCGACGTTGTTGCTCACGAGCGCCGTGACGAGGAAGCGGTGCGAGTCCTCCCGCAGCGCCGAGAGCGCCCGCGCGCCGGGCACGTCGGCGGCGAGCAGCGAGTCGACCCGGTGGGTCGGGACCGAGAAGACGGCCAGCTCCGAACTGGAGAAGAAGGCGCTGATCCCCGTCAACACGAGGATGGCGGCCACGCCGGCGAACGCGATCGTGATGTCCATACCCGACCAAGCGTCCGGATATAAAAGGCAGTACCGCCGAGCGACGGAGCCCGGGGCGAGCGGGAGACGCCGGAACCGACGACGGCCGGACCGACCGATCGGTACCCACGAACGAGGTGTTTCCACCCGAAATGAAGGGGTTCGATGTCCGCGATCGCGGATCGTCTCGGTCGGCAAAACGGAGCGATGAGGAAAGGGTTAACCTCGCGCCGCCGGTGAAAACGCCCATGAAGGTACTCGTGACCGACCCCATCGCGGACGCGGGGTTGGACCGACTCCGAGACGCCGGGCACGAGGTCGTAACTGACTACGAAAGCGAGGGCGACGCCCTGCTCGACGCCGTGAGCGACGCCAACGCGCTCATCGTCCGCTCCGGAACCGACGTGAACGAGGCGGTCTTCGAGGCCGCCTCCGAGCTCGTCATCGTCGGGCGCGCCGGCATCGGGGTCGACAACATCGACATCGAGGCCGCCACCGACCACGGGGTCATCGTCGCCAACGCGCCCGAGGGGAACGTCCGGGCCGCCGCCGAGCACACGGTCGCGATGACGTTCGCCGTCGCGCGCTCGATCCCGCAGGCGCACGGCCGCCTCCTCGGCGGCGAGTGGGCCAAAGGCGAGTTCCTCGGCACCGAGGTGAACAACAAGACGCTCACCATCGTCGGGCTCGGCCGCGTCGGCCAGGAGGTCGCGAAGCGGCTCGACTCGCTCGGGATGGATCTCGTCGTCTACGACCCGTACATCTCCGAGGAGCGCGCCGAACGGCTCGGCGCCGAGCTCGTCGAGGACCTCCACGAGGCGCTCGCGCGCGGCGACTTCGCGACGATCCACACCCCGCTCCTCCCCGAGACGGAGGGGATGATCGGCGAGGACGAGCTGGCCCAGCTGGAGGGCGGCTACCTCATCAACTGCGCCCGGGGCGGCATCGTCGACGAGGACGCGCTCGCCGAGGCGGTCGACGACGGCGTCCTCGCGGGCGCCGCGCTCGACTCCTTCGCCGAGGAGCCCCTCTCGCAGGACTCGCCGCTGCTCGATGTCGAGGAGATCGTGCTGACGCCGCACCTCGGCGCCTCGACGGAAGCCGCACAGGAGAACGTCGCCGTCGACACCGCCGAGGCCGTGCTCTCGGCGTTCGACGACGAACCCGTCCTGACGGCGCTCAACGCGCCCTCCGTCGACGAGACGGCCTTCCCGCGGATCAAGCCGTACATCGCCGTCGCCGAGACCGCCGGCAAGGTCGCCGCACAGCTGCTCGACGGCCGCATCACGGGCGTGGAGACGTGCTACGAGGGCGACATCGCCGAGGAGGACGTGGAGCTCGTCACCGCGAGCGCGCTGAAGGGCGTCTTCGAGCCGCTGGAGTGGCAGGTGAACGCGGTGAACGCGCCCCGGCTCGCCGAGGAGCGCGGCATCGACGTGACCGAGTCGAAGACCCGCCAGACGGAGGACTTCCAGAGCCTCGTGCGCGTCACCGTCAACAACGGCGACGACTCCATCGCGGTCGAGGGCACCCTGTTCGCGGGCGAGGACCCGCGCATCGTCCGCATCGACGGGTTCCGCGTCGACGCGGTCCCGTACGGCCACATGCTGGTCGCGCGCAACACCGACGAGCCGGGCGTCATCGGGCTCATCGGCACCGTGCTCGGCGACCACGACGTGAACATCGCCGGGATGTACAACGCCCGCGAGACGCAGGGCGGCGAGGCGCTCACCGTCTACAACCTCGACCAGGACGTGCCGGACGCCGCGATCGAGGCGCTGCTCGAGGACAGCCGGATCGTCGAGGTCACCGAGATCACGCTGGACGACGCCGACGAGCGGCAGGCGGAGTAGCGGTTCGGTAGGTCTATCTTTAAAAGTCGACGGACTCGCTTCCCGAGGGCACTACCCGTGCAGGTGGTCGAGCACGGCGTCCACGTCGTTCGGGACGGGCTCGGGGTCGCCGCCGGCCTCGTAGGCGGCCTCGGGGTCTTTTAAGAGGTGCCCCGTGGTCAGGCAGACGACCCGCTCGTCGTCGTCGACGACGCCGGAGCGTCGGAGCTTCTTCAGACCGGCGAGGCTCGCGGCGGAGGCGGGCTCGACGCCGACGCCCTCGGCGGCGAGGTGGCGCTGCGCGGCGGTGATCTCGTCGTCGCTGACGGCGACGGCGGTGCCGCCGGTGTTGCGGATCCCCGGGATCGCCTTCGGCGCGTTGACCGGGTTGCCGATGCGGATCGCGGTGGCGCGCGTCTCGACCTCCTCCCACCGCCGGACCTCGTCGTTCCCCTCCTCGATCGCCTCGACCATCGGGGCGGCGCCCTCGGCCTGCACACCGGTGAGCTTCGGGACCTGATCGACCTCGAGCGCGCCCGCCTGGACCAGCTCGCGGAACCCCTTATAAAGGGCCGACGTGTTGCCGGCGTTGCCGACGGGGAGGACGATGCGGTCCGGGAACGTCCCGTAGTCGGCGTAGAACTCCTCTAAGATCTCGAATCCGATCGTCTTCTGTCCCTCCAGGCGGAACGGGTTCAGGGAGTTGAGCAGGTACGCCTCGCCGCGCGCGGCCAGCTCCTGGACGATGTCGAGGCAGGCGTCGAAGTTGCCGTCGACCTCCAGGATGCGGGCGCCGTGGAGGCTCGCCTGCGCGACCTTCCCCGCGGCGACCTTCCCCGCGGGGAGGAGCACGAGCGTCTGCATGTCGCCGCGCCCGCCGTAGGCTGCGAGCGCGGCCGAGGTGTTCCCGGTGGAGGCGCACGCGAGCGCGCCGACGCCGAGCTCCTTCGCCACGCGGACGCCGACGGTCATCCCGCGGTCCTTGAACGAGCCGGTGGGGTTCATCCCCTCGTGTTTGACCCGGAGCGCGTCGACGCCGACCGCCTCCTCGATCCGCGGGACGCGGTGCAGCGGGGTGCCGCCCTCGGGGAGCGTGACGCCGAGATCGAAGGGAAGCGCCTCGCGGTAGCGCCAGACGCCGCGGTCGGGGCCGTCGGTCGACGCGCCCGACCCGAACTCGTCGAACGTCGGCGGGTCGTCGTAGCGCACTTCGAGCAGGCCGTCGCACTCGTCGCAGGTGTACCGGACGGCCTCGAAGGGGGCGAACGTCTCGTCGCACTCGATACAGGCGAGCCACGTCCCGTCGTCGGCGCAGTCGGGCGCCGCCGGGGTCGGGGCGTCGATGGCGAGGTCCATTACGTCGCCGTCCGTGCCGCCGCGGCTTAAGACGGGCGGTCGGGACGGACGTTGCCTGCGGTCCGGAACGAACGGGTCGCCCCCGGCCGCTCAGTCGACGATGATCTCGGAGCTGTCGGAGTCGTCGGGACCGGAGCCGAACCGGTCCTGATAGCGCTGGATCCAGTCGGCGAAGCAGTCGGGACAGAGCCGCTGGGTGTCGATGTTCGCTCGGTCGACGCTCAGCCGGACGGTGCGCGCGAGCGCGTCCGTGGTGGGGTCGCCGCAGCCGTCGCAGGGCTCGGTCGTCGGCGCGTCGCTCATACAGATCGGTCGCGCGGGCGGCTCTTAAAAGTACGTCGCAGGGAACGCCTCCGTCGCGTCGGTCGCCCCGATCGCTTCAGACCGTCCGGAACGCGCGGTCGCCGGCGTCGCCGAGGCCGGGGAGGATGAACCCGTCGTCGTCGAGGCGGTCGTCGATGGCGACCGTGAGCAGGTCGGCGTCGGGCACCGACTCGCTCACGCGGACGAGCCCCTCCGGCGCGGAGACCGCCGAGAGGACGAACAGGTCCTCCAAGTCGTCGGCCTCGTCGAGGACGTGGTCGAGGACGGCGCACATCGTCGAGCCGGTGGCGAGCATCGGGTCCGCGACGATCACGGTGTCCTCGGGCCGGATCTCGGGGAGCTTCACGTAGTCGATGGTGATCGGGAACTCGCCGTCGTCGGTCATCCCGGCCTCCTCGTCGCGACCGGCAGAGATGACGCCCTGCTTCGCGCGCGGGAACGCCTTGAGGAGCCCCTCGACGAACGGGGTGGCCGCCCGGAGCACGTTGATGATGACCACGTCGTCGAGCCCCTTCACGCGCTCGCCGGTCGTCTCCTGAAGCGGCGTCTGGACGGGGACGTACTCCGTCTCCATCGCGCCGTCGATGATCTCGTAGCCGCAGATCCGACCGAGCTTCACGAGCCCCTTCCGGAAGGCGACCTGCTCGGTCTCGACGTCGCGGAGCCGCGAGAGGGTGTCCTTCGCCAGCGCGTGCGTGATGAGGTGCGCGTCGTCGCGGTCTTCGATAGTCATTGTCGGGAGAAGCGCCGCGTTCGGCTTAAAAGATGGCGAAACTCGCCGGTTCGTCGGGCCGCTCGATCGGTGGAAGCCGATACGTTGATACGTCGCGCCCGCCGACCGCGCATCATGTTCCAGTACGTGTCCGCAGTGGGGATCGTCGCGACGGTCATGACCCTCCTCATGGTCATCGCGATGCTGTACCTCGTCTTGGGCGCGCTCGGTGACGGCCCCCACACGCCGACCCCCGACGACGGCGAACAGCCCGAGCTCGGCGAGGGCGAGGACGCGGGCCAGACGCAGGGCGAGCTCGCCGCCGACGCCAACTCGAACTGAGCCGCTGTGAGGACTCCTCTCCGGCGGAATCGGTCGTCGGCCCGACCGACCGCCGGTTCTCGCACGAGGAATAGCGGTTCACGCGGTCGGGGAAACTTATACGCGTTCGCGCCGTAGCGAGAGCAAGCGATGGAAGAGAGCATCTCCGGCTTCAAGATGCGCGGGGACTGGGGAGACGTGGTCGAGCACGGCGAGCGGATCGCCCTGGCGCTCCGAGAGACCGGCGCCGACGGCGACCCGTTCCACGAGTTCGACGACTGGCGCCCCAAGTCTCACGAGCGTATCGACGAGGACGTGTCGGCGAAGACCGCCGAACAGGCGTCCGTCGGCGAAGGAGAGGGCGAACAGGCCGGTAAATCGCCCGGCGACGACCTCCAGACGGCCGGCGAGAAGCTCACCGAGTCCTACGAGAAGGTCGAGGAGAACGACACCGAGAGCGCGATGGAGAGCTGGGGCGAGTCGATCGGCCACGTCGCGCGCGCCGCCGACTCGGCGAGTCGCAAGGCGCTCCGGAAGGTGGAAGACACCGTCTACCGGAAGGTGATGACCCAGATGGCACCGTACTACTTCGACAACGAACTCGTCAGCGCCAACGTCCAGGAGGTCGGCCGCGGCGAGAACGGCGAGACGTTCGTCTTCGAGGTGAACGTCAACGACGACGAGCTGAAAGCCGAGGTGAGCGACATCCTCGCCGACTACGAGTCCGAGATCGACCGCTGGCACGTCGAGGCCGAGAAGCGGACCGAGGACGTGGCCGCCGCCGAGGGGGTCGAGCCGCCGGAGGAAGAGGGCGGCCCGGACTCGACGATGACGTGAGGTCGGCCGGACAGGCACGGTTTTAATTCGGCGACCCGCGAAGAGGGCCTATGACCGAGGTACTCCGGGTCGAGGCCGGCGAGCTGTCGCCCGACGAGATCATCGACGCGCTCAACGACGGGCGCCGGATCCTCGTCGACGTCGAGGTCGCCGGCGGGCGACACGAGGTCGTGCTCCGCTACGACGGGGAGACGTATCACTGCGACACGCCCACGAACCTCCACCGGCACGCGGACGAGACCGAGATGCGCGGCTGTATCGACCGGATGGGATACGCGGACCCCGATCGCTGAGCCGCCGTCTCGTCGCCTCACCGCCCGCCGTCTCGCCGACTCGCCGCCCCGCCGACTGTCTGCCCCGCCGACTCGCCGCCGCGATGACGACTTTTAACCCGACCGCAGTCGAACGGCGCCCATGAGCGACCCCGAGATCGAGGACCTCGTCGGCGACGTGTCTCCCTCCTTCGAGCACGTGCTCTCCTGCGTGTTCGGCGTCCGGGACCACGAGAGCCGGACGTACCTGACGCTGCTCGATCACCCGGGGAGCACCGTCGCCGAACTCGCCCAGACCCTCGACCGAGACCGGTCGAACGTGAACCGGTCGCTGTCGACGCTGCGGGAGAAGGGGCTCGTCGAGCGCCGCCGCCGCCTGCTCGACTCGGGCGGGTACGTCTACCAGTACACCGCCATCCCGGTCCCGGAGGCGAAAGAGCGACTCCACGGCGCCTTAGACGAGTGGGTCGAGGGCGTCCACGCCGCGATCGACGCGTTCGACCCGGACGACTCGGACGACCCCGACGACCCAGACGACGGCGAGTAGCGTCTCTCTCGAGTATCCGGCTTCACTCCTCGCGGGCTTCCCTTTCTCCCTCTGTTCCGTCCCCTTCATCCCCGTCCCCGCCGCTCAACCCCTCCTCGTCGGGGCGGTCGAGCGCGCGCGGCGCGTCGTGGTGCTCGGAGTAGCCGTCGAACCAGCGGGCGATCCGCTCGATGCGGTCGACGACGTGGGCCGGCTCGCCCGAGCGAGAGAGCTCGTGGCCCTCGCGCGGGTAGCGCACGAACCGCGTGTCGACGCCGTTCTTCCGGAGGATCCGGTGGTACAGCTCCGCCGTGCAGATCGGCGTCCGGGTGTCGTCCTCGGAGTGAACGAGGAGCGTCGGCGTGTCGACCTCGTGGGCGTGGCCGGTCGGCGACTGCGCCCACAGCCATCCGGGCTCCTCGGACGGGACGGTGTCGAAGTCGCCCTCGACGAGCTTGTACGCCGCGTCCGTCGAGCCGTAGAAGCCGGTGAGGTCGTAGACGCCGCGCTGGGAGACGGCCGCGCGGAAGTAGTCGGTCTGGCCCACCGTCCACGCGGTCATGAACCCGCCGAAGGAGCCGCCGGTGACGAAGGCGTTCGTCTCGTCGACGTACGGGCGCTCCGCGACCGTCTCGACGCCCGCCATCACGTCCGTGAGCGTGACCGCGCCCCAGTCGCGCTCGATCGCCTGCATGAACGCCTCGCCGTAGCCGGTCGAGCCGCGCGGGTTCGACCAGAAGACGACGTACCCGCGAGCCGCGAGCGTCTGGAACTCGTGCCACATCGTCCCCGCCGTCGACCACATCGCGTGCGGGCCGCCGTGGATCTCGACCGCGAGGGGGAACTGGTTTTCGGCGCCGTCGCCCGGATCGAATTCCGGCGGCGTCAACACCCACCCCTGTATCTCCGTCCCGTCTGACTCGAAGCGGACCTCCTCGGGTTCACCGATCTCGCGCTCGGTGAGGTAGTCGGCGTTGAGCTCCGTCACCCGCGTCGTCTCGCCGGTCCCCGCGTCGTAGACGAAGGCGTCGCCCGGGTGGTCCCACTCGCTGGCGGCGAACGCGACGGTCACCTCCTCGGGGCCGGCGCCCGCGTCGCCGCCGACTGTCCCGCCCGACACCGCGCCGGGGCGACAGAGCCGCTCGGGCGTCTCGCTCCCGTCGCCGGGGACGTGCCAGAGGGCGGTCGCCCCCTCGTCCGGGGTCGCGAAGTACAGCGTCGCGTCGTCGGGTCCCCACTGAGGGGCGACCGCGCGACCGACTCCGCGGTCGAGATCCGCCGTGAGGTCGGTCACCGCGCCGCTCTCGCGGTCGAGCACGCGCAGATCCGTCTGCCGCATGGAGACCCGCTCGGGCTCGGCGTGAGTGAACGCGACTCGGCCGTCGTCGGTCGCCGCCAGCGCGGCGTCCCACCCCGTGGTCGCGTGGACACGCTCGGTCTCGCCCGTCTCGAAGTCGCGTGCGCGGATCGCGATCTCGACCGAGTCGTCGGGGTCGTCGCCGACCCGCTCGGTGAAGTAGAGGGTCTCCGCGTCTCCCCACTCGGGCGCACCGAAGTCGGCGTCGCCGTCGGTGACGCGCTCGACCCCCGCGGCCGGGTCGCCGCCGGTCGCGCCGTCGACCGGCGCGTCGGCGTCGACGACGTAGACGTGCGAGCGCCGACCGTCGACGTAGCGCTGTCCGGTCCGGTAGACGGTGCGGTCGACGACGCGCGGGTCGGGGTGGTCGTCGGGCTCGTATCCCTCGGGGACCGACAGGTCCCGGTCGGTCTCGCGGTCGTCGGCCGTCACCGACTGGACGAAGGCGAGCCGCTCGCCGTCGGGCGACCACGCGATCTCGGAGACGCCGCCGACGGCGTCGGTGAGCCGCCGGGCCTCGCCGCCGGCGAGCGGGAGTACCCACAGCTGCTGACGGTCGTCGGCGGCGCCCCGCGTCGAGGTGAACGCGATCCGGTCGCCGGACGGGCTCCAGCGCGGCTCCGCGTCGGTACCCTCGGCGAGCGTGAGCCGACGCGGGGCGCCGCCGTCGCGGTCAGCGAGATCGGCGAGGGACACCGTCGACTCGGTGGTCTCGTCGTCGACGGGTTCCCGTCGCAGGAAGGCGACGCGGTCGCCGTCGGGGGAGAGCCGCGGGTCCGCGGGTTTCGCGATGTCGTGGTAATCGGTCGCAGTGACGCGCTCCATGTCCGCGTATCGCTCGCGGGGCTCAAAAGGCGAGGGGAGCCGGAAAGGCGGTCGGGCGGACCCGCTTCGGGCGGTCTACTCCGCGTCGTTGTCGAACGCCAGCGTCACGCCGTCGGCGTCGACCGTCGCGCCCGCGGCGCACACCGGGTGTTCGAAGTCGGCGCCGAGGACCTCCGTCGCGGCCGTCGCGGCGTCGAGCGTCTCGGCGTCCGCGGCCGCGAATCCGTACGGCTCGGGGCTATCGGTCTCGTAGGTGGCGACGATCGTCGGCTCGTCGACCGCCTCGACGACGAGGCCGTCGCGGCGGACGACGCCGATCGTCGCGGTCTCGGCGGCGACGACGCCGGCGATCCGGGGCGTGTCGTAGTCGTCCTTCTCGAAGTCGAGCGCGAGCAGGGGCGTCGCCAGCGCGTCGCGGGCGGGGTACCCGAGCTCGAGCTTCTCCGCGATCGGGTCGACGTGGGAGCCGTTGCCGACGACCGCGAGCGGCTCGTCGGTCGGCGTCCGGACCGCGCGCGCGCAGTTGTACGAGACGTACGGGTTGTCCGTCTCGGGCGCGTCGGGCGTCGGGCCGACGGTGAGCGTTCCCTCCCGATCCGTCACGCGGCGGTTCGGGAACGAGCGCGAGGAGACGCGGTAGGCGCCGATACCGGGGGCGACGACGACGAATCGTCCGACGTACATACAGGTTCGTGGCTATCCGACCGGCTAAAGCGCATCGATATACGCACGTTCGGAGATCGGTCTCGGGCGGAACTCCCTCGTCCCCCTCGGCACTCGCCCCCGCCCCGCTCCCGAAGGCCTGTGAACCCGTGACAGAGGGCCCGCGACGCGCAACGCTTACAAAGACCCACTGGCTATCGGTGAGTGCACGCAGTCCATTGGGGTAGTGGCCAATCCTGTTGCCTTCTGGGGGCAACGACCCTGGTTCGAATCCAGGATGGACTATTCTCGCGGTTCGCTTCGGTCCGCGCCGACCGACTCTCGTCGGAGCCACGACCCGACCGCCGTCGGACCGGCGTCTCGACTCCTCGGGGACCCGCGACCCGCCCCGCTACGGTCCGCCCTGTTCGCGTTTCGACTGGAACGAAAACCCCACCACGTACCGCGTTTTCCAGCCGAAGCGAAGGGGTTCGACCTACTTCTCGACGTCGAGGAGCGCGACGCGCTCGCGGACGATGTCGGCGAGTCCTCCGGCGGTCGCGGCCATCTCGCGGTCGCCGACCTCGTAGAACTCCCGGACGCGTTCCGCGTCGCACGACGGGTCGAACCCTTCGGCCGAAGCCCCCGTCGCCGGCTCGAGCAGGTCTTCCACCGACGCAGCGGCCGCGTCGAGGTCCGCGGCAGGTCGGTCCGCGCCCGGAACCGCACCGAAGTCCGCGACGAGGACGACCGTTCGCTGCTCTCCCTCTGAGACGCCGAGCGCGAACGCGCGGTCGATCTGCCGGCTGCCGGCCGCGTACAGCATGACCTCGACGCCCGGATCGCGGGCGACGGCCTCGTCGCGGGCGATCGCGCGGGCGGCGAGGCGGGTCGCCTCGCAGAGGTGCGCGGCCGAGACGATCAGGTCCGCGTCGAACGCCTGCACGACCGCGCCCGTCTCCGCCGCGACCTCGTCGAGCGTCGCGAGGAACGCGTCGAGGTCGTCGATGGCGACTGTCCCCGCGACGAGCCGGTGGGGCGGGGTCGCCGGCGAGGCGGGGGCGTCGCCCGCGCCGGCGTCGGCGTCGGTCATCGGAAATCACCCAGGCTCGCCTGTCCGTCCCCGTCCCCGTCGCTCCCGGAGCCGGCGGTCGCGGCCGCGGAGGCCGACTTGTCCGGCCGCACGTCGTCCATCGAGGGGTCCTCGCGGCCGGCGTGTTCGAGGATCCGCTCGGCGGTGCGCTCGCGACCGCGGAGCGCGCCGAGGACGACCGGCTTGTCGGCCTCGCGGAGGTCGGCGCGGGTCTCGATTCCGGCCTCGAACAGCCGCCGGGCGCGTTTCCGGCCGACGTTGCGGACGCCGGCCAGGTCCAGGAGCTCCTCGCGGACGCCGTACTCGATCCGCTTGCGGGCCTCGCGGACCGCGACGACGACGTCGCCGTCGACGCCCTCCACGTCTCTCGCGAGGGTCTCGGCCGCGCGCAAGAGCCACTCGGCGGTGTCGACCTTCCCGCGGATATCGCCAGGGCCGACGCCGTACCGCTCCGTGATCCGGTCCTCGTCGACCTCGTTCGCCCAGTCCTCCAGCAGGCGGGCGGTCTTCAGCGACGCGAGCCAGTCCTCGAAGCGCACGTCCTCGTACTCGGAGGGCACGTCGCCGAGGAACTCCGTCTCCCGCTCGTAGCAGAGCTCGGTGTACGTCTCGCGGTCGCCCGACTTCAGGTAGAGCTCGTACATGTCGGGCGTGCGGCTGACGAGGTGGTAGAGGCCGAGGGGCGTGACTTCGGGGGGCTCCGTCGGCTCTTCGTCGGTCTCCTCTTGCTCTGCCGATTCCTCCTCCCCGGGCCGCGTGTAGGTCCCGAACCCGGGCTCGTCGCCGTCGTCGCCGGTCCTGACGAACTCGCCGGTCGCTCCCTCGGCGCCCGCGGTCGCGCCGTCGGCGTCCCGAGCGACCGACCGGAGCCCGTCGATCATCTCGGCCGCGCTCATCGGGTCGAGGTAGAGCCGCGAGACGGTGTGGCCGATGCCGGTCGCGGTCAGGCTCCCGCTCCCGCCGTCGCGCTCGCGCTCGACGAAGTCGTTGACGGCGAGGTAGTCGAGGACGGTGTCGGTGACGGCCGCGAGCCGCCCCTCGTCGTCGGTCTGGGTCGCGTAGAGGGTGTTGTCGAGGAAGGAGAGGAGGCCGTCACGAGTGGAAGCGAACCCGGAGGCGACGGTGGCGAGCACGTGGGTCCGAAGCGCGGGTTCGGCGGCGAGCTTCGATCGAACCGGCTCGGGGTCGGCCCAGAGGTACCGCTCGAACAGCTCCTCTTTCGTGTCCGCGTCGTTCGCGAGCAGCACCGCCTCGCCGTACGGGTCGAGCCCCGGGCGTCCCGCACGCCCGCACATCTGGTGTACCTCCAGCACATCGAGGGGTTTCATCCCGCCGAACTCCCCGTCGTACCGGCGCCAGTCGCGGACGATCACCCGGCGGGCGGGGGTGTTGACGCCGGCGGCGAGCGTCGGCGTCGCGGAGATGCACTTGATCAGCCGGTCGCGGAACGCGTCCTCGACGCGGGCGCGGTCCTCGCTCCGGAGCCCCGCGTGGTGGAACGCCGACCCCTGCTCGACCGCGTCCGCGAGGTCTGCGGCGGTGTCGGTGTCGGAGCCGGAGCGGATCTCCTCGGCGAGCTCGCGGAGCGTATCGCGCTCGTCGTCGGTGAGCCGAGGGCCGGTGACGTCCGTGAGCTTCCGGGCGGAGGACTCGGCGTTGCGACGGGAGTTGACGAAGACGAGCGAGGAGCCGCCCTGGCCGTCCTCTTCGGTGTCGAGCGCGTCGGCGACGAGCCGGGCGGTCTGGTCTTCGCCGCGCTCCACGGGCACCTCGCGCTTGCTCCCGTCCGCGAAGTCGATCGCGTTGCCGAAGTGGACGCCCATCCGGAGGTCGATGGGGCGCCAGTCGGACTCGACGAGCTCGGCGTCGAGCCAGTCGGCGATCACGTCCGCGTTGCCGACGGTCGCCGAGAGCGCGACCGTCTGGAGCCCGGGGTTCACCCGCCGGAGCTTCGCGAGGGTCACCTCGAGGGTCGGGCCGCGGTTCGGGTCGTCGACGAGGTGGACCTCGTCGCTCACGACGCAGGTGAGGTCGTCGATCCACGGGGCGCCGTTGCGGATGAGCGAGTCGACCTTCTCCGAGGTGGCGACGATGATGTCGCGGGTCGCCAGCCACTCGCCGTCGGACTCGTAGTTGCCGGTGGAGACGCCGACGGTGACGCCGAACTCCTCCCAGCGCTCGAACTCGGTCTTCTTCTCGCTGGCGAGCGCGCGCAGCGGGACGATATATAAGGCCTTGCCGCCGCGCTCGACCGCGGACAGCATGGCGAGCTCGGCGATCAGGGTCTTCCCGGAGGCCGTCGGCACCGCGGCGACGAGGCTCTCGCCGTCGGCGACGCCGGCCTCGACGGCGGCCTCCTGTGGCGGGTACAGCTCGGCGACGCCCTCCGCTTCGAGCGCCTCGCCGACGCCCGCGGGGAGCCCGGAGAGCGAACTCGGTTGCATTGGTGGAGGGTGGGTCCCGACCCGATTTAAACCGTCGGAACGCAGTCGTGGGCGGGGGCCGGCGGTCGTTCGCGGCCCTCGTCCCCGGACGCTCCGCTCACAACTCGCCTTTCGTACTCGGCGTGTCGCTCCGGCGCTCGTCGAGCCGCGTCGCGTCGTCGAGGGCCCGCGCGAGGGATTTAAAAAGGGCCTCCACCTCGTGGTGCGCGTTGTCGCCCGTCTCGACCGCGGCGTGGAGCGTCAGCCCGGCGTTGTGCGCGAGCGACAGCGCGAAGTGATCGGCCATGACGCTCGTGAACCCGCCGACCGACTCCTGGGAGAACTCGCCCGAGAAGTCGTAGTACGGGCGGCCGGCCACGTCGACGACGACGCTCGCGACCGCCTCGTCGAGGGGGACCCGTCGGTCGGCGTACCGCCGGATTCCTCGCTTGTCGCCGAGCGCCTCGTCGAACGCCTCGCCGAGGCAGATCGCCACGTCCTCGACCGTGTGGTGGTCGTCGATGTCGAGGTCGCCGTCGCAGGCGACCGTCAGATCGAAGAGGCCGTGTTTCGCGAACGATTCGAGCATGTGGTCGAAAAACCCGATCCCGGTGTCGACCTCGCTGTCGCCGTCGCCGTCGACCGCGAGGGTGAGCTCGATCGTCGTCTCGCTCGTCTCGCGGGTGACGGCCGCGGTCCGGTCGTGGTCGCTCATACCGGCTCGTCGCGGGGGATTCGTAAGTCGGTTGCGGGTGTGTCGGGCGACGGTCCCCGGTTCGGCGGTGGATATTTGTCACGTCAGCGAATCGTCTCGGCACGGTATGGACGATTCAGCGCCCCCCGAGGGGTCCGGTCCGTCGAACGCGACGGGCTCCGGCACCGACGCATCGCCCGCCGGCGTCGAGGTCCCGGACGCCGTCGCCGACGTCGTCGACGCCGACACCGGAGAGGGGGAGCTCGAACGGACGATCGGGCTCGTCGGGGGCCTCGCGATCGGCGTGGGGACGATGATCGGCGCGGGGATCTTCGTGTTCCCGGGGCTGGCGGCCGAGAACGCCGGCCCGGCGGCGTCGCTCTCGTTCGCGATCGGAGCGGTGATCGCCCTCCTCGTCGCCCTGCCGGCGTCGGAGCTCGCCACCGCGATGCCCCGCAGCGGCGGTGGCTACTTCTTCATTTCGCGCGGGCTCGGCAGCGCCGCCGGCGCGATCGTCGGGATCGGGCTCTGGCTCGGGCTCGTGTTCGCCTCCGCGTTCTACCTCGTCGGGCTCGGCAGCTACGCCGGACAGGTGTTCCTCGAAGCGGGGATCGCGCTCCCGATCGACCCGGCGATCCCCCTCGGCGTCGCCTTCGGCGTCGGGCTCACGGCCCTCAGCCTCTTCGGGACCGAGAACACCGCGGCGCTCCAGAACGGGATCGTGATCCTCCTCTTAGTCATCCTCACGCTCTTTTTGAGCTACGGCTCGCTCGACGCGCTCGGCGTCTTCGGCGCCGAGAGCACCCCGGAGCGGTTCTTCCCGCCCGGCGGGGCGCTCCCGGTGCTCCAGACGGCGGCGCTCGTCTTCACCTCGTACCTCGGGTTCGCGCAGGTCGCGACCGTCGCGGGCGACATCACGGAGCCGAGCCGGAACCTGCCGCTGGCGATGGTCGGTTCGGTGCTCCTCGTCGGCGTCTTCTACGTCGTCACCATCTTCGTCGCGACGAGCGCGTTCGGCAGCGTCCGGCTCGGCGAGTTCGGCGAGACCGCGATGGTCGAGGTCGCCCGGTCGTTCGTCGGGCTCCCGGGCGCGCTGGCGATCGTCGTCGCCGGGTTGTTGGCAACCTTCTCCAGCGCGAACGCCTCGATCCTCAGCGCCTCCCGCGCGGTGTACGCGGTGAGCCGCGACGGGATCATCCCCGAGGACGCGAGCCGGCTCAACCTCGCGTACGGCACACCGCACGTCGCCCTCGGCCTCGCCGGCGGTCCGATCGTCGTGTTGGCTGCGACCGGACAGGTGGCGCTGCTCGCGGAGGTCGCCTCCTTCCTCCACCTCGTGATGTACGGGCTGATCTGCGTCGCGCTGATACAGCTCCGCCGGGAGCGGCCGCCCTGGTACGCCCCCTCGTTCCGCTGTCCGGCCGGATTCGCGGTCGCCGCCGTCGGCGGGCTCGCGAGCTTCGCGCTGATCGCGTTCATGCAACTGGCGTCGATCGCCGTCGGGGCCGCCGTCATGCTCGCCGCCTACGGCTGGTACCGGTACTACGGGACGGACGTCGAACTCAAAGGTGACTTCTGATGACCGAGACACCCGCGGACGACGGCGGGGCACAGCCCGAGAGCGGAGAGGATCCGGCGACCGAAAGGGATCCGGCGACCGAACAACCCCCAGCGATCGACCGACCGTCGGTGCTGGTCCCGCTCGCGGTGTTGGAGGGCGAGTCGCTTCCGAACGGCACGCCGGAGCTGCTCGCGAACGCGCACGTCGTGCTGCTCGGGTATCACGCGATTCCCGAGCAGACCGCGGCCGAGCAAGCGCGCGAGCAGTTCGGCGAGACGGCGATGTCGAAGCTCGACGAGTTCGCCGACCGCCTCGCCGCGGCCGGCGCCGAGGTCGAGACGCGGCTCGTGTTCACCCACGACGAGGAGATCACGATCGACCGGCTGATCTACGAGTACGGCTGCCTCGCGGTGTTGGTTCCGAACAGCACGGAGTGCGTCGACTCGGTGTTCGTCGCGCTCCGTGGGACGGTCGGCGTCGGGCGGAACACGCGGCTCGTCGCCGGGCTGTTCGCCGACGGGGGCGTCGACGTGACGCTCTACCACGCCCTCGACGAGGGCGAGACCCCCGACGACGGAGAGTCGTTTTTAAACGGAGTGAAAGCCGACCTCGTCGAGCGCGGGATCGCTCCCGACCGGATCGAGACGCTCGTCGAGGACGCGGACGCCTCGATCGACGCCATCGCGGGCCGAGCCGAGTCGCACGACGCGGTCGTGATGGGCGAAACGGACCCGTCGGTCACCACCTTCGTCTTCGGGATGCCGTCGGAACAGGTCGCCGAGCGCTTCCTCGGCCCGGTGTTAGTCGTCCAGCGCGAGCGGCCGGAGGAATGATCGGCGGGGACGGTCGCGGTTCAGGCCTCGTCCGCGGCCGCCTGCGCCTCTCGCAGCGTGAACCGTCCCTCGTACAGCGCGGTGCCGACGACGACCGCGGCCGCGCCGGCCGTTTTTAAATCCGCCACGTCGTCGGTCGTCGTCACCCCACCGGAGGCGATCACGGGGATGTCGACCGCGTCGACGACGCTCGCGACCGCCTCGCGGTCGATCCCCTCCAGCTGTCCCTCCACGTCGACGTTCGTGAATAAGATTGCGCCCGCGCCCAGCTCCTCGTAGCGCGTCGCGGCCTCGGCGGGGTCGAGCCCGGTCCCCTCGGTCCACCCGCTCACGACGACCTCGCCGTCCTTCGCGTCGAGGCTGACGACCACGCTGCCGGGGTGCGTCTCGTCGATCTCGGCGACGATCTCGGGCGTCTCGACCGCTGCAGTGCCCAATATCACGCGATCGAGCCCCAGGTCGAGGAGGTCGCGCGCGCCCGCCGCGGTCCGGATGCCGCCGCCGAGCTGGAGGCCGACGCGGTCGTCGACCGCGTCGCCGCCCACCGCCTCCACCACCGCCTCGATCGCGTCGGCGTTGACGCGCTCGCCCTCGAACGCGCCGTCGAGGTCGACGAGGTGGAGCGTCTCGGCGCCCGACTCGATCCACCGCTCGGCGGCCTCGACCGGGTCGCCGTACCGCTTGCCCGTGCCGCGCTCGCCGCCGACCAGCTGGACGACCTCGCCGTCCTGCACGTCGACGGCGGGGATCACCTCGAAGGAAGGGAAGCCGCTCATACCGGGACAGAGCCGCGCGCGCCGATTAAACGGGTCGGTTCGAGCCTCGACGTGACCCCCGGCGCTCACTCCACCGAGATGAGCAGCGCCGAGATCTCCTCGTCGAAGGCCCCGGGCTCGGTCGCGAGCGCCGCTCTCGTCTCCTCGTCGACTGTCTCTTCGAGGAAGGTCTCGGCGTCGATCGCGTTCGGGAGGGCCTCGTCTATCACCTGCGTGAGCGGCTCCGCCGGATACGCGCCGCCCGCGACCAACACGTCGGTGCCGTCGTGCCAGACGCCCAGCCGCGACTCGATGTCGACGGTCTCGCCGAGGCTCGTCGTCGACCCGTCGGGAAGCGGCAGTTCGCCGTCGACGGCGAACTCGCCCGTCAGCTGCCACGTGGTCGCGGTGTGGCCGCTCCGCACGGTGCTCGTCCCCTCGTCGACGATCTCGACGTTCTCGATCCCGCTCGCGTTCAGCTGCGACCGGAACGCGTCGATCGCGGCGGTCTCCACCTCGGCCATCAGCTGGTCCCGTCCGATCCCGGCCGGGAGGCCGTCGATCGCCGGTCGGACGTCGATCCGGGTGGCGAAGAAGACGACCGGCGACCCGCTCGCGCCGAACGTCTCCGACAGCGCCTCGGCGACCGAGACGTACTCGTAGATCCGGGTGTGTTCGAGCGCGGTCACCGTCACCGGGCCGTACGACTGCTCGAACACCGTGCTCTCCGACTCGTCGAGGAGCCGCCAGCCGTCGTCGATCCGGTCGCTCGTCACCTCCGGCGCCGGCACCGGCCCGTCGCGCCCGCCGAGACAGCCCGCCAGCCCCGCGACGGCGACGGCCCCGCCGCCCGCGAGCAGGCGTCGCCGCGTGACGCCAGTCGCGTTTTCGCTCGGCCCCGCGGTTTCTCGCCCGGTCGGTCTCTCGTTCATGAACGGATGAATGTCGGCGCGCGGTAAATCGGTGTCGGCGGCGCTATCGGGGTTGATATCGCCGGATCCGCGGCGAACCGAGCGAACACGCGCGTTCCGTCGGTTCACCGATCGTCGCTTCACCGCCCGCCCCAGCGTCTCACCGTCCCACCGCCCGCCAACCCACTGCCTGCTCACCGCCCGCCCCACCATCCACCGCCGGCGACACGGATCCCTTATGTAACCACTGGGTGTAACAACTCGGTAATGACCGACGACGCGACCGAGACGGACCGGCGCGACGCCCCCGACGACCGGCAGGCGGACTCCCCCGGCGGCGTCGGCCGACGCGCCGACCGGCGCACCGGGCGACCCACTCGACGACGGTTCCTCGCGCTCGGCGGCGCGGCGGGGGCCGTCGCGCTCGCCGGGTGTAGCGCCGAGCCGACGGACGGCGGGGACGAGTCAGACGGGAGCGACGGCGACGACGGGGAGAACGGTGACGACGGCGATGACGGAGAGGGCGACGACGGCGACGGGAGCGACGGCGACGACGAAGAGACGCCCACGCTGACGGTCGCGACCTACAGCAGCTTCATCGACGCGCCGTCGGTGAGCCCGGGCGAGTGGCTCAAAGAGGCGTTCGAGTCGCGGGTCGACGCGGAGCTGGAGTGGGCGACCCCGGACAACGAGGTGAACTACTACGTCGAGCGCGCCGGTTCGGGGGTGTCGATCGACGCCGACCTCTACGTCGGGCTCACCACCGAGGACCTGGTGCGCGTCGACGAGACGCTCGACGACGACCTGTTCGCCGAGCGCGGGGACGTCGAGGGGTTCGACGACGTGCGCGAGGGGCTGCTGTTCGACCCGTTCGACCGCGCGGTCCCCTTCGACACCGGCTACGTGAGCCTCGTGTACGACGGGACCGCGACCGAGGCGCCGGAGACGTTCGAGGGCCTGCTCGACGACGAGCACGCGGGCGCGCTCATCGCGCAGAACCCCGGCGCCTCGACGACGGGGCGGTCGTTCCTCCTCCACACCGTCCACCGGTTCGGCGACGGGCCGGACGGCGCGGTCGAGGGCGGCGACGGCGACCCCGACTACGACTACCTCGACTACTGGGCGGCGCTCCAGGACAACGACGTGCGCGTGCTCGGCTCGTGGGACGACGCCTACGCCGCGTGGAGCGAGGGCGAGGCCCCGATGGTCGTCTCCTACTCGACCGACCAGGTGTTCGCGAGCATGGAGGGCGAGGACCTCGAGGAACACCAGATCCGGTTTTTGAACGACCAGGCGTACGCCAACCCGGAGGGGATGGCCGTCTTCGCCGACGCCGACGAGCCCGAGCTCGCCCGCGAGTTCATGTCGTTCATGCTGGAGCCGGACGTGCAGGGAGCGATCGCCGAGCGCAACGTGGCGTTCCCCGCGACCGACACGGCCGAGCTCCCCGACGACTACGCCGAGCTGGCGCAGGAGCCGGCCGAACCGGTGACGTTCACGTACGACGAGCTCCAAGGCTCGGTCAGTGAGTGGGTCGAAGACTGGGAGCGGCAGTTCGCCGGGAACTGACGGCGGCGTGGCAGACGCCAGCCGCGGCGCCGCCGACAGTCGTCGTACGCTCCGTGAGCGGATCACCCGACGCCTTCGCGGACGCCTCCTGACCGCGCTCGCGGTTGTCACGAGCGCCGTGCTCGTCGCCGCGTTCTACTACCCGGTCGGTACGGTCCTGATCGAGGCGGTCGTCGTCGACGGCGCGGTCACGCTCTCGGTGTTCGCCGAGCTGCTGCGCGACCCGTTCTACTTCGGGGAGTTCGCCCGCTTGTTCGCGGGCGAGTCGCCGCTCGCGGTCGCGCGGGACTTCCTCTCACCGGAGCGCCGGCTCGGGATCGTCGGGTTCACCGCGTATCAGGCCGCGCTGTCGACGGTCGCCAGCGTCGCCTTGGGGCTCCCGGCCGCCTACCTGCTCGCACGCTTCGAGTTCCCCGGCCGCCGGACGCTGCGGTCGCTGACGATCGTCCCGTTCGTGCTGCCGTCGATCATGGTCGCGGTCGGCTTCGTCGCCACGTTCGGTGACAACGGGACGCTGAACGCCGTCTTGCGGGCGCTCGGCCTCCCGCCTGTCGACCTCCTGTTCACGCTCGAAGCGATCGTGATCGCCCACGCCTTTTATAACGCGCCGCTCGTCGCCCGGGTGACGACCGCGGCGTGGGAGTCGGTCGACGCGAGCGCGGTCGAGACCGCCCGGAGCCTCGGCGCGGGGCCCGTCCGGGCGTTTTACGACGTGGTCGCGCCGCAGGTGTACCCCGCCGTGCTGACGGGCGCGGCGCTCACCTTCGTGTTCACGTTCGGGACCTTCCCCATCGTGCTCGCGCTCGGCGGGTTCCAGCTGGCGACCGTCGAGGTGTTCGTCTACCGGCTCGTCCGCGACCTGAGCTACGCCGAGGCGGCCGCGCTGGCGATCGTCGAACTCGTCATCTCGCTGGGCGTCCTGCTCGCGTACCTGCGCTACGAGGCGCGCAACACGGTCAGCTCGCGGGGCGTTCGGCCCCTCCCGCGTAAGTCCCCGTTCCCCGACTCTCCATCCATCAGCGAGGTACTCTCCCGGCTCGGCCTCGCCGCCTACGTCGTCGTCGCGGGGCTCGTCTTCGTCGCGCCCATCGCCTCGATGGTGCTCGCGAGCGTCACGGGCGGGGACGGCGCGCTCACGCTCGACCACTACCGCTTCCTGGTCGACCGCCAGCAGACGGGGGCGGCGTTTCAGGTGCGGCCGTGGCCCGCGATCCGCAACTCGCTGACGTTCGCGAGCGCCGCGACCCTGCTCGCGCTCCCGATGGGGGTCGTCGTCGCCGTGTTGACGACCCGGCGGTACCGCGGGCGGAAGCTGGTCGACGCGGCCGCGATGGCCCCGCTGGCGGTGTCCGGGATCGTCGTCGGGCTCGGGCTCCTCCGCGGACTCGTCTTCGGCGTGGAGGTCGCCGGCTGGCGGTTCGCGGCGACCGGCGCGGTCGCCATCGTCGTCGCGCACGCGGTCGCGGGCTACCCCTTCGTCGTCCGGACGGTCGCGCCCGGGCTGGAGGGGCTCGACCGCTCGCTGATCGAGTCGGCCCGGGCGCTCGGGGCGTCGCGGGCGCGGGTGATTCGGGACGTGGAGCTCCCTCTCGTCTGGCCCGGCGTCGTCGCGGGCGCGGCGTTCGCCTTTGCCATCTCGATCGGGGAGTTCACGGCGACGGTGGTGCTCGCGACCGGCGCCGACGCGTACACGATGCCGGTCGCCATCGAACGGTTCATCGGGCGTCGGCTCGGACCGGCGACCGCAATGGGCGTCGTCCTACTGGTCGTCACCGGGCTCAGCTTCGTCGTCATCGAGCGGCTCGGAGGTGAGACGCGTGGGCTCTGAGCCGGGCGCGGAAGAGGTCGACGACACCGCCACCCGCCCCGCCGTCGAACTCGACGGGGTGACGAAGCGATACGGGGAGGCCACCGCCGTCGACGACGTGAGCCTCCGGGTACGCGAGGGGGAGTTCTTCACGCTGGTCGGCCCCTCCGGCTGCGGGAAGACGACCACGCTCCGGCTGATCGCGGGCTTCGAGGAGCCCTCTTCCGGCACCGTCCGCTTCGCCGGCGAGTCGGTCGCTGGCGTGCCGCCAGAGGACCGCGACGTAGGCGTCGTCTTCCAGAACTACGCGCTGTTCCCCCACATGACCGTCGGCGAGAACGTCGGGTACGGCCTCAACTTCGCCGACCCGCCCGAGGGGGTCACCCGGGACGAGCGCGTCGACGAACTGCTCGAGCTGGTCGACCTTCCGGGCGCCGCCGACCGCGACCCGGAGAGCCTCTCGGGCGGGCAACAGCAGCGCGTCGCGATGGCTCGCGCGCTCGCGCCCGGTCCCGATCTCCTCCTCCTCGACGAGCCGATGAGCGCGCTCGACGCGCAGCTCCGCGAGCGCCTGCGGGTGCAGGTCAGGCAGATCCAGTCGGAGCTCGGAATCACGACCGTCTACGTCACCCACGACCAGGAGGAGGCGCTGGCGATCTCCGACCGCGTCGCGGTGATGCGCGACGGGAGGCCCGAGCAGGTCGCGCCCCCGCGAACCGTCTACCGCGAGCCGTCGAGCCGGTTCGTCGCCGAGTTCGTCGGCGACAACAACGTCTTCGCGGGGCGGGTCACCGACCTCGCTCCCGCCGAGCGCGACGACGCGCCCCGCGTCGCCGGCGTCGACGTCGGCGGCGAGACCCTCCGGGTCGCGGTCGGCGGAGAGGGGGGCGACGGTATCGCGCCCGGCGACCGGCTCACCTTCTCGGTCCGGCCCGAGTACCTGCGGATCGACGAGGGTGAGAGCCGCGTCCGGGCGGCCGTCGCGAGCGCGGAGTTCCTCGGCGAGACGACGCGCGTGACCCTCGGCTGGGGCGGTCGCGACCTCCTCGTCCGGACGCGCGATCCCCTCTCCGGCGAGGTCGTCGTCGGCTTCGACCCGGAGGACGCGCACGTTATCGGCGTCGACAGGAGCTGACTGACGACGGTTTATAAATAGAAATGCGGTTGGCGCGCCCCGGTGAGCGGCCCGGAGGGCCGCGAACCGCCGGTGCGAGGGAGTCAGTCGCCCGGAGCAACGCGGAGGGCGACTGACGAGGCTGGGGAGGTGTGAGGCTGCGGTGGGTGGGACTCAAAGGGGCAGCCGCGAGGGCGAAGCACGCCGTAGCAAGCACCGCAAGGAGCGAGTGCAACGAGCGACTGAGGAGCGCAGCAAGGCGCGCGAGTCCTCGCGGCTGGGGCTTTGGAGGTGATCACCGTCGATCCACAGCCACCTGTTTATAAACGAGCAACCGGGTGTTCCGATACCATTCACCGCCGATTCGCTAGCGATCACGTCTTCGTCGACACGCATTACCGCTCGGAGTCGCTACCCCACGTATGGCCACGGAGTCGTGTGACGTCTGCGAGCGGTCCGTCAGGATCGCCGGCGGGATCGGCGATCTGTGGAACTTCGCGTTCGAGTCGACGCAGGGCATGACCCTGGAGCTCACCGACGACTCCGAGTTCTTCCTCTGTTTCGACTGCATGGAGCGGCTCCCGGACGACCACGAGCCCACCGCCGACGACGTCGCCGCCCTCCGCGAGCGCACCGACCCCGTCGAAGAGGACGGCAACGACTTCTGGCACTGGAAATAGGACGGGTTCGACACCCGAACGCCGGTCCCCTTTTGCGGCGTATCACAAGGAACATACCCCCGCACGACGCGATACGATCCATCAGGTGGATCCCGTGACGACAAAACGCGAATACCGCGACGACTACGACGACAAGACGCTGTACATCCCCGGTCCGACCGAGGTCCGCGACGACGTCATCGAGGCGATGACGGAGTCGACGTTCGGCCACCGGATGGACCGGATGACCGACCTGTACACCACCATCGTCGAGGACACGAAGACGTTCCTCGGTACCGACAACGACGTGGTCGTCCTCACCGCGTCCGGCACCGAGTTCTGGGAGGCGTCGACGCTGAACCTCGTCGACGAGAACATCTTAGTGCCGACCTGCGGGAGCTTCAGCGAGCGCCACGCCAACGTCGCCGAGCGGCTCGGGAAAGACGTGGACCGGCTGGAGTACGAGTGGGGCGAGGCGGTCAAGCCCGGGGACATCCGCGAGCACCTCGAATCGACGGACAAGCACTACGACGTGGTCGCGACCGTGATGAACGAGTCGTCGACCGGCGTCCGCAACCCGATCGAGGAGATCGGCGACGTGATCAGTGAGTACCCGGACACCTACTTCGTCGTCGACGCCGTCTCCGCGCTCGGCGGCGACTACGTCGACATCGACGGCCACGGCATCGACGTGATCTTCGCGTCCACGCAGAAGGCGTTCGCGATGCCGCCGGGGCTCGCGGTCTGCGTCGTCAGTCAGGACGCCTACGACCGCGAGGTCGAGAAGGGCGACTCCTCGTGGTACGGCGGCTTCCGGCGCACCATCGACTACTACGACCGGAAGGGCCAGACCCACTCGACGCCCGCCATCCCGATCATGTTGGCGTACCGCAAGCAGATGAAACACATGCTCGAGGAGGGCCACCGCGCCCGCGACGAGCGCCACCGCGAGATGATGGAATACGTCCACGACTGGGCGGACGAGCACTTCGCGATGTTCCCCGAGGAGGGCTACGAGTCCCAGACGGTCGCCTGCATCGAGAACACGCAGGGGATCGACGTCGCCGCGACGATCGAGGAAGTCAGCGAGGAGTACGACATGGCCTTCTCGAACGGCTACGGCTCGCAGCTCGGCGAGGAGACGTTCCGCATCGGTCACATGGGCGAACACACCGTCGAGAGCGTGAAGGAACTCACCGACGCCATCGAGGACGTCGCGGACCTGTAGCGCGGGCGGTTCGCTCTGGGGTCGTCGGTTCGCTCTGGGGCGGGCGGCGACGACGCCCTTTTCAATCGCCCCGTCGCGGCTCGACCAGCTCGATCCGATACCGTCGGCCGCCGGCTCGGGTCTCGTCGACGGCGACGACGACGAACGACGCCTCGCCGACGTCGATCATGTCGCCCGGCGACAGGAGGCCGTCGTCGCCGGACTCGCCGCGCCGCCGCCGGTTCTCTCGCGCCCGCCGGTCGGTGTCGCCGACGACCTCGGGGCCGACGCTGATCGTCCCTCGTTCGGCCGCGATCACACGGCTCCAGAACGCGTCCGACGGCGGTCGCGGCCCCACTCGTTCTGCCAACTCGGCTCTCGTCAGTCGCTTCATCGTGTCATCGCCGATCGGTCACAGCCAGAGCAGTTGTGCGTGTCGGGTCTCCTCGAACTCCAGGACGGTCTCCTCGTCGACGAGCCCGGCCTCGACGGCGACGCCGACGGCCTCGGTGCCGACGATGTTCGCGACCTGCGCGCGGTGGAGCCCCGCAACGACCTCCTCGGCGGTCGCCTCGACGGCGTCGTCGCCGCCGTAGAACTCCTCGCTGACGGTGATCGTCGCGCGCCCGTTGTCGTACGTCTCGCCGAGGCAGTCGGCGTCGCAGACGGAGACGAGCCGTCCCTCGGCGGTCTCGCGCTCGCGGAGGAGCATTTAAAAGCCCTCGGGTCCCTCACCCTGGAGCTCTCGCTCCGGCTCCTCGCGCGCGCCGCCCCGTCCGCCGCGACCGCCGCGACCGCCGGCGCCGGGTTGCCCGCCGGCCCCGGGTCGCCCGCCCTGTGCGGCCTGCCCGCCCGGCCCGGGCGCCTGCCCGGTCTGTTCCTCGACCATCTGCTCTTCCGCCTCGCGGCGGATCTCGTCGGCGCGGTCGGCGACCTCCTCGGCCTGCTCGTGTTCGCCCGCCTCCTCGAGGGCGCGCGCCTTCTCTTCGAGGACGCCCGCGCTCCGGTAGCCGAGGCGGATCGCGTTGTCGAAGCAGGTGACGGCGTCCTCGGCGAGCCCGCGCTCGACCAGCAGGAACCCCCGGTTGTACCACGCCTCCGCGAAGCGCGGGTCGGTCTCGACGGCGCGCTCGGCGTGTTCGAGCGCCTGCTCGCCCCGGCCCGACTCCCAGAGCGCGTACGCCAGGTTGGTCTCGGCGGTCGCGGCGTGCTCGGAGTCGCCGTCGATCCGCAGCGCCTCCTCGTAGGCGCCGATCGCCTGATCGTACTCCTCCAGTTCGGCGTGGGCCGCGCCCTTGTTCACCCACGCCTCCTGGGCCTCCAGGGAGTCCTCCTCGGCGAAGCTGGCGGCGCGCTCGAACGTCTCGGTCGCCTCCTCGAAGCGGTTGATCCCCATGTACGAGAGCCCCACGTCGATCAGCCGCTCGACGTCGACGGCGTCGCTCTCGACGTTCCGCTTGTCCATGATATCGGTGAGGACGCGGGAGTCGACGGGGTCGACCGTGTTCGGGTCGGCGTCGATCTCCTCGGGGTCGAGGGTGAACTCCTCGTAGCCGGCGTCGACGCCCTGCCCGGCGGAGAACTCGTGGCGGTCGTCGTCGCGTTCGTCGGTCATATACCCGGTTTTGACGGTCACGACGCGTAAGGGTTGCGTCGGAGCGTCGCGGCGAGGGCGTGGCCGGGTCTGTTGATCGCTCCTTCTTCAGAGACGGAGGAGAGTGAAACACCCGACGCTGAAGGGTGCGAACTGAGCGATTACGGGAGTAGGTATTGCAGATCGGTGGTGACAAGAACGTATGTAAACGGAGCTGAGTGATAGCGATGATCGCTTAGAAATGAATGCGGCGGTGGCGTGCGCCTGCGATCGCCCACCGGGCGCGAGCAGTCCGCACGAGGGAGTCGCTGGCGGCGACAGCCGCCAGCGACGAGGCTGGGGAGGTGTGAGGTGCTGTGCGGTCGGGTGGGACTCAAAGGGGCAGCCGGTGAGGCGGGCGCAGGCGACGCAAGCAGCGTGGCGCTACGCGCCACGAGCAGCCGGCTGCGAAGCCGCCGGCGACACCGCAGGGAGCGAGTGGAACGAGCGACTGAGGCGCACAGCGAGCGTGCGCCCGCCTCACCGGCTGGGGCTTTGGAAGTATTCACCGCGGAATCGATCACCGATACACAGCTGCCAGCAACATCACTCAATCGTTTATAAATAACTGCTTCACAAATTTGCTATACCCACTCCCGACATCGATCGCTCCGCTTTCTCTCGACTACTCCAGATCCAGCAGCGCCGCGATCTCGTCGAGGTAGTCGTCGTAGACCCCGACGGCCGACTCGATCGGGTCGGGCGAGGCCATGTCGATCCCCGCGAGTTCGACGACGTCGAGGGGGTAGTCCGAGCCGCCCGCTCGGAGCATCTCGCGGTAGTCGGCCGCGGCGGGCTCGCCCTCGTCGAGGACGCGTTCGACGATGGCGGCCGCGGCGGAGATGCCGGTCGCGTACTGGTACACGTAAAAGTCGTAGTAGAAGTGCGGGATCCGCTCCCACTCGCGCTCGATGCCGCCGGTGAGCTCGGCTGGCGCGTAGTAGTCGCCCTTGAGGTCGGCGTAGATCTCGTCGAAGGCGTCGGGGGTGAGCGCGTCGCCGGCCTCCACGCGCTCGTGGATCCGCTGTTCGAAGGCCGCGAACATCGTCTGGCGGAAGAGGGTCGACCGGAAGCGCTCGAGGTACTCGTCGAGGACGTGCGTGCGAAGCTCGTCGTCGTCGACCGTGTCGAGCAGGTGGTGGGTGAGCAGGGTCTCGTTGACGGTGGAGGCGATCTCCGCGACGAAGATCTCGTAGCTCGCGTCGTGCCACGGCTGGGCGTCGCCGGCCAGCTCCGAGTGCATCGAGTGGCCCAGCTCGTGCGCGAGCGTGAACATCGAGGCGATGTCGTCCTGGTAGTTCATCATGATGAACGGCTGGGTGTCGTACGTCCCGGAGGAGAACGCGCCCGAGCGCTTCCCGCGGTTCTCGTAGGCGTCGACCCACCGCGAGTCGAGCCCCTCGGCCATCCGCTCCTGATACGCCTCGCCCAGCGGCGCGACCGCCTCGATCACCCACTCGCGGGCCTGGTCGTACGCCACGTCGGGGCCCTGATCGCCCGTCAGCGACATGTAGAGGTCGTGACTCTGGAGCTGGTCGACGCCGAGCGCCTCCTCCTTGAGCTCAGCGTGCCGGTGGAGCACGCCGAGGTTGTCGTCGACGCTGTCGACGAGGGTGTCGTACACCTCGACCGGGACGTTCGAGCCGTCGAGCGCGGCCTCGCGCGCGGAGTCGTAGCCGCGGATCTCGGCGCTCGTCGCGTGCTCGCGGACGGCCTTCTCGAGGGATGTGCCGACCGTGTTGCGGACGCTCGCCCACTCGCCGTAGAACGTCTCGTGGACGCGCTCGCGGAACTCGCGGTCCGGGTTCGTCTGGAGCTTCGTGAAGTTCGACTGCGTGATCTCCACCGCCTCGCCGTCGGGGTCATCGACGACGCCGTAGGTCATGTCGGCGTTCGTCAGCATCGAGTAGATCTCGCTCGGCGCGTCGGTGACCTCCGACAGGTCCGCGAGCACCTCCTCGACCTCGGCCGAGCGCGTGTGCGCTTTCATCCGCAACACGTCGTCGAGGTAGTGCTCGTACTCGGCGAGGGCGGGCTCGGCGTCGACGAAGGACTCGACCTCTTCGTCGGTGAGCGACTGGAGCTCCGGCTCGAGGTAAGAGATCGCGCTCGACGCCTCGGAACCGAGCGAGGACGCCCTCGCGGACATCGCCTGGTACTCCTGGTTCCGGGTGTCCTCGGCGCTGCGGAGCTGTGCGTACGTCATCACCTGCTGGAGGTCGCGGAAGATCTCCTCGCGCAGCTCCAGCAGCTCGAGCAGGGTCGCGGCGTCGTCGGCGACGCGCCCCTCGTACGCCGCCAGCTCCTCGATCCGCTCCGAGACCGCCTCGTAGGCGGCTTCCCACTCCTCGTCGTCCGCGTAGACGCTCCGGAGGTCCCACTTGTACGCCTCGTCGATCTCCGCGCGCTCGGGAACCGAACTCATACCGCGGGGTTGGCCCCCAGGGCACTAAGACTTATTAAAAGCGGAAGTCCGCGCGAGAAGTGGTCGGCTCACTCACCCGCCGTCCACTCCGCGAGGTCGACGACTAACACGAGCGCGTCCTCGCCGTCCCGGTAGTAGTTCGAGATGCGGCGGATCGGGTCGAACCCCTCGTCCGCGTACAGCGAGCGGGCGGTCGCGTTGCTCTCGCGGACCTCGAGCCGCACGACGGCGACGCCGACCGCGTGGAGCCGCGCGAGCGCGGACCGGAGCAGCGTCCGGCCGATCCCCCGCTCGCGCGCCTCGGGGTGGACCGCGAGGTCCTTCACGTGGCCGATGTCGCGCCCGTGGTTTGGGGTGGAATCCGCGACGACGTAGCCGACGACCGCCCCGTCGCGCTCCGCGACGAGGAACGCGGGCTCGTCGAGCAGCCGCTCGAAGGCGTCGTACGGCCACGGATCCGAGAAGCACGCGCGCTCGATCCGCACCACGGCGAGCAGGTCGGCGCGCTCGACCGGACGCACGGTCGCGTCGACGGGGGTCACGGGTCAGGTTAGCGGCGGCGAGAAATAAACGCGACGGGACGGCGCGGCGGTGCGGAGCGCGGCGACGCCGGCGGAGCCGAAGCGACCGCGGTCATCCGTCGATCCACGGCGCGCCCGACTCGGCCGCGTCGGGGCCCGGGCCGCTGACGACGAAGCACGCCCCGTCGGGGACCGTCACGGCGTCCGGACACGTCGGATCGGCGCCGTCGCCCCGGAGCTCGACCGTCCACCCGTGCGACTCGACGACCTCGCGGACGATGTCGAGCCCGTAGCCCGTCCCGTCCTCGCGGGTCGTGAAGCCGGGGTCGAACACCGCCTCGCGGTGCGTCGGGTCGATCCCCGGTCCGTCGTCGGCGACGAGGAACCCCCCGTCTGTCGCGGTCACGACGACGGTGAGTGGGTCGTCCTCGCCGCCGTCGGTCGACGGGGCCGCCGCGTCGGCACCGGTCGGACCGCTGTCGGCGCCGGCGTCCGACGCGGCGTGCTCCGTCGCGTTCCGGTACAGGTTCTCGAACACCTGTCGCAGGCGGCCGCGGTCGCCGCGCACTCGGGCGTCCGCGCCGACGACGAGGGTCGCGTCCGCGCTCCCGGCGGTCTCCCACGCCTCGCGGGCGACGCCGCCGAGCGCGAACTCGGTCGGCTCGTCGATCCCGGAGCCCTGCCTGGCGAGCGTCAGCAGCTCCGAGACCAGCTGGTCGATCCGGTCGGCGGCGCGCTCGCCGCGCTCGAGGGGCTCGGTGTCGCCTTTCAGCTTCGCCATCTCCATCGACGCCCGGATCACGGACAGCGGGTTCCGGAGGTCGTGAGAGACGATGCTGGCGAAGCGGTCGAGCCGCTCGTTGCGGTCGGTGAGCCGGCGCTCGCGCGCCTTCCGCTCGCTCACGTCACGGGAGTTGATGAGCAGGCGGCCGACCGCGGTGTCGGCCGGCAGCGACCGGGTCCGCGACTCTAACCAGACCCAGTCGCCGTCGGCGGTGCGGTAGCGGTACTCCATCGTGGGCGTCGCGTCGGGGTCGTTGAGCGCGCGGTAGAACCGCTCGGTCACGCGCTCGCGGTCGTCGGGGTGGACGTAGCCGAGCGGCGAGCGCCCCACGGTCGACCCCCGCTCGTAGCCGAGCACCTCCTCGACCGACGGGCTCTCGTACCGGACCCGGCCGTCGGCGTCGACGACGGTGACGAGGTCCGTGCCGTACTCGAGGAACTCCCGGAACCGCTCCGGGAAGGTCGCCTCGGAGTCGACGCGGCGCGCGGTGACGACGCGGCCGCCGAACTCGGGGGCCAACTCCTCGTCGACGACGGACTCGACCCAGACGAACCCGCCGTTCGCGCGGCGGATCCGGTGGGTGACGACGCGGTCGGTCGCGACCGCGGAGAGCGCGTCGGAGACTGGCTCGCGGTCGTTCGGGTGAACGCGGTCCAGCAGGTTCTCGCCGACGAGCGCCGCCCGCTCGACCCCGAGCACCGCGGGCACCGAGGGGCCGGCGAACAGCACCTCGCCGTCGACCGCGACGGCCGCGACGAACCGGTCGGCGCCGGCGACGGGCGACGCGACGGGACCGGCCCCCTCGTCGGCGTCGGTCTCGCCCTCCGGGACCGTCGGATCGCGAACGGAGCCGTCGGCCGGCGGATCGCCCGACTCCCGGCGGTCACCGTCGCGGGTGTCGGGTGTTGCGGCCGCCGGGCGGTCGGTCGGGCGAAGGGTCACGCTAGCTCTGTCGCCCCTTCGAACGCGATCGAATAAAGGTGCGCCCCCAAATTATCGGCGGAGATAATCGACGGCGAATTCCGGCGACTGCGGGCGATCTCCTGTCATCGTCACGGAGAGTCATCCGTTCCGACGCTTAAATATCCTCGACGACCAGGGCCGCCTCCCACGCGTCGGCGAACCCGTCGCTCACGCGGGTCGCGAACCCCCGGTCGCGCAGGTCGAGCATGCCGAAGAGGCGGTCGGGCGCGAGCGGGTCGGACACCTCCAGACACACCTCCTCGCCGTCGATGAGGTAAAAGTTCCCGTACACGTCGTCGGTGACGCGGAGCGTGAACGCGCCCTGCGCCATCGCGAGCACCGCACGGTCCTCGTCGATCGCGGTCAGCGCGTCCTCGAACATCGCCGGCGACAGCAGCACGGAGACGTCGACGCCGCGGCGGATCGCCGACAGCAGCCGGTCGAGGAGGACCGGTCCCTCGCGGTCCACCTCGAACTGCGAGGAGACCTCGGTGGCGACGACGACGATCGACTCCGCCGCGGCGTCGACCCGCTCGAAGAGCAGGTCGAGCGAGTCGTCGGCGCCGACGGCGGCGGTCCAGAACCGGTCGTCGGCCGTCTCCGCGTCGGCCAGCTGGTCGACCAGCTCGTCCCTCCCCGACTCGTACGTCTCGATCCGGCGCTCCAGCTCCCGCCGTTTGGTCTCGACGAGCCGGTCGACGGCGACCGCGGGCTCGACGGGCGCGTACCGCTTCGGCTCGCGGTCGCTCTGGACGCGGACGAGCCCGCGGGACTCCAGTCCGCCGAGCGCGTCGTAGATGCGCCCCTTCGGCACGTCGCTCTCGGCGGCCGCGTCGGCGGCGGTCCCGGTGCCGAGCCCGAGCAGTCCGCGGTACGCCCGCTCCTCGTAGCTCGACAGCCCCAGGTCGCGAAGCGACTCCATGCGACGACCTACGCCGAGAGTATATAAATGAGTGGCGCTGAAACGAGAGTCGGTTTCGAGATACGAACACCGGATCTCGAGATAAACGCGAATTTCGGCGCCTCATACCGGTATTCGGCCACAGATCGGCGTTAAATAAATTACTGGAAACTGATATAATGTTTCTATCGGTTCCCGAAGGGTATTACGTCGGCGCGGCCTACCGCGGACAACTGATATGAGTCGCATCCGGAGGGTGGCGGTCGTCGCGCTGGTCTGTTGTCTGCTGACGGCCGGCACCGCGCTGGTCGCCGCCAACGACACGGTCAGCGGCGACCCCGACATCGAGGCGTTCGCGCCCGAGACGGCGTTCGTCCCCGGCGAGGAGTCGACGCTGCAGGTGAGCCTGAACAACCGCGGCGACGTGAGCGAGGAGGGGTTCGACGACCTCGAGAGCGAGGTGGTGACCGCCCACGAGACCACCGCGCGGGTCCTCTCCGGCGACGAGACCGACCGCGACGTGCCCTTCGACGTGCGCACCGGCGAACAGACGGTCGGCGACGTGCCCCGGGGCGTCACCGGTCCGATCGACTTCACCGTCGTCCCCGACGAGGACGCGGAGCCCGGCGTGTACCAGGTCCCGATCCGACTGGAGTACCGGAACGTGTACAACGCGGAGGACGACAACGGCGCGACCCTCCGCGACGAGCGCGTCGAGACCGAGACCGTCTTCGTCGACGTCGAGATAACCGACCGCGCGCAGTTCGCGGTCACCGCCGTCGACGGCGCGGTGCAGGCCGGCGACACCGGCGCCGTTAACGTGACGATGCGGAACGTTCAGAACGAGACCGCCCGCGAGGCGTCGGTGGCGGCGACGCCGGTCGACCCCGACCTCACCTTCACCACCGAGGCCGGCACCACCGAGACGTACGTCGACGACTGGGCGCCCGGAGAGAACCGCACGTTCACCTACCGGTTCGACGCCGCGGCCGAGGCGACGCCGCGGGCCTCGACGCTGGAGTTCGACGTGGAATACCGGGACGCCGAGCGCGCCGACGCGGCCGCCCGGACCGTCCGGACCGGCGTGACGCCGCTCTCGCGGCAGGCGTTCGACGTGACCGGTCTCGAGAGCTCGCTGGAGGTCGGCAAGGACGGCTCGTTCGCGGTCGAAGTCCGCAACGACGGCCCGCGTGCGGTGGAGAACGCCGTCGTCGCGTTCGACAACGAGGCGCCGGCGCCGGAGGGAGTCGCGGCGGACACGATCCCGGCCGACGAGAACGTCGTCCCCCGCGAGACGCGGGTGACCGTCGGCGACCTCGCGGTCGGCGAGACCGCGACGGCGACGTTCGACGCCGGGATCCGATCCGACGCGAACCCCGGCAACCGGACGCTCAACCTCGCCGTGCGCTACCGCGGGCTCGACGACGACGTGATCGTCTCCAACGCGTACGACGCCGTCGTCGACGTGCGCCCGGAACAGGAGACGTTCGCCGTCTCGCCGGTCGAACTGAGCAGCGACGACGGCAGCGAGGGCGGCAACGAGACCGGCGATGACGGCAACGCGAGCCCCAGCGACGGCAACGCGACCGACGCCGGCCGCACTGCCGGGGTCGCGCCGGGCGAGACCGCTCGGTACGACGTGGTCGTCCGCAACACCGGCTCCGAGCCGGTCTCGGACGTGCAGGCGAAGCTGTTCGTCGACGAGCCCATCAGCTCGGACGACGACGAGGCGTTCGTCACCTCGCTGGACCCGGGCGAGGAGACGACCCTGCGCTTCGAGGTGAGCGCGGACGGCGGGGCCGCGCCGAAGACCTACTCCGCCGCGATGGACTTCCGGTACGACGACGCCGACGGCGACGAGCAGCTCTCGGACACCTACCGGCTCCCCGTCGAGGTCGCGACCGACGACGGCGGCAGCGTGCTCCGGTCGCCGGTCGGGATCGTCGCCCTGCTGAGCGCCCTCGCGCTCGGCGCCGCGGCGGTCTGGAAGCGCGGCCGGGTGAGCCGGGCGCTCTCGCGGCTCCGCCAGCGCGCCCGCGACCGGTTCGGCGGAAACCGGTAGATGCCGGGCGCAGAGCGCGTCTTCCGGGCGATAACCGACCGGGTCGTCGACCGACCGAAGCGGGTCGTCGTCGCCTGCCTGCTCGTCACGGTGCTGTTCGCGCCCGGGATGGCCCTCCTCGAGTCCGAGGCGGGCAGCGACCAGTTCACCGAGGGGATCGACGAGGCCGACGCCCTCGACCGAGTGAACGAGCAGTTCGAGCCCGCGTTCGGCGGCGACGAGCCGACGACGCAGCTGATTCAGCGGGACGGAAACGTCCTCGACCGACGCGGGCTGCTCGCGATGTTGGAGACGGCCGAGCGGCTGGAAGACAGAGACGACCTCCGCGTCACCGAGGTGTCCGCCGCGGCGATGGACGTGGCGGCCGAACTCGACGAGGACGCGGAGACCGCCGGCGACGCCCGCGACGCGGTCGAGCGCGCGAGCACGGGCGAAATCGACGACGCGGTCGACGCGGCCGCCGAGGACCCCGGGTTCGCCACGCTGCTCTCCGACGACTACAACAGCGAGTCACAGACCGCCTCCGCGGCGCTCGGCGTCGTCACGCACTCGTTCCCCGCGTCGGCCGATACCCAGTCGCTCCAGCTGGAGGCGCGCGAGGTCGCCGAGCGCGCCCCGGGCGACGTCACGGTCTTCGGCGGCGGCATCGTCGACAACGAGTTCGCGCAGGTGATCTTCGACTCGCTGGCGATCGTCGTTCCCGCGGCGCTCGCCGTCATCCTGGGGCTGTTGGCGTACGCGTACCGGGACCCGTTCGACTTCGTGCTCGGCGGCGTCGCGCTGCTGATGACCGTGGTCTGGACGTTCGGGTTCACCGGCTACGCCGGCATCGCCTTCTCCGACGTGCTGATCGCGGTGCCCGTCCTCCTGCTCGCGATCGGGATCGACTTCGGGATCCACACGGTGAACCGCTACCGCGAGGAGCGCGCAGAGGGGGCCGAACCGACGACCGCGATGCGCGACGCGCTCGGCCAGCTGACGGTCGCGTACTCGATCATCGCGGGGACGACGATCATCGGCTTCCTCGCGAACCTGACCAGCTCGCTCGACCCGCTCCAGGAGTTCGGGCTCGTCGCCGGCATCGGCATCTGTTTCACCCTCGTCATCTTCGTCGGCTTCCTGCCGGCGGCGAAGCTGCTCGTCGACCGCTGGCGCGCCGAGCGGTCGCTCCCCGAGTTCGGCTCTCGCCCGCTCGGCTCCGAGGACTCCGCGCTCGGGCGGCTGCTCCCGTCGCTGTCCGCGATCTCCCGGCCCGCGCCCGCCGTCTTCCTCGTCGTCGTCCTCCTCCTGACCGCCGGCGCGGCCGGGTACGGCGCGGGCGTCGACACCACGTTCGACGACGACGACTTCCTGCCGCCGAGCGAGCAGCCAGGCTACGTCGACTACTTCCCCGGTCCGATGCAGCCCGGCGAGTACACCGCGACCGAGACGATCGACTTCCTCTCCGACAACTTCGCCACGAGCGAGGACGACACCGTGACCGTCTACGTCGAGCGGCGGATGACCGGCGACGCCGCCCTCCGGGGCCTCGACCGCGCCGAGCGCGACCCCCCGGACACGTTCGTCGAGACGGACGGGCGCGCCAGCGCCACCGGCGTGACCGACGCGATCGACGGCTACGCCGACGAGAACCCCGAGTTCGAACGGCTCGTCGACGAGTCGGCGCTCGACGACGGCCCCCCGAATCGGAACCTCGACCGGATCTACGGCGAGCTGCGGGACTCGGGCTACGCAGACTTCACCGGCGAGTACCTCGCGGACGACGACCGGTCCACGCGCGTGGTGTACGACGTGGAGTCCGACGCCGCCGACGCCGAAATCACCGCCGACGCCCGCGCGGTGGCCGACCGCTACCGCGGGGACGCCACCGCGACCGGCCAGATCGTCGTCTTCCAAGCCGTGAGCGAAACGATCTTCGACTCGGCGATCGTCTCGCTGTCGGCCGCCTTGGGCCTCTCGGCGCTGCTGCTCATCGTCCTGTTCCGGCTGTTCCTCGGGAGCCCGGCGCTCGGGCTCGTCACGCTCCTCCCCGTGGCCGTCACCGTCGCGGCGCTCACGGCGACGATGCGGCTGGCCGGGATCCCCTTCAACGCGCTCACGGCGACGATCCTCTCGATCACCATCGGGCTCGGCGTCGACTACACGGTCCACGTCGCCCACCGCTTCCACGACGAGTACGTCGCGCTCGGCGACGCCGACGCCGCGATCGAGACCACCCTCCGAGGCACCGGCGGCGCGCTCACCGGCACGATGGCGACCACCGCGCTCGGCACGGGCGTCCTCGTGCTCGCGATCACCCCGATCCTCGGCCAGTTCGGCCTCCTGACCGCCGCGAGCATCTCGCTCGCGTACCTCGCCTCACTGGTGGTGTTGCCGCCGGCGCTCGTCGCCTGGGCCGCCGTCGTCGAGCGTCGCCCCGACCTGCTGTGGATCGGCCGGGCGCTCGGCGGGGTCGAGTCCGGGAGCGAGAGCGGAAGCGACCGCGGACCCCCCGACGGCGTCGACCGCTCGGCCGAGGACGCGCGTACCGATGGGGGGACCGTCGACGACGCCGATGGAGACCGTTTCGAGTGGAGCCCGGCGCTCGCGGCGGCGTCTCGGCGGAGCGAACCCGTCGCCGACGCCAGCGACACCTCACCACGGACCGGTCCGGACGGCCGCAGTCAGAAGCGTTAAACGCTCGCCGCGGATATCCGGTCGTGAGGGCGCGTAGCTCAGCGGACAGAGCACTTGGTTCCGGACCAAGATGCCGCGGGTTCAAATCCCGTCGCGCCCGTTCGCTTCGCTTCGCTCACTCACGGGCGCGACTGGCCCCACGCTCGCTCACTGCGTTTGCTCGCGTGGATCCCGTCGCGCCGTATCGCTCTCCCCGACGGGTAGCAACAGTTGGACCCGTGAACCCGTAACAGCGCCGGCTACTCGTCTTCGAGGGCGTCGTAGACCTCTCGGTTCGCATCTCGGTCGTCCGCCGCGACCCGTCAAACCAGTTCGCGCCGGATGCTGCCCTCTCTAGTTCCTTGATTTGATATTTCACTCTGAAGATATTTCTATACGGTGTCTGAGACTCAGGTAATGTATCGGTTCACCCCGGACGAGATCGATCACGAGCGAGCCCACCACCAGGCAGTCATTCAGGGAGCCGACGACCTGGACGTCAAGCGGATCGGTAACCTCGGCGAGCTCGCGTTTGAGCAGTTCTGTCGCGAGTACCTCCCCGTCGAGATGTGGGAGTGGGAAAACGAGGAGGCGATCCGGCGGTGTAACCCCGAGAGCTTCTCCGGACACGACTTCGAGGTGTTCGGCTACACGGTCGACGTGAAGTCCTCACGGGACGTCTCTGCCTTTCTTCCCGAGTCGCTGGTCGAACGGGACCCCGACGATGACATCGTGGTGATGGTCTGGCACCGGGACAACGAGGACAGTCTGATGCTACTCGGGTGGGAGCGCCTCGAGACCCTAAAGTCGAAGGTCGAAACCGAGGCGGCCTTCTCGGGCGATTCTCCGGAGAAGCTCGACCACCTCGCGGCACGACCGATGAACGAACTGATCGATCTCGGGCCTAACACCGCCCACATGAATCAGAAGCCGGAGAATCCGTTCTCACCGGGGGATCGAGTGGTGAAGGCCGGCGACGCGGAGCCGTCGGTGGGGATCGTCGTCGAAGTGTTACCGCCGGAGCAGAACACCGGGGCGTTCGGACACGAAATGGACGGAGAGGCGGTACGGGTCGCGTTCCCGAGTTCGCTCGACGAGGGACCAGGTGCGTGGCGCGATTATCACCCCGCGATCCTCGCGTCGTACTGTGACGACCAGGACATCAAGCTCTGGACGTACAAACACGAGAACCTCGCGTTCGCGGAGAACCCATATGTGCCGGGGGACCAGGTAATCAAGACCAGCCACAGCGATCCGAACACGGCCGTCGTGGTCGAAGGCTCTGAGGACCGTGGCTATGACAACGTGACAGTCGCGTTCTTGGGTGATTTCGAGGAGGAGGATGTATCGCCGGGAGAGCTTGCGACGCACTGTGAGGAGAACGGGATCAAGTGCTACGCGTACGAGTATTCGGAGCTAGATTTCTCAACCAAAGATTGATCCAGCCGCTGTAACATACTGGTCGCTTTGGCGAGAGGATTTTTATTCAGCGATGAGAACTTCGATCCTGAATGAGAGTATCGACGACAAAAGAGGAACTGCTTGATAAGGGGTTACAGATTGACCACGAGCAGTTTGAACAGCTCTGTAAAATGGTGATCGAGCGTGCGGAGCCAACTCGTGAACTTGAGCTAACGCCATTCCGTGGCGATGGTGGAATTGATATTCACGCGGTCATCGATCGAGAACTGTTCCACGCGCGGCTTGGCATTCAAGCGAAACAATATGCTTCTGGAAACACAGTCGGAGCCCGCACCCTCCGCGGATTTAAAGGCGCACTCTCAGAGCAACAGTATCACATCGGAACGGTGATCACGACATCCTCGTTCACGTCTGGCGCCGAGACAAGCGCAAACCAAGATTTCATTCGGTTGATCGACGGTGACCGGCTCACGGACATCATGATCGAGAGCAGTATCGGCGTCGTTACAGACGACGAGTCATACGAACTCGATCCCACGTTCTGGAGCGCGTTCGAGAAGCCGGAGCGCACCGACACGATTCCGTCACTAGAAGTACCACAGGCGGACAATTTTGAGGTGATACGCACTGTTATCCAAGCGGTTGGAGTGGGTTCCGACACTAAACCCAATATCGCAGACTACGTCCGAAGACAGACAGATACGGACACGTTTGATCCGAGGCAAGCGGATTATTACGGTATTGCCGCGTGGCTTCTCCAGTTTCTCCACAAAGAACAGGAGGTCGAAGTCGACAACCACACGATCCGCCGTTGGGGACTCACTCGCCTCGGTGAGGAATACCTCACGTACCTCGATCGTGGCAATCGAGAATCCGCAGATGATCTTCTCACACAACAGATCCGTGATGTCGAGATCATCTCCCGCGTATACGCTCAGCTGGAAGTAGACGGTACTCTCTCCCGAAGTGATATTACGGAGATCCTCGCTGCCGAAACAGATCTCTCGGACTCAACCACTCGTCGACGTGCCCGAACCGTCGGACAGTGGCTTGTTCGCCTTCCAGAAATCACTACGAGCGGCCGAGGAGCCCAGCAACAATACGTTCTAGCCTCGACGCCACGCTGAGGGATTTTCGACGACTCATTCAGTAAAGTCGGAGAGGGTCTTTCGCCGTTGCTCATCTGGTGGAACGTTTGTAATGAGTACTTCCGAGACTTCCCCGCGGCTGCTAGCATCGCTATTTATGGCACGAGTGGCGTCTACGTAGCTGATCGAGAATACGTCGTAGTCTTTGTATAATTCCGTGACCGGCGGCGAATTAGAGAGGATCACAGATACACCCATCTCTGTGAGTTCTATGATGGTATCACGAAGCCGCCGTTGGTCCTCTCGATCGAATCCAGCCGCCTGATATGAATTGAAATCCGCGGTTTTCGATACCGGTTCGTACGGCGGATCAAAATACACAAGATCGCCGCTGGAAGCCTCATCGACGACGTAGCTGAAATCCGTATTAAAAACTACTGTGTCTTGGAGGACACGTGATGCCTTCCGAATCCGCTGCTCTTGTACCCAATCTGGATTTGAATAGCGTCCGAAAGAGACGTTGAATTCGCCGTCACTGTTCTCCCGGTACAATCCGTTGAAACACGTCCGATTCAAGTATAATAGTAAGCTCGCCTCTCGGATCCTCTCGTCCTGTGTTAGAGTCGACTGGGTAAGGAGCGTATTGAACTCCGAACGAGCGTCGTAGTAGTATTCCTCCGTATGCTCGTGTGTCTTGTTCTCGGCAATGAGGGCGTCCGGTTGGTCTCGAACGATCTCATAAAACGTTGTTAACCGCGTGTTCAGATCGTTTACTGTCCCATCGTCAGGATCCTGATGAAAAAACACAGCGCCACCTCCTACGAACGGTTCGTGATACGCCTCATATGAGATCGGAAACAGCGCCGTGATCTCTGAGAGAAGCTGGCGCTTCCCACCTGCCCATTTTAAGATCGGCTCCACCATTTAGCATAGATCTCCTCGGTATTAGCAAAAAACTGTCTCGTTGGAGTAGCAGTCTCTCTCGGTACTTGATTAGTCTTGTTGAGATGGCGTTTGGAGAGTAACTACTCTCCGAGCGCGGCGACGATGTCGTCGATCGTGTAAAGACGTACATCGTCGCGATCGGCGGCAGCTTCGCGGATGCTGTCAGTAAACCCGCTCCGAGAGAACAGCGCGTATTCGACGGTCCGCTTGCCACCGCCCGACGGCTGCCATCGGAGTTCCTCAACGTGTGTCTCCAGCGATGCCAGCGCGCTGTAGTCGAGCGGCGATTCTTGATACTTACACTCGCCCACGACGAGTGTGTTTTCGTCAGTGAGTCCGACGACGTCGATCTCGTGGTCCTGATACCACCACTGCCCGACATCGACGATCGGCGTCTCGTCGTACAGCGTCCACAGGGACTCACAGCACAGTTGCTCGAACGCGGGAGCGACGAAGTCGGCCATGTCCGGTTCGACGAGTCGTTCGTAGGTCCCGTCGCCGAACTGATCGTAGCGATCCGAACTCCCGTACAGGAACCGGAACCAGAACCGGAACAAGGGGTCACGCAGCCGGTACTGGCTTCGCTTGGACCGTTCGGGTTTCTCAGTCACTGGAACATGCCGCTCGATGAGCCGAAGCCGAGAAAGACGGTCCAAATACGTCGATAGTTGGTTGTAGTCGATACCGGTCACGCCGGCGATCTCGTTGCGGCCGGTCGCCCCGCCGGCGATCGCTTCGAGGATCGAGAAGTAGCGCGTCGGCTCCGTCAATTCCATCCGGAGGACGTGCTCCGGCTCGTTGCGGAGTGACCCGTGACGAGTCAGCACCGTCTGCTGGATGTTCTCGCCGAGCGACCGATCGGCGTCGAGTTCCTCGAGGTAGTAGGGAACGCCACCGAACACGCTCCACGCGCGAACGACCTCGTCCGCCGTCGCATCGTCTGGTAGAAACTCCGTCACGGCGTCGAACGAGAGTTCACGGATATCGAGTGTGAGGGACGTTCGCCCATATAACGGGCTGTCTCCGAGCAGGGTCGCTTCCTCCATCATGCTGATCGACGATCCGACCAGAACGAAGGTCGTCTCCGACTCGTCGAACTCGTGGTCGAACAACGCCTGTAACACTGACGGAAGACTCTCATCCTGTTCGATCAGGTACGGAAACTCGTCGAGGACGACGATCGCGTTCTGGTCGGCCAGATACCTGAACAGCCGCTCCCAATCGGGACGAATATCTTCGATACCAGGAACTGTGTCAGCCGCAGCCTCGACGAACTGTTCCAGTTGGAGCTCCCGCGTCTTCTGTCGTGCTTGATAGAAGACCGCGTTCTCTCGGCTCTCAAGCGCCTTCTTGACGAGTCTCGTCTTTCCCAGCCGTCGCCGCCCGTACACGACAGCGAGATCCGCGTTCCCCGAGTCGAAAAGGCTGTGAAGCCGATCTAACTCCTCCGAGCGGTTCACGAAGTCTGTCATGGCGCTGAGTTAGCGGGTGTGAGATAAAAATATTCTGAATAATTATATTCTGGAATATCATATCTAGAGATATCATCGACTGAGGATTCAACCAACGCAAAATTAGAATAGATCCGAGACCAGACATATGCGGCGGCAAGTCTGTTGGAAATACTACCTTTCGTCTCAAATCACGAAACGATTTTATAAGTTGTTTGCCTCATTTGGGAAAATATAACAATAAATTGTTATTTCTGGGTGATCTCACATTTCATAGATGGTGGCGAATTTGTAGGGGTTCAACAGAGTCCCTTGGCTATAAACGAGATTTTGGGTTAGCGAAACAATGCCGGTACAACTTAGCCGTAAATTCGGTTAAGCAGAATACGGTCCGCGTCAACATCGATAAATTCGATTGTCTCGCCGGACGCACCGAGTTTCGCACAGTCCTCGGAGATCAGAATGTCGACGGCATCGTTGATATGTGCCCTAATCTTGGAGCCAGTACGCTGATAGCCGTAGAGACGTGCGATCTCGAGTACGAGATCCTCGCGTGTCATCCGGGTACCTGCGTCGAGTATCAGATGGCCTGCCCGTGCGAGCTCTTCGAGGGGAATCTCATCAGCAGACCGACTCGCAGTCCCAGTGTTAGTTCGGAGTGTAATCGTGTTGGGGCGCTCACCGGGCCAGATAAAGCCGTCGTGAAGACACACCGCATCCCGTCGGTTTTGCTTGCGCGCTGTCTTGTTGAGTGACTGGCGGATATTCTTCCCGAGACGGGTGATATTCCACCGACTAATGACGGCTCGGAATATGGTATCTCGTTTTTCAGGCCCGAATTCGTCGACGACGTTCACAAGCGTCGACGCAACGCGCCGCGTCGACACCTCGTCGAAGGACTTGTCACGGCGTGTCGTAACCTGTGGTTCCTGCCAGTCAGTGGTGTATTCTTGGATACCACTTCGTTCGTCTTTTGGGATGGCATCGACAGTGACCTCCGCTACCTCCGTCGAGACGCCACCATCAGCGACGGGACTATCCGCGATGAGTTTCTCGACCTTCGATTCGATGGCTTCGATTTCGCGGCCCTTGTTCGAGGCCCAATCAGGCGACCAGATGCGGTGAATCGTCCATCCGAGATCCTCTAGCACGGCCTGGCGCGTCCGGTCTCTGTCACGGGCAGTTTTCGAGGAATGGTAGGCGGCGCCGTCACACTCGATACCGAGGACGTACTTGCCCGGTTTGTCCGGATGCCTGATTGCGAGGTCAATGCTGTATCCGGAGCTTTGGACCTGTGTCGAGACATCTAAGCCGCGATTCTCCAGTGCTGTGTAGACGGCCTCTTCGAACTCGGAGTCGAACTGGAGGAACTGTGTCTCTGAGTCCGAGCGAGTCAGTGCGTCGTCACCGTGCTTTGCGTACTCGAGATAGTGTTTGAAGTCCTCAACACCGCCTTTATCCGTGCGCTGGAGGTCGATATCGCCCGGCTGAAGCGAGGAGACCACTTGGATGTGCTCTTTGGCACGCGTCACGGCTACGTTCAGTCGGCGTGCGCCGCCCGTCTGATTGAGCGGGCCGAAGTTCATCGAGATCTTGCCGGCCTCATCCGGTCCGTAGCCGACGCTGAAGATGAGCGCGTCCCGCTCGTCTCCCTGGACGTTCTCCAGTGGTTTCACGAAGAAGCCCTCGAGGGCGTCATCCTCCGAGACGAACGCATCCAACTCGGGGTCTTGGCCACGCGCTTCCTCGATAGTATCTCGAATGGCCTGTGCTTGTGCAGAACTGAACGCAACGACACCGAGGCTCTTATTGGGCCGTTCCTGAAGATGCTCACGTACCAATTCGAGGACGCGGTCCGCCTCCGGTTGGTTCGTGCTCGAGCCACCTCGATCGTAGAGACCATCCTCGACGTAGACGAAGTCAACACCCATCGCGTCGTCGGCGTTGTTATCCGGGAACGTCCGAAGTGCGCCGTTGTAGTATTTCGCGTTGGAGAACTCGATAAGCTCGTTCGTCCGGCTGCGGTAGTGCCAGAGCAACCGCTTCTCGGGAAGAACCGTTGAGGCCTCATCCAAAATGCTCTCGAGGTCCTCGCGCACACCACGGGCGGTTTCGACATCCGCTTGGAAGAACGATGTCGGGGGGAGCTGTTTGCTGTCGCCCGCGATGATTACCTGCTCACCGCGAATAACACTGCTAATGGCGTCCTGTGGCATGATTTGTGACGCCTCGTCGAAGATGACCGTATCGAATTCAATCGAACCATGTCGCACGTACTGGGCAACCGAGAGGGGGCTCATCATGAAACAGGGCTTGAGTGTCGTGACGAGCGTCGACACCTCATCGAAGAGTTCGCGTAGCGGCATGTGCTTGCGACTCTTCTGGACTTCGCGACGCAGCGTTACCTGTTCGGAGCTACTCGCATGCTTGAGTTCCGTTTGCGGGCGTCGATTCGTGACGCGATGTTGAATCTCGGCTTTTGCGTACTCGCGCTGCTGTTGGTCGAGATGCCGGAACTCTTCGAGTAAATCGTTGTACTCCGTCGCACTGAACGAGTCGAAACCGGTCTGAGAGTACACCTCGTTGAGCCACTCCGTGTAGAAGTTCCGCTTGAAGGTATCGATGAGCGTCTCGGCTGCGTGACCTTCCGCGAGGTATCGCTCTAGGAATTCGCCCGCCGGACTCTCCAGAACATCGTCGCGTGTGTCTTGATACTGAATCCACGACTGTAGTTCTTCGATAGTATCGTATCGAGTGGTAAACCAGGATTCGACCGCACCCATGGCTGCCGTTTCGATATCGGCGTCGTTAATCGAAACCGCGTCGAGATCGAAGACATCCGCGAGATCGTTTCTTGCAGTCTCCCAGTCAGTAAGGACTCCATCGAGGCGCGTCGCAAGCGCAGCTGTCTCGTCGGCATCGCGTTCGAGGACTAACTCATCTAGGACGTCTGCGTCTACGAGATCGTTGGCTGCGATGGCAGCCACCCACGTCTGGGTGTCCAATACTGTCTCCCAATCCGTCGTCGGCCCATCGTAGAGATGACCAAGCTGGTCAGTCATCGCATCGTACTCCTCAACTTCGTCCGCGAGGGCATCGACGCGCATCAACGCCTTCGTGTCCGATCGGAGTCCCTCGATACCCGGCCGGTAGCCATCAGCTGCGTGTGAGAGAATGCGTTTCTTGAGCCGCCGATACGAGGGACTCACGTATCGGAGTATACCGTAACCACTCAACTCGCCGTGAAGTTCGGTGGCATCCGTACTAAAGATCGATTCCTCGTAGTGTTCAGTGAGGTCACTTCGCTTCTCGGTGAGTTCACGGCTCTTCGCGGCGAGGGACTGAAGACGATCGTCACGCGCGTAGAAGTCTCGTTCAAGGTGTTCTGGCGTCAGGGCCACGTCCGGCATGTCTCCCAGTAACGTAACGAGATCATCAGCCGCACGCAGGTCCGCTATTGAGGACAGCGACGTGTCGAGGAACGATTCAGCGGCCTCCCGTGTGCGTTTCAGGTCCTCAAGCGTCGTAATAGCCTCCGAGATCGTCGTCTCGACTGACTCGGCGGTATCAATCTGCCAGCGTGAGATAGCGACGTGCTGCCAGGGATGGTTCCCATCACGGTTGAACTCGTCTTCGTAGGCTGCCAGCGATGCGAGTTGCTCTTCAATCGCCTGGATGTCTGATTGACTGTACTCAGTTGGCTGTTCAAACGAGGCATCGATGCGCGGGCAGTCATCCCGTTTGGAGACGATCCCAAACGCTTCATACGGTGTTATGTCTTGGCCCTCAGGTTGGTAGAACAGCTTGTCTTTATACTGATTGAGCGTTCGTCTCGTCGTTTCCAGTTTGTTGACGACACGATCCCGTTCACGCGGGTGTTGGAGTGGATCGGCATTGAGCTCGCGACCGAGATCTTCGAGCACCTGTTTCTTGCTCGCTTTCTCGCCGTGGGCCTCCAAACAGAAACGCCCGAGATCATTATCGTCTAAGCGGTCTTTGACAACGTCGAGTGCGGCCTGTTTCTCGCTGACGAACAGGACGGTCTCGTCGGCGGCCATCTTCTCCGCGATGATGTTCGAAATTGTCTGACTCTTGCCCGTCCCGGGTGGGCCCTGAAGGACGAAACTCACGCCGCGCTTGGCTGCTTCGATAGCCTCTTGCTGGCTCGAATCGGCGTCGAGCACCTGATACGTATCGGCAGGCGACACCTGTTCGTCGAGTTCCTCCGCACTCGGCGTGGCAGCGGGCTCGGGCAACGCGTCGGGATTGCCGTTAATCGCTTTGACTAATGGATCGTCTTTGATGGCCTCCCGATTTTCTTCGAGGTCGGCGTAGAGGCCGAACTTCGAGAAGTCGAAGATACCCAGTATTACTTCGGGCGCGATACGCCAGCGTTCAAATCCGCTGATAACGTCATCAAGGTATGCGAACGCCGTTTCCAGTTCGTCAAGCGAGAAGGCCTCATCCGGCGCGAGGTGAATACCGCGTTCCGCGCTCAGTAGCTTCCGAAGCGCGGGATTAATCTGTATCTCGGCATCTTCGCTTGTGATCTCGTAGTCGTGGCGGTCGGCGTTTCGGTTCGTCTCTTCGTCGAGCGTGACTTGGACGAGAAAGAGCGGCGTACGGAGCTCCGAGTCGCTATGGTCGACGTCGTACCATCGGAGTGTCCCGAACGCGATGAAAAGCGAGTCAACGCCCCGTTCGCGGAGGAAGCGTTTCTCCCGCAGGCGAATGTTATTGAGTGAGTTCTCCGTCGCGCCGTTCGCCCGGATAGACGCCACCTCGTCGGCGGCTAACGTGGCCGGATCTGCGGGGGAACCACCCTCTTCGTCTTGTGCTGAACGGCGAATATAGAGGGGGTCACGGTCGAAGATCGTGTTCGCAACCGTGAGTGGGTCAGCACGATGGAACGGAAGTGACTTCGTTTTCGTTGCCGAGAAATTGACGAGGTTGCTCCGTCGCGTCAAATCCAGGAGCTGTTCCTTCCAACTGTTGATTTTCTTATCGAGAGGGTTGGACGCCGTCTCGGTCTCGTCTGTTGTGGTGGCCGTCTGATCGGTCGCACGCTCGAATGCCTCAGTATCGAGGGTAGTGTCCCACATCGGCGCCACGATGTGGCTCCCTGTGGCCGTCTCCGAGTCAGACGCGGTATCGTTAGCTTCCTGCTCCGAAGGGGTATCAAGGAGTGAGCCGACAGTGCCCTCGCCTTCCGGATTGCCCGAGTCTGCCGTGTCATTGGCATCCCCAGATGTGGCTGGCTCGTCCCAGTTAACATCCGCATTATCAGCGCACTGCGTACAGGTACGGCCCTCGTGCTTCATCCATTGCGGCAGTGTCCGCTGGCACTCGTCGCATACAAACGTCTGCTCACTCATGATAGAAGTCGGATGGAATGTATAGATAGGCCAGTATGGATATATCTTTCTAGCTAGTGTAGTGGTATTAGGAAGAGCCTACTCTGCGGTTCTTCGAAGAACACGATAGTTGAGTCACTGCGTTCGTGCCTCCAGACAATCACTTACGTTGAGTTGTCGCTTCGACCAGTCAATGAGCTCCCGGTCCCATTTCTCGCTCATCGATCACTCGCATCTTCACGTCCATACTCTGCTTTGATATCCTCGCTGGAGTGTGTTTGACCTTCCTTAACGTCGACTTCGCTTGCAGCGATCGCCTTGAGATCCGCGCGGTTGAATTCGGGATGTTTCACCGCGTCACGAAGTACATCGCGGATGAACTCGCTACGGCTGTTGTACCCGAGGTCTTCCCACGTTGCGTCGACATCGGCGAGAAACATCTCCGTCATCCGAATGTTGACGGTCGTTTTTTCGGGCGGTGAACTGTCTTCGGACATACTGCTGTGTTGAAATTGTGTAGCAATAACAGCTACGTCAAATTAAATATTGTCGGGATACCCCCGTCGCTGTTCCATCCTTTCGCGCTGGCTTCGGCGGTCGTAGTGTTCGTCGAGAACACCAGGTGTCACGTTCGCACAATCGCTGACAACCTCTTTCGAAACATCGCTGTTCAGGTGGTGAGTGATCCCACCACGCCGAAGGGCGTGTGGACTGACGCTCGACGGACAGTCGAATGCGGCGGTATACTCCATCGCGTCACAATCGTCTGGATCACGATCGTGGAGGCACTCTCCAGTGGAAACGCAGGGCCTTGTGTCCCTGTAGCAATCCCCCGACGCGTCGATCGGTGCGCGCGTCCCTTCGACGTTGACACGAGTGGTCGCCTGCCGAACTCGTCGTCGACATCGGGTCGCCGATTCGCTATCCAGTCATCGAGCAGCCGACACACCTCGTTCGATAACGCGATCAACCGTTCTCCACCGATCCATTCTTGATCGTCGTTCCGGTCTCAGGCCGATGGACGACGCCGATGTACCGCCCGTCCGGATCGCAGTCGTCGGCGTCGAGCGAGTGGACCGTGCCGGTCCGCATCATCGTGTGCCACATCAGCGTGAGCACGACGTGAGGCCGCGAGGCGTATTCGTACTTCGAGAGGTACTCGAGACTCTCTTCGGCACGATCGGACTCGAGCATCACGTCGCGGACGTTCTGCACGTCACGCAACACGGGCGACCGCACCTTCGTGTGGAGATCGTCGACGACGGCGTCGATGCCCTCTAACCACATCACGAAGACGCGAATCGCGTCTATCTGGGTCTTCTCCGTGGCGGGCGCGAGATCTCCCTCTCGACGCCGCCACAGGCGATACCGTGGAGACACCGTCCGCTGTCTGTCTGGAATGCGGCAGCCACGTCCCGCCGTGGTTCGGTCGCATTCCGGTCGCACCACGTCGCCGAGCAGGTCGTCGAGGCGCTGCATGCGGCGCGTGGAGGCGTCCGCAACGGCGTGGGCGCCGCGACGAACGCGGTGCAGAACGCCGGGCGGAAGGCGCTCGACGAGCGCACGGACGAGCCGATCGTGTTCTGCCAAGCGAACGGGATCCACGTCGACGAGCTCGACATCGCCGTCGAACCGACGGGGGGGTCGGTTGACGGTTCAGGGTGTGGCTACGGCCACAAATTCTAAGATACTCCTCCGCTTTCGCAGGATCAGCCGCGCGCAGCGAGAGACGTGCACGACCGTGATCTCTCGTCCCTCGGCTCGGTACCACACTAAGACGTAGCCACCGCCCTCGCGACCGAGCGTCCGGTGCTGATCCTCCCAGAACTTGAACGTTGGGCGGACGCCGTTCGTCATCGAGCCCTGCACGTCCCACGGCCGGCCGTCCTTCTCGTCGGTCGCGTCGAACTTGAGCCCGTCACCCTCGGGAGAGTCGCGCTCGATCGGATCGCGGTCGGCCGCCCACGTCTCGACGGGCGTCGTCGAGTCGGACTGTGCCGCGACGCCGGAAAGACCGAGGCCGAGCCCGGGGACCAGGACGACGAGCGCGAGAGCGAGGGCGAACCTCCGAGTTTGCTTGTGTTGCGGTTCATCAGTTACTCACCCTCGTTGCCGCGGATCGAGTCGATCGCGTCGGTTACGCGCAGACGCCCAAGTGGTCGACGAGCGTGGTAATCGACGTCGCGCTCGCGCACTGATTCAGTCAAAAAGAGTATTCGCGACGCTCGTGACAAATTAGACCCAGCGACAATTCACCAGTTCAACACCGATGTGCTAGGGTTGCGATATCGGACACAAATAAAATCTTCTTGCCGATGAATCAGATAATCAAATCGCAGCCTACTGGATTTTAGGTGCTAAAATCCACGGTTTCCTCGAAGATCGCGCTGCCACTCGGATCGTGAATGATTCGGACTGTTTCCTCATCGGTATAGGTATCGGTGTCGGAGTAATTTCCTACTTTTTCCTCCCCGCTTTGCCAGTCTTCATCAGGTAACGCGTCTTCGTAGCGGTCTCCGGCAATCGATAAGGTGAGATCACCGGCATCGATCGTCTGGCCGCCAGTTTTGGCGAAGGTAATGTTTCCATTCGAAGAATTCACGTCCGTAACATCAAAACTCGCCTGCGGCGCGGTGTCTCCTAACTGATCGCCGAGTCCGAGGACGAACGTCCCGATGACGGCGGCCAGAATGACAGTGATCGCGACCATGAGGATGACCCCGATTACGGGACTGACGGCGCGATTTTCTCCTTTGAGCGGGTTGCTTGGTTTCATGATTGAACCCAGCTGGGGCCGAGGATCCCGATCCGGAACCGATGCCGGAGCGAGTCCTTCGGGTCGCTGGCTATTTGGAGGGATGGTGATCCGGTATATGTACTTAATGGCGTGGGTATCATGTGTGAAAATTTGAGGCATGAGTTCAAATCTGTTGTCGCAGAATCACGTGTATGGTCCCCACGGCAGCGGCTCTCGCTCGCACATACAGCGATCGCGTGTATCCGGACCCGTGGGAGAAAGTCCGCGATTACCGCCGCGTCCGCGAGTACGCCGCCGAGCACCCGAACGCCGGTCGGGTCCGCGTCGGGCGCGCGCTCGATCTCCCCGCTGGACGCGTCCGTGGGTGGCTCAAAGACGCCGTTCCCGACCCGGTTCGGGGAATCAACGCGGCAATCGACCGCGGGTGGATCGATCCGGACCCCGACGGGGAGACCGCCGCCTCACTCGTCGCGCTACTCGCGCACGTCCTCGCCGGCGGGAGCATCGCGACCGAGAGTTACCTCCCCGCGGTGACACCCGGGAAACGGGTGAACGTCGCGGAGATTCGCGACGCCTTCGAGCGCGTCGGCGTCGAGACGCGGACCCGAAACGCCGACATCGACGGGCGGGCACCCGAGGTCGTGCCTACCTGCGACGGAACGGTCCTCGGTCGGTGTCTCGTCGCGATGGACGCCCCGACCGGCGTGAAGACGACGCTCGACCATCTCCCGGCGGTCGTATGGGACGTACCTCGGTCGGTTCGGCGGTCGTTTGTGCGGATCTACGTTCGACACCGTGGGCTGAACTACGCCGGGAAATCGACAACGCGCGTTCAGGTCGAACGCCCGAGCTCGTTCATCGCGGAACTCCGAGACATACTCGATGACGTACTTACCGAGCGCGTTACCACGGCTGACGCCGGGGTCACGATCTCGGCGGCCGCTGCGCGAGAACTTGGAGTTGAGTAAAACGTTCCTGCGTGTTGAGGGACTAGCCGCGCTGGGAATCGCATTGGGCGGGTACGTCACCCTTGACGGACCAATTTGGTTACTGATCGTCCTCGCGCTGGGCCTCGACCTGTCCATGCTCGGCTATCTCCCCGGTTCACGGGTAGGCGCACTGAGCTACAGCGTTATTCACACAGACACACTACCGTTGGCTCTCGGCGGTCTCGGCTTCTGGGCCGACGGTCGAACGGCGTTCCTCATCGCACTGATTTGGGGCGGCCACATCGGCGCTGACCGCCTCTTCGGCTATGGACTTAAATTCGAATTCGGATTCAAGCGCGCATCTCTCTACCCGGCCCGCCCTGCACCGTCCACCGAGCGCAATACTCTTTTATTGAAACCGGGAGAGGAAGTCTCGTAATGACTGCTTCCCCGAGCTGGAGGCCCTCCACACGCGGTGTGATCGCGTTGTTCGCGCTGGGAATGGTCGGCGTGATCGCTCTCGCCATCGCTTCCGTCCCGACGCTTCGAGAGATTCCCGAACTTTCGACGCTCTCGTATCCGACGCTAGTAGTGCTCGCAGCGGCGAATTCCACACTCTTGCTGATCGTGTTCGTCGTCCTCGGCGCGGTTACGGCCCCGCGCATCGATCTCAGTTCCCACGTGTTCGCCTGGGCGGCCACCGGTACGTCGGAATGGGGCGAGCGACGCGACTCGTTGCCACTCGCAGCAGCGGTCGGCGGTGGGCTGTTCGCCGTCGTCGCCGTCTTGGACGTCGCGTTCGCACAGTTCGCGGGGTTCCCCGCCGGGGTGACCCTAACGGATACGGAAGCGCTGAGCGAACTCTTCGCGTCGGTTCCGATGCGGCTGTTCTACGGGGGTATCACGGAGGAGATTCTCCTCCGCTGGGGGGTCATGGCGCCCCTCGCGTACGTCCTCTGGTGGGGGCGAAACAGGCTCGGGAATGCGACCGAGTCGCCCTCGGCGACGATCATGTGGATTGCCATCGCCGTGAGTGCCGTCGCGTTCGGCGTCGGTCACCTACCCGCGCTCGCCGCGACGTTCGAGCTAACGATTCCGCTGATCGTCCGAACGGTCCTCTTGAACGCTATCGTCGGCGTCGCGCTCGGTTGGCTGTTCTGGCGACGGTCGCTCGAAACCGCAATGATCGCACACGCCGCGTTCCACGTGGCGCTCGTCGGCGTCTCCACCGTTCTGATTCTCGTCACGTGATCAGGATCTGGTCTCCGACGAGGCGACGCTCCAGAGTTGTACCGTTAATGAATGACTGAGTGACACTAACGCATGGCTTCGACCGGTCCCGGTGACTCGGAGGCGGTGCTCGCGGAGCTTGCACTGACGCGCGGACTCACCATCCAGATGACTGCGCTCAGCACGCTCGGGTTAACCGTCGCCGCGACCGCACTGGGCGGGGCTCTACCAAGCCGTCACTGGGCACCCGGTGTCGCCGAACGGCAGGCGGCCGAGTTCTCGAACCGACCTCACTCCGCGTCCGCGACGATCCACGGCTTCGCGTCGGGGTCGTAGTCGGCGATCGCGCCGCTGTGACTGCGCGTCTCGGGCGCGAGGACGCCGACGTGTTTCAGCTGCTGGACGAAGTTGAACAGGACGTTAGTCCGGATCACGTCGGTCCAGACGCCTCGGTCCCGATAGAGCCGGGCGGTCTCGCCGCGCTCGATCAGCTCCCGGGCGCGAGCCGCGCCGCGCGTCGTGCAGAACGCGCTCAGGAAGACGTTCGGGTACTCGCGGACGAGCCGCTCGACGAGATCGAGGAAGTGTACGCGCGGCCCCTCCTTGCGGAGCGCGTCGAGCAGCAGCCCGAACTCGGGGTGTCTGACGAAGGAGTTCCGGAGGAGGACCGCGAGCGGCGGGTGGACCTCGGCGACGGTGCGTCGAGCGACGTCCTCCTTCGTCAGCCGGAGGTCGTCGAGGTCCTCGATCCCGTAGCCGCGGAGCACCGTCGCGGCCAGCTCTCCCTGCGAGGTCAGTTCGTGAGGCGATCCCGTCGAGACCAGTCCGAGGGTGCGCGCGCTCGCGACCGTCTCGCCGCCGGCGCCGAAGCCGTACTCGTCGGCGATCGCGTCCACGAGCTCGTCGCGCGCGAGGGGGCCGTACCGGTCGATCGCGACGACCGGCGCGAAGTAGTTCAAGGGCTGTGCGAGGCTCAGCGTCGTGATGTCGCCGCCGAACTCGTTCCCGCGGAGCCGGAGCGACAGCTGCCCCTCGATGTCCGCGACCTCCGCGGTCGACTCCGCGCTCGGCGGCGAGCGCCACGCGGTCGCTCCGTCCTCCTCGACGCCGATGACGCCGACACCCTTCGCACGGAGCAGGTCGGCGTGCGGCCGCACGGCGTCGCCGTGACCGGCGAGATACGACACGTGCGCGCCCTGCTGGTAGGTCAGCGCCTGTCCGATTCCCCGAAGGAGGTTCGTCGAGCCCTTCACTTCGATCGCGAACACGCGGTCGGACTCGGTGAACCCGAGCACGTCGGGGTACCGCCCGCGGATCGTTATCTCGTGGCGGCGACAGCGGTCGAGCACGTCCGCGTACGCGTCGCTGTGCGCCTCGGGAACGTGAACCAGCGGCTCGTAGTTCCGCTCGTCGAGCGCGGTCACCACGCGATCGAACACCGCCGGCTCGTTCATACGGGGCGGACGCCCTCCCGGATAATAAGCGGTCTCCCGTCGCGCTCACGCGCTCGTCGCCCCGCAATTTAAAAGCGATACCGCGGCACCCGGCGTATGAACCTCTCGTGGGACGTCGACCGGGAAGGCGGCGTGTCGCTGGTTCGGTGTCGCGTTCGCAACGGCGGCGCCGTCCCCCGACGCGTTCGGATCGAGAGCCGGCTCGACGGCCCCGTGCTCCCGCCCCGCCGGGGCGGCCTTCCGGAGACCGGGTGGGACGAGTCGGGCGTGACGCTGCGCCTCGGACCCGGCGAACGGCGGGCGCTCGGCTTCGCGACCCGCGCCCCGCCGGTCGATCCGCCGGTCGAGGTCGCCGAGGTGGAGGCGGTCGATCCGACGGAGCAGTCGGGAGATGCTGGACCCGGTGGGAGGGCCGACGGACCCGCGTCCGCGACGGCTGACGCCCTCCGGCGGCTCGGCGACTCCCGACCGCCGAGAGACGCGATCGCGAGCGGGGCGACCGGGCTCGGCGAGGCGACTGGGGCCGGCGAGGCGACCGGGCTCGGCGAGGCGACTGGGGCCGGCGAGGCGACCGGGCTCGGCGAGGCGACTGGGGCCGGCGAGGCGGACTCGAAAGGTCGGTCGAGCCGCTCGGACCACGCCGCCGGAAACGGCGCTGACGCGGTCGACAGCGATGAACCGGCCAGCGACCCAGACGCCCCTGCGCCCCCGCCGGGAGAGACGACGGGGTGGTCGGACGCGGTCGGGGCGCGACTGGACGCGGTCGAGGAACGGATCGATCGGGCGGAGCGGCTGACCGACGCCGACTTGGCGACCGCGACGGCGGCGGTCGCGGAGGCCGACGGCGTCGCGGCGCTCTCAGGGCTCGACGAGCGGGTCGCCGCAGACGCGAAGCGGCTCAGCGAACTGAGCGAGCGCGCGGCGGCGCTGGCGGCGCGCGCGGAGGCGACCGACGCGCCGGTCGAGGCGCTGGAGCGACTCGCGTGATCCTCGCGGTCGCCGGCGGGAAGGGCGGCGTCGGGAAGACGACGCTCGCGTACAACGTCGCCGCCGCGCTCGACGCGGTCGTCGTCGACGCCGACCTCGGGATGGCGGACCTGCCCGGCGGCCGCGGTCCGGACCTCCACGACGTGCTCGCCGGCGAGGCCGACCCGATCGAGACGCTGCGCGCCGGCCCGGTCGACATCGTCCCCTGCGGCCGGACGCTCGCCGGCGCGCGGGCGGCCGACCTCCGGCGGCTCGAATCAGCGGTGGCAGCGATCGAACGGGAGCGCGGCGCCGTCGTGCTCGACTGTCCCGCGGGCCGACGGGCGGACGCAGGGGTCCCGCTCGCGGTCGCGGACGCCTGCCTGCTCGTCGTGTCGCCGCGGGCGTTCGCGCTGGCGGACGCGATCCGGACTCGGGAACTCGCCCGCGAGCTCGACGCGGGACTCGTCGGCTGCGCCGTCAACCGAGTGACCGAGGAGCCGCCGACCGACGCGATCGCCGACACGCTCGGCGCGCCCGCGTCGGTCGTCCCCGCCGATCCGCGCGTCGGCCGCTCTGTCGCCGAAGAGCGACCGGTCGTGAACGCCGCGCGCGACAGCGCCGCAGCGAAGGCGGTCCGAGAACTCGCTCGACGAGTTCCCCGTTGACGGGCGGCGGCCCGCTTTTCGACGCTTGACCGCGAAATCGCGCCTTTTTACCGCTCCGGGACGGACCCGCGGACGATGATCACGGCCGCCCTGCTCGCCGGCGTCGCGGTCCTGACGTTTCTCGCCGTCGAGATCGGCCCCCTGTACGCGGCCGACCGATTCCGCGACCTCCGGGAGCCGACCGACGCCGAGCGCGGCCGCCTCGACTCCCTCCGCGAGACCGCGGGACTCGACGTGGACCGGATCGCGATCGAGCGGCGCGGCGAGGGCGAAGTCGGCGGCGAAGCCGGAGGGGAACCCGGGCGCGAGGGCGTCGGCCCCGTCGAGGTCGCGGTCCGCGGCCCGCCCCGTCGGCGGGTGCTGTTCCTCTCGGAGGCCGTGCTCGACGATCTTGACGACGATATCGCGATCGGCCTGCTCGCGGCCGAGGCCGGTCGCGTCGAGACGTACTACGGCGAGTTCCGCGCGATCGCGATCGCCGCGGTGGTCGGCGTGTTGGCGGCGATCGTCACCGCGACGGTTCCGTTCGACGCGGGCTTCGCGTCGCTCGTCGCCGTCGGCCTCGCGGCGTTCTGGGTCGGGCGGCGGGTGCAGTACGCGGCCGACGACCGCGCCGCGGACGCGGTCGGCGCGGATCGGGTCGCCGACGCGTTCGAGCGCGCGGCGGCGATCCGCGGAGTCGAACCGGCGACCGGCGACTGGTCGACGTGGTTCGAGGTGCAGCCGCCGCTCGGCGATCGGATCGCGGCGTTGCGGGAGCGAGAAGGGGCAGAGGCGTCGTGAGACGCCGATATCGGTCGATTTGGGCCGTCAGCGGGTCGGCTCGACGACGACCGCCGTCGCGTCGACGCTGACCTCGTAGCCGGCGACGGAAAGCGAGACGTCGACGTCGGTTCCGGCGTGGGACACGAGCGCGTCCAGCGCGTCCGGCTCGACGTGATCGTAGAGGACGATCCCCGCCTCGTCGCCGAGGTCGATCGGGTCGATGCCGGCGGCGCCGGCGACGGCCTCGATGACGGCCCGGCTCGGTGACGGACCCGCGCCCCCGTGTTCGACGCGGACGTGCTCCGAAACCCGCCCGTGACCCCGCGAATCCGCCGTTGCGCTGCTCATACCCGTTTCGGCGTCGGACGTGCATATAAATGCCTCCCCGTGCGTATCGATACTGAAATTTTGACGGCGAGCGAAACGGCTCTGTTCGATCGATAGCCACTCGGTACCATGTCACTCGAACGCATCGGGTCGGGCATCGCCAGCGGGATCGACGGCGACGCGTTCGGGTTCGTTTTCGGGTGAGTCGCGCGCGGCGGATCCGTCCCGCGGCCGAGCGGTGAAACCGCGCGGATCGGCGGCGACGTGCCGGAACCGTTACCAACCAGCCAGACGGCTATAGAGACAACTCGAATGCGACTCCCGGAACGACAGCTCGCGGTCCTCGAGGCCGCGAGCGCGACGGACGAACGGACGATAGACGAGATCGCGGCGGAGACCGGACTGAAACCGGAGACGGTCACCGGCGCGGCCTTCGATCTCCGCGACGAGGGGCTCTGCTCCGTCGGTGAGACCGCCGCCGAGACGCTCGCCGTCACCGACGAGGGGCGGCGGTACGTCGACGACGGGCTCCCCGAGACGCGGCTCTACCGCGCCGGGGTCGCGCTCGGTGCCGACGAGTCCGCGGTCTCGATGGGACGAGTCATCGGCGAGGCCGACCTCGACGGCCCCGAGGTCGACATCGCGCTCTCGAACTTCGCGCGCAAGGGCTTCGGGTCGATCGACTCGGGCGAGCTGACGGTCGATCCCGACGCCGATCCCGACGCCGACTCCGAGGCGGCCGCGCTCTCGGCGCTCGCGGCGGGAGAGGACCCCGCGGTCGACGACTCGGTCCTCGGCCAGCTGGACTCGCGCGGGCTCGTCGAGCGCGGCGAGTCGGTCACCCGATCGGTGACGCTCACCGACGACGGCGTCGACGCGCTGATGACGGGCGTCGAGGCGGCGGAGACGGTCGCACAGGTCACGCCGGAGCTGCTCGCGAGCGGCGAGTGGCGCGACGTGGAGTTCTCGGAGTACAACGTCGAGGCCGACGCGCCGGCGGTCTCCGGCGGCCGGAAACACGTGCTCCGCCGCACCGCGGACCGCGTGAAGGACGTGCTCGTCGGCATGGGATTCCAGGAGATGGAAGGCCCCCACGCCGACAGCGACTTCTGGATCAACGACTGCCTGTTCATGCCGCAGGACCACCCGGCCCGGACCCACTGGGACCGGTTCGCGCTCGACGTGGACCCGATGGAAGACATCCCCGAAGAGCTGATTCGCCGCGTCGAGTCGGCCCACCGCGACGGGTGGGGCGAGGACGGCGACGGCTACCACTCGCCGTGGTCCGAGGAGTTCGCCCGCGAGATTGCTCTCCGAGGGCACACCACGTCGCTCTCGATGCGGTACCTCTCCGGGATCGCGGGCGCGGAGCTCGAGCCCCCGCAGCGCTACTTCTCCGTCGAGAAGGTGTACCGCAACGACACGCTCGACCCGACGCACCTGCTGGAGTTCTTCCAGATCGAGGGGTGGGTGATGGCCGAGGACCTCTCGGTGCGCGACCTGATGGGCACCTTCGAGGAGTTCTACCGGCAGTTCGGGATCACCGACATCCGGTTCAAGCCCCACTACAACCCGTACACCGAGCCCTCCTTCGAGCTGTTCGGCGAGCACCCGGAGACGGGCGAGGAGATCGAGATCGGTAACTCGGGGGTGTTCCGCGAGGAGGTCACCGGCCCGCTCGGCGTCGACTGCGACGTGATGGCGTGGGGGCTCGCCCTCGAACGGCTCGCGATGCTGACGACGGGCGCGGAGGACATCCGCGACCTCCACGGGACGCTGGCCGACATCGAGTTCCTGCGGGACGCGGAGGTGAGCTACTGATGCCCGTCGTCGACATCGACACCGACGAGCTGCGCGGGCTCACCGGCCGCACCGACACGAGCGACGAGGAGTTCAAAGAGGACCTGTTCGGCCTCGGCTTGGAGTTCGAGGGGGAGACCGACGACGGCCTCCTCCAGTTCGAGTTCGCGCCCGACCGGCTCGACCGGCTCTCCGTCGAGGGCGTCGCGCGCTCGCTGCGCTACCACTACGGCGACGACCGCGGCGTCTACGTCCCCGAGACGAACGACCCCGAGTGGACGATCGAGGTCGACGAGTCGGTCCCCGACGAGCGCCCGTACGTCACCGGCGCCGTGGTCCGCGGCGTCGACCTCGACGAGGGCGCGCTCGACTCGCTGATCCAACTACAAGAAAAGCTCCACGCGACGATGGGGCGCGGCCGCGCGAAGGGCGCGATCGGAATCCACGACCTCGCGATGGTCAAGGGCGCGCCGTTACAGGAGGGCGCGGAGCCGTCGATCACCTACCGCGGCGTCGACCCCGACGGGGTGTCGTTCGTCCCGCTGGACGCGAACGACGAGCTGACACCGACCGAGGTGCTCGAAGAGCACGCCACCGGGCAGACCTACGCCGACCTCGTCGAGGATCTGAACCGCTATCCCGCGATCTACGACGAGCTCGGCCTCTTCTCGTTCCCGCCGGTCATCAACGGGAAGCGGACCGAGGTGACGACGGGCTCCCGCGAGCTGTTCGTCGAGCTCACCGGCACCGACCAGTGGACGATCGACCGGATGTGCAACATCGTCTGCTACGCGCTGTCGGCCCGCGGCGCGACGATCGAGCAGGTCGAGGTGAACTACGACGACGGCGCGACCGCCCCGAGCGAGTACGGCGCGGAGCTCGTCCGCCCGAACCTCGACGTCGACGAGAAGTCGGTGGGCCACGACCGCATCGAGACCTTGCTCGGCGTCGAGTTCGAGCCCGAGGAGGTCGTCGACTGCTTCGAGCGCGCCGGGCTCGACGCCTCCTACGCCCTCGACGGGGACGTGACCTACGAGGTGGAGGTCCCGCCGTACCGCGTCGACGTGCTCCACCCCCTCGATCTGGTCGACGACGTGGGACGCGCCTACGGCTTCGACAACCTTGAGCCGCGCTACCCCGACGTGGGGACGGTCGGCGGCCGCCACGAGCGCTCGCGGCTGGAGGACGCGGTCCGGACGAGCCTCGTCGGGCTCGGCTTCGAGGACCTGCTCAACTTCCACATGACGAGCGGGACCGAGAACTACGACCGGATGAACCTGGACGCGGGAAGCGACGCGTTCGGCGGCGGCGACCCCGTCGCGATCACGGAACCCTACAGCGAGGAGTACACCCAGCTCCGCACGTGGGCGGTCCCCTCGCTGATCATGCTGCTCGAGCGGAACACCCACAACGCGTACCCGCAGGACGTGGCGGAGGTCGGCTTCGCGGCCGAGCGCGACGACGCGGAGAACACGAACGTCGCCGAGCGCCGCCACGTCGCCGGCGCGGTCGCCCGGCGCGACGCCTCCTACGAGGCCGCGAAGGGCCGACTGCAGGCGGTGTGCGACGACTTCGGCGCGGAGTTGGAAACCCCGCGCACCGAGCACCCCTCCTTCATCGACGGTCGAACCGCCGCCGTCGTGATCGACGGCGACGAGGTCGGCGTGATCGGCGAGGTCCACCCCGCCGTGCTCGCCGAACACGACCTCGAGGTGCCCGTCGCGGCCTTCGAGTTCCACCTCGACGCGCTGCGCTGAGACGGAGTCGGTCGTTTTCCCCGTCTCTCCCGCGTCAGATCGGGTGAGACGCCTCGACGCGATCACGATCGCCCGGAAGTGCTGTGCGCGATCGAGAGCGGGTCTTGCAGATTGGCGGTAGTGATGGGATATTTAAAAGTCGTGAGCGACGTCGACGATCACTTATAAATGAACACGGCGGTGGCGTGCGCCGGTGAGCGCCCGGAGGGCGCGAACCGCCCGCACGAGGGAGTCGGTCGGCCGGAGCAACGCGGAGGACGACCGACGAGGCTGGGGAGGCGTGAGGTGCGGGGCGGTCGGGCGGGACTCAAAGGGGCAGCCGCGAGGCCACAGTAGACGACGGAAGCACCGCAGCGAGCGGAGCGAGCGAGGAGCGCAACGAGCGTACTGTGGCCTCGCGGCTGGGGCTTTGGAAGTGTTCACTACGGAGTCGTCGATCGCTTATAAATAGCCGACAGCAACGTCGCTCGATCAGTTATAAACAACGGATCGACCGATCTACTTCACCCACTCCCGCTATTGCTCATTGCTGTCTCTGTACTGATCGCTAGAGAGCCGAGCTGTATCTGCAGTCAAGCGTTCCACCAGCGCCGAACAATCAAAAAACCACCCCGGCGATCAGAACAGGCCGGGAACCAGCACGTACGTCAGCAGCATCCCGAACACGCCGGCGAACAGCGCGAACAGCGTCATCGGAACGATGGCCTTCCGCAGCAGGTCGCCCTCGCGGCCGGTGATCCCGACGACGCCGCAGATGGCGGCGATGTTCAGCACCGAGACCATGTTCCCGAGGCCGCCGCCGACGTTCTGCAGGCTGACGACGACCGTCCGGGAGAGTTCGACCGTCTCGGCGGCGTTGAACTGGAGCACGCTGAAGAGGATGTTCGAGGACGTGTTGCTCCCGGTCATGAAGGAGCCGATGGCGCCGACCCACGGAGAGACCATGGGGAGCAGGCCGCCGGCGCCCATCGCGAGCGCGCGGCTGAGCGCCTCCATCATGCCGAGGAGCCCGGCCGTGTTCGTCTGCGACTGGATCATCACCTGCGTCATCGACACGGCGATGATGAGCGTGAGCGCGGCCGGCGCGACCTGCTCGATCGAGCGCCGCCACGCCGCCCCCATCTCGCCGGTGTCCATCTTGTGGATGAGCCCGGTGAGAACCGCGATCGGAATGAACGGCATCGTTCCCGGCAGATAGAGGTACTGGAGCGTGTACCCGAGCTCCGTCCCGAGGATCGAGTCGATGCTGACGGAGAAGCTCTGGATCCACGCGAGCACGTCGGTGCCGGCGACGGCGAGGTCCGGCCACCGCGTGACGAGGAGCGCGAGCGCGACGAGGAGGTACGGCGTCCACGCCAACAGCACGGACATCTCCTTTTTCGGCTGGTCCCGGGCGATCTCGTCGAGGTCGAGGCCGCCGAGCCACGTGTCGGTCCACGTCGACTCGTCGGGGAAGTCCCACTCGCGGTTCGGGATGAGGACGTCGTTGTTCGCGAGCACGAGGCCGACCGCGAGCACCACGAACCCGGCGGCGATGTCGGGGAGCGCGGGGCCGATGAACCACGCGATCACCAGCTGCGTCCCGCCGGTGATGGCGCCGAGCAGGAGCGCGAACGGCGCGACTGGGAGGGTGCTCCGCACGGCCTCGCCGACGCTCCGCCCGCCGTCGGCGTCCCCGAACCAATACGCCAGGAAGAACACGCCGAGCAGGCCCCAGAACACGTACGTCACCCCCGTGACGACGCCGGACCACGCCGAGACCATCGAGAGGAACTCGGCGACGCCCACCGAGCCCGACAGCGCCGGTTCGATGACCGCTCCGGTCCCGCCGATCACCGGCGTTCCGGCCGCGCCGAACGGCGGGTTCGGGGCGTTGAAGAAGAGCCCGAACACCGCGGCGGCCAGCGGCGGGAACCCGAGACCGATGAACAGCGGCGCGGCCAGCGCGCCCGGCGTGCCGAACCCCGCCGCCCCCTCGATGATGGTCATGAAGCCGAGACCGATGAGCAGCACCTGAATGCGTCTGTCCTCTTCGATCTGCCCGAAGTACCACCTGATGGTGGCGATGGCGCCGCTCCCCTCGAGGTAGTTCATCAGGAGGATCGCGCCGAAGACGATGAGAATGATGTCGACAGCCTGTAGCACGCCGTAGACGGCCGACGCCAGCAGCCAGTCGGGTTCCATGCTCCAGTACGTCAGTCCGATACCCGCGGCGAGCAGCCACCCGACCCCCATCGCGCGGGCCGCCGACCACCGAAGCCCGGCGAGCAGGACGAACGCGACACCGATCGGGATGACGCCGACGAGCGCCAGTGTGAGCACGTTAGTCATGATTGGAGTTCTCGACCGTATTTCGTCGTCTAACAACGAGGTATATGTAATTTTCTTTTTGAATGATATCAACTGCCAAACATCGCCGTACGGGACGCAGATTCGATAATAAAAATACATTATGTATACGATCACCAACACGTGTTGAGGGAAACACCCATTAGGCTGTTTCATAAACGTCCGTTTATGTCAGCCGAGCCAATCGCGACCTTCGAGTCGTCCCTCGACGAGATCGACGTCGACCTCGTCCGGACGACCGCCGACCGGTTCGAGTCGGCGCTTGCCCCGCTCCTCGACGCTCCGGCGGTCGGCGCGCCGCTCCCGTTCGAGAACGTCTCGCTGCCGGACGCCGTGGAGACGGACCCGACGGTGGCGGAGCTCGAAGCCGCGGCGACCGGCGTCACCGCCGCCGGATACGGCATCGCCGACTACGGCTCCGTGGTCATTCAGGGCGGGGCCGACGGCGAGGAGCCGGTGAGCCTCTACGCCGACGAACACGTCGCCGTCATCGCCGCCAGCGACGTCCTGCCGGACATGGACGCGACGTTCGACCGCCTCGCCGAGGACATCCGCGGCGGCACCGGGCAGGCAATCGTCGCGACCGGACCGAGCGCCACCGCGGACATGGGCGCGCTCGTGAAGGGGGCGCACGGGCCGATAGACGTCACCGTCGTTCTCCTGGAGGACGCGTAGATGAGCGCCGACAACCGTCGGCGGAAGGCCGAACACATCCGCCACCTCCTCGACACCGAGGGCGACAGCGTCCACGAGAACACCCGGGTGTTCAACGAGGGACGGTACGAGTCCACCGCGGACCTCGACGACTACGAGGCTCTCAAAGACGAGGCCCGCGCCATCAAGGAGGACGCCATCGAGCGCCTTCCCGAGCTCGTCGACGAGGTCACCGAGGCGATCGAGGACAACGGCGGTACCGTGTACGTCGCCGACGACGCGGCCGACGCGAACCGATACATCACGGAGGTCGTCGACGGCCGGAACGCGGTGAAATCGAAGTCGATGACCAGCGAGGAGATCGAGGTGAACGACGCCCTCGAAGCCAGCGGCGCGAACGTCTGGGAGACCGACCTCGCCGAGTTCGTCCTGCAGATCGCCGACGAGGCGCCCTCGCACATCGTCGCCCCGGCGATCCACAAGTCCCGCGAGGAGATCGCGGCCCTGTTCAACGAGGTGTTCGAGCCGGAGGAGCCGCTCGAAACCGCCGAGGAGCTGACGCGGTTCGCCCGCGAGTACCTCGGCGAGAAGATCCTCGACGCCGAGGTCGGGATGACGGGCGCGAACTTCGTCACGGCCGACACCGGCACGCTCGCCTTAGTCACGAGCGAGGGCAACGCCCGCAAATGCGTGCAGGCGACCGACACCCACGTCGCGGTCGCCGGCGTCGAGAAGGTCGTCCCGAGCGTCGAGGACCTCCAGCCGTTCGTGGAGCTCATCGGGCGGTCGGGGACCGGACAGGACATCACCTCTTACGTCTCGCTTTTCACGCCGCCCGGCGACTCGCCGACCTTCGGCGGGGGCGATGAGGGCGGTCCCGGCGACGACCGGGAACTCGGTCCCGGCGACGACCGCGACTTCCACCTCGTGCTCATCGACAACGGCCGCATGGAGATGCGCGAGGACGACCAGCTCCGGGAGACCCTGTACTGCATCCGGTGTTCGGCGTGCGCGAACTCCTGTGCGAACTTCCAGCACGTCGGCGGGCACGCCTTCGGCGGCGAGACGTACTCCGGCGGCATCGCCACCGGCTGGGAGGCGGGCGTCCACGGGGAGGACAGCGCCGCCGAGTTCAACGACCTCTGTACGGGGTGTAGCCGGTGTGTGAACCAGTGTCCGGTGAAGATCGACATCCCGTGGATCAACACCGTCGTCCGCGACCGCATCAACCGCGGGAAGGACGGCGACCTCGACTTCCTCGTCGAGGGGCTCACCCCCGACGAAGAGCCCGGCGGCGTCGACCCGCAGAAACGCCTGTTCGGGAACTTCGACACGCTGGCGAAGCTCGGATCGGCGTTCGCGCCCCTCTCGAACTGGGTCGCGCAGGCCGGTCCGGCCCGCTCGCTGATGGAGCGGACCCTCGGCGTCGACAGCCGCCGCGAGCTCCCGCGGTTCGAGCGCGAATCTCTCGTCGACTGGTTCGAAGCGCGCGGGCCGCGCGTGGGCCCCGACGAGGCGCGCCGGCGGGTCGCGCTCTACCCGGACGCGTACACGAACTACGTGCGCACCGAGCGCGGGAAGGCCGCCGTCCGCGTCCTCGAAGCGCTCGACGTTCGCGTCGACATCCCGGCCGCCGGCGAGAGCGGTCGCGCGCCGCTCTCGCAGGGGATGGTGGCGACCGCGCAGTCGAACGCCGAGGCAGTCTACGACGCGCTCGCGCCCGCCGTCGCCGCCGGCCGCGACGTCGTCGTCATCGAGCCCTCGGACCTCGCGATGTTCAACCGGGAGTACGAGCGGCTCCTCGAGGAGGACAGCTACGAGGCGCTGGACGGGCACAGCTACGAGATCATGGAGTACGTCTACGGGCTGTTGGAGAACGGCGCGGACGTCGACGCGCTCCCGGACGGCGACGGCGAGCGCGTCGCCTACCACAGCCACTGTCAGCAGCGCACGCTCGACCTAGAGCCGTACACGACGGCCGTCCTCGAAGACGCCGGCTTCGACGTGACGACCTCCGACGTGGAGTGTTGCGGGATGGCCGGCAGCTTCGGCTACAAGTCCGAGTACTACGAGCTCAGCGTGGACGTCGGCGAGTCGCTCGTCGACCAGTTCACGACGGACGACACCGCGGACCGAACCGTCGTCGCCAGCGGCACGTCGTGTCTCGAACAGCTCGACGCGCTGCTCACGCGCCGACCCGCGCACCCGGTGCGGCTGCTCGACGGGCGGTAGCCGACGCCCTCTCGATCAGTCCTCGAACCCGTCTTCCCACCGGAACGTGCCGTTCCGCTGGACGACTTCGCCGTCGATCTCCAGCCGCGAGTCCTCGCTCACGTCGCTGATCATGTCGACGTGGACCGCGCTGTCGTTGCCGGACTCGCCGTCGGGCAGGCAGGCGTCGTAGGCGCGTCCCACCGCGAGGTGGACCGTGTCGCCCATCTTCTCGTCGAAGAGGATCGAGTCCGTGAACCGGTCGATACCGCGGTTCATCCCGATACCCAGTTCGCCGAGCCGCCGGGCGCCGGGGTCGGTGTCGAGCACGCTCGCGAGCGCGTCCTCGCCGGCGCCGGCCGAGAAGTCGACGACCTCGCCGTCCTCGAAGACGAGGTGCACGTCCCGGACGCGGGTCGCGTCGATCGTCATCGGTACGTCGAAGAACGCCTCTCCCTCGGTGTCGTAAGGGGCGGTGAACACCTCGCCGCTCGGGAGGTTGTGGGAGTCGTACGCCACGGAGGCGGCCGAGTTGACCGCGGTCCGGCCCGCGATCGACATCGAGACGTCGGTGTCGGGGGCGTCGTCGCGCTCGGTGACGATCCGGACCTCCTCGCCGGCGTCGAGGGCGTCTTTCATCGCCGCCATCTCGTCGGCGAGCGCCTCCCAGTCGCGGCACACGGCGTCGTAGACGAAGTCCTGGTACTCCTCGTAGGCCATCCCGGCCTGCTGGGCGAGCGAGCGCGTGGGGTGGACCGTCGACACCCAGTCGGTGTCCATCCGCGCCTCGCGCACGTCCGCTCTCGCCTTCGCGTACGCCTGCCGCGTCTCGCTCGACACGTCCGCGGTCGCGGTGGTGTTGCGCCCGCCGCCGATCCGGAGGTAGGCGTCCGCGGCCTCGAAGATCGCGCGGTCGACGGCCTGCTCGTCGTCGAAGTCGCGCTCGCCCCGCTCGCTCCCCTTTAAATACGCTCGCGAGAGCTCCGCCGATCCGTACAGCGTCGTGGCGTTCGCGCCCCGCTCGCCGAGCGCCTCGGCGACCGCGACGCCCAGCTCGTGGGCGTCCTCGGCGACGCTCACGACCACGTCGTCGCCGTCCTCGACCCGCGCGCTCCAGTCGACGAGCACCTCCGCGTGCTCGCGTACGCGTTCGTCCATGCCGTGAGGTCTCGGTCGGCCGGTAAAAACCCCTCCGCGTCGGCCGTACGCGCCGGTTCGCCGTCTCGAAGCGCTGCGGATCCGGCGCTCCGGCCGTCGTCGTCGGCAGCGAAACCTGCCCCGGTGCCGGCCGCTTATGTGCGCGCACCCGGTGAGGTAGGGTATGAACGAGGAGTCACCCGCGGACAGACGCTCTCCCGTCGGCGAGCCCGTCGTCCGGTCGGATCCGGCGGTGACGGGCGAGCGCGCCGCCGAGGCGGTCGGGTTCGACCCCGACGATCCGGACAGCGTCGCCGAGGCGGCCGAGACGGTCGCCCGCTTCGCGGCCGGCGACGTCGGCGACGAAGACCACGTGCTGATGCTCCGCGGAGCGGCCGCCTGCGCCGCGCTCGTCCGCGGCGTCGGCTCGTACAAGGCGGCCGCCGAACGCGCCGGCGACGGCGTCTCGGTGGCGTTCATCCGCAAGTGGGCCCGCGTCCACGACCTCCCGCAGGCGATCCGCAGACAGGTCGCGAGCGGGCGGATCGCGCCGAGCGCGGCGAAACACGTCGCGCGGCTCGGAGGGACCGACCGCTACCTGCTGGCGTGGGCGACCATCGACGGCGACCTCACGGTCCGGGAGGTGCGCTCGATCGCCTCCGCCGTCAACGACGGGAGCGACGTCGAGACCGCGGTCCGCGAGGCGGGCGTCGAGCTCGGTCACGTCGGGATCCGGCTCCCGCTCGACGCCTACGTGGAGCTCAGGCGCCGCGCCTCGAACCGGAACGTCGAGCCGGGCGCCCTCGTCGCGGAGGCGCTCGACGACTACTTCGCCGAGTCGGACGCGGAGTAGCTCTCCGCGAACCGGCCGACCGCCGCCGCGATCGCCTCTCGCCCGCGCTCGACCTCCTCCCACGCGATCGTCTCGTCCGGGTAGTGCGCCTCGGTGATGCTCCCGGGACCCAGCAGCACCGTCGGGATCCCCGCCGCGACGTAATGCCGCGAGTCGGCGCCGTACGTCGCGCCCGTCGGCTCCGCGTCCGGGAGCCCGGCGTCGACCAGCCCCGCCCGCGCCGCCTCGACGATCGGCTCGTCGACGGCGACCTCCGCGGGCTCGAACTGCACCGAGAACCGCTCGAACGTCGGCGGGTGCTCGCGCAGCCACTCGTCCTCGGCGACCACCTCGGCAAGCCGCGCGCGGAACGCCGCCCCCACCTCGTCGACCGTCTCGCCGGGCGCCACGCCGATCCGGAACTCGGCGGTCAGCGTCGCCGGCACCGTCGACGCCCACGAGCCCGCCTCGACCGTCCCGCACACCACCGGCCACGGCACCGGGAACGCCGTATATAAGGGGTGCCTCACCGCCTCGCCGCGCTCCGTCTCTAACTCCGCGAACGCCTCCCGGACCGCCTCGAACCGCGGCAGCACGTCCTCGCCGCGCCAGCGCGTGGCGGCGTGGGCGCTTCTTCCGGTCAGCTCCAGCCGCGCCATCAGCGACCCCTCGCAGGCGACCACGGGGCGAAGCTCCGTCGGCTCCGCGACGATCGCGGCGTCGCGCTCGAAGGGGTAGGGGTTCGCGAGCGCCGCGGTCGCGGCGCCGTACCCGCCGTCCTCCTCGCCGGCGACCGCCTCGACGACGACGCGGAGCCCCGCGTCCGGGAGGTCGACCGCGCCGGCGGCGACCGCCGCTCGCACGTCGAGCGCCGCGCCGACGCACGCCGCGACCCCCGACTTCATGTCCGCGGCGCCGCGGGCGGTGAGGGTCTCGCCGGCGTTTTCCCCGCTCTCGTCACCCGCCCCCTCCCACGCTTCTCCCCACACCGGCTCGAACGGGTCGCTCGACCACTCGGCGGGCTCGGCCGGCACTACGTCGATGTGACCGTTTAAGACGACCGCGGGGGCGTCCCGGCTCGGATCTCCGTCGGCGCCGCCGAGCGCGAGCACGCCGGCGACGCTCCGCCGGCCCGCCACGTCCGACTCGTCGAGGTCGCCCGGGAAGGAAGGGTGGTCGGCGAGGAGATCCGGATCGGCGTCCCACGCGTACGTCTCGAACCCCAGCGCGTCGAGTTCGCGCTCGACGAACTCGGCGGCGGCCGCCTCCTCGCCGGCCGTCGAGGCGAACCGGCAGCAGTCGGCGGCGAACGCGCGCATGTCGAAGTCCATGCGGTCGGCGACGGCGCGCCTCGAGAAACCGTTTCGGGTCGGCGGGCGATCCCCTCGCCGCACGCGGTTTCTAAACGTTTATCCGTGGTCTCTTCCTACGGATTCGTGTCTGGGCCGGTAGCTCAGTTAGGGAGAGCGTCCGGCTTTTAACCGGACGGTCGGGGGTTCGAATCCCTCCCGGCCCGTGCACCGAACCGCCGAGCGACAGCGAGGCGGTGAGGGAACCGGTCGGGAGGGATTCGAACCAGGGAGCACGCAGCGCCGAGCGGAGCGAGGCGATCGTGCGAGTGAGGTTCGAATCCCGTCGCACCCACTGGGTGCGACTGACCCACGCTCGCGTCGTTCGCGTGGGTCCCTCCCGGCTCGCCACCGCGATCAGCGCCGCCGCTCACGGACGCGAAAACTGGGGGGAAAGAACGCGTGCCGCCTCGCCGCTTCGACGCCGAGGCGTCTTCCGTGGTCAGTACCCGAGCTGCTCGCGCACGAGGACGACCGTCGTCCGGCCCTCCTCGGTCTCGCGGCGGTAGATGAGCTGCTTGGCGATCGACGACTCGACGCCGTACGCCTCCTGCGCGCGCTCGTTCTCGAGCGGGTACGCGACCGACTCCAGCCGGTCGAGCGCGTCGTCGAGGGTGGGAACGATCTTGTTCGTGCCCGTGACGATGACCACGTTGCCGGCGGCGAACGGGTACGCCCCGACGCGGCTGCCGGACAGGTCGGCGGCGACCAGTTCTCCCGTCCGCGCGATCGCGTTAATGCCGCCGAGGAAGTAGTCGGCCGTCTGCGACTCGCGTCGCGCGGTCTGCCGCTCGGCGTCGTCGTCGATGCTCCAGATCCTGTCTCTTATACACATCTCTGATGGCGCGAGGGNGAAGCCGATCTCCTCGAGCGTCGTCGAGTGACCGTTCATCACGGAGACCCCGGCGGGGATCTGCGACTCCACTGCGTCGAGCGCCTCGTCGGCGTCGTCGACGACAACGACGTCGAAGCCGCGCTCCTCGAGGTTCGCGACCGTCTCCTCGACGGTCGCGTCGTCGGCGGGCTGGTCCAGCGTCTCGTCGATCTCGGCGTCGTCCGCGTAGTCAGCTTTCTGCTGTGGCATTATGTATCAAATCGGACGGAACGCGCCGCGAGCACGTGCTCGGGGCGGTCCCATCTCGTGGATCGATCGGAGGCGCGGGCGACACTTAACGACTCGCGAACACCCGTGTCGGGTGGTTACACCGGTGTTATCGTCGTGTCGACGGAGCGACGGCTTACGCTTCGAACAACAAGTCGGGGACTAGGGAATCGATCGTCTCGATAAAAATCGCGTGTCGTCGAGGCCCGAAAGGGGCGCGCGACGGTCGGTCGGGAAGCGGTGCGGCGAAGCGGCTGCGGTCGGCGTGGGGTGTGTGGTGTGGCCTACGCGAAGCTCACATCGCACCGCCCATGCCGCCCATGCCGCCCATGCCGCCGCCCATTCCGCCGGGCGCGCCGCCGGGGCCGCCCTCGTCGCCGCCGTCGTCGGAGCCGCCGCCCTTGAGGTCGCCGGCCGCGATGACGTCGTCGATGCGGAGGATCATGACGGCCGCCTCGGTCGCGGACTCGATGGCCTGAGTCTTGACGCGGAGCGGCTCCACGACGCCCTCGGCCTCCATGTCGATCACGTCGCCCGTGTAGGCGTCGAGACCGGCGCCGAACTCGCCGCCGTCGTGGCGGGAGCGGAGGTCGACCAGCGAGTCGATGGGGTCGAGGCCCGCGTTCTCGGCGAGGGTGCGCGGGACGACTTCCAGCGCGTCGGCGAACGCCTCGACGGCGAGCTGCTCGCGGCCGCCGACGGAGTCGGCGAAGTCGCGGAGCTGCAGCGCGAGCTCGGCCTCGGGGGCGCCGCCGCCGGGCAGGACCTGCCCGTCGAGCAGCGTCGTGCGGACGACGCCGAGCGAGTCCTCGATGGCGCGCTCGACCTCGTCGACGACGTGTTCGGTGCCGCCGCGGAGGATGAGGGTGACGGACTTCGCCTCCTCAACGTCCTCGACGAAGATGCGCTCGTCGCCGCCGATGTCCTTCTGGGCGACGGAGCCGGCGAAGCCGAGGTCGTCCTCCTCGATGTCGTCGAGGTTGGAGACGACGCGGCCGCCGGTCGCGCGGGCGAGGCGCTTGAGGTCGTCGGACTTCGCGCGGCGGACGGCGAGGATGCCCTCCTGCGCGAGGTAGTGCTGTGCCATGTCGTCGATGCCGTCACCGACGAAGACGACGTCGGCGCCGATGTCGACGAGGTGGTCGACCATCTCGCGGAGCTGCTCCTCTTCCTGGTCGAGGAACTGCTGGAGCTGGTCGGGGTCCGTGACGTTGACTTCGGCGTCGATCTCCGTCTCCTTCACTTCGATGGCGCCGTCGAACAGCGCGACGTCGGCGTCCTCGACCGCGAAGGGCATGTTCTCGTCGACGCGCTCCTTGTCGACGATGACGCCCTCGACGAGCTCGGACTTGTCGATCGAGCTGCCGACGACCTTCTCGACGGAGACGTTCTCCGTGTCGATGCCGTCGTCGTCCTTGACCGCGAGGACGGAGTCGACGACGAGCTCGGCGAGCAGGTCCTTGGAGTTCTCGGCGCCCTTGCCCGTCATCGCCGTCTCGGCGATCTCGACGAGCGTGTCGTAGTCGTCCTCGGAGACGTCGATGGCCTGCTCGTCGAGGATCTCCTTGGCCTTCTCGGCGGCCTGACGGTACCCCTGCGCGAGTGTCGTCGCGTGGATGTCCTGGTCGAGGAGCTCCTCGGCCTGATCGAGGAGCTCACCGGCGACGACGACGGCGGAGGTGGTTCCGTCGCCGACCTCCTCCTCCTGCGTCTCGGAGACCTCGACGATCATGTTGGCCGCCGGGTGGTCGATGTCCATCTCCTTCAGGATGGTGACGCCGTCGTTCGTGACGACGACCGACCCGCCGGAGTCGACGAGCATCTTGTCCATCCCTTTCGGGCCGAGCGTGGTGCGGACGGACTCCGCGACCGCCTTGCCGGCCGTGATGTTCATGTTCTGAGCGTCCTTTCCGGATGTTCGCTGCGACTCCTCGGAAAGTACGATCATGGGCTGATTGCCCATCCGCTGGCGCTGTGACATTACAGCCATTGATTGTTTGTGATTCTATATAAACCCTTCGCTCGGGTCGTGCGAAAACGCAACACGGTGGGGGAGTATCGTCCGGTATGCGGTGCGTTCACACGGCCCTTTATATAGAACTCAAGATCAACTGCTGGCTGTGGGGGTGTTTATAACCAGACGGCGTGGCGCGTGCCTGCGAGCGGGCCGGAAGGCCCGCGAGTCAGCACGCGCGAGGGAGTCGGTCGGCCGGAGCGAAAGCGAAGGCCGACCGACGAGGCTGGGGAGGCGTGAGGCTGCGGTTGCCGTGCCGTGCGGGGCGGGACTCAAAGGGGCAGTCGCGAGGACGACGGGGGCCGTAGCAAGGCACCGCAGGAACGGGAACGCGAGTGACGAGGAGCGCAGCAAGGCCCTCGTCGTCCTCGCGACTGGGGCTTTGGAGGTGTTCACCGCACCGTCAGAAGCAGCCGCTTATAAACGAACGTCGATAGCGACACCAACGTCGACACCGAACAATCAGTTCCCTACTGCGGAGCGTTGAAGCTCACGTCGTCGTCGAGCTCGTTCGACATCCGCTCGAGGTACGAGTACACCGCGCCGTGGGGGGCCCCGTCGAGCAGCATCCCGACCGCCCGGCGAACGACCTCGAGCTCCTCGGGCTGGCCGACGGCGCCCACGGTCGAGCCGTAGACGACGACGTTCGCGCCCGACAGCTCCTCTAGCAGCTCCCGCGTGCGACCGTTCTCGCCGATGATCCGGCCCTTCTGTCGCTGGAGGTCGTTGTCGTTGCGGGTGTGCTCCGACAGGTCGATCAGGTCGAGCGTCCGGAGGTCGTGGTCGAGGATCGACAGCGCCGTCTCCGGCTTGAAGCCGCGCCCGATCGCCTTGATCACGTCCGGCGCCACCATCACCGCCACGGGGTCGTCGCGCTCCTCGATGGCGACGCTGCCCGACTCCGAGTCGATATCGAGCCGCACGTTCGCCCGCTCCTCGATCTCCCGCATCGTCTCGCCGCCGGCGCCGATGACGACGCCGATACGGTCCTGCGGAACCGTCACGTGTTGCATACGGCGAGATACCCGGCGAAGCCTTTTAAACGTGTCCGCCGGCATCGGGTGTGCGGTCGCGTGACGGGGTTTCTCGGCGATTTAGAGCGGAATCGACGCGATCTACTCGTCGGAGCTTTCGCCCGAGTCCGACTCTGCGCCCGACTCCGGCTCCGTCACGTACGCGCGGAGGTCGTCGGGGTCGACATCGATCCCCTGCCGCGTGAAGAAGGTCGCCACGTTCTCGCAGTCGCGGTCGAGGAACTCCCCGGCGTTCGGGTGGTGCACCGTCACCGCCTGTCCCATGTCGATGATCACCAGCTCGCCGTCGTGGATGATCATGTTGTACTCCGAGAGGTCGCCGTGGATCAGGCCGGCGCGGTAGAGCCGGCGCATGTACTCGCGGACGACCTCGTAGGCGGTCTCGGGGTTCTCCACGTCGACCTCGTTCAGCCGCCGGGCGCGGTCCTCGGCGTGCCCGACCAGTTCCATCACGAGGACGTTCCGCTGGACCGCGATCGGCTCGGGGACCCGAACGCCGGCCTTGCGCGCGCGTTCGAGGTTCGCGAACTCCTTGCGGGTCCACGCTAACACGACCGCCTTCTTGTCGCTCGCGATCCCGTCGAACCGCGGGTCGCCCTCGAGGTAGTCGCGCATCTGCCGGAAGTTCGAGGAGTTGATCCGGTACACCTTCACCGCGACCTCGCGCTCCGAGTGGACGCCCTCCGGCCCGCCGCCCGCGGCCTCGGAGCCGGGCTCCGGCCGCTCGCCCGCCTGCCCGCCGAGCGCCTCGAAGACGCTCGCCTCCTTCCCGGTCGACACCGGTCCGCCGAAGGCGTCGACGTAGCCGTCCTGCACGAGCTTGTAAATCGCCGCCAGCGTCGCGTCGTCGAACACCGACTCCTGCAGTTTGAACTGCTCGGTGTCCTTGATCCGCTTGCGGAACTCGTCGAACTCCCGGTCCTGCCGGAGCGCGATCCGGTCCGCCTCCGTGTCGGAGACGTCCAGCTGTTCCCACTCGTCGCCGGGCTGATCGTCGGGCTCCAGCAGGACGAACTCCTCGCTCATTCGTCCCGACGTTCGGCGCCGCGAGGGATAAGCGAGGGGGTCACGCGCCGCCGACCCCGGCGCGGCCCGTCGCGCTCCGACCGCAGGTCACAACACGTCGAGCGCGTCCTCGACCGGCATGTGTCCGTCCCGCACCGCCTCCAGGATCTCCCGGCGCTCCTCCGTCTCGGGGTCGGTCCCGTCTCCGCCGCGGCGCCCGTCGTCGGCGCCGACCTCGGCGAGCGTCACCTTCTCCGTCTCGCCGACGAACTCGGGGAAGTCGGTCCCCTCCGCGAGCGCCGTCTCCTTCTTGACGCGATACGACCCGGCGTCGGTGGTGTACAGATCGCCGGGGTGGAAGAAGTACCAGTCCTCGCGGTCGAACCGGACCGCGATCCGCGCCTTCGCGCCGAAGTTCCGCGCGAAGAAGAGCAGCGCCTCCACCTCCTCGCCGGTGAGGTAGATCGGGTCGCCCGCGCTCGATTTCGCCTCGATCGCGTAGAACGCCTCCCCGTCGCCGGCGAGCACGTCCGGAAGCTCTCGCTCCGTCGCGGCGCCGCTGGCGGGCGCGCGCATTACGGCGAACCCCGCGTCGTCGAGGGCGTTCACCAACTCGCGCTCGCGGCGGTCGCCCTTGCGATTAGCGGACACGGTCGTCGTCCCCCGGTTCGGTCATACGCGCCGTAGGCGCGAGGCGGTCAAAAGGCCGGCGGGTCGGCGGCGAGACTGACGGGGCGGCGGCGAGACTGACGGGTCGACGACGAAGCAGTCGAGTCGAGGCCGAGGCGGGGCGGGCGACCACCGCCGCTTCGGGACGCTACTCGAACTCCCCGAAGCGCGTGACCGCGTCCAGCTCCTCGGTCGGCGGGTCCGCGAAGGCGTCGCGCGCGATCGTCCGCCGGTGGACCTCGTCGGCGCCGTCGACGATCCGGAACTGGCGGACGTTCTCGTAGAAGCGCGCGATCGGGAGGTCGTGGCCGATCCCGTTGCCGCCGCAGAACTGGAGCGCGTCGTCGATCGCCTCCTGGACCGCGTTCGCGGCGAACGTCTTCGCCATCGCGACCTCGACGCGGGCCTCGCCCCCGTCCGCGATCCGCCCGGCCGCGTGCCTGACCACGGTCCGCGCGGCGTGGAGCTCCGTGCGGCGGTCGGCGATCCGGAACCGCGGCCCCTGCTTCTCGGCGAGCGGCTCGCCGAACCCCTCGCGCTCGGCGAGGTACGCCGTCGCGACGTCGAGCGCGCGGTCGGCCATCCCCGCGTACCGCATGCAGTGGGTGAGCCGCGCCGGACCGAGCCGGCGCTGGACCAGCGCGAATCCCTCGTTCTCCTCGCCGAGCGTGTTCTCGACCGGCACGCGGACCCCGTCGAACCGGATCTCCGCGTGGCTCGTCCCCGCGAGCCCCTCGCCGAGGTGGGGGATCTCCCTGACGACCTCAACGCCGTCGGCGTCGGCGGGCACGAGGATCACCGAGCAGCCGGCGTAGGGATGCGCCTCCGGGTCGGTGCGCGCGAACGTCAGGAACACGTCGGCCTCGGCGCCGCCGGTCGTCCACCACTTGTGGCCGTCGATCACCCACTCGTCGCCGGCCTTCTCGGCGGTCGTCGCCAGCATCTTGGGGTCGGAGCCGCCGCCCTGCATCGGCTCGGTCATCGCGAAGGCGGAGTCGATCTCGCCGGTCGCCAGCGGGCGGAGCCACCGCTCCTTCTGGTCGTCGGTGGCCGCGATCTCGAAGGTGTGCATGTTGCCCTCGTCGGGCGCCGCGCAGCGGAGCGCGGTCGGCCCGAGCAGGCTCCGCCCCGCCTCCTCGAACACGGGCAGCATCTCGCGGAACCCGAGCCCGAGCCCGCCGTACGCCTCGTCGACCTGCGGGGCGTAGATCCCTCGGTCGCGGGCGGCCTCGCGCAGCGCCTCGACCTCCGCGGACGGGATCGGTCCCCGGCCGAGCCACTCGCGCTCCACCGGGAGCACCGTCTCGTCGACGAACTCCCGCACGGCCGCGGCGACCTCCGGCCCCCTCCCGACGTCGTCGTACTCCATGCTGGTCGTTGACTCGTGCCGCGGATAGTGGTTCCGGGTACCGCGAGCCACTGCGGCCGGGACCGCCTCCGAAATCGTCTCGCTACCCTTCCCAAAGCGTCTCGGTACCGCCTCCCAAAGAGCTACGTCGCCCGCGTCGAACTCGCTCCCATGCGAACGGAGTCGCGATGACGACCGACCCCGACTACCGCGACCGCCTCGTCGACGAGGACGCGCTCGCGTCGTACCTGCGGGCCGAGTTCGGGCCCGCCGACGCGTTCTCCGTCGAGCGCCACGCCGCGGGCCACTCCAACGAGACGCTGTTCGTCGCGTGGGGCGACCGCGACCTCGTGATCCGGCGGCCGCCGCCGGGCGAGACGGCCGACACGGCCCACGACGTCCTCCGGGAGCACCGCGTCGTCGACGCGCTCGGCGACACCGACGTGCCGGTTCCCCGGACGCTCCGCGCCTGCGACGACCACGGCGTCCTCGGGAGCGACTTCTACGTGATGGAGCGGACCGCGGGCGACGTGCTCCGCGACGACGAGCCCGACCGGTTCGCCGACCCGGCGGCCCGAGAGCGAGTGGGGACCGAACTCGTCGATGCGCTGGCGGCGATCCACGACGTCGACTACGCGGCGGTCGGCTTGGCGGAGTTCGGCCGCCCCGCGGGGTACACCGCGCGACAGGTCGACCGCTGGACCGCCCAGCTCGACTGGGCGTTCGAGGCGACCGAGGCGGTCCGGGCGGTCCCGGAGCTTGTCGAGCTCGGCGAGTGGCTCGCGGCCAACGCCCCCGACGACCACCCGGACGCGCTCGTCCACGGGGACTTCAAGCTCGACAACGCGATGTACGGCCCCGGCACGCCGCCGGAGATCGTCGCCGTCTTCGACTGGGAGCTGTCGACGCTGGGGGACCCGCTCGCCGACCTCGGCTGGCTCCTGTTGTTCTGGCACGACGCGGGCGACCCGACGCCCGCGATGCCGGAGCTGATGCCGACGTTCACCGCCCGGGCGGGGTATCCGACCCGGGGCGAACTCGTCGACCGCTACGAATCGGCGACGGGGCGCTCGTTCCGACGCGAGCGGTTCTACCGCGCGCTCGCCGCCTACAAGATGGCCGCCCTCGGCGAGATGTTCCTCGCGCGGCACCTGCGGGGCGACGCCGACGACCCGCTCTACCCGACGATGGAGTCGGCGGTGCCCGCGCTCGCGGAGCGGGCGCTCGCGTACGTCGAGGGGGAGACCGACCGGCTGTGACGCCGACCGGCCGTGAAGCCACACTAACCGCCTGTGACGCCGACCAGTCGTGAGGCCGCCCGCCCGTCAGCGCACCGCCGTCACCGCCGGAGCCGCTCGGCGTGTTCGACGACCACCCGGCCGAGCCGCTCCGTGCGCTGCCTGACGTCGGCGTCGACGATCCGCGGGTTCTCGCCGGTCTCGACGCGTCTCGACGCGCCCTCGATCCCGACCTCGTGGGGGACCGTCCACGCGTGGACGTTCCGGAACGTCGACCGGAGGTGTTCGAGCGTCCCGCCGTAGGAGCCCCCACCGGCGGTCGCGAGCAGCCCGACCGCGGTGCGCTCGTACTCCTCCGAGCCGCAGAAGTCGTGGAAGTTCTTAAACGTCGAGGAGAAAGAGCCCCGGTAGACGGGGGTGCCGGCGAGGACGCCGTCGGCCTCGCGGACGCGGCGCTTCAGCGCCTCGCTGTCGCCCTGCACGTCTTCGTCCGGGTGATACAGCGGGAGGTCGACCGCGCCGAGATCGATCAGGTCGGTCTCGGCGCCGGCGTCGGCCGCGGCGTCGAGCGCGACCGCCAGCGCGGCCCGCGTCGTGCTCGCCTCCCGGCGGCTGCCGGAGATCGCGGCGATTCGGGTCATACGCCGCGTTCGCGGTCCGGGGACAAAAACGCGGGCGGTCGGGGGTGAACACCGGCGACGCCGCCGCAGTTAGTTATAAATCGCTACCGCCGACTCGCCCCGCAAGGTTCGCGCGCGGCACCGGGCATTATTGTCCCCGCCGCCGACGTGGTCGGTATGGACGAGATATCCTTCGGTACGGACGGCTGGCGGGCGACGCTCGATACCTTCACGGACGAGCGCGTGCGGATCGTGGGGCAGGCGGTCGCCGACCACCTCGAGGCGGCGGGCCACGACGAGCCGGTCGCGGTCGGCTACGACGCCCGCGAGACCTCCGAGGGGTTCGCCGAGAGCCTCGCCGAGGTCCTCGCCGGCAACGGCTTCGACGTGCTCCTCCCCGAGCGCGACGCCCCGACGCCCGTGATCGCCTACGCCATCGTCGACCGCGGGCTCGCGGGCGCGTGCATGGTCACCGCCTCCCACAACCCGCCCGAGTACAACGGCGTGAAGTTCATCCCGAGCGACGGCGCGCCCGCGCTCCCGGACGCGACCGAGGACATCGTCGACCGCCTCGCCGAGCCCGACCTCCTCCCCGAGGCCGAGCGCGGCGAGGTCTCGCGGGTCGACCTCGTGAGCGACCATGCCGACGCGGCCCGCGACCTCGTGGGCGCCGATCTGGAGGGGCTCACGGTCGCGTACGACGCGATGCACGGGAGCGGGCGCGGCGTCACCGACGCGCTCCTCGAGTCGGCCGGGGCCGAGGTCGTCCGCCTGCGCTGCGAGCGCGACGTGACCTTCGGCGGCGACTCGCCCGAGCCCTCGGCCGAGCACCTCGAGGAGCTCGCCGCTCGGGTCACCGACCCCGACAGCGACGTGGATCTGGGGATCGCCAACGACGGCGACGCCGACCGGATCGCGGTCGTCACGCCCGAGCGCGGCGTGCTCGACGCCAACCTCTTCTACGCCGCCTGCTACGACCGGCTGCTCGAGGACGACTCCGGGCCCGCCGTCAGAACCGTCTCGACGACGTTCCTCGTCGACCGCATCGCCGAGGCGCACGGCGAGGAGGTGTACGAGACCCCGGTCGGCTTCAAGTGGGTCGCCGAGGCGATGGGCGAGCACGACGCGCTGTTCGGCGGCGAGGAGTCCGGCGGGTTCACCCTCCGCGGGCACGTCCGCGAGAAGGACGGCGTGTTGATGTCGCTGCTCGCCGCGGGCACCCACGCCGCGGAGCCGTTCGACGACCGAGTCGACCGCCTGCTCGACGAACACGGCCACATCGCGTCCGGGAAGGTGTCGCTCGACTGCCCCGACGACCGGAAGGCGGGCGTCCTCGGCGACTTGGAGGACCACATCCCCGAGTCGGTCTCCGGTCAGGGCGTCGCGAAGGTGGTGACCCTCGACGGGTTCAAGCTCCTCCTGGAGAGCGGCTCGTGGCTGCTCGTCCGCCCCTCGGGCACCGAGCCGAAGCTCCGGGTGTACGCCGAAGCCGACTCGGACGAGGCGGTCGACGCCCTCCTCGCCGAGGGCCGCGACATCGTCGAGCCGCTGATCTGAGCGCCGAGCGGAACCGGATTCGAACCGGCCCGCGACGACTTTCAGTTTCACTTTACATTCGGCTCGAATACTTATGAATTAACACCGTATCGTCGCGTGCGGCCGGCGAGTCGGCCGCGGTGGTTCCATGCACGATGAGATTCCCGGACCCTCGACGCCGAACGGCGCCAGTGACGGACCGAGTGCGACCGACGGCGGCGACTGCGACGACCGGAACGACCCCGACCGGCGCGACGACCGCCACCACGACGGCGTCGACCCTCCCCGGGGGACGGAGGGCGATCGGCCGGAACGCGATCGGTCGGAACACCATCGACCGGAACGCGACCGCTCGGAGCCCGACGAGGAGTGCGACCCCGAAACGGTCGAATACCGGCTCGAACGCCTCCGGCTGGTACGGGCCGTGGTCACGCTCGCGGTCGTCGTCGCCCGGCTGATCCGGTCGCTTTGAGCGTTTCCGTGGCCGGTCCGATCGGGTGCCTTTTTAGGTGATACCGCCCTAGCCGAACGTATATGTTCAAGGCCATCGTGGGCGCGTCGACGCTACAGGACGCGCTCGATTCGGTGAGCGTGTTGGTCGACGAGTGTAAGATCCGCTTAAACGAGGAGGAGTTCTCCATCCGGGCCGTCGACCCCGCCAACGTCGGCATGGTCGATCTCACCCTCGAAGCCGCCGCGTTCGAGTCCTACGAGGCCGACGGCGGCGTCATCGGCGTCAACCTCGCCCGCCTCGAAGACATCGCCGGCATGGCCAACTCCGGCGACCTGATCCACCTCGAACTCGACGAGGAGACCCGCAAGCTCCACATCGAGATCGACGGGCTCTCGTACACCCTCGCGCTCATCGACCCCGACTCCATCCGTCAGGAGCCGGACATCCCCGACCTCGATCTCGCCTCCGAGATCGTCGTCGAGGGCGCCCAGATCAACCGCGGGATCACCGCCGCCGACATGGTCTCGGACCACATCCGCCTGCGCGTCGACGAGACCGACGAGGCGTTCTTCATCGAGGCGGAGGGCGACACCGACGATGTCGACCTGCGGCTCGCCCGCGAGGACCTCATCGCGCTCACCGCCGGCCCCGCCGACTCGCTGTTCAGCCTCGACTACCTCAAGGACATGAACAAGGCGATCCCCTCCGACGCCGAGGTCACTATCGAACTCGGCGAGGAGTTCCCGGTCAAGCTCCACTACGGGTTCGCCGAGGGGCTCGGGCACGCAACGTATATGTTAGCCCCCCGCATTCAGAGCGACTAAATTGCCTAGGGAAACGTGCCCAGAATGCGGAAAGTCGTTCAAGCGAATCGGTAGTCACTGGGCACGCGGCAGCTGTCACTACCCCGAGATTCCCACGTACCTTCGCGAGATCCTCATTGGATGTCTCATGGGTGATGGATCTGTCCCGAAGACGAACGACGGATCTCACGGGTTATTCCGTCTCCCCATGGTTAATAAGCAATTTTTGGAGTGGTTCGACCACGAGATGGGGATATTGAGTACCGGTGTCGTCTTAAAAAAGACGGCAGCGGAACTGGCACAGAATAACCGTGAATCGGGGTTCAGTCCAAATGCGAGGGCTGAGAACTATCACGATATGTACACCGTCATATCGAGATCTCACCCGTTCATGCGGTCACTTCGTCGATGGTACCGATCCGGCGAGAAGCGGTTCCCAGAGAGCCTATCGCTGACGCCACGGATCGCGAAGATGTGGTACGTCTGTGACGGGTGTCTCGATGTTCAGGAACACGGCGAACCCAGAGCATCGATACGGATACGACACCGAGACGATCGTCAGGATTTCCTTTTAAATCTATTCGAGGAGGTTGGCCTCTCACCGTCGTACGGCCGCGAAACGATCCGCTTCGGGGTCGAAGAGACCCGCTCTTTCCTCGACTGGATGGTCAATCCACCGCCCGGGTTCGAGTACAAGTGGGTGCTCGACTCGCGGGAGCGCTACGATCGCCTGAAGGCACAGGCGTACGGTGAGGCGCGCGCCTTCTGATCAGTTCACGACCGGGATCGACACCGTCACCCGGGTCCCGCGCGGGTCGCGGTCGGCGTAGTCGACCTCGGCGCCGATCGCCGCGGCGCCCCACTCGACGACCCAGAGGCCGAGCCCCGAGCCGTGTTCGAGCGCGGTCTCCCGGCCGGACTCGACCGCCTCGACCTCGTGATCGGGGACGCCGGGGCCGTCGTCCTCGACGACGAGGACGAACCGGTCGTCGTCGTCGCCTCTGCCGCCGTCTCCCACCCGCTCACCCTCCCGCCGGAGCGAGACCCGCACCCACGCTCCCCCGTCGTCCCGCTCTGTCCCCTCGCCGTCGTGGTGGTCGAGCGCGTTCTCCACGGTGTTCTCGACGACCGCTCGGAGCGCGTCCTCCCTGACGCGCGTGGTCCAGTCGCCGTCGGCGAGCTCTTCCGCCACCGACTCGACGGTCGCGTCGGGGTCGCGCTCGCGCGCGTCGTCGACGGCGGACGCGACGAGTTCGTCGACCGCGACGGGGCTCGCCTCCTTGTCGGAGACGAGCCGCTCGACGGTGCCGGCCTTCTCGCCGAGCGCGGCCAGCGCGCCGGCGCGGCGCTCGACCGCGTCGGCCATCCGGACCAGCTCGGGGTCCTCGAGGCGGTCGCGGAGGATCTCGCCGTAGCCGCGGACGACCCCGGCGTCGTTGCGGAGGTTGTGGCGTAAGATCCGGTTGAGCACTTCCAGCTGTTGGCGGCGGCGCTCGCGCTCGGTGACGTCCGAGAGGACGACGGTGTACCCGACACGAGTCCCGTTGGGGTCGGTCAGCCGGGAGGTCGACACCGCGTAGGTGCGCCTCCCGGCCCCGACCGCGGAGTCGACTTCGACGGTCTCGCGGGAGCGCCCGCCGTCGGGCTCCGTACCGTCCGCTTCCGGATCGCTCTCGGAGTCGCCCTCGACGCCGACCGGCAGGTCGAGGAACTCGGCGAGGGGTCGGTCGCGAGCGGTCTCGGCGTCGACGCCCAAAACCGCCTCGGCGGCGGGGTTGAGGCGCACGACCCGGCGGTCGGGCCCGAGCGCGACGATGGGGTCGGTCAGGTCGTCGATCGCGGTGCGCTCGGCGGCGCGGCTGGTCGTCGGGTTGCGGTCGAACATCTCCGCGCGGTCGAACGCGTACGCGTCCAGCAGCACGTGCGGGACGAACATGACCGGCGCGAGCTGGAGCTGCGGGACCGGGCCGAGCTCGAGGGTCCACGCGACCAAGGCGANGCCATCAGAGATGTGTATAAGAGACAGGTCCAGAACGCGCCGTGGATCGGGTTCGTCGCGAGGAGAAGCGTCGAGAGGACCCCGAAGCCGACCACGGAACCGAAGAGGCGGCTCCGGACCACGTCGCTCCGACCCGTATACTCCAGCGCGAAGCCGAGGAAGGCGACGCCGGTCCAGACGATTCCGAGCCACGCGGTCGCCTCCAGCGCGACCCTGAGGGCCCGGTCGGCGACGAGCAGTCCGATCCCGTAGGAGAGACACCACGTCGCCTGCGCGGCGAACACGCCGAGGAACCAGTCGACGCCGGGGCGCCCCCGGTGTTCGCGGATCGCCCACGCGAGCCCGAGCGCCCCCGCCCCGCCGGCGAACGAGCCGACGGCGGGCCACGCGGGGACGAGGTCGGAGAGCATCTGTCGGTGACGAGGGAGACGTGCGGCGTAAAGCTATCGCGGTCGGCTCGTCGATTCGGCGCTCATCCCCCGCTCACTCCGCCGACCGACCGAACGCGACGGCCACGGGGACGAGGAGGAGCGCGCCGATCAGGAACGGCGACGCGACGGCGACGGTGTAGAGGACGGCCATCAGCGGCGGGCCGACGGTTCGACCGAGGCTCGACGCGCCCTGCGTCACCCCGAAGGCGGCGCCCTGTTCGGCGTCGCCGGCCGACCCGGAGACGAGCGTCGCCAGCGAGACGTTCACGAGGGCATTCCCGAGCGAGAGCGCCGCGAGCGCGACGAGCAGCGCGACCAGCGGGAGCGTGAGCCACGCCGGTCCGCCGAGCGCCGCGCCCCGGGCGACCCGGTCGACGAGCCCGGTCGCGGGGATCGCGACCAGCGCGCCCCCGAGGACGACCGACCCGGCCGCGACGAGCGTGCGCGAGGGAACGACCCGCGAGAGCCGGCCGACGAGGACGCCCTGGTTCACCGCGCCGAGGACGCCGACGTAGGTGAGCAGGAACGCCGCGGCGGTCGCGTCGTAGCCGAACGCGTCGGCGACGTACGGGATGAACATCACCTGCACGCCCGCGAACGCGACGGCGACGACGAAGTAGGCGAGGGTCAGCGGCCGGAGCGCCGCCGAGGCGAGCGCGTCGCGGAACTGACCGATCGCGGTGGTGCGCCCGCCGCCGACTTCCGCCGCCGGGCGCGTCCGGTTCGGCTCCTCGAGGAAGGCGAATCCGACGCCGACAGCGAGGAAGCTCATCCCGGCCGCTGCGAAGCTCGGCAGCGAGTACGCCGTCGCCGGAACGAACGCCGGGAAGAGCGCGTCGGCGCGGGCGACCACGGCGTCGGCGGCGAGCAGGCCGCCGATCGCCGGGCCGAAGACGAACCCGAGCGCGAACGAGGCGCCGACGAGCCCCAGCGCGCCCGCCCGCCGGTCCCGCGGCGTGATGTCGGCGACGTACGCCTGCGCGGCGGCGATGTTGCCTCCCATCGCCCCGGCGAGCGTCCGGGAGGCGAACAGCGTCGCCAGCGCGGCGACGGTCCCGAAGCGCGCGCCCGACTCGCCGGCGTAGCCGAACGTCACCCACGCGACCCCCGCGGTCGCGAGCGACGCGAGCAGGACCGGCCGGCGCCCGATCCGGTCGGAGAGCCGGCCGAGCGTGGGCGCGGCGAGGAACTGCGCGAGCGAGTACGACGCCGCGAGCAGCCCGATGAAGGCGTCGCTGACGCCGAACGACCGCACGTAGAAGGGGAGGATGGGGATCACGATCCCGAAGCCGACCAGGTCGATGAAGACGACGCCGATCACCACGGCGAGCGCGCGCCGCGGGTTGGCGACGGCGGGGGGTCGCGAAGCGCCGTCACCGGTCTCCGCCGCGCTGTCGTCGATCTCGTCGACGTCGCCCTCGATCGACGCCGCGCCGGCCTCCGGATGTGTCACGGTGGTGAGACGCCGCGCTCGGACTTAAAAAGCCGGTCGCGTGGGAGCGGAGTCGGTCCCCCGCCCTACAGGTGCCGCTCGATGACGCGCTTCGCCGACTGCCCCTTCTCCTTCCAGCCGTAGCCCTCGTCGTACACGTGACGTTTGGCGTCGACGAGCTCCTCGGGCGAGGACTCCTCGAAGCCGCCGCGGTCCCACGCGCCCGACTCGCGGAGCCAGTCGACGACGTTCTCGCGCGTCTCGGGCCACGAGAGCCCGACCATCTCGTACCACGCGACCATCGCGAAGACGGCGTTGTCGTGGCAGCCGGGGACGGAGCCGTGCTCGTAGACGGTGCGCATCGGGTCGCGGGTGGGCTCGGAGACGAGCTCCTTGAACTCCGCGGCGGTGAGCAGCCGGAGACGGTCGCCGTCTTCGACGACGCGCTGCTCGCGTTCGAGGGCGCCGAGCGCGGCCTTGTGGAGGCCGCTCCACTCGCCGTGGACCGCCTCGCGCAGCGTGGACTCGGCCATCCCGTCGCGTTCGGCAGTGAGGACGGTCAACAGGTCGGTGTACGCCTTCTCGATGGTCGGCCAGCTCACGCCCTCGAAGTCGCAGTCGGCGTCGTGGAGGCTGTTGGTCGTCCGACAGCCGGGACACGGGTAGCGGAACGTCGGCACTGAATGGGTGTGCGCGGCCGCCGGAGTTAGAGTTTTCGCGACGCTCCCCGTCGCGCCGGCGTGTACATTCGTGAGGTTCCGAAACGTTTACTCGCCGCCCGACCCCGAGTTCACGGTATGACGAAAGTGAGCGTCATCGGTGCGGCGGGGACCGTCGGTGCCGCGGCCGGGTACAACCTCGCGCTGCGGGACGTGGTCGACGAGCTCGTCTTCGTCGACATCCCGGACCAGCGCGAGACGACGATCGGTCAGGCGGCCGACACGAACCACGGCGTCGCCTACGACTCGAACACGACCGTCCGGCAGGGCGAGTACGCGGACACCGCCGGCTCGGACGTGGTCGTCATCACGGCCGGCATCCCCCGGCAGGAAGGCCAGACCCGGATCGACCTCGCGGGCGACAACGCGCCCATCATGGAGGACATCGGCTCGTCGCTGGCCGAGCACAACGACGACTTCGTCACCGTCACCACCTCGAACCCGGTGGATCTCCTCAACCGCCACCTGTACGAGGCGGGCGACCGCGACCGCCACAAGGTGGTCGGCTTCGGCGGGCGGCTCGACTCCGCGCGCTTCCGGTACGTCCTCTCTCAACGGTTCGACGCGCCCGTGCGGAACGTCGAGGCGACGATCCTCGGCGAGCACGGCGACGCGCAGGCGCCCGTCTTCTCGAAGGTGCGCGTCGACGGTCGGGACCCCGAGTTCGACGCCGACGAGAAAGAGCAGATCCTCGCGGACCTCCAGGAGTCCGCGATGGACGTGATCAGTCGGAAGGGCGCCACGCAGTGGGGGCCCGCCACCGGCGTCGCGCACACGGTCGAGGCCATCCTGAACGACACCGGCGAGGTGCTCCCCTGTTCGGTCGTGCTCGACGGCGAGTTCGGCTACGAGGACACCGCGCTCGGCGTCCCCGCGAAACTCGGCTCGAACGGCGTCGAGGAGGTCGTCGAGTGGGAGCTCGACGAGTACGAGGCCGACCTGCTCGACGAGGCCGCAGAGAAGCTCTCCGAGCAGTACGACAAGATCGCTTAAAAAGTGGCTCGGCTCTCGTCGGTCGTCGGCGGCGACGCGGTCTCAATCTCCCGATTTTTCTTACGACGGTAGCCGGAGTCAGCGACAGCGGTGAGCGATCTCTTATAAACAGCTACGCGGTGGCGCGTGCCTGCGAGGCCGCTTCGCGGCCGAGCAGCACCGCGCGAGGGAGTCGCTGGCGCCATCGGCGCCAGCGACAGGGCGAGAGCGAAGCTCTCGCTTGCAACCGGACGTAGTCCGGTGACAGCGTGGCGCAGAGCGCCACGGGCAGCCGGCGGCGAAGCCGCCGGCGACGAGGCTGGGGAGGTGTGAGGTGCGGTTGCGGTGCGGGGCGGGACTCAAAGGGGCAGCCGGGAAGCCGACGTAGGCGACGCAAGCACCGCAACGAGAGAGCGATAGCGACCGAGTGAGGAGCGCAGCGAGCGTACGTCGGCTTCCCGGCTGGGGCTTTGAAGATGTCCACCGTCGATAGACAGTCACCCGCTTATAAGCGAGCGGCTGTGGCTTTAGAAATGTCTCCGACGCTACCACTCTCCGCGAATCCGATTGATCGAAAGCGACTCGTCGCCGCCGACCCAACAGCCGAGTATGAGCGAGACGGACGCCTCGGAGACCGTGCCCGTCACGGTGTACACCCGCGAGGACTGCTCGCTGTGCGAGGTCGCCCGCGAGACCATCGAGGAGGTCGCCGAGGGCCTCGACGTGGCGGTCGACCTCGACATGGTCGACCTCGACGAGGACCCCGAGCTGGCCGCGGAGTACGGCGAGCGCGTCCCCTACGTGCTCGTCGACGGCCACCCGGCGTTCAAGTACGAGGTCGACGAGCGGGACCTGCGCCTGAAGCTCCTCGCGGCGTCCTGATCGACTTTTAAAAGAACTCGAAAAACGCCCCGGCCAGCGCCGACCTGCTCCCCTGCTTCGACCTACTCTCCCGCTTCGACCGTCTCCGCCGCCTCGACCTACTCCCCCGCCTCGACCGTCTCCGCCGCCGCGCCGGGGGCGTTCGCTTTCACACCCGTGACGGCTTCGACCGCGTTCGACCGGGAGGCGTACCCCTCGCCCGAATCGGCGACGATGTTGCCGTTGCGGTGGCGGAGCCGCCAGCGCCACTCGCCGCCCGCGTCCTCGTAGATCTCGAAGGCCGCGTTGCCGACCTCTAACACGTCGGCTTCGGGGGAGTACTCGCGGACGCGTCCGATCGCGTCCCGCGCGCCCGACTCGGAGCCGTACCCCTCGCCGGAGTCGGCGATGATGTTGCCGTTACGGTGGCGGAGCCGCCAGCGGTACTCCTCGGCCGCGTCCTCGTAGAGCTCGAAGGTCGCGTTCGGGCTCCCGTCTGCGTCACCGCTCGCGCCGTCGTCGCCGACCGCTTCGAGGGCCGCGTCGGCGGCGTTCGACCGCACGCTGTCGAGCCCCTGCCGGGCCTTCGAGCGCGAGGAGTACCCCTCGCCGGAGTCGGCCAGCACGTTCCCGTTCTCGTGGATGAGCCGCCAGCGCCACTCGCCGGCCGCGTCGCGGAACATCTCGAAGGCGGTCGGGTCGACCCGGAGGTAGTCCGCGGCGGCGACGTGCTCGCGGACCCGGCCGAGCGCGCGCTTCGCGTTCGACTTGGAGGCGTACCCCTCGCCCGAGTCGCCGATGACGTTCCCGTTGTCGTGGCGGAGCCGCCAGCGCCAGTCGCCGCCCGCGTCCTCGAACAGCTCGAAGGTCGCCGCGCTCGCGCTCGCCTCGTCCTCGCTCGGGACGGCCACGTCCGGGTCCGCGGCGTCCGCGGGCTCGGGGCCGTCGTCGGCGGCGACCGAATCGGCCTCCGCGATCGACGTCTCGATCCGGAGGATCCCGGCGCCGAGCGCGTTCCGCCGGACGCTGTGGAGCCCCTTCTGGGCCTTGCCGCGGCTGCTGTACCCCTGTCCGGCGGTCGCGATCACGTTGCCGTTGCGGTGGCGGAGCCGCCAGCGCGGCTTCCCGCCCGCGTCCTCGAACAGCTCGAACCGCGCCTTGCTCTCCCGCAGCGCCGCCGTCTCCGCGCGGGCCGCGTCGAGCGCCGACTCCGTCTCCGAGAGCTCCTCGCGGATCTCTGCGAGCGCCGATTCGGTCGTCTGCAGTTCCTCTCGAACCGCCTCCAACTCCGACTCGGTCGCCTCCAACTCCGTGCTCGTCTCGTCGCGTTCGGTCGTCGCGGCCACCGCCGCGCCCCGCATCCGCTCGTAGTCCTCACGGACCGGGTCGGACAGCAGCGGGACGACCGTCCCCGCGAGCCCGATGAGCGCGAGTCCGGCACCGTACACGGCGATCACGGTCGGCTCGCCGGAGGTGGTGGACCAGCCGCCCGGGAAGATGTTCACGAACCAGACCACGCCGATGACGCTGACCGTCGTCCCGAGGTACCCGAAGAACGTCCCCGATCGGCGGAGCGGGAAGCGGATCACCGCGCCGAGCATGACGAACGGCGGGGCCAGCGCCGCGAGCGCGTACGCGAGCCCGCGGGCGGTCGTCGCCGACTCCGTGAGGAAGAAGAGGACGACCCCGGCCAGTCCGAGCAGCACGCCGAACCCAAACAGCCAGAACCCGTTCACCTCGTCGTCGGTCGTCGGCGTCCCGATGCGCCGCTCGTACAGCCCGCCGGACGATCGCTGTTCATCGCTTGCCATGGGTAGCCGTCTCAACCCACCCGGATATGTGTATGGGTCAGAGACACGAACCCGTGCGCAGCGGTACCGCGACCCGAGCGTTTACGGATCGAACGCCCCCCTGTGAGGGCATGCACGTGCTTCGAGGCGGACGGGTGGTCGACGCCGACGGGACCCGCGAGGGCGACGTCGCCGTCGCGGACGGCGAGATCGTCGCGGTCGGGCCGGACGCGGTCGAGGAGATCGGCGGCGAGGAGGCGGTCGACGCCGAGACCGACGCGAGTGGATCGGTGGTCGCGCCGGGGCTGATCGACGCGCACGTCCACGTCATGATGGACGGGCGGCCCGACGTGGCCACCGCGGTCTCCGACAGCGACTACACCGCGAGCTACCGTGCGGCCGGCAACCTCCGAGACGCCCTCGAAGCGGGGGTCACGACGGTCCGCGATCTGGGCAGCCGCGGGACGCTCGCGCTCGACGCGGGCGAGGCGGTCGCCGCCGGCGACATAGACGGCCCGCGCGTCCTCGCGTGCGGCCGCAACGTGATCATGACCGGCGGCCACGGCAACTGGTTCGGGCGCGAAGCTGACGGGCCAAGCGAGATCCGGAAGGCCGCCCGCGAGCAGCTGAAGGCGGGCGCGGACGTGCTCAAGTGCATGGCGACGGGCGGCGTCCTCACCGAGGGCGCGGTGACGGGCGCCCCCGAGTTGACCCCCGAGGAGCTGGCTGCGTTCACCGACGCCGCCGCGCCGACGGACACGCCCACCGCGGCTCACGCCCACGGAGAGGTCGGGATCAAGAACGCGGTCGAAGCGGGGATCTCCAGTATCGAGCACGGCACGTTCATGGACCGCGAGGCCGCCGAGATGATGGCCGAGCGCGGGACCTACTGGGTCCCGACCGCGAGCGCGCTCCGCGGGATCGTCGACAACGGCGTCGAGGCCGGGATTCCCGCGGACGCGGTGGAAAAGGCCGAGGACGCGGCCGACCGCTTCGACGACGCGTGGGACCACGCGCTCGCCGCCGGCGTCCCCGTCGCGATGGGGACCGACGCCGGCACCCCGTTCAACTTCTTCGCGGACATCCCGCGGGAGCTGGCGTACATGGTCGACTACGGCCTCTCGCCGGAGCGCGCGCTGGAGGCCGCCACCGTCAACGCCGCCGACCTCCTCGGGCTCGACGACGTGGGGCGAGTCGAGGCGGGGTACCGCGCCGACCTCGTCGTCCTCGACGCCGACCCCACGGAGGACGTGACCGCGTGGCAGGAGCCGAAAGCGGTGTTCGCCGCGGGCGATCGGGTCGCGTAGGGACGCGCGTAGGGACGCGCGGCCGCCGCTCGCGACGTCGACCGTGCGACGGTCCCGCCGCGCGGTCGACCGCCCCCGAACGCTCGTTTTTAACCCGAGCCGACGCAACGATCAGTCGATGACGAGCGCGCACTCCGGGTCGACGCCCCGGCACGCGGACCCGGACGAGAACCCCTACGTCGAGTCGCCGCCGACCGACTTCGAACCGGTCGCGTCGCTCTCCGAGGACGAGGCCGCCGAGCAGGCGTCGCTGCTCCGCGCGGCGGTCCGCGAGCACGACCACCGGTACTACGTGGAGGCCGATCCGCTGGTCCCCGACGAGGCGTACGACCGGCTGTTCGCCCGGCTGCGGGAGCTCGAGGACGCGTTCGACCTCCCGACCGAGAACTCCCCCACCCGCCGGATCGGCGGCCGACCCCTCGACGAGCTGGAGACGGTCGAGCACGTCGCGCCGATGCGCTCCATCGACAACTCGACCGACGCGGAGGCGGTCCGAGCGTTCGACGAGCGCGTGCGGAAGGGGCTCGACGCCGAGGGGTTCGACCCGGGCGGGGTCGAGTACGTCTGCGAGCCGAAGTTCGACGGGCTCTCCGTCGAGGTCGTGTACGAGGACGGCGAGTACGCCCGCGCCGCCACCCGCGGCGACGGGACCGCGGGCGACGACGTGACCGAGCAGATCCGGACGATCCGGTCCGTCCCCGGAAAGCTACGCGGCGACCCGCCCTCCCGGCTCGCGGTCCGCGGCGAGGCCTACATGCCCCGCGACGCGTTCGAGGCGTACAACGAGGAGCTGATCGAGCGCGGCGAGGAGCCGTTCGCGAACCCCCGTAACGCCGCCGCCGGCACCCTCCGTCAGCTCGACCCGTCGGTCGTCGCGGAGCGCCCCCTCGACGTGTTCTTCTTCGACGTGTTGGCGTGGGAGACGGACGGCGAGGGGACGGCGCGAGGCGAGGACGGCCCCGAATCCGGCCCCCCGGACCGCCCCGGCACCCACTGGGCGGAGTTCGACGCGTTCGACGCGTTCGGCCTCCGGCGCGCCGACCGGGTCGAGCGCGTCCCCGACATCGAGGGCGCGCTCGACTACCGCGACCGCCTCATGGCCGACCGCGAGGGGCTGAACTACGCGATCGACGGCGTCGTGATCGCCGTCGACGACCGCGCGCACCGCGAGGCGCTCGGGTCGACCGCGCGGGCGCCGCGCTGGGCGTTCGCGTACAAGTTCCCGCCGCGGACCGCGACGACCACGGTCGAGGGGGTCACGGTGCAGGTGGGCCGGACGGGTCGGCTCACTCCCGTCGCCGAGCTCGACCCGGTCGACGTGGGCGGCGTCACCGTCTCGAGAGCGACCCTCCACAACCCCGCCGAGATCGAGGCGCTCGGCGTGAACGTCGGCGACCGCGTGCGGATCTACCGCGCCGGCGACGTGATCCCCTACGTCCCCGAGGTGGTCGAGAAGCGCTCCGAGGGGACCTACGCCTTCCCCGAGAGCTGTCCGATCTGCGACGCCCCCGTCGAGCGCGACGGCCCCCTCGCGTTCTGTACCGGCGGGCTCGGGTGCCCGGCGCAGCTGGATCGGGCGATCGAACACTGGGCGCGCCGAGACGCGCTCGATATCGAGGGGCTCGGCCCGGAACGCGTCGAACAGCTCCGCGAGGCCGAACTCGTCGAGTCGCTGCCCGACCTCTACGACCTCGCGGTCGACGACCTCGCCGCGCTGGAGGGGTGGGGCGAGACGAGCGCCGAGAACCTGATCGCGGAGCTGGAGGCGACGAGGGAGCCACCGCTCGACGACTTCCTCGCCGGGCTCGGGATCCCCGACGTGGGCGCGACGACGGCCCGGGCGCTGGCGGCGCACTTCGGCGACCTCGACGCGATCATCGACGCCGACGGGGACGAGCTCCGCGCCGTCGACGACGTTGGCCCCGAGGTGGCCGAGTCGATCCGGACGTTCCTCGACACCGAGGAGAACCGGGCGGCGATCGAGGGGCTCCGCGAGCGCGGCGTCGACCCGGAATCGGTCGACGTCGACGCCGGCGAGGCGCTCGACGGCCTGACGTTCGTGTTCACCGGGTCGCTCTCGACGACGCGGGGGGAGGCGCAGGCGCACGTGGAGGCGCACGGCGCGAACGCCACGTCGAGCGTCTCCGGCAACACCGACTACCTCGTCGCCGGCGAGAGCCCCGGGCGGTCGAAGCGAAACGACGCCGACGCGGAGGGCGTGCCCTTGCTCGACGAGGGCGAGTTCGCCGAGCTTCTCGCGGAGCGCGGGGTGGCGTGGCCGCCCGAGGGGGACGAGTAGCGAACCCGCAACCCTTTATCCGGCGACGCGGGAACGAGGTGGTATGACCGCCATCGAACTGCGGGGCGTGACGAAGGAGTTCGCCGACGTCACGGCCGTTCGTGACCTCGATCTCACCGTGGAGGAGGGCGAGGTGTACGGCTTCCTCGGTCCGAACGGCGCCGGCAAGTCGACGACGATCGACATGGTGCTCGACCTCGTTCGCCCGACCGCGGGGACGGTGCGCGTGCTCGAACAGGACGCCACGGCCGACGGCGTCGCGATCCGCCAACGCACCGGCGTGCTCCCCGACGGCTTTTCCGTGTACGACCGGCTCACGGGGCGCCAACACGTCGAGTTCGCGGTCCGGTCGAAGGAGGCTGACGACGACCCGGACGCCCTCCTCGACCGCGTCGGGCTCCTCGACGACGCCGGCCGCACGGCCGGCGGCTACTCGAAGGGGATGCGCCAGCGGCTCGCCTTGGCGATGGCGCTCGCCGGCGACCCCGACCTGCTCATCCTCGACGAACCCTCCTCCGGGCTGGACCCGGCGGGCGCGAAGGAGATGCGCGAGATCGTCCGGGCCGAGGCCGACCGCGGCGCGACCGTCTTCTTCTCCTCGCACATCCTCGAACAGGTCGAGGCCGTCTGCGACCGCGTCGGCATCCTCCGCGAGGGCGACCTCGTCGCCGAGGACTCCGTGGCGGGGCTCCGCGAGGCCGTCGGCGGCGAGGAGACGCTAGAGATCGCGGTGGGCGACGACGCGGACGCCGACGCGGTGGCCGCGGTCCGCGACCTCGACGGCGTGAGCCGCGTCGACCGCGACGGCGACGCGCTCGTCGTGAGCTGCGCCGACGGCGCGAAGACGCGCGTCATCGGCGCGCTGGAGGACGCCGGCGTCGCCGTCGCCGACTTCCACACCCGCGAGGCGTCGCTGGAGGACCTCTTCTTGGCGTACACGGAGGGCGACGCGCCTGGTGCGGGCGGCGAGGATCCGGGGGAGGAGGGGGTCGACGACACCGACGAGGCCGATGCCGGCGATATCGGTGACACCGGCGACGCCGACGACACCGACGAGCACGAGGAGGTGGGCCGATGAGCCTCCCCGCCATCGCGGAGAAGGACTTCCAGGACACCGTGCGCTCCCGCGGGATGTTGATCCTCGTGGCGCTGTTCTCGCTGCTCGTCGCCGTCTTCGCGTACGTCTTCGCGCCGCCGGGCGAGCAGTTCGCGACTGAGTTCCTGTTGAGCGCCGCCGTCGGCCCCTTCCTCGTGACGACGCTCGTCCCGCTCGTGGGCGTCGTCGTCGGGTACAACGCCGTCAGCGGCGAGCGCGAGTCGGGCTCGCTGAAGCTGCTCCTGTCGCTGCCGCACTCGCGCGCCGACGTGGTCTTCGGAAAGGTCGCCGGGCGCGGCGCCGCGCTGTCGCTCGCCGTGTTCGCCGGCTTCCTCCTCCCGGCAGTCGTACTGTTCGCGCTCGCTCAGCTCGGGTACATCCAGGCGTTCAACGTCGGGTCGTACCTCGGGTACACGGTCTTCGCCGCGGTCCTCGGCGTCGTCTTCGTCGCGATCGCGGTCGGCTGCTCGGCCGCGGCGAGGACGCAGCGACAGGCGCTGATCGGTGGGGTCGCGACCTACGTCCTGTTCGTGATGCTGTGGGGTGCCATCACCGGGCGGTTCCTCGGTGCCGCGGGCGACGCGGGACTGATCGGTCCCCTGCCGGTCTCGCAACAGCAGATCAGCGTGTTCCTGCAGGTCGCGAACCCGATAACCGGGGTCGAACTGCTGTCCAACGCGTTCCTCGGCGGCCAGCTGCTCTCGGGCGAGGCCGTCAATCAGCAGATATCGGCGGTGTCGATGCTCGTGTTCTGGACGATCGCGCCGCCGCTGGCCGGGCTCTGGAAGTTCGACACGGACGATTTATAAGGGAAACCGGCTGTCTCGCGGCCGACTACGCCGACGCGCGCTCGATCGCCGCCTCGAGGTCGGCGACGATGTCGGCCGGGTCCTCGATACCGACCGAGAGCCGTACCATGTCGCCGGTGACGCCTGCCGCCTCCTGCTCTTCTTCGGTCAACTGCTGGTGAGTGGTCGACGCCGGGTGGATGACGAGCGTCTTCGCGTCGCCGACGTTCGCGAGCAGCGAGGCGAGGTCGGCGTTCTCGACCGTCCCCTTCGCGGCCTCGTAGCCGCCCTCAAGCCCGAAGGTGATCATGCCGCCGTAGCCGCCCTGCAAGTACTCGCTCGCCTCCTCGTGGGTCTCGTGGCTCTCCAGCCCGGGGTAGTTCACCCACGCCACGTCCTCGTGCTCGTCGAGGTACTCGGCGACGATCCCGGCGTTCTCGCAGTGGCGCTCCATCCGGAGCGGGAGCGACTCGGTCTGCTGGAGGGTGTTCCACGCGTCGAACGGCGACTGCTGGTCGCCGAGGTCGCGCAGCCCGCGGGTGACCGCGGCGAACGTGAACGCCGCCTCGCCGAACGCCTCGACGTAGTTGATCCCGTGGTACGCGGGGTTGTCCTGCGCGATCTCGGGGTACTTCTCTGCGTGCTCGGCCCACGGGAACGAGCCGCCGTCGACCAAGATCCCGCCGACCGTGGTCCCGTTGCCCGTGAGCCACTTCGTCGTCGACTCCCAGACGAGGTCCGCGCCGTGGTCGAGGGGGCGGCAGAGGTAGGGCGTCGCGAACGTGTTGTCGACGAACAGCGGGGCGCCGTGCTCGTGGGCGATGTCGGCGATCCGCTGGATGTCGGGCGTGACGAGGGCGGGGTTCCCGATGGTCTCGAGGTGGACGTAGGCGGTGTCGCCGTCGATGGCGTCGGCGTACCCCTCGTAGTCGAGCGGGTCGACGAAGCGGGTCGAGACCCCCCGGCGCTCGACCGAGTGGGTGAGGTAGGTGTACGTACCGCCGTACAGCGCGGACGACGACACGACGTTGTCGCCCGCGGACGCGAGCATGAACGTCGCCAGATCGAGCGCGGCCATCCCCGACGACGTGGCGACCGCGCCCACGCCGTTCTCGAGGGAGGCGATCCGCTCTTCGAGGGCGGCGTTCGTCGGGTTCATGATCCGCGAGTAGACGTTGCCGGCCTCCTCCAGCGCGAACAGCCGGGCCGCGTGGTCGGCGTCCTCGAACTCGTAGGAGGTCGTCTGGTAGATGGGCGTGGCGCGCGCGCCGGTGGCCGGGTCCGGATCGGAGCCGGCGTGGACGCTTCGGGTGCGGAACTCGCGGTCGTTGTCGTCGTCGGATGCCATACGAGCGGCTCCGTGCGCCGAAGTTGTAAAGCCGCCCGATGTTGCGGCCGTTTCCGGTATCTCGGAGACGGGGCGGCAACGACCTCCCGGTCGGTTTCGGCCCGAGCGCCCCCGTCTCGTGCGAACCGTTAACAGCGTTGAAACGTAACGTTAGCCATGGGAACCCAAGGTCCGCGCGGCGATTCCTTCGAGTTGGAGGACGCGATGGGCGGCATCCCCGATTCCGTCTGGCAGTACACGGCGCTCGGCGCCGCCCTGCTCGTCGGCTTCGCCCTCCTCAGTCAGAGCCTCGTCTTCGGCGTCGCGGCGCTCGCGGTGTTGCTGGCGGCCGTGACGGTCGTCAGCGCGGTCGAGATCGTCGACGCCTACGACAAGGAGGCGCTCACGGTGTTCGGCGAGTTCCGGAAGCTCCTCGAACCCGGCGTCCACCTCATCCCGCCGTTCGTCTCCCGCACGTACGCGTTCGACATGCGGACGCAGACGCTCGACGTCCCGCAGCAGGAGGCGATCACGCGGGACAACTCGCCGGTGACCGCGGACGCGGTCGTCTACATCAAGGTGATGGACGCGAAGAAGGCCTTCCTAGAGGTCGACGACTACAAGAACGCCGTCTCGAACCTCGCGCAGACCACCCTCCGCGCCGTCCTCGGCGACATGGAACTCGACGACACGCTCTCGCGCCGGGACCAGATCAACGACCGCATCAACGAGGAGCTGGACGAGCCGACCGACGAGTGGGGGATCCGCGTCGAGGCCGTCGAGGTCCGCGAGGTGAGCCCCTCGCAGGAGGTCCAGCGCGCGATGGAGCAACAGACGGGCGCGGAGCGTCGCCGGCGCGCGATGATCCTCGAAGCGCAGGGGGAACGCCGCTCCGCGGTCGAGCAGGCCGAGGGTGACAAGCAGTCGAACATCATCCGCGCGCAGGGGGAGAAACAGAGCCAGATCCTCGAGGCGCAGGGCGACGCCATCTCCACTGTCCTCCGCGCGCGCTCCGCCGAGTCGATGGGCGAGCGCGCCATCATCGAGCGCGGCATGGAGACCTTAGAGGAGATCGGGAAAGGCGAGTCCACCACGTTCGNGCCGAGTCGATGGGCGAGCGCGCCATCATCGAGCGCGGCATGGAGACCTTAGAGGAGATCGGGAAAGGCGAGTCCACCACGTTCGTCCTCCCGCAGGAACTCACCAGCCTCGTCGGCCGCTACGGCAAGGCCCTCTCCGGCTCCGACGTGCAGCAGATGGAGGGGTTAGCGAGCTTGGAGTTCGACGAGGAGACGGAGAAGATGCTCGGCTTGGAGGACATCGAGAGCGCGCTCGAACAGCTCGACACGGTGGCCGACAGCGACCTGCGGACCGACGAGACCCGCGACGCGGACACGGCCCGCGACGTCGACCTCGCCCGGCAGGCGGAGGAGACCCGCGAGGCCGACCGCGACATCGAACTGGAGACCGAAAGCGAGCGACCGGGCGACTGATCGACGCGCCGCCGCCGACCGCCTACCAGTCCAGCGACCCGCCGGACTGGTACTCGGTGACCTGCCGCTCGAAGAAGTTGGCCTCGCGGTTCAGATCGACCGCCTCGGACATCCACGGGAACGGGTTCTCCGTGCCGAACCGCTCGTCCATGCCCAGCTGGGTGAGCCGGCGGTCGGCGACGTACTCGACGTACTCGACGAACCCCTCGGCGGACATTCCCATGAGGTCCGGCGGGCACGCCTCCTCGGCGTAGGTCGACTCCAGTTCGACGGCCTCGCGGATCAGCTCGTCGATCTCCGCCTCGAACTCGGCCGTCCAGACGCCGGGGTTCTCCTCGCGGATCGTGTTGATCAGGTCGACCCCGAAGTTGAGGTGGAGCGACTCGTCGCGCATGATGTACTCGAACTGCTCGCCGACCCCGACCATCTTCCCGCGCCGCTTCAGCGCGAGCATCATCGCGAAGCCGGCGTAGAAGAATATCCCCTCCATGATCACGTAGAAGCCGACGAGGTCTCGGAGGAGCTCCCGCACGTCCTCGTCGGTCTCGACGGTGAACGACGGGTCGTCGATCGACCGCGTCAGGTCGACGACGAACTCGTCTTTCCGTTGGATGGCCGGGATCCGGTCGTACATCCCGTACAGGTACTCGGGCTCGAAGCCGAGCGAGTCACAGCAGTAGATGAACGTGTCCGTGTGGATCGCCTCCTCGTACGCCTGCCGGAGCAGGTACTGGCGGCACTCGGGGGCGGTGACGTAGTCGTACACCGCCAACACGAGGTTGTTCGCGGTCAGCGACTCCGCCGTCGAGAAGAACCCGAGGTTCCACTCGACGAGCTGACGCTCCGCCTCGGTGAGCTCGTCGTTCTCCCACTGGTGGACGTCGTCGGCCATCGGGACCTCCTCGGGGACCCAGTTGTTGTTGACGCCGTTCCGGTAGTACTCGCGGGCCCAGTCGTACTGTATCGGCAGGATCTTGTTCGGGTCGTGCTGGCTGTCGGTGTTGAGTATCGGCATCGGTGGTGTGAGTTCGGCAATCGGCTGATTACTGGCAGGCGTCGCACGTCGGGTCCTCGACGGTCGGGAGGTCGTCTCCCGCCGCGCTCGACGAGTCGGCGGTCGGGTCGTCCTCGGACTCGACGGCGGCCGAAGCCGGCTCGTCGCCGAACCCGGACCCGCCGTCGGAATCACCGTCCCCGCCGCGCGACTGCGTGTCGTCGTACTCGGCCATGTCGAGCGTCGACTGTTCGATGCTCGACGCACCGAGGGTGCGCAGGTAGTACGTCGTCTTCAGCCCGCACTCCCACGCGGTCTCGTACACGTCGGCGAGCAACGAGCCGTCGGTCGACGGGAAGAAGACGTTGTGCGACTGGCTCTGGTCGATCCACGCGCCGCGCCGCGCGGTGAGCCGGAGCTGGTGGCGCGGGTCGATCTCGAAGGCGCCGCGGTAGAGGTCCGAGAGGTCGCCGGGCAGGTCGAGGTCGCCGACCGCGCCGTCGCGGTACTTCAGGCGGTCGAGGGCCTCGGCGCCCCACTGGCCCTCGGCCTTGAGGTCGGCGACGAGTCGCTCGTTGACGACGGTGAAGTCGCCAGACATGTTCGATTTGACGTAGAGGTTCGAGTACAGCGGCTCGATCGACGGCGAGGTGCCGGCGATGGTGGAGATCGTCGCCGTCGGCGCCACCGCGGTGGTGTTGGAGTTGCGCATCCCGTGGTCGGCGATCCGCTCGCGGACCGCGTCCCAGTCGAGCGTCTCCTCGCGGTCGACCGGGACCTCCCGGTCGCGCTCGTCGGCCAGCAGGTCGAGGGTGTCCTGCGGCAGGAGGTCGCGGTCCCACTTCGACCCCTCGAACGTCTCGTAGGCGCCGCGCTCGGCCGCCAGCTTGGCAGAGTTGTCGATCGCGTGGTACCCCAGTAGCTCGCCGGCCTTCCCGGCGAATCCGAGCGCGCGCTCGGAGTTCATCGGGACGCGGGCGAGCTGGAGCGCCTCGTGGAACCCCATCATTCCGAGCCCGATCGGTCGGTGCCGCATGTTGGAGCGCTCGGCCTTCTCCGTCGGGTAGAAGTTGAGATCGACGACGTTGTCGAGCATCCGCATCGCCGTCTCGGCGGTGTCGGCGAACAGCTCGGCGTCGAGCTCGGCGGCGTCGCCGTCGGCGCCGAGATCGAGGGGAGGGTCCGCCGTCTCGGTCGCGTTCCCGGAGCCGTCTCCGCCGCTCCGCGCCGCGACCGCGACGTCGTCGGGCGCGGGGTGCGCCTCCGCGTCACCGCGGAACGTCATGTGGCGCGCGAGATTCACCGAGCCGAGGTTGCAGACGGCGGTCTCCTCGTCGCTCGTGTTGAGCGTGATCTCCGTACAGAGGTTCGAGGAGTTGACGACGCCGACGTGGTCCTGCGGCGACCGGACGTTACACGGGTCCTTGAACGTGATCCACGGGTGGCCCGTCTCGAACAGCCGCGTGAGCGTCTCGCGCCAGAGCTCGCTCGCGTCGACCGTCTCGTACTGCCGGAGTTCGCCGTTTTCGGCGGCCTCCTCGTACGCCTCGTACAGTCTCTCGAACTCCTCGCCGTACGCGCCGTGCAGGTCGGGCACCTCGTCCGGGGAGAACAGCGTCCACTCCGCGTCGTCCTCGACGCGCTCCATGAACAGGTCGGGCACCCACGCGGCGGTGTTCATGTCGTGCGTGCGGCGGCGCTCGTCGCCGGTGTTCCGGCGGAGGTCGATGAACGCCGGGAAGTCGAGGTGCCACGCCTCGAGGTAGGCGGCCGCGGCCCCCCGGCGCTTCCCGGACCGGTTGATCGCGCCGGTCACGTCGTTCGAGATCTTGAGGAACGGCACCGTGCCGGTCGACTCGACACCGGTCGAGGAGACCAGCGCGCCGTCGGCCCGCAGCGGAGTCCAGTCGTTGCCGAGCCCGCCGGACCACTTCGAGAGCGTCGCGTGTTCCTTGTACGCGTCGAAGATCCCCTCCAGATCGTCCGGAACGGTCGTGAGGTAACACGAGGAGAGCTGGGGGTGGGTCGTCCCGGCGTGGAACAGCGTCGGCGTGGAGTGGACGAACCGCAGCGTCGAGAGGACCTCGTAGAACTCCTCGGCGCGGGCCTCGCGCTCGGACTCCTCCTCGCGGAGCGCGACGCCCATCGCGACCCGCATCCAGAACACCTGTGGGAGCTCGAACGGCTCCGCGTCCGCCTCCCGGAGGTAGTACCGCTGCTCGAGCGTGTCGAGCGCGGTGTAGTCGAAGAGGGCGTCCCGCCCCGGCTCGATCGCGTCGGCGAGCCGGTCGAGGTCGTACTCGCCCATCCGCTCGTCGAGCAGGTCGGCGTCGAGCCCTCGGGCGATCGCCCCGCGGAAGGAGTCGCGGTACGCCGCCGCGAGCGCGTCGTCGCCTTCGGGCGGCCGCTCGCCGGTCACCCGTCTGAAGTAGTCCTCCCGAGCGACGCGAGCGGCGGCGGCGTCGTAGGCGGGGTCGCGTTCGATGCGCGCCGTGAGCGCGTCGACCGTCGCCTCGGCCACCTCTCCGGGATCGGCGCCGTCGTACAGCGCCCGTTCGACCTCGTCGGCGATCCGGTCGCGTTCGTCGTCGTTCAATACGTCCTCGTGGCCCGCCCGAGCGCGGTCGAGCAGGTCGCGAACCGCGGTGTCGTGTGTCGTCGTGCTCATGGTGTCTCCGGTTCGTCCGGCTCGTCCGGGTCCGCTCCGCCGCGGACCGATCGAGACCGATCCGCCGCGGAGCGTCGACAGCGTCGCCACTCGCGGGTCGCGTTCCGATCGCCGCGAGAGCGCGGCTATCGACCGCGATCGGCGGCGTCCACCGTTCGAACCGTGTCAGACACCTCCGGCTCCACCGGGATAAATATTACCAACAGAATTTCAGTAAAACAATTTAGATTGTATAACGGCGTGCGGAGAGCGCGGCGTACCGACTCCGAACACGCGGCGGACTTCGCCTCTCACGCGGTCGGATCGATCGCCGAGAAGGGAGTTATCGCGCCGCCGCCGGCTCCAACTCCGGTAGCGACCGCGAGGTCAGGGCCGCCACGTCGCCGGGTCGACCGCCCAGAGCGCGCCCACCGCGAGCGCGCCGGCGACGCCCCCGGTCGCGAGCGCGAGCGGGTCGGCCGACGCGGCCGCGACCGACGCGAGCAGCAGGGTCGCGCCGACGAGCAGCGTCACCGTGTCCTCCGTGGTCGCGGCGCGGACCACCGGTGCCACCGTCGCTCCGGCGACGGCGCCGGCCGCGATCGTGCCGGGCGGACCGGCGCTCAGCGTCGCGAGCGCCTCCGAGGCGGCGAACGCGGCGAGGGGTGCCCCGAAGTCCGTACCGATCCCGGTGCCGAGCGCGAGCGCGACGACGGCGCCGAGCGCGGGCGCGAGGAGGGCGGCGCGCGCGGAGAGGTCGGCGTCGAGGAGCGTGGCTCCCCCGGAGACCAGCAACACCGATCCGACCGCGAGGAGCGCGGGCGCGGCCAACAGCGAGACCGGAGAGGGCACGACGAGGTCGGGGTTACCGGACGCGGTCCCGGCCTCGGGGACGATCACGGGCGCGACGGTCGCTGCGACCCCGAACGCGGCCGCGGCGGCTGCGAGCAGCGCGGCGCCGAGGAGGCGACGACGAAGGGATGCCATATCGGCGGGAGACCGCCGAGCCACTAAACGATCGCGGGACGCGAACGGGTCGGACCGGTGGACTCACCGCTCGGGGCTCCTCCGCCTCACACCGTCACGCCGGCCCGGTCGCCCTCGATCGAGACGACGACGCGCTCGGGCGGCCCCCGCTCGTCCGTCAGCCGCAGGAGGAGCGTCTTGACCACGGGGTCGTCGGTCTGGACCTCGCCGCGGACGCCCGCCACGTCGACGGCGACGCGGAGCGAGTGGTCCCCGGTTCGGCTGATCGCGCCGAGCCGGAGCTCGACCTCGGGCGCGGTGAGCCGCTGGGCGGCGACGAGCACAGACTCGCCGCCGTCGTCGACGAACGACGTGGCCTCGACGAACGCCAGCGTCTCCGAGCGGTCGGGGAGGACCGCCGCCGTCGCCTCCGACTCCGACCGGAAGGAGGCGGCGTGAGTCAGAAGCCCCTCGGGGAGCGAGCGCACGCTCTGCCCCTCGACGAGCGGGTCGCCGTCGACGTACCGGCTCCGGACCGCGAGGTCTCGCGGCGTCGAGGCCGCCACGTCGTGGAGGCGGTCGGTACAGCCCGCGCTGGCGACGGAGAGGAGTCCGGCCACCACCGCGCGCCGCTTCATGTGACGCGTTCCGACGCTCGCGGATAAAAACCCCGTCGTCGCGGGTCTCGACGCGCGAGAATCGGCGCCGGCGCGAGAGCGGTCGAGGCGACCGGGGCGCCACCCTACTCGTCGATCATCGGCGCCGGCACGCCGTCGTCGCCGCCGTCGAGCTCGAAGGCGCGCCGCAGCTCCGCGATCCGGTCGCGGATGTCGGCCGCCAGCTCGAACTCCAGGTTGCTCGCGGCTTCGTCCATCCGATCTTCGAGCGCCTCGATCTGCGCCTTCGCCTCCTCGGGGCTCTCCACGTCGCCGACGCTGACCGACGAGGTATCCGTCTTCGAGCCCGGGAGGTTCGTCTCGCCGACCGGCTTGTCGATGGTGGTCGCCTCGTAGCCGTGCTCCTCGTTGTACTCGAGCTGGATCTCGCGACGCCGCTGGGTCTCCTCGATGGCTGCCTCCATCGAGTCCGTCATCCGGTCGGCGTAGAGGACGACCTCGCCGTTGACGTTGCGCGCGGCGCGCCCCATCGTCTGGACGAGGGTCGTGGTCGAACGCAAGAACCCTTCCTGGTCGGCGTCGAGGATCGCCACCAGCGAGACCTCGGGGATGTCGAGCCCCTCGCGGAGCAGGTTGATCCCGACGAGCACGTCGATGTTCCCGAGCCGGAGGTCGCGGATGATCTCGTGGCGCTCCAGGGTGTCCGTCTCGTCGTGCATGTACGCCACGTCGATCCCGGCCTCCTCGAAGTACTCCGTGAGGTCCTCGGCCATCCGCTTGGTGAGGGTGGTGACGAGGACGCGCTCGTCGCGCTCGATCCGCTCGCCGACTCGTTCGAGGAGGTCCTCGACCTGTCCCGTCGCCCCCGTCACCTCCACCTTCGGGTCGACGAGGTGGGTCGGGCGGACGATCTGCTCGACGATCCGGTCGGAGGTCTCGCGCTCGTAGTCGCTCGGCGTCGCCGAGACGTAGAGCGTGCGGTCCGTCTTCCCCTCGAACTCCTCGAACGTCAGGGGGCGGTTGTCGTAGGCGGTCGGGAGCCGGAACCCGTTCTCGACCAGCGAGTCCTTCCGCGATTTGTCCCCCTCGTACTGCCCCTTGATCTGGGGGATCGTCTGGTGTGACTCGTCGATGACGGTGAGGAAGTCGTCGGGGAAGTAGTCGAGTAAGGTGTAGGGGGCGTCGCCCGACTCCCGGTCGTCCATGTGCACCGAGTAGTTCTCGATCCCCGAGCAGTAGCCCGCCTCGCGGAGCATCTCGACGTCGAAGGTGGTGCGCTCCTCGATGCGCTGGGCCGCCACGAGGTCCCCCTGTCGCTCGAAGTAGCGCACGCGTTTCTCCATCAGGTCCTCGATCTCCGCGATCGCCTGCTCCAGCTTGTCGTCCGGGATCGAGTAGTGCTCCGCCGGGTGGAGCATGACGGCGGGCTCCTCCGAGACGACCTCGCCCTTCATCGGGTCGACCTTGAGCATGCGGTCGATCTCCTCGCCCCACAGCTCCACCCGGACCGCGTAGCGCCCGTACATCGGGTAGATCTCGACGGTGTCGCCGCGCACCCTGAAGGTGCCCTGCGTGAAGTCCACGTCGTTGCGCTCGTAGTTCAGGTCGACGAGCCGGGTGAGCAGCTCCTCGCGACCCACCTCCTCGCCGACCTCCAAGCGGAGCGCCATGTCGCGGTAGTTCTGGGGGTCGCCGAGGCCGTAGATGGCCGACACCGAGGCGACCACGATCACGTCGTCCCGGGTGAGGAGCGAGCGCGTCGCGGAGTGGCGGAGGCGGTCGATCTCCTCGTTGATCGACATCTCCTTGTCGATGAACGTGTCCGTCTGCTCGACGTACGCCTCCGGCTGGTAGTAGTCGTAGTAGGAGACGAAGTACTCGACGGCGTTGTCCGGGAACAGCTCGCGGAACTCCTCGTAGAGCTGGGCCGCGAGCGTCTTGTTGTGGGCCAAGACGAGGGTCGGCTGGTCAAGCTCCTCGGCGACCCACGAGACGGTGTTCGTCTTCCCGGACCCCGTCACACCGAGGAGGGTCTGCCTGTCGGCGCCCGACTCGAACCCCTCGACCAGCCCGTCGATCGCCTCCGGCTGGTCGCCCGCGGGCTCGAACGGGGCGTCGACGCGGAGGGGGCGGTCGACGGTCGGACGGTCCTCGGAGAGGGGAGAGTCGGCGTCGCTCACGATACGCGTCGTTGGGCGGCGAGACACTTGAGCGGCGCGGGGATCGACGGCGGCGCGGCCCCGTGCGAGCGGTCACATCCCTCTGCGGATATCTTTCTTATCGATACCTCGTGACAACAGTCCGATGTTCTCGTCCGGCGAGCGCGTTCCGGCTCCGGCCAGATGGACGAGCGGGGCGTCTACGGCGGTTGCGCTCACGTAGGTCGGCCCCTCGTCGCCGTCATCGTCGGCTCCCTGTCTGCCGAGTACCTTGACGTTCACGGCGTTGAGCCCCTTCCGCCCCCCGTCAGTTTGTGTTAATGCGTGCGACGCCATCGCCTCGATCAGTTCCGCCTTGTTCATCTCGGTTCCCTGTACCCGAGCGCTACCGATCGCCGACCCGTATCGGCTCCGGTCGCGGGAGAACCCCTCGACGACGCGGTCGTCGAAGTCGTCGCTCTCGATGTCGTCGGGAGTCACACTCGCGACCTCAGTCGGCCCCTCGTCGAACAGAAGAGTCACCGAATCCTCGTACAGCGCGCCCTCGTCGAGGATCCACCCGCCGGCGAAGACGAGCTGATCGTCGCGGACGATCCGCCGAACGTAGAACAGCCCGGGCAACGGACACGGGCAGTCCGCGGGCGTCACGGCCACGGGACAGACCAGCGTCGCGCTCACCGAGCCGTCGTCGGCGCTTCCCGGCATCACCATGTCTCTGTCTTCGCCTAAGATGATCTCACCCGTGACGTCGTCGGCCACGAGGAAGACACGTTTTCCATCGGTGTCGGCCAACGCCGGCGCGCCGCTAACGACCGCGCCCCCTTCGGTAGCGAAGCCGACTATCGCCCGGTTCTCGGTGCGGTACGTGTCCAGTTCGGCCGAGAGGATCGTCTGACAGGCGATATCCCTATGCAGCGAGACGGGGCCGTCGAGTCGAACGCAGCCCTCGTCGTCGTACTCGATACCCCGCGTTCCGTATCGGTCACTGAACGGTGTCCGTCGACCATCTGGCTCGTGTGAGGGGGCGAAGTACGCGAGGACCCGGTCCAGTGTGAGTTCCTCGGCGAGCGAGCCGAGATCCCCCGGCAGACTGGCGTCGGGCAGGCAGACGGTGAAGCGCTCGCCGACGGTCGGCGTGCCTCGCAGGTACTCGATAACGTCGATGAACCGCGGCCGCCCGGGGCGACGCTCGACGAGGACGTCGTCGAGCCGCTCGACGTCTCCGAGGACGATCTCCTCGACGCCCGCGAGCTCTCGCACCGCCGCGGCCCAGTTCGCGTCGGCGATGGCCCGGCGTGCGATCCGAACGCCCTGCTCTCGGATATCGGAGTTCTCACGGACGGTCTCACAGACGCCGGTCCCGCAGTTGTCGAGTTTCGGTCTGAGGGCGGTCTCGGTGTCGTCGATGAACGCGTCGAGGGCGCGTTTCGCTTCGTCCGGGGCGCGTCGCTCCACGGCGTCCTGTGCGGTCACGACGTGGCCCAGCAGCTCGAGTTCGACGTCCAGAATACCGTCCGCGTCATCGTCGTCGTCGACGATGTCGTCGTCGGGGCCGGCCCACCACTCGGAGCTGGGTTTGTTCGAACGCGAGGAGTTGTAGTCCCGGGCTTTCGTCGCCCCGCTGACGGAAAATCCTTCGAGTTCGATTTCCCGGGAGTCGGCCCGAGCCGTCGCCGGCACGTACGCCACCCCGACCGGGCCGGTGCGGAGGACCTGCGCCCGGTCGCCGCGTTCGCCGTCGGTGGTGCTACCCGCTCGCTCGTCTACCGGCGACCGTCCGGCGTAAAACGCCGCCGGCGTGGAGACCGTCGTCCCGAGCACCTGCTCGCCGGCGCGGTCCACCAGTCCGTCGAGGCCGGAACACCCCGCGAGCCCGCCGAGCGCGACGACCCCACCGGCGGCGAGAACTGCCCGTCTCGTCGGTCCGAGCCCGTCGGAACGGCCCCCGGTTCGGCGTCTCGCGTCGGTGGGGTTTGTACTCATCCAGTATTCATAATGTTTTATAAGTATATAAGATGGCGTATATTAGCGCGCTAACTCGCACGGAGTTCGTCCGTGTCCCGGATCCGCCGTCAGTACGGGGTTCACAGCGACCGAGCCGTCGGACGAAAACGTTTCCCCGTCCCCCCGCGACGCTCGACGTATGCGCATCGCCGTCCCCAACAAGGGCCGCCTACACGACCCGACGCTCTCGCTCTTAGAGCGCGCGGGGCTCCACGTCGAGGAGACCGCCGACCGCCAGCTGTACGCCGACACCGTCGACCCCGACGTGTCGATCCTCTTCGCGCGCGCGGCCGACATCCCCGAGTACGTCCGCGACGGCGCGGCGGACATCGGGATCACGGGCCTCGATCAGGCCGCGGAGTCGGGCGGCGTCGTCGACTCCGCGGCCGCGGCCGAAGAAGGCGACCTCGTCGACGTACTCGATCTGGGGTACGGCTCCTGCAGGCTCGTCCTCGCGGCGCCTGAGGACGGCGAGATCGAGAGCGTCGGCGACCTCGCGGGCGGGACGATCGCCACCGAGTTCCCGGCGGTCACCCGCGACTACCTCGACCGCGTGGGCGTCGACGCCGACGTGGTCACGGTGACGGGCGCCACGGAGCTGACTCCCCACGTCGACATGGCCGACGCCATCGTCGACATCACCTCCACGGGCACGACGCTGAAGGTGAACCGGCTCGCCGTGATCGACGACGTGCTCGACTCCTCGGTGCGGCTGTTCGCGCGCTCCGACGTGGTCGACGACCCGAAGGTCGAGCAGGTCCTGACCGCCTTCGAGTCCGTGCTCGCGGCCGACGGGCGCCGGTACCTGATGATGAACGCGCCGAAAGAGCGGCTCGACGAGGTGAAAGACGTGATCCCCGGACTCGGCGGACCGACCGTGATGAACGTGGAGGCCGACGAGAACGGCAACGGGATGGTGGCGGTCCACGCCGTCGTCGAGGAGCGCGACGTGTTCGCGACGATCTCGGAGCTCAAGTCGGTCGGGGCGACCGGCATCCTCGTCACCGAGATCGAGCGGTTGGTCGAGTAGCGAGGCCGCGGCCTCACCGACTCAGCCGTCGTCGCCGTCGATCAGCCGCTCCTTCTGAGCGCGCGTGAGCGACTTGATCGCGTGCTCGCGCGACATCGCCGCCGACTTCGAGCCGAACGACTCGACGTGGCGAAGGGTCACGGGAGTCCGGCCCCGGGTGTACTTGGCGCCCTCGCCGGCGTCGTGTTCGGCGACGCGTCGCTCCACGTCGGTGGTGTAGCCGGTGTAGAGCGTGCCGTCGGCGCACTCGATGACGTACACGTGGTGAGACGAGTCCTCGTTCGGTGTCGACACGACGCGGGATCGGTGCGACCGAGGCGAATAGGTACCGGTCTCGGGACGGCTTCGGCTTGACGGCGGGCCGACGAGTCAGTCGCGTCCGGCCGCGTCGACCGCCCGAGCGATCAGTCGCGCCCGGCCGCGTCGACCGCCCGAGCGATCAGTCGCGCCCGGCCGCGTCGACCGCCCNCGACCGCCCGAGCGATCAGTCGCGCCCGGCCGCGTCGACCGCCCGAGCGATCAGTCGCGCCCGGCCGCGTCGACCGCCCGAGCGATCAGCCCCGCCTGCGCGCCGGCGACGAAGCCGGCGTCGACGTTCACCGTCGTGAGCACCGAACAGGACTGGAGCGCGCCCTCCAGCGCCGCGACGCCCTCGCCGCCGACGCCGTAGCCGGTCGAGACCGGGAGCGCGATCACCGGCGCGGCGACGAGTCCCGCGACGACGGTCGGGAGCGCCCCCTCGCGTCCGGCGGCGACCACGACCGCGTCGGCCTCGCGGATCCGGTCGCGCTGGTCCAAGATCCGGTCGAGATTCGCGACTCCCACGTCGTCGACCCGGTCGACCGTCGCGCCGATCTCGCGGGCGACGACCGCCGCCTCCCCCGCGACCGCCGCGTCCGCGGTGCCTGCCGCGACGACCGCGACGGTCGCGTCGAGGGCCGGGCGCTCGAAGTCGCCGGCGTGAACGACGACGGTTCCGGTCCGCTCGTCGTGGTCGACGGTCGCGTCGATCGGGTCCCCGGTGTCGGTCCCGTCGTCGAGTTCGCGGTCCTCAATCGCCGTTCGGATCGCGGCCGCGTCGTCGGCATCGGCCCGCGTGACGAGCGCGCGCCCGGTCGTCTCCACCGCGGTCGCCGTCAGCGCCGCGACCTCCGCGGGCGTCTTCCCCTCCGCGAGGATCGCCTCGGGGATCCCGCGCCGTCGCTCGCGGGCGGCGTCGAACCGCCCCGCCGCCGTCGTCGCGTAGCCCGCGAGCCGTGACTCCGCCTCCGCGACGCCGATCTCCCCGGCGTCGAGCGCCTCGAGCGTGTCGCGCATGGTCGCTCGTGGGGGCCGAACGGGGTCGTACCTATCGATCCGAGCCGATCTCGGTCGCCGATCCGCTCTCGTTCTCACAAAGTTTATAAGTGAGCGCTTCGGGACACCGCCGCGAACCGCCCGCACGGCGTCCCTCGCGGGCGAATTCAGGAACTCTTATTAACTGTCGCCGGATAGCGTCGAGCGCATGGCAGACCTTATTGTCAAAGCGGCCGTCAAGGAAGCCCTGGACGACAAGAACGTCGCTTCGGACTTCTACGACGCGCTGGACGACGAAGTGGACGAGCTGCTCGAAGACGCCGCGCGCCGCGCCGAGGCCAACGACCGGAAGACGGTCCAGCCTCGCGACCTCTAAGACGGACGCGCTTTCCGTTCTTCATTTTTTGCGCGACTGCCGACCGACGAGCGGCGCGTCCGTCGATCCGGACGCGATCGGGTCCCGCGGACTCCCCTCACCGCCGCGCGATCCGCACGCCCGTCTCCGTCCCCACGTGGACTTCGTCCGCGAGTCCGACGAAGATCCCGTGTTCGACGACGCCGGGCGTCGTCGCCAGCGTCGTCGCCAGGGTGTCCGGGTCGTCGATCGCGCCGAACGCGCAGTCGAGCACGAGGTTCCCGTTGTCCGTGACGACCGGCCCGTCCTTCCGCTCCGCGCGCCGCAGGGTCGGCTCGCCGCCGGCCGCCCGCACCGCCTCGGCGACCGCGGTTCGGCCGGCGGGGAGTACCTCCACCGGAACGGGTCGGTCGAGGACCGGCGCCTCCTTCGAGGGGTCGGCGACGACGAGGAAGCGGTCGGCCGCCGCGTCGACCAGCTTCTCGCGGGCGTGGGCGGCGCCGCCGCCCTTTATAAGCGCCCCGACGCCGGTCGCCGGTTCGTCGCCCTCCCCGCCGACCGCGACCTGATCCGCTCCGTCGATCGCCACGTCGATCCCGGGCGCGTCGGGACCGACGGCCTCGTCGAGGTCGAGGAGGGGAACCCCGCGTTCGGCCGCGAGCTCGCGGCTCGCGAAGGAGGTCGCCACGCCCCTGACGTCGAGCCCGGCGTCGACCCGGTCGCCGAGCCGCCGGATCGCGTGGGCCGCCGTCGACCCGGTGCCGAGGCCGACCACCTCGCCGTCGGCGACCGCCTCGGCCGCCGACTCGCCGGCGCGTCGCTTCGCCGCGTCGCTGCCGCCGCTCGTCTTCATGGAGTCGACTGCGTGCGGGGCGGTTGAAAAGGCGTCGGGGTCGCGGGGCGGGCCGGTCCGTGACGACGAGGTCACTCCAGCCGGTCTAACACCGCCTCGGCCTCGTAGGCCAAGGAGAGCTCTCGGGAGCGCCCGCGACCCTCCACGTCGGCGTACTCGGCCTCGATCACGCCGAGCTGGTCGAGCTTGTTGATGATCTCCGAGTAGCGGGTGTAGCCGAGGTCCGTCTCGTCGTGGAACGCCTCGTACACCGTCCCGGCGCGCTCGCCGTCGTTCTCGGCGAGCACGCGGACGAGGGCGCGCTCGGACTCCGAGAGCCCGCGGAGCGACCGCGAGAGGTGGACGTGTTTCGACTTGTCGTAGGCGGACTCCACGTCCTCCTCGGCGATCGTCTTCGAGGCGCGCATCTCCGCGTTGAGCCCGGCCCGTCGGAGCAGGTCGATCCCGACCCGGAGGTCGCCGCTCTCGGCGGTGAGCTCGGCGACGCGCTCCAACTCGGCGTCGCCGATGACGCCGTCGTGGAACCCGCGCTTCGCGCGCTCGAAGAGGATGTCGTAGATCTCGGCCGCGTCGTAGACGGGGAAGTACACCTCCTCGGGGCGGAACACCGACTGAACCCGCGTGTCCAAGTCGTCGATCACGTCGAGGCCCAGATCGGAGGAGACGACGATGACGCCGATCTTCGCGCCCGAGTGCGCCTCGTGGGCGCGTAAAAGCGAGTAGAGCGTGTCGGAGGCCTCGTTCTCGTAGAAGAGGTAGTTCACGTCGTCTAAGGCGACGACGAGCACGTCGTCCTCCTCGACGAGCCGGTCGGTGATCTGGCCGAACAGCTTTTTAAACGAGATCCCCGACGATGGGGGCTCGTAGTCGAAGATCCCCTCGAACAGCCGCGAGAAGACGGCGTACCGCGTCGAGTCGACCTGGCAGTTCACGCGGACCGTCCGCACGTCGGTCCGGGCGCCGAGCTCGCCGAACAGCTTCTGGACCGCGGTGGTCTTCCCGGTGCCGGGCGGGCCGCGCACCATCGTGTTGAGCGGGCGGGAGCCGCGGACGGCGGGCCGGAGCGCGTACTTCAGGCTCTCCAGCTGACTCTCGCGGTGGCGGAACGTCTCGGGGACGTGGTCGATCTCGAACACCGACTCGTCGCGGAACACCGACTCGTCCCACGAGAGCATGTCGCCGCCGGCGTCCCCGGTCATGTGAACACCACGACAGGCCGCCCACTTAACCGTTGCCCGCGGGGACGGTGAAACTGAAACTTGTCGCCTGCGACGCTCACCCGCCGGGTATCGCCGACCGATCGTTCACTCTCGGGACGGTGCGATCGCGTCGAACCGGCGTCGAACCCGCCCCGCACTCGCGGCGGTCGCGCGCCGAGAGCGACCGTGGTCACTCCCGGTCGAGCACGAGCACGTGCCGCGTGAGCGACCGGTGGACCCGGCGCTCGAACGCGGCGTCGACCGTCCAGCCGGCCCCTCGGGCCTCCCCGCGCCAGTCGCGGTCGGCCACCATCACCGCGCGCGGCGCGACCCGAGCGCCCTCGGCGAGCGCGCCGGAGACGAGGTCCGCGAGCTCGTGGCGGGCGATCTTCGACTGGCGGCCGTACGGGGCGTCGAACGCGACGCCGTCGACCGCGTCGTCGCGTAGGGGGAGGTCGGTGGCGTCGCCGCGGGCGACGTGCCAGTCGGGGGCGAAGTCGGGGCTGTCCGCGTCGCCGCCGTCACCCCCGCCCACGTACTCCCGGAGGTTCTCGCGCGTCCCGCGGACCATCTTCGCCTGCGCGTCGCACGCGACCGCGTCGCTCCCGACGAGCCCGGCCTCCAGCGGAAGCCCGCCGGTGCCGCACATCGGGTCGAGGAGGGTCCGGCCGGGCGCCGCGCCGGCGAGGTTGACGTACGCGCGGGCGTCCGCCGGCGCCATGCTCCCCGGCTGGAAGAAGGGGCGGTCGGTCGGCTTGGGCGCGAAGTCGCGGGCGGCCTCGACCGCGACCCACCCGAGCGCGCAGACGGACGCCTCGCCGCCGTCCGCGCCCGGGACGGCCTCGTGGTCGTCGCGCTCGCCGGCCGCGAACAGCGCGCGCAGGACGTGGTCGGGGTCGTCGAGGTCGACGTCGAACCCGCGGTCGACGAGGACGCCGCCCAGCTCGCGCTCGGCCGCGCCCGTCGAGACGCCGGTCGTGTTCCGGACGTTGCGAGCGCGGACCGCAATCGTGCCGGACCGGTCGAGGGGCGCCGCGTCGAGGGCGGCCGCGGCGGCGTCTATCTCGGCGTCGGTCCGGGCGATCGCCTCGTGGGCGGCGCGGGTGTAGGCGAGCCGGCGGACCGGATCGCTCGCGTCGCCGGCGTCTCCCCCACCGCCGACGCTCCCGGCGCCCGCGACTCCCGGTGCGAGCAGCTCCACGCCCGTCGCCGCGACGGCGGCCTCGCGGGCGGCGAACGCGTCCTCCTCGCCGGCGAGTTCGAGCCAGTACACGCCGCGGAGTCCGGTCGCCGATTGCAAGAGGATAGCGGTTCCGACCAGCCACCTTTTTACGTGCTTCAACTGTGTACAGAGGTAGAAATGGCCGATCCGAAGGAGACGATCACGATAGAGAACGTCGTTGCCTCCACGGGGATCGGGCAGGAGCTCGACCTCCAGAGCGTCGCGATGGACCTCGAGGGCGCCGACTACGACCCGGAGCAGTTCCCCGGACTCGTCTACCGCACCACGGACCCCAAGTCGGCCGCGTTGATCTTCCGCTCGGGGAAGATCGTCTGTACGGGCGCGAACTCCATCGAGGCCGTCCACGAGAGCCTCGACCTGGTGTTCGACGAGCTCCGCAAGCTCCAGATCCCGATCGAGGACCCCGAGATCACGGTCCAGAACATCGTCACCTCCGCGGACCTCGGCGAGAGTCTCAACCTCAACGCGATCGCGATCGGGCTCGGGCTCGAACACATCGAGTACGAGCCGGAGCAGTTCCCCGGACTCGTCTACCGGATCGACGAGCCCGACGTGGTGGCGCTGCTGTTCGGCAGCGGGAAGCTCGTCGTCACCGGCGGGACGAGTCCCGACGACGCCGCGGCCGCCGTCGACGTGATCGTCGAGGAGCTGGACGGACTCGGACTGTTGGCGTAGGCGGTCGACGCGCTGCCCATTCTTCCCGTGCCGATTCCGCGATCGCTTTTACGCGCGGTCACGTAGCTGGCCCATGCTCCTTCAGACGGTGACGCCGGCGTCGGTGCTGGGGACGACCGTTCTGTTCGCGCTGTTCCTCTCCGTGACCGCCCACCTCGCCGCCCGGAACGTCCTCGGCGACGTAGACCCGCGCCGCGCCCTCTACGTCGGCCCGCTCCCCGCGGTGATCGGCGTCGTCGGCGGCGCCTTCGCGCTCCCCGAGGCGCTGATCGTCGCGGCCGCGCTCCTCGTCGACGGCGCGATGTTCGCGTGGAGCTACGACCAGCCTCGGCGGCTCGTGGTCGGGATGACCGTGATCCACGCCGTGATCACGACGCTGCTCGGGATCGTGTTGCTCGGAATCGCGGTGCTGCTCGCGGCGCGACCGGGGTGAAACGGGGACTCACGGCAACCGGCGGCTCTCCCTCACCGCCGTTTCACGGCTCCGGCGGCGCCCCGTCGTACGCGTCGTGGTCGCCGTAGAAGTTCAGCATCGCGAACTTCAGCTTCGTCGGGTCGATGTCGAGCAGCTCCTCGCGCTCCTCCGGCGGGAACGCGCCGCGGACCGAGTACTTCCCCATGTCCGCGGTCGTGTACCGGCGGTCTGCGAGGATCCGAACGCCGAAGTCGTCGGGGCCGCGGACGACCCGACCGAGCGCCTGTCGGGTCTTGCGGATCGTCGGGATCTCGACCGCGTACGCCCAGCCGGGGTCGCGGGAGCGGTCGCGGTCGGCGAACGCCCGGTCGTAGGCGTCCTGGACCGCCTCCGTCCGGTCGGAGAGGTGGGGGTACGGAACGCCGACGACCACGACCGTCCGGGCGTCGTCGCCGTCGAAGCTCACGCCCTCGGCGAGCGTCCCCCACAGCGAGGTGAACAGCGTCGCGTCGTCGCTCTCGACGAACCTCCTGCGCAGGTCCTCCTCGTCCTCGCCGGGGCCGTCGAGGTACAGCGCTCCGAGGTCCGCGCCCGCGAGCCCGCCGCCGGCGCCGGTGCCGCCGCCCGTGCCGCCGCCTGCCGACCCGCCGAGCCGCTCGTAGTAGCGCTCTGCCTCGGCGTAGGAGGGGAAGAAGGCGAGCGTGTTCCCCGGCGTGAAGCGGATCGCGTCGCGCAGCAGCGACGCCACCGCCTCCTGCGTCTCCGGGTCGTTGCGCTCGGAGGCGAACAGCGGCGGCGTGTCGACCGCGAACGTCCGGCGATTCGCCTCGGGATACCCCATCTCGTACGCCAGCGACGCCACGTCCTCCAAGCCGAGCACGTCCTTGGTGACCTCGAACGGACGGAGCGTCGCGCTCATCAGCACACTCGCGGCGACCTCGTCGAACAGGGCCTCGGTGACACGGCGCGGGATACAGGTGTACAGCTCCGCGCGGCCGTACACCTCGTCGGTGGCGCCGTCGCGGCGCACGGAGACGACCGGGTACTGGCCCAGCTCGGTCCCCTCCTCCATCCACGTCGAGACGAAGCGGGCGACCTGCAGGGTCTGGCACTCCGTGCGCGTCGTGGTCTCGCCGTCGCGGTAACGGCGCTCGTACTCCTCGTCGAGCGCCTGTCCGAGCTGGATCGCGAGCTCGGTCTCGGTGTCGATCCCCTTCCCCTCGTAGTTCCGGAGGAACGCGAGCGTGAGGTCGTCTCGGCGGTCGTCGTTGGCGATAGAGAGGTCCTCCCAGTTCTCGCCGACCGACTCGCGCCCGCCGACGCCGAGCGCGTCGTCGCGGGTCTCGACGAGGGCGTCGCGGAACGCGCGGACGACGTTCTCGGACGCCTCGGCGCGGGAGTCGTCGCTCTCCGCGAGCTCGTCGAGGGCGGCGTCTAGCGTGTTCTCGGTGAGGGTCCGAGTGGCGTGGTCGCGGGCGGCGTCCTCGACGTTGTGTGCCTCGTCGAAGACGGTGATGATCTCCGAGGGGTCGCGGTCGATCCACCGGAAGAACTGCTCGCGGATGTTGGGATCGAGCAGGTGGTGGTAGTTACACACCACCAGATCGACGCCCTCCATCCCTTCCTTCAACAGCTCGTAGCCGCAGAGCTCGCGCTCGTCCGCGTACGCGTACACGTCCTCTGGGGTGCGAACGTCCTCGAAGAGCCATCCGAAGAACTCGTCGGTGTTCTCGACGAGGTTGTTCCGGTAGTGCGCGCAGACGTTCGCGGTCTCGTACTCGTCGATCTCGGCCTCCAGCTCGTCGAGCTCGTCCATCACCGACTCGCGGGCCTCGGCCGCGCCCGCGTCGCCCTCGCGGCTCTCCGCCAGCAGCTCGCGCTGGCGGCTCTCGAGCTCGCGGACCTCGCTCTCGGTCTCCACCATCTCGCGGGTGGTGTCCCGGAGGGTCTGACACTCCTGGTAGTCGACGTCGATGTGGCACATCGACGACTTCCCTTTGAAGACGACCGCGCGGATGGGCTCCTCGCGCGTGATCGCGCGGGCGTCCTCGACGAACTGGCGCATCTGCTGGTGGACGTTGGTCGTGATCACGACCGTGCGGTCGTGCTCGCGGGCGTGTTCCAAGGCGGGCACGAGCGCGGAGAGTGTTTTCCCCGTCCCGGGCGCGCCCTCGAACAGCACGTCCTGTCCGCGGTCCAGCGCGTTGGCGACCCTGTCCATCGCCTCGCGCTGGTTCGGGTACGGCTCCTCGTACGGGAAGAACCGCAGATGCGGCGACTCTGACACGGGACGCAGTTCGGCGCCACCGGCTAAAAGGGGTGGGGTGCCGCGGCGGACGTGGTCGGACGGCACGGAGAGCCGACTATTTGATCCGGCACAGTAGTTTCAACAACTATATATAAGTATGGGGCCTGTGCGACGCGACCGCATTATACCGGCACGAATTACCGGTTCTCGGGCGACTACCGAACCGAGATGGCGACTGAAACCGTAACATCGACCGACGTATCGACTGAGACCGGCAACTGGAAGGCGGGCGTGACCGGCGGACTGGTCGGCGGACTCGTCTTCGGCGCGATGATGTCGGTGATGACCCCCGGCGTACTGCAGATGGCGATCCCGGCGATGTACGGCATCGAGGGACCCGCCGGCGCGGTCGGCTGGGCGATCCACATGTCCCACGGCGCGGTCATCGGTCTCGGATTCGCCGCGATCGCGAGCCTGAATCCGCACCTCGGCGACTCGGCCGGAACGAGCCTCGGCGTCGGTGCGGGCTACGGCTTCCTCGTCTGGGTCGCGCTCGCGGTGATCGCGATGCCGATCTGGCTGGGCGCCGTCGGGTTCCCGGGCGCGCCGCCGCTGCCGAACGTCGGCGTCGAGAGCCTCGTCGGCCACGTCGTGTACGGGGCGGTCCTCGGCGGCGTCTACTCGTCGGTCGCGAACTGAGACGCTGCAGTACCCCGCTTTTTAACTCCTCGGCGACGAGCACCGTAGCAACGAATGTTCGACGAGATCCTCGAGAAGTTCGAGGGGTCGCCCAGCCAGCAGTCCGTGATCCGGCTGTTCTTGGAGCGCGGCTTCTCCGTCAACGAGGAGGGGCGGGTCGTCTCCGGCGGGATCGAGATCCCCTACACCGGCATCGCGCGCGAGCTCGACGTCGACCGCCGCGTCGTCGACTCGACGACGGACGCGATCTTGGCCGACCCAGAACTGAAGCGCATCTTCACCAACATCTCGTCGGTGCCGAGCCTGATGGACCTAGCTCCCGTCCTGGACCTCACGGTCCTCACGATCGAGGTCGCGGCGGCCGACGAGGCCGGGATCGTCGCCGAGGTGACCGGCATCTTGGCCGACCACGACGTCTCGATCCGGCAGGTCCTGAGCGAGGACCCGGAGTTCACCGACGACCCGAAGCTGTACGTCATCACCGACGCCGACCTCTCCGGCGACCTCCTCGTCGAGATCCGCGATCTGGCGTACGTCCGCCGCGTCGGGTTCTGAAACGGTCGGGTTCTGAAACGGTCGGCGATGCGAGAGCGACCGCCGCCGATCGAGCGATCGGTGGACCGACCAGTTCCGCCGCGACGGCGAGCGCCGCGTCCGACCGGAGCCTCACGTGCGATGCCGAGCCAGTCCGGAGCGCCGTTCCGGCCCGATTTTCACTTTCACTCGGGTGTAAACCAGTCTTTATACGGGATGGCGAACAAGGGTCGTGTACATGCCTGAAGACGAACTCGAAGACCTCCCCGGAGTCGGCCCCGCCACCGCAGACAAGCTCGTCGAGAACGGGTTCGAGAGCTACCAGTCGATCGCCGTCGCGAGCCCCGGCGAGATGTCGAACACCGCCGACATCGGCGAATCCTCGGCCGCGGACATCATCAACGCCGCCCGCGACGCCGCCGACGTCGGCGGCTTCGAGACGGGCGCGACCGTGCTCGAACGCCGCGAGGAGATCGGCAAGCTCTCCTGGCAGATCGACGAGGTCGACGACCTGCTCGGCGGCGGCATCGAGACGCAGTCGATCACCGAGGTGTACGGCGAGTTCGGGTCCGGGAAGTCGCAGGTGACCCATCAGATGGCCGTCAACGTCCAGCTCCCGCCGGAGCACGGCGGCCTCGACGGCGGGTGCATCTTCGTCGACTCCGAGGACACGTTCCGGCCGGAGCGGATCGACGACATGGTCCGCGGGCTCGACGACGAGATCCTCGTCGACGAGATGGAGCGCCGCGAGATCGAGGGCACGCCGAGCGACGAGGAGGCGATGGAGGAACTCGTCGGCGCGTTCTTGGACCAGATCCACGTCGCCAAGGCGTTCAACTCCAACCACCAGATCCTGCTGGCCGAGAAGGCCAAGGAGCTCGCCGGCGAACACGAGGAGAGCGAGTGGCCCATCCGGATCGTCTGCGTCGACTCGCTGACGGCCCACTTCCGCGCGGAGTACGTCGGTCGGGGCGAGCTCGCCGACCGCCAGCAGAAGCTGAACAAACACCTCCACGACCTGATGCGGATCGGCGACCTGTTCAACACCGCCATCCTCGTCACCAACCAGGTCGCGTCGAACCCCGACTCCTACTTCGGCGACCCGACCCAGGCGATCGGCGGGAACATCCTCGGGCACGCCTCCACGTTCCGCATGTACCTCCGCAAGTCGAAGGGCGACAAGCGGATCGTCCGGCTCGTCGACGCGCCGAACCTCGCGGACGGCGAGGCCGTGATGCGGGTGCAGGGCGAGGGGCTGAAGCCGGAGTAGCCCGCTCCAGTTCCCCGGTCGGCACCGCTGGCTTCCGATTCGAACGCGATCGACCGATCCGCCGATCGTATCTGGATCGAACTCCGACACCGGTTGACGAACGTAAACTTCCTCTCGGAGCGTCTGAAACGCTCGATTTCGGTCGTTTGACGCCATAACGCCGGTTTCGGGCCGAATTCGGCGCGGCAAAAATCGCCAGCGGCGACCGCGCCCGGCGCCGCACGCCCCGAAATCGCCCGCTCCGACACGTATTATCAGATAATTTATAAAACATCTGTCCGGTTCGAGCGCAAGGATTGCGGACAGTCAGTCGGAAATACGTCCTTATACACCATTCATTTGTCCTTATATCTGACACTCGGCGTATTATCAAGAAGATTTTTTGTGAAACCCAACTCAAACGTTTATATATCCCTATTCCCCGTTGTCGGAACGTGATTCAGCACATGAACACGAACGAAATGCGTGGTTCGAAGGACGTATGTTCAGTTGAGGTGGTCGGAGCGTGACGACCGGCGTACTCGCGAGCATCGATCCGAGCGTCCTCGCGGAGGGCGTGAATCTGATGTGGGTCGCGATGGTCTGTTTCCTGATCTTCTTCATGCACGCCGGCTTCGCCATGCTCGAGGCGGGGCAGGTACGCGCGAAGAACGTCGCGAACCAGCTCACCAAGAACCTTCTCACATGGGGTATCGGCGTTCTCGTGTACTTCTTAGTCGGCTTCGGGATCGAGGGCGTCGCCGGTGGCGGCGGCTTCTCTTCGGCCTCGGCCCTCAGTGACGGCGATTGGATCAACAGCTGGCTGTTCGGCGCCGTCTTCGCGATGACGGCGGCGACGATCGTCTCCGGCGCGGTCGCCGGCCGCGCGAAGCTCCGCGCGTACGTGGCGTACACGGTCGCCATCTCGGCGGTCATCTACCCGGTCGTCGCGGGCATCACCTGGGGCGGTGGCCCCCTCGCCGCCGTCGGCTTCGTCGACTTCGCGGGCGGGATGATCGTCCACGGCGTCGGCGGTATCGCCGGGCTCACCGCGGCGTACATGCTCGGTCCGCGCATGGACCGCTACGCCGAGGACGGCTCCACGAACGTCATCCCCGGTCACTCGATGACGTTCGCGGTGCTCGGCACCCTCATCCTGGCGTTCGGTTGGTACGGCTTCAACGTCGGCACGACGGCGACCGTGTTCTCGGTCACCGAGTCCGGCGAACTCGCGCTCGGCGGCTACGCCGCGGTCGGTCGCGTCGCGCTGACGACGACGCTCGGCATGGGCGCCGGCGCCATCGGCGCGGCGCTCGGTTCGATGTACCTCACGAAGAAGGTGGACACCCTGTACGTCGCCAACGGCGTGCTCGCCGGTCTGGTCGCGGTCACCGGCATCGCGAACCTGGCGACCTGGTGGGGCGCCATCCTGGTCGCGCTCGTCTGCGGTCTCCAGCTCCCGCTCGTCTTCAAGTTCGTCTCGGACAAGATGAAGATCGACGACGTGTGCGCGGTCTTCCCGGTTCACGGCTCCGCGGGCGTCATCGGCGTCGTCGCGCTGCCGTTCGTCAGCATCAACGGCTTCTCCGTCGACCTGCTCGTCTCGCAGGTCATCGGCGTCGTCGCCATCACCGCGTGGACGGTCGTCGCGACCGCCGTCGTCTTCGGCGCGTTCAAGGCCGTCGGTCAGGCCCGCGTCACCCCCGACCACGAACGCGACGGGCTCGACGTCAGCGAGCACGGCGTCGAGACCTACCCCGAGTTCGGCCGCGCGAACGTCGCGACCGACGGCGGCGCCGTCGTCGACACCACCGAGGACTCCCCGCGCGCCGACGGCGGCGAGGAGGCGGGCTCGCAGATCAAGATGGTCACCGCGGTCGTCCGTCCCGACAAGCTCGGGGCGATCAAGCAGGCGCTCGCGGAGATCAACGCGCCCTCGCTCACCGTGACGAACGTCTCCGGCCGCGGCAGCCAGCCCGCGAAGAAGGGCCAGTGGCGCGGCGAGGAGTTCACCGTCGACCTCCACCAGAAGGTGAAAGTCGAGGTCGTCGTCGCCGACATCCCGGCCGACGAGGTCGCGGACGCTATCGCCGGCGCCGCGAAGACCGGCGAGCCCGGCGACGGCAAGGTGTTCATCATGCCCGTCGAGGACGCGCTGCAGGTCCGCACGGGCACGACCGGTCCGGAGGCGGTGTAGGGCCGGCGTCGGAGACGACGCGAGGCCGTTCACGGTAGTAACCGTAACCGGCGGATTTCGACGCGCGCTTTTTCAGTGACGCTCCGGCTCCGAGCCGCGGCGCCCGTCGACTTCGATCCCGGGCGCCCTCGCCCCGGTCACGCCGGCGGTCGGCAACTACTTTCATCCCGCCGACCCAACCGTCGGACATGAACCACGAACGCTCGCGCGCGCTGTACGACCGCGCGCTGTCGGTCATGCCCGGCGGCGTCAACTCCTCGGTCCGGGCGACGATGCCGCACCCCTTCTTCGTCGAGCGCGGGGACGGCGGCCACGTGATCGACGCCGACGGCAACCGGTACGTCGACTGGGTGATGGGGTACGGGCCGCTGCTGTACGGCCACGACCTGCCCGACGCGGTGGAGGCGGCGGTCCAGTCGCACGCGTCGGCGGGGCCGATGTACGGCGCGCCCACGGAGATCGAGGTCGAGCACGCCGAGTTCGTGGCGCGGCACGTCCCGAGCGTGGAGTCGATCCGGTTCGTCAACTCCGGGACGGAGGCGACCGTCTCGGCGGTCCGGCTCGCACGGGGGCACACCGGCCGCGACAAGATCGTCGTCATGCAGGGCGGCTACCACGGCGCCCAGGAGTCGACGCTCGTGGAGGGGTCCCCGGGGGACGCCCATCCATCGACGAAGGGGATCCCGGAGGAGTTCGCGCAACACACCCTCCCGATCCCGTTCAACGACCCGCAGGCCGCCAAAGAGGTGTTCGCCGAACACGGCGACGACATCGCCGCCGTCCTCGTCGAACCGATCCTCGCGAACATGGGGATCGTGATGCCCGTGGACGGCTACCACGAGACGCTTCGCGACCTGTGTGACGACCACGGGTCCCTCCTCGTCTTCGACGAGGTCATCACCGGGTTCCGCGTCGGTGGCCTCGGCTGCGCACAGTCGAAGTTCGGCGTCACCCCGGACGTGACGACGTTCGGCAAGATCATCGGCGGCGGGTTCCCGGTCGGCGCGATCGGTGGGCAAGCGGAGATCGTCGAGGAGTTCACTCCGGCCGGCGACGTGTTCCAGTCGGGGACCTTTTCGGGACACCCCGTGACGATGGCCGCCGGGAAGGCGTCGTTGGAGTACGCCGCCGAGAACGACGTGTACGAGCACGTCAACCGGCTCGGCCGGAAGCTCCGCGAGGGGATCGCAGATATCTGTGCGGAGCGCGCGCCCGAGTACACCGTCGTCGGCACCGACTCGATGTTCAAGACGATCTTCACGCGAGACGCGCCCGACGATCCGGACGCCTGCTGTGCAGGCGGCTGTCGGCAGAACCCCGACTGCGGCCGCTACGACGGCTGTCCGAAGAACGGCGCCGACGTCGCCCGCGCCGCCACCGACCGGTGGGAACGCGTGTTCTGGCAGGAGATGAAAGAGCGCGGCGTGTTCCTCACCGCCAACCAGTTCGAGTGCCAGTTCACCTCCTACGCGCATACGGAGGAGGACGTCGAGCGGACCTTGGAGGCGTACCGAGAAGCGATCTGAGCGATAGCGGGAGTACGTGTGTCAATTTGGCAGATCAGTTGTTTATAAGCGATCGAGTGGTGTTGTTGTCGGCCGTTTATAAATCTGAAACGGCACGGTGAACACCTCCACAGCCCCGGTCGCTCGGCAATACGTGATCGACGGCTCTGCGGTGAACACCGCCAAAGCCCCACCCGACCGCAACCGCGCCTCACGCCTCCCCAACCTCCCGGTTCGCGCTCTCTGAGCGCTCACCGCGTCCCTCGCACCGTCAGTTCGCGGCCCTTTGGGCCGCTCACTGGGGCGCATGGAGGCGCGACGCGTCTCTTGCAGCCGGCGGCTCTGCCGCCGGCGACGCCGACCGCGTCGTTCAGTTATAAACGCTCGCGGAGCGTCTCGGCGGTCGCGTCGCCGACGCCGTCGACGTCGGTGAGGTCGTCGCGGGAAGCCTCGCGCACGCTCTCGACCGACCCGAACCGCCGGAGGAGCCGGCGGCGGGTCTGGGGACCGACGCCGGGCACGTCGTCGAGGACCGTCTTGACCTCGTCGCGGACGGTCTGGTGGTAGGAGACGGCGAAGCGGTGCGCCTCGTCGCGGACCCGCTGGAGCAGATGGAGCTCGGGGGCGTCGTCGGGCCACTTTCGGGTTCCGGTCGGCGTGACGACCAGCTCCTCGGCCTTCGCGAGCGCGACGACGGGGGCGTCCCAGCCGGTCTCCGCGAGCGCGTCGCGGGCGGCCCCGAGCTGGCCCTCGCCCCCGTCGATCAGGAGGAGGTCGGGGTCGGGGCGGTCGTCCTCGCCGGCGACCGCGCGCTCGGCGCGCCACCGGACCAGCTCGCGCATGTTCGCGTAGTCGTCGTTGCGGTCGGTGAGCTTCTTCCGGCGGTAGTCGGCGGTCTCCGCGCTCCCGTCGACGAAGCACACGTCGGAGCCGACCACCGCGGTCCCCTGCGCGTGGCTCACGTCGAACCCCTCGATCCGGGCGGGGCGGTCGATCCCGAGCCGCTCGCCGAGGGCGCCGACGGGGTCGTCGCGGCCGCCGCGCTTGCGGGCGTTCTTCAGCGCGAGCTCGACGAGCTTCGCCTCCCGCCCCGCGCCGGGGACGCGGACCGAGACCCCCTCGGCCTCCAGCCAGTCGACCACGTCCGAGTCGGCGGGGCGCTCGGCGAGGAGCACCGCGTCCGGGAACTCCCGCTCGGCGTAGTACTGCGCGAGGAACGCTGACAGGACCGCTGCGGGCGTGTTGGCGTCCTCTCCGGCAACGTCCTCCCCGGCGTCGTCCGCGTCGCCGTCACCCTCGTCTCCCACCGCCGCCGCGTCCAACCGGTGGCGGCTCCGGTCGACGAGCTGGCCGCGCTCGCTGTGGAGCCGGGCGACGCGCGCGATATCGCCCTCGACGGCGGCCGCGAGCACGTCGACGGTCCGGTCGTCGCCGCGGTCGCTCACGGCCTCGCCGCCCTCGCCGTGGAACGCCTCGACCGCCTCGAGTCGGTCCCGGAGGTTCGCGGCGCGCTCGAACTCCGCACTCTCGGCGGCGGCCTCCATCCGCCGCCGGAGCGGGTCGGCGAGGACGCCCGTCTCGCCCTCGAAGAACCGCCGGGCGGCCGCCACGTCCTCGGCGTAGCTCTCGGGGTCGATCTCGCCGGTACAGGGGGCCGAGCAGATCCCCATCTCGTAGTCGAGGCAGGGGCGGTCCCGGTTCGCGTACTTGTGGTCGGAGCAGCCGCGGAGGCGGTACTCGTCGCGGATCGCCTTCACGACCGCGTCCACGCGTCGCTTGTCCGTGAACGGGCCGTACGCGACCGCGCCCTCCTCGGGGTCGCGGGTCACCTCGATCCGCGGCACGGGGTGATCCGTGATCGCGACCAGCGGGTACGACTTGTCGTCCTTCAGCCGGACGTTGTAGCGCGGTCGGAGCCGCTTTATCAGGTTCGCCTCCAGGAGGAGCGCCTGCGTCTCGGTGTCCGTCACCGCGAACTCGATCCGGTCGGCGCGCCCGACCATCCCCCGAATGCGCCCCGAGCGCGGGTCGGCGTAGGACCTGACGCGGGCGCGGAGGTCGACGGCCTTGCCGACGTACAGCGTCGTCTCCCCGGCCCGGAACTGGTACACGCCGGGATCGGTCGGGAGGTCCGCGGCCCGCTCGCGCACGGCGTCGGCGTCCATCGGTCAGGGGTAGCCGCCGGACGCGTTTGAACGCTGCGGGCGGGGATCGGACCGCCCCCGTCGTCCGGCTGGCCGTGATTATCAATTTTGGGAACCAAGAGCGACAGTTTATTTAGATGGTTGGGGGAGCCCCAGGTAGAAATGACGGGACTACGAGGGCTGCTCCGACGGGCGTTCGGTCGGGACCGGGACTCGCGATCGGTCCCGGACGGGGGCGTCGTCGTCGGCGACGAGACCGGCGACTCGGGATCGGACGGACCCGGTTGGCGGGGCGTAACGAACGAGACCGACGCCGAGGAGTACGGGGTAACCGAAGAGACGGGCGTCGACCGTGCCGCGACGCTGGCCGGGGCGGGCTTCGAGCAGATGTTCAACGCGACGAGCGTCCCGACGTTCGTCCTCGACGCCGACGGCAACGTGGCCGAGTGGAACGGGTCTATCGTCTCGCTCACCGGGACGGAGCGCGAGGACGCGGTCGGCCACGGTCACGTCTCAGAGCTGTTCTACCCCGACGGCCGCCGGGCGGACACCCTCGCCGACAAGGTGCTCGACGCGCCCGAGGACGCCGACGAGGTGTACGGCGTCGAACGGTGTGACTCGGCCCGGAACCGCTACCGCGACACCAGCACGATGCTGGACCAGCACGGCGACGAGAAGCACATCGAGTTCACGGCGACGCCGCTGTACGACGGCGACGAGCTCGTCGGCGTCACCGAGGTCGTCATCGACCGCACGGAGAACATCAACGAGCGGGACGCGACGAAGGAGCTGGTCTCGGAGATCCGCGCCACGGCCGAGGAGATCGGTGAGGGGAACCTCGACGCCCGGGCGGTCTGCCACGAGGAGTGCGAGATCCTCGACGAGGAGCTGCTGGCCGTCATCGACGTCGTCAACCGGATGGCGGAGAACCTCCAGGACCTCTCCGAGGGCGTCCACGAGCAGGCCCGACGGATCGACCGGACGGTCCAGGAGGCGAGCGGGGCCGCCGCCGACATCGCCGAGAACGTCGACGAGCAGAACGAGCTCCTCGAGGAGAGCGTCTCCGAGATGCAGTCCTTCTCGGCCGGGATGGAGGAGGTCGCCGCAACCGCGGACCAGGTCGACTCCGCCGCGGTCGCCGCCAGCGAGGCCGCCGACGAGGGGCTCGACGCCAGCGAGGACGCCCGCGAGGCGACCGAGGACGTGGTCGACATCGGCGACGAGCTGGTCGAGAGCGTCGGCGCGCTCTCGGAGCGCATGGACGACATCGAGGAGGTCATCGAAGTCATCTCCGACGTGGCCGAGCAGACCAACCTGCTCGCGCTGAACGCCAACATCGAGGCGGCCCGCGCCGGCGAGGGCGGCGACGGCTTCGCGGTCGTCGCCGAGGAGGTGAAGAAGCTCGCCGACGAGACCCGCGGCTACACCGAGGAGATCACGGAGAGCCTCGCGGAGCTGCAGGCGCAGTCCGACGAGACGAGCACCGCCGTCGAGCGCTCGCACGACCGCATCGAGGACGCGGGCACCGAGATCGAGACGGTGCTCGACTCGCTGGAGGAGATCGCGGACGCGGTCGACGAGGCCGCCGCCGGCGTCGCCGAGGTCGCCCGGACCACGGACGACCAGGCCGCGACCTGTCTCTTATACACAT
>NZ_AOJG01000024.1 GCF_000337375.1 Halorubrum lipolyticum DSM 21995 | reverse complement strand
GTATGTCCGTCACGCCGCCCGGACCCATCGGCGACCCCGTCTTCGGCAACGGCCGCCAGTACGCCGACGACCCGTTCTCGTTCATGCGCGCCTGCGCCGACAGCTACGGGGACGTGATCCGGTTCGACCTCGGTCCGCGCGAGACCTACCTCCTGACGAACCCCGCCGACGTGGAGCGCGTCCTCGTCGCCGACGCCGAGCGCTACCGGAAACCGCAGTTCGGCGACGACGCCATGGACACCCTGCTCGGGAACGGCCTCCTCATGAGCGAGGGGGAGACGTGGCAGCGCCAGCGGAAGCTCGCGAATCCCTCCTTCCACAACCGGCGGATCGGGGCGCTCGCGGGGACGATGGTCGACCACACCGAGTCGCAGCTCGCGGACTGGGCCGACGGCGAGGTCGTCGACATCCAGCTGGAGGTCGCGCGCCTCACCGTCAAGATCATCGTCTCGGCCATGTTCGGCGCCGACATCACCGACGAGGAGGTGAAGACGGTCCAGGAGAAGCTGGAACCGCTCGGCGCCCGGTTCGAGCCCGACCCGCGCCGCTTCCTGATCCCGAACTGGGTACCGACCCGCGAGAACCGCGAGTTCGACGCCGCCGTCGACACCCTCGAGTCCGTGATCGACGGGATCGTCGAGCGCCGGCGGGGGACCGAGCGCGACCCGAGCGTCGACCCCGCCGGCCCGGAGGGCGTCGCGGTGCGCGGCCCCGCCGGGGACGGTCCGGACGGAGACGGGAGGGGCGACCTCCCGATGGACCTCCTCTCCGTCCTGCTTCGCGCCCGCGACCGCGGCGAGCAGACCGACGAGAACCTCCGCGACGAGCTGGTGACGATGCTCCTCGCCGGCCACGACACGACCGCGCTCGCGTTAACGTACACCTTCTACCTGCTCTCGAACCACCCCGAGGCCCGCGAGCGCGTGGCCGAGGAGGCGATGGCGGCGACCGGTGGCGGTCGCGCAGCGGACGACGCGACCGCCGCCGACGGCCCCCTCACCGCCGCCGACGGCCCCCTCACCGCCGCCGACGTCCGCGAGATGAAGTTCACCGAGCGCGTCCTCAACGAGTCCATGCGGCTGTATCCCCCGGTGTACACCCTCTTCCGCGAGCCGAAGCTCGACGTGAAGATCGGGGGGTACCGGATCCCGGAGGGGTCCGCCCTCATGCTCTCGCAGTGGGTGGTCCACCGCTCGCCGCGCTGGTACGACGACCCGGAGGCGTTCGACCCGAGCCGGTGGACGCCCGAGCGCCGGACCCAACGACCGCGGTTCGCCTACTTCCCGTTCGGCGGCGGTCCGCGCCACTGCATCGGGAAGGCGTTCTCGCTGCTGGAGGCGAAGCTGATCCTCGCGAAGGTCTGCTCGCAGTACGACCTCGAGTACGAGGGTCCCGAGCTCTCGCTGCGCGGCTCGCTGACGATGCACCCGAACCATCCGGTGCCGATGCGGATCCGCGAGCGCTGACCGGGATGGCGGGCGACGACGGGACGGGGTCGTACTGCCGGCGCTGCGGCGAGCCCCTCTTCCGGGGCGTCATCGCGAGCCAGCAGCGAGCCTGCTGTCTCAACGCGACCCCAGTCGCCGGCGTCTGCCCGACGCACGGCCCCGTCGGGCCGCATCACGCGGTCGACGAGCCGGGCGAGAGCGACGGTGCGGCGACTGAAGACGGGAGCCGAGAGTGACCGCCGACGGCGACGATCGGGAGTGACCGCCGACGGCGACGTGGTGTTTATAAATCGATAGCGGTGGCGCGCCCCGGTGAGCGGCCCGCAGGGGCGCGAACCGACGGCGCGAGGGAGTCGGTGGTCCGGAGCGAAGCGGAGGACCACCGACAGGGCGAGAGCGAAGCTCTCGCTTGCAACCNGCGGTCCCGCGAACGCAGTGAGCGGGAGCACGGAAGTCGCAGCCCGCGCAGCGAAGCGAGCAGGAACGTCTTCCGGTGGTGCAGGGTGGGACTCAAAGGGGCAGCCGCGAGGGCGGCGCGGGCGTTCACGAGAGCAAAGCTCCCGTGAGCCAATCAGAACGCGGAGCGCTCTGCTGACGACGCAAGGACCGCAGGGAACGAGCGAAGCGAGTGACCGAGGGCCGCAGCGAGCGTGCGCCGCCCTCGCGGCTGGGGCTTTGGAGGTGCTCACCACCGATCTGTTTTCAACCACTTATAAACGAGGAGTTGGGGCTCTAGAAGTGTTCACCACCGATCCGGAAGCAGTCATCAGTTTGGCCAAAATCCGCCGTGAGAGAGACGCTTCAAGTCATTACCGGCCAGCAGAGAGTCCGGAATTACCGGAGCTGTCTTTCCGGGCTTAAAAATCTCGTTTATATATTGACCGGTCATACTACCCGTATGGAAGGGGAGTTGCATCGGAAGCTTGTCGAAGAATTCGCAGATATTGCGACGATTATCAATTCAGACGGGACGATCACGTATGTGAGCCCTTCGGTCACTCGGACGCTCGGATACGAGCCCAAGGAGTTGGTCGGAGAGGTCGGCTACGAGTATCAACATCCGGACGATCGTGACGCCGTTGCCGACGCCATCGAGAGCCTCCAGACGAACCCCGATCCCACCCAGATAATCGAGACGCGGTTTCGTCGCGCCGATGGCTCGTGGTGTTGGATCGAGGCAACGCTACAGAATCGGTTCGACGATCCGGACATCAGCGGCATCCTCGTGAATAGCCGTGACATCTCGCAGCGAAAGCGGCAGGAACAACAGTATCAAGCGCTCGCCGAAGAGTACAGAACGCTCCTCGAGACCGTCGAAGACAGTATGTTCTTCCTTACCGTCGAGTCAGCGGACGGGGAGTGCGTGTTTCGGTTCGAACGCCTGAACCGGTCCTACGAGGAGCAGACCGGGATTACGACCGAGGAAGTCGGAGGAAAGACCCCGATCGACGTGTTCGGTGAGGACCTCGGAGCGGAACTCCAGGCAAACTACTTGCGGTGTGTCAACGCGCAGAAATCGATTTCGTATGAGGAAGAAGTGCCTGTCGAAACGGACGCACGATTCTGGCAAACGGTTCTCACACCGGTCATTACGAACCGTGAGGTAACCCGGATAATCGGGATCACACGGAACATCACCGAGCAAGTTGAACGGGAACGGCAGATCCGGAGACAGAAAGAGCAGCTCGACGAGTTCGCAAGCGTGGTGTCTCACGACCTGCGGAATCCACTCAGTGTCGCGCAGGGCCGGGCAGAACTGCTTGACGACGACTGCGATAGCGAGCATCTCGCCCCGATCGTCAGGTCACTCGATCGGTTAGAAGAAATCATCGCAGATACGCTCACACTCGCCAGAGAGGGTCAAGTCGTTTCCGACTCGGAACCGATAGAGTTAGTCAATTTAGTCGGTGTGTGCTGGAGAAACGTGCCCACAGACGAGGCAACTATCGAGATTAAGGACGACGTCGCGATCACCGGTGACCGGAGCCGACTCCAGCATGTCTTCGAGAACCTCTTCCGGAACGCAGTCGAGCAGGGCGGGACGGAAGTGACAGTCCGAGTCGGCCAAATCGGTGATCACGGAATTTATGTCGAGGATACCGGCCCGGGGATTCCCGAAGAGGCCCGTGAGGTAGTGTTTGATCCCGGGCACACCTCGGCAACCGGCGGGACCGGGTTCGGGTTGACGATCGTAAAGCGGATCGCTGAGGCCCACGGCTGGGAGGTTACGATCGCCGAGGGGAGTGACGGGGGAGCACGATTCGAGTTCACCGGTGTCGATGTCGATGTTGATCGGTGAGAGACCGGCTTTTATTTATAAACAATCGGCTGGGACTTCAGAGGAACCCGACAACGCTCTGCCACCGACCGGTTACAATTCGATACTCGCGGCCACTTCACGAAATTCGGGGTCGTACACCTCCATCGCGTGGACGCGCCACCGGATCGGCTCGATCTCCGCACTCACGAGGTCGGCCACGGTACCGGGCTCGGGATTCCCGCCGCGTGCCAGGGTGACGTGCGGGACGAAGTCGTCGCCCTCGATACCCTCGATCGCGCCGTAGGCGGCACACAACCGGTGGTGGAGCCGGACGAGCCCGTCGCTCTCGACGACGAGGTACACCACCGGCCGCGAGCCGGAGGCGGGCGCGTCGAAGGCGTCGATTCCGGTCACCGCGACGTCGAACGGGCCGGTTCCCGACAGAAAGGGTCGGAGGTCCTCGCGCAGCGTCGCGAGCGCGTCGGGCTTGGGCGGGAGCGGACCGGCGCCTTCCGACACGGCGTCACCGCCGCCGACGCGGTCCGGAACGTCCTCGACGCCGAACCGCTTGCAGACGAGGGTGTGGCGGTCGCGCACGCGATCGAACCCCGAGCGTTTCGACTGGAGATCCGCCGCGAGGTCGCCTATCGCGGGCGGAAGCGGGACGTTCAGGCTGAACACGCCTCAGATGCGGTCGGTGAGCCGTAAAGCGATCAGCACGACGATGGCGACGACGATCAGCGTCGGAAGGGCGTCCAGGAGCGCGAACGTGAGGTCCAGTACCGTCCCGAGGATCTCCAGGAGAAGCCACACGATAGCGAGCCCCAAGATCACCTTCAGGAGGTCGTCGACGTCGACGTCGGCGCGGTCCGCGTCTGTTCGGTCCATAGCGAGCACGACGACCGGAGCGAATAAAAAGACCACCGAGGCGTCCCCGTTGCGCGATCAGGCATTTAAAAACCCCACCGCACCCAACGGGAGCCATGAGTCTCATCGCGTTCGACTTCGACGGCACGCTCTCCGACTCCGAGATGACGGTCCTGCTCGCCGAGCGCGCGGGCGTCGCCGACGAGGTGGCACGGATCACGGAGCGGGCGATGAACGACGAGCTCAGCTACGCCGAGAGCCTCTACAGCCGCGCGGAGCTGCTCGGCGGCCTCGACGAGACGGAGGTCGCCGCCGCGTTCGACGAGGTGGCGCTCCGGCCGGGCGCCGGCGAGCTGATCGAGCGGCTGCAGGCCGAGGGGCACCACGTCGCCGTGCTCACGGGCGGGTTCGAGCGCGGCGTCGAGCGCGCGCTCGCGAAGCAGGGCGTCGAGGCCGACACGATCGTCGCCAACCGCCTCCCGATGGCGGGCGGGAAGCTCACGGGCGAGGCCGAGGGCCCCCTCATCGAGGGGACGAAGGACGACGCGCTGGCCGAGCTCGCCGACGACCTCGGCGTCCCGATGAGCGAGACGGTCGCGGTCGGCGACGGCGCGAACGACCTGCCCATGCTGGAGGTGGCCGGGCTCGCGGTCGGGTTCGTCCCCAAGGACGCGGTCCGCCCCGTCTGCGACGCCGTCGTCGCCTCGATGTTCCGGCTCGGGAAGGTGCTGGAAGGGTACGACGTGCTCCCCGCGGAGTAGTCGGCGACCGTCGGCGGCGACGAGTGCAATTCCGCCGACCGTCGGTAGCGACGACCGCGATTCCGGCGAGCGCCCGGCGCGGTCACACTGTTTGGATGAGCGCTTATTAAGCGGCGGAGCGAAGTCGCGGGCATGAACGGCGTTGGCGAGGTGAGTAGATGCTGCCGACGCTGACGTATCTCCAGTTCCACCTCGTCTTCAGTCTCCCCGTGGTCGCGGCGCTGTGGTACCTCGGGCCGCGGTACGACCTCGTGCGCCGGCGACGCGCGACGGTCGGGATCGCGATCCTCGTCGCCATCGCGTACGCCTACACGACGCCGTGGATCAGCTACATGATCCGGCGGGGCGCGTGGTGGTACGCGGACGGCGCGGTGCTCGTCCGAGCGCTGTCGATCCCGCTCGGCGAGTACCTCTTCTTCGCCATCCAGACCGTCGTCACGGGGTTCGCGCTCCACCTGATCGGGTTCGACCCGACGTTCCGCGAGGGCGACTTCGACCGGAAGCCCCGGATCGCGGGCGTCGTCGCCGGCGTCGCGATGCTCGTCGGCGGGCTCTGGCTGGTGACGCTCGGTCCGTCGTACCTCTACCTCGGCGGGCTGATCGCGTGGGTCGGTCCCGTCGTCGCGCTGCAGTGGGCGGTCGGCGGCGGCTACCTGGTCCGCACCCCCCGAATGTGGCTCACCGCGACGCTGATCCCGGCCGCGTACTTCTGGGTCGCGGACCGGATCGCGATCGAGATGGGGACGTGGCAGCTCTCTCCCGATCTCACGACCGGGGTGGCCGTTCTCGGACTCCCGATCGAGGAGATGCTCTTCTTCGCCTCGGCCGGCGTGATGACCGTGAACGGGCTCGTGCTGTTCGAGTGGGTGCTTGACTGGAACGACCGGCGCGGGCGGCCGACCGACTCCGCGGTCGGCGCGTTCGAACGGGAGCCGAACGCGGACTCGGAGCCCGACTCGCCCGAACCGGAGCCGGACCCCCTCGACCCCGTCGATGACTGAGACGTCGACGCGCTCGACGGGGCGCCGCGGGACGACGGCGGCCGAAGGCGGCGAACGCGCCCGTTCGGCGGTCGACCGGTGGTTCGCGTATTACCCCGCGATCGCGCTCGCCGCGCTGCTTCCGGTCGGCGCCGTAACCCCCCTGTTTCCGGTCGAGGTCGGCGTCGCGACGTTCGCGCTCGGCACGCTCGTCGTCGGGATGGCCCACGGCGCGGTCGACCACCTCGTCCCCCTGCGCGCGGCGACGGACATCTCGCTCCGGCGGTCGATCGCGGTCGTCTCCGTCGCCTACGCGGTACTCGGCGGGGCGGTCGTCGCGGCGTTCTTCCTCGCGCCCGCGGCCGCGTTCGTCGGGTTCATCACCCTCACGTGGCTCCACTGGGGGCAGGGCGACGTGGCGGCGCTCGCGCTCGCGGGCGTCGACCACCTGCCCACCTCGGCCGAGCGCTGGCTGAGCCTCGTCGTCCGCGGCGGGCTCCCGATGGGAGTCCCGCTGCTGGCGCACCCGGGCGAGTACCGGCTGGTCGCCGAGTGGATCGTCGGGCTGTTCGTCGTCGACGCGAGCGCCGCGGCCGCCGCGGTTGACCCCCTGTTCGTCCCGGAGACGCGGCTGGCCGTCGGCGCGTTCATGGTCGCCGCGACGGCGCTGTCGGTCGGGCTGGGGTACCGGCGCGTCCGCGCCGGCGCCTCGCGCCGGGGGTGGATCCGCGACGCGGGCGAGATCGCGGCGCTGTGGGCGTGGTTCCTGCTCGCGGCGCCCGTCTTCGCGATCGGCGTGTACTTCGCGCTCTGGCACGCGCTCCGGCACGTCGGGCGGCTCGTCCTCGTCGACGAGCGGGCGTCCGCGGCGCTCGGCGGCGGGGACCTGCTCGGCGCCCTCTCGCGGTTCGCGCGCGACGCCGCGCCGCTCACCCTCGGCGGCTTCCTCGTCGTCGGCGCGGTCGGGCTCTCCGTCCCCGCCGGCGTCGCCGCGCCCGGCGACCTGCTCGCCGTGTCGCTCGTCGCCATCGCGGCCCTGACGCTCCCGCACGTCGTCGTCACCGCGTGGCTCGACCGGAAACAGGGGGTCTGGCGGCCGGGGAGTGCCGGGTAGAGACCGGAGGCGAGGGAGGGGCCGACACCGCGCCCCTCTTGGTCGCGGCAAGCGTACGCCCGAGGGATGGACGAGATCGCGATCCGCGACCCGCGGCCGGGCGACGCCGACGAGCTGGAGGCGCTCATCACCGCGCACTTCAGCGAGGGGAGCTCCTACGGCGTCGACCTCGGGATCGGCGACCCGACGTACCACGTGCTGGTCGCGGTGGAAGCTGACGGCGAGGACGTGGACACCGGATCCGACGACGACGCGATCCTCGGCGTCATGGCGCTCCGCGAGTTCGACGACCCGGCCGCGGTGGCCGACGAGATGTACTTCTTCGACGACCCGGAGCTGGTCCCCGCCGCGGAGCGGTACGGCCACCTCGAGATGGGGTACGTCCGAGACGGGGCCACGGGGCGCGGAATCGGGAGCCGGCTCCTCGAACGACTCCACGAGATCGGTGCGGAACGCGTGGTCGACCTGTTCCTCGCGGACTCGTGGTACCACGGCGGCGAGGATTCCCCGGAGAAGCTGTTCGACCGCCACGGCTACGAGACGGTCCACCGCGAGCCGCTCGACCGGTCCGCCGCGGAGTGCCCGAAGTGCGAGGCCGAGTGCACCTGCGAGGGCGCGCTCGCGGTGCGGCGCGTCGGGGAGGGAGCGTCGTGAACCACGACCGCGTCCACGCTCGCGAGCCGTCACACCACGTCGACCGGTGGTCGGTCGGGGTGATCGAGTCGATCGACGAGCGCGACGGCCACTGCGTCGTGACCGTTCGCCCGGTCGATTCGGAGGAAGGGAACGGCGAGAATCAGGTCGACGAGGGAGCCGGCGACGACGGGGCCGTCGAACTCGTGATCACGCTCGCCGTCCGAGACCTGTTCGTGGGACGGCTTCCGATCGGCGACGGCGAGTCGCCGGTCGGCGAGCGCGCGTGGTACCGGAAGCGCGGGGGGTGAGAGAGGGGAGCGCGCCCTCGTCGGGCGACCGTCGGACGAACGGCCCCGAAGCGGTCAGTCACTCCCACCCCGGCGTCCCGGGCGCGCCCGCGTCGTCCTCCAGCTCGCGGACCAGGTGCTCGCGGTCGTCAGAGTCGAGCGCGACCGGGTCGCCGTCGGCGCTCGCGCGCTCGGTCCACTCGCGGATCGCACGTCCCGCCCACGAGTCGGCGTCGCGAGCGCGAGCCCGGGCCTCGGCCATGCGGTCGCGGTCGACCGACAGCGAGCCCGGGCGCGAGCCGACCGCTGCCCCGACGAACCGCGCGCGGTCGTCCGCGGTGAGCGAGTCGGTCCGGATCCGGTCGACCACCCCGTCGAGGTCGTCGGGGTCGGGGTACCCGAAGACGGTCGACCCGAGCGCCTGCGGGCCGAACGCGGGGGCGGGGAGGTCGTCCGGAACCTCGTCGTCGAGGAGGCGGTCGCCGCCGCCGCCGTCCTCGACGCGCTCGCACTCGGTCTTCGCGCCGAGTTCGAGGTTGTGGCCCGGGTAGGTCGAGCAGGTCCGGGGGTACAGGTCGCCACCGTGGATCCGGCACTGGAGCGTCGCGGGGTCGAGGAAGACGCAGGCGTCGAGCCAGCGGCGCTCGTCGGTGCCGATCGGTGCGACCGGCTTCGGCGGCTTCCGGAGGCCGACCACGAAGACGGGACGGTCGCGTGCGGCCGCCACCTCGACGCCGTCGATCGAGACGGTCGCGTCGCGCTCGGCGGGCTCGAACAGCCGGGGGACGAGCGCGTCGCCGAGGCCGTCGTCGAGGAAGGCGGCGACCTCGTCGCGCGTGAGCGGGGCCAACCCGTACACGTCGTCGAGCGGCGGGCGGTCGCCGGCGCGGTCGGAGCCGGCCGCCTCGGGCGCGAGCGGCCGCCAGTCGACGCAGCAGCCGGCGCAGCCCTCACAGCGGAGTTCCATCGGGGATCACCTGTGCGAACGGTTCGCACGGTTAAAAGGGATCGGCGGGAGTGAGAGATTGTTTATAAATAGTTGAGCGGTCGGCGCGTGCCGGTGAGCGGCCCGGAGGGCCGCGAACCGCGAGGGACCGAAGGTCCCTCTGGCAGCCGGCGGCGAAGCCGCCGGCGACGCCCGCGCGAGGGAGTCGGTCGCCCTCCGCGTTGCTCCGGGCGACCGACGAGGCTGGGGAGGCGTGAGGTGCTGTGCGGGGCGGGACTCAAAGGGGCAGCCGGGAGGAGGTCGCAGGCGACGTAAGCACTGGAGGGAGTGAGCGAAGTGAACGACCGAAGCGCGCAACGAGCGTGCGACCTCCTCCCGGCTGGGGCTTTGGAGATGTTCACCGTCGAGTCACCGAGAACCGTTTATAAACGAGCGGCTGGGGCTTTGGAGGTGTTGGCCGCCGATCCGTCAGCAATCGCTTATAAACGATCGACAAGAGAGCCAAACGCGTTCATCACCGATCCGCCGACAGCAACAACCATTTATAAGTAAACGTACGACTCAGGGCGCGACGCCGACCGTCAACAGCGTCCCCCACGTCCGGTAGCGGTCGACCATCGCTTCGCGGGAGTCCCAGTCGTCGGTGGGGAACGCGTCCGCGTCGGGGATCTCGATCTCGCGGTCGGGGATCGCGTCCTGTTCGGCGACGTACAGTCCCGCCTCGCGGAACGCCTCGCGGTACTCCGCGCGGCTCCACAGGGTCATGTCGACCGAGATGTTGTCCTGCCACGCGTGGGTCGCCTCGCTCTCGGCGAAGTAGTTGACCGCGCAGTAGAAGGTGCCGCCGGGCTTCAGCACGCGCCGGACCTCTTCGAGCGTGTTGTGCGGGTCGGCCGCGTAGTAGAACGCCTCCATCGAGAAGACGTGGTCGAGCGAGTCGTCGGCGAAGGGGAGCGCGTCGAAGTCGCCGACGAGGAAGCCGACCGCGTCGTCGTCGGTGTAGCTCCGGGCGTTGCGCGCCATCTCCGGCGCGCCGTCGAGGCCGTACGCGCGCCCGATCCCGCGCTCGCGGAGCGCGCGGAGGGCGTAGCCGGAGCCGGTGCCCAGGTCGAGGACGGCGTCGCCCGCCTCGACCGGCATCCGCGCGAGGACGTGCTTGGCGGTGTGCCAGTGTCGGTCCTCCATCCCGCGGTCCTTCCCCGCCGTCGCCCACTCGTCGAACTCCTCGCGAACGCTCATACGCTGGCGAACGGGCGGGCGGGTGAAAACCGGTTCGGAGGGAGAGTCGATCGGCGGCGAGAAAAAGCGTCGCCGTTTTAACGGCTGCCGTCCCTTCGGGGAGTGTGAAACGCCCGCAGAACCTCCGTCGACCGAAATTCCGGATCGCGGACTCCGCTCAGCAGGCGGTCGGCGGCTTCCTCCTCGCGGGACCGTTCGTCGTCACCGGGGAGGTGTGGGACCTGGCCGCGGGCATGAACGCGATCCAGGGGTGGCTGACCGCCGGGCTCGTCGCACTGATCGGGTACGCCGCGCTCTACCGGGCCGACACCGGTCGCGACCCCGAGGTCGAGAAGGAGATCGCGGGGATCCCCGCCCGGTTCGTCTCGCTGATGATCGTCGCGTTCGGCTCCGTGGCCCTCCTCGCGGTGCTGTTCGACGCGCCGGACACCTTCCTCGTCCAGCAGGGCGTGACGGGGGTCGAGATGTGGGTGACGACGGGGAAGGCCATCTCCGTCAGCGCGGTGTTCAGCGTCGTCGGCGCGGCGACCGCCGACAGCGTGTTCTGACCGCGCGCGTCGACGCACACGACGACATCGCTTGTTAAGCTCACACGACGACCGAGACGACTGCGAAGAGGATCAACACGCCCGCGATGTCGCAGACGTTGGTGACGACGGGGATGGTCGTGTCGTCGGGGTTGAACCCCATCCGGTAGGAGACCTCCACGGCGGCGACGCTGGTGACGACGACGAGGACGGCGAGAAGCATCCCCGAGACCAGCGAGACGAGGAGCACCCGGCCGAGCCCGAGCGTCCCGCCGAGCGCGACGCCGATGACCCACGCGGCGACGCCGACGATCCCGAAGACGGTGCCCGCCAGCGCGAAGACGGCGCCGGCGTTGGCTCGGAGGTCCGGGTTCGAGGGGTCGAGCTCGTACGTACCGAGGTAGAGCTGCGTGGTGAGCCGAGAGCAGGTGATCGACGCGAGGTTCCCGGCCGTCCCGATCTGGACCGGGACCAACACGAGGAGCGCCGGGTTGCTGACGAGCACCTCCTGGTACGTTTCGAGGACCGACCCGGAGACGAGCTGGAGCACCGACAGCGCGGCCAACAACGGGATCATCGTCCTGACGATCCGGCGGACCGACCACTCGTCGACGTACTCGCGGTCGGCGGTGGACTCGCGGTCGGCGGCGGACTCGGAGCCGCCGGCGCGCTCGCTCCCTGAACCACCGGCGCGCTCGCCCCCGGAGCCGCTCGAACTCACAGTACCGCCCCCACGACGTAGATCCCGACGAGGAGGAAGAGGATCCCGAACACGTCGCCGAGCGTCGTCACGACGGGGCCGATCACGTTGTCGGGGTCGAGCCCGCGCCGGTAGCCGACGAAGATGACGGCGATGAGCACCGAGATCATGAGCACCGCCGAGAGGAGGCCGGCGACGACCATGATCCCGACCAGTTCGAGGAGGTTCCCGGGGTTCCCGAACAGGCGCAGCCAGAGGAACGTGATCACGGCGATGAACACGGAGACGGTCATCCCGTTGATAAAGGAAGCGAGGATCGCGTTCGTGAGCCGCCGGTCGAGTCGGAATCGCGGCTCGATGAGTCCCTGGTGGAGCCCGGTCGAGAGGCGTGCGCCGAGCGAGCCGTAGACCCCGCCGCGCGTGGCGAGGAACGCCGGGAGGAGGAGGAGGAGGCCGGGGACCTCGGAGATCCCGGCCCGCATCGTCTCCGATCCGAGGATCGTTCCGGAGAACAGCCCCGCGACGAGGCTGACGAGGATCACCGGGAGCGCCTGCCGGTAGACGTCGCGGGCGGTGTCGTGGCCGGGCATCGACCGTGTCAACGACGCCGACGGTGAAAAAACCGGACGGGAGCGGGTTGACGAGAGAACGCGCCCGCGACGGAACGCCGTGGCCCGCACCGTTAAGTCGATCGGGCGGGTCTTCGATCGCATGGACTACTCGCTCGCCGTCGAGAACGGGCCGGAAACGATCCCCGGTGGAACCGGGCTCCTCCTCGTTCACCCGAGCATCTGTCTCTTATACACATCTCTGAGCGG
>NZ_AOJG01000023.1 GCF_000337375.1 Halorubrum lipolyticum DSM 21995 | reverse complement strand
GACACGCTCTCGGTCGAGCGCGGGTACTCCCGGCGCACCTCCGACGACGTGTACTACGTCTCCGCGCCGGACGACCTCGACGGCGTCGTCGACCGGGTGGAGCGGTTCCTCACCGAACACGAGGGGAAGCGGCGCGTCTCCGTCGATTCGCTCACGGAGATGGCGTACTACGCCGACGACGACGCGGTGTACGAGGCGGCCGCGGACATCCTCGCGCTCCTCGACGAGCACGACGCGGTCGGCATCTTCCACCTCTCCGAGGAGGTCCACGAGGTCGCGACGCTCGACCGGTTCCGGGAACTGTTCGAAGGCGTCATCGAACTCGACGGCGACGGGAACGTGACCGTCGAGGTGAAGTAACCCGTCAGCCCCGGCTACTCCGCGGCGTCGACCATCGAGGCCACCGTCTTCTCCGCCCACGTCACCGCGTAGGGAGCGCCGCGGTCGCGGTAGGCCGCCGTGTCGAGCGCCGCGAACGGCGCGGGCAGGTCGAGCCCGTGACGGACCGCCGAGCACGCGTACTCGGTCGCGCCCGCGAACTCCGTCTCGCCGCGAGCGACCTCCCCCGCGAGCTCGCCGAGCCGCCCGTCGAGGCGGTCACCGGCGTCGATCCACGCGTCGAACAGCCGGGGGTGAGTCCCCTCCCACGACGCGAAGGCGTCGCGGGTGTACAGCCCGACCCACGCGTCGAACAGCGCGGTCGCGATCTGAAAGACGTCGCTGGGCCCCATCCCGGTCGTGGACGCGCCCGTGTCGGGGTCGGGGCGACGGATCGCGGCGTCGAGGTCGCGGTAGCGCTCACCGAAAAAGGGGAGGAAGCTCTCGGGGAGGCGGTCCGGGAGAGTCTCCTCGGGCAACGATCCCGGCGCCGGCTCGACGCCGATCTGGACCAGTCGGTCCGCGATCAGGAACGCGAGGAAGTCGTCGGGGGTCCCCTCGGCCCGCCGCTTGACGAGCACGGACTGCGGGTCGGTCTGCGTCGTTCGCGCGACGGTCCCGTTCCCCGGAAGCCCCACCGTGAAGGTCGGGCCCGCGTACTTTCGGAGCAGGTCGGGGACCTCGTCCGGGAGCCACTCGACCGGAAACGACGCCGGCGAGAGCCCGTCGACGAACAGCCCGAGGTCCTCCGCGGCGGCCGGGGGGAGCGTCTCGAAGTCCGCGTCGACGTCGAGCACCGGTGAGCCCGGCGCGTGGGCCTCGCGAACCGCGTCGAGGTCGTCGTCGAGCGGACGGATCGAGAACATCAGGCGAAGACGTACGAGAGAATGATGAGGACCGACAGGGCGGCCGAAACGCCGATCGTGCCGACGACGATCTTGGTGGATTTGCTCATGAAACATCCTGCGTCCGCCGGTCGTTTAAAGCTATATTCTTCGGCGAAGCGGCGCGCCGTCGTCCGTCACGAGTTCGCGTATCGACGCCCCGAGGCCGACACCGTGTTTATATCAACGCCCCGAGGCCGACACCGCATTTATCCCTGAACGCCGGATACGCGTAGTATGCGAATTCGTGACGCGCTCGAGTCGGACGCCGAAGCGCTGGCGACGGCGATCGATCGACCCCGGGGGGTGGTGAAGGACATGATCCACGATCGGTCGGTCCGGGTCGCGGTAACGGGGGACGGAGGAAACAGTGACGATGACGACAGTGGCGGTGAGAACAGTGAGGGTGAGGACAGCTCGACCGTCGCGGGGTTCGTCGCGTTCGACGCGCGCGGCGATATTGTACACGTGACCGACTTCGACGGCGACGACAAAGCGATCCCCCGGCTGTTCGAGGAGCCGCGCCGGTTCGCGCGACGGGAAGGAATGAGCGTCGAGGTCGTCGTTCCGGACGACGAGCGAACGGGAGAGCTCCTCGAGGACGCCGGGTTCGAGTCGGTCGGACCCGGGCCGCGGTTCGAGGGGCGCCGGACGACCCGATACGTGGTCGATTCGGCCGATTTGGACTGAGACGGTTGCGAGTGTCGACGGGGAGAAGCCAAAAAGTCGACGGAGAGAAGCTAAAAAGTCGACTGAGAGACCGTCAGTCGAACCGTCCCTGCACGATTTCGAGTGCGTCCTCGCGGTCGTTCCAGTCGACGAACACGGCGACCGAGGTCGCGCTCGTGATCAGGTCGATGATGTTGATCCCGTCCTCGGCGAGGGGGGCGATGATCTCCTGGATGACGCCGGACTGGTTCGGGAGCTCGCCGCCGGTCACTCGAATGACCGCGATCGGGTCGGCGACGGTCACCGAGGAGAGCGCCTCGTCGTCGACGACCGCCTCGTGGAGCAGCGCCTCGGCCGTCTCGGCCACGTCGACGTCGACGTAGAAGGTGACCGAATCCATCCCGGAGGCGACCGCGTCGATGTTGATCTCCTCCTCGCGGAGCGCGTTCGCGAGCTGCGACAGGATCCCCGCGCGGTTCCGGATCGCGCGCCCGGCGATGGTGAGACACGCGAGCGGCTCTTCGCGCATGTCGATCAGGCTCTCGAACTCGCCCTCGATCCGGGTGCCGCCCCTGAGTAAGTCCCCGTGTTGGTAGTGAACGACTCTGACGGCGAGGTCCTCGTCCTTGTACGAGAGCGCGGACGGCGCGACGACCTCCGCGCCGCGGAACGAGAGGTTTCGCAGTTCGTCGACGGTGATCCGGCCGACGTTGCGCGCCCCCTCGACCACCCGCGGGTCGCCGGTCATCACGCCCTCCACGTCGGTGACGATCACGACCTCGTCGGCGTCCATGTAGTTGCCGAGCATGACGGCAGTGGTGTCGGACCCGCCGCGTCCGAGCGTCGTGACGTTCCCGTCGTGGTCCTCCGCGAGGAACCCGGTGATGATGGGGACGACCCCGTCCATCTCGGCGGCGATCTTTCGCGCGCGCTTCTTCGTCTCCTCGACGTCGACCTCGCCGAGCTCGTTCGTGATGACGGGCCAGTCCGGGTGACCGGGCTCGAGGAAGACGGCGTCGACGTCGCGGACCGAGAGCGCCGCCTTCAGCATTCGGACGCTGGTCCGCTCGCCCATCGAGACGATCTCGGCGCGGTCCGCGTCGTCCGTCTCGAAGGTGATGTCGTCGAGGAGGTCGTCGGTGGTCGACCCCATCGCGCTCGCGACGACCGCGATCTCGTGACCCGCCGCGACCGCGTTCGCGACCGAGTCCGCCGCGCGCTCGATCCGGTCGCCGCTTCCGAGGCTCGTACCGCCGAACTTGGCGACTACGCGCATACGGCCACCTCGGTATCGACCGGTCGCTGGCTATCGGCCGGTCGAGTCGGGCGAGTCGTCGGATGCCACTGACCCGGGAGAGAAAGCGATCGAGACGCTGCACTGAGAGTGTGATCGGCAGACATGGGCGCCCGTAACGGAGGAAGCCGCATAACTGTGTCTTCTTCGACAAGGGTCGCCAGACGACTCGGATCGGTCGCGAAGTGCGGCTATCCTCGGCGAATTTCGATCGACTGATCGCCGAGCGGAATGAAGAGAGGAAGAGAGTCCGCTACTCGTCGGAAAGGAGAGGGACCGCTACTCGTCGGAAAGGAGAGGGACCGCTACTCGTCGGAAAGGAGAGGGACCGCTACTCGTCGGAGATGCCCCACGCGTCGGGCATCTCGATGACGTATCGACCGTCTTCCTGGAGCGAGATGATGTACTCCTGCCGGTCGTACAGCTCCATCAGGTTCAGTTCGTACTTCCCGGGGCTCACGATTCGGATGCTCTCGAACTGCTCGTTGAGCTCGTCTCGGAGGTCGTCGATGTCGGGGCGCGGACCCTCCGGGTCGGGCGATGTGTCGGGATCGGAGCCGGACGAGGACGAATCGGTTTCGACGTCCCGGCTCGCTCGATCGAGCTCGTCAGGCGAGACCACGTCCGAGCGCGCGCTCGCCTGCGCCACGTCCTCTTCGGTCCGCTCGCGGACGTGTTCCGAGTCCGACTGCTGGGTGTCCGACTGCTGGGTGTCCGACTGCTGGGTGTCCGACTGCTGGGTGTCCGCCGTCTCCGAGTCCGAAGCCTGGGAGTCCACCGTCGAAGAATCGGGAGACTGAGTCTCGGTGGATTGCGTGGAAGAGGCGGAATTGTCAGTTGCGAAGGCGGCGCCCTCGTCGCTGGCGGTCGGTTTTCGGTCGGCGGCGGTCGGCTTCTCTCCGGCGGGCGACGGTTGCTCGTCGGTCGTCTCACCGGCCGGTTTGAACTGGAACTTGTTCCCGCCGCAGTCCGGACACCCGGAGAGCATCTCCTTGGAGCCGTCGGGGAACGTCCGACCGCAGGTGGTACACTGGTGTGGCATTTATTTACGGGAGACGAGCGTGCTGATGAGGTTCTCGTCTTTGTGCAGGGTCTCGATCTGATTGGCCGGGCCGATGACGGTGAGCTTCTGGGTCGACTTGCGGCCCATCAGCTTGTCGAGGAAGCTCTGATCGCCCGCCTCCGCCTTCGGGTACGTCTCGATCTCGATGCCGGTGAAGTCGTCCGGGCTGATCTCGGTCATCGTCACCTCGATGAGCTTCGACTCCTCGTCCGGGGAGAGTCCCTCTTCGAGGATGACGATATTGCCGTCGCGGACCCCGTCGAGAATGAGCCGGATCTTCTCCATCCCGGTGAGTCCGTCCATCCGAGCCCCGCTTATCATGTCGATCCGGACCCCGTCGTCGGAGTCGTCGGACGGGGAGTCGTCGCCGTCGACGTTTGGGGTTGGGCCCGGCATTAGCCGAAGTACTCCGCGATCTTCGTGTACACTTCGTCCATGTTCTCGCCCTCCAGCGCGGACAGCGGGATCGTCTCGTGTTGCGGGAAGGCGTTCGCGATCTGCTGGACGTCCGATCCGGGGAGGTCCGTCTTGTTCGCGAGGATGAGCGCGGGGAGGTCCTGCGACTCGATGATCCCGATGAGCATCGTGTTCACCTGCGTGAACGGGTCCGTCGTCGAGTCGAGCACGTAGATGACGCCGTCGACGTCCTCGCGAAGCCAGTGCATCGCCTCCGCGACGCCCTCGGTCGCCTCGCGTGACCGACGGACCGCGTCGTCTTTGTCCATGTCGTGGTCGAGGAACTCCTTGTAGTCGACCTTCGTCGTCACGCCCGGCGTGTCGACGATGTCGATGGTGACCTTCCGCCCGTTGCGCTCGATCTCCACGTTCTCCTTCCGGCGCGCCCGGCGGGTTTCGTGTGGAATGTGGCTCTCCGGCCCGACGGCGTCACCCGTCCAGTCGCGTGCGATCCGATTCGCGAGGGTCGTCTTTCCGGCGTTCGGCGGCCCGTAGATCCCGATCCGCTTGGGTTCGTCGGCCGCGAACAGCCCGTCGGTGACCCGTGATATGCTGTCTTTAAGATTCGTGAGCAGTCCCATCCTAACCTCCAATCCTGTGTTCTCTCCCAGACACTCTGTGCGGTGTGGTAACGCCCGAGACCGCGTATCCAGCGTGTGTTCGGGGAATTAAGGTAGAATCCACGCCCCTCTCACTTAAGAACTGCGTCAGACGCGCCCGATCGGGTGATATCCGGGTCGTGAAGTCGTTGATACGGTCGATATCGCTTACTCATTTATCAGTAGTTATCAATAATTGCTTATGTATACGTAATGATTACTTAACGGTCGGATTCGGATGCCATAGATCGACCGAAATAGGTGTGAATATACTCTCGCAACCTCCTCGCGATTCCAACCTCCTCACGATTCCAACCTTCTCACCATTTCCTCTCACCATTTCGGTCGTAGTTCTCTCCTTAGTCGTCGGTGGGATCGTCTCCTTCCTTTCGCTCCTCCCCCCCCCACCCCTTTGTTTCGACTGGAGACGGTGGTGGGTGTGGGGGCGGGGAGGGGTGGTGCTTCTACGCACCTATATTGTGCTCTAATTATAGTTATATTATCTAAAACTAGCAATAAAATAAAATTAGGTGGTTTGTCGAGGGTACTGTTTTATTCACTCTATAATAAAACCACCGGTATATAACACCCTCATTTCGCCCCCCACCCCCACCAAATCCCCGTTCCACTCGAAACAAAGGGGTGGGGGGGTCAAGAGCGAACAGGTCAATCGAGAAAGAGGAACAACCGACTGGAGTGGATCCTTCAGACGATTGACTACCACAATCCCGAACGACTGACCGCCCCGAAATGACGGGACGGGATCTGAGGACGGCTCCGGACCAACAACTAGCAACAACTAGCAACAACTAACAACAACCGACAACAAACGACGAGCCGATCGCGTTACGCTCGTTTTGGACTCAACCCGAGATCCAACCCCCCGTTTCAACTCCAACGCGTTCTGAGTTCTCGCGGTCTGACTCCTCGGGTTCTGAGTTCGCTGCCGATCTTGTTGCCGATCTTGTTGCCGATCTTGTTGCCGATCTTGTCGTTGATCTCGATCGACACGTCCGTTTCGGGTCCGGAGAGTAACACTTTTGTTCCCCCTCTTCATCTGGTTCGACTGCATCAACTGGACGTATCCGACCATATCCTTGGTCGAGTATCGACGTTTCAGGCCGGAATACGACATCTGTCGTTGTTTCGCGCGCAATTTCCACCTGAAACGGGGGGGTTTCCAATGGACGAAGGAGAGCACACACCGCAGACCGGTGAATCGGAAGACGATAGCGGGATCGCTGGAGATCAGTCCGGCGCTGACAACGCTGACAACGCTGACAATACCGACGACGCTGACGAAACTGACGCTGATCTCGACGATCCGCCATCAACTGACTCACCGTTACCGTCCGATCGTCCGGGGTCTCAGGGAGACTCGGTAGAGTCGGACTCGGACATGGAGTCGGACTCGGGCACGAACCCGCAGCCGAACCCCGCGACCGACGCTTCGACGGACATCGACGTCGGAAGCGGGGGACGAGACCGGTCCTCCACGGACGTCGACTTCGACGGTGTCGTCCTCGACGACGACGGCAACAAAAATCAGGGCCTGTTCGACGATCTGCTCTCCGGAGAACCGATATTCGAGAACAAAGAGGTCCTCCGCCCCTCCTACACTCCGCACGAGCTTCCCCACCGCAACGACCAGATCAACCGGATGGCGACGATCCTCGTCTCCGCGCTGCGCGGGGAAACGCCCTCGAACATCCTCATCTACGGCAAGACGGGTACGGGGAAGACGGCCTCCGCGAAGTTCGTCTCGCAGGAGCTCGAGTCCACGTCACAGAAGTACGACGTGCCCTGCGAGGTCGAGTACATCAACTGTGAGGTAACGGACACGCAGTACCGCGTCCTCGCGCAGCTCGCGAACACCTTCATCGACCAGAATCAGGCCGTTATCGCGGATCGACTCGATCGGTGTCGCGAGCTTCGCTCCACCGCCGCCGACGACTCGACCGCCCTCGCCGACACCGAGTTCGCGACCCTCGACGAGCTGGACGCGCGGATCGACGAGCTCGAAGCCGACGCCGACGAGATGGAGGAGGTCCCGATGACCGGCTGGCCCACCGACCGAGTCTACTCCACCTTCTTCGAGGCGGTCGACTACCACGAGCGCGTGGTCGTGATCATGCTCGACGAGATCGACAAGCTCGTGGAGAAGAGCGGGGACGACACCCTCTATAACCTCTCGCGGATGAACTCCGAGCTCGACCGCTCGCGCATCTCGATCATGGGGATCTCGAACGACCTGAAATTCACCGACTTCCTCGATCCCCGCGTCAAGTCCAGCCTCGGCGAGGAGGAGATCGTCTTCCCGCCGTACGACGCGAACCAGCTCCGCGACATCCTCCAGCATCGCGCCGACATCGCGTTCAAGCAGGACGCCCTCACCGACGACGTGATCCCCCTCTGTGCGGCGTTCGCCGCCCAGGAACACGGCGACGCCCGCCGCGCCCTCGATCTGCTTCGGACTGCGGGCGAACTCGCCGAGCGCTCGCAGGCCGAGATCGTCGCGGAAAAACACGTCCGGCAGGCGCAGGACAAGATCGAACTCGACCGCGTCGTCGAGGTCGTCCGCACCCTTCCGACCCAGAGCAAGATCGTGCTGTTCGCGGTCATCCTCCTGGAGAAGAACGGCGTGCACAACATCAACACCGGCGAGGTGTTCAACATCTACAAGCGGCTCTGCGAGGAGATCGACGCCGACGTGCTCACCCAGCGCCGGGTCACCGACCTGATCAGCGAGCTCGACATGCTCGGGATCGTCAACGCCGTCGTCGTCTCGAAGGGACGCTACGGCCGCACGAAGGAAATGGGTCTCTCGGTCCCGGTCGAGGAGACCGAGGCGGTTCTACTCTCTGACTCTCGGCTCGGCGACATCGAGAACGCGCAGCCGTTCGTGCAGGCCCGGTTCGATAACTGATGGGCTCGATTGCGGACGTTCGATCCCTCTGACTCACCGCTTCTTTTTCCCTGGCTTCACCGCTTCCTTTTCAACTCGCTGCGCCTGCGAGCGCGTCTCCACCTGAAACGGTGGCCTTCGCGTCAGAAACACCTTCACTGCTGACCTCGTTGACGCCGACTGATCCCGCCCGAACCGCGACGGTCGTCGCCAACACGTCGCCCGGCTCCGCCTGTCCGGTCGCGATCAGTCGCACGTACCCGAGGTACGGCACGCGAACGCGCGCGACACCGGTCACCCAGTCGGCCTTCACCGGTGCGGCGAGGCCGCTCGCCTGATCGTACTCGCCGTTGTTGTCGCCGAGCGTGATGTACCCGTCGTGGGGTGCGGGACAGTTGGTGAGGGCGTCGCAGTCGGCCGCGCTGTGGTACCGGCCGTCGGCGCGGTCGTACCAGTTCTCGCCCTCTTCCACGTGAAACATCGCCCGGTGAATGATCGGCGAGGCCGTCCGCCCGGGCGGCCGGTAGATCACCACCGAGCCGTATGACCCGAACGTACGGTAGTCGGCGGTCTCGCCGGTCTCGTGGGTCACGACGCCGATGTCGTTGTCGGCGGCGTCGGGCGCGAGCCGTCCCGGCTCCGTGACGAACACGAGGTCGCCGACCTTCATGTTCGGCTCCATGCTCCCGGACTCGACCGCGACCATCGGCGGCCACACGCCGCTGACGCCGAACAAGATCAGCCCGATCACGAGCACGATGGCGACGCTGGAGAGCATCTCCCGGATCCACATCAGCGGCCCCTCCCTGTCGTGGCGGAACCGGTGCAGGAACCCCTCGGCGGAGGCGTCCGGAAGTCGGTCCGTTTCGGTTCGGCTCCGGGTCGTCTCGGCGCCGCCCGAAGCATCCGATTCGGCACCCATCCGGACATCCGACTCCCTGTCTGACGCGGCGCCGTCCCCAGAGACCCCCTCGTCGACGCCGTTGCCGTCGTCCCCGTCGGACGCCTTGTCATCGAGGGAGTCGCCGTCGAAACCCTCGTCGTTAGAACGCTTCTCGACGGAATCGTCGCCCCCTAGGTCGTTGCCCTCGGGGTCATCGCCCTCGGGGTCATCGCCCACTCTGGGATCGTCGTCGACGGGATCGCCGTCCCCGGTACCGCTGTCCGCCGACTCGGTCTCCCGGTCGAGTTTGTCGTCGCCGCCCGACCGATCCCCTTCGTCCATTACGTTCGCGTTGACGGGTTTCGGTCATAAGCTTCCGGGTCCCGATCGCCGTCGGTCTCGGCGGACCGACGGTCTCCGGAACCGTTTTGAGCCGTCCTCCCGTTTCGAACCTCGTGCCGCTGGAGTCGAACGCCCGGATCGCCAAGGAGCTCGCCAGACACGGGTACAACGCCGAACGCGAGGCGATCACCCTCTTGGCGAGCGCGCCCGACTCCGCCGCCGCCGTCGAATCGGTCGTCGACCGCGCCCCCGACGACGCTCTCCGCATCACTTCCGATCACGTCCGCGCCGTGACGAACGACCGGTCCGTTTCTGACACCGATCCGACTAGCTCCGGTACCGATCCGACCAGTTCCGGCGCCGGTCCGAACGCCTCCGACCCCGGCTCGACCTCTGCCGCCGCCGATCTGACCCACGAATCCCCTCCAGCCCGATCTGGCTCCGGATCGCCCTCTGAGCCCGCGTCGACCCGATCTCCAGTCGAAACGGAGGGGTCTCGTTCGGGGCTCGTCGACACCACCGACAGCAACACCGACGACACCACCGACAGCAACACCGACACCGCCGACAGCAACACCGACAACACCACCGACAACACCACCGACAGCAACACCGACAGCGCCCCCCACCACGACCCCGATCTTCGGGAGTTGGAGGTCGGCAACGACATGACCGGTCGAAGTACCGGTACCGGGGAGTACGGCGACTTCGTCCGGACGTTCCGGGACCGCTACGAGCGCCTCTCGAAGGTGCTCCGCGGCCGCGTCAACCACCGACCCGCCGAGGCCATCGCGGAGATGCCAGGCGGGAGCGACGCCGCGATGATCGGGCTCGTCAACGACGTCCGGTCCACCAAGTCAGGCCACTGGCTCGTCGAGCTGGAGGACACGACCGGGACGTTCCCCGCGCTGATCATGAAAGACAAGGGGCTCGCCGACGTCGTCGACGAGATCCTGATGGACGAGTGTCTCGCCGTCGAGGGCACGCTCGCCGACGACTCCGGCATCCTCTTCGCCGACTCGCTCCACTTCCCCGATGTGCCCCGGACCCACCGGACCGGCGGCGCCGACCGCCACGTGCAGGCCGCGCTGATCTCCGACGTCCACGTCGGCAGCGACGAGTTCATGGCGGACGCGTGGAGCAGCTTCACCGACTGGCTCCACACGCCAGAGGCGGAGCCGGTCGAGTACATCCTGCTCGCCGGCGACATGGTCGAGGGCGTCGGCGTCTACCCCGACCAGGACGAGGAGCTGGAGATCGTCGACATCTACGACCAGTACGAGGCGTTCGCGGAGTACCTCAAGGAGGTACCGGCGGATACCGAGATCGTGATGATCCCGGGCAACCACGACGCGGTCCGGCTCGCGGAGCCGCAGCCCGGGTTCAACGACGAGATCCGCTCCATCATGGACGTCCACGACGCGCAGATCGTCTCGAACCCCGCGACCGTCACCGTCGAGGGCGTCGACGTGCTGATGTACCACGGCGTCTCGCTCGACGAGGTGATCGCGGAGCTCCCCGAGGAGAAGGCGAGCTACGACGAGCCGCATAAGGCGATGTATCAGCTGTTGAAGAAGCGCCACGTCGCCCCGCAGTTCGGCGGTCACACCCGCGTCGCGCCGGAGGAGCGCGACTACCTCGTCATCGAGGACGTGCCCGACGTGTTCCACACCGGCCACGTCCACAAGCTCGGCTGGGGGAAGTACCACAACGTCCTCGCCGTCAACTCGGGGTGCTGGCAGGCGCAGACCGACTTCCAGAAGTCCGTCAACATCGACCCCGACGCCGGCTACGCGCCCATTCTCGACCTGGACACGCTCGACATGACCGTCCGGAAGTTCTCGTGATCTCGTGACCGAGGGCAGTTCGCGCTACCGATCGATCTCGACCCGACCGCTGGTCGCGCTGTTGAGCCGCTCCACGAGTCCCTCCACCTCGGCCGCGGGGACCCGAAGCGCGAACCGCACGCGCTCGTCGTAGTCGGCCTCGAACTCGACGCCGGACGATTCGATCACGCCCCTGACGGTCCCCGAGTCGTCGTACGCGGTCTCCACGACCAGCCGCCGGTGCGGTCGCTCCTCGATCACGCCGGCCTCGTCGACCCCGTCTTTCACCGCCCGCGAGTAGGCGCGCGCGAGGCCGCCGACACCGAGGTTCGTCCCGCCGTAGTACCTGGTCACCACCGCGACGACGTTCCGGATCTCGCGCTGCTGGAGCACGTTGAGCGCCGGCTTCCCCGCCGAGCCGGTCGGCTCCCCGTCGTCCGAGGAGTACTCTCGGAGCATGACATCGCTACCGGGCGTCCGGGCCGAGGCCTCGCCCGCGGGTACTCGGTACGCCGGGACGTTGTGGGTCGCGTCGTCGTACTCGGTCCGAACGCGGTCGACGAACGCCTCGGCCGCCGCCACCGTGTCGGCCGGCGCGACGTGTCCGAGGAACTCCGATCCCCGCACCTCGAACGTCGCCGTCGCGGACTCCCCGACCGTCAGGTACGTCTCGCTCATACGCGCGCGTTTCCGTCGTCGCTCGCGGTCTGTCCCTCGTCGCTCGCGGCGTCCTCCCGTCGCTCGAGCACGACGCTCGTCGGCGGCGCGAGCCGGTACAGCGCGAGGAACGCGGCGACGCCGACGACCTCTGCGCCCTTGGCCACGATCGCGAGCGGGTCGCCCGCGAGCGCCGCGGCGGTCCCGCCGCCGTGCCATCCCGCGTAGCCGACGAGGAACGCGGCGAGCGTGCCGGCGCCCAGCGCGTACAAGCGCCGGTACTCGTCCGCGCGAAGCGTCGCGACCGCGATCGCGACGGCGAACGCCCCGCCGAGCAGGAACACGTAGGGGCGCGCGTCGGCCGGCTCGGCGAGCCGAGGCCACGCCCACAGGAAGTGGACGGCCGCGCTCAGTGCCGCGGTCTGTGCGGCCACCGCCCGCAGGAGGCGTTTCCGCGGCGCGTCGCGTCCGGCGTACTCCCGGTCCGAACCGCTCTCACGGCTCGTCGGGTCGCTCTCACGGCTCGTCGGGTCGCTCTCACGGCTCATCGAGTCACTCCCACGGGCGGTCGCCCGGTACGTCGGGCCACAGGGGGTACCAGTAGGACTCGTCGTCCTCGAGCCCAAGTTCCCCGTCGAGGACCGACTGGAGCTTGAACTCGACCTGCTGGTTCCGATCGCTCGTCCCCTTCGGGGAGAAGGGATAGTACGCGCCGCGGCGGAACGAGTAGATCCAGTAGGCGTCGACGCCGTCGCGTTCGAACCCGAAGACGGCCGCGAGCAGGCGGGAGCCGAACCCCTCTTCGATGAACTGGTCGGCCGCGAAGTGGACGCTCGTCACCAGGTCCTCGGGGTCGTCGTCCTCCAGCACGAACCACTGGTAGCCGTGGTCGTCCTCGTGCCGGTGGAACCCGGTTCCGGTGTCGATCTCGCCGGCCTCCAGGATGGCCTCGACCGTCTCGACCGCGTCGTCGAACCGAGTGCTGTCGACGCCGGAGAAGCACAGCGCGGCCTCTCCGCAGTGATCGTAGCCGAGGTCGGCCTCCATCGTCATGTACGCGGTCGACATCCCGAAGAGGTCCTCGGGGTCGGCCTCGCGGGTCGCGTCCGTCTCGGCGCTCGTCCCGAGCACGGCGCGGATCGTGTCGAAGATGCCCATCTATGGAGACGGCTAGGCGACGCGGGGTTTAGGGGTTTGCGTCGGGGGACGGCGATCCCCGAGTTCACTCCCCGTCGTTCTCCGCGACGTAGTCGAGGTACGCGAGAACCCCGCGAACGTTCAGGCTCGCGTTGGCGCGGGCGCGCTCGGGGTTCCAGAAGTCGACATCCCGCTTCGCCGCCGCCTCGAAGTGCTCTACCACCGCGTCGTCGTCGCCGAGCTCCTCGCGCTTCTCGCGGATCGCCTCCACCCACTCGACGTACGCGCGCTTTATTTCTCCGGCCAGCTCCGGCTCGTACGCCCGGGGGCCGAAGTGCCCGAAACAGACGCGGTCGGGGTCGAGCCCCTCGATCGTCCGAACGTCGGCAAGACACTGATCGAGGTCGAACTGCGGCGGCGGCGTCGTCGGCTCGATCCCGTCGACCGCGGGGACGTAGATCCCGGCCGCGTCGGCCGCGAAGACCACGTCGGCGTCGGGGTCGTGGTAGATCGCGTGGTGCGGGGCGTGGCCCGGAGCCTCGTGGACGACCAGCTCGCGGTCGCCCAGATCGATCCGGTCGTCCTCGGCGAGTCCCGCGATGCGGTCCTCGGGGACGGGTGCGGGCTCGTCGTAGTGTTCCCACTGGTCCTGCACCGCGGACTTCGTGCCCGCGACGAGCGCGCCCGGGTCGACGAGGTGTCGGACTCCCTTCTCGGGGACGCGGACTTCGGCGTTCGGGTAACGCTCGGCGAGGTGGCCCGCCCCGCCCGCGTGGTCGAGGTGGGCGTGCGTGGGGAGGATCCACGCTAGCTCCTCGCGGCCGATCCCGATCTCGTCGAGCGTCTCGAACAGGGCCTCGCGGTTCGCCCCCGTCCCCGTGTCGATCACGATCGGTCGCTCGGCGTCGTACACGTAGACGGCCCCGTACTCGTCGGTATCGAACATCCCGGTGTCGTGGACGTACAGGTCCGGCACCCCGCGGACCGCCTCGAACTCGCCTGCGTGCATGTCGATACCGACTACCGCGCGACGCCTTTTAACGATCGGTCGCGGCGAATCGACTTCGGGAGCCCGGCCGAAACCGACGGCCGCTCACCGGGGCCGGCCGCTCACCGCGATCGGCCGCGACGCCGTGGCGGACCCTTATGGTCGCTCCGCCCGATGAGTGAGTATGCGCGCGCTCGTCACCGGGGCCACGGGGTTCGTCGGGAGCCGCCTCGTCCCGGCGCTCCTCGACAGGGGTCACGAAGTGATCGCTCTCGTCCGCGACGCCGACGGGTACGCACCGCCCGCAGGCGTTCGCGTCGTCGAGGGCGACCTCCTCGAACCCGACACTCTCCCGCCCGCGTTCGAAGTCGACGGAGACCCCGTCGACGCCGCCTTCTACCTCGTCCACTCGATGGACGGCGGTCCGGGCTACGAGGAGCGGGACCGAAACTGCGCTCAGAACTTCATCGAGGCGGCGTCGGCCGCGGGCGTCGACCGGGTCGTCTACCTCGGCGGGCTCGGCGAGGACCGGGAGGACCTCTCCGAACACCTCAAGTCCCGCCGCGAGGTCGAGCGGATCCTCGGGACGGGCGACCCGGCGCTCACGACGCTGCGGGCGGCGATCATCGTCGGCGCCGGCAGCGCGAGCTTCGAGGTGATCCACGGGCTCGCGAGTCGGCTCCCGGTGATGACCACGCCGAAGTGGGTCGACACCCTCTGTCAGCCGATCGCGATCGACGACGTGGTCGGCTATCTCGTCGGCGCGTTCGAGGAGCCGGCGACCGCGGACGACACCTTTGAGATCGGCGGCCCGAACGTGCTCACGTACGCCGAGATCCTCCGTCAGACGCGCCGGCAACTCGGTCACAGGCTGTGGATAATCCGGGTTCCCGTGTTGAGCCCGGAGCTGTCGGCGAAGTGGCTCCGACTAGTCACCGACGTGAACCCCTACCTCGCCCGGTCGCTCGTGGAGGGGCTCCGCAACACCGTGATCGTCGAGGACGACCGGATCCGCGACCACGTCCCGATCGACCAGACGCCGTTCGAGGTCGCGGTCGCCCGAGCGATCGACGAGGCGAATCGGGCGGAAGCGGACCGGTCGGCGGAGACCGGGCCGGGGGCGCCCCGGTCGTGAGCCGCAACTACGGCGAGACGTGGGTGTACGAGAGCCTCGTCGGCGGTATTCCCGGACTCGACATCTCCCGGAGGCTCGCGGTCGCTATCCAGTTCGTCCTGTTCGAGGTCGGCGTGGTGGCGCTCGGCTGGTACTACGGGCTGTGGGACGCGGTCCTCGCCGGGACCGTCGCCGTCGCGGTTGCGGCCGTCGGCAGCGTCGAGATGCACCGGCTCGGCGCGATCAACCGCCGGCTTCCGACGCCGGCGGCGCACAAGCGGCTGCTGTTCGGGTCGAGCATCGAGATCGTCCTCGGCGTGCTCGCGTTCATCGCCCTGGTCACGTATATGATCGCGTGGGACGGGGCCCTGATCGACCGGCTGTTCGGTCCGGACCCGCCGATTCCGGTGGTCTATCTCACGCTGTTGATCCTCTGGGACCTCACCTACCGGATCGGAACCTCGTGGTGGAGCGCGGTCGTCGCGCTGTGGCGCGCGGTCCACGTCGATCTCCCCCCCGCGGCCACCTCGCGAATCAGGCGGCTCGACGCGGAGAACATCGGCTTCTCGGCGATCCAGCTTGCGCTCGTCCCCTTTCTGCTCGAGGAACCGATTCTCCTCGGAGCGGTCGTCGGGCACGTTCTCGCGGTCGCGATCGTCTGCTCCGCGGCGATCGCGCTCTCTTGAGGACGGCGTCGTCGCGACTCAGCGACGAAGTCGGAACGAGGTAAGAACGGTCGAATCGGAGACGCAGCGCGCCGGCCGCCGGCTCACTCGCCCTGCAGCTCTTGGAACTTGTCGAGGAGTGCCTCCGTGGAGTCGCCGGAGTCGTACGTGAGCGACCCGGAGTACTCCGGCCGCTCGGCGTCGAAATCGGCGTCGACTTCGCTGGTCTTCTTCTCGCGACGCTCGTGTTCGGCCTCGTCATAGGCACCCATTGACATGGTACATGCTCACTTGGAAACTGTCAGTAATATATGTGTCGGTGAACTATCCGATCTTCGAAACATCTCGAGCCGGACCGACGACTGGCAGTCGCGCCGAGCGGCTTCGACCCACCGGAACCGATTAACCCCGCCGTGCGGTAGCATCGGCGTGGCACAACCGCTCCGATTCAGGCGCGCACCCGGCGGATGGAGCGCCGGTCGCGTTCGCTCGCAGCTCGAACGCCCCCTCGACGACAACCTCGGGGCGACCGCGAGCGACCCCTGGTTCGCTTCCCCGCCCGGCTACGAGGCCCGACGGTTCGACATGGGCGACGGCTCGTTCGCGCTGTTCTGCTGGACGGACAGCGACGACGACCCCCCGGACGGGGTCAACGGGGGTCCGGTCGGGTACTGGGTCGGCAACACGGAGACGCCGAGCGAACTCTGGCGGACGGACAAGTACGGCTTCGACGAGGTCCCCTACCCGGTCGCCCGGTGGGTCCAGCGGGAACTGCTCGCGGGGCTCCACGACGACGAGCCGTGGCTCGCGGCGTACCCGCACGTCTCGTGGTTCTTCCTCCCGGTGTTCTGCTCGAAGGACGGCGCCGAGACGACGCGGGCGTTCTTCCGCGACCACGCGGCCGGGTTCCCCGACGCGACCCGCGAGGAGGGGGCCGGGTTCGTCGAGGAGACCCTCCGTCCGGGGACGCTCGACGACTACCGCGAGACGATGGCGGGGAAGCTCGGAACCTCGGCGTCGCTCGATCTGGTCCGGATGAGCGCCGCGATCGCGGAGTTCACGGCGGCCCGAATCCTGACCGAAGCCGGCTACGATGTGACCCCCGAGATCGAGGTGACGACGGGCCACTCGCTCGATTACCGCGCGACGGACCCGGACACCGGCGTCGCCTCGCTGGTCGAGGTGACGCGTCCGCAACCCGTCTCCGGGCGCTCCGCGAACGACCCCGTCGCAGCGGTCCGCGACACTGCGGAGACGAAGACGAGCGGGCAGCTGGAGGCGCACGGCGGCGGCGTCACCCTCTTCGTGGACTGCACGTCTTTCCCCGCGGACGACTGGGCGGCCGTCCGCGAGGCGCAGCCGGAGGTCCGACACCGGCCGGCCGTCGTCCTCCGCGCGCGCCCGGACGGGTACGTCGAGGGATACCGAAAGGGATCGGTGCCGATCGATCTGTCGGCCGCGATCGACTGGGTCTAAACGCCCGGAAACGGGCTGCACGGGTGGCTCTCCGCGCCGTCGCCGCGTATGGACGCGACAGGAACGGACGCGTCGCTTCCCGGATGAATCGGTCGAAAAACGAAGGGTCGGTTCGTCGCCGCCTCAGAACGAGACCGGTGTCGGGCCGTCGTCGTCGGTCGTCGGGTCGCGGTCCGAGTAGAACCGCCGACCGACTCCGCGGTGGCAGACGCCCGCGCGGAGCGTGGTGAACACGTCGTCCGCGTCGTCGAACGTCTGGTCGCCGAACCGCTCCAGCACGTCTCCGAGACGCTCGGAGCCGTCGGCGAGCTCTACGGTCGCGTTCCCGTGGGCCGCGATCAGTTCTTCCGAGGTCGTCGGATATTGGTGCCGTTCGAGTCGGTCGTCGACGCCGTTCAAGCGCATCAACTACTCCGAGCCGCCGATGGTTCTTAATGATTGTCCATGCACAACCTTAGTCCGGAGAATCAAATTATATTTCCTTATATTGGTGTCTGTTCACACGGAGAAAGATCGTCGCCGCTTAGTACGGCGGTCGCCGAACTCGCCGCATGAACGCGGACCGGATCGTCGCCGACCTCCACGCGCACACGACGGTCTCCGACGGCACCATGACCGCCGACGAGCTCGTCGGCGTCGCCCGCGACACCGGCCTCGATTGGGTCGCGATCACCGACCACGACCGGATACACCCCGATATCGGCGCGCCGGTCGTCGAGCGTGGCGGCGTCCGGGTCGTCCGCGGGATCGAGCTCCGGGTCGACGCCGGCTTCGAGCGGCTCGATCTCCTCGGCTACGCGGTCGAACGCACCGACGCGCTCGACGCCGAGATAGAGCGGCTGCAGACGGACCGCGAGCAACGGGGGGCCGCGATCCTCGACGCGGTCGAGGACCGGCTCGGCGTCGACCTCGGCGTCGAGCCTCGTCCCGGACTCGGGCGCCCGCACATCGCCCGCGCGATCGACGAGTCGCCGGCACCGTACGACTACGCGAGCGCCTTCGACGAGCTGATCGGGAACGACGGCCCCTGCTACGTCGCGCGCGAGGTGACTGATTTGGAGCGCGGCGTCGAACTGCTCCGCGACGCCTGCGCGCTCGTCGGGCTCGCGCACCCCTTCCGATACGACGACGTCGACGCCGCCCTCGACGTGGCCCGCCGGCTGGACGCGGTGGAGCGGTTCTACCCCTACGGACGCGCGGTCGACGACGCCCGTATCGAGCGGGTCGCCGCCGAGAGCGACCTCCTGTTGACGGGCGGCACCGACGCGCACGAGCGTACCCTCGCCGAAGCGGGGCTGACGGCGGCGGCGTTCGCGCCGGTCCGCGAGCGGCTGCCGGAGCCCGATGCCGGCTCTCACCTCGACCCGGCCTGAGAGCATCCGCCGGGGTTCCCGACCTTCCCGATCGACGAACAGGGTTAAGCCAGACGCCGACAGAGTGTGGCGTATGCGGTGTCACTACTGCGAACGGGAGGCCACCTACGAGGCCGAGCAGAGCGGCGTGGTCGTCGGGCTCTGCGAGGAGCACTTCAAGGCGCGCGTCGAGGAGCTCGCGGAGTCCGACGAGCTCGCCTCGCTCCGCGACAAGATCGACATCGAGTCGTCGGAGTAGCCGTCGATCGGTTGAATAGCCGTCGACCGGAACGAGCCGTCGATCTCGGCTTCGCCCCTTCTCCCGTCGATCTCTTGCGGTATCCTTCATCCGCCGGTTCGCCGCGGACGGATCATAAAAGACCGCCCGGAGCCAACGCTCCGATATGCACCCAACGGACCGGCCGCGACGGCTCCGAACCGACGGCGTCCGCCCGCTCGTCAGCGAGACCTCGCTGTCGGCGTCGGACCTCGTCGCGCCCGTCTTCGTCGACGCGACGACCGACGAGCGCGTGCCGATCGAGACGATGCCCGGCCACGAGCGTGTCCCCGTGAGCGAGGCGGTCGCCCGCGTCGAGGAGGTCCGAGAGACCGGCGTCGAGGCGGTCATCGTCTTCGGCATCCCCGAGTCCAAGGACCCCGAGGGCACCCGCGCGTACGCCGAGGACGGCGTCGTCCAGCGCGCGCTCCGGAAGATCACCGCCGAGACCGACGCCTACGCGATCGGCGACGTCTGCCTCTGCGAGTACACCGATCACGGCCACTGCGGCGTGATCGAGGAGTCGGCGGAGACGGACCCGACGCTCACGGTGAAAAACGACGAGACGCTGGAGCTTCTCGCCGAGACCGCCGTCTCGCAGGCGGACGCGGGCGCGGACATGGTCGCGCCCTCGGCGATGACGGACGGGCAGGTCCGGGCGATTCGCGAGGCGCTCGACGCGGCCGGCCACGAGGAGGTGGCGATCATGAGCTACGCCGTCAAGTACGAGTCGGCCTTCTACGGACCCTTCCGCGACGCCGCCGACGGCGCGCCCGCGTTCGGCGACCGCCGACACTACCAAATGGACCCCGCGAACCGCCGCGAGGCGCTCCGGGAGGCTCGGATCGACGCCGAGGAGGGCGCGGACGTGCTGATGGTGAAGCCCGGGCTCCCGTATCTCGACGTCGTCGCCGACGTCCGGCGGGAGTTCGACCACCCGGTCGCCGCGTACAACGTCTCCGGCGAGTACGCGATGCTGCACGCGGCCGCGGAGAAGGGGTGGCTCGACCTGGAAAAAACGGCTCACGAGTCGCTCCTGTCGCTCAAGCGCGCGGGCGCTGACCTGATCGTCACGTACTTCGCCGAGGACCTGGCCGAGCGCTTATAAATCGGAGTGGATGGCCGCTGCTGCTTTTGCTACTTATTCACCTTGGCGCGCCCCGGTGAGCGGTCCACCGGGCCGCTCACCGACGGTGCGAGGGAGTCGCGAGCAGAGAGGGACCTCCGGTCCCTCATGCAGCCGGCGCGCAGCGCCGGCGACGAAGCGAGCGACGAGGCTGGGGAGGNGAGGGAGTCGCGAGCAGAGAGGGACCTCCGGTCCCTCATGCAGCCGGCGCGCAGCGCCGGCGACGAAGCGAGCGACGAGGCTGGGGAGGTGTGAGGTGCGGTTGTGGTGCGGGGCGGGACTCAAAGGGACAGCCGCGAGGGCGACGCTCGACGACGCAAGCACCGCAGGAACGAGCGCAGCGAGTGACGAGGAGCGCAGCGAGTGACGCGAGTCGTCGCGGCTGGGGCTTTGGCGGTGTTTGTCGCAGCCGATCTACCAGCCGCCATTTATAAACGAACGACCGAAAATCCGGAGTCGTCTACACCACCTGTTCGCCGTCGTCGTCGTACACCTCGATGGCGTCGACCGGGCAGACCCGCGCCGCGAACTTCGCGTCGAACTCCTCGCCGTCGGGCACCTCGACCACGAACACGTCTTCGTCTTCCTCCTCACTCCCCTGAAGGTCGGCCTTCCCGTCGTTCAGGTTCTTCTCGAAGGCGTCCCACTCGGCGACGCACTGGTACATCCCGACGCAGGTGTCGCGGTCGAACTTCACGCGCATGCCCTTCGTTCGACGAGGCGGTACAAAGCGCTGGCGCCGCCATACGCGGGATCGGTTACATCGGGTGACGAATCGGTCGGGGATCGAAACAGACGCGAATACGGGGTCGCCTTGCAGACGGCCATCGTCAACGGCTCAGCCACTCGCTTATACGTCGCTGACAGCGGACCGACAGGGAACTCCTCCAAAGCCCCAGCCGCGTGGACGGCGCACGCTCGCTGTGCGCTTCGGTCGCTCGCGTTGCTCGCTCCCTGCAGTGCTTGCGTCGCCTGCGCCGTCCACGCGGCTGCCCCTTTGAGTCCCGCCCCGCACCGCAACCGCACAGCACCTCACGCCTCCCCAGCCTCGTCGGCCGCCCTCCGCTTCGCTCCGGGCGACCGACTCCCTCGCGCGGTGCTACTCGCGGGCCGATGGCCCGCTCGCAGGCACGCGCCAACCGCGAATTGTCAAGATCGAGCTTCGCGGTTAGCCGTCCGTTCCACGGTCCGACCGTCCTTTTAAGCGTCGCAGGCACTCATCGCCGCGTATGACCACGGTCTGGCTCGTCGATCGGCAGTTCGACTCGAAGGGGCTCGTGCGGCTCACCTACGCCACGGAGGACGGCGAGCGGATGCACACGAAGGAACTGGCCGAGCAGCGGCTCGTCACGGGCGACGGGATCACCGCCGGCCGCGAGGTCGAGGAGACCGCGCTCGGAGAGAGCCCGGCCGACGAGGTCGAGCGGTTCGCGTCGGAAGCCTCGAAGATGGCCGCCGAACACGACCTCGACGACACGGTCTGACCGCGGGCGCATCTGGCTGTGCTTGACCGCTGCCGACGCCTGACCGCCCGCCTGACTGCGCTGCCGCGCGATCGCTCCCCACACAACCGAGGCCGTTAAGGGGGAACCGGCGGAAGATGCGCGTGAAATGCCCAGTGGTGAGTACGACCCCGACGCCGTCGAGCCGCGGTGGCAGCGGCGGTGGGTCGACGAGGAGACGTACGCCTACCCCGACGACGACCCGGTCGATCCGAACACGGCCTTCTCCATCGACACGCCCCCGCCGACGGTATCGGGGAGCCTCCACATGGGCCACCTGTACGGCTTTACCCTCCAGGACTTCGTCGCGCGCTTCGAGCGCATGAACGGCGGGGAGACGTTCTTCCCGTTCGGCTACGACGACAACGGGATCGCCTCCGAGCGGCTCACCGAGGACGAGCTCGACATCCGCCATCAGGACTTCGAGCGCCGCGAGTTCCAGGCGAAGTGCCGCGAGGTCTGCTCGCGGTACGAGGAGCAGTTCACCGAGAACGTCCAGTCGCTCGGCGTCTCCGTCGACTGGGACCACACCTACCAGACGATCGAGCCGCGCGTCCAGCGCGTCTCCCAGCTCTCCTTCGTCGACCTGTACGACCAGGGCCGCGAGTACCGCGAGAAGGCGCCCGCGATCTGGTGTCCCGAGTGCGAGACCGCCATCTCGCAGGTCGAGACGGAGGACGACGAGCAGGCCAGCCACTTCAACGACATCGCGTTTCCGGTCGCTTCCAGCGACGACGCCGAGGAGTTCGTCATCTCAACGACCCGTCCGGAACTCCTCCCGGCCTGCGTCGCCGTCTTCGTCCACCCCGACGACGACGAGAACCAGGGCCTCGTCGGCGAATCCGCCGAGGTCCCGCTGTTCGGCCACGAGGTGCCGATCATCGCGGACGAGCGCGTCGACATGGAGACCGGCTCCGGCATCGTGATGTGCTGTACGTTCGGCGACCAGAACGACATCGAGTGGTACCAGGTCCACGACTTGGACCTCCGGGTCGCCATCGACGAGTCCGGCCACATGACCGAGGTCGCCGAGGAGTACGAGGGGCTGCACTCCTCGGCGGCCGGCGAGGCCATCGTCGAGGACCTCGAGGAAGCGGGCGCACTCCTCGACCGCCGCGACATCAGCCACACCGTCAACGTCCACGAGCGCTGCGGGACGAGCGTCGAGTTCCTCGTCACCGAGCAGTGGTACATCGAGATGCTCGACAAGACCGACGAGTACCTCGAGATCGGTCGGGAGATGGAGTGGTCCCCGGAGAAGATGTTCAGCCGGTACGAACACTGGGTCGAGGGGCTGCAGTGGGACTGGCTCATCTCCCGCCAGCGCTCCTCCGGCATCCCGTTCCCCGTGTGGTACTGTGGCGACTGCGGCGAGGTCGTCGTCGCCGAGAAGGGCGACCTCCCCGTTGACCCCCTCTCCGACGACCCGCCCGTCGACGCCTGTCCCGCGTGCGGCCACGACGAGTTCGAACCCGAAAACGACGTGCTCGACACGTGGGCCACCTCTAGTCTGACGCCGCTCATTAACGCCGGCTGGGACTGGGACGACGAGGCCGGGGAGTTCACGATGGACCATCCGGAGCTGTACCGGTTCGACCTCCGCCCGCAGGGCCACGACATCATCAGCTTCTGGCTGTTCCACACCCTCGTCAAGTGCTACGAACACACCGGCGAGGTCCCCTTCGAGGAGACGATGATCAACGGGCACGTCCTCGACGAGAACCGCGAGAAGATGTCGAAGTCCGTCGGCAACGTGGTCGAGCCCGAGGTCGTGCTCGAGGAGTTCCCGGTCGACGCCACGCGCTACTGGGCCGCCGGCACCGCCGTCGGCGACGACTTCCCGTTCAAGGAGAAGGACCTCCGCGCCGGCGAGAAGCTGATCCGCAAGCTGTGGAACGCCTCCAAGCTCGTCGAGTCGCTGGCGCCGGAGCCGTACCCGGACGAGCCCGCCGACGGAGAGCTTCGAGAGCTCGACCGTTGGCTGCTCGCCGAACTCGACGGTGAGATCGAGCGGCTCACCGAACTCTTCGAGGACCGCGCGTTCTCGAAGGCACGAGACGAGCTCCGGAGCTTCTTCTGGAACACGTTCTGCGACGACTACCTCGAGATCGCCAAGCAGCGGGAGGACGACGCCGCGGCGTACACGCTCCGGACCGCCCACCGGCGGTTCCTGAAGCTGTTCGCGCCGCTGCTCGCGCACGTCACCGAAGAGCTGTGGCACGACATGTACGCGGACGCCGCGAGCGCTCTCGAGACCGACGTCACCGTCGCCGACGGCGCCTGCGACTCGATCCACCTCGCCGACTGGCCCGCGCCGATCGGGATCGACGCCGATCGAGACGCCGGCGCGGCCGCCACCGCCGTCGTCGGGACGCTACGGAAGTACAAGAGCGAGAACCAGCTCCCCCTCAACGCCGAACTAGACGCGGTCGAGGTGTACGCCGATGTCCGCGGGTTCGAGGACGACATCACCGGCGTGATGCACGTCGCTGACCTCACCGTTCACCCCGACGAGGACGCCCCGGTCGAGACGGTGGTCACCGGGATCGACCTCGACTACGCGACGGTCGGTCCGAAGTACGGCGACCAAGTCGGCGATATCGAGGCGGCGCTCGCACAAGCGGAGTACGAGATCGACGGCGACGAACTCCACGTCGCAGGCGTCACCCTCACCGAAGAGGAGTTCGCTATCGAGGAGGAGCGACAGTATCAGGGTGACGGCGAGCTGCTGGAGGCGGACGACGTGGTTGTCATTGTTCGAAACGAAGGCTAAAAGCCGCTCTCGGCGAGACCTGGTTACAAGTCGGCGCCGACGGCGTCTACGACCGAGTCGAAGCCGTCCCGATCGAGCAAATCGAGGATTCCCTCGTTGATCTCGCGCGCGAGGCCAGGCCCCTCGTAGACGAGTCCCGTGTACAGCTGTACGATCGATGCGCCCGCCCGTATCTTCTCGTAGGCGCCCTTCGCGTTCGAGATCCCCCCCACGCCGATCACCGGAACGTCGGTGCGCTCGGCGACGAACCGAACCCGCTCCGTGGCGATCGGCTCTATCGGCTTCCCCGAGAGCCCGCCGCTCTCGGCCTGCTGAGGGCTTTTCAGAGAGTTCGGTCGTGCTGTCGTCGTGTTGGTCGCGATGACGCCGTCGAGGCCGAGGTCGTCGACGACCCCGAGTGCGTCCTCGACGGCCGGCTCCGGGAGGTCAGGAGAGAGCTTCACGAGGAGGGGAGCGGCACCCGCGTCTGCGAGGGTGCCGAGTATCCCTTCTAACGCCTCCCGGTTCTGCAGCTCACGGAGTCCGGGCGTGTTCGGGCTGGACACGTTGACGACGAAGTAGTCGCCAGCGTCCGCGACGCGCTCGTACGTATACAGGTAGTCATCGGGTGCCTCATCGAGGGGCGTCGACTTCGACTTCCCGATGTTGATCCCGACCGGGACCTCCGGCAGCGGCTTTCCGTCGAGCCGTTCACCGACGATGTCGGCGCCCTCGTTGTTGAACCCCATTCGATTTATCAACGCCTCGTCCTCACGCAGTCGAAACAGTCGCGGTCGCGGGTTTCCCGGCTGTCGCTCGGCCGTGACCCCGCCGACCTCGACGTGCCCGAATCCCAACGACGCCAGGCCCCGCGGAACCTCGGCGTTCTTATCGAAGCCCGCCGCGACGCCGACGGGATTCGGAAACTCGTTCCCGAACGTCTCGACGCGCAGACGGGGATCGTTCACAACGAACCGATCGCGGAGAAAGCCGTTTACCGGAGTCGTCTGTACTGCCCGCAACAACCGGTGTGTCAGCCCGTGTGCCGTCTCCGGCGGAACTCCGAACAGCGCCGGCTTCAATAGATCGTACGCGCCCATCGTATCGGTCTCGTCACGGACGGTCATCAATCCGCCGAACCCGCCGTAAGTACGAGTAACAAAAACGAGTTGTCTCAGAAGTCGTGTTCGAGGTCCTCGGGACTGGCGTCGGCCTTCTGGATGATTATCTTCCCGTCTCGGACCCGGACGAACACCTCGTCGCCGATCTCCATCCCGGCGACGGCGAGCTCGTCCTCGTGGAGGTTCACGTGGACGTTGTGGTACTCCCCCTCGTCGTCCTTGGCGCCACTGGGGCTGAGCTTCTTTTTACGGACCATCGCGGTTGTACTGGTCGGACTTCGCCATACCAGACACATAAGTGTTGTTTACCGGAATAGACCGGATGGCATCTTTTCGGCTGGCGTTGTTCATTCAATCTAGCGATCGATCGACTCGCCGTCTCTAAGGATGAATTCGTCTCTCGGGTGCTGACCGATTCTCGAACCGTCTCAGGGATCGTTTGAAACCGCTAGCCCGTATGGAGTTCATATATAAATGTTTTGCAGGACAGCTTTCATTTCCCCGATATATTTATTACAGACTGTGTGTTGGGTTCGCACGGAGGATAAACCATGGTACGTGAAGACGGTAAGCGAAACTTTGCCCTTCGAGAGGAAGACGGATCGGAACCGAGCGAGTTCTCCGGAAACATGCCTCGTCAGGCTGCGCTCAAAGCTGCCCGCACCCTTGACCCCGCGCCTTCGGAAGAGGAAGCGGAGCGAATCACACTCCGACTCCGGGAGAAGGGAACGCAGAAGGTCCACGAGTACGAGGGATGGGCCTGGAAGGACAGCGCCCCCGAAGTCGATGAGGCCGACGACGACTTCTGGCTTAACGACCTTGACGACATCACGAAGGCGAACGTCTCGAAACAGGGAATCGAGTACATCGACGACGAGTAGCCTTCGAGATCAGACGCGTTTTTTGACCGTGACGGTCCGCATAGCTATCCGCTCATTCACACTTCCTCGTCATGAAACCGCATGACGTAGCGCCGGTAGTTCGACGGGGTTAAATACAACCCGGCCATCGTGACTAATGCGAAGAACGCACCTGCGAACTCGGGCCGTTCAACTCGGCCCGGTTTCGCTGGATCTGAAGCGCTTCGATGGGTTTATGACCCCTCGAAGGGTACAGTAAGATCCGCGAAGATGAGGATTTCGCCCCCTGCGCTCCGGCGTAAGAGGAAATCTGATGTGAGCCGTGGTAGTTCGGTGCCATCCAGGTCGCTGGGTGAACCGGACACCACATAGACCATGCAATGGTGTTTTGACTTATCGCAAGTCAAAACCCGCCAACACCCCTCTGAGCCGGGAATCAGGCTCAGAG
>NZ_AOJG01000022.1 GCF_000337375.1 Halorubrum lipolyticum DSM 21995 | reverse complement strand
CTCCAATCACGTCCAGCACCTCGTCTGTATCGTGCCGACCGACGAGCGACGAGCCGGGGATAGACCGCCGCCACGTCCCGACTGCGACGTTTCGACCGGGGTCGAAGGCATACGCCTCGTACACTTCCCCCTCTGCCTTCTGGTGCGGATACAGCGGCCCCCACTCAACCTGAGTCTCTGCGAACGTGTCCGGCGAGAGCGACCAGCACGCCATAGGTTCGTCGTTGTTCGCGTTCACCTGTACGATTCGGACGCGAGGCGGGTCGGGGAGGAGGTCGTTGATTTTCCCCGTGG
>NZ_AOJG01000021.1 GCF_000337375.1 Halorubrum lipolyticum DSM 21995 | reverse complement strand
AGAAGCACGAGTACATCACCGATCGGTGGAACGCGCTGAGGACGGAACTGAGGGACCGCTATCCAAACCTGTCGTATCTGTGGGTGCGGCACGAGGGAGACGAGCGGGACCGGCCGCACCTGCACCTGCTCGTGGATCGGTTCCTGCCGCAGCGGGAACTGTCGCAGTTGGCCGAGCGCGTCGGCCTCGGCCGGGTGGTGGACATCCGGCGGGTGGACGCACGGAACGCGGCGCACTACATCAGTGCGTACCTCGGTCGTGGCTCGCTGTCGTTCCTGCCGTCGGGGTCGCGGCGGTACGGATCTAGCGCCGACGTCGATCTCGATCCACGCGATCCGGGCGGCGACGATCGTGACGGCAGTGCGCTCGAGGAGGACTGGTCACTGATGGCGTGGGATCCGATCGTCGAGGACTGGGTGTCGGCTGCGTCGGGAGACTTCCGGCGCGACGAGGATAGAGGACCGCCACCAGACTAGATCGGTCGGTCCCACCGCGAGGTGAGAGGTGCCGGGTGGGGTCCCCCTAGACACCGTTATAGGTCCCTGTGGTGGGTGGTGGGGTCGGTTCGATTTTCGGCGACCCTTGCGCCGTCCTGCGATTAGGGAGCGGAGGGGCGAGTGATTGTGGTGGGAGAATCGCAAGACGGCGGTAAGTTGTGGCGGTTCAGACAGGGGTATCCTTACGCCGTCCTGCGATTGTACGGATAGGGCCGGGATTCGACAGGGGGAAGAATCGCAAGACGGCGGTAAGTTGTGATGGGTGATACTCCGGGGCGATCGGCGACCCCTGCGCTGTCATGCGGTTTCGGGTTCTGTCTGGCTATGGTTAGAACTGCTAATAACAATATGTGGGCGTGTTGGTAGTATCGGGATAGGTAGATGTTCTGCCGGGGTGAAAGGTCAGTATTCTTTAAGGGGCTAGTCGTTCTCGTCGCAGTCAAAGCTACGCAACGTGAGTGAATGCCCGGAGAAGGCCCGGGCGACGGACGATTCCACCGGACGCGATTTGTGGCAGAATCGCCCGGTGGAAACCTCTTGGCCGGAGGGTTCGTCCTCGCTCTGTCCTCTCTCAGCCGAGTCAGTAAGTGTTTCGACGGTTCACGGAAACGCTCGGTCTGGACGACTAAGCGCCGATCCACCGCAAGGATCGGGCGATCTTGATTTGCCCGAGAGCCGGCGTACCCGGCTCGAGGGCCGCCC
>NZ_AOJG01000020.1 GCF_000337375.1 Halorubrum lipolyticum DSM 21995 | reverse complement strand
CATCCAGGTCGCTGGGTGAACCGGACACCACATAGACCATGCAATGGTGTTTTGACTTATCGCAAGTCAAAACCCGCCAACACCCCTCTGAGCCGGGAATCAGGCTCAGAGGTTATACATTCCGGTTGATCCTGCCGGAGGCCATTGCTATTGGGATTCGATTTAGCCATGCTAGTCGCACGAGTTCAGACTCGTGGCGAATAGCTCAGTAACACGTGGCCAAACTACCCTTCGGAGCACAATACCCTCGGGAAACTGAGGCTAATAGTGCATACCACAGTCCACCTGGAATGAGGACTGTGCCAAACGCTCCGGCGCCGAAGGATGTGGCTGCGGCCGATTAGGTAGACGGTGGGGNGTGCATACCACAGTCCACCTGGAATGAGGACTGTGCCAAACGCTCCGGCGCCGAAGGATGTGGCTGCGGCCGATTAGGTAGACGGTGGGGTAACGGCCCACCGTGCCAATAATCGGTACGGGTCATGAGAGTGAGAACCCGGAGACGGAATCTGAGACAAGATTCCGGGCCCTACGGGGCGCAGCAGGCGCGAAACCTTTACACTGCACGCCAGTGCGATAAGGGAATCCCAAGTGCGTAGGCATAGAGCCTACGCTTTTGTCCACCGTAGGGAGGTGGACGAATAAGGGCTGGGCAAGACCGGTGCCAGCCGCCGCGGTAATACCGGCAGCCCGAGTGATGGCCGATCTTATTGGGCCTAAAGCGTCCGTAGCTGGCCGCACAAGTCCATCGGAAAATCCACCCGCTCAACGGGTGGGCGTCCGGTGGAAACTGTGTGGCTTGGGACCGGAAGGCGCGACGGGTACGTCCGGGGTAGGAGTGAAATCCCGTAATCCTGGACGGACCGCCGATGGCGAAAGCACGTCGCGAGGACGGATCCGACAGTGAGGGACGAAAGCCAGGGTCTCGAACCGGATTAGATACCCGGGTAGTCCTGGCCGTAAACAATGTCTGTTAGGTGTGGCTCCCACTACGAGTGGGTGCTGTGCCGTAGGGAAGCCGCTAAACAGACCGCCTGGGAAGTACGTCCGCAAGGATGAAACTTAAAGGAATTGGCGGGGGAGCACTACAACCGGAGGAGCCTGCGGTTTAATTGGACTCAACGCCGGACATCTCACCAGCATCGACTGTAATAATGACGATCAGGTTGATGACCTTATCCGAGTTTCAGAGAGGAGGTGCATGGCCGCCGTCAGCTCGTACCGTGAGGCGTCCTGTTAAGTCAGGCAACGAGCGAGACCCGCATCCTTACTTGCCAGCAGCACTGCGAAGTGGCTGGGGACAGTAGGGAGACCGCCGTGGCCAACACGGAGGAAGGAACGGGCAACGGTAGGTCAGTATGCCCCGAATGTGCTGGGCAACACGCGGGCTACAATGGTCGAGACAAAGGGTTCCAACTCCGAAAGGAGACGGTAATCTCAGAAACTCGATCGTAGTTCGGATTGTGGGCTGCAACTCGCCCACATGAAGCTGGATTCGGTAGTAATCGCGTGTCACAAGCGCGCGGTGAATACGTCCCTGCTCCTTGCACACACCGCCCGTCAAAGCACCCGAGTGAGGTCCGGATGAGGCGCGTCACACGCGTCGAATCTGGGCTTCGCAAGGGGGCTTAAGTCGTAACAAGGTAGCCGTAGGGGAATCTGCGGCTGGATCACCTCCACCGACCCGAGACTCGCCCTCTGGGCGAGCTCACCTTACGACCGTCTCTCAAGACGGTCACTACTCATTCATGGTCTCTCGTGTCCGCCCACACACCGGCCTGGACACCGACGAACTACCACGGTTCACACTGCAATCATCCTTCCCAATCGGGAAGGTGGGCTCATAGCTCAGCGGTAGAGTGCCTCCCTTGCAAGGAGGATGCCCTGGGTTCGAATCCCAGTGAGTCCATGTCTCCGATGCGAATCCGTCCCCTTAAGTGGGAGACGCGATTCGGATTGGGTAGACGACGACCGATGCACCATTCCGGGAAACCGCGGATGGGAAGGGTTCGACGGACACGCTCCATGCCTGGACGTGATCCAATGACGACCGTGTATACGTGCGATCCAGACGTCCACTGAACTCATACGAGTTCGTGGAACGTCAGTGAACCATATACAGTCGGGTGACATCTAGTCACTTGACACCGTCAGCGGTTCTGTATAGAACCGACTGACACACTACTGGCTACTGTGCCAGCTGGTGAATGGCTCGGCTCGAGAGCCGACGAAGGACGTGCCAAGCTGCGAAAAGCTCATGGGACCCGCATGGAGGGAAAGAACATGAGATCTCCGAATCGGAATCCGTTTACAATTGCCACGCGCAATAGGGAACTCCCTGAATTGAAACATCTCAGTAAGGGAAGGAAAAGAACGCAACCGCGATGTCGTGAGTAACCGCGAGTAAAAGCGACACAGCCCAAACCGAAGGTCTTCGGACCAATGTGGTGTTCGGGTTGACAACCAATTCTCGACAGTTCATTCGAAGTCTCCTGGAACGGAGCGTGAAACAGGGTGACAACCCCGTAGAATGAAGCAGTACAGAAGGCGTCAATACCAGAGTAGCAGGGGTCGGATATCCTCTGTGAACAACTCAGGCATCCCCTGAGAAGGCTAAACACTCCTCGAGACCGATAGCGAACAAGTAGCGTGAGCGAACGCTGAAAAGCACCCCGAGAAGGGCGGTGCAATAGGGCCTGAAATCAGCTGGCGATCGAGCGACAGGGCGTACAAGGCGATTCTCAAAACGACCGAGGAGCGATCCTCCAGTAGGAAGAGAGTCGAGCCGGCGTCGTGTCGTGCGTTTTGAAAAACGACCCAGGGAGTGCACTTGATTGGCGAGTCTAACCCGTGAACCGGGGAAGGCGCAGGGAAACCGATACGGCCGCAGCATTGCGAGGGCCACCGTGTTCAAGCGCGGGGAGTCAATTGGGTGCGACCCGAAACCAGGCGATCTATACGCAGGCAGGGTGAAGCGTGGCGAAAGCCACGTGGAGGCCCGTTAGAGTTGGTATTCTACAATATCCTCTCGTGATCTGCGCATAGGGGTGAAAGGCCCATCGAGCCTGGCAACAGCTGGTTCCAACCGAAACATGTCGAAGCATGACCTCTTCCGAGGTAGCCCGCGGGGTAGAGCTACCGATTGGATGACCCGCCTCCGAGAGGAGTCGGCCATCCTGTCGAACTCCAAACCCGCAGGCGCTGTAGACGAAGGGAGTCCGGTGCGCGGGGTAAGCCTGTGTACCGTGAGGGGAACAACCCAGAGCCGGGTTAAGGTCCCAAAGTGTAGATTAAGTGCGATTCGAAGGTGGTCTCAAGCCCTAAACAGCCGGGAGGTGAGCTTAGAAGCAGCTACCCTCTAAGAAAAGCGTAACAGCTTACCGGCCGAGGTTTGAGGCGCCCAAAATGATCGGGGCTCAAATCTACCACCGAGACCTGGCCGTGCCCTTGACAGGGGCAACCGCGTAGGTTGGCGTTCTGTTCGGATGGAAGCACGGGTGAGAACTCGTGTGGACCGTTCAGAAACGACAATCCTGGTCACAGTAGCAGCGATAGTCGGGTGAGAACCTCGACGGCCTGAAGAGCAAGGGTTCCTCGGCACTGCCACTCAGCCGAGGGTCAGCCGGTCCTAAGATGTACCGTAATTCGACTACATCAACGGGAAACTGGTTAAGATTCCAGTGCCATCGTGCAGTAAAAGTCGACGCCGTGTGGAACGCTGAGCCGGGCTTTCGCCCGGTCAAATCGTGGAACCTCGTGGAAGCCGTCACGGCACGAAGCGAGAGAAACGCGAGATAGCGCAAGTCAGCCGTACATAGGGCCCGTGAAAAGACGAGCACGATGTCCGTACCGAGATCCGACACAGGTGCTCTGGCAGCGCAAGCCAAGGCCTGTCGGGAGAACCGACGTTAGGGAATTCGGCAAGTTAGTCCCGTACCTTCGGAAGAAGGGATGCCTGCTCTCGACGGAGCAGGTCGCAGTGACTCGGGCGCTCCGACTGTCTAATAACAACACAGGTGACCGCAAATCCGCAAGGACTCGTACGGTCACTGAATCCTGCCCAGTGCGGGTATCTGAACACCTCGTACAAGAGGACGAAGGACCCGTCAACGGCGGGGGTAACTATGACCCTCTTAAGGTAGCGTAGTACCTTGCCGCTTCAGTAGCGGCTTGCATGAATGGATAAACGAGAGCGCCACTGTCCCAACGTTGGACCCGGTGAACTGTACGTTCCAGTGCGGAGTCTGGAGACCCCCAAGGGGAAGCGAAGACCCTATAGAGCTTTACTGCAGGCTGTCGCTGAGACGTGGTCGCCGATGTGCAGCATAGGTAGGAGTCACTACACAGGTACCCGCGCCAGCGGGCCACCGAGACAACATTGAAATACTACCCGTCGGTGACTGCGACTCTCACTCCGGGAGGAGTACACCGGTAGCCGGGCAGTTTGACTGGGGCGGTACGCGCTCGAAAAGATATCGAGCGCGCCCGAAGATCATCTCAGCCGGGTCGGGAATCCGGCGAAGAGCGCAAGAGCACAAGATGGTCTGACAGTGTCATTCCCAACGAGTGACGCTGACGCGAAAGCGTGGTCTAGCGAACCTACGAGGCTCCGGAATGGGGCCCGTAGATGACAGAAAAGCTACCTTAGGGATAACAGAGTCGTCACCCGCAAGAGCACATATCGACCGGGTGGCTTGCTACCTCGATGTCGGTTCCCTCCATCCTGCCCGTGCAGAAGCGGGCAAGGGTGAGGTTGTTCGCCTATTAAAGGAGGTCGTGAGCTGGGTTTAGACCGTCGTGAGACAGGTCGGCTGCTATCTATTGGGGGTGTCAAGGTACTTGACGTGAACGAACGTATAGTACGAGAGGAACTACGTTTGGTCGCCACTGGTGTACCGGTTGTTCGCAAGAGCAATGCCGGGTAGCCACGCGACACGGGGTAAGAGCTGAACGCATCTAAGCTCGAAACCCACATGGAAAAGAAGTACCGATGAGGTCACTCGTAGAAGACGAGTTCGATAGACTCGGGATGTACGCACCGAGGCAACGAGGTGTTGAGTCCACGAGCACTAACAGACCGAAGCCACAGTCATACGGCACTGACACCACAGTTCGTATGAGTTCAGGCGGTAACTGGATCGCACNTGAGTCCACGAGCACTAACAGACCGAAGCCACAGTCATACGGCACTGACACCACAGTTCGTATGAGTTCAGGCGGTAACTGGATCGCACATATACACGGTTGGCCGATCGCGAGATCGGAACCACCGACACAGGCGTCTCTCTAGAGGAGAGAGTCTCGGTTCGAGACCGAGAGTCGGCATAAAGGCGGCCAGAGCGGTGGGGACACACCCGTACCCATTCCGAACACGGAAGTTANGAAGTTAAGCCCACCAGCGTACCGGGAAGTACTGGAGTGAGCGATCCTCTGGGAACCGCGGTTCGCCGCCTGCCCATTCATCCGGGAGAATACTCCCAGTTTACAGCCCACGGACATCGCGTCCGTGGGCTGTTTTCATATGTAGCGAGCGGGAGCGCCAACCCGCACGTGCGACCGCTAGGCTTAAACGCTCGACTGCGGTACGTCCGATAGCGCCAAGGTGGCAGAGTCTGGTCAGACGCAGCGGCCTGCAGAGCCGCCCAACGCCGGTTCAAATCCGGCCCTTGGCTTTTCATCGAACGCCGATATCCGGTAGCGACGCGCTCGCTGAGCCGGTTACCGTCTGTCTCCGTCTCAGAAGTCGCCTGTATCGAGCACCTCGTGAGGGATATTCTCGTCGCGGAGCCGTGCGGTGTGTTGCGGCAACTGGTCGGCTGTGATCACTAGTAATACGTCCAGCCCCCGCACTGCGGCTTCGGCAACGGCGTCGACTGTCCCGAACCTGATGTCCGGCCGCATATCTGCTTGCGTTGCGAGCGCGTACGCTTCGGTTCCGGCGACGGCGAGGAGGCTCTCGGACGGGCGGGTCGACGGAAGCACGTTGGGGTCCACGGATGCGGTATTCGTGACGGGCGGTACGGGGAGCACCGTGACGTATCCGGTCTCGTAGTCGACTACGCCTTCGAAGTCGGCGACGCCGACGGCTTCGCCTGCCGCGGCGGCGGTAACGGTGACAGCCGTCGCCGTCCCGCCTGCGGGGTTCGCCTGGAGGACACCGTTACGCATGAGCAGGCCCACGTCGCTTCCCTCGTCGACATCGTCCATCGCGATCGCGGCGTCGACGTCGACGCTACCGAGCACGTCAGAGCTGACGCGGTCGAGGTACGCTTCTAGGCTGTCGGTTCGAGAGATCAGCCAATCGACGCCTTCCTTCGTCACTGCATACCGTCCTCGGCCTTCCTTCTCGACGTAGCCGTGTTCCACAAGGTCCCTGACGTAATCGCTGACGGCCTGCGATGTCACGCCGATCGCGTCGGCGATTTCCGTCTGGCTTACTGCGGGCTGTCGAGCGGCGATCTCCACGAGGACCTGGTATCTCGTCGCGTCGCGCTTGCTGTCGAGGACGGCCGGCGGTGTCGCCCTGTCGGGATCTGTCATTGCTCGTGTTCCGCAGCGCGCAATTAAAGTACTGTTGCAGAACTCGATCGTCAACGCGTGTTCTCGGTCGATATGCCGAACCCAATGAAATCTCCATTGACCAAGATCCGATCTGGTTGTCTACTGTTCGACTCTACTTGTGCAAACCCTCGGAGATCACTGGCTTCGTCAGCGAACGATCGCCACCGCGATTGTGGTTGCCGCACCGAGGTACTCGGCGATTTGTTCTGGGGTTCGAGAGCGCGGCTTAGTAACCGTTATACACCGGGTGACCCATGCTGGAACTATGCAACGACGCGCTGTGGCCGTGTATGCCGCGCTCTTCCTTCTCGTTGCGGGCGTGGCTGGTGTGCTCACCGCGACGGCTGATAGTCCGGAAATCGCCCTCGAAAACCCAGACTTCGAGGTCTCGGAAGGTGACTCGGTTGAGGTCGACGGTGAGACGTACACCGTCGCAGGGATCTCGGAGGGTGACTCGGCGCCGATCGGGACGCTCGAGCAGAACGAGACGGCGGAGTTCTCGGAGACGTGGGCGAACGGGTCAACGGTCGCGGTCGACGACCGCGAGTGGACCGTTGAGATCGCCGGCGACGATCCGTCAGGGGTCACGCTCGTCGAGGTGCTCGACCGACAGGCGATCCTCGAGTCCGATGACGCCGCGGACAACGAGACGGTAGAGCGCGACGACGGCGAGTACGTCGCGGTCACCGACGACGGTGAGACGACCCTCGTCCCGGCGGACGAGTACTTCCCCGCTCCCGAAGAGCGCTCGTACGCAACGGGAGACTCCTTCGAGTACGACGGGCACTCCGTGACCGTCGACGAAGTCACCGCCGATCAGGCTGTGATCGTCTGGGAGGGGACGCAGACTAACACGATCGAGATCGAACAGGATACAACGGTTACGATCGGCGAGACGGAGTTCATCGCGCACTTCCCCGACGCGTCCACGATGACGCTGTCGACCGACATCGAGGGGTACGAGTCGCAGGTCGCGGAAATCGACCGCTTCGAACAGTACAACACCGGACTGACGCGCGCGGTGGTCCTTGCGCTGATCTCGGTCGTGCTCCTGCTCTCGACGGCGTTTATCCCCTCGCGGTACTAGCCTTCGGTTCCACTCGACTCGCTCGCTTCCCGATTTCCGTCCCGGTTCCGTCACCTTCTCGACGCGTCATCGCCCGCCTCGGAGTGCGCGCGAGTCCGATAATCTATATCTGTCGGGCCCGTTACGAGGCGTATGAGTGATACCACTGGGAAGGTCCGCCAGCTCGCCCCCCACTGGGGCGTGATGTTCGTCGTGATGTTCGCCGTGTTGGCGCTCGTCGAGAGCGTCGTCGGACAGCTCCCGTTTCTGGTGTCGCTGCTTCTCGTGTTCGTCGTCGCCTTCGGCTATCCGGTCGTCGTTCGGGCGCTCGGCGTCGCGCCGCCGGTCTGGCAGCAGTCCTAACCGCTCGATTTGACGGGTCGCGCCTCTGTTCGGGCGCTCGGAGCTACTCCTCTGTGCTGTCTCGGAACGGGGCCGTGAGTCGCCGACCGTAGGTGACCGAGGCGACGCCGAGAACGAACGAGACGACCGCGGCGGCCGCGATCCACAGGGTGTTCGGGTGTTCGAGGCCGGAGTGGAGCAGTATGTCCATGTCTTTCGGTTCACGCTGGTCGGATTAAGGGGTTCGTTTCGGCGTCGACACCGCTCGAGTGCGGCGTTCGCGCTGCTCCCAAGACCGGATAACACCGATGTCAGCCGGTGGCTCGGCGGTCCCTTTCGCTTTTATACGTGTTCGCTTCGTATCGGTGGTATGAGCGACGACATCCCGGCACCGGTCACGCCGGAGCGTCCGGACGCACCGTTCCACACCACCGGCACCGACCACATCACCGTTTGGGGGAGCAACGAGGCCGACACGATCGCGTTCTACCGCGACCTGCTCGGTATGCCGCTCGTTCTCCGCCAGCCGAACCTCGACGATCCCTCGCAGACGCATTTGTTCTTCGACACCGGTGACGGGCGAATCCTGACGTTCTTCGTGAGCGACGACCGGCCGTCCGCGCGCGGCCAGCGCGCCGGCACCGGCGCCGTCCACCACCTCTGTTTCAGCGTCGAGCCCGACGAGTACGAGGACATCATGCAAGCGCTCAAGGAGGCCGGCAAGGGGTACAACGTGTTCGACCGGGGGATCTTCCACTCCATCTACACCCAGGACAACAACGGACTCGTCATCGAGCTCTCCGCCGACAAGTACGAGATCCCCGACGACCGCAAGGGCGAGGTGCTTGCGACCGCCCAGCGCCTCCGCGAGGAGGACGGCGCTGACTTCGCGCAGGACCGCCACATGAAGGGCGCCCTCGAGGAGCTCGGGCTCCCGGTGAAGAAACACGACCTGCCCGACGCCGACGCGGGCGTCGGCGTATGAGCCGCGGATCGCCGCACGCGGGCGACGACCCGCACGTCGACGAGCCGCTGGTGACCGCCGGCACCGATGTCGACGCGGCCGACGCCGCCGTCGTCCTCGTCCATGGTCGCGGCGCGACCGCGCGCAGCATCGTCGAGTTCGGAGAGCAGATCGCGGGCGACCGCGACGTCGCGCTCTCGCCGCCGGCTGTCAGAGAGACCTCCGGTCTCTCACTGCTCGCGCCGCAGGCGGCGGCGAACACGTGGTATCCGAACTCCTTCCTCGCGCCCGTCGCGGACAACGAGCCCGGCCGGAGCTCCGGGCTCCGCGCCGTCGGCCGCGCGGTCGAGACGGCGACTGACGCCGGGATACCGACCGAACGCGTCCTCGTCGCCGGCTTCTCGCAGGGCGCCTGCCTCGCCAGCGAGTTCGTCGCGCGGAACCCGACCCGGTACGGCGGGCTCGCGGTCCTGAGCGGCGGCCTGATCGGCGAGTCGATCGACGTCGACGACTACGTCTCTCACGCGGCCGAAATCGCCGGGGACGCCGCCGAGGCGGTCGGCGGGACCCCGACGTTCCTCGGCTGTAGCGACGTCGACCCGCACATCCCGGAGGAGCGCGTCCACGAGACGACCGCGGTGTTGGAGGCGCTCGGTGCCGACGTCGACGAGCGGATATACGAGGGGATGGGGCACGGGATCAACGAGGAGGAGACGGCGTTCGTCTCCGAGATGGTCGCTGACCTGGCGTAGGCCCGGGTCGGTCGCGGTCGATCGCGCCTTCTCTTTGTCCGCTCGTCACGCCAGCCAGTCGTCCGGTTTCGTGTCGTAGTCGACCTCGTCGGCCGCGATCCGCTCTCTGATCTCCGGGTCGAGGTCGTGTTCGGTCACCTCTCCGCCGTCGTACTGGAACCGCACGCCGACCTCGTTCCCGTCCGGCTCGGTGCCTCGCCGCTTGGCGCGTCGGATCGCCTCATCGGGGTACTCGACGCGGATCGTCGCGAGATTCACGGGGCGGCCCCACAGCTCGAAGACGCGCTCTAAGGTCTCCGTCGCCGACTCCTCGTTGAGGGGGACTCCGTTGTACCGGTGGCCCAAGAGGAGCTCGCCGCGGTTCCGGAAGTTTCCGTCGAGCACGACGACCGTCGGTTTCCCGAAGTTCGTGAAGCGCAACAGGAGCTTCTTCCGCACGTCGTCGGCGTCGACGCTGGCGACGCGGTGCTGGTCGGTCGCCCGGCTGTACTCGTAGGTGAAGTAGTTCCCCTCGCGCACGAACTCGTCGGTGAGAAACGCGTCGATGAACGTCACGTCGTTGTGGCTCTCGCGCACCTCCAGCATCCGGTCCCAGCCGGCGGTCCGGTCCACGTCGGCGAGGGCCTCGTCGACGGTCGCGTACCGATCGACGTCGAACATGTACCGCGCCCGCTCCGCCAGTGTTTCCCGCGAGACGTTTCGGAGCGCACCCCGGTGTTCCGGTCTCGAGAGGACGTAGTGGCGCTCTGCGAGCCCCTCGCGCGTCAGTAGCTTCCACGGGTACCGCTCGATGTCCGGGCCGGCGTCGAGACCGTTCTCGTCGTCGCCGTCCGTCTCCCCCTCGTCTCGGGCCGACAGCACCCGGTCGACCGCCTCGGCGTCGACGCGCGGGTCGCCGTCGGCGGCGAGCTCGGCCAGCTCGTCGAGCGTCGCTGGGCCCGCTCCCGCGATCGCGGGATGCGGTTCCAGTGCGTCGGCGACCCGATCGAGGTTGACCCGCGAGTGGAAGTTCTCGGCCGTCACGCCCTCGACCCGGAGCAGCTTGTCGATCACGTCGCGGCGAGCGGCTCGCAGCTCGACGTGCGTCCACAGTTCGAACCCGAGCTTGTAGGGGTTGAGCCCGGGGGAGCCGAGAACCCGGGACATGTGGTCGGCGTACGTGAGGAACTCGTCGGGGCCGGCGAACCCCTCGCCGCCCATCATGATCGATTCCCAATACGTGGCCCACCCCTCGTTCATCACCTTCGTCGACTTCTGGCCCGCGAAGTAGTACGCCTCCTCGCGGAGCGCGTCGATGACGGTCGTCTCCCACGGCTCGCGGTCGACCGCCTTCCCGCTGTCGGGATCGTAGCGCTTCCCGTGATCGCGCAGGAACGCGAGCACGTCCGGGCGCGGCTCCTCCGGCTCGACGCCCTCGCCCCTGGCCTCGAGCCACTCGTCGTCGAACACGTCGCGGCGCACCTCTTCGGAGAGATCCAGCTCCGCGATCCGGTCTTCGATCGCCGCGAGCGGGTCCTCGTCGGGGTCGTTCACGTCCTCGGCGACGCCGGGCTCGTCGACCGACCGCGCGGCGTCGACCGGGTTGTGCTGGTCGATCGTGTCTTCCAGCGCACTCACGGCGTCGATCAGGCGCTCGACCTCGTCGCGGTCGACGGCCGGGCGGTCGGCGATCGCGGCGACCCGGTCGGCGTTGCGCTCCAGCCGCGCCGCGGCGTTCGGCCCTCCCTCTCCGCGGTCGGCGTACAGCCCGAACCAGCGGTTGTTCGCGAAGAAGTCCGCGTGCGCCTCGACGTGGGTGATCACGGCCTTCTGGTCGGCGGGCGAGTTCGACTCCTGGAGGAACGCGTGGCTCGGGTCGTCGTTGTTGACGATCTCGAACGCCTTTCCGAGGCCGTGGCGGTCCTTTTTCGCCTGCCGCTCGTAGTTCATCCCCCAGCGCCAGTGGGGGTAACGCCGCTGGAAGCCGCCGTACGCGATCAGCTCGTTCATCTCGTCGTGGTCGACGACCCAGTACCGCACCGGGTACGGCGCGAGCCCGAGCCGCTCGGCGAGTTCGCGGGCCTCCGCGGCGGGTTCGTCGAGCGACTCCGCCTCGCGTTTCGCCTCGACGCGCTCGTCTCTCATCGCCGCTCACCCCCGTCTGTCCGCCCCTTCGCCGCCCCGCCGGCGGTCGCGTCGCCGTCGCCCTCCGTCTCCGTGCTGAGGATCTCGTAGATGGCGTCGGTCACGTCGTCGGGGTCCGACACGCGCGCGACGGCGACGTCGTCGGCGTCGCCGAGCGCGCTCTCCACCTCGTCGGCGTGCCGCGCGTTCGGCGCGGCGCCGCCCGGCTGGGTCTCTACGTACGCGTGGAGGTTGGCGTCGATCGACTCCATCAGCGGGATCACCGACTCGGTCGTGTCCGTGCCGGCGTTCTCGGAGTCGCCGGCGGCGAACACGTAGCGGTTCCACTCGCTGTAGGGGTACTCCTCGAGGATCTCGGCGACCAGCTCGTAGGCGCTGGAGATGCGGGTTCCCCCGCCCGACTGGATCCCGAAGAACTCCTCGCGGTCGACCTCCCACGCCTCGGCGTCGTGGACGACGTAGCGGAACTCCGCCGCGTCGTACTTCCCCGTCAGGTACCAGTCCATCGGCGTGAACACGCGCTCGACCAGCTCGCGTTTCGTCTCGCGCATCGAGCCGGACGCGTCCCTGACGTTCACCACGACGACGTTGCGCTCGCGCTCCTCGATCACCTCGGGGTGGCGGAACCGCTCGTCCTCCCGGCGGAAGGGGACGCTGTCGAGCCCCTCTCGACGGATCCGACGCGTGGCGGGCTCGCGGTCGACCTCGTCGTCGAGCGCGTCGAAGCTCTCCCACCGATCGAGCGCTTCCACTGGCTCGCCGTGCTCGTCGACCGCGGTCGACGCGGCGTCGGCGATCCACGCCCGCGAGACGGGCACGCCCTGCCCCCGCGCCCACGCGAACACGTCGTCCACGTCGGCGCCCGCGACGAACAGCCCCTCGCGGACGTACGCCTCGTCGAAGTCGGTGGCGAGGTGGCGCTTCAGCCCGCGTTTGAAGAACTCGTCGACGTCGAGGGTCCCCCGCGGACCGGCGCGGGCGGTGTCGGTGAAGTCGCCCTCCACCTCCTCGACGACCTGTTTCCCCTTCGGTTCGAGGTCGAGCCCCAGCTCCTCGTCGAGCTCGCGCGCGAACTCCTCCGGGTCCATCTCGTAGTACTCGTGTTCGCCGCCCTCCTCGCCCGGGTCGCCCTCCTCGTCGCCCTCGCCGGGCTCGGGGTCGACCGGCTGGCCGGGCTGGGGCTGGCCGCCCCGTCCCTGCCCGACGCCGCCGGCCTCCCGTCGGTCGTACTCGAACTCGGGGAGGTCGACGATCTTCACCGGGATCCGGACCCGGTCGGGACCGGAGCCGCCCAGATCGCCGTGGCTGATGAACTCCGCGAGGTCCTCGCGGCGCTCCTCGCCCACCTCGCGGAAGCGCTCGCGGTCCTCGGTCAGTCCCACGTCCGACCACCTCCGTTCCGGCCGCCGCGGTCGGCTCCCGGGCGATCCGACGCGTCGCCGTCACCCGCGTCGCCGTCGAGGGCCAGGCTCACCCACTCGTCGCGGACGCTCCGCATCACGGCGCGGCTCGTCAGCTCGGCGGACGCGGGGCTGTATCCCCGGTCGACGAGCCGGTCTATCGTCGCCGCCTTCGTGCGCTCCGTCTCGGTGTCGGCGGGCGGGTCGGTCCACTCGGCGGGGTCGAGGTCCGGGAACCGCCGCTTCACGTCCGCGAGGTCGTTCGACTCCAGCACCGCCTTCAGCTCCGGGATCTCGCCGAGCTCCACGTCGTCGACGCTGAACGCGTCGCCGCGGTTCCGCCACGCGTACCGGGTGAGCGCACGGATCACGCGCTCGCGTCGGAACGTCGCGACCGACTCCCCGGGGTCGGTCCCGCGGTAGTCGCCCTCGTCGAACCGACCGAGGGTCTCCGTCTCGAACACCTTCATCGCGAGCGCGTCCGGCTCCTCCGGGCCGCGCTCGGTCTCGACCGGCTCGTCGGCGTCCCACGCGTACACGTGCTCGACGTACTCGGCCACGGTGGCCTCCGAGACGGTCTCCTCGGCGAGGATCGCGTCGACCACGTCGGCCCGCTGCCGCTCGCGCACCCGCTCGGCGACCGGCGCCTTCCGGCTCTCGAACTCGGCGACCTCCGACCGCGAGAACACCGGTGCGTCGGAGAGCCCCCCGGCCATCGCGTCGAGCACGTCCGTCGGCATGATCACGCGCTCGACCGGCAGCTCCGGGTGGCTGCGGTCTGCGTCCGACCCGAGCAACTCGGCGACGACGTCGCGGACGTAGGTGACCGGGACCCCGTTCCGGCCGTCCCCGTCGCCGAACTCGACGTCGTCGACGGTGATCGGTTGTTCCTCGCCGCTCCGATCGCGTCGGATCTCGCCGGTCTCGTACAGGTCCGCCTTCTCGACGAGGTCGATCCCCGCCGGGAGGTCGTCGGTGTCGAGCCGCGTGACGACGGCATACAGCGCGGCCGCCCCGACCGCGTGGGGCGCGAGCTCGCGCTCCGTGACCCCGCCGTCGCCGTCGCGGACGCCGATCGTGAGGGCCGCCGCTCCGGGCTCGCTCGCGGGGGCCCTCGCCGGATCGCCGTCGGGTGCGGCCGGGTCGTCCAGGGTGGCCTCGGTCTCCCCGTCGCCTTCGATCCCGTCGACGGTCGGCACGCCGCGCGGCCCGCCGACCTCGCGGCGCAGCAGCTCCGCCTCGAGCCGTCGGTTCGTGAGGTAGCGGAACTCGTGGCGGGTGAGCCGGCGCTTCAGCGCCTTCAGGGGGTCCGCTCCCTCGCGCTCGGCGTGGCGGTCGAGCTCGGCGTCGAGGTCGGGGTTCGAGATGACGATCAGCTGGGTGTCGAGATCCATCCCGATCCCCTTGTCGAGCTTCACGCGCCGCTCGTCGGGGACGTTGAGGAGCCGGCGGAGGAGGTCCGCGTGCTGGCTGGCGTCCTCGACGACGGTCGCGACCCCGTTCCCTTGTGAGAGCACGCCGTCGTAGCTGAACGCCTGTGGGTTCTTCCGGCCGCGCGAGTCGAGCTCCCGGAGCATCCCGCCCATCCACGAGCCGACGAGCCGCTCCTTCGGGCTCCCGTCGTCCTCGGCGTGAAGCACGCCGATCCCCTCGCCCACGTCGACGACGTAGCTCGTCACTCGCAGGTGGTCGCGGTCGGTGATCGCCGAGAACAGGTCTCGCCGCCCCTCGTCGCGGTACACCGATTCGAGGTGGTCGTACGCCTCGCGGCTGAACGGGTCCAGGTCCACGTCGGCCGCGATCGGGTAGGCGTCGTCGTCGACGGCGTCGGCGATCGACTCCCTGACCGCCTCCGGGAACACCGAGAGGGGGTGGGTCTGGACGGGGCTCCGGTACCACGCCCCGGCGTCGCCGCCGTCCCCGTACGAGAGCGACGCGGCGCCCGCGCCGCCCCCGCGTCCGGTTCCGGCCCCGGTGACGTTCCACTCCACGGTGTAGCGTCGCCCGGACTCGGTCTTCGAGAACTCCCGGATCCCGTTCACCAGACACCGCTTGAACTCCGACTTCCCGGTGGCCGTGGGGCCGTCGATCCACACGATCGTCTCGTCGTTGCCGCGGCCCGCGGCGGCGGCCCGGAGGTCGTCGACGAACGCGTTGAGCGCCCCGGTGTTGCCGAGCACGGCGTGTTCCCCGTCGTTGAACGGGTCGTCGAAGAACCGGTACCGCTCCAGCCGCTCGCCGCGCTCGCGGACCTCGCGGGTCCCCTGCGACTCGACGGCCGCGAGGAGGTACCGCGCGCCGGAGGCGGCGGCGGTCGGGTCGGCCAACACCCGGTCGACGTACTCCTCGAGGCTCATCGGCGGGTCGTACGCCCCGCGGAGCGTCTCGTCGGCGTCGCGGACGAACGCGCCCCCGTCCGGCGTGTCGCGTTCTGTCATCTCAGTCCCCGCCGTCTTCGATCTCGGAGCGGGCGACGGCGGCGCCCGCGTACTCGAGCACCTCCGCGGCGCCGTCCTCCGAGTAGCCGCGATCGACTAGGGCGTCGACCCACGCGCTCCGCTCCTCGTCGTCGAGGTCGGTCGCGGAGACCAGCGCCGAGAAGTTGATGTTGTGCTTCTTGTCCTCCCAGAGCTTGCGTTCTAAGGCGCGCCGGAGCCGGTCGTTCTCCCGCGGGTCGAAGCCGCGCCCCTCGCGGGCGCGACGGGAGACCCAGTTCGACACCTCCTGCCGGAAGTCGTCCTTGCGGTCGGAGGGCACGTCGAGCTGCTCTTCGACCGCGCGCAGGAACGTCTCGTCCGGCTCGGTCTCCCTCCCCGTCAGCTCGTCGTCGACGGTGGCGTCGTCGATGTACGCCATCACGTGGTCCATGTACTTCTCGCCCTGTCGGCGGAGCTCGTCCACGTCGTACGCCAACGCGTGGCGCACGTCTTCGATGGCGCGCTCGCGGTACTCCTCGCGAACGGTCTCCAGGAGTCGCTCGTAGCGGTCGAGGTCCGATTCCGCGATCGAGCCGTGACCGCCGAGGTTCGCCTCGAAGTGGTCGAAGACGGACAGCGGGGAGAGGTAGCTGCGGTCGCGGTGGGTGGCGTCCATGATCGCCTCCGCGATCTCGTCGCCGACGAACCGCGCGGAGATCCCGTCCATCCCCTCGCCCACGTCGGCGGACTCGGCGGCGTCCTCGCGGAGCTTCCGGCGGTCGATCTCCTCGTCCTCCAGCTCGCCGTTGTACACCTTCGCCTTATCCAGGAGGCTCACCGTCTCGTCGGTGGGCTCCTCTAACCGGGTGAGCACGCCGAACAGCCCGGCCATCTCCAGCGCGTGCGGCTCGACGTGGACGTTCGGCACGTCGGCGTTGTCGAGCATCTTACGGTAGATCTCCGACTCGCTCTCGTACTCCAACACGTAGGGGTAGTCGATCCGCTTGGTACGGTCGTTGAACGCCTCCATCTTCTCGTCGCCGGTCTTCTCGCGGTACTCCGGCATGTTCGTCCGGCCGACGATCACCTGGTCGATGTCGATCCGCGGGTTGTTCTTCGGCTTGATCGTCGACTCCTGGGAGGCGTGGAGGAAGTCGTAGAGGAACTCCCGCTGGAGCTTGAGCAGTTCCTCCCCGGAGAACAGCCCGCGATTGGCGTTACAGAACGCGCCGGCGTAGTCGAACGCGCGCGGGTCGGACTCGCCGTAGACGGCGAGTTTCGCGTAGTTGACGTCGCCGGTGAGTTCGGTCTCGTCCTGGTTCTTCTTGTCCTTCGGCTCGAACGTCTCGATGCACTCCCGGCGGTTCTCGTCGGCGACGAGCCGGACGACCTCGACGTGCTCGTCGAGGACGCGCTCTAAGTCGTCGTCGTAGTGCGCGAGCAGCTCGTTCAGGTAGAACTCCGAGGCCGGGTCCGGGTGCTGGTCGTTCCGGAGGGTGTAGGGGGCGTCGAGCCGCTCGTTGATCTCGTCGATCACGGCCTCGCGCTGGGGGCGCGGGATGAGCACGAGCGGGTCCTGGTTCATCGGCGAGCGGACCGCGTCGTCGCCGGGGTCCTGGTCGTCGATCACGGAACAGAGGTTCACCCAGCGGAAGGTGTACATCCGGCCGGCCTCCTCGCGGGTGTACGCCTCGAAGTACCGGCGGACCAGCCAGTCGAAGTGCGACTTGCCGGAGCCGACGGGACCGAGCAGGAGCTTGATCCGCTTTTCGGGGCCGAGTCCGCGGGCGCCGGACTTCACCTTGTTGACGAACTCGTGGATCGCCTCGTGGACCTCTCGGCCGTAGAAGACGTTCTCGCCGTCGTGGAGCGGGTCGTCCGCGGCGAGCGCGTACTCGACGACGCCGCGCTCCTCGTCGTACCGGGTGCCGTAGTGGTCGAACATGTCCGCGACGCGCTGGTGGGCGTTCCGCGCGATCCGCGGCTCCTCGTACAGCGCGTCGAGGTACCAGTCGAACGAGCGGGGGTCCCGGAGGTCGTCCGGGACGTTCGTCCGGTACTCCTCGCTGAGCCGTTCGAGCGTGTGTCGGTTTGCCATTGTATCTCGTCTCTGGTCGCTCGGACGGGCAGCGACCGCCGCGAGCGCCCCCGACGCGCGGCGGCACGGCTCCGCGTGCCTGAGACGACGGCTCATGGAGCCGCGAACGCCGCTGTCGTCGAGAGCGACCCGCGACGGATCGCCGTTCGCCCGTAACCGAGGCTATATGTATGGGAGGGTTTGTCACGCATAAGTGTGTCGCCCGTTGGCACCACACACGACACTGCGACCGTCTCCGGTGCCGGCGGTTTGGCTCCCCTTAGCGGCCGTGAAGCCCCCCTTTCGGCCCTCCGCTCGTCCCCTCGACGCCGCGACCGTCCGCGCGAACCGGCGTGCGGTCGGCTCGCGGACGAAACCGGAAACGCCGCCCCCGGTGCGCAGCCTTTTGCCGGTTCGCGTCCCACGCCCGGTGTGACGTTCAGCATCTGCGTTCGCGAGCGGTACACGGACGACGACGGCGGCGACCGGATCCGGTACGGCGTGGCGGTGACCACGCGCCTCCCGGGGGTCGGGACGCTGTGTCCGTTCGCGTCGGCGGACGGCGCGGTGGCGACCCAGTCGCTCGTCAACGTCGAACTCGGCCGGAAGGGGATCGAGTACCTCGGCGACGGGCTCGCGGTCGACGACGCCTTAGACGCTCTTTTAAACGCGGACGAGGGGAAACCCCAGCGCCAGCTCCACGGGATCGACGCCGACGGGACCTTCGCCTTTTCCGGCGACGAGTGTAACGACTGGTACGGCCACGTCGTCGGCGAGAACTACACGGTCGCGGGCAACCTGCTGACGGGCGAGGACGTGATCGACGACGTCGCGGCCGCCTACGAGTCGGACGCTCACGGCGACGCCCCGCTGGCGGAGCGACTGATCGACGCGCTCGCGGCGGGCCACGAGGCCGGCGGCGACAAGCGGGAGGACCTGGAGGTCCAGTCCGCGGCGCTACAGGTGACGAACACGGAGGAGGCGGTCGACGACCCGTACTACAACGACCTCCGCGTCGACGCGAGCGAGACGCCGATCGCCGACCTCCGCGAGACGTACGAGACGGCCAAACGCGGCTACGAGACGGTGTTGGCGAAGTACGCGGACGAGGAGTAGCGAGCTTCGGGGGCGGCGGGTTCGAGTGTTTTTATAAGGGTATTCGACTCTCCTTCACAGCTCCAGCCGCGCGAGGATCGGCAGATGGTCGGAGGGGTACCGCCCTCGGTCGTCGCGGTCGGCGAGCGTCGCGAACGCCTCGACGCCGACCCCGGGCGAGACGAGCGCGTGGTCGATCCGACGACCGTCGATCAGCCGCGCGAAGTCGGTGAGACTCGTCTCCGGGCCGTGTCGGAGGTCGGCGCTCGCGGCCGCGTCGCGGAGCGCGAGTCGGCCGTCGCTCGGGTCTCCCGCGTCTGCCGCCGGGCCGTCGCCGACGAGGATCCGGTGCGGGTCGGACCCCGCCGTGCAGTTGAGGTCGCCGACGAACACGACCGGGAGCGTCGAGCCGCGGCCGGCGTCGTCCGGGTCTCGTCCCGCGATCCCCGGGAGTCGCTCGCGGAGCAGCCGCGCCGACTCGCGGCGCGCGTGCGCGCTGACGTGGTCGAAGTGCGTGTTGACGACGAGGAGCGCGGCGTCGCCGTCGACCGCCCGAACCCGCGCCCACGTCGTGATCCGCGGGTAGTCCGCGTCCCAGCCGGTCGACGGCTCGCTCGGCGTCTCGGAGAGCCAGAACGTGCCGTCGTCGGCGACCGCCCAGCGGTCGGCGCGGACCCCGATCGGGCACCCCTCTCCCTCGCCGCCGGTCTCGCGCCCCCGCCCGACGAACTCGTACGCCGGGAGGCGCTCGCGCAGGTCGCGACGCTGGTCGGGCAGCGGCTCTTGAAACGCGGCGACGTCCGGGCGGTGGAACCGGACGAGCCGCCCGACGGCGTCCCGACGCTCGTGCCACGCGTCGTGGTGGTCGCCGCGGTTGGCGTAGCGGACGTTGTAGCTCAGCACCCGGATCCCGGTCATTGACGTGGGGGTCGCGGGCGAGGCGATTAAAAGGCGCGGAGCGATCGCGAGTTCGACGGCTGTGGTGTTGATACTCCAGTCGCCCGTTTATAAGTGGTTGCCGGCGGTTCTTGGGCGAACGCCTCCAAGCCTCAGCCGCTTGCGTATGACCGGTTTTTGGCGGATCGACAGCGAACTCCTCCGAAGCCAGCCGCTCGACAGTGCGTGATCGACTTCTCCGCGGTGAACATCCCCAAAGCCCCAGCCGCGAGGACCGCCCGACCGCAACCGCCCCACACCTCACGCCTCCCCAGCCTCGCCGCGACGGCGTTTATAAACGCCGTCGCGGGCTCCCTCGCGCGCGCCGCTCGTGGGCACGCGCCGACGGCTCGTTCTTTTATAAACGATGGTCGCGATCGCTCACGCCGTTTATAAATAACCTCCTGACACCGCCCGGTCACGCCGCGAACTCGTACAGCTCGTCGCCGACGTGGTGGATCGACTGGACGACCTTGCCGCTGTCGCCGACCATGTCGTCGCCGTCGACCATCGCGCGGCCGACCGCGAGCACCTTCTCGTGGGTCTCCTCGGCGACGACGACGAGGTCGCCCTCGCGGATCTCCGGGTCGGCCTCGACGATCCCGGGGCGCATCACGTCGGCGCCGTCGGAGACGAACGAGATCGCGCCCGCGTCGACCGTGACGACGCCCGTTTTCGGCTCGTAGTCGTTCGCGCCTCGCACGGTGAGGAACGGCTCGTCGTCGTCGACGTAGAACACCGCCGGCTCCCCGTCGACCAGCACGAGCTCGTAGTTCGCGTCCACGAACTCGACGAACTCGAAGGTGTCCCCGTCGATGTCGACGCCGAGGTGGTCGGCGACCGCCTCGCGGATCGTCGTGATGTCGTCGCTCCGGAGGTGGTGCCGCGATTTGACTTCCATGCGGTCCCAGTCGACCGCTCGGCCGATAAATGGACCGCTCCGCCGATGGGTGACGGTCGAACGACCGGCACTACCGGCCTCTCACGCGGTTGGACCGATCAAAACGGCCTTAAACCACCTCTTCATATCCACTGGTATGCTCATTCCGCTCATTGCGAACATCGCGAACGTCCCCGCGATCGTTCTCGGGGCGATCGCGACGCTGCTCGTCGTCTTCGTCAGCTCGCTGAAGGGGACGGGGTGGGAGCCCGCGACGGACATCTCGGACGAGGTGCTCCAACGACGCGCCTCCGCCGTGCCCGAGACCGACTTCCCCGAGCCGGGGAACCGCTCGATCGGCGGCGGTGGCGGCGGCGGAGCGATCCCCGCCGGCGGCGAGGGCGAGGAGGGCGAACTGGAGGACGGTGAGGCCGGTGGCTCCGGCCCCGGCGACATCCCCGAAGACGAGGTCGAGTACTTCGAGGTCGAGTTCGTCAAGCAGGGCGAGACCGTCGAGCTCTCCAACGACGCGCCGATCCTCGAACAGGGCGAAGACGAGGGGTGGGACCTCCCGTACGCCTGCCGCCAGGGCCAGTGCGTCTCCTGTGCCGGCCACATCACGGACGGTCCCTCCGAGGACTTCGTCGAGCACGACAACCAGCAGATGCTCGAGGAGGCCGAGATCGACGACGGCTACACCCTGACCTGCGTCGCGTACCCCCGCGACTCGTTCAGCATCGAGACCGGCGAGGCGCCGTAGGCGTCGCGCGCGGCCGGCGGTCTTCTCTTTCTCTCCCTCCCCCTTCTCTTCGCTCCGAATTTCACGTCAAACCGCTCGCCCGCTCGCGACACCCTTTTTCGCCTCTCGACCGAAGGATCGGTATGTCCGTCATCACGGTCCTCGGCGCCGGGATCGCCGCGCTCCTCGTCGCCGTCGCGGCCGCGCTCGTCTACCGCGACGCCGACGCGGTCGGCGTCGACCTCGGGTCGCCGCCCCTGTGGGCCGCCTTCGTCGTCGTCACGTCCGGCGCCGCCGGGATCACCGCCGTCCTCGTCCCCGACGCGCCGCTTCCGGGCGTGCTCGTGTTGGCCGCGCTCGGTCCGCTCTTGTACCTCCTCGAACGCGACGACTCGATGCACGGCGACGACCCGGCGGACCCGACGCGGCTCCCGAGCGAGTCGGAGCGCACGGACGAGCGCGACGAGTGACAGCCGTAATCGAAACAGGTTTCGAACGCTCCATTCCCGAAGGATCGACGGTGATACAGTTCCTTTCTCGCTTTCGCCGTGCTCGCAAACCGCAAGCTTCCATAGGCTCGACCGCGAAGTGAAGCCAATGAGCGACGAGAGCCTCGCGGACCGGGTCGAGGAGTGGATGGTCGGACAGATGCCGATCATCCAGATGCACGGCGGCACGAGCGTCGTACGCGAGGCGGACGCCGAGACCGGCGAGGTCGTCGTCGAGCTCGGCGGCACCTGCTCCGGCTGCGGCATCTCGAACATCACCGCCGACAACATCCGCCGGGACCTGATCATGGACTTCGACGAGGTAGAGAACGTGACGGTCCGGTCGGCCTCCTCCGGCGATCAGGGCGCCTCCACCGTCGAGGGCGGTCGCGGCGGCGAGCTGAAACACGAGACCGAGTCCGCGAACCACTTCTGAGAGCGCCGTTTCGACCGGGGAGTCCCCCCGGCCGGACTCCTTCCTCTCGGCTCTCGTCCCGACGCTTCGCCCCGCTACAGCGGCGTGAACGGGAGCGACGCCAGCGAGTCGGGACCGTAGTCGAGCGCCTCGGACTGCGAGACGCCCTCGGGCGTGATCAGGTCGATGACGCGCGGCGCGTTCTCGACTGCACCCTCGCGCGCGCCGCCGAAGACGAACGTTTCGGGGTCGATCCTGACTGGGCGCAAGCTCCCTTGGTCTTCCGAGCCGACGACCGGCAGCGCTTCCCAGTCCGAGAGATCGGCGTCGCCGACCACTGATTTCGGTATCGAGACCACGGCTGTGTTCGACTCGAAGCTGACGAAAACCTCCGGGGTTCCGAGAGACTCTCCGTTGGCGTCGGTGATCCCTCTACCGAAGCCGCTCGCGTCGATCCGATACTGCCAAGTTCGGGCGAACTCGGCAGTGACGTCGAGTCCCGAGCCGCCGCCGAGCTCGGTCGTCCGTCCTTCGTCGGCCGACGGGTCGCGTAGGTAGACGAGGAAGTAGTGCGGTGAGAACGCCCCGCCGAACGTGTCGTACAGATTCTCCACCTCGAACGCGAACCGGTACTCCTCGTCCGTCTCCAGCACGCGGAACGAGCGCAGATCGAACGCGCCCTCCTCGAAGTCACTGCCCGTCGGGTAGACGTACTCGCCCGGCCCGTCGTCGTCCCCGGCGGGATCGGTGAGTTCCGCCACGAGGTCCCCGGGCGCGACGGTGACGCTCCCGGACGCCAGTTCGGCCCCGCCGTCGGCCTCGCGGACGACGATATCGAACGTGCCGATCCGCGAGATGTTGAAGCCGAGATCGACCGTCTCGTCCGTCGCGTTCGGCGGGAGCCGGACGTTGCCGACCGCCTCTACCGCCCCGTCGACGACGATCTCGACCGTGGTCCCGCCGACGAACGGGGCGTCGTTGGTGCCGGTCCCGGTGACGAACGACTCGCCGAGGTCGGCCTCCTCCGCGATCGACACCGAAATCTCCTGTTCCGGGCGCTCGTACTCGGGGAGCCGGTTGATCTCGCGGCCCCGCCCCGGACGCAGTCTGACCGCGGTCCCGCCGCTCGGCGCCAGCGACGCGAGCAGCGTCGTACTCGGCGTGACTATCGCCTCGTCGATGCGGACCCCGGTCGGGTCGGCGTCGACGCCCGCGCCGAGCGCGTCCGAGTAGAGCTCCGCGACGTACTTCGGACCGTTTCGGTCGTTTCCGTTGCCACCGCCGTTCCCGTTTCCGTTGCCACCGCCGTTCCCGTTTCCGTTCCCCTGTCCAGACGCGCCACCGCCCGAGTTCCCCGGCGCGAGGAACTCGAGCGGTACGTCGAGCGCCCGCCCGTCGCCGTCGGTCATGACGCCGACGTACCACTCCTCGCCGTGTCGGCGGGCGATCGCGAGGGAGTCACCGATCGCGGCGCCGACGACGCGGGTCTCGTCCCAGCCGGCCGCCGGGACCGACTCGATGAAGCCGAACTCGGGCTCCGCGTCGAAGTTCTCGTTCTCGGGCGTGTACCCCTCGTACTCGGCGGGAACCGGCGACGGTGCGCCCGACTCGGCGACCGCGACCGTGTTGAGGTTGAAGCCGCCCACGTCGCCGGCGAAGCCGTCGTCGCTCGCCTCGTAGTCGAGCTCGATCGCGATCTCGTTGTCGCCGGCCGCCAGCTCGACTTCCGTCGTGAACACCTGCCAGTCGTCCCAGTAGTCGGTGAACGCGGGCTCGATCGTCTCGCGGTCGTCGTTGACGCGCAGCGTCGCTCGGGGAGTCCCGGCGTCGGTCACCCGGCCGGCGTTCTCCTCGGCGTCGCTCGCGTACCGGAGGTGGAGGTCGTAGCTCCCGGCCGCGGGCACGTCGCGGACCGTGAACGAGACCGACGACCCGCTCGGCGCGCGGTTGGGGTCGACGGCGACGAAGTTGGTACCGAACGCGTTCCGCCACGAGTCGTCGGTGACGAGCCCGTCGAGGTCGCCGGCGGCGGCCTGGAGCGCCTCGCCGACCGCGAACGTCTCGTCGACGTACGCCTCGACGCGGTCGGCGGCCATCTGGAGCCCGCTGAGGTACGTCGGGTACATCGCGAGCTGCTTCGCGCGCGTCGTCTGGATCTGACCGCCGCGGTCGTCGTTGAAGGTGAGATCGAAGATGCCCGGCTGGTAGCTCACCGGGCCCGCGAGGTTCCGCGTGAACGGGAGCGTGACGTGGTGGTCGCGGCCGACGTTCGAGCCGAGCTGGGTGAAGCCGTCGTACTCCTGGGCCTTGACGACCTCGCGGTTCGCCACGTTCGGGTAGGTGCGGATCTCGCCGGTCGGCTTGATCCCCTCGTGGATCTCGAGGAGCTGGCGGTTCGCGGCGGCCTCGCGGATCACCAGCCGGTGGTGGTTCACCGCGAGCTGGTTGTGCTGGTTGTGGGTCGGCTCCGAGCCGTCGCCGTCGATCCCGAGGCCGGGGTCGGAGACGTACCCGTTCTTGATAGAGTTGATCCCCTGCTCGTCGTACCCCGCGAACGCGTCTCCGTCGAGGATCGCGTCCTCGTAGTTCGGGAGGTTCCCGGCCGTCTCGTTGTGGATCGTCATCTCCACCGGGTCGGAGAGCGACGCGCCGAAGCCGGTCACCTCCCGCACGTCGAAGTCGGGGTACGAGTCGTCGACGCCGAACCCGAAGCCGCTGCCGTCGCCGGGGTAGGTGTCCCACCCCTCGTTCCACCCCTCGACGAGCACGCTGTCGATGCCGTTCTCGCTCGCGAACCGCATGTACCGCTTCATCCGCTCGGTTCGAGCGCCGTGGACGTACGCGGCGGGGTTCCCGCCCCCGCCGGCGATCGCGTCGTCCGACCTGTACTCCCAGTTGGCCGACCCGGCGATCATCGTCCACCAGATGCCGACGTACTTCCGGGGCTCGATCCAGTCGGTGTCGGACTCCCCGCCGACGGTCGGCAGCGCCGACTCGTCGAGCGGGTCGGAGAGCAGGGGGACGAGCTGCGACTCGATCAGCTCGCCCGGCCGGTCGACGAGCTGGATCGTCCGCCACGGCGTGGTCGCGGGGAGCTCCAGCGACGCCTTCGTCCCGTCGGGCAGGGGGGTGAGCTCGGTGCGGAAGCCGGTCCCGCCGCCGTCGTCGCGCGGGGCGAGCGTCGCCGCGGCGTAGTCGTCGAGGTTCGCCTCGTGGACGCTCAGGTACGCCCCGCCGGAGCCGTCGGCGTCGCCGGCGTCGACGGTCAGGGGCGTGTGCGCGCCGGTCCGGATCGGCGTGTCGGTCGGCTGCGTCGGTCGGGTCCCGCCCGGGATCTCCGAGAGGGGCGTCTCCGCGTACTCCTGTTCGAACCGCGGGTTGGTCACCTCGTTCGCGATCCACCACGCGTCGTAGTCGTCCGCGAACTCGACGCCCGTGTTCTCCGCCTCGATCACCGCCCGGTCGGCGTTGCTCGCGAATCCCTCGCCGAGGACGACCCGCAGCCCGATCCCGTCGTCGAAGACGCGGACCTGGAGGGTGGCGTGGCGGCCGGCGTCGTCGGTCCCGCTCCCGCCGCCGGAGCTGCTCTCGCCGCCGGAGCCGCTCTCGCCGTCGGAGTCACTTTCGCCGCCCGCCTCCGCGAGTCCGACGCTGAGCTGTTCGTACGCCGCGGACACCGCATCGAACGCGCCCCACACGGGCTCCCACGCCTCCGTGGCCGTCTCGCGTTCGGTGCCGGTGACGTTCAGGGGGACGTCGCTTCCCCCCTCCGCGCTCGACGCCCCGAACGCCGACTGGTTCCGGAAGTCGAAGCCGATCGGCGACGGCTCGACATACGTCGTCCCGCCGCGGGCGACCTCGTAGGTCGGGACGCCGTCACCGACGTCGACCGTCACCGAGATCGACCCGTCCGGTGACGAGACGGTCTGTACCGGGTCGTCGTCGCCGTTTTCGACCTCGTCAGCGGCCGACCCGGACACGTCCCGCGAGTACGCGGCCGCGGCCACGAGCGCTCCCACGCCGCCGAGGAACCCCCGACGACTCGTCTCCTCGAATTCGTGCTGAGATTGTTTCTCATCCATTTCGGTTCGGTCGTGTATGCGATGATTTATAATGTTATTGTAACGAACGAGAGGTGTTTCTCTCGTCCGAAATGGAGTTAAAAATACGTGCGTCGCGGTCGTCGCCGTCGGCTTTCGGTCTCGTCGTTGTCGTCGGCTTTCCGTCGTGTCGTCGTTTTTAAAAAGCGTTCTCCAGCGCCGACGCCACGCTCCGGGCCTTCTCCGCGAGCGGTTCCGGCACGTCGCCGGCCGCCTCCGCCTCCCGCAGTTCGTCGTCGTCGAGGCGCTCGACGGCGCCGTCCGGGCGTTTCACCACGTCGACGTGGAGGTCCACGTAGCGGGCGGCGCCCGGGAACACCTCGACCGGGGTACAGACGTTGACGTAGGTTCCCCGAACCGTCCCGTCGCGCCCGCGGTAGGTGGTCGGGTACCACCACCGGCCCTCCTTCAGGCTGGTCTCGGCCACGTCGCCCGCCTCGCGGGGCACGTCCAGCCCGTCGTAGGTCCCGCCGCCGGTCATCTCTCGCTCGACCGTGACCGAGCCGTCGGCGTCGACCGCGGTCACCGTCGCCTCGCCCAGCGTGATCAGTCTCCCGTCGGGCTTGCCGTGTTCGAGTCGGAGGGCGTCGCCCTCGGCCGGCCCGAACGCGTCCGTCACGACCCCGAACGGGAACGCGGCGTCCGGGTCGGGCTCGCAGAGCGCCTCCGCGAGGTCGACGCCCGCGGACGCGTCCGCCGACCCGGCCTTCACCCGGTGGTGCCCCGGCATCGTCGCCGTCGCCTCGCGGCGGCGGTCGTCGAGCGAGAACCGGCTCTCGCGGCCGAACCACACCCAGACCCCGGCGTGCGGAGTCGCCAGCGGCTCCTCGCGGACGAGGTCCGGACCGTCGAGGACGCCGACGCCGCCGGCCGCGTCGACGGCGTCGTCGAGCCCCTCGGCGGCCGCGACCGCTCGGTCGAGCCCGGCCCGCAGCTCCTCGGTCTCCGCGTCGACCGCGGGCGCCTTCCAGACGGCGCGCCACCCCTCCGGCGGCTCCAGCCCGAGCAGGTCGAGCATCCCCGCGAGCTCCCGGGCGGCCTCGTCGTTCCGCACGTCGACGCGCGTGCCCGAGCCCGGCTCGAGCGCGACGAGCCCGCCGCCCGCCCGCAGCGACCCGCCCAGTTCGGGGCGGCGGTCCGTCCACGGCGCCGCGGACTCGCGGACCCGCACCCGGACCGGATCGCCCGTCTCGACCCGGTCGTCGACGGCCCCGTAGGGGAGGTACCCCTCGGCGCTGGCGGCGTCGCCGCTCCCGCCCTCGTCTCCGCCGACGCGAAGCTCCACCACCGCCCCGCCGCCGAGCGTCTCGGTCACCGTCCCGTCGAGGACGGTCCCGGGCGGCGTCGGATCGCCCCACGCCATCGCGTCGAGACCGGCGTCGGTCAGGAGGTCGCGGAGAGACGCGACCGCGTCCGGGTCGCCGTGCGCGCCGACGCCCTGCCGGTCGTCGGTCGTCGCGATCCGAACGTCGGGCGGCGCCGTCTCGAACTCGGCGTCGAAGCGCCGGCGGATCGGCGGCGACGCGTCGACGACCTCGTGGCCCGCGTCGAGCAGCGTCCGCGTGAGCGCCGTCGCGTAGATGCCGCGTACCCGGACGTTCATAGCTCGTCGGGGTCGCGCGCGAACCGGACGCGGTCGTGGACGGTCGCGCCGAGCGAGAGCTCGACGAGGACGGGGACCTCGTCGGCGTCTCCTCCCTCCCCCTCGCCGTCGCCTGCCGTCTCGCCGCTCCCGCCGTCCACGCCTCCCGTCTCCGCCGTCCGCAGCACCCGCCCGCCCTCGACCGGGACGCCCCAGCCGTCGAGCGAGAGGTAGCCGCGGAGGTCACTCCCGTGGGTGAACAGGTCGACGTCCGCGCTCGCGTGTTCCTGTCTCTCGGCGGTGCTGTGGGCCGTCTCCATGTCGGAGTGGTAGGGTCCCGCCGGCTCGAAGAACTCCCGGAGGCGGTCGGCGTCCTCGTCGACGAGCTCGGCGACTCGGTCGGACGCCGCCGCGATCGCGTCCGCGTCGAGCCCCGCCTCGCGGAGGGCCCGCTGGGTCCGTGCGTCGAAGTGCATACCGCCTCTTCGGTCGCCGCGGTTTCAATTCTGTCGGCTCCGTTTCGTGCGATCGTTCGGCCGCGTCGCGCCCCGACCCCTGCCACGGCTTAAGTCGCCCCGGTCCGAACCCGCTGACATGCCATCCCGGTCGGATCCGGTCGAGTCGCGCGCCGACGACGACCGCGACCTCTACGACATCGCCACGTGGGAGGAGCGCACCTCCCTCGACGGCCTCTCGGTCGCGTTGCACTGGCTCATCACTCGGTCGGCGAAGGCGTTCGTCGTCTTCGTCGCGCTCCTCGGGCTCCTCGCGATCCTCGGCTCCTTCGGGCTCGGGCTCGTCTTCGACCCGACGGTCGCGATGCTCGTCGGGCTCTCGGCGGTCCCGGCGCTCGGACTCGCCGCGTACGTGTACGTCTCCGACGTGACCACCGGTGAGCCGCTCTCGCTGCTCGTGGCGACGTTCCTGCTGTCGATCCTGACCGCGACGTTCGCCGCGGTGCTCAACAGCTACGCCCAGCCGTACTTCTCTCCGTTCGGATTCCCCGGGCTCGTCCTCTTCTTCTTCGTGATCGTCGGGCCGATCGAGGAGACGGTGAAGCTGCTCGCGGTCCGGCTCTACGCGTACACCGACGACCGGTTCGACGCGGTCATCGACGGCGCGGTGTACGGCGCCATCGCCGGGCTCGGATTCGTCGTCATCGAGAACCTCGTGTACATCGCTCGGACCGTCGAGCTGGCGGAGCTGTCCCTCGGCCTCGCCGCCCTCGGCGCGGGCGACGGGATCGCCGCGCTGCGCGCGCTGGCCGGCCCGGGACACGTCATCTACTCCGCGTTCGCGGGGTACTACCTCGGGCTCGCGAAGTTCAACCCCGGGAACCGCGGGCCGATCGTCGTGAAGGGGCTCGTCATCGCCGCCGCGATCCACGCGCTGTACAACTCGCTGGTCGGACCGGTGACGACGGTGCTCTCGCTGGCGACCGGGCTGCCGCAGGTCCTCTCGCTGTTCGTCTTCGTGATCCTGTTTCAGGGAGCGTTCGGGTACGTCCTCTTACGGAAGCTCCGCCGGTACCGGGACGCGTACCTCGACACGCGCGACGCGGTCGATCCGCCCGTCGAGCCCGAGATGACCGAGTTCGAAGACTGATCGCGGTCGCCCCCGATCCGCCTCCGCGCTCCTCCGCCTCCCTGCCCGTTCACTCGGGCGGCGACTCCACCCGCGACCGGTCGCCCGTGCCCCCGGTGAGCGCGCTCGCGAGCGCGCCCTTCACCACCACCTCGTCGCCGAGCTCGGTGAGCCGGACCTCCGGGACGTTGATGAACACCATGTCGGCGAGCTTCTCGCGGATCGGGTCGAGCACCCGCTTGGGGTTGTTGAGCGCGACCGCGCCCCCGACGCTCACGACCAGCGGGGCGTACGCGTGGATGACGTTGGCGACGCCCATCGCGTTCCAGTGGGCGACCTGGTCGATCACGTGGTCCGCGAAGACGTCCTCGCCGGCCGCCTCGAACACGTCGACCGCGGAGAAGTCGGGGTCTTCGATCGGGAGGACGGTCTCGACCGGGTCCTCCTCGTGCAGTTCGCGGGCGTACTTCGGGATGTTGTTGCCGGAGCAGTACCCCTCCCAGTGGCCGTCGAGGCCGCAGCCGCAGGTCATGAAGCCGTGCGGGTCGACGGTCATGTGACCGACCTCGCCGGCGTTGCCGTCCCACCCCGAGAGCACGTTGCCGTCGACGGCGACGCCGGCGCCGATCCCGGAGGAGATGGTGAGGTACACCATGTCGTCGGGGTTGCGCTCGGAGTGGAACCGCTCGCCGATGACGCCCGCGATGGTGTCGTTGTGGAGGTGGACCTCGTCGGTGTCCAACAGCTGCGAGACCGGCCCGACGAGCGGGATCCGTTCGACGGTGTCCGGGAGGTTCGCCGGCCCCTGTACGACCCCGGCGGCCAGATCGAGGGGCCCGATCGAGCCGATCCCGGCCGCGACGGCCGCGGTCGGATCGATCCCGGCGGCCTCGCACGCGCCGCGGATCACGTCGAGAACGGCCTCGGTGACCGCGATCCCGCTCGGCCCGCGCGGGGTACCTCGCGACTCGGACCCGAGGATCGTCGCGGTCTCGTCGCCGACGACCGCCCGGACGTTCGTCGCTCCGAGATCGACGCCCACGTAGTACATCGGGTAAACCCGCGAACCGGTGTTACTTAAACGGGACGCTTCAGGGGACCGTTCGCCGCGATCGGTGAGCGAGGAGTCGTCGCGACGCGCGCGATCTCGTCGTGATCGACCCGTAGGGGGGTTCGCCCGCTTAGGCGTCGACGTCTCGCACGAATGTCACCGGGCACGGCGCCGAGAGCATGATCTCCTGTGCGACGCTCCCGAAGACGGCCTTTCCGGTCGGCGATCGGCTGCGTCCACCGACGAGGATGCGGTCGGCGTTGACGGCCTTCGCCGCTGCGACGACCTCGTCGGCGTGGTCGCCGACCGCGCCGCGGATCTCGTAGTCGACGCCGGCGTCGTTGAGCACCTTCGCGAGTGCCCGCGTCGTCGTGTGTCGCTCGGCGACGGCGTTGGGGGTCGACCCCTCGCTCGTCTTGTCGACGCCCAGCCGCGACCTGACCGCTTCGAACTCCTCGTCGGAGAACACGTGGGTCAACACGACCGTCGCGCCCGCGGGCTTGGCCACCGCGATAGCCTCCCTCGCGAGCTGCTCTGTTCGTTCCTCGTCTTCCGTTCCGACCGCTAGTACGACTGTCTCGATGCTCATACTTCCCCTTCGTCCCCTGACGGCTTAAATCCGTCGAAGTATTAACTCAGTTCCGAATAAACTTTCACACCGATCGATCCTGACGTTCCCCGTCCCGTCTCGGTTCGGCGTGTTCCGACGACCGGGCGGTGAAAACACGCGACGCTGCGGAAATAGCCGGTCATTGACCGCGAGAAATCCGGGTGCGTCGGACCGGGGCGACCGTTAGGCGACGACGGCGCGCGCGACTCCGGTGTCCGGATCGAAGGTCCACTCGCGCGGGCCGGGGTCGTCGTCGACGCGAGCGTACGTCGCGCCGTCGACACTGAGAGTGGACGGCGGCTCTCCGAACCGGGCGGCCCGCACCTCGGCAATCGGACACCCGTCGGGGGTCTCGACGCGGACGTCGCTCGAGCCCGGCTCGCGGATCGCGGTTATCGTCCCGCGTTCGTCTCCGGTACGGCCGTGGTACTCGAAGGCTATCTCCTCCCGCTCTCCGGTCGGTTCCGACTCGAACTCCACCCGTAGCCGCAGCGTCCACGGTCCCTCGCCCACGTGTTGGCTCGCCTCGCGGGTCGGCACGACGCTCCCCGCTCGGACGAACAGCGGGACCGTGTCGAGCGGCACGTCGCGCGAGAGGGTCTGGGCGCCCGCGTATCGCTCTCCGGTCCAGTAGTCGACCCATTCCCCCTCCGGGAGGTACACCTCCCGCCGCCCGTCGGCGGACAGCACCGGGGCGATCATGAGCTCCTCACCCACGTAGTGTTGGGTGTCGATCGCCCGCGCGGCCGGATCGCCCTGATGTTCCAACACGAGCGGTCGCATGACCGGGAGTCCCTCTCGGCTCGCTCGCTCCCCGTACGAGCAGAGGTACGGTAGCAGGCGGTACCGCTCCTCGGCGTGCTCGCGAACGATCTGCTCGGCCGTCTCACCGAATTCCCACGGCTCTCGCGGGGTCGTCCCGTGGAACCGCGCGTGGCTGTTCCCGAGGAGCGCCCACTGCGCCCACCGGACGTACAGTTCCGTCGACGGCGTCCCCCGGAACCCGCCGATGTCAGCCGCCCAGAACGAAAATCCGGACAGCGCGAGGCTGAGTCCCCCTCGCAGGCTCGCGGCCATCGACTCGAAGGTGGTGTTCGGATCTCCGCCCCAGTGGATCGGGAACACCTGATCGCCCGTCCACGCGGCACGGACCCACAGCGTCGGTTGCTCTCTCCCGGCCGCTCGCATCGCATCCCTCACCGTTCGCTGGTACTCCCTGGGGTACCGGTTCCGCATCGCCGCGCCCGTCCGACCGTTGGCCAGCACCGCGTCCCGCGGCAGGTACTCCCCAAAGTCGAGTTTGAACGCGTCCACTCCCATCTCCGTCAGTTGTCGATGTCGCTCGGCCCACCACTCCCGGGCGTCCGGGTCGGTGAAGTCGACGATACTCCCCCTGTTGTCCGCACTCAGTCGAGACAGGACGTACGGCGACCCCGACCCGTCCTCGACGAAGTACCCCTTTCGTGCGAACTCCTCGAACAGCGGGGAGTCGACCTGCACGTACGGGAACTCCCACAGCGAGACCCTGAAATCCTCCGCAGCGAGCTCTTCGATCATCGCCTCGGGGTCCGGAAACGCGTCCGTGTCCCACCGCAGATCGCACATGTCGTCGAGCGACATCCACGCGGGGTCGATGTGTACCACGTCGCACGGGATCGACCGCTCACGGAGTCGCGCCGCGACGGACTCGACCTCCTCGCGGGACTCGTAGCTCAGCCGCGACATCCATACGCCGAACGTCCACGGTTCGGGGCGGTTCGGCCGCCCCGTCATCGCCGTGTAGCGACGGAGGACCGACTTGAGTTCCGGGCCGTGAACGAACACGAACCGAAGGTCGTCTCCGTCGACGCGGATCTGGTTCGTCACCGACGACGAACGCCCCACGTCGAAGCGGGTCCGGCGAACGGTGTCCACGAGGAGCCCGTACCCCCGCGTCGAGACGAACCACGGAACGTTCTTGTACGAACGCTCGGTCTCCGTCCCGTTCGGCTGCGTGATCCACGACTCGATCTCGCGGCCGCGCTTGTCGAACTCCGTGAACTTCTCCCCGAACCCGTATATCCGCTCGTCGGGGCCGAGAGCGAACGCGGTCCGGGTGCCATCGACCCGGAGCGGCCAGCCGTTCACTTCCTCCTCCTCGAACCCGAGCGGGCGGCTTCGGACCTCCCCCTTCGCGTTCCGGTCGGACCGCTGCTCGCTCAGTAGGGACCGTCCGTTCGCGTCGGACACGTCGAACAGCCACTCGTCGGTCCCGATCCGAACGGTCAGTGCCGACGTCTCCGCGACGAGGACGCCGTCGTTCTCGGTGACGGAAAGCGATACCGGCTCACGGACCTCGTCTGCTGAATACGTTCGCGGTGCTTCCGCGGCCGGCGTTTCGGGATTCGCTCGCAGCTCGAACCGAAAGATCCCCGGCGCGTGAAACCGAATCGACACCGGGACGGTCCGCGTCACGTCTCGCTCGTCGGACTCCACGGCACACGAGAGCGTAACCGTCCGTTCGCTCACGTCGTAGGAATCGACGGCTGACACGACGATCGCTGACATGGCTCCCGGTTCACCCCCCACCGACTTTTGTATGCCGGTCGCCCCACTCACCGGTGGATCCGGCGCGTGAACGCGAAGACGAACAGCGCGATCAGGAACGCACCGATGAACCCCTGTATCGCGGAGAGCGCCTCGACGTATAGGGTGGCGCCGTCCGGCGGTCCGAGGACGAAGGCGACGAACGACTGGAACGAGAACACGAACGCCTCGATCACGGTGTACTCCGTTCGGAGTAGATCGGCGGCCCAGTAAGCGGAGCCGAACGCGGCCACGACGACGAACGAGGAGACGACCACGAGATACGGCCGCTCACCGTACCCCGTCGTCGCGGCGAGCAGCGCCGACCGTCCCCACCGCGTCGCCGCCGCGACCCGCCCGATCGGACCGGCACCCCGCGTGAGCGCGTCGTACCGGTGTTCGTACCGGTGAGCGCACATCTCGCGGTAGAAGAACGACCCCGCGCTGGCGTTGTCGCCGGCGTCGTCCGCCCCGTTTTTCGCGTACGCGTACGTCGCCTGCATCGCCCCGTGACCGAACTCGCGGTCGTGTCTGGGACACGCCGGATCGTCGACGATGAACCGTCCCTCGTGTTCCGATCCGTCGCCGCAGTAGCAGGGAACCGACATGGCGTCGACGCTGAACCCGTGGATCCGGTGGCTCGCGGCGTCGAGGTCGAGCGCGTCGTCGTCGGTGAAGTCGAACCCGTCGTACTCCGTCCGGTGGAACCTGATCCGGTCGATCACCGTCGTGTCGGGATCGCTCTCGAACCGCACGTTCCCGAGCGTCGTTCGGTGGAGGTCGTATATCACCGACCCGCCGGCGGGAGGCTGACCCAGCGTCCCCTTCCCGATCGTCGACCTGGCGAGATCGACGTACGCGGCGGCTCCATCGGTCTCGGGCTCCCGGAGCCGCAGGCGACCGATCTCGGCCTCGCGAACCCGAATCTCACGACCGAACGCGACCTCGTTACACGACAGCCGACCGGTGACGACCGCCATGTCCGCCGTCACCCGACCGGCGGTCGTCTCCAGCCACCTGTCGTCGGCATCCGGGGGGCGGTCGGCTAGGTTCGCCTCGTCGAGTTCGACATCCCCGCGACACACCACCCGATCGAGGTTGAGACGCCCGCCGACGTACGACCGCTTGAAATCGACGAGGTCGACGCACTCGCACGCTTGCAGCCGGACATCGCGCCGGAACCGCGCGTCGTCGAACATGACGATGTCGCGGAAGTCGGCCGTGAGAAACGAGACGTGATCGCGGAACCGCGCGTCCCCGAAGCTCGTCGGGTGGTCGAACTCGGCGTCACGGAACAGCGCGGGTCGCCGGAACGTCGTCCCGTCGAACCGGACGATGTCGGCGAAGTCCGCGTGCGTGAAATCGATCCCGAACGGGATCTGTTCGAGAGCGGGATCGAGCACCTCGCGCCCCGGCGACTCCGGCGGCGCGGCCCCGGAGTCGAAGACGGCGGCCGAGAAGTCGATCGGCTGTCTGAACTCCGTCCGGCGACACGAGACCGCGCCGATCGACGCGTGCCGGAGGTCGATCGTCGACCTGCTCTCCCCGCCGACGACCTGTGACTCGAAGTCGAGGCGACCGAGCCGCGCGCCGATAAACTGGAGCATCCGCCGCCGTCGTTCGGGGTCGGACGTCTCGTTCGCCGCCTCGATACGCCGGATCAGAAGCGTCGAGACGGATTCCGCGTCCGGGGATCTGTCCCCGGCATCCCGGTGAAACGCGCAGTAGTCGGCGCCCCCTTCGGCGTCGTGGGGACAGCGCCAAGCACCGTCCCGAACGCCGGGTGTCGACGCGTCGATCCCCCAGTTCGGCGTCTCGTCGAGCCACGGGTACGATTCGAGGTAGTCGGGGACCGGGAGGGAGTAATCACACGTCCCCTCCCGCCGGTCCGCGTTCGGCTCCGCCGTCTCGGGATCGGTCCCTCGCGTCACGGCTCGGTACCTCGCCGGAGAGCACTAAACTGTTTGCAACCTCTCGGTCCCTCGATCGGCGCCCGCTCGGCGGTCCAGCGCGAACCGTTCAGTAGTCGGGCGCGTCGTCCTCGACTTCGCGCTTCAGCGAGTCGCGCCGGGACTTCGCGTCGCGACCGGTCGCCTCCAGCAAGAACTCGTTTTTCGCGTCGACCGCGTCGGCCGCGGCGTCGGCGTTCCCCTCGGCGATCACGTCCTCGGCTGGACGCTCCTCGAAGTGGACCGCGAGCTTGTCCTTCTTGCCGCCGTACTCCGCGGCGCCGGCGACGATGCGGTCGAACACGGGGTTGTCCGGGTCCTCGACGACGTACAGCTCGTGGCCCTGCCACTCCTCCGTGGCGGTGACCTCGCCGAAGTACTCCTCGATGGAGCCTTTCAAGTCGGGCATACGGTCGTCCAGATGCTCGCCGCGTCGCATCTTGTACTCCTTCATGCCGCGTTCGTTCGACAGGGGGCCGTAAACCAGTTTCGTCACGGGGTCTTCGCCCGGTTCACCGTCGATCGAGGGCCGCGGGCGGGCGATCGATCGGGCGCCGCTCGGGACGCGTCCGCGCTCAGACCGGTCGCTCGTCGACGTACCCGCGCTTGCACTCCGGACAGATGTCGCCCGCGCGCATGGAGTTGCCGTCGGCGGCGCGGGTCATCTCGCACTCGGGGCAGTAGTACTCCGTCGCCACGTCGGCGGTCGACGTCCTGAGGTCCGGGCTGTCGCCGCGCGTGATCTCGACGCCCTCGTCGACCACGGCCCCGCCCTCGGCCGTCCCGTCCCCCTCGGCCCCGGGCGCGGGCGCCTCGACGTACTCCGCGTCCTCGCCGTCGGCGGGCGGGTCCGCGGCCTCGGGCGTGAGCCCGCCGCCGAATTCCACGTCGCCCGCGTCGCCCTCGCCGACCTCGGCGCTGAACCCCTCGTCCTCGCCGCCGTGTTCGGGCCACGGGGTCGGCTCCCCGTCCCCCTCGTCCGACTCGTCCACGTCCGGCCACGCGCCGCGCTCGCGGTCGTCGGCCGGCTCCTCCGTCTCGTCGAGGATCACGCCGTCGTCGGTCTCGGCGCGCTCTTCGTCCGCGGGCGTCTCCGCCGCCTCCGCCGTCTCCGCCTCCGGGTACGCCGCGTACTCGCCCTCGTCGGGTTCGAGGCCGTCGCCCTCGTCGCCCGCGCTCGACGGGCCGTCGTCGATCAGCTCCGCGCCGCCGTCGTCGGCCGCCTCCGTCTCGCCGTCCGCGTCCGCTCCCACGTCTGCCGTCGACGCGACCGAATCGTCGGGCGCCGCCTCCGCGGTCCCGGCGTCGGCCGGACCCGGATCGCGGCCGCTACCGGCCGGTCCTTCCTCTCCGGGTCTCTCGTCGATGATCACGGCGTCGTCGCCGTCGATGTCGCCCCCGAATCCGGCGGCGTCGGCATCCGTACTCCCCGAGCCGCCTCCGGCCTCCACACCGTCGGAACCGATCCCTCCGATGCCCGTCGCAGGGGGCCCGCGCTCCGGGTCGGCGTCGGCTCCGGTCGGCTCGTCGCCCGCGGCGGTGGCCTCGTCGGTCAGCTGCTCCATCGTCGTGACCTCGGTGTTCTCGCTGACCACCTGCGTCTCGCCGCAGCGAGCGCAGGTTTTCACCTCGGTGACGGTGGTGACGACCTCGTTCCCGTCCTCCTCGCGCTCGCGCCGTAGTTCGGGCTCGCCGAAATCGTGCCCGAGCAGACACCTGAGTCCCATTACGCTTCACCTGCGGGTCCGAGGGTAAAAAACGCCCCGTCCGTCGTCAGACGTTCGGCGCACGCTCGCCCCGGCTTGGGGTCGCGTCGATCGCGTTACCCAGACTCTTTGTGGGTCGGTCGCGTACCACTCGATCGTCTATGCCGACCGTATCCTACCAGGGAGAAGAGATCGAGTGCGAGAAGGGCGACGTGTTGCGCGACGTGTTGGCGGAGGCCGGGCTCTCCGTGTACAACGGCAAGATGAAGCAGCTCAACTGCCGGGGCTCGGGGTCGTGCGGTTCCTGTGCGGTTCAGGTCGACGGCGAGGTGAGCGAGCCGGGGAAAAAGGAGAAGGCCCGCCTCTGGTTCCCGCCGCACCACCCGAGCCACGACGTGCGCCTCGCGTGCCAGACGAAAGTCGAGGGCGACGTCGAGGTGACCAAGGGCCGGGGGCTCTTCGGGCAACATATCTGACTCGGCGGTCGCGCCGCTCCTCTCTTATAAATTGGCGCGCGACGAGCGCGCCGCTCGTCGTCGCCGCCCGAACCGTCCGTGACGGCTCGACCGATCGGCGGCGGCGACGCTCAGTGTCGTGATAAGAACCCGCGTCGGACGTGCGTCCGGGGGCGGGCAGAAGTCTCGTTGTCGCGTGTCAGAGTCGCGTTCGGCGTCAGCCGGACCGACCCACCGTATCGGATCGGCTTACTGCCGAACGACGTTGGACGCGCGGGGCCCCTTGGGCGAGGACTCGATGTCGAACTCGAGCTCCTGGCCCTCTTCGAGGTCCGGCCCTTCGACGTCTTCCATGTGGAAGAACACGTCGTCGTCAGCGTCGTCAGTCTCAATAAATCCGTAGCCGCCAGTGTCGTTGAAGAAATCAACCTTTCCGGTCGCCATTGCATCCTAACGGACGCCCCGTCCCGGCATAAGGATTGCGAGTGTACAGTTACCACGGGTGTAGGCGGACATTCGTTTCCCCAATCGGCGACGATCGCGACGATCGGTGACCGTACGACCGGACTCGATCCGAGAGCCCGACCGATCCGGCTGTTTCGTCCCCGAAACGCTCCGAAGTCCGGATCCGATCGACTCGGCAGACGGGCGCAGACGTTGCCGGTGCCGAATGATCGCCCGGGGGATCGCCCCGACGCTTATGCCGGACCGCGCCGAACCGCTCCGTCGTGTTCCGACGCCTCCGCGAGAACGGTCCGGCGCTGCTCGTGCCGGCGGCGTGGCTCGTCGTCGCCGCGACGGCCCTCGGCGTCGTCTCGACGCACGCGCTGTTCGTCGCGCACGTCGTCATGAGCGTCCTGCTCGTCGCGTTCGTCGCGGCCTCGTGGCGCGACATGGCCGAGGGCGTGCTCCGGACGTGGAAGCTCGTCGTCCTCGCGGGCACGCCCGTCACGCTCGCGGGCGTCGCGGGGTTCCTCGCGCTCGACGGGACTCTCGGCGTCTCCCCGGAGGCGCTGCTCGCGGTCTCGCTGTACGGCTGGGCGCTCCTCCCGGCCGTCGGGTTCGCCCGTACTCGGAGGCGCGTCGAGGCGGGCGCCCGGATCTACGACTTCGGCGCCGTCTGCTGTGTCGCCGGGGCGCTCGGCGTCGCGGTCGCGCCGTCGGCGACGTTGACCGCAGTCGCACTCGCGGTCGTCGGCGCCGGGCAGACGGCCGGCATCCTCGACGCCACGCTCCGGTACTGACTCCCGGGCGCTGCGGTCGGCCGTGTCCCGTGCGATCGTCCCACAATATCTACGTCCGCGGCCCGTAGGGCTCGTATGATCGATCTCGGGGCGATCTACCTCGCCGTCACGGGGGCGCTCCTGCTCGTCGCCCTCGGTGCCGGACTCCGCGTGCTCCGCGGGATCGTCCGGGAGGGACGCGACCTCCGCCGGCGCCGACGGGCCGGAGAGGTAGAGAAGTATACGGAAGACGAGGAGTACGGCCCGGGATCGGCGGACGACTCGAGCCATTCGACCGCGACGTGCCCCCAGTGCGGCGCGGCCAACGAGTCGGGTTTCGACTACTGTCGCCGCTGCGCGGCGCCGCTCCGTCCCGGCGCTTAGCTCGCCGCCTCAGCTCTCGTCTCCGCCTCGGTCTCGGCGCCGCTTTCGGACCCGGCGTCCGGGGACGTGTGCCACCACGCCCACAGCAGCAACACGCCCTGCAGCGGGAGCCGCGCCCACGCCGCCGCGCGAGCGATCCCCGAGAGGCGGTCGGGCGCGAGCTCGGCCGCCACGTCGTCGGTCGCCATGTAGACGTTCGCGGGGAAGACGGCGCCGAGCAGCGCCATGATCCCCCACGCCGACCCGCGCCGCGTCCGATCGCACGCGACCCCGAGTCCCAGCCCGATCTCCGCGATCCCGGAGAGGTACACGAGGGCGCGCGGTCGCGGGAGGCCGGGCGGGACGACCCGCGCGAACGCCGTCGGCGCGAGGAAGTGCGTGATCCCCGCGATTACGTACGCCGCGCTCATCACGTACCGGAGCGGGCGCTTCCGGCTGGCGAGCGGTCCGTCGTCGGGATCGTCGCGGTCGGTTTGGGGGTCGTCGCTCACCCGTGTGGATAGCGACGGCGGCATAATGAGCGTTCCTCCCGATCGAAGTCGGAGACTGCCCGAACCGGGATCGCGTCGTTTTCTCGACGGTTCGCTCCGCTCACCGTCTCGAAATATGCCGCCTCCCCGATTTGAAACGCGTGAGATTCCCTTCGGTCGTCTCACTGTTCCCCGCTCGCTACGCTCACGGGGACGGGGGACAGCTCGATCTTCAGGCGGGGCTCACAGATGCTGTTCACGTGAAAAAGCATGCCGCCTCCCCGATTTGAACGGGGGACAGCTCGATCTTCAGTCGAGTGCTCTCCCAGTCTGAGCTAAGGCGGCTCGCACTCGGACCAACGCCGATTCGAGACAAAAGGATTTCGAAAGGCGGCGACCGGATCGGAGAGCGGCGTCGTCGCCGTCGGTCGGTGCTGGAGCGATACCGAGCAGAAATTTCGGGATGGGACCGCCCGGATTCGAACCGGGGTCACGGGCACCCAAGGCCCGGAGTATACCACTAACCCACGGTCCCGCACCCATACGTACCCGCATCGACCGGTAAAGAGTTTCGTTGCGCGGCGGATTCTCACTCCTCGTCGTCGCGCAGTTCGAGGTCGGCGACGACCTGGTAGGGGTCGGTCCCCTTCCGGATCGCGTCGAGCATGAAGAACGCCTCGTCGGGTGCGAGGAAGTGACGCGTGATCCCGCGGCCGAGCGGCGTCGGCTCGAAGCCGTCGATGAACTCCCACTCCAGCAGCTTGCCGATCGCGTGTTTCGTCGGCACCTCGCCGATCATCCGGTCGTTGAGCCGCTTGGCCTTCTTGCCCGCGACCACGACGTTCGCCAGCGTCTCCTCGACCGCGGCGGTCTCGTCGTAGTGGGTCGCCACGTCTTCCATCTCGCCTTTGAGGAGGGTGAACGCGACCTCGTCTTCGGTGCGGTCCATGGAGTTGTGGTAGACGCCGTCGGGCTCGACGAGGAGGTAGACGCGCCCGCGATCGTGGTAGTCCGGCCGACCGGCCCGGCCGAGCATCTGCGAGAACTCCTGGACGGAGAGCCACTCGATCCCCATCGCCAGCGAGTCGAAGATCACCTGCGAGGCGGGGAAGTCGACCCCGGCCGCGAGCGCCGCGGTGGTGACGACCGCCGAGAGGTCCTGGTTCCCGAACTGCCGCTCGACTTTCTTCCGGCGCTTGTAGTCGAGCCCGGCGTGGTACGGCGCGGAGTCGTACCGGAGCTTCCGGCTGATCTCGTGGCAGCGCCGCCGGGAGTTCGTGAAGATGATCGTCTGCCCGCGGTACCCCTTCGACGACTTCGTGTCGAACTCCCGCTTCACGAGCTTGTCCGCGATGTCGGCCTTCTCGCGGCTGTCCGCGAAGGTGACGTGGCGCTCGATGGGGACGGGTCGCTCCTCGTACTCGATGAGCGTCGCCCGGAGCTTCTCGGCGAGCCACTCGGGGTTCCCGACCGTCGCCGAGAGGTAGACGAACTGCGTGCCGCCGTAGCCCTCGTGGGTCGCCATCCGCTCTTCGCTGTAGTACTTCAGTCGCGAGATGAGGCCGTCGAGGCGGTGGCCGCGCTCGCCTTCTTTCAGCGTGTGGACCTCGTCGATGACGACGGTGCCGATGTCGCCGAGGTCCTTCCCGGTGCGGAGCGCGTGGTCGATCCCCTCGTAGGTGCCGACGATCACGTCGGCGTTCGGGTCGAAGCGGTTGCCGTCGTCGTTCACCCGCGAGGAGCCGACGCGGATCGAGACGTTCAGCCGGTCGCCGTAGCGGTCCTTGAAGTCCTCGTGCTTCTGGTTGGCGAGCGCGACGAGCGGGACTAAAAAGAGGAGCTTTCCGTCCCCCTTCAGCGCCCGGTCGATCCCCGCCAGTTCGCCGACCAGCGTCTTCCCGGTCGCGGTCGCGCTCACGACGAGCTGGTCGTCGCCGTCCAAGAGGCCGTTCCGCACGGAGAGGCTCTGGACCGGGAGCAGCTCCTCGAAGCGGCCTTGCAGGTGCGCGGACAGGTCCGGATGCAGGTCGAGGTCCTCGGTCCGGACCGGCGAGACGTCGTCGACGTTGGCGGAGACCTCGTCGTACTTGGTGAGGTCGGGGTCGAGTCCGCCTTGCAGAAGGTTGACGATCCGGTCGAGGTCGCCCGACTCGTAGAGGAGCTCTTCGAGGCGCTCCTCGGCGGCGCCCGTGAACTCGCCTTTATAAGAGAGCTCGCGTTCGAGCTCTCTGCGGGCGCAGTCGCGGCAGATCAGCTCGCCGTTGTGCTCGATCGCGCCGTCGCTCGTGATGGGGCCGTACCGGCCGTCGTTCGCGCAGCGCCGGCAGGTCCGGACCGCCGTCGCCTCCAGCTGGTAGCCGTCGAGCATCTCTTTCAGCCGCTTTCGGTTCTCCGGCGAGGTCTGCTCGGAGATCCGGATCCGGCCGGCCGCGCGGGCGAGGTCGACGAACTCGTCGGGCTGGCGGGGCTGGTCCTCGCCGTCGCGGATCACTCGGAACTTCCCCGGGCGCGGCCCCGCGGAGGTCTCCTTGAGTTCGAGCCGCCCGCGGAGCACCCGACTCCCGTCTCGGTTCGCGACGACGGTGTAGTCGCTCCGCGCCTCGTGGAGGAACAGCGTCTCGACCTCGGCCAACTGCTGTGACACTGCGGTTCGGTACGCGAGCGAGGTATTTCAGGGGTTCGGCTCGGTGGGCGACGCAGGGGCCGCGCGAGCGACGGCGAGGCTACGCGGAGCGGTCGCACGGAAAAAGACCCGCCTCGAACGGACGGGGAGCGTCGGGGATCGCTACGAGACGAGCAGCTTCTCGCCGCGGTCGACCGTGATCCGGCACGGCGGCGAGAGCTTGTTGTACGCGCGGCGGAACGCCTCCTTCACGACGGACGCCTGCTCGACGTCGCAGTACGCCGTGAAGACCACGTCGCCCTCGTTGAGTCGCGCGGCGGTCCCGACCGGCTTGCCGAACGCCTGCCGCATCCCGTCGGAGACGCGGTCCGCGCCGGCGCCGGTCGCCTGCTTGTTCTCCCGGATGACCTGGTGGGGGAACTTGCGGAGGGTCATCTTGTAGTTGCCCTCGCCGAGCTCCTTGATCAGGTGACGGTTCGCAGAGAGGCGCGCGCTCTCCAGCGAGCCGTGGCGGATCTGGAGCTCCTCCTCGACGCGGAGGCTGATCTGGACGGGGTAGTCGTCCGGCTCCGCGGAGAGGTCGCCCATGTTGTGCTGGGCGATCTTCGAGCCCGGAATGCCCGTGATGTATTCGCGGCGGGTGTACGACGGCTTGTCGATCGTCCGATACATAGAGGCGGGTTTGTCAGACATGGCTACTTGTCCGATGTAGCCCGTGCTGCGGCGATAAACCCTTCGATACCGAGGCGTCGCCGGCTCGCGATTCGGATCCCGACCGGCCGTCTCTCGGTCGTCCCCGCCTCACTCTTCGGGCGTCGGCTCGAGCGCGACGTGGTCGAACCCCCGGTCCGCGAGTCGCTCTGCGGCCCGGTCCGTGACCGAGGGCGCGACGAGGACGCCGCGGACGAAGGGTGCGTCGTCGTCGCCGTCGCCGCCGGTGCCGTCGGGATCGGCCTCCGCTGCCCCCAGCTCCTCGCCGAGCGCCCGCACGTATCGCGCCAGCTGCCCGACCGCGTCCGGGCCCACCCGCCGGCGTTTCAGCTCGACGACGACGGGGTTGCCCGCGGCGTCGACGCCGAACACGTCCATCGGGCCGGCGCTCGACGGGCGCTCGGTCTCGCGGGGCTCGAAGCCCGGTTCGACGAGTTCGGGGCGTTCGAGGATCCGGGTCCGGAGGTCCTCCTCGCTCCCGTGGAGGGTGAGGTCGCGCCCGCCCGTCACGGCCATCGCGGAGAGCTGGTGGACGTCGGAAAAACGGACTGTCAGCGTCTCGTCGGGGTTGGTTCGCGTGGAGCGCACGCGAAGCTGTCTCCCGCGGACCGCGGCGCGGTGTTCTGACCCCGGCGGCTGCCAGTTGACCGGCTGGCGTCCCTCGTCCGTGTGGACGAGGGCGGCGCCGTCGGGCTTCAACACGAGCAGCCGGTCGCCCGCGCCGAGATCGGAGGCGGCGCGACCCTCATACGCGACCGTGCAGCGCCCGAAGACGCTTATCAGGTCGCCGCGCTCGAAGGCGTCCTCCAGCTCCCAGAGGGCCTCGCGGTGGCTCGGGTCGTGGACGCTCGTGACTGTCACTGGCCTCCATAGGCGGTCGCGGCTGAAAAAGGGCGCGTGCCGGGCGTGCGGTTTCAGTCGCTCCGCCGCGACACGACGATGCCGGCGACGAAGAGGACCGCGCCGAGCGCGAAGGCGGCGATTCGGAGCGTCGTGTCAGAGATGAGGATCCCGGCCAGAACTGATACGCCGAACCCGGCGTGTAACACCGCGGTCAGGTTCATGAGATCGGTACTGTCGCGCCGCACAAAAGCCGGTCGGCCCGTTGCCATCGCGCCGATCCAATCGCTTCGTCCGCGCGTTCACGCCGTCACAGCCGCTCACGACACCGTGTGGTTCAGTGAAGGGTGTTCAGCGTCGAAATTCCGTCCTCAGTAGCTTTCGATCTCGACATCTAGTCGCTCGAAATGCTCGACGTTTCGGGTCAGGACCGGTTCGTCGACGACCTCGGCAGTGGCGGCGATGATCACGTCGCCGTCGGCCACAGGCGTCCCTTCGTTCTGTAGCTCACCTGCGAGCCGGCCGGCCTTCCGCATGACGGCGGTGTCGGCCGGATGGATCGGCTTCGAGGCGAGGACGTCTTCGACCTTCTGACGCTCGCTTTCTGATTCGGTCGCTCGGGAGATACCGTAGTACAGTTCGAACAGCGTCATCGAGGAGATGCGCTGCTGGACCAGTTCCGTCTCCAGCTCCCGAGCCTTTTCGACGGCGTCCTCGTCTCCGTTCATCAAGTCGATGAGGAACGACGCGTCCAGCAGCACGCTACGCCTCCCGAAGCCGGTCAGCGGCGTCCTCCAGCTCGGCGGCGCGTCGATCACGCCGCTCCTCGACGGCTTCACGGAGCGCGTCTGCCTCGTCGTCGCTCAGAACCCCAGCAAGTTCCAGCAGCGATCGCTCGCCGGCGAGCCGAAGAACGACGTCGGAGAACGTCTCGTCCTCGCGCTTGTGAGCGGCGAGCCGGTCATAGGCCTCCTCGGAGAGGCGGATGCTCTTCGACATGTGCATACGGTTGTATGCAGACTCACAAAGGCTTTTCTCAGGGTTCGCCGCTGCCCGCTTACGTCCCGTGCTCCCAGCTGTCCATGTACTCGCGCTGTTCGTCGCTGAGGTCGTCGTACGCGACGCCCTCGGCGGCGAGCTTGATGTCCGCGACCTCGCGGTCGAGCTCGTCGGGCACGTCGTGGACGCCGGCCTCGTAGTTCTCGCCGTTGTCGGCCAGCTCGCGGACGACGACAGCCTGCACGCCGAAGCTCTGGTCCATCACCTCGACCGGGTGGCCCAGCGAGATGGGCGCGGCGAGGTTGACGAGCCGCCCCTCGGCGATCACGTTCAGGACGCGGCCGTCGGCCATCTCGAACCCCTCGACGCCGTCGCGGACCTCGTAGCGGTCCACGGCCAACTCGTCCAGGTGGTCGAGGTTCACCTCCACGTCGAAGTGGCCGGCGTTGGCGAGCAGGACGCCGTCCTGCATCTCCTCGAAGTGCTCGCGGGTGATCACGTCGCGGTTGCCCGTCGTCGTGATGAACACGTCGCCCTTCTTCGCGGCCTCGACCATCGGCAGCACCTCGTACCCCTCCATGTGGGCCTCTAAGGCCTTCCGCGGGTCGACCTCGCAGACGATGACGTTCGCGTTCTGGCCGGAGGCCTTCTTCGCGACTCCCTTGCCGCACTGGCCGTAGCCGCCGACGACGACGTTCTTGCCGGCCCACGAGAGGTTCGTCGTCATCGCGATGGTCGCGAGCGACGACTCGCCCGTGCCGTGGACGTTGTCGAACAGCTGTTTCATCGGCGTGTCGTTCACGGCGAAGACGGGGTAGTGGAGCTCGCCGTCGGCGTCCATCGCGCGCAGGCGGTCGACGCCGGTGGTCGTCTCCTCGGCGCCGCCGACGATGGAGTCGATCAGGTCGGGGTATTCCTCGTGAACGAGCTTCACCATGTCCATCCCGTCGTCGACGGTGATGGTGGGCTCGTGGGCGATGCAGGCGTGCATCGCGTCGTAGTACTCCTCGTCGTCGACGCCCCGGACCGCGTAGGAGGTGATCGACTCGTGGGTGTCGAGCGCGGCCGACACGTCGTCGTGCGTCGAGAGCGGGTTACACCCGGTGATCGCGACCTCGGCGCCGCCGTCGGCGAGCAGCTCGACGAGGTTCGCCGTCTTCGCCTCGACGTGCATCGCCATCGCGATCGTCTCGTCGGCGAGCGGCTGCTCCTCGACGAAGTCGTCGCGAAGGGCGTTCAGAATCGGCATGTGCTGGAGCGCCCAGTCCATCTTCCGGCGCCCCTCCTCTCGGGCCGTCTCGAGGTCCGAGAGGTGCTTCGACACCGGCGGATACGCGGTTTCGCTCATACCTCTCGGTTCGCTCACGGCGCACTAAACCCTGCCGACACCGAGCGCGTCCGGAAAAAGAACCGCCGTCAGTGTGTGAACCGAACCGACGCGTGACGCGCCGTCAGTTATTGGGGCCGTTGCCGTTACCGTTGCCCTGCCCGTTGCCGTTTCCCGGGCCGTTCCCGGCGTCGTCGTCATCGCCGCCTTCCGCGTCGTCGTCATCGCCTTCCGCGTCGGCGTCGTCCCCGTCCTCTTCGTCGCTCTCGTCGGCGTCCGGGCCGGCGTCGCTCGGCGGTCCCTGGTCGTCGTCGCTCTCGTTCGCGTCGCCGTCGTCACCGCCCGGACCGGCGTGGTCCGGCGGCCCCTGCTCGCCGTCGTTCCCGTTGCCAGCGTGGTCGGGCGCGTTACCGGGACCGTCGCTCGCGTTGCCCGCGTCGCTGCCGTTACCCGCGTCGTCCGGGCCGCCCGGGTTCCCGGCGTGGTCCGGGGCGTTCCCCGGGTTGTTCTCCGTCGCGAAGTCGGAGACGGCGGCGCCGATGCCGCCCTCGCGGTCCTGCAGACGGTCGATGAAGTCCTGCATCAGCTGGCCGAAGGGCTGGTCCTCGTCGGCCTCGCCGCCCTCGGCGACCAGGTCGACCGTCGTCGAGACGGAGTCGTTCTCGTACTCGGCGGTCACGTCGACGGTGACGTTCTCCTCGGCGGCCGGGAGGGTGACGGTGCCGTTCTCGTCGGTCTCGTAGTCGCCCGCGCCGACGTAGGTGACGTTCTGACCGTCGGCGGTGGTGACGTTCACCGAGGCGTTCTCGGCGGACTCGCCGTCGTCGGTGACCGTGACGACGGGTTCACCGCTGGTGTTCTCGACGTCGACTGCGAGCCCCTCGGGGACCTCGAGATCGACCGTCTCCGTGACGGAGTCGTTCTCGTACTCGGCCGTCACGTCGATCGTCACGTCCTCCTCGGCGGCGTCGAGGGTGACGGTACCGTTCGCGTCGGTCTCGTAGTCGCCCGCGCCGAGGTACGTGGCGTTCTCGTCGGCCGCGGTGACGTTCACCGAGGCGTTCTCGACCGCGGTGTCGTTGTCCGTCACCGTGACGACCGGCTCGCCGTCGGTGTCCTCGACGTCGAGTTCGAGGCCGTCGGGGGCCTCGAGGTCGGCCGTCGTCGACGCGGTGTCGTTCCCGTTACTCGCCGTCACGTTCACCGTCACGTCCTCCTCGGGGGCGTCGAGGTCGACGGTACCGTTCGCGTCAGTCTCGTACTCGCCCGCTCCCGCGTACGACTCGTTTGCGGGGTCGACGACGCTCACGTTGACGGTGGCGTTCTCGACCGCGGTGTCGTTCTCGGTCACCGTGACCGTCGATGCCCCGTCCGCGCCTCTGTCGACGGCCACGCCGAGGTCGCCCTCGGCGGCCGCGACGCCGGTCATCGCGCCGAGCGCGACGACCGCGATCAACAGCAGGCCAATCGTGCGTTTGCTCATGTCCACTCGGGTCGTGACACCGTTACCGTATAAAAAGGGAACTCGGTTAAGCCGGTTTTACCCGGATTGTATTCGGGTTAACGGCGCTGTCCCAGCGGTTTGGCGTTTTGGCGGGACCGAGCGGTTAATCGATCTGTACCGCCGTCGATTTGCGTCTCGAGAGGGCCGGTTCGCGGCTCGGGCGCGACCCGACTTCGATCGGCTTGTGTGTGATGAAGCAGATCGGGAGCGGGTGTTGTAGTTCGTCGGTAGCGATGAGGTATTTAAAAGCCGAGAGTGACGGCGACAATCGCTTATAACTGAACGAGGGCGGTGGCGTGCGCCTGCGAGCGCCCACCGGGCGCGAGCAGCCCGCACGAGGGAGTCGGTCGCCTCCGGCGACCGACGAGGCTGGGGAGGCGTGAGGCTGTGCGGTTGCGGTGCGGGGTGGGACTCAAAGGGCCATCCTCACGGCTGGGGCTTTGGAGGTGTTCACCGCAGAAGCGTCGATCACGTATAAACAGCCGACAGCAACGTCACTCGATCGCTTACAAATAATCGTTTCACCAATTCGCTATACCCACTCCCGATATCGAGCCCGAGCGCCTAAGACTCGAAATTCCTATTCGCCGACTCGATCGACGAGGTCGCTCGCGGCCGCGGCCGCCCGCTCCTGAACCGCGTCGGCGTCGAGCGTCAGGACCTCGCGGTCGCGCATCAGCACCTCGCCGTCGCAGACCGTGTGGCGCACGTCGCTCCCGCGCGCCGCGTACGCGAGGTGAGAAATCGGGTCGTGGACCGGCGTCAGATGCGGGGCGTCGAGGTCGACGACCGCGAGGTCGGCGGCCGCGCCCGGCTCGATCCGCCCGCCGGGGAGCCCGAGGGCGTCGGCTCCATCGGCGGTCGCCATCTCCACGACCGCGGTGGCGGGCACCGCGGTCGCGTCGGCCGCGGCGAGCTTCCCGAGCATCGCGGCGTCGCGCATCTCGTCGAAGGGGTCGAGGTCGTTGTTCGAGGCCGCCCCGTCCGTACCGAGCGCGACGGTGACGCCCGCCTCGCGGAGCCGCTGGACCGGGGCCATCCCGCTGGCGAGCTTCATGTTCGACGCGGGGCAGTGGACGACCGCGGTCCCGGCGTCGGCGAGCCGGTCGATCTCGGAGTCGTCGAGGTGGACGCCGTGGGCGAAGAAGTCGTCCGGCCCGAGCGCGTCGATCTCCTCGGCGTACGCGATCGGGCGCTCCCCGCGCTCGTCGACGATCGGGTCGACCTCGTCCGTCGTCTCGTTCGCGTGGAGGTGGACCGGCACGCCCGCCTCGCGCGCCTCGGCAACGCCCTCGCGGAGGAACTCCTCGCCGACCGTCGTCAGCGAGTGGGGCATGAACGCGGTCCGGATCCGGCCGTCCGCGGCGCCGTCGAGATCGCGGGCGACCCGCAGGCTCTCCTCGACGTCCTCGCGAGCGTCCGCGTCGTCTTTGCCAACAGTCACCACGCCGTGCCCGAGCCGTGCGCGCAGGCCGGCGCGGTCGACCACGTCCGCGACGCGGTCCATCGCGAAGTACATGTCCGCGAACGCGGTCGTTCCCGACCGGATCATCTCGAGGACGCCGAGCGCGGCGCCCGCCTCGATGTCGTCGGGCGTGAGCTCGGCCTCGGCCGGCCAGATGTCCTCGCGCAGCCACGGGTCGAGCGGCTTGTCGTCGGCGTACCCGCGCAGCAGCGTCATCGCGACGTGCGTGTGGGCGTTGACGAGCCCGGGGATCACGAGCCCGCCGTCGGCGTCGAGGGTGTCGTCGGCGTCGAGAGTTTCCTCGACGGTCTCGCCGCTTCCGGCCGTCTCGCCACCGTTCACGGTCTCGTCGCCCACCGCGACGACCGTGCCGGCGTCGCGGTCGACCGTCACGTCCGACTCCGTCACGCGGCCGTCGGGTCGGAGCACCCGTCCGCCCGTCACGCGAAGCGTGTCCATGGACCCCGATTCCGGCCGGCGGACCTAACGCCTTCCGTTCGGCGGCGGGGCGGGCGTCGCGGTGATTCCAGGGCGCTGTCGTCGCCCTCGCCGGTTCCGCCTCCGAACGTTCTTTCCCCGCCGCCGTCGGAGTTCGACCCATGGCAACCGACGCCCAGCAGGCGTGTTTCGAGGCCGGGATCAAGTTCGGCTCGCTGTACCACCAGTTCGCCGGGACGCCCGTCAGCCCGTCGAGCACGCGGAGCCTGGAGGCCGCGATGGCAGAGGCGATCGAGAACCAGCCCTTCTGCGAGTCGGTGGCCGTCGAGATCCACGACGATCGGGTCGCGGACGCGATCGACCACGAGAACGGCTACACGGAGCTGACCGGCTCGCTGATGGACGTCGAGATGCGGATCGCCTACGAGGGCGTGACGGTCCGCACCCGGATGGCGATGCGTGACGGGTACCCGCTGATGGAGCTGGTCTCGGTCGACGGCGTGGCGAGCGACGAGACCAACTGAGCGTTCACTCGCGTTCGAATTCTCCTGAGGACTATACGGAACCTTGAGGAAGACTTTAGTATCACCTAGCAAAATCGAAGTACTATGCCCGATCCAGCAAATGGAGAGGCAGTTGAGAGCACGAAGCGACGACGGCTACTCGGCCTCCTTGGCGGCGGGGCGGCGGTAAGCCTCGCCGGCTGTTCCGATCAGGAGCCCTCCGACGGTAGCGACGGTAACGACACCGACGGCGAAGACGGTAGCGACGGAATGGACGGCGAAGACGGCGAAGACGGCGAAGACGGGGGAGACAGCGGACCCACCTACGCCGACCAGGCGCAGGCCGCGTGGGAACGCGCGGTCGAGAATCCCCTCCCGGAAGACGAGGATCTCCGCCAGGAGGCCTACGTCGAGATGGAGGAGGCGGTCCGCGACGACGCGGTGCTCACCCCGTTGTACCACGGATTCACCGAGCTGTTCTGGTACGACTACGTCGACGTGCCGCTGACCGGCGCGCTCGGCAAGCACTGGCAGCAGCTCAACACGACGACGGTCGAGGGTGACGACACGCTCAACCTCATCAACAGCACCTTCGACGAGCTGGACCCGATCATGTCGACCGACACGGCGTCGTCGATCGTCATCACGCAGATCTACGAGAACCTCACCGAGTTCCCGAACGGCGTCCCCGAAGTCGAAAACCAGCTCCTCGAAGAGTACGAGGTCTCCGAGGACGGGACCACGTGGACGTTCACGCTCAAAGAGGACATCCAGTTCCACGGGGGCGGAACCGTGACCGCACAGGACGTGAAGTACTCCTGGCGGCGCACCGTCGAGTCGGCGAACTCCGAGCGCGCGACGTTCACCCTCAACCAGCCTACCGGGCTCGGGATCGACGTCGAGATGGACGACGAGGGCGACCCGGAGCCCGACTCGCTCGCCGTCGAGGTCATCGACGACCAGACGCTCGAGATCCAGCTCGTCGGCCCGAACCCCGACGTCCTCTCCATCATCGCGTACAGCAGTTTCGCGGTGATCCCCGAGGGGTACGTCGACGACATCGAGGGCTACGACGGCGAAGTCTCCCACGACGAGTTCAGCACCGACGTGGCAAACGGAACCGGCCCGTTCGAGCTCGACGAGTTCAACGTCGACGAGGACGTCAGCGTCGTCCGCAACGACGACTACTGGGGTGAGACCGCAAGCGTCGAGGCCGTCAACTGGGAGATCATCGAGGACGACCAGGCCGCTTGGACGTACTCCCTCGAACAGAACGCCGACCGGTTCGAGATGCCGACGTTCGCTTACGAGGCGGACGCCATCGACGCCGAGGAGGACGACCGCGGCCGACAGGTCGGGACGTACGGTCCGGCCGGCGACCTCGAGGAGGAAGTGAACTACCTCGGGGTCTCCGAGATCAGCACCTTCTACTTCGGGTTCAACGCCTCGAACACGGAGCGGGCGGCGCGACAGGCGGTCGCGTACGTGATGAACAAAGAGCAGATCGTCCAGGAGGTGTTCGCGGGCCGCGGCACGCCGGCATACAGCTTCCTGCCGCCGGCGATCTGGCCGACTGGCCAGGACGGGTACGAGTCGTTCCTCGAAGACTACCCCTACGGCCTCGGGGAGAGCGACTCGCAGGGGGCCCAGACGGTCCTCGAAGAGGCCGGATTCACCTCCGACAGTCCGACCGAGATGACGCTCACCACCTACGAGAGCGAGGTGTTCCAGACGGCAGCTGAGCTCATCCGCGACCTGCTGTCCGGGACCGGCCTCGACCTGTCACTCGAGACGTCGCAGTTCTCGACGCTCCAGAGCCGCGGTGAGGACGGCGAACTCCAGATGTACTCGCTCGGCTGGATCTGGAGCTGGCCCGCGGTTCCGTACGGTATGTTCCAGCTCGAGCCGCTCAACACCAACACGTCGGTGATGCCGGAAGAGACCAACGGGTTCTACCTCGACTGGCACACGAACCTCGAAGAAGAGGCCGAGTAACTTCGGTCTCCCCACGTTATCGAAGCATTTAGTTAGATCACGGGTCTCTCCCCGGATACTCACTCGACGTATGCCCACCATGACCACGCAAGAACGGGTACTTCCATGAGCCGCTGGGAGTACTTCGTCAAACGGCTGCTGCTCACGGTCCCCGTGTTGTTCCTCGTGTTGAGCTTCCTGTTCGTCATGCTTCGAATGGGGCCGATCGATCCCGTCGCGGCGATTCTCGGCCCCCAGGCGACAGGTGGTGACGCCCAAGCGATCCGCGAGCGACTCGGACTCGACGAGCCGCTCTGGCAACAGTACGTGGACTTCATCACCAGCTTCCTGACGTTCGACTTCGGCCAGTCGTGGGTCGTTCAGGCCGGTCGCCCCATCATCGAGATCGTCGTCGGGGCCGCCCCCGCGACCCTCTGGCTCGGTTTCTGGGCGATCCTGTTGCCCCTCTTCATCGGGATTCCGCTCGGCTTCTACGCCGGTCTCAACCCGAACTCGCTCGGCGACTACACCGCGTCCTTCGGCGGGATCCTCTGGCAGGCGCTCCCGAACTTCTGGCTGAGCGTGCTGGCGCTCGCGACGCTCCGACAGACGCGCAACGGCGGGGGCCCGTTCGGCTTCGACTGGTACGCGTTCGGCCCCGACTTCCTGTCGAGGGACATCAGTATCACCGGAACGCCGGACTTCGACTGGTTCTCGACGATGGATCTCCTGTTCTTCCCGGTGCCGTACGTCAGCGACTGGACCGCCCTCGCGATCGACGTCAAGCTGATCCTTCCGCCGGCGCTCATTCTGGGGTCGGCGTCGATGGCGGCCGAGCTGCGGATCGGACGGACGGCGATGTTGGAGACGGTCAACGCCAACTTCGTCGAGACCGCCCGCGCGAAGGGACTCACCAGCCGCGTGATCGTCTGGAAACACATCTTCCGGAACGCCCTGATCCCGCTGTTGCCGGTGATCACGAGCGAGGCGTTCCTCCTCATCGGCGGATCCGTGATCGTCGAACAGATCTTCAACATCAACGGTCTCGGCCGGATCTTCTTCCAGTCGGTGACGCAGGGCGACCTCCCGATGGCGGGCGCGCTGCTTTTCATCTTCACCCTGATCATCCTGTTTTTGAACATCCTTCAGGACTTCCTCTACACGATCATCGACCCGCGCGTGGGGTACGACCAATGAGCACGACACAGACCGACGTCGACAAGCGAGACTCTGATAAATCGTTCCGCAAACTCCTCGGAGAGAACCCGCGTCCGGCGGCCGTGTGGCTCGGCGTGCTGGCGTTGCTGCTCGCGCTGGAGATCGGCCGCGTGTTCGCCGGTATCGACACGCTGTTCGCGGTCATCGGATTCGTCGTCGACCTCTTCGCGGCCACGCCGGCCGCTATCGGAGGGAACGTCGCCGGGACGCTCGGCCCCGCCGCCGGGGCGGTCGCGACCGTCGTCTTCGGCTTCGCGCTGGCGTTCGCCGTTTCGATCCCGGTCAGCGAGTACGTGCCGGACGCGACGGTCGACGTCCTCGGCCTCGAGCTGTCGCGTCGGGGGCATCGCTGGGCGAAACGCGTCGAGCTCGCGAGCGCTCTCGTCGCCGTCGCCGCGCTGATCGCGTACACCCCGGTCGGCGGCGCGTTCTCCGCGGCGATCGCCGCGATCACCGGCAGCGTGGACGCGCTCTCGTCCGCGTTGCCGTCGCTCACGAGCCGCGAACTGATCTCGAACACGGGACATCGCACGCCGGACGGCGGCTGGGACGACACCTTCCTCGGGCTCTCTCCCGCGGTCGCGTGGGCGATCCGGACCGGGCTCGTCTTCGCGTACGCGACCGCGCTCCTCGCCTGGGTGTGGCGGGGATACGAGACGTACCGCACACACTACCGGGGCGCCGACTGGACGCCGACCGACGACACGGTCCGTCGGTTCCGGAGCAACTACTGGGGGCTGTTCGGCTTTGCCATCGTGTTCATCTTCGTCGTGCTAGCGCTCTGGGCGCCGGCGGTCAGCCCCGTGGAGGCGGAACACAACATCTACGAACCGAACGCGAACGGCTTCGAGTACCTCGACGAGAACGGCGAGGTCCAGGAAGTGAACCACGTGTTCGCCAACCTCGACAGCCGGTCCGACGGCCAGAACACCGTCGGGCTGTTGAGCTACGACGACTACGACAGATGGGCACCGCTCGGCACGACGAACCGGGGACAGGATATGATGACGCACCTCTCGTACGGGGCGCGAACGTCCCTCACCATCGGGATGACGGCCATCGGGCTCGGGGCGTTCGTCGCCGTCGTGCTCTCGCTCCTCTCGGCCTATTATAAAGGCATCACCGACATCGCGACGGTGATGACGAGCGACACGATACAGGCGGTTCCCGCCCTGCTGCTCATCATGCTCGTCTCCGTCGTCTTCCAGGAGGCGGACCACCCGATCGCACAGCCGTTAGACGGCGGGTTACTGCTCGCGCTGATCTTCGCGTTCACTCTCTGGCCGGGGATGTGGCGCGCGATACGCGGGCCGTCGCTCCAGGTCTCCGAACAGGAGTGGGTCGACGCCGCCAAGAGCTACGGCCAGACGCCGCTGCGGACGATGCAGAAACACATGGCGCCGTACATCGCCGGCTACATCCTGATCTACGCGTCGCTTCTGATCGGCGGGGTCATCATCTCCACCGCCGCGCTGACGTTCCTCGGGCTGGGGATCAACCCGCCGACCCCGGAGTGGGGACGGCTCATCGACGGCGGACGGACGTACGTCGCAACCTCCTCGTGGCACGTCGCGACCGTCCCCGGGATCGCGATCGTGCTGGTGGTCGTCGCGTTCAACGCGCTCGGTGACGCCATCCGGGACGCCATCGATCCGGAGGCCGACGTCGACGAGGCCGAGGCCGCGACCGCCGGAGGTGGCGCCTGATGTCGACCGACGACCGCTCGTCGGCCACGCCGACCGGCGCGACCGACGACGGGGGCGGCGACGAGTCGCTCGTCGACGTCCGCAACCTCCAGACGACGTTCTTCACCGACAAGGAGACGATCCGGGCCATCGACGGGATCGACTTCACGATCGACCCCGGCGAGACCGTCGGGATTGTCGGCGAGAGCGGGAGCGGCAAAAGCGTCACCGCCCGGTCGCTGATGGGGCTCATCGAGTCGCCCGGCCGCGTCCTGCGCGGCAGCAGCATCCGCTACCGCGACCTCGACACCGTTCGGTCGTTCGCCGACGCGTTCTCGGGACGGACCGTCTCCGTCGCCGACCTCGAGTCGCGGTACGACCCGGTGCGCGTGTTCGATCAGACCGCCGCGACGCCGGCCGAGTTCGGGTACGCCGACCCGGCAGACGTCCCCCTCGTGGACGTGGTCGCGGCCGGGTACGGCGACGAGGTCGGGCTCACGAGCGGCGACGAGTGCGTCTTCGTCCTCGACGGCGACGCCGGCGACCCCTCGTCGATCCGGCGCGGATTCGTCGAACTCACTCGGGTCTCCGGCGAGGCGCAACGGAAGATGCGCGGCGGCCGGATCTCGATGGTGTTTCAGGACCCGCTGACGAGCCTCAACCCCGTTTACACGGTAGGCAACCAGATCAAAGAATCGCTCTCGCTCCACCAGGGGCTCACCGGTAAGGAGGCGACACAGGAGGCGGCCGATCTGTTGGAAGCGGTCGGGATCCCCGACGCCAGGCGGCGGGTCAACGAGTACCCGCACCAGTTCTCCGGCGGGATGCGCCAGCGCGCCGTGATCGCGATGGCGCTCGCCTGCGAACCGGACGTGCTCATCTGCGACGAGCCGACGACCGCGCTCGACGTGACGATCCAAGCGCAGATCCTCGACTTGATCGCCGAGATCCAAGAGACTCGCGACGTCGCGGTGATGTTCATCACGCACGACATGGGCGTGATCGCCGACGTCTCCGACCGGGTCAACGTGATGTACGCCGGCGAGATCGTCGAGTCCGCCGACGTCGAACCGCTGTTCGCGAACCCGAAACACCCGTACACTGAGGGATTGCTCAACTCGATACCCGGCGGACAGGTGGGCGGGAGGCTCGCGACGATCGACGGCAGTGTTCCGACGCCGAACGAGGAGCCGACGTACTGCCGGTTCGCGCCACGGTGTCCCAAGGCGTTCGAGGAGTGCGAAGCGGTCCATCCGATCCCGGTGCCGGTCGACGAGACCGCGGACGACCACACGGCGGCGTGTCTCCTCTATCCGGAGGACGAGTCGACCGAGGCGGCGATCGCCCGCCACCGCGGGCGGTCCCACGGAGGTGAGCGCGAATGAGTTCTAACACCGCACAACCGAGCACGACACCTGACGCGACGTCCGACACGATGGTCGAGGTCCGCGACCTGAAAACGTACTACGACAGCGGCAGCCTGCTCGACAACAGGCCGGTCAAGGCAGTTGACGGCGTCAGCTTCGATATCCGCCGCGGCGAGACCCTAGGGCTCGTCGGCGAGTCGGGCTGCGGGAAGACCACCCTCGGTCGAACCCTCATCCAGCTCGAGGACGCGACCGACGGCGAGATCTTCTTCGACGGGACCGACATCACTGAGATCCGCGGCGACCAGCTCTACGAGTGGCGACAGAACGCCCAGATGGTGTTCCAGGACCCCGACTCCAGCCTGAACGACCGGATGACCGTCGGCGAGATAGTCCGCGAACCGCTCGACGTCCACGAGTGGAAGACCCCGGCGGAGCGGCGCGAGCGGGTCAGGGACCTGCTCGACAAAGTCGGGCTGGAGGCCGAACACTACTACCGCTACCCGCACCAGTTCTCCGGCGGCCAGCGCCAGCGGATCGGGATCGCCCGGACGCTCGCGCTCAACCCGGAGTTCATCGTGCTCGACGAGCCGGTCTCGGCGCTCGACGTCTCCGTCCAGGCCGAGATCATCAACCTCCTCGAAGATCTTCAAGACGAGTTCGACTTGACGTACCTGTTCATCGCACACGACCTCTCGGTCGTCCGGCATATCTGCGACCGGGTCGCAGTGATGTACCTCGGTAACATCATGGAGATCGGCCCGACGGAGGAGCTGTTCACCGACCCGGCGAATCCGTACACCCACGCGCTGCTGTCGGCGATTCCCAAGCCCGACCCGACCGCGAGCCGCGACCGGATCACGCTCCACGGCACGCCGCCGAACCCGCGGTATCCGCCCTCGGGCTGTCCGTTCAGTACGCGCTGTCCGGCCCGCATCCGCCCCGACGGGTACGAGGAGCTCGACGACGATCTCTGGGACAGCCTCAACTCCTTCCGCGAGATCCTCCGCGAGCGGATGCGGGCCGAGCGCTCGATCCGCGAGCGGCTCCGCGAGCGGTTCGGCATGGAGACTCGCTTCGCCACCATGGACGACACGTACGAGGAGCTGTTCGGCGATGTCGCGGTGCCCGACGAGGTCGAGGAGATCCTCACGGAGGTCGCCGACACCGCCGGCGACCACGACGAGGCCGAGGCGCTCGACCGGTTCAACCAGGCGTTCGGCAGCGTCTGTGACGGCGTCGGCGCGAGCGGCGTCGACGAAGGCGTCAAGCCGGCGTTCCACCAGGTGAGCGAGAGCGGGCGGCTGAGCTACTGCCACCGCCACGAGTCGGAGTATCGGGAAACCGCCGACGTGATCGAAGCGCGGAACTGACCGATGGGCGCCGCTCGGGACCGACTCGCCACGCTCGCGCGAGCGTGGGCGGACGCCGCCGCGTACGCCGTCGCGCTCGCCGCGTTGGTGACCGGGGTCGCGCTCGCCGTCGGAATCGCGACCGGAGGCGGCTTCGTCCGCGGGAAGGCGTTGACGTTCGTCGGCGGCTGGCTGTTGGTCGGCTACGGCACGGTCCGGCTGTGGCCTTCGTCGATCGAGGACCTGTCGGGACCGCCGATAAGCGCGCGCGGCACGCGACTGGAGGGAATCGTCCGACGGCTCCCGCCGCTCCGCTGGGTCCGACTCCCGGCGCCGACCGACCGGATCGGCGTGGCCGGCAAGGTGTTTCTCGCCGGCGTCATCGTTCTCGGCGTCTCGTTCCTTCTGGAGACGGGGTTCGGCGTGCGCTGACCGCCGACCGAACTCGAAAAGAATTATGCCCTGCGGGACCGGACGAATAGCTCATGGTTCCCGATCCGGACCCGTTCGTAGAAAAGCGACAGCGACTCGGCGAGGCGCACGTCGAGGCCTGGGAACAGACCCTCGAGGAGACGGAGCTGCTCGCCGAGGAGCGCCGGGAAGACGGCTGGGAGACGACCGTCGTCATGGCACCGCACACCGACACGGTGAGCAGGGACATGAACGACCACGACCGGTTCGGACTTATGCACGTCCCTGTCTCTTATACACATCTCTGAGCG
>NZ_AOJG01000019.1 GCF_000337375.1 Halorubrum lipolyticum DSM 21995 | reverse complement strand
TCAGAGATGTGTATAAGAGACAGGTCGATCCTGGTCCCGTGTAAGTACGATATGACGACGGCCGAGGGGATGACCAAGTCGGCGCTCGACGAGGGCGCGCTGTACAGCTACTTCAAGCTGATCTCCGGCGAGATAATCGGCCGTTTCCGGTACAGGGAGTTCGAGCCGCTCGTCTCGCCGCCGGACGGTGCGGCCACTTCGGGGACCTCCGGGCCGACGGACATCTGACGGCGGCGGGTCGCGCTCGCCGATCTCGCCGGTCTTCCCCGCCGCGCCTGTCGGTCCTCCTCGTCCCGACCGCGGCGCCGATCACAGAGGAATAAAGAGGAAGCCCACGGCTTCAGTCGTGGGTTACTGACCGGTCTGTCTCTGTCTCCTCGATGTCTCGCACGGTCCCGACCCCCTTGCTCGACCCCTCCCGGAAGACGAACCGCTGGCCTTCCTCGACCAGGTACGGGCGAAACTTGAACCGGACCGTCGTTCGCCCGGTGTCGCCGGGGAGGAGCCGCCCGCCCTCGGGCGCGAAGACGGCCGCCTCCGAGACGGTCTCGACGTGGACGACCGGCTCGTACCCCTCCTGTATCCGCGTCGGATGGTTGAGTACCATCACCTCGGCCTCGAACTCGCGGACCGGATCGGGGTCGCTCCCGCGGGGCACCAGAGCCATCCCGCGCTCGATCTCCGACTCGTCGACGCCTTTTAACGCGATACCGACGATCCGCCCGGCGGTCGCCTTGTCAACCCGATGGTAGTGCATCTCGATCGACCTGACTTCCACCTCGCGGAAGGAGCCGTCGGCCATCGGCCCCAGCAGGAGTTCGTCCCCGGCCTCCACGGTGCCGGAGTTGACCGTGCCGGACGCCACCGCGCCGACGCCGGTCACCTTGTAGCTCCGGTCGACGTACATCCGGAACGCCGCGCGCTCCGGGGTCGCCCGCTTCGGAAGGGTCTCGAACAGCCGGTCGAGCGTCCCGATCCCCTCCTTCGTCACCGCGCTGGTGCGGAGGAGCGGGACGACGCCCTCTCCGACCTCAGCGACCGCCGTGTCGATCCCGTGGCGGTCGACGAGGAGGGGGGTCTGGCCGGCGTCTCGCAGCATCGACTCGACCTCGCGCTCGGCCTCGGCGAGCCGCTCGTCGCTCACGGCGTCCGCCTTCGTGATCGCGACGACCGTCGGCAGCTCCGTCGCCAACAGGATCCCGAGGTGCTCGCGGGTCGTCTTCGTCGGCCCGTCGTCGGCGGCGACGACGAGCAGTCCGTAGTCGAGCTTCTGGCCGACCAGTCCGCGGATCGTCGTCCGGAGCCAGGGCTCGTGGCCGACGGTGTCGACGAACGAGACCAGCCGGTCCGCCTCCTCGACGATCCGGGCGCGGTCGGACTTGCGGTGCGGGTTGTCCATCCGGACCGGCTCGTCGCCGCCGTCCTCGAAGCCGTAGACCGCGTACGACAGGTCGGCGGAGAGCCCGCGCTCGACCTCGTGCGGCTGGACGTCGAGGAAGCCGCGCGTGCCGCCCTGTCCGTCGTCGGCTCGGCCGGTGACGAGGGTGCCGACGAGCGTCGACTTCCCGTGGTCGACGTGGCCGGCCGTGCCGATCACGAGGTGGTCGTCGTCTGTCTCGAACATCCCGCCGTCGCGGAGGGTGGCGAGGCCGACGAGGCCCTCCACGCTCCCGTTGCCCGCGGAGCCGGCGCTCCACGTCTCCACGTCGGCGATGTGGGCGTCCGCCTCGTCGGCCAGAAGCGAGAGCACGTCCATCGTCTCGGAGAAGGCGTCGGGGGCGACGCCGGCCAGTCCGCCGTCGTCGGTGACGCCGAGGACGTAGGTGGCCTCGCCGTCGCCGGAGAGCACGCGGTGGCGGAGCTGGGCCACGAGCGACTCCATCCGGCCCTCCGCCAAGTGGACCTCGCGGGTCAGCCGCTCCTTGAACTCGATTTCGCCGCCGTCCCGTTCGCCGCGCTCGATGGCCCGCCGGAGGGCGGACCGGTCAGCGCTCATACCCGCTCGTAGGCGACAGCCGGGCTTAACGGTTTTCGTGCTATGGGTCCCCACGTCACGCGATCGGTCTCGAACGCTCGGGAGCAGACGAGAGCAGACGAGAGCAGACGGGAGCCGTCGGGACCGCTCCCGAGCGCCGACACGGTCTCCCGACGGCCTCGATCGTTGACCCCTCGACGGACCTTTTAAGCGATCGCCGGAGGGAGCGAGTGTATGGACACATCGGTCCCCAGCGTCGCCGAACGGCGCGTTCACGTCGCGCCGCTCGGCCACGAGCGCGACCGGATCGTCGAGCCCCTCCGCCGCCACGGCGCGGACGTGGTGTACCTGCTCGCGGACGCCCCGGACCGCGACGCCCCCCGCGGCGCGGTCGACTTCGAGACCGCCGGGGCCGAAGACCCGGCGGACACCGGTGTCGACCTCGATCGACTCACGGGCTACCAGCGCGACGCGTGGGCCGCGGCCGCCGAGTTCGCGTCGGTCCGCGCCCTCCCCGTCGAACTCGCCGACGTGTACGACGTGCTCGGCGTGACGACGACGGTCGCCGCCCGCCACGGCGCCGGCGAGGACGACGGCGACCGCCTGTTCGCCAACGTCTCGACCGGCCCGCGGATCGCCGCGGTCGGCGTCGCGATGGCGTGTATGATCGTCGGCGCCCGCCCCTACAGCGTCGAGCCCGAGCGTCACCGCCACGACGTGCGCGAGGAGCCGCTCACCGAGGGCGTCGAGCGCACCGTCGACCTCCCCCTGTACCCGATGGACGCGCCGACGACCGATCAGGTCGCGGTGCTCGGTCGACTCCTCGAACGCACCGACGACAACGTGACGACGGATAAGTGGAACCTGATCGAGTGGGCCCGCGACCGCGACCTCTCGTTCCTCCGCGAGGCGGGCGCGAGCCGGACGGCGAAGTACCGCGCGTTGGAGACGCACGTGCTCTCGCCGCTCCGCGACCGCGGCTACGTCGAGTTGGAGGACGTGGGGCGCTCCGACACCGTCCGGCTCACGGAGACCGGCCGCCGCGTCTTCTTCGCGTTCAAGCACAAGCTCGGCGGGGCGTGAGCGCGGTGCACACGCCGCGGGTCGTCCGACTGATACGGACTATACGCTTGATCCGGACCATCCACGGCTAACGTAGAAACGGAACCCGCCCCTCGATTCAGATGCGTGACGCCCGCCGGGCGGTCGCAGCCCCCTCCCTGCCCTCCGCCCCCTCAGTCGCTGTCGGCCTCCGTCCGCCGCCGATCCCCCTCGCGGTCGGTCGCCGCCGGCCCCCCGCCGCCGGTTTCCCCACCGGCGGCGGGTCCCGCTGACGCCGCCGCGGCCGCCCCGCGCGGACCGTCACGAAACGACGGCCTCGCCGTCGCCTTTTCGCCCTGCGCTCGGAGGACCCCTCGAACGCCGGCGTCACAGCTATTATCTTTCGTTTCAACCGACACAGAAGCGAGGTCGTTTCGGGCCGTTCTCGCCTGTCCGCTGCCTCACTCTTCGGTCAGGTCGACGTACGTCCGGCGGACGGTCACGGGGGTCACGCCGGCGGCGTCCGCGGCCTCCTGTTGCGTGCACTCCGCGTCCAGTTCGCGGGCCGCTGTGTACAGGCAGGCGGCCGCGACGCCGACCGGGTTGCGGCCGTTCGCGATCCCCTCCTCGACGGCGCGCTCGGCTAGTTCGCCGGCGCGGCGCTCCACGCCGGCGTCGCAGTCGAGGTCGCTCGCGAACCGGGGGAGGTACTCGGCGGGACCGGTCGGCGCGATCGGCAGTCCGAGCTCCCGATTCATCGCGTCGAAGGCCGCCTGATGCTCGTCTACCGTCGCCTTCGCCTCGCCGCAGATCTCCTCGACGGTGCGGGCCACGTCGGCGGTGCGACAGGCGACGTAGACGCACGCGGCCGCGAACCCCTCCAGCGACCGCCCGCGGAGCAGGCTCTCGTCCTGCGCGGAGTCGAACAGCGTGCAGGCCGTGTCGCGGACGCTGTCGGGGAGCTCCAAGACACCGGTCAGCCGGCGGATCTCGGTGTACGCGTACACCTTGTTACGGTCGCGCTTCGTCGAGATCTGCGCGCGGTTGTGCTGCGTCCGCATCCGGGCGAGTCGCCGCCGTTTGCGACCCTTGACCCTCGTCGACCGCCCGATCTCGGTCGAGAGCCCGCGGTCGTGGCGCGAGCGCGTCAGCGGCGCGCCGGTGCGCTTGGGGTTCGCGTCGTCGTCGTCGAACGACCGCCACTCTGGGCCGTGGTCGATCCGGTCGGCCTCGACGACGAGCCCGCAGTCGGCGCAGACGCGCTCGGCCGAATCGACGCGCGTCCGGCCGCCGCACTCCGGACACGTCTCGCGAGCGGCGGGCGCGTCGGCGTCCGCGGTCTCGGTCTGTTCCGTGGCCGCGGTGCGGTCGGCGGTCGCGGCGCGGTTCGCGGTCGCGGCGTCGTCGGTCTCGGTGCGGGGCGAACGGGTCTGGGTCGGGCGTGCCTCACTCATCACACGTCGAACTCGGGCCCGATCCCTTACTTAAACCCGGGCTGATCGCGGGTCGATCGTCGGGATCGGCGCGCTCGAACCGACCGGTAATCGGTCGGTGTTTGGCGCCCTTGCCCCGCCGCAGTACGGTGGTTTTAACTCTTCGAGCGAGCCATCGGTTCGCATGACGCTGTCGGAGATCGCGGACGGGCTCGAAGTGACCGCGAGCCAGCGCGACCGGGGTGTCGCCGTCGCGGACGACACGGAGACGCCGCTCGTCGATCGGCTCGCGGAGCACGCGGGCGACCTCCCGTGTACGCCGGCGGCGACGGCGACACTCGTCGACGCCTACACCGCCGGGCGGAGCGTCGGCGACGCCGCCCGCGAGGCCGGCGTGACGCCGATGACGGGCGCGAAGGCCCTCCACCGCTGCGGCGTCGAGGGGGTCTGCCCGCTCGCCCCGAGCCGCCGAGACGTGGTCCGCGACTGGCTGGACGGCCGGCTCGCCCGCAGCGAGGCGGTCGCGCTCACCGGCGGCGACGAGGCGGACTTCGCGCTGGCGACGTACGTCGAGACCCACGACCCGCCGTCGGAAATCGTCGAGGCGGTCGACGCCCACGTCGCCGGCTCCGCTCCGCTCGGAACTGGGTCCGCCGGGTCCGCCGGAAGCGACGACGACGTACTCGGCGGCGCGCTCGGGTCGCCCGACGGGCTCCGCTGAAGGACGCGGTCGCTACTCCTCTCGGTCCCCCTCCTCTCTCGCTCTCTCGCTTCGCGGTTCAGGGTCGCAGCCGATCGATCACTCCCGGTTCCTCGAACTCGATCCCGACCGTGGCGTCGAAGGCGTCCTCGAACGCCGCCGCGACGGCGCGCGCGTACGCCCCGCTTCCCGTCGCCGTCGTCGGCGCGCTCGCGATCGCGGGGTCGGTCGACGGGAGGCGAACGTCGGCGTCGGTCTCGCCCTCCGCTTCGGCGGCGTCCTCTCCGTCGACGCCCCGCGCGACCGCGATCGACCGGTCTAGGCCGGCGCCCACGTCGGCGATCCGACCGCGGAGCCGCTGGAGGGCGTCGCGCCCGTGCGCCGTCGCCGGGAACACCGCCGCCGTTCGGTCGGCGGCCGTGACCCCCGCGACCGCCTCGTTGGAGCCGACGGGCGCGGCGTCCACGATCACCGCGTCGTGGCTCGTCGCCGCCTCGTCGATCCGTCGCTCCAGCTTCCGGGCCGCCTCCGCCGTCTTCGCCCGCGCGACGCGCTCGAAGGGCGCGCGGGAGGGGATCGCGTCGGCGCGTCCGGGGAGGCTTGGGGCGTCGCCGTCGCCGGTGCCGCCGCTCCCGGTATGCCCGTCTCCCAGTTCGATCGGGTACGTCGCCGCCGCCAGCGACGCGCCGGTCTCGTCGGTGACGAGCGTCGTGAGATCGGTCCCGATCCGGCCGGACACGTACTCGGAGAGGCCCTGCGTCGTGAACGCGGCGTCGACGACCGCCACGTCGCGACCGTCGCGCGCGCCGATCGCCGCCAGTTCGACCGCGGTTCGCGTCGTCCCCGCGCCGCCGGTCGCCCCGACGAGCGCGAGCGTCGTCGCCTGCATGCGCTCGCCTACTCGGGGTTTCGCTGTTAACCCTGTCGCACGCCGGTCGCCGGTCGGCCGCCCGGTACGGGGGAGATGCGCCGAGCGCGACCGCTCACTCGGCGACCGCTCACCCGGAGATCGCTTCGGCGACCGCGTCCAGTTCGTCGTCGGACAGGTCCGGTCGCTCACCGCCGACCGCGTGGAGGGGCGCGCCGCCGTCGTCCTCGAACCGCGGGATGACGTGCACGTGGACGTGCGGGACCTCCTGTCCCGCCGCCTCGCCGTCGTTGATCCCGACGTTCGCGCCGTCGGCGCCGACGGTCGACTCGATGCGCGGGGTGAGCTCGGTCACGACCGCGAACAGCTCGCTCGCGAGGTCGTCGTCGAGGTCGCCGACGTGCTGCGCGTGCGATTTGGGGATCACGAGCGTGTGACCGCGCGCGAGCGGGTTGGCGTCGAGGAACGCCAGCACGCTGTCGGTCTCGTGGACGGTTCGGGCCGGGATGTCGCCGTCGACGATCGAACAGAAGACGCAGTCTGCGGACATACGCGAGCAGTCGGCGGCGCGACCCATCAAGGTTTCCCGGAGCGCGACGGGGATGTCGGCCGCGGGGCGCGGTGACCCTCCTACTCGTCGGCGTCGGGGAACGGTACCTCGATCAGGTCGCCGTCGTCGGGGAGGATGCACTCGCCGTCGAACGCCTCCCGCGCCTCCCGGAGGATCGGGGACGCGTCCGCGGCGTACCGCGAGGAGATATGTACCAGCGCGAGCCGCTTCGCGTTCGCGCGCTCGGCGACCGACCCGGCCTCTCTGCCGGTCGAGTGGGCCGTGTCGCGGGCGCGGTCTTCCATGTCATCGGCGAAGGTGGCGTCGTGGACGAGCAGGTCGGCGTCCGCCGCCGCCGCGACGGTCCCCTCTCGCGGGCGGGTGTCGGCGGTGTAGACGAACTTCCTCCCCGGCCGCGGCGGCCCGACGACCTGCCCCGGATCGACGACCGAGCCGTCGTCGGCCTCGACCGACTCGCCCGCGTGGAGCCGCCCGAACTTCGGGCCGACGGGGACGCCCAGCGCCTCGGCCTTCGGGCGGTCGAACCGCCCGGGGCGGTCGTCCTCGTCGAGGACGTACCCCTGGGATTTCGTCCGGTGCGTCGTCTCGAACGCGCGGACCTCGTAGCCGTCGGCGTCGAGCGCGACCTCGCCGGGCGAGACTTCGTCGATCCGGATCCGGAACGCCGGGTCGTGGCCGACCGCGTGCACGAGGTCGCGGAGGTCGTCCGCGGTCCCCGGCGGGCAGTGGATCGTCAGTGGCTCTTCCCGGTCGTTGAACCCGAGCGTCTGGACCAGCCCCGGAATTCCGAGGACGTGGTCGCCGTGGAGGTGCGAGACGAAGACGTGAGTGATCCCGAACCCGGTGCCGTGTCGCATCATGCCGCGCTGGGTCCCCTCGCCGCAGTCGAAGAGGAGGCGGTCGCCCTCGCGGTTGACGAACAGTGCGCTCGGCGCGCGCTCGGTGGTCGGGACGGCGCCGCCCGTCCCGAGGAAGGTGACGCGAAGGGACATGCCCGCTCATCGGAGCGGCATTTGTAAACCGGTATCGATGACGGCGGAACGGACGCACGCCGGGTTTTATCAGATCGGTCCGCAACGAAGGCGTATGGTTCGACTGCCCGAGGGCGTCCGCCGAGACCCGGAAGACGCGGTGTTCGGCGTCTGTTTCGCGGCGTCGATCGTGTTCGGCGCACTCGGTTGGTGGAACGTCGCGGGTGCCGCCTTCGCGCTCGGCATCGCGGGCGCGATAGTGATCGACGTGCTCTGGCCCGACGGCGTCGAGGCGGACGCCGACGCGGACGGGACCACGGGATCGGCCGATGACGACGCCGACGAGTCGGTGACCGACGCGCTCGACACCCTCCGGGACCGGTACGCACGCGGAGAGCTCGACGACGAGGAGTTCGAAGCGAAACTGGAGGTGCTCTTGGAGACCGAGGTCCCCGAGGACGCGCGCCGACGGATCGAACGGGGCCGCGGGGACGAGCTGTCGAACACGGACCTTCTCGGCGACGATTTCGACGACCTCGACGACGAACTCAGCGGCGAAACGACGGAGCGGAGTCGCGAGTAACGATCCTCTCGGGTGCCACGGTTCGACGGCGACACCGACATGTGTCCGCCGCCCCGACTACGACCGTGCACGACTCGATCGCCGCGCTGGTCGAACGGGAGGGGTGGCGCGCCGAGGGCGACGCGGCGCGCGTCCACTACGACGGCGGGGGCGACCGCTTCGCCGTGGAGTTCTACGCCACCGCCGAGCGCGTCCTCTACTGGACGGTTCCCGCCTCTGGATCGGACGGAGCCGCCGAATCGGACGCGGGTGCCGCGACGGCCGCTCCGGTTCCCCGCGACCGGATCCCGGACCCCCTCCGGCGGCGCATCCGCGAGGACCTCGACGCCGCCGGCGTGGACCCCGACGTGGAGCGTCGCGAACTCTGATCGCGCGCCAGATTCCGGCGTCGTCTCCGCTCTCCTCACCTCCTCCGTGCTCTCGATCACGCGCGTTGACGCTCTTTACCGGAGATTTCCGCCGATGCATTTCGGTTCGAAGGAAACCTATTTGCCGCGCGATACGATAGGAGACGGTAATGAGTAGCGCCGACTGGGAGGAAGACGACCCCTTCGAGGAACAGCGGGACAAGATCGAGAACCCGATGAAACGGCTGTTCCTCGCGTACGGTCGCGACTACCTCCCGCAGGTGACGGTCGGCATCTTCGCCAGCGTCTTCGCGCGGCTCCTCGACCTCCTCCCGCCGCTGATGCTCGGAATCGCTATCGACGCCGTGTTCTACGAGGACGCGCTGTTCAGCGAGCAGATCCCGCTCGTGGTCCTCCCTGACGCGTGGCTCCCCACGGGCCAGACCGAGCAGTTCTGGTTCACCATCGCCGTCATCGGGGCCGCGTTCGGTATCGGGGCCGGCTTCCACTGGATCCGCAACTGGGGCTTCAACGCCTTCGCGCAGAACATCCAACATGACGTGCGGACCGACACCTACGACAAGATGCAGCGGCTCAACATGGAGTTCTTCTCGGATAAGCAGACCGGGGAGATGATGTCCATCCTCTCGAACGACGTGAACCGGCTTGAGCGATTCTTAAACGACGGCATGAACTCCCTGTTTCGGTTGTCCGTGATGGTCGTCGGGATCGGCGTGCTCCTCTTTTGGATCAACTGGCAGCTCGCGCTGGTCGCGCTCCTCCCGGTCCCGGTCATCGGCGGGTTCACCTACCTGTTCATCAAGATCATCCAGCCGAAGTACGCCGAGGTGCGCTCGTCGGTCGGGAAGATGAACTCCCGGCTCGAGAACAACCTCGGCGGCATCCAGGTGATCAAGTCGTCGAACACCGAGCCGTACGAGTCCGACCGCGTCGACGACGTGTCGATGGACTACTTCGACGCCAACTGGGACGCGATCCGCACTCGGATCAAGTTCTTCCCCGGGCTCCGCGTGCTCGCCGGCATCGGCTTCGTGCTCACGTTCATCGTCGGCGGGCTGTGGGTGTTCCAGGACACCCCGCCGGGGCCGTTCACCGGCGAGCTCTCGGTCGGGATGTTCGTCGTCTTCATCCTCTACACCCAGCGGTTCATCTGGCCGATGGCGCAGTTCGGACAGATAATCAACATGTACCAGCGCGCCCGCGCCTCCTCCGCCCGGATATTCGGGCTGATGGACGAGCCCTCGCGGCTCGCCGAGGACCCGAACGCCGAGGACTTGACCGTCGGCGACGGCGACGTGGTCTACGACGACGTGAGCTTCGGGTACGACGAGGAGACCATCGTCTCCGACATCGACTTCGAGGTCGAGGGCGGCGAGACCCTGGCCCTGGTAGGGCCGACCGGCGCCGGGAAGTCGACGGTGCTCAAGCTGCTGCTCCGGATGTACGACGTGGACGAGGGCGCCATCCGGATCGACGGGCAGGACGTGCGCGACGTGACGCTCAAATCGCTCCGCCGCTCGATCGGCTACGTCGGCCAGTCGTCGTACCTGTTCTACGGGACCGTCCGCGAGAACATCACCTACGGCACCTTCGAGGCGACCGACGAGGAGGTCCGCGAGGCCGCGCGGGCCGCCGAGGCGCACGAGTTCATCGAGAACCTCCCCGACGGCTACGACACCATGGTCGGCGAGCGCGGCGTGAAGCTCTCGGGCGGTCAGCGCCAGCGCGTCACCATCGCGCGAGCGGTGCTGAAAGACCCCGACATCCTCATCCTCGACGAGGCGACCTCGGACGTGGACACCGAGACGGAGATGCTGATCCAGCGCTCGCTCGACCGGCTCACGGCCGACCGCACCACGTTCGCGATCGCGCACCGCCTCTCGACGATCAAGGACGCCGACACCATCCTCGTGTTAGAGGGCGGCGAGGTCGTCGAGCGCGGCACCCACGACGAGCTGTTGGACAACGGCGGGCTGTACGCGCACCTCTGGGGCGTGCAGGCCGGCGAGATAGACGAGCTGCCGCAGGAGTTCATCGATCGCGCACAGGAGCGCACCGCGCAGCTGGTCGAGGACGCCGAGAGCGACGACGACTGAGGCGCCGAGGGCGGCGGGCTACTCGGACAACCGGCTCCAGTCGCCGGCCCGGTCGATCTCCGGCGCGTCGTCGTCACCCTCACCGCCGTCATAACCCGTCGCCGGCTCGCCGTGATACCCGATCACTGCCTCGTCGTCGAGCCCGGCGAGGATCGCGTCCCGGACCTCCCACGGCTCGGCGAACGTCGTCGCCTCGCACCGCTGGAGCGCCGACTCCAGCCGCCGATCGCCGGCCGCGGTCTCCAGCTCGAACCCGCCGTACTGCTCGATCAGCTCGCCCACCGACACCGGATACCGGTGCTCGCGTAGCGCCCGTTTCAACGGCCCGAACGTGACCCCGTACGCCCGCGCTTGGTCCCTGTTGTCGCTGCTCATGACTGGTCTCTCACCGCCCGTCGGATTAATACTCCCGCCTGGCCCGCGTCGTTCGCCCCGTCTCCCGGCCCGACCGCGGACCGTCGCCTATACGGCGCGTCCCACCGACGACCCGGTATGCGACTCGCGGACGCAACCTGGACCGACGTGCGCGACGCCGACGTCGACGTCGCGTTCGTGCCCGTCGGCAGCACCGAACAGCACGGCCCCCACGCCCCGCTCGGGACCGACACCCTCGACGCGGTCGCGGTCGCGGAGGCGGGCGCGGCGGCCTACGAGGCGGCGGGCGAACGGTCCGCCGCCGCCGCGGGCGAAGTCGCCGTCGCTCCGCCGATCCCCGTCGGCGTCGCCGAGGAGCACCGCGCGTTCGACGGGACGATGTGGGTCTCGCCGGAGGCGTTCCGGGCGTACGTCCGCGAGGCGGCCGAGTCGCTGCCGCACCACGGGATCGACCGGGTGGTGTTCGTCAACGGGCACGGCGGCAACGTGGAGGCGCTCGCCGAGGTCGCCCGCCGGTTCTCGCGCGACGAAGCCCACGACGGCTACGCGGTCGCGTTCACCTGGTTCGAGGCGGTCGGCGAGCACACTGGTGACATGGGCCACGCCGGCCCGCTGGAGACGGCGCTGCTGCGCGCGACGAACCCCCGTCTCGTGCGTGAGGACCGGATCGAGGCGGCCCGCGAGGGCGCCGCCGACCGGTGGGGCGAGTGGGTCTCGGGCGTGAACCTCGCGCACGACTCGGACGAGTTCACCGACAACGGCGTGGTGGGCGACCCGAGCGCGGGCGACGCCGACCGCGGCGAGGTCCTGCTCGACCTCGCGAGCGACGCGCTCGCCGAGCTGGCGACGGCGGTCGTCGACCGAGCGTCGATTTAAAAGGGACCGGACGCGGCTACTCCTCGTCTTCCTCGCTCTCGCCGTCTCCCCCGTCCTCGCCCGCCTCAGCCGCGTCCTGCAGCGCGCCGCGGATCGCGGGGACGGTGCCGGTGAGCGAGCCGACCTCCTCGGCGGCGCCCTCGATATCGCCGACGAGCGACTCCAGCTCCTCGATCTCCGCTTTTAAATCGTCGGCGTCCTCGAAGGCGTCGGCGCGCTCGCCGAGCACGTACGCCTTCTTCGCCGAGCGGACGCTGTCGACCGCGTCGCCGACGTCGAGCGCCGACTTCAGCGCGTTGAGCGCGCCGAGCACGTTGTCCGCGTCCGTCTCCCACACGTCGTCCGGGTCGGGAAGCTCCGCGCGCGCGGCCTGCAGGTGCTCTCGGACCTCGGCACGGGTCTCCTCGGCGGCCTCGCCGAACAGGTCGTCGTCGTCGAACGTGGACTGGGCCATACCCGACTCGTCGTGCCGACGCCTTTTAAAAACGCGCCCGAAAGCGAAAGTGAAACCCGAGGCGACGCGGCGTCTGCGGTCCGGTTCGGTGCGGCCGGCCGTTCAGTTCCGCTCCGGACGAGACGCGGTGGACGGGACCCCGGAGCCGGGACCGGGGTCGATCACAACCGGACGACGAGTTCCAACGCGAACAGCCCGACCAGCAGGCCGAGCACGCCGGCCAAAAGCGCCAGCGTCCGGAGCCACCGTCCCACCCGGTCGGCGCTCGGCGTCGCGACCAGCAGCGCGGGCCGTCCGGGGCGCTTGGGTTCGGTGTCGGTCACGTTCACGGGATCGGTCGCGATTCACGTAAAACCGACTATGAGTGGCGTATAGCCGGTGATACGGGTCTATTCGGATATATAGCACTCCGGGATCGGTGCCGGGTCACTCTCGGCTCCGCGGAGGGGATCACACCCGATTCCACGGCGCCTCCTCGAAGTCGACGACTCGCTCGCCGCGGTCGAGCGCGTCGATCCGAGCGATCTCGCCGGCGGTCAGGTCGATCTCGCGGGCGGTCCAGTTGGCCTCGACGTGACCGAAGTCGGCCGCCTTCGGGATCGGGGCGACGCGCTCCTTCGAGAGCAGCCACGCGAGGCTCACCCGCGCCGGGCTGGCGTCGTGGGCCGCGCCGATCTCTTTTAACACGTCCACGTCGGCGACGCGGTTGCGCGCGATCGGCGAGTAGGCGACGAGCCAGTGGTCGTGTTCGGCCGCGCGCTCGCGCAGCTCCTCCTGCTGGAGGAGCGGATGGCACTCCACCTGATGGGCGAACACGTCGTTCGCGAGGCGGTCGATCGCCTCGTCGAGCTGGTCGGGCCGGAAGTTCGAGAGCCCGATCCGGTCGACGACCCCCTCGTCGACGAGGTCGTCGAGCGCGGGCAGCGTCTCCTCCGGGTCGTAGGTGTCGATCGGCCAGTGGACGTACAGCAGGTCGATCGAGTCGACGCCGAGCCGGTCGCGGCTCACCCGCGCCGTCGCGGTCGCGTCGTCGTACGAGAGGTTGTCCGTCGAGAGCTTCGTCGCGACGAACAGGTCGTCGCGGTCGGCGTCGGTGCGGTCGATCCCCGCCGACACCGACGCCTCGTTGTCGTACCCCTGCGCGGTGTCGATATGTCGGTACCCCGTTTCGATCGCGTGCGCGACGCCGGAGACGCACTCCTCGCCGTCGGCCAGCTTGTACGTCCCGTACCCGAGTCTGTCGAAGGCGTTCGCCATGTCTCTCCACGCGGACGGCGACGCCCTCAACGTACTGGTCCCGGTCGGGTCGCCCCGTCGACCGCGACTTCGCGTCCGCGCTCGCGTACCTCCCCGGCGCGTTCCGCCCGGCCGCCGCATTCGGCGACATGCCGGACCCTCCCGCGCTCACCGAGAGGCGGCGGTGAACACCGTTATCACGCCTAATATTCGGGTGGCAGTTATTATGTCAATACGATCCCTGCAAATCAATACACTATGCAAGAGGGATCGTCCTCCGGCATCCGGTCCAGTTACGGCGCGAAGCTCGCGCTGTCGCTGATCGGGGTCATGGGGGTCTCAGTTTCATACGGGGTCATCGTCTACCTCCGCGCGGAGGAGGCCGGGGCCGCGGGCGCAGGGGTGCGCTCCGGGCTCGTCGGGATGACGCTGTTGACGGTGATCGGGCTCGCGCTCATCGGCGTCACCGTCGGATCGAACACGGTAATCTCCCTGCGGCAGCTCACGGCCAAGGCCGAGCGGATGGCCGAGGGGGACCTCGACGTGCGGCTGGAGACGGGACGGACCGACGAGATCGGGCGGCTGTTCCGGGCGTTCGACGCCATGCGCGGCTCGCTCCGGTCCGAGATCGACGACGCCGAGGACGCCCGCGAGGAGGCGGAGCGGGCCCGACGCGAGGCGACGCAGCGCGCCGAGACGGTCGAGCGCAAGGCGACCGAGTACGAGTCGGCGATGCGCGCGCTCGCCGACGGCGACCTGACCCAGCGGGTCGACTCCGACATCGACAACGAGGCGATGGCGCGGGTCGGCGCCGCGTTCAACGAGATGGCCGACGAGCTGGAGGGGACGGTCGCCTCCGTCGCGACCGTCGCCGAGGACACCGCCGACGTGGCCGGGACCGTCGACGACCGCACGGAGAGCCTGCGAGCGACGACCGGGACCGTGAGCGAGGCGGTCGGGGAGATCGCCGAGGGCGCGCGCACCCAGCGCGACGATCTGCGGGCGGCGACCGACGAGGCCGAGAACCTCGCGTCCTCGGCCGAGGAGGTCGCCTCCACCGTCACCGACGTGGCCGAGACCGCCGAGCACGCCGCCGCGGTCGGCGAGGAGGGCCGCGAGGCCGCAGAGGAGGCGCTCGCGGAGATGGACGCGGTCGAGGAGACGACCGCCGAGACGACCGCGGAGGTCGAGGCGCTCGCGGAGGAGGTCGAGGAGATCGGCGAGGTGGTCGACACCATCTCGGAGATCGCCGAGCAGACGAACCTGCTCGCGCTGAACGCCTCGATCGAGGCGGCCCGCTCCGGCGCGGACGGCGCCGGCTTCGCGGTCGTCGCCGAGGAGGTGAAGGCGCTGGCCGAGGAGACGCAGGAGTCGGCCAGCGAGATCGAGGCCCGGATCCACTCCGTCCAGGAGCGCGCGGAGACGGGCGCCGACGCGATGGAGCGAACCGAGAAGCGGATCTCCGCCGGCGTCGACACGGTCGAGACCTCGATCGACGCCCTCGAACGCCTCGCGGAGGCCTCCGAGCGGACCGACACGAGCATGACCGAGATCACCCGAGCGACCGAGACGCAGGCCGACTCCGTCGACGCGGTGGTCGGGCACGTCGAGGACGTCTCCGCGATCAGCGCACAGACCGCGAGCGCGGCCGGCGACGTGACCGGCGCGGTCGACGAACAGGAACAGACCCTCGGCGCGGTCGAGACCGCCGCCGAGTCGCTCTCCGACCGCGCGATCGCGCTACGCGACGCGGTCGAGGACTTCGAGTTCGCGGACGGCAACGGTCTCGGCGCCGGACGCGGCGCCGCGGGCGACGCCGCGATCGGCGGAACCGACCGCGACGGCGCCGCCGCGGTCTCTGACGGTGGCGTCGACGGAGGAGGCGACGACGGCTCCTTCGACTTCCCGCACGAGGGCGGAGACGGTTCCGTCGACGCCGGCGGGGAGGGGGTGAACTGAGATGCTCGCCGACACCGCCGTCTGGGCGTGGATCGGCGTCCTCGCGATGGGCGCCGGCACGGTCCCCCCGCTGTGGGCGTGGCTCTCTCGGTCCTCGGAGACGGGCGAGTCGCACGCGGTCTACTACGCCACGCTCGCCGGGGTCACCGGTATCGCGGCGCTCGCGTACCTCCTGATGGCGCTCGGGTTCGGCAGCGTCTCGCTGTCGACCGGGGAGCTCGATATCGCTCGGTACGTCGACTGGCTCCTGACGACGCCGCTCCTGCTCTTGTACCTCGGGCTGCTCGCCCGTCCGTCCAGGCGCGTGCTCGCCGGGCTGATCGGGGTCGACGTGGTGATCATCGCCGGCGGGATCGCCGCCGCCGCGACGACCGGAACGGTCTCGTGGGTCGCCTTCGGGGTCGCGGGGGTCGCGTACCTCGGGCTCGTCTACGGGCTCCTCGTCTCCCTCCCGCGGTCGGCCTCGGCGGAGGGCGACCGGGTCCGCGCCGTCTTCGGCACGCTCCGGAACATCACGGTGGTGCTGTGGACGCTGTACCCGGTCGTGTGGCTGCTCGCGCCCACCGGGCTCGGGCTGTTGACGCCCGCGACGGAGATGCTCGTGTTCGTCTACCTCGACGTCGTCTCGAAGGTCGGCTTCGTCGTCGTCGCGGTCATGGGCGCGGACGCGCTCGACCGCCTCGGCGCCGGTAGCGGGCTGGGCGGTGAAGACGAGTTCGTCGCCGCGGATCCGACGGCGGAGGACCAGACGACCGTCCTCGGCGACGACTGAGCCGCGCTCCGGTTCCTCTCTCCGATTCTTCCTTATTCCCCGTCCGCGACGAGGTCCTCGTAGCGCGCGCCGGTCTGTTTCAGCGTCGCCGTCGAGTAGAGCCGCTCGTGCGGGAACGGGAGGTGATCGGCCGCCAGCTCGTCGATCTTCGCGTCGACCGCCTCGGCCTCGCGGCCGTGGATCATGGTGAACAGGTTGTACTCCCAGTCCTGTTCGCTCCGGCGCGGCCGGTGGTAACACAGCGTGACGTACGGGAGGCTGCCGACCGCCTCGCCCCGCCGGTCCAACTCGTCGTCGGGCACGTCCCAGACCACCATGCAGTTGTTCGTAAAGCCGGTGACGACGTGGTTGACGACGCAGCCGATCCGCTTGATACAGCCGTCGGCGAGCAGGCGATCGACCGCCGCGAGCACCTCGTCGAGGGGGGCGTCGAGCTCGCTCGCCACGTCGGCGTAGGGTGTCGAAGACAGCGGGAGGCCGTCCTGAATCGCCAGGAGGAGGTCGCCGTCGAGGGACGTGAGATCGCCGCGGGCGTTCTCGGAGATGCGGGTGGCGGAGACGTCGGTCGATTCCAGTGATTCGCGCGCGAATCGGTCGCCGTTGACGACGGGAAACTCCAAGTCGATGTAGTAGTCGGTGAGCATCGGGAGGACCAGCACCTCGCAGCCGGTCCGCTCCTCGATCTCGGCGAGGATCGCGTCGCGCGCCTCCCGCGAACCGGCGGTGACGACGAACCACTGGTTCCACTCGTGGTCGCGCCGGTAGTTGTGGTTCACCTGCCGATAGCCGTTGATGACCTCGGCGACCTCGTCGAACCGGTCCTCGGGGGCGCGCACCGCCGCGAGCGTCGACGAGCCGATGACCGGCGGGTTGAGAACCGCCCCGAACCGCCGGAACACGCCCCGTTCTCGGAGGTCGCGGACGCGGTCGAGGACGGCGTCGGCGTCGACGTCGACGCCCGTCTCCGCCGCGACCTCGCGGGCGACCCGCTCGAACGGGCGCGACTCGACGGGGAAGCCGCTCTGGTAGTCGTCGATGAGGGCCGCGTCGACCGCGTCGAGATCGGTCCGCCAGTCGGCGTCCAGACTCATTACGCCGATTAGGGGCCGCGCCTACCTACGGGTTTCGGAGGGGCTCGGTAGGGTGGAGACGGCTCGGTAGGGCCGAGCACCCGGACCGATCGGTCGTCAGCGGGGACGGACGGTCGGACTTGTCGTCGTTGGCGGAACCGTCAGTCGTCAGCGGGAGACTCACCCGGCGTCGGCGCGAACGCCCGGGCGCTCTCTTCGAGCTGTGCCGTCGAGCAGCCGCCGACCGTGGCGGCCTGTTCGAGCGTCAGTGTGCGGGCGCGATACAGCGTGAGCGCGGTGGCGACGGATTTGGACGTCATCGGGAACAACTGTTCACTAGGTGGACGAACATATAACTCTAACGCCTTTTGAGGCTAGTTACAGAACCTAATGGCGTCAGAATACACTATATCGGGCTTATTAGATCTCGAAAGGCTACGATCGTCTATTTATAATGTGTGATCGAGTACCACGGAGCCGGTGCGAGACGGCCGGTTCGCCCCGGTCGTCGCTCGCGCGCGTCGCCGTCGCGTCGCGCGACAGTCGTCTGATGTCCCGTCCGCGAACTCATCCGCGAACTCGTCTGCGAACCTGTCCCGGTCGCTCCGTTCCCAGCGCTCGGGAGCCGAGCGAGGGACTTTTCGCCCGAGGTCCCGAACGAGGCGTATGGCTCAGGCGACTCAGGAGTTCGGCGACTGGCCCCTCAAACGGCTGATGACCGAGGTCTGCGGCTCCGGTCACAAGTCGGCCGACGACCTCACGCGCGCGCAGGCGACCGAGGCGTTCGAGCGCATCCTCGCGGACGAGCCCGACCCGACGACGCTCGGGGCGTTCTGGCTCGCGAACCGCTGGAAGCGGAACACGCCCGAGGAGCTGGGCGCGTACGTCGACGTGATGTGCGAGCGCGTCGAGTACGCCGAGCCCGACGCCGACCCCGTCGACTGCGGCGCCAACTACGACGGCAAGGGACGCTCCGCGATCCTGGGCGTCGCCGCCGGCGTCGTCGCGGCCGCCGCGGGCACCCCCGTCGTCGTCCACTCCGGCGACCGCGTCCCGACGCAGAAGCAGGACGCCTACAAACACGTCTTGGACGAACTGGGCGTCCACACCGAGCTGACGCCCGGCGACTCCGCCGACATGGTCGACGAGACCGGCTTCGGCTTCTACTACCAGCCCGCGTTCAACCCCGCGATCGACGACCTGTTCGACCGCCGCGACCAGATGGGCGTCCGCACGTTCGTCAACACGATCGAGACGCTGGCGAACCCGTCCGGGGCGTCGGTCCACCTCGGTTCCTTCTACCACCTCGCGTTCGCGAAGAAGGTGGTCGACACGTTCGTCGAAAGCGAGTTCCACGACCTCGACCGCGTCCTCATGTTCCAGGGGATGGAGGGGTACGACGACGTGCGCCCCGGCTACACCAAGGTCGCCGAGTGGGACGCCGCGGGCGGAGAGGAAGCCGAAGGTGGAGACGCCGGCAGCGAGGGCGCCTCCTTCGACGACTTCGAGATCGAGACCGCAGAGTACGGGATGGACCTCGAAGAGGCGGACCTCGCGGTCGACGACGTCGCGGTCGAATCGGCCGAGATCACCGAGGACGTGCTGACCGGCGAGCGCGACGGTCCCTTCGCCGACGCGGTCGCGGTCAACGCCGCGCTCCGGATCTACGCCCGCCGAGACGCCGACTCGATCGAGGACGGCCTCGAGGCGGCCCGCGAGGTCATCGACGACGGCTCCGCACACGACGTTCTCGAAGCGCTCCGCGACTTCTGACCGCAGTCGACGCGTCCGCTCGTCGATTTTCGGTCCCCGTCGGTCTCTCCTCTCGCTCTCTTTCGGGATCGCCGCTCACCCGGCGTTCGTCGCTCTCTGCTCCCGATTTGGGTCGAATTTGGGAAAGAATTCGGAAAGGCGTCTTGAGGCCGTAGCACCAAGTGAATACGTACCGAACATGATCCACGATACCGCTCCCCACTATGCCGACGTGTGAGCACTGCGAGGCGCACGTCTCCGAACGATTCGCCCGGGTGTTCTCCGACGCCCGCGGCCGGATACACGCGTGTCCGAACTGCTCGGCGAACGCCGGGATCGCCGAAGTCGCGAAAGAACGGGCACAGAACGCCTGAAACCACCGATCGACTTTTCCGGTTCACGCCGTCTCCCCCGTTTCCCGCGCAACCGACGCCTAGCGTTCGGGGGCGGGCGGCATCGAGCGCTTGTGAGCGCTGCGCTCGGAGAGCTCGACCACGCGGTCGACGGCCTCCTCGGGCACGTCGAGCTCCCGTACCGTCGCCGCCCGCGAGAGCCCGCCGTCGACGTGGACCGCCAGGATCGCGTCGACGGTGTCGTAGTCGAGCCCCATCTCCTCGGCGTCGGTCTGGCCCTCCCACATGCCGGCCGTCGGCTCCTGCATCACCAGATCGCGGGGGACGCCGACGTGGGCGGCCAGCTGGCGCACCTGCTGTTTGTACAGGTTCCCGATGGGGTTGCAGTCGACCGCCTGGTCGCCGTACTTCGTGAAGTAGCCCGTCATCGCCTCCGCGCGGTTCCCGGTCCCCAGCACGACCCGGTTCTCGGCGTTGGCGACGAAGTAGTTCACCACCGCGCGGGTCCGGACGTAGACGTTGCCCGTCGCCATGCGGTCGTCGGCGGCCTCGGGGACCGCGTCGAAGACGGACTCCGCGATCGGCTGGATCTCGACCACGTCGTACTCGATCCCGAGGTCGTGAGCGACGCGTTCGGCGTCGCTCATCACGTCCGGATCGTTCACCTCGGCGGGCATGGTGATCCCGTGGAGGCCGTCCTCGCCGAGCGCCTCGACGGCGAGGTGGGCGGTCAGCGTCGAGTCGATCCCGCCGGAGAGGCCGAGAACGGCGCCCTCTGCGCCCGCGTCGTCGACGAGATCCGCGATGAAGGAGACGATGCGACCGCGGGCGTTCTCCAGCTCCGCGTCCGAGAGGCGGAGGTCGAGCGGGGGGTCGTCCGACAGCAACACCGACTGGTCCGAGGTCCGGCTCATGGGCTGAGTCTGGGACCGAGACGACTAATACCTCCCCGTCGGCGCGGGGAACTGGACGCGCGTCGAGTTCTACAGGAGCCCCTCGTGTTCGGCCAACAGCAACCCCTCCAGCGTCGCGTCGTTCGTCGGCGGCTCCCGGGCGACTTCCAGCGCCTCGTCGACCGGGACCGTCCGCGGGACGAGGAACTCGTTGCTGTCGTGGTCGACGTCGACCGGGTCCAACCCCTCGGCGAACACGTAGCCGCGCTTGTGCCGGAGCACTCCGGTCGAACACCACACCTCTTGGAGCAGCGCGGTCGAGGACGGCGCGAAGCCGGTCTCCTCGGCGAGTTCGCGCGCGCCAGCGGCGGTGTACGACTCGCCGGGCTCGACGATCCCCGCGGGGAGCTCCAACTGGGTGTTCCGCACGGTCGGGCGGTACTGCTCGACGAACAGCACCCGGTCGTCGGCGACCGCGATCACGACCGTCGCGGGCGACAGCTCCGCCCAGTAGTACTTCTTCTCCGTTCCGTCGGGCTGCTCGACGCGGTCGTACCCGCCGACGAACCACCCCGGGTCGTACTCGACGGCGACCTCCCGGACCGGCCACTCCGGCTCGCCGGGCAGCGAGTGGGTCCGCCCGTCGTCGAAGGCCGGTAGGTCGGCGAGGTCGCCGCAGTCGCGGAGGTCGTCGCTCACGGCTGTACCACCTCCACGTGGTAGACCCGCCCGTCGCGGCGGACGCGGACCCCGTCGTCGGTCGCCGCCTCCGGTACCTGTTGAGTGAGCGCGTCGACCTCGTCGAACGGGGTGTGGGTGAACCACTCCTTCACGCCGTACGGACCGGTCTGATACCCCTCGGAGCGCCCGTCGTCGCTCGCGATCGCGCCCGTGAGGTACGGGTACCGCCGGTCGGAAACGTTGTTCACGTCGGCCGCAGTCTCGTTCGTCTCGATCGGTTCGGCGGTGAGGTAGTAGGGGTCGCCGCTCCCGAGGTAACTCGGGAGCGCCCCCAGCGCGAGCAGGGCGACGGCGATCAGGGCGATGGCGACGAGGAGGTTCCGGGTGACCCGGCGCATGGTCGCCGTTGGCGCCGGCGGGGAATACCGGTTTCGACCGCGGAGGGGTCCGCCCTCCGGTCGTCCCCTCCCCCGCCGGCGCCGACGCGCTTTACCCGTCCGCGCCCCTTCCGCTCCCATGGAGTTCCGGTTCGAGCTGGCGCTGTGCGCCGCGCTCGAATCCCCGACCCGCGTCGTCGCCCGTCAGCTCGGGGCCGGGATCGAGAACCCCGGCGGCCGGATCGTCGACGTCTGCGTGCTGACGCCCGGCCCGAACTTCGACCGGCGCGCGGCGATCACGCCCGACCGGATCCCGGACCCCGCGATCGAGGCGGCGGTCGGGCCCGGGGAAGCGGTCCCCCTCACGCGGGCGTTCGACCTCCCGCCGGACCGCGCCGAGGCGGCCGCCGAGCGCGCGGCCGAGATCGGCTACCTCGAGCGCGAGCGCCGCGACGGGCGGCCGGTCGTGCGCGCGACCGCCCGCTACCCCGACGACTGGGTCGGCTCGCTGACCGCGATCGAGAACAAGCCCGACCTCGGGACGCCCGGCGATCTGGCGGCCCAACTCCGATACGACGCCGCGCTCGGGCTGTTCGACGAGGTCGTGCTCGCGACCGCCTCCTACGTCACCCGCGCGCACCTCAACCGGATCCCCGAGGCGATCGGCGTCTGGCGGTTCGACCCCGAGACGGGGGAACGCGAAGTCGTCCGAGAGCCGACCCCGCTCGACCCCGCCGCGCCCGGCGTCGAGATCCGCGAGGAGCGCGCGCTCCGGACCGACGTGACGCTCGTCGATCCCGCTGCGAAGGCGCGGAAACGGCGCCGGATCGCCGAGCGCGCCTACGGGAAGGGATGGCGCCCGGACCCGCCGGCCTGCGCCCGCGCGACGACGACCGCCGACGGGCGCCCGTACTGCGAGCGGTTCGACCGGGTGGTCGATCCCGGCCGCGACTGCGGCGCGCCCTGTGACGAGTACGTGCCGGCGGATCCCCCGGCGACCGACCGGGACCGCCTCCGCGACGAGCGGACCGCGTGGGTCGCGGCCCCCGACGGCGACGGCCCGCGCCGCCAGTCCGGGCTCTCGCGGTTCCTGTGAGCGCCGTCGCCGTTCCGCGTGGCAACGCTTTATACGCCGACGGACGGACCCCTACGTATGGACGACATCGAAGACGTGTTCGTCGCACGGCTGATGACGAGCGAGATTCACACGGTGACGCCGGACACGCTGGTCGAGGACGCGGCGGCCGTGCTGCTCGACAACGACATCAGCTCGGCGCTCGTCGTCGACGACGGCGCCTTAGTCGGTATCCTCACCACGACCGACTTCGTCGACATCGTCGCGAAGAGCCAGCCGAAGGCCGAGACGACCGTCGAGCGGTACATGACTCGGGACCCGATCACGGCCGGCGCGCAGGACTCCGTCTCGGCGGTGGCCGCGACGATGGTCGAACACGGGTTCCACCACGTCCCCGTCGTCGACGGCGACGAACCGATCGGGATCATCACCACCTCCGACTTCGCCGCGTACGTCTCCTCGCCGGAGGCGCCGTCGCCGTAGCCCGGATCCCCCTCTCTCGCCGCTCTCGGCCGACGCGTCTCCGACGCCGACAAGTGCCGCCCCTTTCTGTGGGGTATTACCCGCCGATCGCGTACTGCGGTCCATGTCAGACCACCTGTCTCTCAACCTCTTCACCATGGCGTCGGTCGAGCACGTCTCGCCCGGGTCGTGGACCTACCCCGGCGACCGGTCGCCGGAGTACGCCGACCGCGGCTACTGGACCGAGGTGGCGCGCACCGCCGAGCGCGGCGGCTTCGACGCGGTCTTTTTCGCCGACGTGCGCGGGATCTACGACGTGTACGGCGACGCCCGCGAGACGGCCGTCGAGAAGGCTGTCCAGACGCCCGCGAGCGACCCGCAACTCGTCGTCCCCGCGATGGCGGAGGTGACCGACGACCTCGGCTTCGCGATCACGCGCTCGACCACCTACACCCATCCCTATCAGCTCGCGCGGGAGTTCTCCACGCTCGATCACCTCACCGACGGCCGGGTCGCGATCAACGTCGTCACCTCCTACCTCCAGTCGGCCGCCGAGAACCTCGGACTGTCGGAGCGGATGGACAAGCGGACGCGCTACGACCGGGCCGACGAGTTCCTCGACGTCTGTTACAAGCTCTGGGAGGAGTCGTGGGACGACGACGCCGTCGAGGTCGACCGCGAGGCGGGCCGGTACACGGACCCGGAGAAGGTCTCGGCGATCGACCACGAGGGCGAGCACTTCTCGGTGCCCGGCCCCCACGGCTGCGAGCCCTCGCCGCAGCGCACGCCCGTGATCTACCAGGCGGGCTCGTCGGACCGCGGGCGGGAGTTCGCGGCCGCGAACGCCGAGGCGGTCTTCGCCAGCCAGCCGACCGAGGAGGGCGTCCGCGAGTACGTGTCGGACGTGAAATCGCGCGCGGCCGAGCACGGGCGCGACCCCGGGAGCCTCAAGTTCTTCATCGGGGTCGTGCCCGTCGTCGGCGAGACGGAGGCGGCCGCCGAGGCGAAGTACGAGGCGTACACCGACCACGTCGACGTGGAGGCGACGCTCGCGCTCCTGTCGGGGTTCCTCGACATGGACCTGTCGGAGCTCGACCCCGACCAGAAGGTCGAACACATCGAGACCGACGCGATACAGGGGACGATGAACGCGTTCACGAAGGCCCAGCCGGACCGCGAGTGGACCGTCCGCGAGGTCGCCGAGTTCTGCGGGCTCGGCACCACCTCACCGACGATCGTCGGAACCCCGGAGCAGGTCGCCGACGAGCTGGAGCACTGGCACGAGTCGGTCGGCGTCCACGGCTTCAACGTGAAGGAGGTCGTCCGCCCCGACTCGCTGACCGACTTCGTCGATCTCGTCGTCCCCGAACTCCGCGAGCGCGGACTCGTCCCCGACCCGGACGACGCGGGAGCGTCGCCGCGCGGCGACGGGACCCTCCGCGAACGGCTTCTCGGTCCGGGCCAGTCGCGGCTCCGCGACGACCACCCGGCGAAGCAGTGACCGGACCCCGTCCGACCCGGTGTTGTGAAGATCTCGCCGGTTCCTAATACGACAGCTCTGCCGCCCCCGGCACGTTTAAGTGGATTCCACCGGTTATTTCAGGTGACGCTTCGCTTGGAGGGCCGAAGCGTCAGCGGGGACCTACTGAACGGCACGCCCGTGCCACTTTTTCCGGCACGGGCGTGCCGTTCGTTCCTTTACCACCCGAGAGCGACCGGTATGCGCCGGCGACTCTCAGCGTCCAGTTCGCGCCGGCGACTCTCAGCGTCCGATACGCGGTCTCGCGTCACCGCCAGCGGCAGCGATCGCCGCGAGCGCCGTCGCCGATCGACCTACAGCCGCTCCCCCTGATACTCCCCGTCGTAGGTCCCGTCGTGGTCGGCGGTCGCGAGCACGAGCTGGGCGATCCGCGCCCCCGGCTCGATTTCGATCGCGTGACCCACGTCGAGGCGCCCCTCGCCGACGCCCTCGTAGCCCGCGTCCCAGACCGCGGTGTCGAGGGTACAGGAGTTGCGCAGCAGCGTCGACCGCGGGAGCACGAACCCGATCCGCTCGTCGGGGATCCGCACCGGCTCGCCGTACCGGACCACGTACGTGCCCGGGTCCAGCCGGTACGCCCCGTCCTCCGGCTCCAGCTCTTCGCGCTCGCCGACCCGCTTCCCGTCGCGGCGGATCGCGCCCGGTTCCGTCTGCTCGAACACCGCGCCGACGGTGAGGTCGACACCGTTCGGCTGTCGCTGTGCCTCGCTGAGGTCGGCGCCGCCCGCGTCGAGCGCCGCCGCGACCGTCGCTCCCGAGTCGAACATGCTCGACCGGACCCGCGGGCGAGACTAAACGGTGTCGCCCGCGACCGCGACGCCGATCGCCCCGATCGCGGTCTCGCTCAAACCACTGATTTCGGGAGGTATGGGCCTTTATTGGCCTTATACACTCGTTACGCCTATTTCTCTCATGGGTAGTGATACCACGCCGATCATTCAGTAATAAATGCCGCTTCTCCCGATCTAACACGGTCGATCTTGCAAAAAACTCGCGGGTTTTATATCCACGGGAGAGCCATCTTTGCGTGATATGGGACAGACGATTACTGAGAAAATCCTCGATGACCATCTCGTCGAGGGCGAGCTGACGCCCGGCGAGGAGATCGGTATCGAGATCGACCAAGTGCTGACGCAGGACACCACGGGGACGATGGTGTGGCTCCAGTTCGAGGCGCTCGATCTGGACGAGGTCCAGACGGAGCTGGCCGCGCAGTACTGCGACCACCAGACGTACCAGTTCGACTTCAAGAACACCGACGACCACCGCTTCCTCCGCTCCGCGGCCGGCACGTACGGCGCGTACTTCTCCCGGCCCGGCAACGGCATCTGCCACCAGGTCCACAAGGAGAACTTCGCGGCGCCCGGCAAGACGCTGCTCGGCTCCGACTCGCACACGCCGACGCCCGGCGGACTCGGCCAGCTCGCGATCGGCGCGGGCGGGCTCGACATCGCCGTCGCGATGGGCGGCGGCCCCTACTACGTCGAGATGCCGGAAGTCGTCAACGTCCACCTGGAGGGCGAGCTCCCCGAGTGGGCGACCGCCAAGGACGTGGCGCTCCACCTGCTCGGCGAGCTGACCGTCAAGGGCGGCGTCGGCAAGATCTTCGAGTACACCGGCCCCGGCGCCGAGAAGCTCACGATCCCCGAGCGGACCACGATCACGAACCTCGGCACCGAGCTCGGCGCCACCTCCTCGATCTTCGCGACCGACGAGAAGACGAAGGACTGGCTCGCGCGCCAGGACCGCGAGGAGGAGTACGTCGACCTTCAGCCCGACGACGACGCGGAGTACGCGGAGACCATCGAAGTCGACCTCGGCGAGCTCGAGCCGCTCGTGGCCGCGCCGTCGATGCCCGACAACGTCGCCCCCGTCAGCGAGTACGAGGGCACCGACGTCGAGCAGGTCATCGTCGGTTCCTGTACGAACGGCGCCTACGAGGACATCCTCCCCAGCGCGAAGATGCTGGAGGGCCGCGAGGTCTCCAAGGGCACCGAGATGATCGTCGCGCCCGGCTCCAAGCAGGCCTCCGAGATGCTGGCCCGCGAGGGCTGGACCGCGGAGATGATGGCGGCCGGCGTCAACTTCTCCGAGGCGACGTGCGGCGCGTGTATCGGCATCGGTCACGTGCCCGCCTCCGACTCCGTCTCGCTGCGCACCTTCAACCGCAACTTCGAGGGTCGCTCCGGCATCGAAGACGACTCCGTCTTCCTCTGCTCGCCCGAGGTCGCCACCGCGGCGGCCATCACCGGAAAGATCGTCGACCCGCGCGACCTCGCCGACGACCTCGGCGACCTCGAGGCGCCCGGCCTCGAGATGGGGACGAAGTACGGCCCCGGCATGGGTGAGTCCGACTCCGACATCATCTCGCCCGACGAGGCGATCGACGACGGCCTCGTCAAGGGCCCGAACATCGGCGACGTGCCGCTCAAAGACGGGATCGACGTGGACGGCGGCGAGGCCCTCCTCAAGATGGAGGACAACATCACCACCGACCACATCATCCCGGCGACCGCGGATATCCTGAAGTTCCGCTCGAACATCGAGAAGCTCTCCGAGTTCACGCTCTCGCGCGTCGACGACACCTTCGCGCAGCGCTCGCTCGACGCCGACGGCGGCGTCCTCGTTGCCGGCGAGAACTACGGCCAGGGCTCCTCGCGTGAGCACGCCGCTCTCTGCCCGATGTACCTCGGCATCGAGGCGGTCTTCGCGCAGAGCTTCGCCCGCATCCACAAGGCGAACCTGTTCAATTTCGGTATCGTCCCGCTCGCGATCGACGCGGAGACGTACGAGAAGATCGACCAGGGCGACGACCTCCAGATCGTCGACGACGTGCCCGCGGGCGTCGCCTCCGGGCAGGAGGAGTTCACCGTGAGCGTCAACGGCGAGTGGGAGTTCACCGCCGACCTCGACGCCTCCGAGCGCGAGCGCGACATCCTCGCGGCCGGCGGCAAGCTCTCGTGGGTCAAACAGCAGCACGCCGACGACGGCTCCGGCGCGGCGCCGGCCGACGACTGAGGCGACTGCCGACGCCGACCGCTCGGTCGGTCCGATTTTCTCCCTTTTTCAATCGTCCCCAGCGGCGACGCCGGGCTCGCCGCTCTCGCCGACCCACGCGCCCTGCGTGAAGTCGACGGCGTCGTTCCACTTCGCGACGATCGTGGTGACCGCCAGGTCGCCGCTGATGTTTGTCATCGTCCGCATGCGGTCCAAGATCGGGTCGACGCCCGCGACGAACCCGACGACCTCGAGCGGGAGTCCGAGCTGGGTTAACACGAGCGTCAGCATGATGAGCCCGGTCCCCGGGACGCCCGCCGCGCCGACGCTCGCCAGCACGGCGACGAGGACGACCGTCAGCTGCTCTGCGAGAGACAGCTGGACGCCGACGAGGTTCGCGGCGAAGACGGCCGCGACGCCCTGATACAGGGCGGTACCGTCCATGTTGATGGTCGCGCCGAGCGGCAGCGAGAAGCTGTAGACGCCCTCGTCGATGTGGAAGTTGTTGTCCGCGTTGGCCATCGTCACCGGGAGCGTGCCGCTCGACGAGCGGATCGACAGCGCGGTGATCAGCGCGTCGCGTCCGCCGACGAGGAAGGCCACCGGCGACTGTCCGGCGAGCAGCCGGACGATGATTCCGAGGTGAACGACCGCGATGTGCGCGACGACGGCGATCGCCAGCGCGGCGATCAGCAGGGCGAACGGCACGATCGCGTCGACGCCGGCCTCGCCGAACACCGCCGCCATCAGCGCGAACACCCCGATCACGCCGTACTCCATGACGCCCCAGACGACCTTGAACATCGCCTCGGCGCCGGCCTCCGCGAGGTCGTAGAAGGACTTGACGCCGTCGCGGATGTCGGACGAGTCGGTGGACTGCTCGACGAGCGCCAGCGCGAGCCCGAACACGATGACGAAGAAGATGGTCGGGAGGATGTCCCCGGACGCCATCGCGCCGATCGGGTTTGATGGGACGATTCCCAAGATCACCTCGACGATATCGGGCGCCTCGGCGGTCTGCGCTTCCGCGTCACCCAGTTCGAGGTTCACTCCCGGATCGATGAGATTCGCAACCAGCAGTCCGAAGCCGACCGCCGCGGCCGAGGTGAGGGCGTACAGCGCGACAACCTGCCCGCCGATCTTCCCGAGGTTGCTCGGTGAGAGCCGCCGGGCCCCCATCAACAGCGTGAACACGACGATCGGCACGATGAGCATGCTCAGGAGGTTCACGAACAGGTCGCCGAGCGGCTGGAGCGCCGTCGCCGGCTGCCCAACGACGAGCCCGAACACCGAGCCGAGCACGAACGCCACTCCGATGCGATACACGATCGGCACCGCCCGATACCGTCGCCAGGACCGCATGACAGTGTTTGCCATACAGCGAACGTGTCTCTGGAGGACCTACAAATAAATATCGCCGTCTCTGTACGTCTGCCGCGAACGCTGACGCGGATGGACGGGAGTCGGCGATTTTGTTGGTCGGGCCCGGACGGGGTCGCGACTCGGAGGCGTGGAAAGAGAGAAATCCGATCGGCGTCGGTCGGCCGGCTGACGTCGTCGCGTCAGCGGGCCGCGGCGGCGACGCGCTCGCGCTCCTCCTTCTGTGAGATGGAGTAGGAGCGCTCAGCGTCGTAGTCCGCGGCCGTGACGAGCTCGTTTGCGAGCGCCTCGGCGGCGGAGGTCGTCGACTTGTACGTCGCGCTGGCGACGCCGTCGGAGATGAACAGCAGCGCCTGGTCGACGCGGCGCTGGGGCGCCACGTCGACCGCCTTCGGGACGGAGATGCCGCCGTACTTCAGGCGGACGGTCTCCTCGCGGGGCGCGGCGTTCTCGACGGCCGTCACGAGGATCTGGACCGGATTCTCCTCGGTCCGCTCGTGAATGATGTCGAAGGCGTCGCGGACGATCCGCGTCGCCTGCTGCTTCTTGCCCGTGTTCTCGTCGGTCTGCATCAGGCGGTTGATCAGCCGCTCGACTAAGGAGATCTCGGACTTCTTGAACTGCTTAGACGCGTGACGGCCCATGGTGTGCGCGATCGGCGTCACGGTCATGTACCGCTTCGTCGAGGGGTCCTCGTAGGCGATCTCGGTGACGTCCCACACGCCGAACAGCTTGGCGTTCTCGTTGGCGGCCTCGCTGGACGCGGGCGCGTCCGGCTCCGGCTCGTCGGCGGCGACGTCCTCGTCGGACGGCGCCTCGGTCTCCTCTCCGCTCATCTGACGGGCTTCTCCGCGTTTCCGCGAACCAGTTCGATCATGGAGACGCCGTTGACCTTCTCGACCTTGTAGTTGACGCCGGAGAGGTCGCCCATCGCGCGACCCTTCGCCCCGCCGATCCCGGCGATCGTGACCTCGTCGTGCTCGTCGATGAACGAGATGGCGCCGTCACCGGGACAGAACGCGGTGACCTGCTTCCCGTTCTTGATGAGCTGGACGCGGACGCACTTTCGAATCGCCGAGTTCGGCTGCTTTGCCTCGATCCCGACCTTCTCCAGCACGATCCCGCGAGCCTGCGGGGCGCCCTCGAGGGGGTCGGACTTCTTCTTGAGCCCGCGCTCTCGCCGAGCGTACTCGGAGTCGGACCAGCGGCGCTTCTGCCGGTCCTGTTTGAGCTTACGGGCCGCGTATTTGCCGTTCGCCATCGTACATCCACTTCCGAACGGAGCTACTTAAGCGTCGTCTTTCGACACGGAGAAACGCCCTCAGATCGCTCGAACGGTACCTCTCGTCCGTTCTGAGAGTGTTTTGCGGACCGACGAAACGAAAACGACGGACGCTCGCTCCCGTTGAGCCGGTAAGCCGACGAGAGCGCCCGTCGTTTCTGTACGTGGGGGGAACCCGTGACGCACCCGGAAACGCGCCCGAGAGTCAGGCGCTCGTCTCCTCGCGCGCCGCTTCGACCCAGTCCGGCTCCGACACCGTCGCGCCCGGATCGCGGTAGTCGATGTCGACGTCGACGGTCGCCTCTCGGCCGTCGTGTTCGCCCGCCCACGACTGCTCGAGGCGCGGCACCACGCCGGACTCGTACACGTGGACCGTCGCCGACGCCGTCTCGACCGTCTCCGGGACGCTCCGGTCGCCCTCGAACGCGTCGGCGGTGAACCGCGCGGTCGGTTCGCCGCGAACCTCGCCCTCGCCGTCGCTCGTCGGGTTCCACAGGTTCAGCCCCTCGTACTCCGCCTCGCCGCTCGTCGTCTCCCCCTCGACGCGGATACCCGTCACGACCTCCGCGCGCATCGCCTCTTCGAGGTAGTCGGCCGGCCGGTCCACCGGCTGACGGCCGTACTGCGTCTCGTCGCCGATCCGCTGACGGACCAGCGCCTCGCCGTCGGCGACGTACAGCTCCGCCACGTCGGTCGATTCGGCCTCCGTCAGCTCCTGTCGCACGTACTGGCGTCCGTTTTCGAGGTCGTACACGGACTCGTACTCCTGGGAGGGGAGCCACGGCGTCGGCTCCGCGTCCCCGTCGTGAGTCGTCTCCGCCGTCGAGAACAGCGTGACGCCCCCGGCGTCGACGAGCGACTCGACGTGGCTCTCGGAGAGGGCCGCCACGTCGAGCCCGTCCTCGTCTCGCCACTCCGCGTCGGGGAACGGTCGGTCCGGCCCGTCGTCGCCGCCGTCCCCGTCGAGACAGCCCGCGATTCCGACGGCGACCCCGGTCCCGACCCCAGTGAGGAAGCGTCTGCGGTCCATGCGGCGACAAACGAGCGCGTCGGCAAAAGGGCGTGGGGTTCCGTCTCAGGTCAACTGGATGTCGTCGATGTCGTAGTGCCGCTTCGCCAGCGTCCGCGCCGTCTCGATGTTGGCGCCGTCGGCGCCGATGGCGACGCCGCGGTCCGGCTCCGGCACCTCGACGTACGCCACGCGGTCGTTCTGCTCCGAGATCGTCACGGCGTTGACCGCCGCGGGCGAGAGCGCGCTCGCGACGAACGCCTCCGGCGTGTCGGCGTCCTCGACCAGTTCGACGGACTTGGCGAGCCGGCGCTCCGCCTCCTCGACGGTCTCGCCGGCCTGTCCGATCGCGGCCGCCATCTCGCCGGCCGGCACGAGGAACACGAGCCGGTCGCCCTCCACGAGGCAGTCCTTCGGCGCGACCCCGGTCAGCTCGTCGAAGCGACCGATGTAGCGCCGCGCCTCGTCGGAGAGCTCGACGCGCATCAGTCGTCGCCCACGACGCGCGACCCCATCCGGAGGTCGACGTCGCCGGTGCCGAGCGAGATCGGCTTGCCGGCGATGACGTTCTCGATGACGCCGTCGAGCTCGTCGTACTCCCCGTGGATCGCGGCGTCGAGCAGGTGGTTGACCGTCACCTCGAACGCGGCGCGCGCGAGCACCGAGTCCTTCGAGCCCGAGATGCCGTGGCGACCGATCGACTCGATCTCGCCGTTGTTCGTCATGATGTCGGCCACGAGCATGAGGTGGCGGACGTTCACGTCGTCGAGCCCCTGCTCTTCGAGCGTGTTCTTCGTCTCGTCGATGATCGTCTCGCGGGCCGCCTCGACCCCGAGGTTGCGGTAGATCTCGTGGATGTTGTTACACGTCGTGCGCGAGGCGTCGACGCCCTCGATGTCGAGGGTGTCGCCGAACGCCGACCCCTCGGTGTAGAGGACGAACTCCTCTTCGCCGTCGATCTCCTCTTTCCGGATGACGACGCGTTCGATCTCCTCGATCCCCTTGAACACGATCTCCCGGAGCCGCTCGACGAGCTGGAGCAGCTCGCGGTAGCTCGGCTCGTTCGGGCCGAACTCCACGACGGTCCCCGACTGCCGAGTGTCGACGCCGAGCGAGTCCTCGATCGTCTCGGCGATGATCGCGGCGACCTCAGACGGGTCCGAGTGGGTCGGCCACCGCTCGAGGAGGGTGTCGTCGTTCAGGTCGATCCGCACCAGCATGTCCGCGACGTTCGTCGACACGTCGCCGAGCGCGAGGATGCGGGTCGCCTCGATGGACCAGACGACCTCGTGGGCCTTCTGGCGGTCCGTGGCGTACTCGCCTTCGAGGTGGACCGTCATCATCGGCGTGTCCGGCGTCTTCCGGGCGTCAACCAGCTCGATGAGCCGGGGGAGCCCCTGCGTGACGTCGATCTCCGCGACGCCGGCGTAGTGGAACGTGTTCATCGTCATCTGCGTCCCGGGCTCGCCGATCGACTGCGCGGAGACGGTGCCGACGGGGTCGAGCGGGTCGACCCGCGTCTCGATGTAGCGGTTCTCGACGCCGGTCGCGACCTCGGTGGCCTGTTCGATCGTGATCTCGCCGCTCTCCTCCGCCTTCCGGTCGAGCGCCTCGTACACCTCGTCTTTGAGGCGGCTGGGGAGCTCGGTCGCCTCCACGACCGCCTCCATGTCGTCGGTGACGTGGTCGTACTCAGTCATCAGACTCCACCCCCGAGGCCTTGTTCAGGCCCGGTCCGGAATGCTCCGAGAGGTTCGTCGGCGGGGTGCGCTCGCCGAGGAACCGATCCTTCTCGTCGTCGGACTCGAACTCGGCGTCGACGACACGGTCGACGATGTCGTCGACGTCGATGCCGTCGCCCTCGCCGGAGGAGACCTTCACCGGCGAGGTGCCGTCCTCGCCGAACTCGAACTGGACGATCCGGCCCGAGGTGTCTCGGACCGTGCCGTCGTACTGCGCCTCCAACTCGGAGAGCGCGTTGATGAGCCGGCGCTGGAGGTAGCCGGACTTGGAGGTCCGGACCGCCGTGTCGACCAGCCCCTCGCGGCCGCCCATCGCGTGGAAGAAGAACTCCTCGGGTGTCAGCCCGCCGCGGTAGGAGTTCTCCACGAAGCCGTGCGCCTCCGCGGACAGGTCGTTCTCCTTGTAGTGGGAGAGCGTCCGGTCCTCGTAGCCGCGGTTGATCCGCTCGCCTCGGACCGCCTGTTGGCCGACGGAGCCGGCCATCTGCGTGAGGTTCAGCATCGAGCCACGCGCGCCAGAGCGGGCCATCACGACCGCCGGGTTGTCGTCGCCGAAGTGCTGGTCGGCGATCTCACCGGCCGAGTCGCGCGCCTTCCCGAGCGTCTGCATGATCTTCATCTCCAGCGTCTCGTCGACGCCGCGACCCGGCAGCGACTCCAGCTCGCCGGCCTCGTACGTCGAGATTAGTTCCTGGACGCGGTCGTAGGCGCTCCCGATGGCGTCGTCGACCTGCTCTTCGGCCTCCGGCGGGATCGACTCGTCGTCGATCCCGATGGAGAATCCGAAATGCATGATCGCGCGCATCGCCAGCGACGCGATCTCGTTGATGAACACGCGCGAGCGCGTCTCGCCGTACTCCTTGGTGAGGGTGTCGACGACCTCGCCGCCGAACGCGCCGACGGCGTCCTCGTCGATCGTCCCCTCGACCAGCTGGCCGTTCTCGATGAGCACGCTGTCGCCCGTCGAAGAGGTGAACTCCAGTGAGAGGTCGTCGGGGAGCAGCTCAGAGAACAGTGTCCGGCCGGTCCAGTACTCGCGTCCCTCGTCGTCGACGCCGTCGGCCTCGGGCAGCTCGTCGACGCGGGTCGCACGCAGCAGGTCCAGCGCCTGCGTCTCCGTGAACTCGGGGTTCGAGTGCGTGAGCAGGTACGTCCCGGAGATGTGGTCCTGGATCGCGCCGATGATGTTCCCGCCGAAACGGGGGCTCAGGATCTGCTCTTGGACGCGCATGAGGACGCGCGCCTCGGCGCGGGCCTCCTCGTTCTGCAGCGCGTGCATGTTCATCTCGTCGCCGTCGAAGTCGGCGTTGTACGGCGGACAGACGACGGTGTTGAGCCGGAACGTCTTGTACGGCATCACCACGACCTCGTGGGCCATGATGGACATCCGGTGCAGCGAGGGCTGCCGGTTGAAGATCACGATGTCGCCGTCGACGAGGTGGCGGTTGACCTCCCAGTCGGGATCGACCTTCTCGGCGAGCTCCTCGCAGTTCTTCTCGGTCACCTTCAGCCGGCGACCGTCGGGGCGACGCACGTAGTTCGCGCCGGGGTGGGCCTCGGGCCCGTTCCGGACGTACTGGCGCGCCTCCTCGACGTTGCGCTCGGTGACGTTGAGCGTCTGGGTCATCTCCTTGGCGACCCGGTCCGGGACGCCGACCTCGTTCAGCGAGAGGGTCGGGTCCGGCGAGATGACGGTCCGCGCGGAGAAGTTGACGCGCTTCCCGGACAGCGAGCCGCGGAAGCGGCCCTCTTTCCCCTTCAGCCGCTGGCTGAGGGTCTTGAGGGGGCGTCCGGAGCGGTGTCGAGCCGGCGGCGTCCCGCTGATCTCGTTGTCGACGAACGTCGTGACGTGGTACTGAAGCAGCTCCCAGAGGTCCTCGATGATCAGCTGGGGGGCGCCCGCTTCGCGGTTCTCCATGAACCGCTGGTTGATCCGGATGATGTCGACCAGCTTGTGCGTGAGGTCGTCCTCGGAGCGCTGGCCGTTGTCGAGCGTGATGGAGGGACGCGTGGTGACCGGCGGGACCGGGAGGACCGTCAGGATCATCCACTCCGGTCGGGAGTGCTCGGAGTCGATACCGAGCACCTCGAGGTCCTCGTTCGGGATGTCCTCGAACCAGTCGCGGATGTCCGAGGGCATCAGCTTGTTCATGTCCTCCTCGGTGAGGTCGACGTCGAGCGCCTTCTCGATGGCGCGGCGGTCCTCCTTTCGCGGGCGGAACTCGCCGGCCATGATGTCGTTGATCCGCTCTAAGGCGATGTCGGTCTTCTCGGCGAGCTCCTGCGGCGAGGTGCCGGGGTCGTCCTCCTCCTCGTCGGGCTGCATCGCGGCCGCGATGCGCTCGGAGTAGTCGCCCGAGAGCACGTCCTGGACCTCGTAGTAGGTGGTCGGCTTCTCGTGTTTGATGTCCGCCTGCGGCTCGCCGCAGAACGGGCACGTCGACGCCTTTCGGGCCTGCCGAACGGCGGCCTTCAACACGTCGTGCTCGTCGTCGCCGAGCTCCTTCGCCCGCTCGTAGCGGTCGCGGAACTCGTCGCGCTGTGCCTCGTCTAAGGCCAGCTTGCCGCACTCGCGGCACGTCGAGCGGAGCAGCCGCCGGATGAGCTTCGTGAAGCCCACGTGGATGACGGGCGCGGCGAGCTCGATGTGGCCGAAGTGGCCGTTACAGGAGCCGGAGTGGGAGCCGCAGGTCCGGCACTCCAGGCCGGGGTCGATGACGCCGAGTCGCGGGTCCATCAGCCCCATGTCGATCGGGTAGCCGTCGTCGTCGTACGTGTCGGCCGTGATCACCTTCGTCGCCGACATGTCCCGGTACGTCTCCGGGTCCATGAGGCCGAAGTCGATGCCGCCGAGCACTTTCGGTGTTTGCATTGACATTTAAATAGCGTCCTCCAGTTCGAGTTTCGGTCGGATGCCGAGGGCGATCATCTCGTCGAGCAGCAGCTTGAACGCGTAGCTGACCTCGAGCTCGTGGATGTCGTCCTCGTCGCCCGTGACCGGGTCGTACACGCGGCGCTGCTCGCGGTCCTCGACGGCGACGAGCCCCGTCTCCGCGGAGACGTGTACGGTCTCGGCGTCGGAGGACTCCAAGAGCCGCTCGTTGAGCACCATCGACGCGCCGTGGCCGATGATCGTGTCGCGCTCCATCTCCCCGACGCGCAGGCCGCCCTCGCGGGCGCGCCCCTCGGTCGGTTGGCGCGTGAGCACCTGCACCGGACCGCGCGAGCGAGCGTGGAGCTTGTTCGACACCATGTGGTACAGCTTGTGGTAGAAGATCGTCCCGACGAAGATCTCCGCCTCGATCTTCTCGCCGGTGACGCCGGAGTACATGACCTCCTTGCCGGAGGACTTGAAGCCGTGTTCCTCCAGCCCGCCGCGGAGCTCCTCCTCGTCTTCGCCCTGGAACGGCGTGCCGTCGACCCGCGAGCCGCGCAGCGAGCCGACCTTGCCGCCGAGCATCTCCAGCACGTGGCCGACCGTCATCCGGGACGGGAGCGCGTGCGGGTTCATCACGAGGTCGGGGACGACCCCCTCCTCGGTAAAGGGCATGTCCTCCTGGGGGGCGAGGTGGCCCACGACGCCCTTCTGGCCGTGTCGGGACGCGAACTTGTCGCCCAGTTCGGGGACCCGCTGGTCGCGCACCTTCACCTTCGAGAGCTTGGAGCCGTCCTCGCCCTCCATCAGGGTCACGGTGTCGACGACGCCGGACTCGCCCGAGCGCATCGTCACGCTCGTCTCCCGGCGCTTCTGCGGGGAGAGCCCGCCCATGTCGTCGGGCTCCTCGAGGAAGCGCGGCGGGCTGGTCTTGCCGAGCAGCACCGAGGACTCGTCCACCTTCGTCTCGGGGTTGACGAGGCCGTCCTCGTCGAGATGGGTGTACGCGTCCTCGCCGCGCGCACCGCGCACGTCCTGGTCGGGAATCTCGAAGCGGTCCTCCTGGCCGCCGGGATACCGGCGCTCCTCGCCCTCGTAGGTCCGGAAGAAGTGCGAGCGGGTGAGCGCGCGGTCGACGGAGCCCTGATTCATCACCAGCGCGTCCTCGATGTTGAATCCCTCGTAGGACATCACGGCGACGACGAAGTTCTGCGCCGCCGGCCGCTTGTCGAAGCTGATCTGGTCGGACGTCTGCGTCTTCACCATCGCCAGCTGTGGGTAGTGCAGCAGGTGCTGCCGCGTGTCCGGCCGGATCCGATAGTTTGCGGAGGGGAGTCCGAGCGACTGCTTCATCATCCCCGCGCCCATCGTGATCCGGGGGCTTGCGTTGTGCTCGGGGTACGGGATCATCCCCGCGCCGATACCGAACACGAGCTGCGGGTCGATCTCGAGGTGCGTGTGGTCGTCGGTCACATCCTCCTCGTCGACGGCGACGAGGATGTCCTCCTCCTCCTCGGCGTCGATGAACTCGACGTAGCCGCGCTCGACGAGATCCTCGAACTCGACCTCGCCACGTTCGACGGCCTCGACCTCCTCGTCGCCCAGCAGGGGCTCGCCGTTCTCGACGACGATCAGCGGGCGACGGGCGCGTCCCGCGTCCGCGTTGACGATCACTTCCTGGGTCCGGTCCTTGACCGAGACGTTCACCATCTCCGAGACGTCGCCGCGTCGGCGGGCCTCGCGGATCTGTTCGGCGAGGGCCTCGGGGTCCGGGTGGGTCCCGACGAGGCTCCCGTTGACGTACACCTTCGCTTCGCGTTCTGCCTGAGCCATATTAGTCGTCCGCCGTCTGTCGTTCGACGCCCTCGATGCCGGGGATCCCCTCGACACCCATCGACGCCAGTTCTCGTTTCAGCCCCTGTTCGTCGTCCACGGTCTGTGAGAGCTCCATCGCCTGCGCGAAGTTCTTCACGAGCCCGCAGTTCGGCCCCTCCGGCGTCTCGGAGGGACAGATGCGACCCCACTGGGTCGCGTGGAGGTCCCGCGCCTTGAAGTGCGGCTGCGACCGCGACAGCGGCGAGCGCAGGCGCCGGAGGTGCGAGAGCACGCCCATGTAGTCGGTCCGGTCGACGAGCTGGGAGACGCCGGAACGGCCGCCCACCCAGTTGCCCGTCGCGATCGGGTGTTCGAGCCGCTCGGTCAGCACGTCGGAGCGGACGACCGTGTTGACGGTGAGATCGCGGTTCCGCATGTTCGCGCGCTCGAGTTGGTACTTCACGTCTCGAGCCAGCTTGTTCAGCGCGGTCCGGAACAGGTCGCGCATCAGGTCGCCGGAGACCTTCAGGCGCTTGTTCGCGTAGTGGTCCTTGTCGTCGGCCTCGCGGCGGTCCAGAGCGAGCTCGAAACACGCCTCGGCCATCCGACAGAGGTAGTACGCCTTGTTGATCCGCACGTCTTCCTCCTCGACGCCCTCCTCGTGGAGGTGGGGGAGGAGGTAGCGGTCGATGACGTAGTTCGCCCGCTTGAGCTGGTAGTTCTTCCCCTGGCCGGAGGCGACGCGCTCGCCGAGGGTCTCGATGGCCTCCTCGGTCGTCTGCACCGACGCCTCCTCCAAGTTCTCCAGCATGAACTTCACGATCTCCGGGTCGTCGGAGACCCGGTGAACGATCTCTTCGTCCGACTCCAGTCCGAGCGCGCGGACGAGGGTCACGAAGTCGATCGAGCCCGAGACGGACGGGAACGACACTTCGAGCAGCCCCTCGCGGTTGCGCTCACAGAGCACCAGCGCGCGGTAGCCGCGGCGCTGGGAGAACGTCTTCGCCACCTGGATCTCGTCGCCGTACTTCGAGTCGTACTCGGCGAGAATCTTGTTCGGCGCGAGGTCCTCCGAGGTCATCAGCACGCGCTCGGAGCCGTTGACGATGAAGTAGCCGCCGGGGTCGACGGGGTCCTCGCCGATGTCGATGAGCTCCTCGTCGGAGAAGCCGGCCATGTTACACTTGTCCGAGCCGACCATGATCGGCATCCGGCCGACCTTGGTCTCGGTCGTGTCGACGACCTGCTCGGGCTCTTCCTCGCCGCCGCGCACGATGGACATCTCCATGAACACGGGCGCCGAGTAGGTGATGTTTCGGAGGCGGGCCTCCTGGGGGTACAGCAGCTCCTCGGAGCCGTCGGCCTCGCGGACGCGCGGGGTGACCATCCGCACGTCGCCGAGCTCGACGTAGACGGGCTCTTGGCCCTCCTTGTCGCCGATGTCGGTCTCGATCGTCTCCTTCTCGTCGACGACCTCCTGCATGCCGCGGTCCAGGAAGTTGTTGAACGAGCGGAAGTGATGTTCGGCGAGCCGTTCGTCCGAGAAGTACTCGCGTGAGACTACGCGTCGATCTTGCCTGTTCATGAGACGACTAATCGGTACACGACAGCTTCCTCGGTCGTGCGGGAGTTTCGAACGATCTTCACCACGTCGCCGACCTCGGCCTCGTCGGGGAGCGCGGGATCAGTGCGTTTGATCTTCGGTAGGTTCGTCCGTTTCACGTCGTACTCCGCCAGAACCTCGTCGACTTCCTCGGGCTCGAGGAGAACGTGGTCCGGGACGAGTTCGTGTTGGCTTACGTCTACCATGGGTGGTGGTTATTGAAAGAAGCTATCACGAGATACTACAGATCGCTATATGGGCCAGCGGCATAAGACTTGTCAACCGCCTCCGCCGTGCGCGGCTCACGACGACGGGGGCGTGCGATACTCCTACTCATGCGGGTATCACACAAAAGGGTACCGCCGCGATCGCCGGCGCCGCGAGTCGTCGTTCCCCCTGTCACCCGTCCCCACCGTCGTCGGCGATGACAAGCCTTATTTGCCAGACAAGGGTACGAATGACTGCGACAAGCCCGGATGGTGTAGTGGCCCATCATACGACCCTGTCACGGTCGTGACGCGGGTTCAAATCCCGCTCCGGGCGTCCCCACGCTTCGGGGTCTGTCGCTGTTTGCCCGGATGGTGTAGTGGCCCATCATACGACCCTGTCACGGTCGTGACGCGGGTTCAAATCCCGCTCCGGGCGTATTCTGTCGCCGCCAATCGACGAGCGAAGCGAGTCGATACCGGCGGCGACGAATCGTTTCGTGGGGATTTGAACCCTATCAGTCGCGCGCAGCGACCGACGGGAGCGAGCACGTCTGATTCAGGTTCAAATCCCGCTCCGGGCGTATTCTGTCGCCGCCGATCGGCGAGCGGAGCGACTCGTCATCGACGTCAACGAACACCTTTCGAAAATCGGCTCCGCGAACGACGACTGGCCCGTCCCGCTACAACTCGAGCAGCTCCCGAAGCTCGGCCACCAGCGACTCCGTCTTCTCGTCGGGATCGTCGTCGTTGCCGACCGGCGTGCGCTCGTCGAACGTCTCGTGGACCATCGAGACGCCGTCGGCCAGCGTGTCGAGGCCGTACCCGCCTTCGAGGACGTAGGCGGTCGCGGCCCCGATATCGTCGGTGACCGATCGAATCTGATCAGTCATCAGCGCGTACCCCTCCGAGGAGACGCGCATCCGCGAGATGGGGTCGTGCCGGTGGGCGTCGAACCCGGCCGAGACGATCACGAGGTCGGGGTCGAACCGCTCGAGCGCGGGGGCGACCGCCTCGTCGATGGCGTAGAGGTAGTCGGCGTCGCCCGCACCGGCAGAGAGCGGGAGATTCACCGTCGTCCCCTCGCCCTCGTCGCGACCGGTCTCGTCGAGCGCGCCGGTGTCCGGGTAGAGTCCCTCCTCGTGTATCGACGCGTAGAACACGTCGCCGCGCTCGTAGAACACGTCTTGGGTGCCGTTCCCGTGGTGTACGTCCCAGTCGAAGATCGCGACTCGATCGGCGGCCCCGTCGTCGAGGACGGTCTGGGCCGCGACGGCGGCGTTATTGAAGAAGCAGAAGCCCATGGCGTCGTCGGGGACCGCGTGGTGGCCCGGCGGCCGCCCGAGCGCGAAGGGAGTGTCCCGGCCGTCGGCGCCGTCGAGCGCGGACCGAGCCGCCCACTGCGAGAGGCCGGCCGAGGCGAGCGCGGCGTCCCACGTCCCGTCGCTCGCGACGGTGTCTGGGTCCCAGCTCCCGCCGCCGTCGGCGACGAACGCTTCCAGCTCGTCGACGTACTCCGCGTCGTGGACCGCGACGACCTCCTCGCGCGTCGCGGGGTCGGCCTCCACGTACTCGACGCCGTGCCGCTTCGCCAGCCCGCGGCGGATCGCGCGCAGTCGGTCCGGGTTTTCCGGGTGTCGTTCGCCGGTGTCGTGTTCGAGACACCGCTCGCTGTAGCCGAAGTGCATCTACTCGAACAACGCGAAGTACGTCTCGATGTCCTCGGCCTGTACGGTCCGTCTGTCGGCGTGTCGCGCGAGCGTCGCGGCCGCGCTCGCGACGTTGTCGGCGTAGTCCTCCAGGATGTCGGCCAACGCGATGCGCGCGTCGACGCCAACCCGGTATCGGTCGTCGATCCGGAGCCGGGCGATGCGGTCGATGGGCGCGACGGGAAGGGCGAGATCCTCGCGGGCGATCACCTGTTCGACGCCGAAATCGGACGCCATCAGCGTCTTCCGTCCGTCCTCGGTTGCCCGTTCGGCCGCGTCGATCGCCAGCTCCGCGCCGTGCGCTTGGATCCGGCGAGCCAACTCCTCGGCGGCGTCCGCGCTCACGCGGAGGTCCCCGGCGTTCCGCCGGATGATCCCGTCGACCGGCGCGAACGGCAACTCGACACTCATACACACAGTCGCGTCCGTGCACCGTAAAACGTTTCCGTTACCCGCTCTCCGCCGCCGAGCGGCTGCGTCGCCGCTACTCGCGTCGTCGATCCCGTCCTCGCCGGTGCTCGCGTCGTCGACCGGCGGTCCCGTTGCCGTCCCTGCCCGATCAGAACACGTCGTCGGCGTCGATCGTCCCGCCGCGCTCCGTCCCGCGCACCGTGACCTCCTCGCCGAGTCGCAGGCTCGCGTCGGTCTCGACGCTCTTCGTCCGCTGGCCGTCGTCCAACACCACGGGATCGCCGGTCTGGACGACCGTCCCGGTGAACTCGATGTCCTCGGCCGACCGCTCCGCCGTCGCGGCCGTTGCGCCACCGGATCCGGCGTTCCCGCCGCTGTCCGCGTCGCTCCCGTCGTCTCCCGTGGTCTCGCCCGCGACGGCCTCGGCGGCCGCCTTCTGTCCGTCCTCGGCGAAGGCACCGAGCCCGGTTTCGCTCGCGCCGCGGTCGTCGCCCGCGGTGCCGGCGCCGGGTCCGGACGCGCCGTCCGCCGCCCCGCCGGCCGCGTCGCTTCGCTCGTCGAGGACGGTGACTGTCGAGCGCCAGTTCGCGGACGCCTCCAGGTCGTCCTGCCAGCCGTCCTGGATCTCCACGTCGGTGAAGACGACGCGGTCGGCCAGCTCGATCTCGCGGTCGGCCTTGTCCCCCCACAGCGCGACGCGGATCTCGCCGGTGTCGTCTTTGACGCGGACGTTTCGGACCTGTCCCTCGGAGCCGTCGTCGCGGTCGAACGTGCGCACCGGGTCCGTCTCGATCACGCCGCCGCCGATATCGACGGTCTCGCCGATCTCCAACTCGGCGATGTCGGTCGTCTCCGGGACGTACTCCACGTCCTCCTCGACGCGCTCGACGGTGCCGCGGTCGCCGACGTGGAGCTCCAAGTCGCCGTCGCGCTCGCGGACGTAGCCGTCGCCGACCTCGACGACCTCGGCGGGCTCGAACTCGTCGGCGAGGTCGGCCTTGTCGTCCCACAGCGTCACGCGCACGCGACCGGTCTCGTCGCCGACGGTGAGGTTGGCGACCCGTCCCTCGGAGCCGTCGTCGCGGTCGAACGTGCGGATCGAGTCCGTGTCGAGCACCTGCCCGACGAGGTCGACGTCGGACGCGCCGAGCGAGAGGTCCTCGACCCGGTAGGTGTCGAGCACCTGCACGTCGACCTCGGCGTCCTCGTCCCGTTCGACCTTGTCCGCGCTCACTTCGAGCCCGCTGTACCCCTCCTTCGGACGCCCTTTGACCCGGAGCACCTGCCCGACCTCCAGCTGCTCTTCGGCGGCCGCGGCCATCTCGTCCCACAGCGCGACGCGGACGGAGCCGGAGGCGTCCGCCACGTCGACGTTGCAGACGCGCCCCTCCTCGGCGTCCTCCTCGTCGCGCTCGAACGTCTTGATCTCGCCGATGGAGGTCACCTTCCCGAGGAACTTCACGTCGTTCATGCCGGGCTCGATGTCGGCGATCGTGTCGGCCTCCTCGTCGCGCAGCTCGTGGGCGATGAGCATCGCGGCGGTCTCCTCGTCGGCGAGCCCGCCCATCTGCTCGACCTTGTCCTCGACGGCCGCCTCGAACTTCTCGAACTCGACGTCGGTGTCGAGATCCTCGTAGACGTCCTCTATCACTCCCATACGCGTACCTCCTCGGTTATCGAGTCCGCGCATAAGCGTTGTCCTTGCGGGGGTTTCGCGGTCGCATCGGCGCGTTCGTTTCGCGGTGTCCGCGGCGTCGCCGTCGCGGGTCGGGGCGTCGTCATACCGGTTCATCGGTCCCGTCGATACAAAAGGTGTGCAATCCCGGCGCGATCACGTCGGCCGGACCGCGCCGTGTGCGATCGTTCGCCACGCGCTCTACGGACCGTAACCGTCTTAAGTACTAGCGCGGTACGTTCATTTGAGTCCTGGTAGGGTAGTGGACTATCCTCTTGGCTTGCGGAGCCAGGGACCGGAGTTCAAATCTCCGTCAGGACGCTCACTTTGCGGCTGCCTCACTTCGTTCGGCAGCCGCGGCGTTCGGTCCTGACGTGCCCTGCGCTCGTTTCACTCGCGCAGGACTCCGTCAGGACGTTTCCCGACACACTGAACGGCGAGCACAGCGAGCCGTGCGTGCACTCTGCGCTGTACGCTGTATTCGTTTTCGATTTATAAATGCTATTGCGGTGGTGTGTGCCTTCGAGTGGCCGCCAGCAGCGGCCACGAGGAGCGCGCGCGGTCGCCGGCATTTATAAGCACCGCTCCGACGAGGTTGGGGAGGCGCGAGGTGCGGTCCCGCGAGCGTAGCGAGCGGGCGCACGGGAGTCGCAGCGCTGAGCGTTGCGAGACCGTCGGTTTCGCAGGCAGTTGGGCGAAGACCGGCCACGAAGCGAGGCGAGCGTCTTCTGGCGGTGTCGAGCGGTCCGGGCTTCGGAGCTCTTCACCGTACCGACGCCGACCATTTATACGTGGGGAAGAGGGCGAGGAACGATCTCCCGCTGGAAACTGCTGATACACAACCGGGCGCCGGTCTGACGCTCATCGCCCTCGATCCGCGGACGGACGGAGCCTCCCGGTCGGCGTCTTAATCGTGCGGATGGAACCGGTCCATCGCCTGCCTGACCGCGTCGGAGTCGCCGATGAAGGTGACGTGGTCGCCGTACTCCAGCACGCTGTCGGCCGACGGCACGTGGTTCTCGCCGTCGCGGCTGACGACGGCGACGAAGGTGCCGTCGGGGATCTGCGCGTTGAGGTCGCGGATGCTTTTTCCGGCGAGATTCTCCGCGGTCACCTCGACCTCCTGGACGTCGTGGCTGTCGCCCAGCTCGTTCATCCAGTGGGTGATCGCCGGCCGTTCGATCTCGTCGTCGATGGCGACGGCGGTGGCCGTCGGCGAGTCGATCGCCTTCACGCCGATGCTGTCGAAGGCGTCGACGTTGTCGGGCTCGTTCACGCGCGAGTACACCGTTTTGACGTCGAACTTCGTGATCGCGAGCTGGCACGCGAGGAGGTTGATGTCGTCGTCGCCGGTCACCGTGATCAGCCGCTTGGCGTCGCCGATGCCCGCGCCGCGCAGCGTCTCCGCGTCGCTGCCGTCGCCGTCGTACACGGTGAACCCTTCCGAGCGCGCCCGCTCGATCTCTTCGTCGTCGATCTCGACGATGACGACGTACTCGCCCCGCCGCTCCAGTCGTGTGGCGAGCGCCCGGCCGACCCGACCGCCGCCGATGATTATTGTGCGCATTGGTGACACTCCGAGAACGTCGCCGATCTGTCGCGCGAGTCCGGCCTCGACCGCGACCGTCGCGAAGATGACGGCGAACACCGTCCCGACCAGCAGCTCGCCGGCCGCCACGTTCCCCGCGAGCTCCAGTTCGATCGCGAACAGCGTGGCCACGCTCGCCGGGATGATCCCACGCGGGCCCACGCCCGCGAGGAACAGTCGCTCCGGCCACGTGAACCGCTCGACGCCCGCGGTGGCGATCAGCGCCCCGAGCGGCCGGAGCACGAGCATGATCACGAGCACGAGGCCGACCGCACCGAGGCCGAGCGCCGCGATCGCCTCGACGTTGATCAGCGCGGCCAGCGAGATGAACACGAACGAGAGGACGACGAGCGTCGTGTTCCCCACGAACTCCTCGATCTCCTCTCTGTTGGTGATGTCGAGGTTCCCGAGAAGCATCCCGCTCGTCGCGGCCGCCGCGATGCCCGCTTCGGCGGCGACGGCCTCGGCGGCCGCGAACGCCCCGACCGCGGCCGCCAACACGAGGAACTGCGACGCCTGCACGTCGCGTTCGGGGACCAGGTCGCTGTTCAACAGGTAGTAGATCACTACCGTCGCGAGCACCCCCGCGAGCACCCCGACCCCGAGCCGCTCGACGAACGAGAAGACGGTCGCCGGAACCCCGAGGTCGTCGAGCAGCAGCGTCTCGAAGATCACCACGGCGACGATCGCGGCGGTCACGTCGTTGACGATCCCCTCGGTCTCCAGCGCCGTCGCGACGTGGTCTCTGACGCGAACGACGTTGAGTATCGGCGTGATCACGGTCGGTCCGGTCGCCACCAGTAGCGCGCCGATGAGCAGCGAGATCTCCCAGTTGGCGCCCTCGAGGAACCGAACCGCGACCGACGTTCCGACGAACATCACGAGGGCGCTGATCGTCACCAGCCGGAGGGACACCGTGGACGCGCCTCGGATCCGCTCGATCCGCAGGGCGAACGCCCCCTCGAAGACGATGATCGCGACGCTGATCCCGACGATTATCTCGAGCCCGCTCCCGAACGTTTCGAGCGTTACGAGCCCCAACACCTCCGGTCCCAACACGACACCGATGAGGAGGTAGAAGATGACGCTCGGTACTTTCAGGCGGTGAGCGACCAGTTGGACGACGAGTCCCGACACGAGGATCGCCGCGATGACCGGCAACAGGCTGGACACGTCTACCGATCGTATGGCCGCCGTCCTCCTTAGTGTACTGGTGTCTTGGACCGGAGATCCTCTGTTCCCCGCGAGGAATAACTCACGGGTATTTTTTCGCGAAAACGAATCACGCTATTGATTCGCACACACGGGCAACTATTAACTCGGTTCCTCCTGTCAATGAGAATACGCCCGAGCGGACTCCCCCGCCGGGCGCCCCACCCATGACCGTCCGCGACACCATCCCGATGCTCGCCCCCCTCTGGAGCGTCGGGAAGCGGGGTCGCGGAACGGTCGTCGCTCGCTTCGACGCCATCGCCGCGTAACCCCGACGCGGGGGCGGCCGGCTTCGCCCGTCGGAGCGAGCGCCGCCTTCTCTCCCCCATTTCCGACAGTTGGACCCGGTAGCTCAAGCGGCAGAGCCTCGGGGTGAGGAATCGACTCCCTCCCGGGTCCGTATGGCAGTCCACTCCTGCCACCGCGCGACCGATGTCGCGCTCCGGCTGGCGGTCTCCCGCGACGCCGCGGGCGACCTCCACGCCGGGGTCCGCACCAAGCTCGCCGGCCGCGACGGCGTCGACGTCGAACACGTCGACGTCGTCGCCCTCCGGCCGCGCCTCAACGACCTCACCGTCGAGGTCGACGCCTCGCTCCGGCTCGCGCCGGACACCGAGGTCGACGACCTCACCGATATCGTTGGGGTCCACGAGGCGCGTCCCCGGTAGCGGACGCCGCCGGGCGCTCCCGGTCCACGCGGTCCCCGACTGACGCACCGACTCCGACCGCGGCGCGAGGACTCGCGCCACTCAACCCACAACACCACGATGCAACGAGATTCCCCCTCCAGACGCACGAGACACCCCGACCTCTACGCCGGTCCGGCCCCGTCCGACCGCGCGCCCTCGTGGCGTGCGACACTGACGTTCGCCGCGCTGCCGGCCCTGACGCTCGCGGTCGCCGCGTTCCCGACCGCGTCAGCGTTCGCCGCGGCCTCCCTCGTCGGCGCGATCGCCGGCGCGGCCCTCCACCGTCGGTACCCGGACGCGTTCGACCGCGCCTTCGGCCGCGCGCTCTCGGCGCCCGCCGACGAGCCGGCCGGCGCGGCCGACGGCTGACCGCATCGAGTCACCGACTCCCCGCCGACGCTTCGCTCTCTCCTTTCCCCTCGCCGACGCTTCGCCCTCTCTGTTTCCGTCCTCTCTCTGTTTCATCCCTTTTTTCGCTTCCGGCGGTCACCGCGGGCGGCCTCACGGTTTATCCGTTGGAGTCTCCGACGGGTCGACATGCCCGATCGCGACCTCGGCTCCGACGCCGTCGACGCCGAACCCTCCGTCCCCGCCGCGCTCCGCGCCGGCGCCGCCCTCTTCAACGAGGGGCACGTCCTCGCGGCGCACGATCCGTGGGAGGCGGCGTGGCTCCCGCTCGCGGCGGGGACCGACGAGCGCCTGCTCCACGGGCTGATCGCGGCCGCCGCGGCCACCCATCACGCCGGTACACGCAACTGGTCCGGTGCGACCGGCTGCGCGGGCAACGCGGTCGAGTACCTCGGCGGAGTCGGACCGGCGACCCGGAGGGTCGACATCGAGCCCGTTCGGGACTGGTGCCGCCGGCTCGCGGCCGATCCCGAAACGATCGAGCGCGCGGTTCCGCCGACGGTCCGGATCGGGGACGCGGCGCCGCGGTTCGGCGACCTCGACCTAGAGGCGGCGCTGCTCGCGGCGCCCGCGCTGGCCGACGCGCTCGCGCCCGGCGACGAGGAGACCTTCCAGACCGCGACGAGGCTCGCGCGAGAGGAGCGCGGCACCGGCCGGACGCGGTTCGCGGAGCTGCTGTTCGCGTTCCTCCGCACGCCCGACGCCCGGCCGCAGGTGGCCGCACGGCTCGCGGACCATGTCGAACTGGCGGAACGGAGGCGGCGAGACGTCGACGACTTGTTCTGAAAACTCCGCTCCCGTCAGGCGCCGTCGGTCGGCGTGTCGGGGTCCGTCGGGAAGTTGGGATCGGCCGGACCGTCGTCGGGATCGGCGTCAGTGTCCTCATCGGCGGGCCCGTTCCCTTCGCCCGGCCCGTTCCCTTCGCCCGCCCCGTCTCCCTCGCCGGCGTCGCCCTTCGGTCTCCCCTCGAACGTGTACTCCGCGGAGTTGTCGGCGGGGTCGTAGCCGAGCGCCTCGCGGGCGCGCTCGATCGAGTAGTAGCGTCGGTCGTTGTTCGAGATGCCGTACACGATCTCGTAGCCGTAGTCGGCCTGCAGACACCGGTCGAACAGGTGCGCGCAGTCGCGGTGCGAGAGCCACATCGCCTGCCCGCGCTCGTACTCCCGCGGCGGGTGGTCCTTCGTGAGGTTCCCGATCCGGACGCAGACGACGCTCATGTCGAACTCGTCGTGGTAGAAGCGCCCGAGCGCCTCGCCGGTCGCCTTCGAGACGCCGTAGAGGTTCCCGGGGCGGGGGAGCTCGGTCCCGTCGAGGCGGTAGCCGTCGTCGGGGCGGTACAGGTCCGGCGTGCGGTCCTCGGTCTCGTAGCCGCCGACGGCGTGGTTGGATGAGGCGAACGCGAACCGCTCGACGCCCGCGTCGACGGCCGCGCGCATCACGACCTGCGTCCCGTCGATGTTGTTCCGGATCACCGAGTCCCACGGCGCCGTCTTCCGCGGGTCGCCGGCGAGGTGGATCACGGCGCCGACGCCCGCCATCGCCTCCCGGACGGCGTCCGCGTCGGTGATGTCGGCGACGTACCGGTCGGCGTCGGGAACCCCGTTCGGAACCTTCGCCGCCGGGAGCGGCTCCCTGTCGAGGAGTCGCCACTCGTAGTCGTCGCCGATGCCGCGGAGGATGGCCTGCCCCACCCGTCCGCCGGCGCCCGTCAGCAAGACCGGCTCGTCCATTCGGTCGTACGTGGGCGCGAGACGGGCATATATGCCACGGTTCGGTCGCGATTCGGCGGGAGGCCGGATATCCTACAGTTTCTCGCGCGAGATGCCCACGCCGGTCGGCGTGATGACGATCTGGTCGTCGCCCTTCTGAACGATGTCGCCGTCGACCTCCTGGGCGACCTGTCGCAGCTCGTCGATGATGTGTTCGACCGTGCGGTCCGACGTGGAGTGCCTGGTGATGTCCGCGATGACGAAGTCGCCGTCGTAGACGGCGTCTTTGATCGGGATCACGTCGCCCTGGTCGCCGATCTCCGCGATGTGTACCTGCATCCCCGTGTCGGCGTGCGCCTCGGCGAAGTCGTCGAGGTCGAGCTCGACGTAGTCGTCGACGGAGCGATTTCCGCCGCCGCCGAGGATCTTGCTCATAATACCCATACGCAGTAAACGACGAGGTCGGACATTAGTTCTTACGTCAGACGCTCCGTCGTGCCCGTCGTCGGTAGTCCCCCTCTCGCCGGTCGTCAGCGGTTCCCGTCGAGCCGCTCTTGCCACTCTTGGACCCGCGACAGCAACTCCACCGGCGCGGTCGCCGCGACGTCGACGTCGGCCAGCTCCGCGAGCACGGCCTCGGTCTCCGGATCGAGACCGCTCGGTTCGGTCGCCTCCGGCTCACTCTGCTTCGCTCCGACCGCCTCGGACTCCGTCGATCGAGCACCGTTCGTCGCGGTTTCGACATCGCTCCGGGTCTCTGATGCTTTTCGGCCCTCGCCCGCGAACGACCCGGACGAGAGGTCGAAGACGACCTGTCTCGTGTCGCCGTCGGCTGCGTCTCTCCCGGCGGCCGCTCCGTCGTCCCGCCCCCCGCCCTTCGCCTCGATCGCCTTCTCCTCGCGGAGCCGGTCAAGGACCGTGTCGGCGCGGGAGACGACCGGCTCCGGGACGCCCGCGAGGTCTGCGACGTGGACGCCGTACGACCGGTTCGTCGGGCCGTCGCGGACGGTCCGGAGGAACGTCACCTCCCCGTCGCGCTCGTCGACGGCGACGTGGACGTTGGCGACGCGGGGGAGGTGGTCGGCCAGCGTCGTCAGCTCGTGGTAGTGGGTGGCGAAGAGGGTGCGCGCGCGCACCTCGTTATGCAAATATTCCGTCGCGGCCCACGCGATCGAGATCCCGTCGTAGGTGGCGGTGCCGCGCCCGACCTCGTCGAGGATGACGAGCGACTCCTCGGTCGCCGAGTGGAGGATGTTCGACAGCTCCTGCATCTCGACCATGAACGTCGACCGACCCTGCGCCAGCTCGTCGAGCGCGCCGACGCGGGTGTAGATCCCGTCGACGAGCCCGACGGTGGCCGACCGTGCGGGGACGAACGACCCCGCCTGCGCGAGCAGTTGGATCAGCGCCGCCTGCCGCATGTACGTCGACTTCCCGCTCATGTTCGGCCCGGTGACGATCAGGAAGCCGCGCTCCCCGTCGAGCCGGAGGTCGTTCGGCACGAAGTCGGTCGTCCGCTCGACGACGGGGTGGCGCCCGGCCTCCACGTCGAGCCGGCGCTCGTCGGTGAGCTCGGGACGCGTCCAGTCGTTGCCGGCGGCGTGGGTCGCCAGCGACGCGAGCGCGTCGATCTCGGCGACCGCGCGCCCCACGTCCTGCAGCAGCTCGGCGTCGGCGGCGACCCGCTCGCGGAGCGCCTCGAACAGCTCGTACTCCAGCTCGCCGCGCGCCTCCTCCAGCCGGAGCACCTCGCGCTCCCGCTCTTCCAACTCGTCGGTGACGAACCGCTTCGAGTTCTTCAGCGTCTTGATCTCGCGGTAGTGTTCGGGCACCTGGTCTGCGACCGACTTGCCGACCTGAATGTAGTAGCCGTCCGTCTTGTTGCGGTCGACGGTGACGTGGCTCAGCCCGTACTGCCGCTTCTCGCGCTCCGCGAGCGTGTCGAGCCACTCGGCCGCCTCCTCGTGGCTCGCGATCAGCTCGTCGAGCTCGTCGTCGTACCCCTCGCGGAGCAGCCCGCCCTGCGTCTTCGCCTTCGGCGGGTCCTCCGCGAGCGCGGCCGCGAGCTCGTCGTGGAGGGTCGCGGCGCGCTCGCGGTCGATCCGGTCGAGGACCGCCGCGACCGGGGAGTCGGCGAGCGCGGTCCCGGACACGGCGTCGGCGAGCGCGGGCACTAACGCGAGCGAGTCCCGCACCGAGAGCAGCTCCCGGGCGCCCGCGCTCCCGCTCGTCGCCCGCGCGGCCAGCCGCTCGAGGTCGTACGCGTCGCCGAGCGTCTCGCGCAGGCGGTCGCGCGCGAGCGCCGCCGACGCGAGCGCCTCCACCGCGTCGAGCCGGCGGGTCAGCTCCGCGCCGTCTCGCCGCGGTCGGGTGAGCCACTCTCGAAGGAGTCGCCCCCCCGCGGCGGTGACGGTGCGGTCGACCGTCTCGAACAGCGAGCCCTCGCTCTCGCCGCGCATCGTCTCGGTGAGCTCGAGGTTGCGCTGGGTCGTGGCGTCGACGGCGACGTGGTCGTCGTCGCCGTAGGCGGTGAGCCGGGTGATCGACGCCAGCACGCCGGCGCCGGTCTCCTCGACGTAGCCGAGGACCGCGCCCGCCGCGCGCATCGCAAGCTCGGAGTCGATCCCGACGCTGTCGGCCGTCTCTCGGCCGAACTGCTCGCGGACCGCGTGCGTCGCGCGCCCCGGCGCGAACGACTCGGCGTCGAAGACGGAGACGGACCCCGACAGGTCCTCGCGGACTGCCCCGAGCAGTTCGTCGTCGTTGCGGACGCGCGGCCCCGGGAGGACCTCCGCGGGGTCGAAGCGGTACAGCTCCGCGCGGAGGTCGCCGGCGGTCTCGACTTCGGTGACGAGGAACCGACCCGTGGTCACGTCGGCGAGCGCGAGCCCGTAGGGGCCGCCGGCGTCGCCGTCGGTCGCCGACGCGCCCGCGGACCGCCCGCGGTCGTTCCCCTCGCGGACGACCGCCGCGAGGTACCGCGCGTCGTCGTCGGCGGTTTCGAGGAGGGTACCGGGCGTGACGACCCGAGTGATCTCGCGGGCGTGGCCGTCGTCCGTCTCGTACTGGTCGGCGACCGCGACCCGGTAGCCGCGCTCGACGAGCGCCTTCATGTACGGTGTCAGCTCGGAGAGGGGCACGCCCGCCATCGGGTACGACGAGCCGTGCGAGGACTTCTGTGAGACGGTCAGGTCCAGCTCGTCGGCGACCAGTTCGGCGTCGTCCGCGAAGAACTCGTAGAAGTCGCCGCACTGCATGGCGAGAACGTCCGCGTCGGTCTCCGCCTTGAGATCGAGGAACTCCCCGACGATCCCCGTTGGCATATACCCGTACTCCCGCCGTCGGCGGGTAAAACCCTACGGGTGTGCGGTCGTCCCTGCGAGTGCTCACGTTCGCTCGCGGCACGAGCGACGTGCCGGTGACGCACCGCGTGATCGACGTCGTCGACGAGAGCGGCGGCCTCGCCTTCGAGACGCGGGGCGACGCCAACGAGGGACCGGACCCCGGGCTCGTCCCCGCGGCGAACCTCGTCGGCGCAGTGGCGTTGACGGTCCCGTACATCGGGTACGTGATCCGGTTCGCGGGCACGCAGGCCGGATTCGTCGCGCTGGTGCTGCTCCCGTTCGGCCTGCTCGCCGTCACGGAGGTCTGGTCGATCGTCCGCGACCGGGACGAACGGGGGGCGGTGACCGCGGCGGCCGAGGAACCGCCGAGCGACTCGGACGATGACCCCACCCCAACCGACGACCTCGCCCCAACCGACGACATCGCCTCGACCGACCCCGCCCTCGCGTCGACGCTCCTGCTCGGCGCGCTCGCGGCGTGGGTCCCGGCTAGCGGCGTCCTCGATCGCGACGGCTCGGTCGCGGAACCGACCGCCGACGACGGCGCATCCGAGCCCAGAACGCTTCGCCCGAAGCCGCTTCGCCCGAAACCGATTCGGACGGCGCCTCCGGTTCGGTCGCGGGCTCGTCGCCCTCCGCTCGGGGCGAAACTGGCGGTGCTGCTGCTGTCGGCCGCGCTGCTTCTGTTCGCCTGATCTTCGGGATCGTCCGCGGACTTGCGTGACCCCTCCACGATCGTTAAGTGTCGGCCGATCGAACCGCCGAACGTATGGTCGCACTCGACGCGTTCGCGTTCGTCTTCGTCGCGGGGCTGATCACGGCCCTCGCGACCGGCGTCGGCGCGCTCCCGTTCTTCTTTTTCGACTCGATCAGCGACCGCGGTAACGTGGCGCTGTGGGGGTTCGCGTCCGGGATCATGGTGGCGGCGTCGCTGTTCGGACTCGTCAACGAGGGGCTCGCCGAGGGGACGCCCGCGGAGATCGGGATCGGGATGCTCGCCGGCGTGGTCCTCGTCGTCCTCGCGCACGACGTGCTGATGGACGCCGAGATCGACCCGCAGGAGTACGAGGAGGCCGACTTCAAGAAGCTCGTCCTGATCCTCGGCGTGCTGACCGTTCACAGCTTCCCGGAGGGGATCGCGGTCGGCGTCTCCTTCGCGGACCTCGGGCTGGAGGGCGGCACCCAGCTGTTCGGGTTCACGGTCCCGCTTCTGGCGGTGTTCATGACCCTCGCGATCTCGATCCACAACGTGCCCGAGGGGACCGCCATCTCCATCCCGCTGCGGTCGATGGGCGTCTCGAAGTGGAAGATGGTGTGGTGGTCGGTGTTCTCCAGCCTGCCCCAGCCGATCGGCGCGGTCGTCGCGTTCGCGTTCGTCCGCTACGCCCGCGAGTTCCTCCCGTACGGCTTCGGCTTCGCCGCCGGCGCGATGATCTACCTCGTCCTCTCCGAGTTCATCCCCGAGGCGCTCGAAACCGGGAGGGACCTGCCCGGCGGCGGCAAGCCGGTGCTCGCCGGCGGGATCGGGCTCGGCGTCCTGTTGATGGTCCCGCTCAACTTCGTCTGACCGGAGACGAGCCCCTACGCGCCCCCGTCGAACGCCGTCGGGTTCACCGCGCCGGGTCCCTCGCCCACGTCGTAGCCGCGCCGGATCGCGGGTCCCATCCCGTCGACCGCGGCGGCGACCGCCTCGCGGAGGGGCTCGCCGCGCGCCAGCCGGGCGGCGACCGCGCTCGACAGCGCGCAGCCGGAGCCGTGGGTCGCCTCGGTCGCGACGCGCGGGTTCTCGAACCGAAGCGCGGTTGCCTCTCCCTCCTCGCCTCCAACAACGAGCGTGTCGGTCACGCGCTCCCCGTCGCCGAGGTGGCCGCCTTTTATAAGCGCTGCGTCGGCGCCGACCGCGACCAGCTCTCGCCCGGCGCGCTCGGCGTCGGCCGGCGCCTCGACAGGGGCGTCGACCAGCACCTCGGCCTCGTCGGCGTTGGGCGTGACGAGCGTCGCCGCCTCGATCAGCCCCTCGTAGGCGGTCTCCGCCTCGGGCGACAGCAGGCGGTCGCCGCTCGCCGCGACCATCACCGGGTCGACGACGATCGGAGCCTCGACCGCCGCGACCAGTCCGGTCACCGTCTCGACCGTCTCGGCCGTGGCCAACATCCCGGTCTTGACCGCGCTCACGTCGAAGTCGTCGAAGACGGCGTCGCACTGGCTCGCGACGTGCCCCGACGGCACCGCGTGCACGTCGCGGACCCCCCGCGTGTTCTGGGCGGTCGTCGCCGTCACGACCGACGTGCCGAAGACGCCGTGCGCGGTCATCGCTTTTAAATCGGCCTGTATCCCCGCCCCACCCCCGGAGTCGCTTCCGGCGATCGAGAGCGCGACGGGCGGCGAAACGGGCTCGCGCGCGGGTGTCATACTCGAATGGTACCACTGGCTTATTTTAAATTATGGCGATCGCCGCCGCCGAACGGCCTTTGCCCCTCGCGGCCGAACTGCCGGTATGTCGAACACCGACGCCGCGGACGCACCGGCCCCCGACGCGACCGAGTCGATCACGGTCTACTCCGACTACGTCTGCCCGTTCTGTTACCTCGGGCGGCAGTCGCTCGCGCGGTATCAGGAGACGCGCGAGGAGCCGCTCGACATCGACTGGCACCCGTTCGACCTCCGAGCGGGCAAGCGCGGCCCGGACGGCGAGATCGACGACGAGGTCGACGACGGGAAAGACGAGGAGTACTACGCGCAGGCCCGCGAGAACGTCCGCCGCCTCCAAGAGGAGTACGACGCCGAGATGGCCCAGGAGCTCCGGACCGACGTGGACTCGCTCCCGGCGCAGATCGTCTCGGTACACGTCCGAGAGACCGAGCCCGACTCGTGGCTCGCGTTCGACGAGGCGGTCTTCGCCGCGCTGTGGCGGGACGGACGGGACATCGGCGACCGAGAAGTGCTCGTCGACATCGCGGAGCGCGTGGACGGGCTCGACCCCGCCGTCGTCGACGAGGCGCTCGGGGACGACGACCTCCGCGACCGCGTCACCGACCTGTTCACCGCGGCGCGGGAGCGCGGGGTCACCGGCGTCCCGACGTTCGCGTACGACGGCCACGCCGCTCGGGGGGCGGTGCCGCCGGAACAGCTCGAACGGCTCGTCGAAGGCGCGTAACAGCCGCTTTCCTCCGCGGGCCGGCTCACTCCTCGCCGGCGCCGTTTTCGACCTCCCCCGCCGTCTCTCCTTCCTCGACCAGCCGGCACGACAGGTACACGGCGCCGAGCGCGAGCGCGGTCCCGGCGACCACGTCCGTGAGCCAGTGGATCCCGAGGTACATCGTCGCGATCACCACGCTCGTCGCGAGCCACGCGGCGATCGGCGTCCAGAGCGGGTACTCCCGCCGGGTCAGGACCGCGAACGTCCCCACGGTCACCGACAGCGACGTGTGCAGCGAGGGGAAGACGTTCGTGGGCTCGTTTATCTCGCCCGTCAGCGCCATGAACTCCGGATTGTGGGTGAACAGCAGCGACGTCACCAGATCGGGCATGACGTTGCGCGGCCCGTACGCGAACACGACGGTGTACAACGCGAGCCCGATCGCGTAGTTGAGCGCGTACGCGACGACGAGCCGTTCCACCGTCGTCGTCCGCGGGAGGGCCAGGTACGCGAGGAACGGGAACGAGAGCAGGAACACGTACCCGTACACGTACACCGACGCGAAGTACATCGTCAGCTGGGGCGAGCCGAACGTCGCCTGGATCCACGCGACGAAGTTCCCCTCCAACGCGTAGATGGCCCACGTCAGCTGGAGCCCGAACAGCTCGGAGACCGTCTGGAGCGAGCCCCGCCCGATCGCGCTCGCGATCAGCACCACCACGAGCCCGGCGAGCGCCCTCCGGATCTCCCACAGCCGGTCGCGGAGGCCGTTCCAGAGCGCGTACAGCCGTCGCGGACGGATGATGACGACGCTCGCGACGAGCAGGGCCGAGCCAACCCACAACGCGAGTGAACTCACGACGGACAGGAGCGGGCTCATGTGTTCGGCGCGAGCAGCTGTCCCTCTTCGTCGAACCGGTACCCCGCGTCGCGGAGCCGATCGCGCGCCGTCTCCGCGTCGAGCGACCCGGACTCGCCGACGAACGGGTGGACGGGGTCCGCCTCGCGGTCCTCCCACAGGAGCTCCGAGGGGACCCACTCCGGGGTGGCGGCGAGCGGCGAGGCGGCGGCCTCGGCGTACCCGTCGAACGCGGTGTCGACGAGGGTCCGCTTGTCGATCAGCGACGCGAGGACCCCGCGGAACCGGGGGTTCGACAGCGGCGCCCGCCGGGTGTTGTACCCGACGTGGTAGAACCCGCCGGACCGCCCCGTGACGAGTCTCGCGTCGGCCTCGCGTCCGATCCGCGGGACGGAGTCCGGCCCGAGATTCGAGACCGTCGCGTCAGCGCGCCCGTCGCCGACCGTCTGCACCGCCGCCACGTCCGACCCCATCACCTCGATCTCCAGTCGGTCGAACGCCGGCTTCCCGCGGAACCGCTCGGGGATCGCCGCGAGCGGGTCCGCCTCGTCGCCGTCCGTGTCGTCGGTCGATCCGTCGCTCTCCGACCCGCGCGCGAGGAAGTGGTCCGGGTTGCGCTCGAAGGCGACCGACTCCTCGGGGGCGGCCTCGACGAACCGCACCGGCCCGCTCCCGATCGGGTCCTCGTTGTTCGTCACCACGGCCTCGGTCGTCTCCGCGTCGAACTCGAGGCCGGCGATCGTCGCCATGCCGGTCCGCTCCTCCCAGACGTGTTTCGGGAGGATCGGCACTTGGAGGGCGCGCACGCCGACCGCGTCGTTGACGCCGTCGAGCGTCAGTCGGACCGTGTTCCCGTCGACCGCGGTCGCCGCCTCGACGGCCGAGACGCGGCCGCGGAACACCGGCGTCGGCACCGGCGAGTCGGTCGTTCCCATCGCGGTGTCTCGGAGGAACTCGTAGGTGAACGCGACGTCCTCGGCCGTCACGGGCTCCCCGTCGTGCCAGTCGGCCTCTCGCAGCGAGATCTCGATCTCCGAGCCGCCGACCCGCTCCCAGTCGGCGGCGAGCCACGGGACCACCTCTCCGTCGTCGATCAGCGCGAGCCGGTCGTACAGCAGGGACGTGAAGGTGCCGTAGCGCCGGTACTCGGCGGCTATCGGGTTCCAGTTCTGCGTGATTCGCTCGTCCCTGTCTCTTATACACATCTCTGAGCGGGCTGGCAAG
>NZ_AOJG01000018.1 GCF_000337375.1 Halorubrum lipolyticum DSM 21995 | reverse complement strand
GAGATGTGTATAAGAGACAGGTCTCGTTGCCGTCGACGGTCCCGTCCTCGGATCCGGTTCCGTCTCCGGTCGCCGCGCCGGAGCGTTCCAAGCTGAGCAGCCCGCCGACCGACAGCGGCTGGCGGTTCGTCCAGTTCTCGAACCGGTCCTCGCGGACCGCGGTGAGCGGGTCGGGGAACGCCACGACGGTGAACGGCTGCAGCTCGCCGAGGTCCCGCTGGAGGGCCGCCACCGCCTCGCGTCGGTCGTCGCCGTCCGCTCGACGCTGGGTCGCGAGCAGTTCGTCGACGCCGGTGATGTCGGTGAACCCGAACGGGTTCTGCCACCCGGACTCCGCGACGAACCGGGAGTGCGTGAACCCGTACATCGCGTCCGGGTCGAACGGCTCCGCCTCCCGGAACTGCCCGACGTACACGTCGAAGTTGTGGTTGATGAGGACCTTCCGCCGGAGGTCGGTGTGCCCGAGGGTGTTGATCCGGGTATCGATCCCCACTGCGTCTAGGTTGTCCGCGAGGTGTCTGGCGATCCGGATCGCGTTGGGGTCCCTGTCCGCGGGCGGCGCGTTGATCTCCAGCGTCAGTTGGGAGGACCGGTCGCGTCCCGCGATATTTCGCGTACGGCCGAGACAGCCGGCGCTCAGGGCCGCGAGCCCGACCCCAGCGAGCGTCTCTCGCCGGCTGATGTGCCGAGTCATCTGTTGGTCGCTGTTTCGCCCCTCGCGTATATCTCTTCTGTGGTATCGTCGTCGGATCGGTCCTCCAGCGCGTGTGCCGGATCGACGGAATCGACCCGATCGACCGCGAGAACCCTTCAGATCACGTCGGCGAGCGGGAGCGCCAGCCCGACGACCCACGCCGTCAGCCCCGCCGCGAGCACCGGACGGTCCGCGGCGGCGCGCCCCATCGCGACGACGCCGAGCGCGGCGAGCAGGGCGACTCGGTGGACGAGGAGGTCGGGCGGCACCGCCATACCGAGCGCGGCGAAGTCGATCACGAATCCCGCGCCGAGCCCGACGACGACGCCGAGAAGCGCCGCGCTCGGCTCCGACTCGGGCGCCCGGGCGACGACGAGCGCCGGAACGCCGACCGCGATGACGAGGTACAGCGGCCCGGCGATAAGTTTCGGTCCGACTCCGGGATAGGCGGTCTCCAGCGCAACTCCCGCGACCCGGACGCCGACGATGACGGCCGCGAGCGCGGCGCCGAGCAGCGCGGCGTCGACGTGTCGCGCCGCCTCTCTTCGGCTCCGGTGCGCGAGCTCGACAGCCGCGGTTCGGGTTCGGCGGCGGAGCAGCGTGCCTCCCAGCACCGCTAGCGACGCCAGCTCGACTACCGAGACCCAGCCGTCGCTCCACCCGCCCTCGACGCCGCGGTACTCGCGGCTGACCGCGGCGTCGACCCTGCCGTGGATGAACTCGTCTTCGAGCCGGACCGCCGGGTCGTCGATGCCCGGCACCGTGTGGCGGAGCCGGAACCAGTCGTAGTACTCCTCGTGGGCCTGCACCGCGGTGTAAGCGCCGTCCGGCGACTCGTACGCCCGGAGGTGATCGCGGACGCCGAGGTACGCCCCGTCGTGAAGCTCGAACGTCTCCCGCAGCCAGACGCCCCCGTCCGGCCCCTCGACGTAGCTGTAGCGGTCGGAGCTGTGCGCGTCCGCCCAGTCGCGCTCGACGAGTGCCCGCACCTGCTCCGTGTCGGCGGTGGCGGCCGCCTCTCCCTCTTCGGTCTCCTCCCAGTCGGTTCCTGATCGCCTCTCGATCGCCCGCCGCGTCGTCTCCGCGTCGGCGTGAAAGAGGACGTTGATCGCGAGCGTCCGCCCCTCGGCCGAGGTGCTTCGGCTCGTGTACGGCCAGAGCCTGTAGTCGCCGGCGACCTCGATGAGCGACCCTTCGTCCACCTCCGAGGGCGCCGGATCCTCGGCGGTCGGCGGCGGGGCCTCGTCACCCGCCCCGGCGAAAAATCCGGAGGCCGCGAGCCCGACGCCGACCGCGACGAGGAGCGCCACGACGATCGTCGTCCGTTTCATAGCCCGTGTGAGGACACCGGAGGACAAACGCCTTTGGGTGGTTTCCGCCGCCGCCCGCCGTTCACCACGTCTCGACGAACCCCTCTCGCACGTCCTCCGCGCACCCCTCGCAGTCGGGGTGGCCGCCCTCGAAACACGCCGGGCGCCCCTCCTCGTCGACGAGGACGGTCCGGCGCTCCGCGTGTCGGCGACAGACGATCCGGGCGCGCCCCTCGTCGTCGGTCGGGAGGCCGTAGCGCTTCGCTCCCGCGCCGTCGCCTGCGGGGTCGTCCTTCGCCTCGGTGTACGCCCGCTTGGCCTCCTCGAACTGCTTGCCCGCCTTGCGGAGCTGCTGGCGGATGACGCGCTCGAGTCGGTCGTCCATGGATGCCGTACCGGCGCGTCGGATATAGGTCCGTTGGCGACAGGCGGATGATCGATCTGTTGGTGGCGGACCCGGCGTGAGATGGTTATAAATCGATGCCTCTGCGGTGACGGGCTCCAAAGCCCCAGCCTCGTCGGTGGTCCTCCGCGTTGCTCCGGACCACCGACTCCCTCGCGGGCTCCTCGCGCCCGGTGGGCGCTCGGAGGCGCGCCACCGCACGTTTGTTTATAAGCGACCGCTACTCCGAAGTCCGTCTCGTTGCGTGCGGACGCTTCGCGTGGTACGGTTCCACTTGAAACGGCGCCCGCGTGTGGCTGACGGGCGTCAGACGCGGTCGGCGTCGACGACCCGAAACCGACGGAAGAGGCCGCTCAACGGGGCGAAGTCGACCACTTTCACCGCGGTTGCGGGATTTTTAATACCGTGAGGAACCAACCGTCGTACGCCTCCCACTGAATCATGACCGGAGGCGGAGACACCCCATGAGCGAACTGCGACAGGAAGCGGAAGCGATAGCGGAACAGTTCTCGGACCACCTCGACGTGGACGCCGACGAGATCGAAGAGCGGCTGGAGAACCTCGTCAACGAGTACCGCGTCCCCCTCGACGAGGCGCGCCGGAGCGTCACCAACAGCTACCTCGACGACGCCGGGATGGAGCGCGACGAGCTCGGCCGCGGCGGCAGCGAGTCCGTCCTCGTTGACGAGATCGACGAGGACGAACAGTGGGTCGACCTGCGCGTGAAGCTGGTCGACCTCTGGGAGCCCCGCAGCGACTCGATCTCGCAGGTCGGGCTCCTCGGCGACGAGTCCGGCACGATCAAGTTCGTCGCCTTCGAGACCTCGGACCTCCCCGAGCTGACGGAGGGACAGGCGTACGAGCTGACGAACGTCGTCACCGACGAGTACGAGGGGAGCTACTCGGTAAAGCTCAACCGGACCACCGGCATCACCGAGATCGACGAGGAGATCGAGGTCGGCGACAACGCCGACACGGTCGAGGGCGCGCTGGTCGACATCCAGTCCGGCTCCGGGCTGATCAAGCGCTGTCCCGAGGAGGACTGCACTCGCGTCCTCCAGAACGGGCGATGCTCCGAGCACGGCCAGGTCGAGGGCGAGTTCGACCTCCGGATCAAGGGCGTCCTCGACGACGGCGAGACCGTCACCGAGGTCATCTTCGACCGCGAGGCCACCGAGGAGCTCACCGGGATGGGCCTCGAAGAGGCCAAGGACATGGCGATGGACGCGCTCGACACCACCGTGGTCGCCGAGGAGATGGGCGACGACGTGCTCGGGCGGTACTACCGCGTCACCGGCCCCACCTTCGGTCGGTACGTCCTGGTCGACGAGATGGAGAACCCCGGCGAAGTCGACGTTGAAAGTGCGCTGATCGAAGCGAGGTCGATCTAAATGAGTCAATCCGCACCCACCCGAGAGGTCGCCCGGCGCGTGTTCGCGAGCGAGTTCAACGACGCCGGCTTCACGTTCACCGAGTCCGACGACGAGCGCGCCCCCGTCTACGCGCTGTTACCGACCGGCGAGTCCTCGAACCGCGTCTTCTTCGTCGGCACCCTCACCGAGAAGGAGGACGTCGGCGAGGACAGCGAGTACTGGCGCGGCCGCATCGTCGATCCGACGGGCACGTTCTTCGTGTACGCCGGCCAGTACCAGCCCGAGGCCGCCTCGAAGCTCCGAGACCTGGAGCCGCCCGCCTACGTTGCGGTCGTGGGGAAGCCCCGGACCTACGAGACCGACGACGGCACCGTCCGGGTCTCGGTCCGCCCCGAGTCGATCACCGAGGTCGACGCCGCCACCCGCGACCGCTGGGTCGCCGAGACGGCAAAGCGAACGATCGAGCGCGTCGCCGCGTTCGACGACGAGGGGAACGAGTACGCGCGGATGGCCCGCGAGGAGTACGACCTCGACCCCCAGACGTACAAGGCCGCCGCGCTGTCGGCGCTCGAGGACCTCGACGAGAGCGACGGCGACGAGCTCGCGGGCGACGGGTCCGCGCCGGGCGACGCCACGGGCGACGGGACCGCCCCGGACGGGGCGGATCCGGCCGGCACGCCGGAGCCCTGACGCGGTCGGTGCGACCCGGTCCCGGAGCGGCCTGACTCCGAAACCGATTTTCAATCTTGCGACCGTCTGACAAACGCTTAAGTAGATTGCGTGACGATCGGTCCGATAATGGGCAACAAGAACAAGACGATCTCGTTCCGCGTCAACGAGGACGCGTTCGAGACCCTCCGCGACATCGCCGAGGAGCGAGACATCTCGCTGTCGGCGGTCTTCCGGGACTACGTGGATACGCTCGTTGCCCACGACGGACAGGTCCGGGTCGTCCCGGAGGCGGAGCTCGACAGCATGGGCGAGAGCGGGGAGTCGTTCCCCCCGAAGATCGAGGTCCCGAAGAGCTTCGTGCGCGAGCACGAGCGGCTGGAGCTCGAGGCGGATCACCTCCGCGAGCAGCTGGAGGAGCACAAACGCTACGTCAACTACCTCCGCGAGCAGTTGGAGGACGGCGACGAAGAGGTGATCCAGCTCGAGGATCTCGACGGCGAGCCCGACGAGCCCTCCTTCCGACTCGGCTAGTCGACGACGGGCGATTCTCGATGTCTGCCGGTCTCTCGTTTTTCACTTAGCCGCGTCTCCGATCGGCGGCAAAACCGTCCCGATCGTTCGGTACTGTTCGGGGAACCGCCGATTTCGGCGAAAATATTGCCGGACGTGGCCCGAGTTGTTCAGAAATGTCCGATTCTCCCCGAATCTGCTGGACAGTTCCTCATCCCTACTATCTATTTCTGACTATAATAAACTATTTACGAAAACCATAATACCCGGGCGCCGAACCGTTCGTGTATGAAGAGGTGGGTCCGACCGTGAGCGTGTTCGACAGGGCGTACGACGATCCGGTCCGCGTACTCGACGAGGACGGCGAGGTCGTCGGCGACGTGCCGGACCTCGACGCCGAGGCGCTCGTCGAGATGTACCGGCACATGCGGCTGGCGCGTCACTTCGACGGTCGCGCCGTGAGCCTCCAGCGGCAGGGGCGGATGGGGACGTATCCGCCACTCTCCGGACAGGAAGGCGCGCAGATCGGCTCCGCGGCCGCGCTCGACGAGGACGACTGGATGGTCCCCTCGTACCGCGAGCACGGCGCGGCCTTGGTCCGCGGGCTCCCGCTGAAACAGACCCTGCTCTACTGGATGGGCCACGAGGCCGGCAACGCGACTCCGGAGGACGTGAACGTGTTTCCGGTCGCCGTCCCCATCGCCTCGCAGGTCCCGCACGCCACCGGCGCGGCGTGGGCGTCGAAGCTCCGCGGCGAGAACGACGCGTTCCTCTGTTACTTCGGCGACGGCGCGACCAGCGAGGGCGACTTCCACGAGGGAGTCAACTTCGCGGGCGTGTTCGACACGCCGACCGTCTTCTTCTGTAACAACAACCAGTGGGCCATCTCCGTGCCCCGCGAGCGGCAGACGCGGAGCGCGACGCTGGCCCAGAAGGCGGAGGCGTACGGGATCGACGGGGTGCAGGTCGACGGGATGGACCCGCTGGCGGTGTACAGCGTCACGAGGGCTGCCGTCGAGAAGGCGCGCGACCCCGAGACGGACCGGCCGCGCCCGACGCTGATCGAGGCGATCCAGTACCGGTTCGGCGCGCACACGACCGCCGACGACCCGACCGTCTACCGCGACGAGGACGAGGTCGACCGCTGGAAGGCGAAGGACCCGATCCCGCGGCTCGAGAGCTACCTCCGCTCGGAGGGCGTGCTCGACGACGAGCGCGTCGCGGAGATAGAGACCGATGTCGAGACGCGGGTGGCCGACGCCATCGAGGCGGCCGAGTCCGAGGCGCGGCCGAAGCCGGAGGAGATGTTCGAGCACGCGTACGCGGAGCTCCCGCCGGAATTGGAGCGACAGTACGAGGAGTTCGCCGCGTTCCGCGAGGCGCACGGCGACGAGGCGTTCCTGGAGGAGTAAATGAGCGAGACACAGAACCTCACCGTGGTACAGGCGGTCCGAGACGGATTGTACACAGAGATGCGCGAGGACGACGAGGTCCTCGTGTTGGGCCAGGACGTGGGGAAGAACGGCGGCGTCTTCCGCGCGACCGAGGGCCTGTTCGACGAGTTCGGCGGCGACCGCGTCGTCGACACCCCCCTCGCGGAGTCGGGGATCGTCGGCGCCGCGGTCGGCATGGCCGCGATGGGGCTCAGACCCGTCCCCGAGATCCAGTTCTCGGGGTTTATGTACCCCGGGTTCGATCAGATCGTCTCCCACATGGCCCGCTTCCGCACGCGAAGCCGGGGGCGGTTCAGCCTGCCGATGACCCTGCGCGCCCCGTACGGGGGCGGGATCCGGGCGCCAGAGCACCACTCCGAGTCGAAGGAGGCGTTCTACGCCCACGAGGCCGGGCTGAAGGTCGTCATCCCCTCGACCCCGTACGACGCGAAGGGGCTGTTGGCGGCGTCGATCCGCGACCCCGACCCGGTGATCTTCCTCGAACCGAAGCTCATCTACCGGGCGTTCCGCGACGAGGTGCCCGAGGAGCCGTACACCGTCCCCATCGGCGAGGCGGCCACCCGACGCGAGGGCGGCGACGTGGCGGTGTTCACCTACGGCGCCATGACGCGTCCGACGCTGGAGGCCGCCGAGAGCCTCGCCGAGGTGGGGATCGAGTGCGAGGTCGTCGACCTCCGAACGGTCTCCCCGCTCGACCGCGAGGCGATAATCGAGGCGTTCGAGGCCACCGGACGCGCGGTCGTCGTCCACGAGGCCCCGAAGACGGGCGGGCTCGCGGGCGAGATCACGGCGATCATCCAGGAGGAGGCGCTGCTGTACCAGGAGGCGCCCGTGAAACGAGTCACCGGGTTCGACGTGCCGTACCCGCTGTACGCGCTGGAGGACTACTACCTCCCGACCGCGGCGCGCATCGAGGAGGGTATCAAGGAGGCGGTGGAGTTCTGAGTATGCCGGTCAAAGAGTTCAAACTGCCCGACGTGGGCGAGGGCGTCGCCGAGGGCGAACTGGTCACCTGGCTGGTCGCGCCCGGCGACCGCGTCGAGGAGGACCAGCCGGTCGCCGAGGTCGAGACCGACAAGGCGCTCGTCGAGGTCCCGTCGAGCTACGACGGGACCGTCGAGGAGCTGTTCGTCGAGGAGGGCGAGATGGTCCCCGTCGGCGACGTGATCATCTCGTTCCGCGTCGGCGAGGAGGGCGCCGGCGACGAGGCGGCCGCGCCCGACGAGAGCGAGACCGCGGGCGACGACGCGGAGCCGGAACCGGCCGCGGCCGCCGACGCCGCGGGATCGGACGCGACCGACGCCGAGCCCGACACGCCCTCGGGCCGGACCTTCGCGCCGCCCTCGGCCCGCCGGCTCGCCCGCGAACTGGGCGTCGACATCGCGGCCGTCGACGGGAGCGGTCCCGGCGGCCGGATCGGCGAGGCCGACGTGCGAGCGCACGCGGAGGGCGGCGCCGGCGGTGCCGACGCCGCAGATTCCGGCTCCGACGAGGCGCCGGCGCCGACGCCGATCGACGCCGGATCCGGCGGCCGCAAGTCGGCCGTGAAAAAGCGCGGCGACGACGGGTCCGCCGAACCTTCGGCGACGACCGCCGCCCCGTCCGCCGCCCCCGAACCCGCCGGCCGCGAGACGACGCTCGCGACGCCCGCGACCCGGAAGGTCGCCCGCGAACTCGGCGTCGACGTCGACGACGTGCCGACCGACGCGACCCGGGACGGCGAGGCGTTCGTCACCGGTGACGACGTTCGGGCCTACGCGGAGGCGCTGGAGTCGGAAACGGCCGACTCGGCGGCCGAGTCGGCGCCCGAACCGAGCCCGGTCGACGTCTCGGCGAGCGGGGACGCCGCCGGCGCCGGCGGAGCCGCAGGGTCCGCGGCCGAACCGAGCGCGTCCGGTTCGACCGACGAGACCATTCCCTACCGCGGGGTGCGGCGCACCATCGGGAAGCAGATGGAGCGCTCCGTGTACACCGCCCCGCACGTCACCCACCACGACACCGCCGAGGTCGACGCCCTCGTGGAGGCCCGCGAGGAGCTGAAACCGCGGGCGGAGGAGCGCGGCGTCAAGCTCACCTACATGCCGTTCGTGATGAAGGCGATCGTCGCGGGCCTGAAGGAGTACCCGTCCCTCAACAGCGAGCTCCGCGAAGAGGACGAGGAGATCGTGTTGAAAAAGGAGTACAACCTCGGGATCGCCGTCGCGACCGACGCGGGGCTGATGGTGCCGGTCGTCGAGGACGTCGACGAGAAGGGGCTCTTCGAGCTGGCCGCAGAGGTCAGGGACCTCGCCTCGCGCGCCCGCGAACGAAAGCTCAAGCCGGCGGAGATGAAGGGCGGCACGTTCTCGATCACGAACTTCGGCGCCATCGGCGGGGAGTACGCCACGCCGATCATCAACTACCCGGAGACGGCCATTCTGGGGCTCGGCGCCATCGAGGAGCGCCCGGTCGTCCGCGAACGAGACGGAACGAGCGAGGTCGTCCCGGCGCCCACCCTGCCGCTGTCGCTGTCGATCGACCACCGCGTCATCGACGGCGCGGTCGCGGCCGAGTTCGCGAACACCGTGATGGAACACCTTGAACACCCGCTGCTACTGTTGTCACACTAATGGTCGTCGGAGACATCGCAACCGGAACGGAGGTACTGGTGATCGGCGCGGGACCGGGCGGCTACGTCGCCGCCATCCGCGCCGCACAGGAGGGACTGGACACGACGCTCGTCGAGAAGGACGCCTACGGCGGTGCCTGCCTGAATCGCGGCTGTATCCCCTCGAAGGCGCTGATCACGGGCTCGGGGCTCGCCCACGAGGCCGGCAACGCCGAGTCGATGGGGATCCACGCGGACCCCGCCGTCGACATGGGGAAGATGGTCGAGTGGAAGGACGGCGTCGTCGACCGGCTCACCGGCGGCGTCGAGAAGCTCTGTAAGGCCAACGGCGTCAACCTGATCGAGGGGACCGCGTCGTTCGCCGACGAGCACACCGCCCGCGTCGCCCACGGCGGCGAGGGGCAGGGCTCGGAGTCGATCGAGTTCGAACACGCGATTATCGCCACGGGGTCTCGGCCGATCCAGATTCCCGGCTTCGAGTTCAGCGAGGACCACGTCTGGAGCTCCGCGGACGCGCTCGACGCGGACTCGGTCCCGGACCGGCTCGGGATCGTCGGCGGCGGGTACATCGGGATGGAGCTGGCGACGACGTACGCGAAGCTCGGCGCCGAGGTGACGGTCGTCGAGATGCTCGACGATATCCTTGACCCGTACGAGGACGACGTGAAGCGGATCGTCCGCACGCGCGCCGAGGAGCTCGGCGTGGAGTTCCACTTCGGCGAGGGCGCAAGCGAGTGGTCGGAGGGAGCGGACGGCGGCTACCTCCTCCACACGGAGACCGAAGGGGGTGAGGAGTCGACGTACGGCGTCGACAAGATCCTCGTCGCGGTCGGCCGCCGGCCGGTGGCAGACGGGCTCGACCTGGACGAGGCCGGGATCGAGACGGACGACCGCGGCTTCATCGAGACGGACGACCGCACCCGAACCGCAGTCGAGCATATTCACGCCGTCGGCGACGTAGCGGGCGACCCGATGCTCGCGCACGCGGCCTCCAAGGAGGGGATCGTCGCCGCCGAGGTGATCGCGGGCGAGCCGGCCGCGATGGACCAGCAGGCGATCCCCGCGGCCGTCTTCACCGACCCCGAGATCGGGACGGTGGGGCTGACCGAAGACGAGGCCGAGGTGGAGGGGTTCGACCCGGTCGTCGGCGAGATGCCGTTCAACGCCTCCGGGCGCGCGATGACGACGGGCCACACCGAGGGGTTCGTCCGGATCGTCGCCGACGACGAGACCGGCTTCGTGCTCGGCGCGCAGATCGTCGGCCCGGAGGCCTCGGAGCTGATCGCCGAGGTCGCGCTCGCGATCGAGATGGGCGCGACGCTCGAGGACGTGGCCGCGACGGTCCACACCCACCCGACGCTCGCGGAGGCGGTGATGGAGGCCGCGGAGAACGCCCGCGGACAGGCGATTCACACGCTGAACCGGTAGGGCGGTAGAAATCGGCGGACCCGGTGCCCGTCTCTCTTCTTAAGCGGACGCGTCGTAGCCCGCCTCGGTCACCGCGCTCACGAGCGCGTCCGGATCGGCGTCGCCCTCGACGGTCGCCGAATCGCTCTCGCGGTCCGCGGTCGCGCGCTCGACGCCGTCGACGCCCTCGAGCGCCTCCGTGACGCTCTGTTCGCAGTGGCCACACGACATCCCTTCGACGGTGATGGTTCGGCTCATGACGAGGTATGGTAGGGCGGGCGGAGGTTTGTCGCTTTCCCCTTCGAGATAGGGGTTCACACCCTGGTTCGACTTTGGAATCCGAACCGAACCGCCCAACTGTCTTATATATCGGAGCCGTACCGGGACGCATGCGCGACCTCGACGAGACTGACCTGGAGATCCTGTCGCTGCTGGCCGCGGACGCTCGGCGCCCGTTCAGCGAGATCGGCGAGCGCGTGGGACTGTCGGGGCCGGCGGTCTCCGACCGCGTCACGCGGCTGGAGGAGACCGGCGTCATCGAGGGGTTCACGGTCGACGTCGACCGGACGAAGCTCCGGGCCGGAGTTCCCGTGTTGATCGACGTGGATCTGCCCCCGAACCGCCCCGAGGCGCTCGACGCGGCGCGGGATCGGGTGCGAGACGCCGACGCCGTCGAGCACGTCTTCGTCACGGCCGAGGGCGACCTCCGGGCGTACGCCCGGGTCGACGGGCGGACCGCGCGAGAGTGGGTCGCCGGGCTGTTCGAGGGGGTCGCCGTCGACGACTACGCGGTCACGCTGGTCGACGAGTTCGAGTGGACGCCCTCGATCGAGGGCGTGGAGTTCGCGCTGACCTGCGCGGAGTGTTCGAACACCGTCGATAGCGAAGGCGAAACGGCGCGGATCGACGACGAGGTGTACCACTTCTGCTGTCCGTCCTGCCTGTCGCGGTTTCGAGAGCGGTACCAGCGACTGGAGGAAGGGGCGTAATCTGGCAGATGGACCGTTTATAAGTTGTTTTGGTCGGGAACCACCTCCAAAGCCCCAGCCGTGAGGGCGACGCACGCTCGATGCGCGCTTCAGTCGCTCGCGTTGCTCGCTCCCTCCAGTGCTTACGTCGCCTGCGTCGCCCTCACGGCTGCCCCTTTGATCCCCGCCCCGCACAGCAACCGCACCTCACGCCTCCCCAGCCTCGTCACCGGCGCTACGCGCCGGTTGCAAGCGAGAGCTTCGCTCTCGCCCTGTCGGTGGTCCTCCGCGTTGCTCCGGACCACCGACTCCCTCGTGCGGTCTGCTCGCGGCCTTCCGGCCGCTCGCAGGCACACGCCACCGCCTACATTTTTAAATCGATGTCGCCGACCCCCTCGCTTTCGCTTTCTTCTATCTTCCTCCCGCACCGGTTTCCTTGGAATCCAAGATTTCGACCCACTCGGAGCCATGGTCTCGAAGCAGAAAACCGCCTAAGGGTGGGACACGTAGGAGTAGGTATGCCAACGCGAACAGCCCACCTGAACGTCACCGGGATGTCCTGCGCCAACTGCTCGGCGACCATCGAGGACGCCCTCGACGACCTCGACGGGGTGGCGTCGGCGAACGCCAACTACGCCACCGACGAGGGGTCGGTCGAGTACGACCCCGAGGAGGTGTCGCTCGGCGAGATATTCGACGCGATCGAGGCCGCGGGCTACGGCGCGGTCAGCGAGACGGTCTCCGTCGCGATCACGGACATGTCCTGTGCGAACTGCGCGGAGACCAACGCCGAGGCCCTCGAGTCGACGCCCGGCGTGATCGAGGCGACGGTGAACTACGCGACCGACGAGGCGCAGGTGCGGTACAACCCCGCCGACGCCTCCCTCGGAGACCTCTACGACGCGATCGAGTCGGCCGGCTACTCGCCGGTCCGAGAGGGACGCGGGAGTAGCGGGGAGAGCGGCGACGGCGAGGCGTCCGGTGAGGGCGCGGGCGAGAGCGGCGACTCCGGACGGGACGCCCGCGACGCCGCCCGCGAGGCCGAGATCCGCAAGCAGCTCCGCCTGACGCTCTTCGGGGCGGTCCTCTCCGCGCCGCTGCTGCTGTTCATGGCCTGTCTCTTATACACATCTCTNCTTCGGGGCGGTCCTCTCCGCGCCGCTGCTGCTGTTCATGGCCGACCACCTGCTGCTCGACGGGGCGCTCTTCCCGGAGACCGTCTTCGGCGTCCGGATCGGCTGGGTGCAGTTCCTGCTCGCGACGCCGGTCCAGATCGTCCTCGGGCGGCCGTTCTACAGGAACTCCTACAAGGCGATCGTGACGAACGGGCGCGCCAACATGGACGTGCTGATCGCGCTCGGGTCCACCACCGCGTACGCGTACTCGGTCGCGGTCCTCGCCGAGCTGGTCGCCGGCAGCCTCTACTTCGACACGGCGGCGCTCATCCTCGTCTTCATCACGCTCGGGAACTACCTTGAGGCCCGCTCGAAGGGACAGGCCGGCGAGGCGCTCCGGAAGCTCTTGGAGATGGAGGCCGATCAGGCCACGCTCGTGGACGAGGACGGGACCGAGCGGGAGGTCCCGATCGACGAGGTGACGGTCGGCGACCGGATGAAGGTCCGTCCGGGCGAGAAGATCCCGACGGACGGCGTCGTCGTCGACGGGCAGAGCGCGGTCGACGAGTCGATGGTGACCGGCGAGTCGGTCCCCGTCGAGAAGGCGGACGGCGACGAGGTGATCGGCTCGACGATCAACGAGAACGGCGTGCTCGTCGTCGAGGCGACCAAGGTCGGCGCCGACACCGCGCTGCAGGGGATCGTCCGGACGGTGAAGGAGGCGCAGTCGCGACAGCCCGACATCCAGAACCTCGCGGACCGCATCTCCGCGTACTTCGTCCCCGCGGTCATCGTCAACGCGCTGCTGTGGGCGGCCGTCTGGGTCCTCTTCCCCGAGGCGCTCGCCGGCTTCGTGAACGCGCTCCCGCTGTGGGGACTCGTCGCGGGCGGGCCGGCGGTCGCCGGGGGCGCCGTCTCCGTCTCCGAGTTCGCGCTCGTCGTGTTCGCCTCGTCGGTGCTCATCGCCTGCCCCTGCGCGCTGGGGCTGGCGACGCCGGCCGCGACGATGGTCGGTACCACCATCGGCGCCGGACACGGAGTCCTCTTCAAGGGCGGCGACGTGCTCGAACGCGCCAAGGACGTCGACACCGTCGTCTTCGACAAGACGGGGACGCTCACCCGGGGCGAGATGGAGCTGACGGACGTGGTCGCGTTCGACGCCGACGGCGGCCTCGTCCCCGACGGGGGCGCGGCGCAGCTGTCGGGGTCCGACGACGGAGACGACCCGGACGCGGGCGGCGACCGCGACGCGGAGCGCGAGGTGCTCCGGCTCGCCGCGATCGCCGAGCGCGGCAGCGAACACCCGCTCGCGCGCGCCATCGTCGACGGCGCCGAGGAGCGCGGGTTGGACGTCACCGAGCCGGACGCGTTCGAGAACGTCCCCGGTCACGGAGTGCGCGCGACGGTGGAGGGCGAGGAGGTCCTCGTCGGCAACCGGAAGCTGCTGGCCGACGAGGGCGTCGACGCCTCGCCCGCGGCCGAGACGATGGAGCGTCTCGAACGGGAGGGGAAGACGGCGATGCTCGTCGCTCGCGTGCCCGCTGGCACGAACGACGGCGAACTGATCGGCGTCGTCGCCGACGCCGACACGGTCAAGCCGAGCGCCGCCGACGCCGTGGCGGCCCTCCGCGAGCGCGGCGTCGACGTGATGATGATCACCGGCGACAACGAGCGCACCGCCCGCGCCGTCGCCGAGCGGGTCGGCATCGCCCCCGAGAACGTCCGGGCGGGCGTCCTCCCTGAGGACAAGTCCGACGCCGTCGAGGAGATTCAGGCCGACGGTCGACAGGCGATGATGGTCGGTGACGGCGTCAACGACGCTCCCGCGCTCGCGGTCGCACACGTCGGGACCGCCCTCGGAAGCGGGACGGACGTCGCGATCGAGGCCGCGGACGTGACGCTGATGCGCGACGACCCGCTCGACGTGGTGAAGGCGATCCGCATCTCGGACGCGACCCTCCAGAAGATCAAGCAGAACCTCGTCTGGGCGCTCGGCTACAACACGCTGATGATCCCGCTCGCCTCGCTGGGCCTGCTCCAACCCGCGCTGGCCGCCGGGGCGATGGCGCTGTCCAGCGTGAGCGTGTTGACGAACAGCCTGCTGTTCCGCCGGTACGAGCCCGATCACGACTACCGGCTGCTCGGCCGGCTACGGTGAGCGAGGGCGACGCTCCGCTCACGGCTCGCCTCTCGTCACGCGGTACGTCCGATCGACGTCTGTTATTTATGTCTGAGAGCAGGTGTCGGTAGCCCCGACTCCGTCGACGCGTCACCTGCTCGGTGATGACCGCGCGGTCGGCCGTCTGTGGCCGATCCGGTGAGAGGGTAATTGATCCCCGTCGTCACCGTCAGGTGCCGTCCTGTGAGGCTTCTGGTGGTCAGTCCTGTGAGGCTTCTGGTGGTGGACACTCGACTGCCGAATAGTAATTTAATATAGCGGTATCTAATTTAAATAGACTCTCCCGCCTCAGTTCCCGATCGACGGCGACGACCGCTTCGCCCATCGGATCGGGTCCTTGAGCGGCGATCGACCGGCTTTTTCCCCGCGGTGCCGTCAGATCGGGTATGGCCGACGAGTTCGACCCCGAGAAGTTCGAGGACAAGTACGCGAACTACTTCAACGAGCTCCAGCGGGCGTACAAGAACGCGTTCAACCAGATGAACGACCGGTACGACTCGGAGCTGATCCACGGGATCGACCAGACGGTGCTCAACGAGTCCGAACCGTTCTACGAGGACGGCGAGTTCCGCGTCGAGCTCCCCGAGAACCCCCGCGAGCGCATCCGGGGGGCGGTCCCCGTCGACGACGAGACGTTCGAGGAGACGCTCGACGAGTACGTCGACCGGATCGAGTCGGAGCTGTACCGGACGCTCGGCGTCGACCGGCCGGAGTGACCGGTCGTTCGGTTTGTTCACCGCCTAACGCGCCGGTTCTCACGGATCGCGTCTCGTCGAACCAAAGGCATAAGCCGCCCGGACGCGAATTCGCGGGCATGAGCACGGACACGACTGACGCGGACAACGACCTCCGCGAGCGGATCACGAACTTCCTGCGGCGCAACTTCCCGCAGATCCAGATGCACGGCGGGAGCGCCGCCATCAGCCACCTCGACCGCGAGAGCGGCGAGGTCACGATCCAGCTCGGCGGCGCCTGCTCCGGCTGCGGTATCTCCCCCATGACGATCCAGGCGATCAAGTCCCGGATGGTCAAGGAGATCCCCGAGATCGAGACGGTCCACGCCGACACGGGCGCCGGCGCGGGCGCGGACGGCGACCTCGGCGGGACCAGCAGCGGCGGCATGTCTCCGTCTTTCCCGGGCGAGACGACAGACGACGGCGGCGACGACGAAGGCCCCCAGGCCCCGTTCTGAGCGGTTCTCCCGATCTCGCGGCCTCGTTCTCTACCGTTTTCGCACTCAGGTAGCTCTTCGCTCGTTATTTCGGTATCTGAAGCCCCTCTCGTTGATTCGGTGTTAACATGGTTGAGCCCTGTCGCGTCTATTTAAATCACATTTCGCTATATTAATCTCCGATCGCGGCGCGACTGAAGGCTTTTTGCCCTCGGCGGTCGTGGACGATTCCTATGCACCATCGGGAAGTCGAGCCGACGGCGGAGTACGTCGCGCGCTTCGAGACGGGCGCCGACTGGCGCGAGGAGATCGAGGACCTCGCCCGCGCGGAGGACGTCGAGGCGGGCTGGTTCACGGCGCTCGGGGCCGTGCAGGACGCGGAGGTGTGGTTCTACGACCAGGAGGAGACCGAGTACCAGTCGGTGACCTTCGACGAACCGCTGGAGGTCGCGGCCTGCGTCGGCAACGTCTCGCTGCTCGACGGCGACGTGTTCGCGCACACGCACGTCGTGCTGTCGCGACCGAGCGGGCAGGCGCTCGCGGGGCACCTCGACTCCGCGACCGTCTGGGCCGGCGAGTGCCACCTGCGGGCGTTCGCGGAGCCGCTGGAGCGCTCCCACGACGCGGCTACCGACCTCGACCTATGGCTCTGAGGCGGGGCGCGCGGCGATGAGGCCGGACGACGAGCGCTACTTCGCCCGGATCGAAGACCGGCTGGACGAGGCGTGGGACGTGGCCGAGGCCGCCAAGGAGCAGGGCCACGACCCGAAGCCGGAGATCGAGATCCCGATCGCCCGCGACATGGCCGACCGCGTCGAGAACATCCTCGGGATCGACGGGGTCGCGGAGCGCGTCCGCGAGCTGGAGGGCGAGATGTCCCGCGAGGAGGCGGCCTTAGAGCTCGTCACCGACTTCGTCGAGGGGACCGTCGGCGACTACGACTCCCGCGCCGGCAAGGTCGAGGGCGCGGTCCGGACCGCGGTCGCGCTGCTCACTGAAGGGGTCGTCGCCGCGCCGATCGAGGGGATCGACCGCGTCGAACTGCTGGAGAACGACGACGGCACCGAGTTCGTCAACGTCTACTACGCCGGGCCGATCCGGTCGGCGGGCGGGACCGCACAGGCGCTCTCGGTGCTCGTCGCCGACTACGCCCGGTCGCTGCTCGGTATCGACGAGTACAAGCCCCGCGACGTTGAGGTCGAGCGCTACGCCGAGGAGATCGCCCTCTACGACAAGGAGACGGGACTCCAGTACACGCCGAAGGACAAGGAGTCGAAGTTCATCGCACAGCACATCCCCATCATGCTCGACGGGGAAGCGACGAGCGACGAGGAGGTCTCGGGCTTCCGGGACCTCGAACGCGTCGGAACCAACTCCGCGCGCGGCGGGATGTGTCTCGTCGCCGCCGAGGGGATCGCGCTGAAGGCCCCGAAGATCCAGCGCTACACCCGAGACCTCGACGAGGTCGACTGGCCGTGGCTGCAGGACCTGATCGACGGGACGATCGGGAAGGACGGGGGCGGCGCGAGCGACGAGGACGCCGGAGAGGCCGACGGAGCGGCAGACGGTGACGGCGATTCGGAGGCGGACGACGGCGAGGGAGACGGGAGCGACGGGGACGGTGCGGACGACGGGTCCGTCCCCGATTCGGGAGGAGCCGAGCCCGACGGTCCCCTCCGCGCGAAGCCCTCCCAGAAGTTCCTCCGGGACCTGATCGCGGGCCGGCCCGTGTTCACCCACCCGAGCGAGTCGGGCGGGTTCCGGCTCCGGTACGGTCGCGCGCGCAACCACGGGTTCGCGACCGGCGGGGTCCACCCGGCGACGATGCACCTCGTCGACGACTTCCTCGCGGCCGGCACCCAGATCAAGACGGAGCGGCCGGGGAAGGCCCACGGGGTCGTCCCGGTTGACTCCATCGAGGGGCCGACGGTCCGCCTCGCGAACGGCGAGGTCAGGCGGATCGACGACCCCGAGGAGGCGAAGGAGATCCGGAACGGCGTCGAGAAGGTGCTCGATCTCGGCGAGTACCTCGTCAACTACGGCGAGTTCGTCGAGAACAACCACCCGCTCGCGCCCGCCTCGTACGTCTACGAGTGGTGGGTCCAGGAGTTCTCGGCCGCCGGCGCCGACGTGCAGGCCATGCGGGACGACCCGCACGTCGACCTCGAACACCCCGAGGTCGACGAGGCGCTCGCGTGGGCGCGCGAGTACGACTGCCCGCTCCACCCGGAGTACACCTACCTCTGGCACGACGTGTCGGTCGAGGCGTTCGAGGCGCTCGCGGACGCGGTCGCAGACGGCGACGTGGTGGAAGGCGTCCTCGCGATCGAGCGCACGGAGACGACGCAGCACGCGCTGGAGTCGCTGTTGGTCGAGCACGTCGCGACGCCGGACGCGCTCCGGGTCCCGACGTGGCGCCCGCTCGCGCGGTCGCTCGGTGTCGACGACGGGCTCCGGAAGACGTGGGAGGAGGGCGACCTCTCCCCGGCGGCGCGCTCGTGGGACGACGGCGAGAACGCGGTGAAGGCGGTCAACGAGGTCGCCCCCTTCGAGGTCCGCGAGCGCGCGCCGACCCGGATCGGCAACCGGATGGGCCGCCCGGAGAAGTCGGAGAGCCGCGACCTCTCGCCGGCGGTCCACACGCTGTTCCCGATCAACGAGGCCGGCGGCCCGCAGCGCGACGTGGCGGAGGCCGCGAGCGTCATGGACGACTCCGGCCACCGAGGGCGACTGGAGGTGGAGGTCTCCGACCGCGTCTGTCCCGAGTGCAACGAGCACACGTATCGGGCGCGGTGCCCGGACTGCGAGGTCCACACCGAGCCCCACTACGAGTGCGGCGACTGCGGCACCGTCTGCGAGCCCGACGAGGCCGGCCGCGTCGAGTGCCCGCGCTGCGAGTGGGAGGTGCGGGCGGCGACGTACCAGGAGGTCGACCTCAACGACGCCTACCGCTCCGCGCTGGCGAACGTCGGCGAGCGGGAGTCCGCCTTCGAGATCCTCAAAGGGGTGCAGGGGCTGACCTCGCGGAACAAGACCCCCGAGCCGATCGAGAAGGGGGTCCTCCGCGCGAAGAACGGCGTCACGTCGTTCAAGGACGGCACGGTCCGCTACGACATGACCGACCTCCCCGTCACGTCGGTCCGGCCCGAGGAGCTCGACGTCACCGCCGATCACCTCCGGGAGATCGGCTACGAGACCGACATCGACGGCGAGCCGCTGCGGCACGACGACCAGCTCGTGGAGCTCCGCGTGCAGGACATCGTCCTCTCCGACGGCGCCGCGGAGCACATGCTGAAGACCGCGGACTTCGTCGACGACCTCTTAGAGCAGTTCTACGGGCTCGACCGCTTCTACGAGGTGAACGAGCGCGACGACCTCGTCGGCGAGCTCGTCTTCGGGATGGCTCCCCACACGAGCGCCGCGACTGTCGGGAGAGTGGTAGGTTTCACATCGGCCGCGGTGGGATACGCTCATCCGTACTTTCATGCCGCTAAACGCCGAAATTGCGATGGTGACGAAGATTGCGTAATGCTGCTCATGGATGGTTTACTTAATTTTTCCAAAACTTTCTTGCCAGACCAGAGGGGTGGGCGCATGGACGCGCCCCTCGTGATGTCCTCGCGGATCGATCCGTCGGAGATCGACGACGAGGCGCACAACGTCGACATCGCGCGGGAGTACCCGCGCGAGTTCTACGACGCGACGCTGGAGATGGCCGACCCGGAGTCGGTCGAGGACCTGATCCAGATCGGCGAGGACACGCTCGGGACCGACGAGGAGTACCACGGGTTCGGTCACACCCACGACACGACGGACATCGCGATGGGACCCGACCTGTCGGCGTACAAGACGCTCGGCGACATGATGGAGAAGATGGACGCGCAACTGGAGCTGGCCCGGAAGCTCCGCGCGGTCGACGAGACCGACGTGGCCGAGCGCGTGATCGAGTACCACTTCCTGCCGGACATCATCGGGAACCTCCGGGCGTTCTCGCGACAGGAGACGCGGTGTCTCGACTGCGGCGAGAAGTACCGTCGGATGCCGCTGTCGGGCGACTGCCGCGAGTGCGGCGGTCGAGTGAACCTCACCGTCCACCAGGGGTCGGTGAACAAGTACGTCGACACCGCGATCGAGGTCGCCGACCGGTTCGGCTGCCGGCCCTACACGAAACAGCGGCTGAAGGTGTTAGAGCAGTCGCTCGAGTCGATCTTCGAGGACGACACCAACAAGCAGTCGGGCATTGCGGACTTCATGTGACGCGGTCGGGCGTCTCGTCGAGCGCCGGTCGAGTGCGGTTCACCACTCGCGGCCGCCGACCCGGACGACGGCGCCGCAGCCGGCGCACTCGTAGACCGGCAGCGGATCGTCGGCCGGATTGAAGACGACGAGCCGATCGGAAGCGGTCGACTCGCCGCAGCGGACGCAGTGGCCAGTTCCGCTCGTCATCGTCGGTCGCTCATACCCCCTAGACGCTCGCTGACGGCATAAACGGGTATTCGGGGTCGACTGTCAGATCCGGGTGGACGCGTGTTTCGGTGGACGCGTGTCTCAGTCGTCGTCGCGCGCGTCCTCGACCACTTGCACGAACTCGCGGGCGGTCTCGGTGATCGACTCGTAGTCGCCGCGCTCGGCGGCGTCGTAGTCGACGAGGGCGCCGCCCGCGCCGACCGCGAACGCGCCGGCCTCGATGTAGTCGGCGGCGTTGCCGGGGCCGACGCCGCCGGTCGGCATCATCGGGATCTGGCCGAGCGGGCCCTTCATCGCGCCGAGGTGGGCCGGGCCGACGGTCTTCGCGGGGAACACCTTCACGAAGTCGGCGCCGGCCTCGTAGCCGCGGACCGCCTCGGTCGGGGTCATCACGCCGGGCGCGCTGACCGCCCCGTACCGGTTGCACGTCTCGATCACGTCCTCGTGCAGGCTCGGGGAGACGACGAACTCCGCGCCGGCCATCAGCGTGGTCCGGGCGGTCTCGCTGTCGAGGACCGTGCCGGTGCCGACGACGACCTCGTCGTCGAAGGAGCCGGCGACCTCGCCGAGCTTCTCGGCCACGTCGGGCGTGTCGGCCGTGATCTCGACGGCGGTGACGCCGCCCTCGCGGAGCGCCTCCGTGATCCCGATGAGCTGGTCGGCCTCCACGCCGCGAAGCACCGCGACGACGCCGCTGTCGACGAGCCGTGAGAGCGTCTCGTTCATACGCGTCCGTTTCCGAGCGGCTACTTAAATCCGTCCGGAGCTAGCGCGGTGCGTGTCACCATGACGCTAGGGCGATTCGTGTCACCGTGCCTCGTCTCGGATCGTGCGACCGATCGGCACGAAATCGACGGCGATCCGGGGTGATCCACGGTGAAACGGCCGCGGCGAAACACTACCCTTTTGACCCTGCTGTCGGTAACGAACGGTATAATGGGCCGACGCAAGAAGATCGTTCAAGAGTGCGAGCGGCTGATGGACACGCCGGAGAACATCCGGAACATCGCCATCGCCGCCCACGTCGACCACGGCAAGACGACGCTCTCCGACAACCTGCTGGCCGGTGCCGGCATGATCTCCCAGGACACCGCGGGCGAGCAGCTCGCGATGGACACGAAGGAGGACGAGCAGGAGCGCGGCATCACCATCGACGCGGCGAACGTCTCGATGACCCACGAGTACGAGGACACCAACCACCTCATAAACCTCATCGACACGCCGGGCCACGTGGACTTCGGGGGCGACGTCACCCGCGCGATGCGCGCGGTCGACGGCGCGCTGGTGGTCGTCGACGCCGTCGAGGGCGCGATGCCCCAGACGGAGACGGTGCTCCGGCAGGCGCTCCGCGAGGGCGTGAAGCCGGCGCTGTTCATCAACAAGGTCGACCGCCTCATCTCCGAGCTCCAGGAGGGGCCCCAGGAGATGCAGGAGCGGCTGATGTCGGTCATCGCCGACGTCAACGAGCTCATCCGCGGGATGGCCGAGAACATGGACGACATCCCCGAGGACTGGACCGTCTCCGTCGAGGACGGCACGGTCGGGTTCGGCTCCGCGCTGTACAAGTGGGGCGTCTCCATGCCGTCGATGCAGCGGACGGGCATGGACTTCGGCGACATCATGGAGCTCGAGCAGAACGACAAGCGCGAGGAGCTCCACGAGCGGACGCCGCTGTCGAACGTCGTGCTCGACATGGTCTGCGAGCACTTCCCGAACCCGGTCGACGCTCAGCCCCGTCGTGTCCCGCGCATCTGGCGCGGCGACGCGGACAGCGAGCTGGCCGACACGATGCGGATGGTCAACGAGGACGGCGAGGTCGTCTTCATGGTCACCGACATCTCGATGGACCCGCACGCGGGCGAGATCGCGACGGGCCGCGTCTTCTCCGGCACGCTGGAGAAGGGCCAGGAGCTGTACGTCTCCGGGACCGCCGGCAAGAACCGCATCCAGAGCGTCGGGCTGTTCATGGGGTCCGAGCGCGAGGAGGTGGACCGCGTCCCGGCGGGGAACATCGCGTCCGTCACCGGGCTGCGTGACGCCATCGCCGGCTCCACGGTCTCCTCCGTCGAGATGACGCCGTTCGAGTCGATCGAGCACATCTCCGAGCCGGTCATCACGAAGTCCGTCGAGGCGCAGAACATGGACGACCTGCCGAAGCTCATCGAGACGCTCCAGCAGGTCGCGAAAGAGGATCCGACGATCCAGATCGAGATCAACGAGGACACGGGCGAGCACCTCATCAGCGGGCAGGGCGAGCTCCACCTCGAAGTGATCACCCAGCGGATCCGCGACAACCAGGGCATCCCGGTCATCACCGGCGAGCCCATCGTGGTCTTCCGCGAGCAGCCCCAGGAGGCGTCCCGGGAAGTCGAGGGGCAGTCGCCGAACCGCCACAACAAGTTCTACCTCACCGTCGAGCCGATGGCCCAGGAGATCGTCGACGCCATCCAGCTCGGCGAGGTCTCGATGGACATGCCCGAACTGGAGCGCCGCGAGGCGCTCCAGGAGGCCGGCATGGACAAGGACACCTCGCAGAACGTCGAGGACATCCACCGGACCAACATCCTCATCGACGACACGAAGGGGATCCAGCACCTCAACGAGACGATGGAGCTCGTCTTAGAGGGGCTCCAGGAGGCGCTCGACGACGGGCCGCTCGCCGCCGAGCCGGTCCAGGGGTCGCTGTTCCGCCTGCACGACGCGAAGCTCCACGAGGACACCATCCACCGCGGTCCCGCGCAGGTCATCCCCGCGGTCCGCGACGCGGTCCACCGCGCGCTGATCGACGGCGAGGTCCGCCTGCTTGAACCGATTCAGGACGTTCGGATCGACGTGCCCTCGGAGCACATGGGCGCCGCCTCCGGCGAGATCCAGGGCCGCCGCGGCCGCGTCGACGACATGTACCAGGAGGGCGACCTCATGGTCGTCGAGGGCATCGCGCCCGTCGAGGAGATGATCGGCTTCTCCTCCGACATCCGCTCGGCCACCGAGGGCCGCGCCTCGTGGAACACCGAGAACGCGGGCTTCCGCGTGCTCGTCGACAACCTCCAGCGCGAGAAGATCATGGAGATCCGCGAGCGCAAGGGGATGAAGCTGGAACTGCCGCAGTCGATCGACTACTTCTAAGTCGACGACGCGGCCCCTTCGATTCAGCGTTCTCCAGAGTCGGTGGAATCCGTCGTAAGTGATAGAACTCGCCTCCCGGACACGGAGAGGGCCGACGCAGCCGCAGTCACTCAAAAAAGGTGACGGTCTCGGTTATCTCGCACCGGAGCGACCCGACCTCGATCCGGCCGCCGACCCCCTTCGTCCACACCTTCTGTATCGGAACGCTCACACGCGATTCCACGGTCGTATCCAGCCCGGTTTCGTCGCTGTCAGCGGGCCCCGAGTAGTTCAGAACGGGATTCACGGCTCCTCGACCGCTTCCGGCGTCGAACGCGTGCCGGATCTCGGCGCTTCCGGAAACCTCCTCGTCCGAGGTGTCCCCGTACGCGTTGGTGTTTGAAAAATACACGGCGCCCTCAGCGTCTCCTTCCGGTCTGATGCGAAGCCAGAGGCGCGGTTGCCCGAGAGTGTAGCTCCAGTCCGGGTCGATGCCGGTGACGGTGGTCTCGTAGCTGACGATACGCAGCCCGGATCCGTCGTAGAACCGGTCGGAGCCGCCGTTCGGCCCCTGCACCGTCAGCGCGAGCGTCCCCTCGACGTCCTCGCCCGTGAACCGATCGGCATCCTCGTCGATGATCGCCCAGTCTCCGGACCCCTCGACAGGGGGCCCCCAGGGGGGACGTTCGTCCCCTGGTTCGGTCGTTTTCATCAGCAGGCCGGCCCCGATCAATCCCGTCGTTGTGAGCGCGACGTACTTCAGAAGCGCTCGTCTGTCGGTGGAGGGCATCGGTTCGGAGCTATCACCGACACTCAAAAATGCTTTTTGCCGCGTTTCGAGGACTCTGACACCTGTCACCGCGTGAGTGTCCAGCCGGAGTCCGTTCTCTCTCGCGTTTTCGTCCTGGCTCTGGGTTACCCTTCTGCTCGCTCCGTGCGGAGAGTTCACGCGGAGAAGAGCGAGGCAACGCATGCCATCGCCGAAGGCTTATACCCGATCCCCCGACTCCTTTCGGGTATGCAGACGGGCACGACTCCCGCTCGCCGCACCGTGACGGAGCCAGCAAGCGACCGCTCCGCAGCGCCGACAGGGTCGTGCCGGACGCCGACCACACCGACCGCGACTCCGGCGACGGTGGGTGTCGACGCCGATCCGACGCGCTTCGCGGAGGTGGCGGCGTGAGCGACGGGATCGACGGGCACCCGGACGACGACCCCGCCCCAGACGGCGGGCACGCCTCAACCGAGTCGTCGACGCACACGGTCCGGCTGGAGCTCGTCGACGAGCCCGGACAGCTGCTCGCGGCGCTCCACCCGATCGCCGACAACGGGGGGAACCTCCTCTCCATCTACCACGAGCGCGGGAACAAGACGCCCCGCGGCCGGATCCCGGTCGAGGTCGACTTCGAGGCGACCCAAGAGCGGTTCGAGGGGATCGTCGAGGCGCTTCGGAGCGAGGGCGTGAACGTGATGCAGGCGGGGACGGAGCGGTACGCAGAGGAAGTGACGATACTGCTCTTCGGTCACCTCATCGACACGGACCTGTCGGACACGCTCTCGCGGATCGAGGCCTGCGAGTCGGCGTCGGTCGCCGACGTGTCGCTGGCAGCGCCACAGGGCACCGAGGAGGCGTCGAGCGCCCGGCTTCGGCTGGAGGCCCGCGCCGGGGAGACGGAGGCGGCGCTCGCGGCGGTCCGGGAGCTGGCCGAGGAGAAGGAGCTTCGGCTGGTCGAGCCGCTCACGGGGGTGGAGGCGTGAAACTCGCCGTCATCGGCGCGGGCGCGGTCGGGCGCTCCGTCGTCGATCTGGCGGGCGAGTACGGCCACGAGGTCGTCGCGGTCGCGGACTCGTCGAGCGCGACCGTCGCGGACGGGGCAGACGGCCGGGGCGTCGGCGTCGATCCCGACGCGGTCGTGGCCCGCAAGGCCGAGCGGGGGATCGTCGGCGACGCGGATCCGGCCGACGCGCTGGCGGCCGACTACGACGCCCTCGTCGAGGCGACGCCGACGACGCTGGGCGACGCCGAGCCCGGGTTCTCGCACGTCCGGACCGCGCTGGAGCGCGACCGCCACGCCGTGCTCGCGAACAAGGGACCCGTTGCGGAGCGGTTCGGCGACCTGCGGGCGCTCGTCGACGACAGCGCCGGCGAGGTCCGGTTCGAGGCGACCGTCGGCGGCGCGATCCCCGCGGTCTCGACCGTCGAGGACATCGAGCCCGGTCACGTCACGGCGGTCCGGGGCGTGCTGAACGGGACGGCGAACTTCATCCTCACGCGGATGGCCGCCGAGGGGCTCGACTACGACCACGTGCTCGCGGAGGCGCAGGACCTCGGCGTCGCCGAGGCCGATCCCTCCTTCGACGTGGACGGCACCGACGCGGCGCTCAAATGCGTCATCCTCGCGAACGTGCTCTCGTTCGGCGCGGCCGACGACCCGGTCGACGCCCGGGAGTTCACGCTCGACGACGCCGACGTGGAGGGGATCCGCGACGTGCCCGGCTCCGCGCTCCGGCTCGCCGCCGAAGACGGGCGGACGGTCCGGCTCATCGGCGAGGCGACGGGCGAGACGGTCCGGGTCGCGCCGCGGCTCGTCCCCGAGAACGGGACGCTCGCGGTCTCCGGAACGCAGAACATCGTCCAGATCGAGACCACTCACGCCGGCCGGCTCAACATCTCCGGGCGGGGCGCGGGCGGTCCGGAGACGGCGAGCGCGGTGCTCGGGGACGTCGGCCGGCTGGAGTAGGGCTCTCGGTCTCGGACCCCGCGCCCGTCGCCCGACCGTGCGTCTCGATGGCGTGCCCCGCGTTGTCGAGAATCGCCCGACGGCGGCGAGATACTCTGTAGTACGTATCGAAACCGTTTTAGTGGAATCTACCGAAACTTACTCACAGAGCGCCTTAGCGCGTGATTACCCCATGAGTGACAAACCGCACCAGAATCTGGCCATCATCGGCCACGTCGACCACGGCAAGAGCACGCTCGTGGGTCGCCTCCTCTTCGAGACGGGGAGCGTCCCCGAGCACGTAATCGAGCAGCACCGCGAGGAAGCCGAAGAGAAGGGCAAGGGCGGCTTCGAGTTCGCCTACGTGATGGACAACCTCGCCGAGGAGCGCGAGCGCGGCGTCACGATCGACATCGCCCACCAGGAGTTCGACACGGACAACTACTACTTCACCATCGTCGACTGCCCGGGCCACCGTGACTTCGTGAAGAACATGATCACGGGCGCCTCGCAGGCCGACAACGCGGTGCTCGTCGTCGCGGCCGACGACGGCGTCGCGCCGCAGACCCGAGAGCACGTGTTCCTGGCCCGCACGCTGGGCATCAACGAGCTCATCATCGGCGTCAACAAGATGGACCTGGTCGACTACCAGGAGTCCACCTACAACGAGGTCATCGAGGAGGTCAAGAACCTGCTCAACCAGGTCCGCTTCGCGACCGACGACACGACCTTCGTGCCGATCTCCGCGTTCGAGGGCGACAACGTCGCCGAGGCGTCCGACAACACGCCCTGGTACGACGGCCCCACTCTGCTGGAGTCGCTCAACGACCTGCCGGAGTCCGAGCCGCCGACGGACGCGCCGCTCCGACTCCCCATCCAGGACGTGTACACCATCTCCGGCATCGGGACCGTCCCCGTGGGACGCGTCGAGACCGGAATCCTCAACACCGGCGACAACGTCTCCTTCCAGCCGTCCGACGTGGGCGGCGAGGTGAAGACGGTCGAGATGCACCACGAGGAAGTGCCCAAGGCCGAGCCCGGCGACAACGTCGGGTTCAACGTCCGCGGCATCGGCAAGGACGACATCCGTCGCGGCGACGTCTGTGGTCCGGCCGACGACCCGCCGAGCGTCGCCGAGACGTTCAAGGCGCAGGTCGTCGTCATGCAGCACCCCAGCGTCATCACGGCCGGCTACACCCCGGTCTTCCACGCCCACACGGCGCAGGTCGCCTGTACGATCGAGTCCATCGATCAGAAGATCGACCCGTCGTCCGGTGAGGTCGCCGAGGAGAACCCGGACTTCATCAAGTCCGGCGACGCCGCGGTCGTCACCGTGCGCCCGCAAAAGCCGCTCAGCATCGAGCCGTCCGGCGAGATCCCGGAACTCGGCAGCTTCGCCATCCGCGACATGGGTCAGACCATCGCGGCCGGCAAGGTGCTCGAAGTCAACGAGCGATAATCGATGCAGCAGGCACGCGTCCGCCTCGCCGGCACGAGCCCCGAGGACCTCGACGACATCTGCGACGACGTCCGCGAGATCGCGGACTCGACGGGGGTCGCCCTGTCGGGCCCGATCCCGCTGCCGACGAAGACGCTCGAGATCCCGTCGCGAAAGTCCCCGGACGGTGAGGGGACGGCGACGTGGGAGCACTGGGAGATGCGCGTCCACAAGCGTCTGATCGACATCGACGCCGACGAACGCGCGCTCCGCCAGCTCATGCGCGTCCAAGTGCCGAACGACGTCAGCATCGAGATCGTTCTCGAAGACTAAGCGCTAGGGCGTCCGTTCACACGCTCTCTTCGTTTTCTTTCACGCTCGCGAGCGCTGCCGCCGTCGCTCGCGTCCGGCGCGGTCCGATACGTCTCCCCGCCCGCTACCGCACGTCGAGCAGTCCCGCGCGTCCGGCGACGAGCCCGCAGAACGCGCCGGTCGCGTGGGCGATCAGCGCGACGCCGGGCGCCGCGGTCGTCGCGGTGAGGACGACGGCGGCGAGCCCGAACAGCGCGAACTGCGCCCGGGAGGAGAGTCGCAGCCGGTCGAACAGCGTCGCGCTCACGACGTTGCCCGCGAGGAGGTACCCGCCGAGCGCGAAGACGGCGCCGCTCAACCCCAACACGGCCGACGGGGGGCCGAGCAGTCCGCCGAGCGTCACCTGCGCGATCCCGGCGAGCGCACCCGTTCCGACGACGAACGCGTGGAATCGGAGGCGCGTCGTCCGGCGCTCGACGAGCGGGCCGACGAGGAGCAGCGCGATCGCGTTCGCCAGCAGGTGGCCGATCGACCCGTGCGCGTACACGCTGGTGACCGCGGTCCACGGCGCGACGGCGAGCGGCGTCGACAGCGCGAACAGACCGGCGAGGCCGACGGCGCTCAACGCGAGCTGTGCGATCCCGACCAGCGCCGCGGCCGCGAGGGTCTCGAACGTGGCGCGCATCGCTCGGTCGTTCGCGCCAGAGCGGATTAAATGGTGACCGTCCGCCTCAGATCACGTCGTCGGGGTCGTGTTCGCCGGCCATCCGCTCGGCCTCGGCGGCGTACCGCTCGCGATCGGCCGGGTCGTCGACGGCGCCGACGTTCTCGGGGGCCGCGTCGACGGCGGCCGTCGTGTCGCGCACGTCGGTGAAGGAGGTGAGCGCCCGCTCCTTGCGGAAGTAGCGCTCGCCGTCGGGCGTGGCGTAGGTGAGGATGACCATGTTCTGCTCGTCGTCGGAGTAGGTGCGCTCGACGAGCCACATCCGGACGCGCTCGGTGTTCGCGTCGGTCTCGACATCGGTCATGTGTTATATTTCGATTTCTACACACAAGCGTATTTCGGTGGCGTCGGACCTCACTCGAAGTGATCGGCCCGCGCGAGGAGGTAGCCGATCACGACGACCGCGAGCAGGATCCGCGCCGCCGGCCCGCCGGCCGCTCCGCCGCTCCCGAGCGCGAACAGCAGCCGGAGGCCGTCGATGAGGGCGCCCGCGCCGAACAGCACCACGGCGAGTCCGAGCGCCCGCGCTCGAAGGCGGAAGAGACCGACCGCGGCCCAACACTCCAGACCGCCGATCGTCGCGAGGAGGACGCCGAAGACGACGAACGAGGTCGGGAGCATCGCGAGTCCGAGGAGGAGGTCGACCGCGCCGCCGAGGAAGGCGAGAGCGGCGATCAGGTACACGCCGTTCGGCGGACCGTCCCGCTGGCGCCGGGTGCCGTGCCCGTCGTCGGCGCTCGAGGACCGGCGGTTCGCTCGCCGCTTTGCGGCTTCTGGGAGGGACATACGCGGCCGAACGGCCGGGTACTCTAAGGGTGTTGTGTCAGGTAGTGCGTCGCGCCGGGTAACTGGGTTATGCCGGGTAGTGCCTCGCGTCGACGGTGTCAGGCGTCGACGGAGCGACGCGGACCGTCAACCTTTTGTTCTTTAGGTCGGCCTAAATCAATGTGTGTACGCTGAACGTCCCGTCGAACGCCGTCGAACGCCGGCAGACCGATGACTGACGGTCGCGTTCGGGGTCGGATCCGAAACCGTCTCTCGCGGGAGCGGCTCACGCTTCTCGGGACGGTCGCCGTTCTCGCGGTCGGCGTCGCCGTCGCGGTCCGCACGCTCGACGCCGACGCGGTCGTGGCGGCGGCGACGGCGGCCGACCCGGCGCTCCTCGGCGTCGCCCTCGTCGCTTACCTCCTCTCGTGGCCGGTCCGCGGTCGCCGGTACGCCGACGTGCTCGCGGCAATGGGCCGTCGCTGTCGGGTCGGGTTCCTCACGGCGACGGTGTTCGCCAGCCAGACCGCGAACCTCGCGATTCCCGCGCGGGCGGGCGACGGAGTCCGCGCGTACCTGCTCAAGGAGCGTCGGAACGTGCCGTACCCGACGGGGGTCGCCTCGCTCGCGGTCGAGCGCGCGTTCGACCTCGTGGCTATCGGCGCGCTCGGAGGCGTCGCGCTCGGGGTCCTCTTCCTGACCGGTCGGTCGCCCGGATCGGGCGAGTCCGTGGGGGCGGTCGCGCCGTCGACCGCGCTCGCGGCCGCAGCCGGTATCGCCGCCGTCGCCGGGACCCTCTCCGTCGTGACCGTCGCCGTCGCCCGGAGCGACCGGCGGTTCGGGCCGGCGCTCCGGGATCGGGCCACGGGGTCGCGCCTCTCGGGGGCAGTCGACGCCGCCGTCCGGTTCGGCTCGTCGGTTCGGGTCGTCGCCGCCGACCCCCGCGGGCTCGGCGCGGTGTTCCTCTGGAGCGCCGTCGTCTGGGCGCTCGACGTGCTCACGGCCGTCCTCGTGCTCGCCGCGCTCACCGGCGGGATCGGCGGGGTCGTGCCGACGCCGACGCTGCTCGTCGTCGGGACGCTCGCGGTCAGCGTCGGCAACCTCGCGAAGGTGCTTCCGCTCTCGCAGGGCGGGATCGGGCTGTACGAGGCGGCGTTCACCGGCCTCGTCGTGAGCGCGACGGGGCTGCCGGTCGAGACCGCGCTCGCGGCCGCGATCCTCGACCACGCGCTGAAGAACGCGGTCACGCTCGCGGGCGGCGGGATCGCGGCGCTTGCACTCGGCCTCTCGCCGACGGCCGGCCCCGCGACGGACGGTGAGTCGGCCCCCTCGGTGCAGGCCGACGGGAGGAGCGTCGCCGGCGAGTCGGGTGCGGAGAGCGTGGGCGGCGCCGAGGCGTCGGCGACCGGGGAGCGCGAGGCGTCGTCCCCCGGACCGTCAGACTTTTAGGCCAGCCTAAAAACATCGGTGTATGGAAGAACGACGCTCAGCGGACCGACACGGAGACATCTGCGTGATCGTTCCCACGATCCGCGAGTACGAGTGCGTCCGCGCGTACGTCGCGAACGCCCGGGAGCACGGGTTCGACACGTCGCGGCTCCACTTCGTGCTCGTCACCGAGGACTTCTGCGACGCTGACGAGATGCGCGCCATGCTCGACGACCTCGACGTCTCCGGCGAGGTGTTCGACGGGACGCGGCGCGAGGAGTGGTACGAGGCCAACGGTATCGCGGAGTACGGCCACGTCGTCCCGGCCGCGAGCCACGCCGAGACGAGCTTCGGGCTCCTCTACATGTGGGCCGACGACGCCTTCGAGTACGGCCTGTTCATCGACGACGACACGCTCCCGCACGACGACGAGGACTACTTCGGGCGCCACATGGAGAACCTCGCGTTCGAGGGCGATATCGAGCGCGTCAGCTCCGACGAGAACTGGGTCAACGTCCTCTATCAGAACGCCGACGAACACGGGCTCTACCCCCGCGGCTACCCGTACTCGGCGATGAACGAAACGGTGGAGACCGACGCGGTCGAGATCGAGTCCGGCGAAGTCGTCGCCTCGCAGGGCCTGTGGACGAACGTGCCCGACCTCGACGCGGTCCGGATCCTGATGGACGGCGACCTAGAGGGACAGGCGCAGACGCGGACGACCGCCGACGACTTCGGGAGCGACTTCGTCGCCGCCCGCGGCGACTACCTCACCGTCTGCTCGATGAACCTCGCGTTCCGCCGCGAAGTGATCCCGGCGTTCTACCAGCTCCCGATGGACGACAACGAGTGGGAGGTCGGGCGCTTCGACGACATCTGGTCGGGCGTCTTCTTGAAGCGCGCCTGCGACGTGCTCGGCAAGCGGATCTACAACGGCGGTCCGCTGTGTGAACACAACAAGGCCGCCCGCTCGACGTTCGACGACCTCCACAACGAGGTCGCCGGGCTCGAGCTCAACGAGCACCTCTGGGAGCTGGTTGATGACGCCGGCGCGGACGCCGACGACTACGCCGCCGTGTACGACGCGATGGCCGACCGGCTCGCCGACAGCGAGTTCGACGAGTACCGGAACGGTGCGTTCTTCACGCACGTCGGCGAACACATGCGCGACTGGCTCGACTGCCTCGACGCGCTCCGTCGGACGCCGGCGGTCGCGGACGACTGAACCGACACCACTAAGAGTATTTAGGTTAGCCTAAAACACATGACGAAACACGCACGAGACGAGGACGGCGTCGATCGACGACGGTTCCTGGCGGCGGCCGGGGGCGTCGGCGTCGTCGGCCTCGCCGGGTGTACGGGCGACGGTGACGACAGCGAAGGAGGCGACGGCGGCGACGGTAACGACGGCGGCGCCGAGTCGTCCATCGGACAGATCGGTTCCGGGCGCGAGGGCCGCGAGGCCCCCGGCGGCACCTCGATGGCCGAGATGCCCGACTTGGAAGGCGAGCTCACGGTCTACTCCGGTCGCGGCGAGTTCCTCGTCGGCGAACTCGTCGGGTACATCGAGGACCAGTACGACGATTTCGACCTGACGGTTCGGTACGCCGGCTCCACCGACCACGTGAACGCGATCGTCAACGAGGGCGAGGGATCGCCGGCGGACGTGTTCTACTCGGTCAACGCGGGATCGCTCGGCGCGCTCGCCGACGAGGGGCGAACGCAGGCGATGCCGAGCGACGTCGCCGAGCTGGTACGCGAGGAGTTCCGTACGGAGCAGTGGATCGGCACGTCCGGTCGCGCCCGGACGGTCCCGTACGACAGCAGCGAGTACGACGAGTCGGACGTGCCCGACGACATCATGGCGTATCCCGAGGAGTTCGACGGCGACCTCGGGTGGGCGCCCTCCTACGGCTCCTGTCAGGCCTTCGTCACCGCGATGCGGCTCATCGAGGGCGAGGACGCCACCCGCGAGTGGCTCGAGGCCGTCGTCGAGTCGGGCATCACACCGTACAACAACGAGTTCGCCACCTGTCAGGGGATCGCGGACGGGGAGATCGACGCGGCGTTCACGAACCACTACTACATCCAGCGCGTCCTCGACGGCAACCCGGAGGCGTCGATCGCCACCGCGTTCACCGGCGGCGACGCCGGCGCGGTGTTCAACGTCGCCGGCGCCGCCATCGTGGACACGGCGAGCGACGCGACGCTCGCCGGGAACTTCGTCCGCCACCTGCTTTCGGCCGAGGCGCAGGACTACTTCGCCCGGTCGACGTTCGAGTACCCGCTCATCCCCGACGTCGAGCCGGTCGGCGACCTGCCGACGATCGACGAGCTCGACGTCCCCGACATCGATCTGACGGAGCTGTCCGACCTCGAGACGACCATCGACCTCATGCGCGACGCCGGCGTCGAGGTCTAGGCTCCGCTCTCACCGACTCCCGTGTCGTCCCGTCCGGACCCTTCTGGCCCGCGCTCGTTCGCACGGCGACTCGCGAGCCGCGGCCGCGCTCGGATCGCCCGCGCGGATCGGCTCACGCTCGCGGCCGTCGTCGTCGCCGTCGGATTCGGGGCCCTCGTCTTCGCGATCGCCGCGACCGTCTTCGCGTACCACTCCACCAACCACGACGAGGGGGTGTACCTCATGCAGGCTTCGATGCTGCTCTCCGGGCAGCTGGAGCTACACGCGGGCGCGCTCGCAGACGCCTTCCACCCGTGGTTCTTCGTCGAGGACGAGGGTCGGCTCTACCCGAAGTACAGTCCCGTCCCCGCCGCGATGTACGCGGTCTCGATGGCGCTTTTCGGTGAGCCGCGGATCACGCTCGCCGCGGTCGCCGCCGGCAACGCGGCGCTCGTGTACCTGCTCGGTGCGTCGGTCTTCGGTCGCCGGGCCGGCCTCGCGGCCGCCGTCCTGTTCGCGGCCTCGCCGATGGCGGTGGCCACCTCCGCGGTCTTCTTTCCGTACGCGCCTACGACGTTCTTCAACCTCTGCTTCGCGGTCGCGTACCTTCGGGGCGTGCGGGACGAGTCGGTGCCGGCGGCCGGCGTCGCCGGGACCGCGATCGGGGTGGCGTTCTTCGCGCGGCCGTACACCGCGGTGCTCTTCGCGGCGCCGTTCATCCTGCACGCACTGGTCCGAGTCGGTGCCGCGGTCCGGAACGCGGGTCTGCGCCCGCTTCCGGGCCCCGTGCGTCGCCACGGGCTCACGGCGCTGTTCGGAACCCTGTTCGTCGGCGTCACCCTCGCGTACAACCTCCGGATGACCGGGTCGCCGCTCACGTTCCCGTACGAGGCGTTCGCACCGATGGACGGCCCCGGTTTCGGTGAGCGCCGACTCCTCGGTCACTCGGCCGACTACACCCCGGAGCTCGCGGTGCGCTCGAACGGCTACGCGCTGTGGTTCCTCCTGACGCGGTGGGTCGCGGCCGGTCCGATCGGGACCGCTCTCGCGCTCGCCGGCGGTGCGCTGGCGGTTCGCCGGTGGCGACGCGGGACGCGCGCCGCTGTCGGAGTCGGTGTGACGGACGCGGATGACCCCCGGTTCGAGCGTACCGCCGGGCTCCTCGTCGGCGGTATCGCGGGTTCCGTCGTCGTCGGGAACCTGTTCTTCTGGGGGACCCACAACGCGCTCGCGACGCTCTCCGACCCGACCGACGGGTTCGTCTCGCAGTTCGGGCCGTTCTACCACTTCGACCTGCTCGTGCCGCTGTCGGTGTTCGGCGGGATCGCGGTCGGCGCCGCGTGGCGGGCGCTCCCGGCGGTCCGCCGGCGCCTCGGCGACGCGTTCTCGGCGCGGGCCGCCCGCGCGATCGTCGCTGTCGCGGTCGTCCTCGCGCTGGTCACGGCCGGCGTCGCGGGCGCCGCGGCCGTCTCGACGCCGATCGATCGGAACGCGTCCCTCGCCGACAAGTACGAGACGGCCTACGAGCCGATCGAGGCGGCCGAGTTCGACGACGACCTCGTGTTTATCCCGACGCCCTACGGCGAGTGGCAGAACCACCCGTTCCAGTCGCTCCGAAATGACCCAGGGCTCGACGGCGAGGTGGTGTACGCGCTCGACCGCGACCCGGTCGAGGACTTCGCGGTGATCGACGCGTACCCCGACCGCGAGCTTCACCGGTACGCGTATCAGGGGGAGTGGACGCCGGACCCGACCCGACACGTCGCGCCGAAGCTCGAACCGCTCGACGTTCGCGAGGGGGGACGGGTCGAGGCGACGACGACCGTCGGCGTCCCCGAACGCGTCGAGAGCGCGCGGATCCGGGTGGAGGCCGTGCGCGGCGGCAGCGAGGAGACCGCAGGTGACGCGGGAACCGCGGTCGGCGACGGCTTCGCGAGCAGCGTCGTGACCGACCCGGACGGCTCGCTCTCGGTCGACTGGTCGGTCGGTCCCGATGGGGTGCGGCTCGCCGGCGCGCCGAACGCGACCGTCCCGATCGCCCCCGAGGGCGACGAGGTCATCGTGACGGTGACGCTCGTCGATCCGGCGGGCTCGACGTTCACCTACCGGCAGGAGGCGGCGGTTCGGGTCGCGGGTGGCGATGTCGCGGACGAGGGTGTCGAAGGCGACGGGGTCGAAGGCGACCGCGTCGAGGTCGTCTGGCCCCCCGAGCGCTCGGTGTGCCGGCTGGTCACCGAGTGCGGGACCGAGGGGACGTACCTCCCCGAGGACCCGGACGCCCACGCCGAGTGGGTGGTCTTCGAGACGGATGCTGACGGCGTCGAAGCTGACGGATAGCGACGATCTACTCGTCGGTATTTATAAGCGGTTGCCAACAGATCGACGGTGAACGTTTCTAAAGCCCCAGTCGCGACGACTCGGGGGCCTTGCTGCGCGCCTCGCTCAGTCGCTTGCGCTCCTTCGCTGCAGTGCTTGCCGCGGCCGCCTTCGTCCTCGCGACTGCCCTTTGAGTCCCACCCCGCACAGCACCGCCCCGCACCTCACCCCTCCCCAGCCTCGTCAGCCGCCCTCCGCGTTGCTCCGGGCGACTGACTCCCTCGCGGGCTCCTCGCGGGCCGGTGGCCCGCTCGGAGGCGCGCCACCGCCTCATCTACTTATAAACACTCGGCTCCGATAGCTCGTGGTACTGAAAAAGCCCTTCCGCCTTCGAGGCCCGGCTCAGTCCTCAGAACCGTCGCAGCCGCTCTTCGAGGCAGACGGTCACGATCGACTTCGCGATGGCGGCGCCGCCCTCGATCGGATCGAGCTTCGTCTCGCCCAGTCGCTCGGCGTACTCGATCGGCTCCTCGCGCACGTCGTAGCCGCGCATCAGGGGGCGGATCAGCAGCTCGGCGGAGAGGCCCGTGTTCTCGGTCCACCCGATCTCCTGCACGACCTCGCGCCGGTACGCGCGCATCCCGGTCGTCGTGTCGTGGACGCGCTCGCCCATGAGGAGGGACGCGAGCGCCGCGAACGCCTGATTCCCGAACCGGTTGAACGCCGGCATCGACTTCGCGCCGTGGTAGAGCCGGTCGCCGCTGACCACGTCGGGGCCCTCGTTGATCGCATCGAGGAAGTCGGGGAGTCGGTCCATCGGGTAGGTGTCGTCGCAGTCGGTCGTGACGACGACCGAGCGGTCGGGCGTCAGGACCGCCTCCCGGACGGCGACCCCGTACCCCTGCGGCTCCTGCTCGATCACGGTCGCGCCGTGCTCGCGAGCGATCTCGGGCGTCCGGTCCGAGGAGCCGTCGACGCAGACGACCTCGGCGCGCCCGTCGGTGACGCGCTCGATGTCGTCGAGGACGGTCCCGATCGCCTCCTCCTCGTTGTACGTCCCCATCACGACGCTCAGGTCGTCGAAGGTGTAGCGGTCGGTGTCGCCGTCGACGGCCGTCCCGTCGGCCGCGTCGTCGGCGTGTCCGTTCGCGTCGATGTCGACGGAGTCGGCTCCGTCGGTCGCCTCGTCGTCGGGCGCCGTGATCGAACTCATTACCTCCGAGGTGCCGCCCCACCCACTTGAATTTTTAGGTTTACCTAAAGCAGCTGTTAGAGGCGTTCCCGAACGTCGTCGGCGACGCGCAGCGCGAGCGCGGCGATCGTCAGCGTGGGGTTCATCGCGCCGCTCGTGGGGAAGACGGAGCTGGACGCGATCCAGCAGTTGTCCAGGTCGTGGGTCCGGCAGTCGGCGTCGACGACGCCGGCGTCGGGGTCCGCGCTCATCCGGGTGGTTCCCATGTGGTGGTAGGCGGGGCCGGTCGCGTCGGGGCCCGCGACCCACTCGATCTCGGCGCCGAGCGCCTCCAGTACCGCTCGCTGGACCTCGTTCGCGCGCTCGATCGTCCGGAGGGCGCGATCGCCGACGTTCCAGTGGATCTCGGGGACCGGGTTACCGCGGTCGTCGGTGCGGTCGGGGTCGAGTCCGACGTAGCTGTCCGCCCGCGGGAGCTGTTCGACCAGCCCGCCCATCGCCACGTGGGTGCCGTAGCCGTCGCGGAGCCGCGCTAAGAGGTCGTCCCCCCAGTCGTCGCCGGTCAGCGCCTGCTCGACCGGCGAGGGGCCGGCGTAGTTGAAGAACTCCAGCTTGAACGGCCCGACCGACTCGTCCGCCTCGTCGTAGAACTGGTCGCACGCGCTCGTGTAGAACCCGACGTGGTTCTGGCGGGTCGGCTCGTCGAGGGTACCGCCGACGCCCGCGAACAGGTGGTCCATGAAGAACTTCCCGACCGTCCCGCTGGAGTTGGCGAGGCCGTCGGGGTACCGGTCCGACTCCGAGAGCAGCAGGAGCCGCGGCGTCTCCACGCCGCCGCAGGCGACGACGAAGGCGTCGGCGGTCTGCCGGTGCTCCTCGCCGTCGGGCGTCGCGTACACCGCGGCGGTGACGCGGTCGGCGTCGTGTTCGAGCCGCTGGACCGGCGCTCGGTCGATGACGGTCGCACCCCGCTCTTCCGCGCGGTCGACGTGGACCGTCGCGTCGTACTTCGCGCCGGCCGGACAGACGGGCTGGCAGGTGCCGTAGCCGACGCAGGCGGAGCGGTCGTCGTACGCCTCCGAGTTGCGCGCGTTCGGCACCGAGTGCATGTCGATCCCCAGCTCCTCGCAGGCCTCCGCGAACAGCGAGTCGCTGTAGGAGGGCTCGAACGCGGGCATCGGATGCGGCTCCTCGCGCGGCGGCGCGTAGGGGTTGTCGGAGGCGCCCGCGACGCCCAGTTCCTTCTCCGCCTCGGCGTAGTACGGTCGGAGGTCGGCGTAGTCGATCGGCCAGTCCGGGCCGACGCCGCGCTCGGTCTCCGAGTTGAAATCGTCCTCGTGGAGCCGCATCACCATCCCCTGCCAGTGGAGCGTCGACCCGCCCACTCCCTTGACGCGGGCGTGATTCAGCGGGTAGAACCACTCGCCCGAGTTGGCGTGGGCGTCGCGCTCGCCGCCCACGTCCCACACGTCGGGTCGGTCGGACGACGGTCGGATCGCTCGCTCCTGTCGCGCGAGCCGGTCCGCGGGATCGAACCGAGGGCCGGCGTCGAGGACGACCACGTCGTGGTCGGCCGCCAGCCGGTCCGCGACGAGCGCGCCCGCGGGACCGGCGCCGACGACGCAGACGTTCGCGTTCGCGACGGGCGAGCGGTCGACGTCACGGTTCGCGTCCCCCGCGCTCATCGCGGGCCCCGCCGGTAGCTCTCGGTCCCGCCGGGGTGGCCCTGCGGGTTCTCCAGTCCCACCAGCTCGCCGCCGGTCGGCGAGGCGTACAGCGCGAGCAACAGCTCGTTGACGACGTGGTACCGCACCCGCTCGGCGAGCGTTCCGTCGGGGTTCTCGTCGGCGGTGTCGGCGCCGACCTCGCGGAGGAGGCCGTCCCGGTCGGCCTCGGAGAGCTCGGCGACCGGTGCGTCGTACCACGAGTGAGCCGCTTCGTCGAGGTCGCCGACCGCCGCGCGCAGCTCCGTCGCGCGCGCCGACCCGTCGAGCCGGCCGTCGAGGAACCCGTCGACGAACTCCTCGACGCCGTCGACCTCGCTCGGGTAGACCACGGTCGCGATCGCGGTCATCGCCGCCCGAACGGTTGCCTCGTCAGGGATCGCGTCGCCCTCCCCGTCGGGATCGCCTTCGCCGACCGTCCCTTCGGCGTCGTCGCGGCCGTCCCCGTCGCTCGACCGCCGGGCGGCGACGGCGACGCCACCGGTCGCGCCCACGGCGGCCAGCGCCGCCACCGCGTCGCGCCGCGTCAGTTCCATATCGGATTTAGGTCTCCCTAAACTATTATATCCGTCGGACCCGAACGCGGACCCGTCCGCCGCCCCCGACCGCTGTACCGATGGCCGAGGCGGATCGCAACTGCTAACGGTCGGTGCGGCCTCCCTCCGCTAAGACCCGCCCTTTCCGGACTATGAACTGGACACGCCGGATCCGAGATATCGTGACGGACGGCGACGGCCGGCTACCGGTGGGGCTGACGCTGCTCTCGGCCGCCATCGCCGGAACGCTGGTGTTCCCGCTGGCCTGGCTGGTGATCAGGGCGGTCACCGTCGATCGGTCGCGGGCGACGGAGCTGCTGTTCAGCCGCGAGACCGTCGATATCCTGGTGAACAGCCTGCTGTTGATGGGCGGCGTCACCGCCTTCTCGATCCTGCTGGGCGTGCCCCTGGCGTACCTGACGGCGCGGACCGACCTCCCCTTCCGCCGGTTCTGGTCGATCGCCGTCGCGCTCCCGCTCGTCGTGCCGAGCTACGTCGGCGCGTTCTCCTTCGTCTCGGCGTTCGGCCCCCGCGGCGAGTTCCACGACCTGCTCGCGCCGCTGGGGGTCGAGCGGCTCCCCGACATCTACGGGCTCCCGGGGGCGATCCTCGTCATCACCCTCTACACGTATCCGTACGTCTACCTGACGACCCGCGCCGCCCTCCTCTCGCTCGACACGACGCTGATCGAGGCGGCGCGGACGCTGAACCACGGGCGGTTCGAGGCGTTCCGCCGCGTGACGCTCCCCGTGATTCGCCCCGCGGTCGCCGCCGGGTCCCTCCTGGCGGCGCTGTACGCGGTGTCAGACTTCGGGACGCCGACGATCATGCGGCTCCCCGTGTTCACCCGCCAGATCTACGTCGAGTACAACTCCTTCGGGAGCGACTACGCCGCCCTGCTCTCCCTGCAGTTGCTCGCCGTCGTGCTCGTCGTCCTCGCGCTGGAGCGGCTGGTCCGGTCCGACCGCAACGCGCACGGCGACGACGCGGGCAACACCGACCGGCTCGTCGGGCTGGGGCGCTGGCGCTGGCCGGCGACGCTCCTCCCCGCGTCGGTGTCCGCGGTCGCGCTCCTCGTCCCGCTGTGGATCCTCCTCCTGTGGCTCGTCCGCACCGACACCGGTCGCCGCCCCTCGATGGCGTTCGAGTGGGTGCAGGCGCTCAACTCGGTGTCGGTCGCCGTGGCGGCCGCCGTCGTCGCCGCGCTCGCGGCGCTGCCCGTCGCGTACTTCGCCGCGAACCACGACACCCCGCTGTCGACGCTGTTCGAGCGGGCGACCTACGTCGGCTTCGCGGTCCCCGGGATCGTGTTGGCGCTCGCGTTGGTCTACTTCGGGTCGAGCTACCTCCCGTGGCTCTACCAGACGCTCCCCCTCCTGGTGTTCGCGTACGTCGTCCGGTTCCTGCCGCAGGTCGTCGGGTCGACGCGGACCTCGATCCTGGGCGTCGACCCGCGGCTCGTCGAGGCGAGCCGAGCGCTCGGCGAGTCGTCGATGGGCTCGTTCCGGCGCGTGACGTTTCCCCTCGTCAGATCCGGGATCGTCGCCGGCGCGGCCCTCGTGTTCCTCACGACGATGAAGGAGCTCCCGGTCACGCTCATCCTCCGCCCCTCCGGCTTCGAGACGATCGTCACGCAGATCTGGCGCGCGCAGGAGTCCGGGCTCTACCAGTACGCCGTCGTCCCCACCCTCCTGCTCCTCGTCATCTCCGGGCTCTCGATGGTCGTCATGCTCGCGCAGGAGGGCGGCGAGGAGGGGCTCTGAACGGGCGGCGATTCCGGCGTCGGGGGCGGGTTCGCCTTCGATCGGTCCGGCCGTCTCCGGGTGGTCCGCCGTGCGGCGGCGCTCACGGGTGCGCCGCCGCGGGTCGAGCGCACGTCCCGCCGATCTCCCCCTCGCGCCCCGCTTCGGAAGGGCCTTTTAGGCCGACCGACGAACGGACGGTATGTTCAGGCAGTTCCGGTCGGAGGTCGCCGACGCGCTCGGCGACGCGCTCGACGCGTTGGACCTCCCGACCGACGACCTCGGCATCGAACGCCCGCCCGACGACATGGACGCGACGCTCGCCTCCAGCGTCGCCTTCCGGCTCGCGGGCGAGGTCGGCGACGCGCCCCCGAACGTGGCCGCGACGGTCGCCGACGCCGTCGACATCGCGGGGTACGGCTATATCGACGCGGTCGACACCGCCGGGCCGTACGTCAACTTCCACGCCGGCGAGCGCTACCTCGCCGACACCCTCGACGCGGCCGCTCCCGACGCGAGCTACGGCGCGCTCCCCGACCGGGACACCTCGGTGGTCGTCGAACACACGAGCGCGAACCCGACCGGCCCGGTCCACGTCGGCCGCGCGCGCAACCCGATCGTCGGCGACGCGGTCGCGAATCTCATGGAGTACGCGGGCTACGACGTGGACCGCCACTACTACGTCAACGACGCGGGCCGCCAGATGGCGGTGTTCACGTGGGCTGTCTCTTATACACATCTNCGAGCCCGCCCGCGACCGCGCCGAGTACGATCTCGTGCGTTACTACCGCAAGGGGAACGCCTTCCTCGAGGAGGCCGAGCCGGAGGCGGTCGAGGCCGCGGAAGACGAGATCGCCGCCATCTTGCAGGGATTGGAGGCCGGCGACGAGGAGACGTACGAGCGCGTCGGCGAGGTCGTCGACGCGGTCCTCGGCGGGATGAAGGACTGTCTGGCGCGGCTCCCCGCCGAGTTCGACGAGTTCGTCAAGGAGACGCGGTTCATGCGGGACGGCTCCACCGACGAGATCGCCGAGCGGCTCAAGGAGACCGACCACGCCGTCTACGAGGAGGACGCGTGGCAGCTGGAGCTCGACGACTGGGGGATCGACAAGAACCTCGTCTTCCTGCGCTCTGACGACACCAGCCTCTACACCACCCGCGACCTGGCGCACCACGAGTGGAAGTTCGCCAACTACGACCAGGCCGTGACGGTGCTCGGCGAGGACCACAAGCTGCAGGCCGACCAGCTCGACGCGACCCTCGAGCTGCTCGGTAACGACACCGACCGGCTCGGCCACGTCATCTACTCGTACGTCAACCTCCCCGAGGGGAAGATGTCCACCCGGCGAGGCACCGGCGTGATGCTCGACGACCTGCTCGACGAGGCGATCGACCGCGCCCGCGAGGCGGTCGAGCGCCGGATGGACGACCGGATCCGCGACGACGACCTCACCGAGGCGGACGTGGAGCGCATCGCCCACCAGGTCGGGATCGGCGCGGTCCGGTACGACATCGTCTCGAAGCAGCCCGCGAAGGCGATCACCTTCGAGTGGGAGGACGCGCTCGACTTCGAGGGGCAGTCCGCGCCGTTCGTCCAGTACGTCCACGCGCGCTGTTGCGGGATCCTCGACGAGGCGGCCGACGCCGGCGTCGAGGTCCCGGGGGTGACGGAAGACGCCGACGGGGTCGTCGACGCCGGCGCGCTCGACGTCGACGCCGCGGTCTTCGAGACCGAGGCGGCCCGCGACCTCCTCCGCGAGGTCGCTCGCTTCCCGGCCGCGATCGAGTCGGCGGCGGACGACCTGGAGCCGCACACGATCGCCACGTTCACCCGCGAGTTCGCCGACGCGTACAACGCTTTTTATCGGGAGTGCCCCGTCGTGACCGCCGAGAGCGACGAGCTGCGGGCCGCCCGCGTCGCGCTCGTCGCGGCCGCGAAGCACACGATGGCCAACGCGCTGGACGTGCTCGGCGTCGAGGCGCCCGAGTCGATGTAGGATCGGGGCGATTGGATCAGTCGTTCGGTTTTCTTCGATTGGGGTGGTGTCATCGTCGGTGCGGTGAACACTTCCAAAGCCCCAGTCGCTCGCTTATAAACGGCTACAGATGGATCGGCGGTGAACACTTCCAAAGCCCCAGCCGCGAGGACTCACGCGACTCGCTGCGCTCCTCGCTCAGTCGCTACCGCTCCTTCGCTGTGGTGCTTGTGTCGTCGTGCTTCGTCCTCGCGGCAGCGAGGCGCTTCGCGCCTCTGGAAGCCGGCGGCGCAGCCGCCGGCGACTGCCCCTTTGAGTCCCACCCAACCGCCCCGTACCGCACCTCGCGCCTCCCCAGCCTCGTCGGTCGCCCTTCGCGTTGCTTCGGGCGACCGACTCCCTCGCGCGCGCTGCTCGGCCGCGACGCGGCCTCGCAGGCACGCGCCACCGCCAATTGTTTATAAACGACCCGGCGATCGGCCGCCCGTGCGATCCGGTACCGTCGCACTGGCGGGAAGGTCAAAGCTTACTTACACGCACGCCGCCGTAGTTCGGGTAATGAGTAGCGACGCCCAAGAGGCGAGCGAGGACCGGCGGAAGTACGAGTTCCGCAAGGTCATCGAGGAGCTCCGCGACTTCGAGGGCTCCGGCACGCAGCTCGTCACCATCTACATCCCCGAGGATCGGCAGGTCTCCGACGTGGTCGCCCACGTCACACAGGAACACAGCGAGGCGTCCAACATTAAATCCAAGCAGACCCGGACGGCCGTCCAGGACGCGCTCACCTCGATCAAGGACCGCCTCCGCTACTACGACACCTACCCGCCCGAGAACGGGATGGTGATCTTCTCGGGGGCGATCGACGCCGGCGGCGGCCAGACCGACATGGTCACCCGGACGCTGGAGTCGCCCCCGCAGCCCGTCGAGTCGTTCCGCTACCACTGCGACTCCGAGTTCCTCACGGAGCCGCTCGAACACATGCTGGAGGACTCCGGGCTGTTCGGGCTCATCGTCTTGGACCGCCGCGAGGCCAACGTCGGCTGGCTCAAGGGCAAGCGGGTCGTGCCTGTCAAGTCCGCCTCCTCGCTCGTCCCCGGCAAGCAGCGGAAGGGGGGTCAGTCAGCCCAGCGGTTCGCCCGCCTGCGGCTCGAAGCGATCGACAACTTCTACCAGGAGGTCGCGGGGATGGCGGACGACCTGTTCGTCGACAAGCGCCACGAGCTCGACGGCATCCTCGTGGGCGGTCCCTCGCCGACGAAAGACGAGTTCCTCGACGGCGACTACCTCCACCACGAGCTGCAGGACAAGGTTCTCGGCAAGTTCGACGTGGCGTACACCGACGAGTCCGGGCTGAAGGACCTCGTCGACAACGCCAGCGAGGCGCTCGCCGATCAGGAGATCGTCGAGGACAAACGCCACATGGACGAGTTCTTCGAGAAGCTCAACACCGGCGAGGAGGCCACCTACGGCTTCGATCAGACCCGGCGAAACCTGATCATGGGCTCCGTCGACCGCCTGCTCATCTCCGAGGACCTCCGCTCCGACGTTGTCGTCTACGAGTGCCCGAACGGCCACGACGAGTACGAGGTGGTCGACGCGCGACACTCCACCCCCTCACACGAGTGCTCGGAGTGCGGCGAGGAGGCCGACGTCGACGAGCGCGAGGACGTGATCGAACACCTGATGGCGATCGCGGAACAGCGCGGCACCGACACCAAGTTCATCTCCACCGACTTCGAGAAGGGCGAACAGCTGCTCGACGCGTTCGGCGGCATCGCGGGTATTCTGCGGTACTCGACGGGCGTGTAAGCGGACGCCGAAAAACCGCTCCCCTCAGATTTCTCCCGCTCTACTGCTCCGGCTCGACGGGCGCCGCCGCGATCTCCAGACACGCGCAGGCGTCCGTCTCGGGGTCGAAACAGTCCGGACACTCCGGCTCTCGGTCGATGATCGTGTCGAGCCGGTCGGCGACGGTGTCGTCGATGACCGCCTCCAGCTCGCGAGCCTCGGCCTGGAACTCCTCGACCGCGAGCACGTTCGCGAGGAAGCGCTCGATGATACAGTAGGTCTGGAGCGCGTCGCGTGCCCGCACGATCCCGTCGTCGGTGAGTCGGACCCCCTTGTACTTCTCGTGCTCGGCGAGCCCGCGGTCTTCGAGCTTCCCGATCATCTCGTTGGCGCTCGCCGGGCTGACGCCGAGCGAATCGGCGATCGACCCGGTCGAGGCGGGACCGTCTTCCTGCTTCTGTACGACGTATATCGTCTTGAGGTACTGGTCTGCGGTGTTCACGGCTTCCCTCCGTCGGCGCTCGTCGTCGGTTCGATCCCCCGGTTCATCGTCGCTCCATGACGGCCGTCACTTCGCTGACCCCCTCGGCCTCGTCCTCGCGGATCGCGTGGAGCTCGTCGAGGAGCTCCGCGCGGTCGAGCGAGAACTCGGCGTCCGACTCCTCGATCGCCTGGATGAGGTCGTCGTAGAACTTGTAGGCGGTCTCCTCGTTACACAGCTGGTCGTACAACACGCCGTCGAAGTCCTCGGGTTGGGTCCGGCCGTATCGCGCGTCAACGAGCGACTCGATCTCGTCGAAGGGAACGCTGTCGACGCCGAGCCCCTCGATCAGCGACTCCAGCCGCTGGCGGTGTTCCGCCGACTCCTCGGCGGCGTCCGCGAGCAGCGTCTCGACCTCCTCGTCGAGTTCGGCGTCGAGGCTCTGGTAGTGGTGGTGCGCCCGTGCCTCCACGACCTCCTCCAGCACGATCCCGATCTGCAACAGCCGGGCGAGCTGGTCGTCGGAGGCGATCCGCTGGCTCACGCTCACGGCGACCACCCGTCACCGTTCGATACGCCCGTTCGCATACACGTCAACTCAGGTGTAGTCCGACTTAAGGAGTTCCCCTCCGACGCGGCGTTTTATATGCCGAGCCAGTCGTCGTTCCGGACCTGGTGTCCCTCCTGTCGGCAGACTTTCGCCGCCTGTCGACGGATCTGTCGCGAGGTCGGGAGCGTCTCCTTCTCCCGGATCCGGTCGACGACCCAGTCGCGGACGACGCCGATCGCTTCGTCGTCGTCGTCTGGGCTGACCCGTTCGAGCTCGAGGAAGGTCTTCTCGTAGGCGTCGTACTGCGAGCCGTCGAGCTCCTCGTTCGGCAGCGCCTCGCTGGCCTCCACGATCCGCTTCATCGCCGTGGCGACCGTTGGTCGCTGTATCCGAACGCGGACGCGGTCCGGAGAGTCGAACACCGCCCGGTCCGTGTTCGGGACCAACTGTTCGACGGTGTACCGCTCCGTGGGAGAGGCGATCTCGCGGTCACCGATCGTCGCGACGATCTCCATCCCGGTGACCGGGAACTCCAGCTGTTCGAGCTCCGCTTCGAACTCTCCGAGATCATCGGGGTCGAGTTCCGGTTCCGGCTCGTCGCCGCGTTCCAGCTCCGCGTCGACGTCGCGCCGCCGCTGACGGTCGTCCTCGTTGCGCGCCTGTTTCTCTCGTCCGTCCTTGTCGTCTGCCATTCCCGTACCTACGGCTCTCGACTGTTTAGTCCTGTAGGTAATATGAAAATAATTCGTTATTGAAATAATGAACGTCACGGCCGATCGGTTCATCGAGCTTCTCAGCGTCGTGATAAAATCGGCGTCGCCCGTCGACGGACGACTCTTACTGCAGGCGCTCGAAGACGAGTTCCTCGACGTCGTCGCGGAACTCGTCGACGGCGATCTCCTCTAACACGGGGACGAAGAAGCCCTCGACGAGCATGTTCCGCGCCGTGTGCGAGTCGATGGTGCGGCTCTCCAGGTAGAACAGGTCCTCTGCGTCGACCTGTCCGACCGTCGCGGAGTGAGAGGCCTCGGTGTCGTGGTTGTGGATGATCAGCTTCGGCGACGCGTCGGCCTCGGCGTCGTCCGACAGCATCAGCGTGTTCTCGCGCTGGTAGCTGGAGGTGTTCCAGGCCTCGTTACCGACGTCTTGGACGCCCTCGTAGACGGACCGGGCCACGTCGTCGAGCACGCCGCGCGTGACGAGGTCGGCCGTCGTGTGTTCGGCCTGGTGCCAGACGCGGGCGTTGATGTCGAAGTGCTGGTCGTCGGTGCCGAAGAACGTCCCGACGATCTGGCTCTCGGCGCCGTCGCCGTTCAGCTCCGACTCCACGTCGGAGCGCGTCAGCTTCGACCCGAAGTTGCTCTCGATCCAGTCGACGGTGCCGTAGACGCCGACGTCGGCGCGCTTCAGCGAGTAGGTGTACGTGTCGTCGTCGAGGTTCTGGAGCGACCCGAACTGGACGCTCGCGTTCTCGCCCGCGGCGATCTCGACGAGGTTCGAGAAGTACCGGTCGTCACCGACCTCGTCGTCGCCCGACTCGATCGACTCGAGGATCGTCACCGACGACGACTCCTCGGCGACGACGAGCGTCTGGCTGAACAGCGAGCGGGAGTTCATCTCCGCGCGCACCGTCACGTCTTCGACGTCGACGCCCTCTGGGACGTAGACGAACGTGCCGGTGGTGAACAGCGCGACCGACAGCGCGGTGAGGTAGTTGTGTTCGGGGTCGAGCACCGAGCCGAAGTTCGCCTCGATGATGTCGCCGTACTCGTCGAACGCCTCGGTGAAGGGGAGCACGACGACCTCGTCGTCGCCGGCGGACCGCTCCGTGGCGTCGGACTGGTTCAGGGGGTCGACGAGCGCCTCGAAGTCGAGCGCCTCCAGGTCGGTCCAGCGGCGCCCGGGCGTCTGGATCACGTCCGGCAGCTCGGCCGACTCCAGCGCGGACAGCGCGTTCAGACGGGTCTCCAAGAGCCACTCGGGCTCGTCGCGTTCCTCGGCGATGCGTCGTACCGTGTCCTCAGAGAGGCTCTCGATTGCTTGCGTGCTCATGTTATCCGAGCGAGCCCTCCATCTCCAGCTCGACGAGCCGGTTGAGCTCGACGGCGTACTCGATGGGCAGCTCCTCCGTGATGGGCTCGATGAAGCCCGAAACGATCATCTGCTTGGCGTCGTCGTCGTCGAGGCCGCGCGACTGCAGGTAGAAGATGTCCTCGTCGCCGATCTTGCCGACGGTCGCCTCGTGGGCGACGTCGACCTTCGACTCGTTGATCTCCATGTACGGCATGGTGTCGGAGGTCGACTCGTTGTCGAACATCAGCGCGTCGCACTCGACGGCGGTCGAGGAGTTCTCGGCGCCGTCGGCGATGTGGACGAGCCCGCGGTAGTTCGTGCGGCCGCCGTCCTTCGAGATCGACTTCGACTCGACGGTCGACTTGGTGTCGGGCGCGTTGTGGTACACCTTCGCGCCCGTGTCGATGTTCTGTCCCTCGCCCGCGAACGCGATGGTGATGTGGTTGTCGGAGGCGCCGCGGCCCTTCAGGATCGTCGACGGGTACAGCATCGTCGCTTTCGAGCCCATCGAGCCCGAGATCCACTCCATGCGTCCGCCCTTCTCGGCGATGGCGCGCTTCGTGTTCAGGTTGTACGTGTTCTTCGACCAGTTCTGCACCGTGGAGTACTGGACGTGGGCGTCCTCGCCGACGAACACTTCGACGCCGCCGGAGTGGAGGTTGAACGCCGAGTACTTCGGCGCGGAACAGCCCTCGATGTAGTGGACTTCGGAGCCCTCCTCGGCGATGATGAGCGTGTGCTCGAACTGGCCCATCCCCTCGGAGTTCATCCGGAAGTACGCCTGCACCGGCATGTCGACGGTGGTGTTCTCCGGGACGTAGACGAACGAGCCGCCGGACCAGATCGCGCCGTGGAGCGCCGCGAACTTGTTGTCGCTCGGGGGGACGCACTTCGTCATGAAGTGCTCGCGGACGAGCTCTTCGTGCTCCTGGACGGCCTCGTCCATGTTACAGAAGATGACGCCCTTCTCCTCCCACCGCTCCTGCATGTTCTGGTAGACGACTTCCGACTCGTACTGGGCGCCGACGCCGGAGAGCGCGTTCTTCTCGGCCTCCGGGATGCCCAGCTTGTCGAACGTGTCTTTGATCTCGTCCGGGAGTTCGGTCCAGTCGTCGACGCCGGCGCGGACGTCGACGTCCGGCCGGATGTACGGGATGATCTCGTCGACGTCGACCTCGCTCAGATCCGGCTGGCCGGGCCAGTCGGTCGGCATCGGCATCTCTTGGAACTGCTCGAGCGCGCGCAGGCGCCGCTCCAGCATCCACTCCGGTTCGTCTTTGTCCTCCGAGATGACGCGGACCGTCTCCTCGGTGAGGCCCTTCTCGGTCTGGAAGGCGGACTTCTCCTCCTTCTTAAACTCGAAGCGGGCCTCGGTGTCTGTCTCCTTCAGTTCGTCCTGTTGTGAGCTCATGATTTCGTGTTACGTCTTGCCTGATTTACGTGTATCGCGTGACTGGATTCGGTTACGCCGCCTCGAACGCGTCCTCGCGGACCCAGTCGTACCCCTCGTCCTCGAGCTTCTCGGCGAGCTCCGCGCCGCCGCTTTTGACGACCTCACCGTCTAACATTACGTGGACGTGGTCGGGCTCGACGTAGTCGAGGATCCGCTGGTAGTGCGTGATCTGGAGGACGCCCGTGCCCTGCTCGTCGCGGAGCGCGTTGATCCCCTTCGAGACGTCCTGGAGCCGGTCGATGTCGAGCCCGGAGTCGATCTCGTCGAGCACGGCGACGGCGGGCTCTAGCATCGCGGCCTGCAGGACCTCGTTCTGCTTCTTTTCGCCGCCGGAGAAACCGGCGTTGAGGTACCGCTGCATGAACTTCTCGTCCATGTCGAGCAGCTCCATCTTCTCAGAGAGGATCTCTTGGAACTCGGCGACGCCGATTTCGCCGTCGTCCGCGGGGCCCTCCATCGGGGACGTGTCGTACCCCCCCTCGTCGTCGTCCGCGTCGGCCTCCGCGGCGTCCTCGTCCTCGAACAGCTCCTCGCGCTCGTCTGCCTTCGCGTTGAGCGCCTGCCGGAGGAAGTTCGTCATGGTGACGCCCTCGATCTCTGCCGGGTACTGGAACCCGAGGAAGATCCCGAGCGCGGCCCGCTCGTTGGGCTCCAACTCGAGCAGCTCCCAGTGGTAGTCCTCGTCGTCGAGCTCGGCGTCGATGTCGGCAACGTCCGCCTCGTCGAGATGCAGGAGGACCTCGCCGCCGGTGACCTCGTACGCGGGGTGGCCGGCGATGACCTTCGCGAGCGTCGACTTGCCGGAGCCGTTCGGGCCCATCAGCGCGTGGATGTCCCCTGACTCGACCGTCAAGTCGACCCCACGAAGAATGCGTTCACCGTCCTCTTCCGCCACTCGTGCGTGAAGATCGTTGATTTCGAGAGTAGCCATATGTATTCTCGTGCCTCGTACGTTTACGGTGGTGGTTGAGGGGGTTAATGGTTACGCATCTCCCCGTCAAAACTCTCGAATCCGTTAAGATTTTTTCCAACGATCGAAAACTGCTTTCTCAGAAGCGAGCAGACTACATGAAAGAGCCGAGTCCGGTCTGTTCTTGGCCCGTCTTGACCTCCTCCCAGGACATCCCGAGCGCTTCGATCACGCGCTCGATCGGCCCCTGAAGGGTCTTGTCCAGCATCTTCTCCCAGTCGACCTCGAACTCGTCGGGGACCTGATCGGCGTACTCGAAACAGATCACGTCCGGATCGCGTTTGAACTCCCCGTACAGGTGGTCGCGCTGCGGGTCGAGCCCCTCCTCGTCTTCCATCCGCTGCCAGAAGTCGGGGTGGACCTTCTCGATGTAGAGCCGCTTCGGCTTCGACCCGCTCCCGAAGTTGGTCCCGAGCATGAGGTTGGCGTACTTCGCGCCCCGGACCTGCGCGGTCGGGGTGTCGTAGGCGTCGAGCTTCTTGCCGATCCCGCCCGGGATCCCGATCTCGTCGAGGTCCATGTCGCCGTCGAGCACGCGCGCGATGACGTCCACGAGGTACGCCTTCACCTCCTCTAAGTCCTCGTCGATGTCGTCGCCCGTCACGATCGTCTCGATGACGTTCTGCTGGACCTCCTTCGTGATGCCGGCGATGTCCGAGCGCTTGTACTCGAAGCCGGTGATGTCGATGTCATCGACGTCTTTCCCCTCTTTCCAGATGATGTGGCCGGCGTACCGCTTCTTCTTGCCCGCCTGGAAGAACCGCCGGTAGAGCTTCTCGAACTCGATCTGGAAGCGGTGGAACTCGGCGTTGAGCTCGTCGCGCGCGAAATCGTCGTAGCGCTCGTTGATGTGGTCCTCTATCTCGAAGGAGGTCTCGATCGCCTTCTCCTTCGACATGTCAGACAAAGATAACATAACGCTGTCAGTATCCCCATAAGCTACCTGATAATTAAGCTCCTCTGCGGCCTCCTCGGTGAAGTCGATGACCTCGCGACCGGTCGCCGTGACGGCCGCTGCGCCTTCTTTGTCGTACAGGCGGAACCGATCCCATCCCGTCACTCCATATAACGACTGGCCGACAAATTGGAACTTCCCGTTCCGTCCCGCGAGGAGCGTGTGGTTGTCCTCGACGGTCACGCAGTAGACGCCGTCCTCGGCCTCGCTCCGGGACCCACTCCGGTGCATCCGGAGCGTGTTCTTCCCGTCTTCCGTGACGTAAATCCGCCAGCTCCCGCTGTCGCGGTTGTAGCTCGCGGTGAGCCCGAGGTGGGCACAGAGGCGGAGCACGTCGTCCCGCAACTCCTCGCTCGACGTCGTGTACCGCCACGATCCGGTTTGCCGGTCGCCGTCGCCGTCGATCAGCGTCTCCAAGAACGCGCGCTTCTGCGCCCTCGTCGCCTCGAAGACGCGGTCCGGGAGCCGCTTCTCGAAGCTCCCGTCGCCGCAGCGGTCCCGGAGGAAATCCCCGAGCAGCTCCGAGGTGAACTGATAGCTGCGGTCGTCGACGTAGTAGTCCAACCTCATCCGGTCGAGGAGGTCGCCGATCGTCTCGTGATCGGAGTCCCCGCCGTCCGCCACGGCGTCCTGCGCGATCTGTATCGTGGTCGCGGAGCCGCGAAGGTTGTCGCCGAACCGCTTCTCCTCTGAGGTGTACACGTTTCCTTCCGTGACGTACCACGCGAGCAGTTCGAGGAAGTCGTCACCGTCGAACGTCCGCGGGATCCACTTCCGCCCGGGCTCGCGGTGAACGTAGCTTCGCTCACACACCGACTCGACGTACTCGCGGTGTTCCTCGAACTCCGCCGCCGTGAACACGTAGCCGGTCTCGCCGACGTCCGCCTTCGGCACGCGCCGCGGTGTCCATCCCAGTTCGGCGGTGAACGTGTGGCCGTGGACGCTCGGTCGGACCCACACCTCGTACTCGCCGTCGACGAGCTCGGTCAGGTCGACCTCCTTGACCCGTTCGCCGTCCGGTCCGTCCCAGTCGTGGGGGAGTTCGTAGTTGGTCGCGCCGTCGAGATCGCCGGCCTCCACGAAACCGTACCCGTCTTCGGTGATCCCGTTCGTCTCGTTTTTCCGGACGAGCATCCGGTGGTTCGGCGTCACGCGGAAGTCGATCTTCGAGGTCTCGATGTCGACGAGATCACCTCGGTAGTCGGGGTACGCGTGGGTCTCCTCGACGGTCTTGACCGCCATCTCCTCCGTCTCGGGATCGAGCGAGTACACGGCGTCGCCGACCTCCAACTCCGTGATCGACCGTACGCCGTCGGGAGTCACGACCTCGGTGTCCGGCGTGAAGCAGTTCATAATAACCTTTACAGAAGCTTGCTGTCGGTCGTACTGCTCGTACGGCTCGGTACCGGGGTCGTGGTCGTTCCGGAGCGACTTCTTCTCCTCGCGCTCGGAGAGCAGCTCGTCGACCATCTCGCGCATGATCCCGTCCGGCTCCTTCCGAAAGTGGGTCCCGTTGGGCGCGACGTACGTCTCCCCGTCGTACTGGTCGGGGTCGACCTTCGTCTCCGGGCCGGCGTTGATCGTCACCATGCACATCGGATAGAGGCTCTTCAGGTCCTGGACCGTCACCATCTCCTTGACGCCGGTGATCGGGTCGAAGACGGCGCCGCCCTCGAAATCCTCCGACTCCTGTTGCCCCTTCGTCGGGAGCGCGAACTTCCCGAACGCCTTGTGAAGGACGTACATGTCGACGGTGTCGCCGGGGGTCGGCGCGTCTTCGATCTTGCAGCCGACGAAGGTGCGCACCTCGTCCCAGAAGGCGATCACGTCCTGCTTGCGGTCGATCTCGACACACAGCTCCACGTCGCGGATGCTGTACTCCAGTAAGCGCTCGGGGTCCTGCTCCCAGAGGTCCCCGATGTCGCCCGTGTAGCGCTCCTTGCCGACGCCGAGCTCGCGCTCGCCGACCGCGTCGAGCCGGTACGACTCAAGCTCCGTGAACATCGTCCGCTTGTACGCGTACAGCAGGTCGAAGACGACCCGACCCTTGATGTCCGGACCGCCCCACCCGGAGCGCCACACCTCGCCGATCCGTGAGAGCCGGTCGACAGAGAGGTCGTACTGGCTCCCGTCGTCGAGGACCTCCAGCCGGTCGAGGACGTACGGCGCGTCGAAGTCCTCGAAGTTCCACCCCGTCAGCAGGTCGGGATCGGTGTCGTCGATGTACTCGATAAACGCGTCGAGCATCGCGGCCTCCGCCTCGAACGTCTCGACCCTGAATTCGAGCTCCTCGCCGTCGCCGACGATCCCCTCGTAGTCGGGGAGGTCCTCGGGCGGGGGCACCTCGGCCTCGGGGGCGTCGTACAGCCAGACGACGTACTCGTCGTCGTATGAGTCGTGGCTGGTGAGACAGATGATCGGCTCCTCGCCGTCCTCGGGGAAGCCGCGACGGTCGTCGACCTCGATGTCGAAGGTGTTCACCCGCATCTCGGCGTCGACCGCGGCGGGTTCGAGCATCCCCTCATGGACCTGTATCGTCCCCTCCCCGTCGTCGAGCCGACGCTCTTCCACCCGGAGTCCACCGTTGAGCCCGTTGTCGATCAGGAAGCGATTCGGGAAGAGGATGTCCGCCTCGAAGCTGGTCGCGAAGTCGTCGCGGATGTTCCCCACGTCGCGGGGCGTGCGTGTGACGATCCGAGTGAGCGCCTCGCCGCGGATGCTCTCGTACGGCTCGCCGTCGACGTTCTCCTCGCGCGTCCCGATCACCACGTCGTACTCCTCGACCGGGTCGCGGTCGAGGTCGGCCGTAGGGACGTAGAAGTACGGCTCGACGCCGAGCACGCGGAGGTGTTCGACGGTGTCCTCCTCGCCGTCTCCGCCGACGTTCTCCGCCGGCCGCCGGCCGAACACGTGGACGACCGGGTACTCGTCGCTGCCGTACCCCTCGACGGCGTAGTCGATCTGGGTGATCATCAGCTCGACGGTCCCGGTCGACTCCGGGAACTTCGCCTCGTCGACGTCGACCACGTCGCTGACGTGTCCGCGCCCGCCGCCGGCGACGACGGCCGCCTCTTGTGCGGCCAGCTCCTCCCGTTCGGCCTCCGTGCCGTCCTCCGACCCGTCGCCCGCGTCTCCGGACGACGAGAAGTCCGACAGCCCCGACTGAGTCATATCCGTGCTTCGGCGCACCCGGCTAAAAAACTCGGCTTTCGGGTGCGGCGAGGAGTCCCGCCACGGAAAGGCATATAATGTGTGACGGCATACCACGGTCCATGTCTTCGGACCCACGTTCCGAACCCCAGGCGGCTCGCACGGCCGATTCCGACGCGGTCGACGCCGAGGTGGAGGTGTACGAGGACGACGGGAACGTGGTGCTTTTCGACGCCGCGAACCCCCTCGCGTGGGTCGAGGCGAGCCGAACGGTCCGGCTGGCCGACGCGACCTGACCGGCGCTCCGTCGCTTCCGTTCGGACGGAACCCCTTTGCCCCGTCCCCGCGTACGTCCGGCGTGTTCAGTCTCGACGAGGACGACGAGGGCGAGGTCTCCTTCGGCGAGAGCTCCGACGCCGAACGGGAGATGACGCCCGACATCCCGAAGGCGCCCTCGGTGAAGACGTTCGACGACGGCGGCGATTTCGAAGGCGCGAGCGACGTGGACTCGGGGACGCTCCGCGCGTTCGTCGTCGCGGTCGTCTACGCCAACGCCGCGGTGCTTCTCGTCGCGCTCGGGCCGATGCTGTGGTTCTTCGAGGGGTGGTCGCGGATCGGTCCGGCCCTGTTCGTCGCCGGGCTCCTCGCGGGCGTTCGGACCTACCAGACGTACCGGTCGTGGGAGCGATCGCGGGAGGCGGCGGAGTCGGATTCCGGAGACGACGAGGGTGACGACGGCCTCGGCGATGAGTCCGCTACCGGGTCTGAGTCCCCCACCGAGTCCGATGACGCCCCCGAATCCGATACCGACGCGACGCCCCCGGAAGCGTAATGCCCGCGCGACCGCTCTCTCCGATCCATGCAGACGGTTCGTGACGCGGCCGGCGAGACGTACCTCCTCGTGAAACGCTCAGCCGAGTCGAGTCGGGTCCGGGACCCGGCCACCGGCGAAGAGCGGTACGTCGACAACGACCAGCTCTCGGTCGTCGACGGCGAGTCGCCGCTCGCGACCGCGGCCTCGGGCGTGCCGGCTCCGGTTCGGCGGACGCTCCGAGCGGTCCGGGACGACCGGTCGCTGGGGCTGCTCGCGGTCGTCGTCGACGAGGGACCGATCGCCGCGATCGACCTCCTCGACGCGGCCGACATGTGCGAGTCCGACCTCCACGGCACGCTCACGGAGTTCCGCGCGGCGGGCCTGATCGACGAGGCCGAGGTCGCGGGCCGACGCGGCTACGAGGCGACGCCGGTCGCGGTCGACGCGCTGGGGCTGTTGCGGGGCGGGTCGGCGGACGAGTAACCGTTTATAAACGCGACCCGCGACCATTCGCGGCTGTTCGTACCCGTGCCTCGTTCGGCCGAGCGTATGCCTCGCGCCTCCCCAGCCTCGGCGGACGGGTCGGCGCGGACGGTGTCGCGCCGACCCGCCGCCTCCCTCGCGGGCTGCTCGCGCCCGCTGGGCGCTCGCAGGCGCGCCGAGGTGGGCGGTGTGGGCTGTCCCGGTGTCTCTGTCGGTAACGGTATCGCCGCCGTTTCCCACCGATCGCGATGCAGTCGGATATTTATAAAGAGAAACGCCGGAGAGACCGTCCGCTCAGTCGTCCGCGAGTTCGGCGATGTCGAGCTCGTCGGCGTCGAGCGCGGCGGCGTCCTCCCGCCGCACCGTCGACCGGTTCGTGCGCGGGTCCTTCTCCACCGTCACCAGCTCGTCGGCCGCGCCCACCAGCTCGTCGTCGTGGCTGACGATGAGGATCTGACGCACCCCGAACCCGCGCATCTCCTCGACGAGCCGGACGAGCCGGGAGACGTGCCCGGAGTCGAGGAAGACGGTCGGCTCGTCGAGGATGAGCGGCGGCGTCGGCGCCGCGCCCTCGATCCCCTCCGAGAGCAGCCGGTAGATCGCACAGCGCAGCGAGAGGTTGAACAGCGCGCGCTCGCCCCCGGAGAGCTGCTCGGGGTCGAGCGGCTCGCCGTCCTTCTGGTAGACGGTGAGGACGTACTCGCCGTCGAGCTCGATGTGCGAGTAGGCGTCGTTGCCGTAGACGAGCTCGAACGTCTCGTTGAGGGTGCGCTCCAACTCGGCGACGTTGCGCTGGCGGAGCTCCGCCCGGAGGTCGCCGTACATCGCCTCCAGATCGCTCGTCTCCTCGTGGAGCGCTTCGAGCGCGTCCACCCGCTCCGCGAGCGACTCGCGCTCCGCTCGGAGGTTCTCTAGCTCCCGAATTTCTCCCTTCACCCCGCCGATAGCGTTCTCCAGCTCCGTCCGCCGCTCCGCGAGTCGGTCGAGCTCCCCGTCGACCTTCTCGAGGTACTCCTCGGCCCGCTCCTTCTTCGCTCTCGCCTCCTCGACTGCGTCCCCGTCGACGGCGGCGGCGAGCTCGTCGCGCCGCTCGCGCTTGTCGCCGAGGCGGTCGCGCCGCTCGTCGTTCACCTCCGTCAGATTTTCGCGCTTCTCGCGTCGACGCTCGATCTCGTCTTCCGCGTCCGCGACCGCCGAGCGCCGCTCCTCGATCGCCGTCACCGCCTCCCGCGCGTCGTCGACCGCCGCGACCGCGTCCTCGAGCTCCTCCACACGCGCCGCGGCCGCCTCGGCCTCCTCGCGCTTCTGCGCGGCGACCTCGCGGGTCTCCTCGGCCTCCTCGCGGAGGGCTTCGGCGCGTTCGCGCTTCTCCGCCGCCGCCTCCCGCTTCCGCTCCGCCTCCGAGCGCTTCTCCTCGATCCGCTCCTCGAGGGTGTCCGCCGCCCCGTCGATCTCGTCGAGGCGGTCCGCCGCGCTCGCGAGGTCGTCCAGCTCTGCGATCCGCTCGTCGAGGTCGCTCTCGCGCTCGCGGGCGTCCTCCAGCTCCGTTTCCAGCTCGGCGACCCGCTCGCGGTCCTCGTCGATCCCGCTGGCGTGCGGCGAGTCCTCGACGGGCTGGCCGCACTCGGGGCACTTCCCCGCCGCGAGTAGCTCCTCGGCCTCCTCGACGCGCTCGCGGGCGTTCTTCAGCTCCGCCGACAGCTCCGCGATCCGCTCGCGGACCTCGCCGCGGCGCTCGCGGAGTCTTTCGCGTTCGTCACCTACGCCGTCGCGGTCCACGTCGACGTCGGCGGCCGCGAACCGATCGCGCAGGCCCTCGGCCTCCTCGCGGAGTTCCCCGATCGAGGACTCGCGCTCGTCGGCCTCGTCCGCGGCCGCCTCCGCCTCGTCAGCGAGGTCGTCGGCCTCGGACTCGATCTCCGCGGCGCGCTCGGTGCGGTCGTCGGCCTTCCCGGCGAGGTTCGTCGCCTGGTTGCGGAACGCCTCGGCGCTCACTCGTTCGTCATCGAGCTCCTCGCGGATCTCCGCCTCCCGGTCGTCGAGCTCGGCCCGGCGCTCGGCGACGGCCTCGTCGGTCGCCGCGTCGAGCCCGGCGTCGTCGAGTCGATCGTCGATCGCGGCCTCGATCTCCTCGATCCGCTCGCGGGCGTCCCGTATCGCGTCGCGGTGCTCGTCGCGCTCGCGCTCCGCCTCGCGGATCGCTGCTCCGATCTCGTCGACCTCTGCCTCGACCGACTCCAGCTCCTCCCGCTTCTCCGCGTGAGCCGACAGCGTCTCGGCGGCGGCCTCGCGGGTCTCCTTCGCCTGCTCTCGCTGCGCCTCGTAGCGGTCGATGTCGTCGGCGACGTCCGAGAGATCGCTTTCGAGCCCGTTGAGCCGGTCGTGGAGCTCTTTCTCCTCTTTCGCCGCGATCTGGTCGTCGAGCTGATCGAGCCGCCCGCGGCGGTTCTCCAGCACGTCCTCGACGCCGAGCCGCGCGTCGCCGGCGCGCTCGCGATACTCCTCCAGCTTCCCGAGCTGGAGCAGGTCGTCGATCGTGTCCTGCCGCTCGCGCGGCGTGGCGTTGATCAGCTTGTTCACCTCCCCCTGCCGGACGTACGCGCAGTTGACGAACGCCTCGGCGTCCATCCGGAGCAGCTCGGTGACGAACTCCCGCACCGCCCGCGCGCCGTCGCGAGTCACGTCGCTCCCGTCCGTCGCCTCGAGCGTGCACTGGTGGTCTATCCGGCCGTCGTACTCCTTGAGCCGTCGCTCGACGCGGTAGGAGACGCCGTCGTGCGTGAACCACAGGTCCACCTCCGTCTCCTCCTCGCCGTTCGTGATCACGTCTTCGAGCGTGCCGTCGAGCGCCTTCGACCCGTAGAGCGCGAAGAAACAGGCCTCTAACAGCGAGGACTTCCCGCTGCCGTTGAGCCCGTGGATCACCGTGACGCCCTCCGTCAGCCGGAGGTCGGCGTCGCCGTACGGCTTGAAGTTCGCGAGTCGGATCCGGTCGAAGTTCACAGGTAGTCCTCCATGGAAACCTGCCCGTCGGTCCCGGGCGTCTCGGAACTCGCTTGCTCGGCGGCGTCGCTATCGGTCTCGGCGTCTCCTTCGTTCGCGTTGCTGTCTCCTTCGTCGTCAACGTCGATGTCTCCCTCGCCGTTGCCGCCCGGTTCGCCGCCCTCGAACGCGTCGAGGTCGTCCATCCGCTCTTCGACCCGCCGTTTCACGGTCTCTCTAACGTTCGCGTCCGGAACCGTGTCGGCGCGAACCGCCTCCTCGACGTCGAGCGCGGCCGCCGACAGTCCCATCTCCTCGACTCGCTCCCGCACGGCGTCCTCGGGGTCGGCGAAGCTCACGTCGATCTCGGCGTCCGTCTCCACCTCGCGGCGGTCCGTCACGCGAGCGATCAGCGCCCCCTCGTCGGTCGCGAACTCCTCGATCGCGGCCGGCGTGACCGGGTCGCCCTCGCCGGTCACGTTCACGAGGGCGACGGCGTCGTCGAGGTCGTGCTGGCGCACGTTCTCGCGCACTCGCGCCGCGCCCTCGCCCTCGCGGAGGTCGGCCTCCACGAAGACGAACGGGCGGGTGTCGAGCGCCCGCCGTCGGATCTCGACGCGGTCGTCGCCTCCGGCGGCGTCGGCGTCGAACGTGACGAGGTTGTAGCCGCGTCCCTCGCGCTCGCTCGCGCTCGCGCGCTCCGTGGACCCCGGATACGTGACCCACGTTCCGTCGACCTCGGCGACGTCGGGCGTGTGGTTGTCGCCGAGGAGCATCGCGTCGAACGCGACCGTGCTCTCCGCGAGCACCTCCTCGGTGTCCCAGTCCGCGTAGCCGAACGGCTCGAAGAGCCCGTGTGCGACGAGGGCGGCGTACTCCGCGTCGTGGTCGTCGAACGCGTAGTCGAGGTCGTCGCGGCGGGAGACGGGGACGTGGTCGAGCCCGTAGAAGGCGGTGTCGCCGACGACGGTCGGCCCGTCGCCGAGCCGCGTCGCGAGCCCGAGCCGTTCGAAGAGATCGAGCCACTGGCCGCCCCGCGTCGACTCGTGGTTCCCGACCACGGCGAGGAAGGGGATGCCGGCGTCGTCGAGCCGGCGGAGGACCGTGATCGTTCCCATCAGATCGTCGAGTTCGGGCCGGCGGTCGTGGAAGAGGTCGCCGGCGTGGACCACCGCGTCGACCTCCCCCTCGATCGCGTCGTCGATCACGGCCGCGAACGCGTCGAGGAAGTCCCGCCGTCGGACCGGTGAGTGGTACTGCGCGTACCCCACGTGGGTGTCGCCGGTGTGGATCACCCGTGTCATCTGCCCGGGTGTTGGCCGGTATCGGGTTTAGGGGTTCCGGGGGCGGAGCGGAAGTGGTCTGGCGGGTTACCGCGGGACCTCGGTATCGCCGCGCCCTCCGCCGTCGCCAACCGCCTCGCGAAACCGACGGAACGCCGCGCGCGCCTCGCGTCCGCGCTCGGCGGCGGCCTCGTCACCGGCGCACTCGGCGGCGGCGATCGCCTCGTCCAGCCGGTCGAGCCCGTCGGCGTCGACGAACGACGCGGCCCGCCGGATATCGGACCGCGCGGCGTCGGCCTCGTCGATCACGGCGACGGAGGGTCGGGTCGCGGTGTCGGTTCGGCTCGCTAACGCCGAGAGCGCCCGCTTGACGGCGACGGTCGAGACCATGGGCGGCCTGGGTCGCTATCGCTGATAAGGGGTCGCTCCCGGAGGGGAGAAGGCGGAGGCTGAGTCGGAGAGATGGGGCGGAGAGACGAGGCTGGGGCGGAGAGACGAGGCTGGGGCGGAGAGACGAGGCTGGGGCGGAGAGACGAGGCTGGGGCGGAGAGANGGGCGGAGAGACGAGGCTGGGGCGGAGAGACGAGGCTGGGGCGGAGAGACGAGGCTGGGGCGGAGAGACGAGGCTGGGGCGGAGAGACGGGTGCGAGAGAGGAGCGGATCGGTCCCGTTCGCCGCTCACACCGACAGCGTGTACAGCCGCTTCCGGGCGTCGGCGAAGGAGAACCGGGAGTCGACGACCCCCTCCTCCTCCAGCCGCGAGAGCGCGTACCTGACAGTCCGGGGCGGAAGCAGGGTCTCCTCGGCGAGCTCGCTCTGCGTGAGCGTGTCGTTGTAGTCGAGGACCTTCGCGACGAGCTTCGCGCTCGGCGGCAGATCCCGGACGGCGCTCCAGCGGTCGGTAACGTCCTCGTCGGCGGCGACGGCGTCGGTGGTGCTCATGCGTACCTCTCCATATCTCATGCCGTTAGATAATATTTACTATCCTATTTAATTACTGATGGGCATCTATCGGGTGACTGTTCCTCGCTAACTCTCCCCCACCCGAAACCTCTTACGCGCGAGACGCCTTATTACGCACAATGACCGATACCGTCGACGACGTCGAGCTGCCCTACGACGAGGGGTCGGCGTCGAGACAGGAGAAGATCGAGTCCCTCCAAGAGGAGCTCGACGTGCTGGAGTCGCAAAACGAGGAGATGCGCGACAAGCTCCTCGACGCGAACGCCGAGAACAACAAGTACCAGCAGAAGCTCGAGCGGCTCACCCACGAGAACAAGAAGCTGAAGCAGTCCCCGCTGTTCGTGGCCACGGTTCAGGAGGTCACGCCCGACGGCGCCGTCATCAAACAGCACGGGAACAACCAGGAGGCGCTCACCGAGATCACCGCCGAGATGCGCGAGAAGCTCAACCCGGACGACCGGGTCGCGGTGAACAACTCGCTGTCCGTCGTCAAGAAGCTGGAGAAGGAGACGGACGTGCGCGCCCGCGTGATGCAGGTCGAGCACTCCCCCGACGTCACCTACGCCGACATCGGCGGACTCGAAGACCAGATGCAGGAGGTCCGCGAGACCGTCGAGATGCCCCTCGAACACCCCGATATGTTCGAGGACGTGGGCATCACGCCGCCGAGCGGCGTCCTGCTGTACGGGCCGCCGGGCACCGGGAAGACGATGCTCGCGAAGGCGGTCGCCAACGAGACGGACGCGACGTTCATCAAGATGGCCGGCTCCGAGCTCGTCCACAAGTTCATCGGCGAGGGCGCGAAGCTGGTCCGGGACCTCTTCGAGGTCGCCCGCGAGAACCAGCCCGCAGTCCTGTTCATCGACGAGATCGACGCGATCGCCTCGAAGCGCACGGACTCGAAGACCTCGGGCGACGCCGAGGTCCAGCGCACGATGATGCAGCTGCTCTCCGAGATGGACGGCTTCGACGAGCGCGGCGAGGTGCGGATCATCGCCGCCACCAACCGCTTCGACATGCTGGATCCCGCCATCCTCCGCCCGGGCCGCTTCGACCGGCTCATCGAGGTGCCCAAGCCGGGCACCGAGGGCCGCGAGATCATCTTCCAGATCCACACCCGGAAGATGAACCTCGCGAGCGACATCGACTTCACCGACCTCGCCGAGATGACGATCGACGCCTCGGGCGCCGACATCAAGGCCATCTGCACGGAGGCCGGGATGTTCGCGATCCGCGACGACCGCACCGAGGTCACGCTCGACGACTTCCTCGGGGCTCACGAGAAGCTCCAGCAGGACGACGAGACCGGCGCCGACGACTCGCTGGCGTTCGCCTGAGGCGGCCCGCCGTCCCGATTCTCCGCCGTTCGTCCGATTCGTCGCTAGTCGCTACAGCGCCCGTAGGACCACGTACGGGAGGATAAAGAAGAGCGCGAATATCAGTCCGGTCGCAATCGCGTAGCCGATGCCGACGCCGGCGAGCGCGCGCCAACCGTCGTCGGTGGGCAGATCGCGCATCGAGAGGTCGAGATCCATACCCGTCGCTTCGCCGCCGTTGACTTAACTATCGGTGACCGTCTCGCGCTTCAGCGCTCCCGGCCGGCCGCCCCGCTCCCCGCTCACACGTCGCCCGCCATCGCTCGGAACAGGTCGTCGGCGAGCGCGTCGCGGTCCACTGCTTTCGGCCCCTCGTCGTCCGTCGCGTCGATCGTCGGGCCGACCGTTCCGCCACCCATCCGCGAGTGGCCGCCGCCGTTGCCGTTGTCGCGGTGGGACAGGACCGAGTCGATGGCGTTGCCCATGTGAACGCGGTCGTCCCGCGACCGGCCGGAGATGTGGACCGTCCCGTCGCGCTCCCCGATGACCACGACGGCGCTGACCCCCTCCAGTTGGATCAGTTCGTCGGCCGCCTGCGGGATCGCGTCGACGTTGTTCACCCCGCCGACGTCGGCGACCGCGAACGACCCCTCGACCCGGCGGCCCGCGATGGCCCGCGCCTTCACCTCCAGCACCTCCGCGTCGACTGCCGGGTTGGCGATCCGGTCGAGCCGGTCCTGGTCGACGCCGGGATACACGTACGCGGCGGCCGCGAAATCGGGCTCGCTCGCGCCGACCGTGAGGTGTTTGGTGTCGGTGAGGATCCCGTACAGGAGCCCGGTCGCCGTGTCGGTGGGGAGCGTGAGGTCGCTGTCCGTCTCGCTCGCGTGCTTGTCCGGCGGCACCGGCGTCGCGTCGTTCTGCTGGAAGTACTCGGCGATGACGGAGGCGGTCGCGCCGTAGTCGGTCCGCACGTCGGTGAACGCCTCACCGGCCCCGTCGCCGGGGTGGTGGTCGACGACGGCGAGCGGGAGCACGCCGTCGGCGCCGGCGAAGCCCCGCGGCTCGTTGTGATCGACCAACACGACCGACTCGGCCGCGAGGTCGCTCACGTGCTCGATCGGTTCCAAGTCCAGATCGAGCACCGTGCGGAACGCCCGGTTCTCCTGGTGGCGGATCTGTCCGGGGTATTGGACCGTCGCGTCGACGTCGAGCTGCTCCGCGAGCGACGCGACGCCGAGCGCCGCCGACATCGCGTCCGGATCCGGGTTCGGGTGCATCAGCACCGCGATCTCGTCGTGCTCGGCCAGCAGCCGACGGAACCTGACGCCGGGCGTCCTGTGAGCGCGGAACAACACGTACGCGCCGGCGATCGCGACGGCCGCGACGACCGCGGTCGCGACGACGAGCTCCGGGTTCTCTCGCGCCACCGCCTCAGCCTGCGAGAGCGGGTCGTCGACCGCGCTCAGGGACCACATACGTCCCGGTCGACTCGCTCACGGTACATCAAGGTTCGTTACCGTTTCGACCCGCCGACAACACGCGATAGACCCGTTTCGACCGGTCACGGCGGCCGAGAACTCACTCGTTCGCCGCTCTGAACGCCCGCACCGCGTCGCGGTACCCCTCGCGGAAGGTCGGATACGCGAACTCGTAGTCGAGGGCCCGCAGCCGGTCGTTCGAACAGCGCTTGCTGGTCCGGATCCGCCGTTCGGCCGCCGCGGAGAGATCGCCGTCAGCGATCCGCTCCGCCTTCGACCGCTTCGCCGGTCGCGGCACGCCGCACGCGTCGGCCAGCCAGTCGGCGAACGCGTGCTTGTCGACCGGCTCGTCGTCGACGACGAGGACGGCGTCGCCGCGTGCGCGGTCGGCTTCGAGGAGGTACCGGACTGCTCCGGCGGCGTCGTCGCGGTGGATCATGTTGAGGTAGCCGGCCGTGACCGGACCGTCGAGGTAGCGGTCGAGTCGATAGCGGTCCGGCCCGTACAGCCCCGCGAAGCGCGCGACCGTTCCGTCGATCCCGAACTCGGCGGTCGCCTCCAGCGCGGTCCGCTCCGCCTCGGCGAGGACGCGGGTCTTCTGGGTCGTGGGCTCGATCGGCGTCTCCTCGTCGACCCACGCGCCGTCGTGGTCACCGTAGACGCCCGTCGACGATGTGTACACGAGCCTGTCCGGCGTCGCCGCCCGCGATCCGTACGCCTCGATCACGTTCTCGAGTCCGTCGACGTACACCTCGCGGGCGGCCGCGGCACCGCGACCGCCGGAGCTGGCCGCGAACACGACCGCGTCCGCGTCGGGGAGCGCGTCGAGCGACGCCGAGTCGGTCGCGTCCGCGCGGACGGCGTCTACCTCGCCCGCGTCTTCGCCTTCGTCCATTGACTTCCCGACCGACTCGATCGCGTCCAACCCGTCGTCCGACCGCCGGACGCCCGTCACGGCGTGGCCGCGCTCGGCGAGCTGTCGGGCGAGTTCGAGGCCGACGTAGCCGCAGCCGACGACGACGACCCTCATGGCTTTCGCCGCTCGATGACCGCCATGATCTCGGCCAGTTGGCCGAGCGTCATCGCGGCGCGGCCCTCGAGCGCCTGCTGAACCTCCTGTCCCGTGAGGTCCGCGTCGATCGCGGCGGCGATCGTGTCGACGTCGAGCACCGCCGTCGCCATTCCCATCAGCAGGTGGTCGCGGACCTCGGCGACGAGAACGTCGCCGTCGCGGTCGGTCGGAACGGCGACGATCGCGACCCCGTCTTCGAGCCGAAGTCCCTCGACGTCGCCGGCGGCGGCGGCGGCGAGACGCTCCCCGTCGATCCCGGTCTCCTCGGCGATCCGATCGCGGCCGGCCTCCGCGACCGCCTCGCTCACCAGCGTCTCGAACGATGCGAGCAGCGTCGCGGCGGTCATTTCGCCGGTGTCGCGTTCGGGTCCCGTCGCGCCCTCGGCGACGACCTCGTGAAACATGGTCGCCCTCGGTCGCGGCGTCTCAAAACGGCTGCGGTCGGGTCACGGATCCGCACACGCCCCCTCGCCGTCTCCGTCCGGCGACTCGCCCATCGCGCCGGGACACGGCCACCCCCCGGACCGCTCGTCGCGGGTTCCGTCCACGTCGCCGACGCCGGGCGGGCCGGCCGGAACCGCGACAGCGACCACCGTCTCGGTCTCGAACGCGACCGGCTCCGTCTCGCCCAGCCGGACCGTCTCCCCGCCGACGTCGACGGTCACGTCGCCCTCGCTCCGGACGTAGGCGAAGCGCTCTCCGGGGGCGCCCACGTCGGCACGCAGCGCGAACCGCGGATACTCACCGCGGACCTGCACGCGCCAGGCGTTCACCGTCGTCACCCAGTACCCCGGCACGGGCGCGACCGGAAGGCCCGCACCGACGGCGCGGGCGGGCTTCATCGACCATTTCTCTCCCAGTTCCTCCACCGCCTTCTCGCTCACCTTCCCGGCGGCCGCCTCGCCCGCCCGAGCCGTCTCCCTTTCGATCGCTTTCTCCATCCGGTCTCTGAGCAGGACCCGAGCACCGCTCGTTGTCTCGTCGACGAATCGAGTGGGGACCCGAACGGCGTCCCTCCCGGCCGCAGTGCGGGCCCTGACGCGCAGGTTCGCGGCGAGCGCCTCTTCGGCCGTCCGCGACAGCGACCCAACGCTCGCGGCCTCGGCGGCGACTCGCTCCGGATAGGACCCGTTGCCGACGGCGACGGCGCGCTCGCCCGTCGAACCGTAGTCCGCGGCGGCCTCGTCGAGCGCCCTGCGTCGCTCGTCGCGCGACAGCGAGGTCCGAACGCGGAGCGTCGATCTGAGTTCCCCGTCCACCTCGTCCAGCGATCCGTCCACTTGTCTGGCGAGCGCGTCCCGATCCGCCCGCAGGTCGGGGTCGTCGCCCGCCTCCAGCGCCTCGTTCGCCAGGAGAAGCGACCGCCCGGCGGTCCTGGCCCGAACCGTGTCCTGGGTACCGAGAACCCGATCGACGACGCCGCTCGACACCTCCCCGTACGGTACGGTGACGTAGTTCACGTTTCGGACCGCGAGCGGTCGGGTCGTCGTCCCGTTTACGCCGTCGACGGCCTCTCCGTCGACGGCCGTCCGCGGGAGATATCCCGGAGACCCGTTCGGTGCGAACATCACCGCTCCGCCGGGGCCGTCCTCGCCGACCGTGTACGTTCCGGAGTCGCGTGCGGCCTCGCGGCTGGCGAGCGCGTCGCCCACGTCGGGGCCGTCGAACGCGCCGTTCACGCGGTCGAGGAACCCGTCAGTCGCGCGCTCCCGGTCGTCCGCGGCGAATTCGAGCTCGTCGATCACGGCGTCGAGGTACGCGACGCGGGCGGCGGTCCCGGCCCGATCGACCGCGCCGTCGTACGTCCCCGGCGCGTCGACGAGCTCCGCGCGTCGGTCGCGAAGCGCGTCGGCGAGATCAACGTACGGCTCGGCCTCACCGACCGCCGCGTCCTCCATCGACGCCTCGGTCTCAATGTCGCGCACCTCGCTCGCGAGCGCGGCCACGTCGGCCGCGACGGCGTCCCGATCGGCCTCCGAACGGGACCCGACGACGGTCGTCGACTCGCGCACCGCTCCGCCGTCGACCGCGTCCTCGGCGATCCGGTCGACGCCGCGTTCGGTGTCGACACCGAGATCGGACCGCGCGGCCGGCGGCGCGTCGCGCAGGTCGGGACCGTCGGTCGCGTCGCCCGCGCCGAACGTCGCGGCGGCCCGATCGGGCGCTTCGTCGGTCGGAGCGTGCTCTCCCGCCACCGACACCTGCACCCGGTAGCGGTCGGTGACCGCGTCGCGCGTTGTCTCCCGGTGAACCGTCTCGTCGACGACGCTCCCGTTCGGACCGCGCTCGACCGTCGTCCGCTCCCACTCCGCGACCGCGACGCGCTCGACGGTCGCCTCGCGGGTCGCGACGCCGAACGAGACGCGCTCGCCGGGATCGACCGTCTCCGACGGGACGCCCTCTGGCACGCCGCTTCCCGAGACGTCCGGCGACCGCTCGGTCCGCGTCAGGTCGACGCGCTCCCAGCCGCCGGCCGTCACGAACTCCGAGGGAGATGGAGTCGGCGGCGTCGGACGCCCGCCGTCGGCCACTTGCGTCGCCGACGCTTCGACGCCCGCTTCGACCCGGTACGCGTCTTCGATGATCGCGTCCAGATCGTCGTAGACCCGCGTCGCACCCTCGTCGGCCGCGCGACCGACTGCGACCGACGTTCCCTTTCCCGCCCGGTCTTCGTCCGACTCGAACGCGCCGTCGATCTCCTCCGGGGTGCTCTCGGCTTTCGAGCCGTCGCCTCCCCCCGGCGTGGGTGCGTCGAGCACGGCCTCGGTCCACGACCCCTCGTCGACGCCGGTCGGTTTGAGCAGGTCGGTGACGCCGGTCCGCGCCGTCGCACGCGCCACTCCCCCGCGTGCGTTCGGGTCGCTCGTGCCGAACACGTCGCGTTGCGTCCGGACGATCCCCGCGTTCGTCGACAGCTCCACGTGCCGGTTCGCGAGCACGTTCTCGACCGGTGCGCCCGCGTACTGCGCGTACCCGCGCGCCCACGTCATCGGGTAGAGGCTCGCGGTGAGCTGACGGCCCAGTCCCGGTCCCTCGGTCGGCCCTCGATCGAGTCGTTCCTCGAGCCGCTCCGTCCGCTCGTGCGCCGCAAGCGTCGGCACAGCCACCACGACGGTTCTGTCCTCCGTCCGGTCGACGACCGTGCGCCCGTTCCGCGTCGCGGTCGTTTCCATCCCTTCGAACGTCACGCGCGTCGCCGTCCCGTTCGCGGCGGACTCGACGTGAACCCGGTCGCGCGCCGTCGCCAGCCCGCTCGGGTCGTCCACCGTCGGTAGCGACGCCGTCGCCGTCACGTCACCGACTTCGGCGTCGACGGCCGACAGCGCCTCGGCGCCGGCGAGTGCGAGCCGGATCCGGAACGCGTCTTCGAAGGCGGACCCGTTTCGGACCGCGGTCGCTCCGCGTCTACCCTCCGAACCGGCGGCCGTCTCGTCCGGCGCTCGCGTCACCGGCTCCGCGGCCGCATCGTGCGCGGCCCGACGCGCCGCGGCCCTGAGCGCGGCGGTCGAATCGGCGTCGACGCGCTCGACGGCGCGTTCCACGCTCCGGTCCTCACCGACGAGCCCCTGGTCCGCAATCCCCGCGGCGTACGTCGAGCTCGTCACCAAGAGGAGCACGCCGATCAGCGCGAACGGGACCCGCGCGCGCTCGTCGACGGTGAAGGATCGGCACCGCGATACGGTGTCGGACGCGCGTTCGTCTGTCGACCGATTTCGCACGCTCACCACCTCCTGATCACGATCCTGACCCTCTCGATCGAACCCGAGTCGTTCGGGATCGGGTGCGTGATCACGGCGGCCGTGACCTCGGCGCCCCGCGGCGGCTCACTCCCGACGGCGATCGGACCCGGAGGTTCGGCCCCGATCTCACGCCGCTCCGTTTCGGATCTCCCGCCGCCGCCTTCCTCCCGATCGATACGCCACGGAACGCCTGTCCCGGTCGCTCCGGTCGGATTTTGACCGACTCCGTCCGAACCGAAGTTCCACCTCCCGGGCCCGCTCAGCAGCGCGGACTCGTTCGGGCTCCGACGCGACGCTCCGGCCGCGGCGTCCGACGAAGGTCCCTCCGCTCCGCCGCCGCTTTCGTTCGCGGCCCGCTTCGGCTGCGACATCTCCACCTCCGCGTCGATCCGCGTCCGCGGTCCGATGCCCCGCTCGACGGCGGACAGTGCCTCGGACTCGAACGCCTCTCTCCGTGCGTGTTCCTCACCGTCTCCTCCGCCTTCGGCCGCCACCAGCGCCACCAGCTCGGCGCGTGTCGCGTGGACCGTCCGGGTCCCGTTCGGCGCCTCGTCCGACGCGTACGTCACGGTCACCGTCTCCGTCGCGATCAGATCGGCGGCTTCGCCGGCTTCGGCCTCCGCCGCTCCCCGGTCGCCGTCGACAGCACCGAGCGCGACGACGCTCGCGGAGACGCAGAGGAGCAGTACCGTCACGTCGAGCACGGTGCTCGTCATCGATACACCACCGCTCGAAGCGTTCCGCGGACGTTCCGCCCCACTCCGACTCTGACGGTTACTTTCCGCTCGGCGACCGCGACCGCGTCTGTGTGTCGCCCGTCCTCCGCTACCGGTGCCTCGTCGCCGGACCGGACCGTCCACGTCTCTCCGTTAGCCTCGATCGCGACGGTCGCGGCGTATCGGAACTCACCGATGCCGCGCAGCCGTTCCGGCTCGACGACGCCGCCCGTCGTCACGGCTGGTTCGACCCGATCGAGCGTCGCTTCGGCGGTCGGACGCTCCCGATCCGGCGCCGCGTCGTCGAGCGCGACGACGTACAAGCCCAGGGCCGCGCCGACGGCAAGCACGGCGATCAGGGCGGCGATCGGTTCGACCGCGGCGCGGCCTTCGGATCCCTCTCCGCGGAGGGACCGTTCAGCCGACCAGCGTGACATGTTCTCCTCCGTAGTGAACTCGCCTCACCGTTAGTCGATCCGGCGCCGGACGCCACTCGTGGTCGCTCGTCTGGGCGCGCTCGGCGGCGGCCGCGAACGCGTCGGAATCGTCGAACGCCGCGCCTGGCGGAACGCCGCTCAGAACCCGACGAAGGCGATCGTCGTCGGTCGTTCCCTCTCGGCCCGTCGGGACGGGGGTAATCCGCGGTCCATGCAGTGTCGCCCGCGCGGTCCCGCCTCCCCCGTCGAGTGCGATCGAGCGGTCCGTGAGACGGACGCGGTCCGCGGCGAGCCCGTGCTCCGCCGTCGTCGGGTACTCGCTGTCGCCGACCGAGTCAATCGTGTGCGCGACGCCGCTCGCGTCCGGCGGCGGAGAGGCCGGGAGCGCGGCGGCGACGCCGGCGGTCGCGACGCTTACCAGCGCTAGACCGAGCCACGCGTACGTGGCGTCGAGGTGGGTCTCGAACACGAGGCGACTGGCCGCGTTTTCGTATTTAAATGGTCGCTCCGATGCGCTCTCGAAAGTTCCTTCGCCCCGCTACAGCAGCAGTCCGGCGCCGAGGAAAGCGACGAGGTACGTCGCGGTCGCAGTCGGCAACGCGATCCCGACCCGATAGGCGACGAGCGTCCGATCGAACCCGCGTTCGAGCCCGGTCGCCAACGCTGTGAGCAGCGCCGCGAGGACCAACACGTACGCGCCGACGATCCGGCCGAGCACCGGAACCGAAAGCGCTCCGCCCTTCGCTCCCGGCGACGATTCGCCGCTCGCTCCGACCGGATCGCCACTCACACCGCCTGCACCGCCCGCACCGCCGCCGAGCACGTCCGCTCCGGCCGTCGCTCCCGCGCCGATTCCCCCGGCGTCGACCGCGTCGATACCGGTCGCGAGCGCGACGGTCGCCCCGCCCACGAGCGGCGCGAACACCGCCGCGGTGTTCGTTAGGGTCCCCGTCACGGTCGCGAGCTGTCGCCGCGCGTCGCTCTCGAGCTCGCGGAGGTCCTCCAGCTGGTCGGCGAGTTCGAGCAGCACGTCGCCCGCCGGTCGACCCTCCCGCGCGGCGACGGAGAGCAGTGCGACCGCGCCTCGTACCCGCGGTGACGGAACCGGAACCGCCGGACCGCCGCGGCCGAGGAACGCCTCCCGGACGCCGACTCGAAGCGTATCGCTCCGCCGTCCGGCGAGTTCGAACAGATCACCGGTGGCGCCGTCGAGCCGCTCGCCGGCGTTCGCGATCGCGGTCTCGACGGCGACCCCTTCGGCCACGTCGCCGCCGATCACCGTCATCGCGTCCGGAAGGGTGCGCTCGACGGCGCGGACGTTCGACAGTACCGCCCTGCGACGGCGGACGGCGACGAATAGCGCGACGCCGGCTCCGACTCCGATCCCGGCGACTGGCGCGGCCCATCCGGCGACGAACCGCGCCGCGACGACGGCGGCGACGGCTCCGGTTCCCACCCCAGCGACCGCGGCGTGGGCTCCTCTTTCCGGAACGTCCGGATGATCTCCGTCGATGCTCGGCGGCGCGAACGCGACCGGGCGACGGGAGAGCAGCCACGCCGACGCCGCGAGCAGTCCCGCCGGTAGCACGCCGAGGTACAGCGCCGCGACGAGGCCCGGGCCGATCGGAACGCCGGCCGCGGCAGCCGCCGGAAGGAGGGCAATGAGCGCGAGCGGGAGCAACACCCCGAACGCGTACAGCGCCGAGACGGGGCCGCGGACCTCGCCGACGAAGGCGGCGAGCCGGTCGGTCGTTCCGGCGATCGTCGCGTCGAGCGCGCGGTCCAGGCACCGCCCCCGCCGTTCGGGAGGCGCCGACGCGGCCGTGCGAACGAGCGCCGCCGCCCGGTCGATCGCCGGGAACCACGGCTGCCACTCGCGGGCGAACGCTCTGAGTCCGCTGGTCGGCCCGTCGGCGTTCGCTCGCTCGCGGCGCGCGAGGTCGTCGGCGAGCGGTCCGTCGCCGGTCCGCGCGGCGAACCGCACGGCGCGTTCCGTCGACGGGTCCAACCGCATCCGCAACACGAGCCGTCCGACGAGTCCGGGCGCGGCTCCGAGGGCCCTCGTCCGCCGGAGCGACGCGAGCCACACGGGTCCCCGATGGACGGCGTGCGTGGCGCCCAGACCGCCGGTCAGTCCGAACAGCAGCCCCGGAACCGGTCCGGAGACGAACGCGACGACGACGGCGCAGACCAGTCCGACACCCACCCCGGCTCGATACCCCGTTTCGATCACCTCCGCGCTCGTCGCGTCCCATCCGAGGAACGCGATAGCTCGACGGAGCTCCGCCGATCCCTCGTCGTCACCTACTGCACCGCGTCGTGGGCGCTCAGTCAGAGCGCCGTCCGGACCGGTCATCGCTCACCACCGCCGAACCTCTCGCTCGTGGCCAGCCGGTCCTCCTCGTTCCTCCCCGGTACGTCGACCGAAGTGTCGACGTACCGTTCCGGCGCGGTCCGCCCGGTCCTCGCCGCCTCACCGATCCGTTCGCCCCGGCGATCGATGGCATCTCGCACGGATGCGTACGATTCGCCGGTCTCCGAGAGCGACTCGACGATCCGACTCTCGCCGCGATCGATTCGGCCGGAGGAGACCAGTCCCGCTCCGGTTCGCTCGAACAGCGGCTCGAACGCGCATCCGTCATCGTGGCCGACGACCTCGGCGATCGTCTCGACGCGGTGGTCGTCGAGCACGACGATCAGGTCGGTCACGGCGAACGAGGAGGGTGAGACGCCGAGATCGGTGACGACCCGCTCCCGGACCGCGTCGGGATCTTCGCCGTGGATCGTCCCGAGGACCGCCTCGCCGGCCGCCCCGACGCGCATCGCCTCGTACAGCGCCGCGGCCTCCTCGCCGCGGACCTCCCCGACGACGATCGCGCCGCCGCCAAGCCGGAGCGCGGTCCGCACCGCCTCGCTCGGCGACGGCTCTGCGCCGTCGCCGACCCGGAGCCGCTGGGTGTCACGCCCGGCGGCGGTCACCGCGTCCACGGGCAGCTCCGGCGTGTCCTCGATCAGGATCGACCGGGTCTCGGCCGGCAGCTCCCAGAGGAGCGACCCGAGCGCCGTCGTTTTTCCCGCGCCGCGGCCGCCGGCGACCAGTCCGGTCACACCTCGCTCGACGGCCACCGAAAGGAGCCCGGCGGCCGCCGGCGTGATCGTCTTGACGTCCACGAGCCGCGCGAGGGTCCAGGCCTCCGGGTCACCGCGGCGGAACGTGAAGGAGAGACCGTCACTGGCGGGGTCCGTCGTCGCCGCGACCCGAACCCGACCGGCTTCGGTTTCGATCGTCGCGTCGAGCGTGGGACTCGCGCGGGAGAACCCCCGGCCGCTCGTTCGCCGGAGCCGGGACGCCAGCGTCGCCGCGCCCTCGGGTGGTAGCCTGACGTTCGTGCGACAGCGTTCCCCGTCGACGACGACCCGGAGCGGGTTCTCTGCGACGGGCGCCGACAGCGTCGCGTCGCTCACGCGGTCGTCGGCGAACACGTGTTCGAACGCGCCGTATCCGCGTGTGTGCCGTCGAAGCACGTCGACGAGCGTCGAGACCGGGTCGTCGGTCGTCGCGACCGCTCGGACCGCCCGCCCCGGCGCCCTGTCGCCCCCGGTCGGATCGTCGATCAGCCGGTCTTTGGCGGCGGCGAGTCGCTCGACGGCCCCGTCGTCGAGCCGCGAAGACGGCGGTGTGAGGTGGTACGTCCGCAGCGGCCCCACTCCGTCGTACAGCCGCACGGTCGCGCCGGTGTCGACCTCCCACTGGTCGACGAGCGCTGCATCCGGCGGCGGTGCAGACGCGACGCGCGTGGCCGCGATCGTCGGCCCGGCGTGCGCTCGCAACACGTCGCCGGTCTCCTCCGCGTCCGCGACGGTCTCGGCCAGTCCGGTCTCCGCGGCGATCCGCTTCGGCGGTCCCTCGCGACCGCTCGCCTCCCGCGCCGCCGTGATCGGTTCCCGAGTCACGCGCTCCGCGAGCCGCGTCTCGTGGAACTCGACCCGCTCGCGAAACCGTCCGGCGGCGATCAGGCACGCAGCGGCCCGCCCGGCGTAGGTCCGCTCTCGACCCGCGTGGCGCGTCCGGACCACGTCGGCGTCGCGCTCCGTCAGCGCCTCGACAACCGTCGCGAGACAGGCGGGGCTCGCGGCGAGGTCACCGCGCCCGGGACAGTCGGCGGCGTCCACCGCGAGGACCATGCGGTCGTCGACGCCGGTTCCGACCGGCTCTCTGAACGACGGGTCGCATCGACAGCCGTCCGCGTCCCCGTCGAGCCACGGGAGCGATCGCAGCGGCGCGCCGTCGCCCCCGAGCGACGACAGCGAGGGGAGATCGAAGCTCATGGCGGGCGTGGCCGCGGTATCAGTTATAAACCTTCATCCGACCCGCGCGATCTCGACGGTCGGGCCGGCGTCGTCGACGAGACGGAGGCCCAGACGGCTCTCGCCGCGCGTTCGGAGCGGGATCGGTCCGTCGACGACCTCGACGGTCGCGGTCGCCGCGTCCGGGACGATCGAGACGGTCCGGTCGCGACCGCCGCGGATCCGATACCGGAGCGCGGCGCCAGGCCCGTTTCTCGACCGCTCCGGTTCGACGATCGCGAGCCGGTCGATCCGCGCGGCCGTGAGGCCGCTCGGGGAACGAACGGTTATTGTCGTCCGGGCGGCGAGCGACGGGTCCGAGACGCTCCTCGAGCCGGATGAGAGCGCGCCGATCGCCCGCTCGATCCGGTCAGACTCGGTCCCGAGCCGCTCGTCGGTCGTACCGACGCGGGCGTCCTCCAGCGCCGGCATCGAGACCGAAAGGAGCGCGACGGCGACGAGGACCGTGAGGACGACGCGGATCACCCGCCCGTCCCCGCGGCGCGACGCGGATTACAAGGACTCACGGAGCCGATCCAGCGCGCCGGCGCGCCACGAGTCGTCCGCCTTCTCGTCGTCCGTTTCCGCGCGCCCACCCGCCGGCTCGGTCGCCGCTCCCGTTCCGTTTTTCCGGCGTTCTGCCGCCGGAACGGCGGCGTCGAGGGCGGCCTCGCTCGGAACGCCGCCGTCGAGCACACCGTCGTCGGCCGCGTCGCGGTCCGCGATTTCCCCTCCGTCTCCGGCCGTTTGTCGGCCGTCTTCGGTAGCCTGTCGACCGTCTCTGGCCGTCTGCCGAGCGCCTTCGCTCGCCCTGGCGAGCGCGAGGTCGGCGCGGCGCTCGACCGCTTGGTTCACGGACCGGATCGATCCGACGTATCCCCTGATCGCCTGCGTCGCCGCCTCCAGCTCCTCGACGCGCGCTTCGAGGTCGTCGAGCCGCGTCGACAGCTCCTCCCGCTCCGCGCTGGCGGCCGCCTCGTCGCCGATGTCGGCGACGGCATCGTCGGTCCCGGTGAGCGCCCGTTCGACCGCACGGAGCCGCTCTTCGACCCGGTCACCGTTCGGTCCGGCGCTCGGACCGGTGTTCGGGTCTCCGGTCGGTGATTCGACCGGGCCGGTGGCGGTCGAACGCGCCGCCTTCGATCGCGTCGAGCCGGCCGTCCCGGCCGTCCCGGCCGGCGTACGGTCGGCTCGCTCGAACGAGGGAGGCTGTCCCGGACGCCCGTCACCCGTGGTCTCCGCTGGCTCTCCGCCGTCGCCGACCGGCCGGTCGCGGTCGTGAGTGTCGTCGGTCACGCCGCCGACTGGCCGCGGTTCCGTATTTAAATATGGGGGAAAAGGTATTACCCCGGGATCGGTTAGCTTACGATCATGAAAGCGGTCCTCCTCGGCGTCGGACAGGCGGGCGGGAAGCTCGCGACCGCGCTCGCCGAGTTCGACGCCGACGCCGGCTACGGCGCGGTGCTCGACGCGCTCGCGGTGAACACCGCGTCGGCCGACCTAGAGCCCCTCCCGCTCGACACGGTCCTCGTCGGTCAGTCTCGGGTGAACGGACACGGTGTCGGCGGCGACAACGAGCTCGGCGCCGAGGTGATGCAGGAGGACGCCGTCGAGGTGCTGGACGCGCTCGCGCCGAAGGTGACCGCAGACGCGGAGGCGCTGTTCGTGGTCGCGGGGCTCGGCGGCGGCACCGGATCGGGCGGCGCGCCGGTGCTCGTCCGCGAGCTGAGCCGCGTGTATGACGTGCCGGTGTACGCGCTCGGCGTCCTCCCCGGCCGCGACGAGGGGGCGATGTATCAGGTGAACGCCGGCCGGTCGCTGAAGACGCTCGTCCGCGAGGCGGACGCGACGATCCTGCTCGACAACGACGCGTGGCGCTCCTCGGGCGAGTCGGTCGAGGGAGGCTACGCCGCGATCAACGCCTCGATGGCCAAGCGCGTCGGGCTCCTGCTCGCGGCCGGCGAGTCGGTCGAGGGCGTCGCGGAGTCGGTCGTCGACACGAGCGAGGTGATCAACACGCTGCGCGCCGGCGGGATGGCCGCGGTCGGGTTCGCGTCCGCGCCCGCCGCCGAAGACGCCGAAGAGAACATCACGACCGTGATGAGCGCGGTCCGGAGCGCGGTGATGACGGGGATGTCGCTCCCGAACGCGACCGACGCGGACGCCGCCCTCGTCGCCATCGCGGGCGATCCCGACCGGATCTCTCGGAAGGGCGCGGAGAAGGCGCGCAAGTGGCTCCAGGAGGAGACCGGATCGATGCAAGTGCGCGGCGGCGACTTCCCGCTGGACTCCGACCGGGTGGCCGCGTTGGTCCTCCTCGGTGGCGTCGAGCGCTCGCGCCGCGTCGAGGAGTTCCTCGAACGCGCGCGACAGGCAATTCGGGACGAGCCGGAGGAACAGCCCGACCCCGCCGACGCGTTCCGGAACGACGAGCTCGACGACTTGCTGTAGTCTCCGCGGGCGAGTCCGCGCACTGGCGAGACAGCTTCCGCACCTTTTTGGTTCCGCCCGGTGGAGTCGCTTCCGATGAACAACCCGTGGGACGACTGGGACCACGTGCTGAAGGTCGACCCGGACAAGGAGCTGTACGGGGACGACACCTTCGAGGACGTCTGCCGGACCGGGACCGACGCGATCGAGATCGGGGGGACCCTCGACGTCACCGCGGAGAAGATGAGCCGCGTCGTCGACGCTGCCGCCGAGTACGACGTGCCGCTCTATCAGGAGCCGTCGAACCCGGGCGTCGTCATCGACTCGCCCGCCCTCGACGGCTACCTGATCCCGACCGTGTTCAACGCCGGCGGCCCGTTTTGGATCACCGGCGCGCACAAGGAGTGGGTCCGCATCGACGACCTCGACTGGGGCCGGACGCACACCGAGGCGTACATCGTGATGAATCCCGAGGCGTCGGTCGCCCAGCTGACCGAGGCCGACTGCGACCTCAGCGCGGACGACGTGGAGGCCTACGCGAAGGTGGCCGAGCGCATGTTCGGCCAGGAGATCGTCTACGTCGAGTACTCGGGCACCTTTGGCGACACGGAGAAGGTCGCGGCCGCCCACGACGCGCTCGACGAGGCCACCCTCTTCTACGGCGGGGGGATCCACGGCTACGAGTCGGCCAACGAGATGGCCGCCCACAGCGACGTGATCGTCGTCGGCGACCTGCTCCACGACGAGGGCGTCGACGCGGTCCGCGAGACGGTGAAGGGCGCGAAGGACGCGCACGACGACTGAGCGCTTTTTTATTGGGTTTACTCGCTTACGGAGAATCGAGGAGAAAGCCTCGCGCTTCAGCGCGGGGATGAATCCGACAGTTCTCTACACTAAACACGAACTCCTGTCCGGATGTTTTAAGTAAGCAGTTGTCCTACTGAAAGCTAGCCGAGGCGGTCTATCCGCCCGCCTAATCGGACAATATCGGGATTCCCGATCACACACAGAAAGCACCCTTTCTGTTGTAGTGTTCGGGTACAGTAAGAAGTACCTCCGAATCCCATGGCGGGATAGGAGTAACGGCTGATTGACACAGCCAGTAGCCGTCATCAAGGCAGCTACAAACCGTAACCATCCCAACCCAGCGGTGCGGTGCCGTGGGAATCTTCGCCCTTCAGGGCGGAGAGGATGTCAATTCATCTGACTCGTTCGCGATCGACTCAGGACAGGAGACAAATAACCCGCTAGAGGTGGATCGGTGATGTGGCCGGCGCGTGCCTGTGAGCGTCCAGCGGGCGCGAACAGCACCGCGCGAGGGAGTCGGTGGTCCGGAGCGAAGCGGAGGACCACCGACGAGGCTGGGGAGGTGTGAGGTGCGGTTGCCGTGCGGTGCGGGACTCAAAGGGGCAGCCGCGAGGGCGACGGCGCGCGACGCAAGGACCGCAGGCGCGAACGGAGTGAGCGCCGAGGACCGCAGCGAGCGCACCGAGCTCTCGCGGCTGGGGCTTTGGTGGTGTTCTCCGTCGATCCGAATTTGGCTATTTATAAGTGAGTGACTGGAAATTTGGTGGTGTTCACCACCGATATCGGTCGATTATTTATAAAAGAGTGACTGGGCTTTGGCGGTGTTCTTGGTCGATTCGTCGGCGACTGTTTATGAGCGAGCGGCCGTAATTTAAAACGGTATTCGTCGTCTCGTCTCCGGAGTCACAACGCCGAAAACCAAGCACTTCGATTCGACGCCTCGCCGCAACAGCCCTCAGGCGTACCCGTCGATCATGTTCTCGACGTACTTCGCGATCACGTCCACTTCGAGGTGGACCGGGTCCCCGACCGCCTTCTCCGAGAGGGTCGTCAGCTCGTAGGTCGTCGGGATGATCGCGACGTCGAACTCCTCGCCTCGCTTCTCGGCGACCGTCAGCGAGATGCCGTCGAGCGTCACCGACCCCTTGTCGACGAGGTAGTCCTCGTGGCCCTCGGGGATCGAGAAGGTGAACCGCCAGTCCTCGCCGACGCGCTCTATCGCCGTCACCTCGGTGACGGTGTCGACGTGGCCCTGCACGACGTGGCCGTCGAACCGCCCGTCGGCGGGCATCGCGCGCTCGACGTTGACCGGATCTCCCTCGCGGATGTCGCCGAGGTACGTCTTCGCGACGGTCTCGCTCGCGAGGAACACCTCGAACCAGTCCTCGGCGTCGTCATCGTCGTACTCCTCGACCGTGAGACAGACGCCGCTGACGCTGATCGACTGGCCGTGGTGGAGGTCGTCGAACCCGTCGACGGCGATCCGCAGCCGGAGTCCGTCCTCGGTCTCGGTCCGCTCGCGGACGGTCCCGGTGTCCTCGACGATGCCGGTGAACATACCGGAACTGGGCGCGCGCGACACATATCGGTTCGGTGTTCGGGCGGGGTTTCGACCGATCGCGCTGGGGCGTCGCCGTCGCGTCGTCGCGGCCGCCCCGCGTCGTCGCCGTCGCCTCGTTGCTGCCGAATCGCTGCCGCGCCCCTTTTGAACGCCGGGCGCCAACCCGAGTCCGATGAATCTCGGGCTGATGGATATGATCGGACTGGCGGCGTCGCTCGTGTTCGCGCTGCCGCTCGCGAACTACGCCGTCATCCGGCTGGTCGCCGGCGAGGTCGCGCTCGGCGCCGGACTGCTCGTCGTCGCCATCGCGATGGTCGTGCTCCCGCAGTACTTCCTCGATCCGGGGCGGATCCTCCGCGGGCTTATTTCGGGGCTCCTCCCTCGGCAGCTCCGAGGAGAGGACGACGCTGCCGTCGGTTCCGAAGAAGATTCGATCGAGAAATAACCTGGTTCGGCCTCGTCACTCTCGCTGCCGGACAGCGAGTGCGGCGATGAGAACCGCGAGCCCACCGGCGACGATTCCGAACCCGGGCGTCTCGACGTTGAGAACGCCGTCGCTCTCCTCGACGCCGACCTCCTCGTCGACGACGAGCACCTCGCGGTCGACCGGCTCGTCAAGGGCTTCGTTCCCGCGGACGGTCAGCGTCGCGCGGTCCCCGTGGGTCGCCCGGCTCAGATCGAAGGCCGCGCTCGCCGACCCGTCCTCGACGGTCGCTTCTTCCGTCATGAGGAAGGCCGGACTCGCGTCCCCGATTGAGCGGATCCGGAGAGTCACCTCCTCGCCGTCGTCGAGTTCCACCGGAACGCGTACTTCGGTCTCTGCCGGCTCGACGACGAGGTCGGCGTCTTCGACGTCGGCCTCGGTGACGGTGGCGGGCTCGACCGATCCCTCGTCTGCACCGCTTCCGTCGGTCGCGTCGCCGTCGCTCCCGGTATCGTCGTCATCTCCGTCCTCGACGACCAGAGTACTGACGTCGGTCGGTTCGCCGCCGCCGACGAACAGCCCCACGTCGTAGTCGCCGGGGGCGACCGTGTCGTCGAGGGACGTCTCGTAGTCGATCTTGATCGCGCCGTCGCCCTGGGCGGTCACCGTTTTGCCGTCCCCGCCGGCCTCCGAGTGGTCGAAGACGAGTGACGTGACCCCGTCCGCTGCCGGCGTCACCGTCGCGCGGAACTCATATCCGACCTCATCCTCGTCGCCGACGGTGACCTCGAACGCGTCGATTGAGTTGCTCTCGACGACGATCACGGCGGTTCCGTTCTCGTTCACCTTGCTGAGTCCCGTGTCGAACTCGGCGCTCCCGTGGGCGGCGACGGTACCGGTTCCGACGAGAGCGATCCCGGAGACCGAGACGCCGAGGACCGCCGTCGCGGCCACGAGGAGCGCGGCGGCGGCCGGGTGTCTCTTCGTTACGATAGGTCCGATCGGTTCGCGCTCGTCGCTATCGCCGACCGCAGTGGAGGGATCGGATCGCATGCAGATCGGCCTTCGGCGGCCGCTCAAAAATGCCCCTCGGTAGCGCAAAGAGCGGTCGTAGCTATCTGCCGGTCACTCGCGCTCTCGCGGCACGATCCCGAACGAGTACTCCGCGAGTAGCTCGCACCCGTCCTCGGTGACGACGACGACGTCCTCCAGCCGGACGCCGCCCACGTCCGGGTCGTAGACGCCGGGCTCGACCGCGACGACGTGGCCCGGCCGCAGTTCCGTTCCGCTCGACAGCGACGGCGACTCGTGGAGGCTCACGCCCACGCCGTGACCGGTGTCGTGGGTGAACCCCGCCTCCCCCTCCCCCGCGTTCGGGTCGAACCCGTACGCGCCGAGCTCGGCGGCCGCCTCGCCGTGGACGCTCGCGGCGGTCGCGCCCGGCTCGATCTCGCCGAGCGCGACCTCGCGGGCCGACTCGACCGCGAGGTACGCCCGCCGCTCCCAGCCGCCGTCGCCGTCGACGACGAACGTCCGAGCCAGGTCGCCGCGGTAGCCGTCGGGGCCGCGCGGGGAGACGTCGATCAGCACCGTTTCGCCCGGCCGTATCGGGTCGTCGCCGACGAAGTGGAGGTCCGCGGCGGACGGGCCGGCACCGATCGCGGTGTCGCCGGCGTCGCGGACGCCGCGAGCGGCGAGGACCGCGTTCACCTCGCGGCGGAGCCGCTCGGTCGTCAGGGGGGCGCCCTCCCAGCGCAGGGGCGGCCTGCGGCGGTCCTCGGTTCGGGCTTCTCCCACGCTCTCGTCGGCCGAATCGCCGACCTCGCTCTCGGCCAACACGGTCTCGGCGCGCGCCATCCCCGCGGTCGCCGCGCGCTGGACGCTGCGCAGTCGGTCGAGCTCGGCGTCGGTCTTCCGCGCCCGAGCGGTCGCGACCGCATCGGTCGACGCGAGCGCGTTCCCGGCGCGTTCGAGGTACACCGCCGCGTCGTGCGGGATCGACGGGGGAACGAGGAGGGTGCGGTCGCCGTCGGATTCGGTCTCCGGTCCGTCGTCGCCGGCGCCGATCAGGTCACGCACGAGTCCCGCGGCGCGCTCGCCCGCGTGGTCGCCGACGCGCTCGGTGCGCACCTCGCGGGCGACGCCGTCGTGGAACCTGTCGGCGCGACCGTCGCTGCCTCGCTCGCGCGCGCTCGCGACGAACTCCCGTTCGGCCTGTTCGCGGAACAGCGAGGGGGCACAGCAGACGGCGCGGTCCGCGGCGCCGTCGACCGGAACGACCACCAGCGCGGACGGTCGGTCCGGTCCGGCGAAGCGCGTGAGATACCGGAGGTCGTCGTCGAACCGGTCGCCGACCGCGACGAAGGCGTCGGCGTCAGCGTCCGCGACCGCGTCGACGATCGGTGTGAGGTCGGTACGCAGCGGGGAACGGTCGCGCGACTCGGCGGCGTCGCTCCCGCCGCTCACGGCTCGGGTTCGGGAACGGCCAGCTCCGCCTGCACCTCCTCGATGAGCTCCTGTGCGGGCTCGTCGCGGAGCTCGTTGAAGAGCAGGACGCTGATCGGGAGCGTCGGCGCCCCGCTGATGAGGCTCTCCATGATCACGAGCCGCTCGCGGGCGCGGGACATCCCGACGTAGAACACGCGGCGCTCGTTGTCGGTGAGGACGGGGACCGGGCTCGTGGTCTTCGTGAACTCCTCGACGCCGTCCACGTCGGTCGGGTCGTCGATGGAGGCGGCCATCTGCTCGACCACCTTCTCGGTGAGGTCGGTCGCGACGAACACGTGGTCGGCCTCGCGGCCCTTCGCGGAGTGGATGGTGCCGACGCGGACGCGGGTCGGGTCCATCCCCTCGTAGTCGCCGTCGAAGTACGCGCCCATCGACTTCCGCTGGAAGCTCGTCACCTTCCGGACCATGTCGTCGGCGCTCGAGCTGTCCGGCATAAAGGGGATGAACTCGTCGAGCTCGTCGGGTATCACCTCGATCTGGGCGATGTCGTCGGCGTCGGCCGCCTCCTCGCGGTCGTCGAGGAAGTCGTAGAACTCGTCGCGGTCGTGGGTGCCGAACGCCGAGTCCTGCAGCATGTCGGCGAGCCGCCGGGCCTCGAGCCCGTTCACGGGATCGCCCGCGTCGGACTTCTCGATGGCGCTGACGTAGTCCCGCACCCGGTCCGTCCACATCCGGCCGTCGGTCAGCATCGTGAACGGGATCCCGTGGTCGATGAACTCGTCGATAAAGTCGAACATCTGGTAGCGCGCGCGGAACAGACACATCACGCTGCCTTCGTCGTCGTCGACGGTGTACCGGACGTTCCGCACCAGTTCGAGCATCGACGGCGACTCGATCGCCTCGACGGTGCCGCCCTCCTTGCGCGGGTGGAGGTCCTTCTCCTGTCGCTTGTCGATGTGGCGGATCTCGGCGTTGACGACGTTGAGGATCTCGGAGGGGAGCCGGTAGGAGTTCGGGAGGACCACGTCCTCGTCGACCTCGGTGTCGAGGAGGAGGTCGGGGTCGGCGCCCTGCCACGCGTAGACGACCTGGTCGTCGTCGCCGGCGATGAGCACCTTCCGCATGTGCGGGCGCCACTCCTCGAAGACGTTGTACTGCAGCGTCGTGATGTCCTGGAACTCGTCGATGATCAGGTAGTCGACGTTCGGGACGAGCGAGCGCTGCGCGACGCGTTCGAGCATGTCCGCGAAGCCGACGAGGTCGTGGTCGCCCTTGTAGCCGCGCCACGCGCGGATCGTCTCGGGGATGTCGATCCGTTCGTCGTCGGAGGGCCACGTCGGGGTGTACTTGTTCCCCTCCTGGGCGTTGGGGTCCTCCTCGGGCGGAAGCCGGACCTCCTCGACGTTCCACTGGAAGGGCACGTCGTACCAGTCGGCCACGTCGCGCTCGGTGCGCTGGAGCCACTGCGAGGTGGCGATGATCTTGTTGCCGATCGTCGTCGACCGCGCGGTCCGGCGGCCGGCGCCGCCGTGCTGGTCCTCGAACTCGACGCCGTACTCCTCGCAGAACGCCTCCTTGTCGTCCTCGCCGACCACGTCGCCGCGCGACAGGTCGAGCAGCTCGTACGCTTTCGCGTGCATGGTACAGACGTTCCCCTGGAGGCTTCGCGGGGAGATGTCGAGGCGCTCGGCGAGTCGCTCGCGGATCTCGGCGGCGGCCGCCCGCGTGTACGAGACGACGAGCACGTCGCGAACGTCGGCGTCCCCGTCGTCGAGGATCCCCTCGACGCGGTCCAGGAGCGCCGTGGTCTTCCCGCTGCCCGGACCGCCGAACAGTCGCGTCACCGTGGGATCGGTCATTGTCTACTCCTGTTCCCCACTCTTCTTAAACGCGGTGGCTCGGGCCGTCCCCGAGCGAACGCCGCGTCGGGGCGTTTCCGTCTCCGCAGTCGGGTCGTCGACATGGTCACTGTCGGGTTGGCGCCGCGCTCAGTTGCTTCTCGTCGCCCGCGCTTCGCGCACGTCGGCGCCGTCGCGGACGAGGTCCTCGCAGGCGGGGCAGACGCGGGGACGATCGACCTCGTTCGGCGTGAACACCCGAACGTAGTCGGTCGTGACGAACGAACCGCAGTTCTGGCAGGTCGGCATGATCGCAACTATCGATTGATACCACATAATACTGCCGCCGACTCCGGTCGAAAGAAAACCGCTCATCCGCCGTACGACGCCGTCGGGTTAGGTCGGGCGCCAGTCGCAGACGTCACACCGCGCGGTTCCCTCGGGGTGTAGCGCACCGCACTCCGGACACTGGAGCTTGTTATACGATCGCTCCCAGCGTACGATCTCCGTCTCGTGGCCGCGGTCGGACAGGAACTCGTCGAACACGTCGTCGTCCGCGCTGGGTGCACTACTAGACATGCGTGCTAGTGAATGCCACGCGAGTATAAATATCTTGTTGTGACTCTCTCACCCTGCGAAAACGACAACGAACGATCGGGTTTCACCGATCGAACTGTCCGAACCGATCCGAGACCACCCGCCTCTGTCGACGCCCCTTTCTCCGCCGGACGTGTGGGGTCCGGCATGCCGACCGTCAGCGAGACCTACATCGAGAACCGCCAGCGGGTCCAGCCGACCCACACCAACAACTACGAGTCGGCCCACGGGGGCAACGTCGTCAAGTGGATGGACGAGATCGGCGCGATGTCGGCGATGCGCGCCGCCGGCGAGACCTGCGTCACGGCCAAGATCAACGGGCTCGACTTCAAGCGACCGGTGCCGCAGGGCGACACCTGCATCGTCGAGTCGTACGTGTACGCGGTCGGGCGAACCAGCCTCCGCACGCGGATCCGCGCGTACCGCGAGTCGCCGCGAACGGGCGAGCGCGAGCTGACGACGGAGTCGTACTTCGTCTTCGTCGCTGTCGACGCCGACGGGAAGCCGACGCCGGTTCCTGAGCTGACGGTGGAGGGAGACCGCTGCCGCGAGCTCCGCGACGCCGCGCTCGCGGCCGAACCGGACGAGGGCCGGTGACGCGGGGGCTCAGTAGTCCCCCAGGACACCGAGCCGGCGCGCCCGCCGCGTCGCGTAGTGGAAGACGAGGTAGCCGCCGAACAGGTAGCCGACGGCGACGGCGACGAGCAGCGCCAGGTCGGCGAGCGGGAACTCCCAGAGTCGGACCCCGTCGACCATCGCGCGCTGGAGCATGGCGCTGCCGTGCGCAAGCGGGAGGACGCGCGTCCACGGCAGGTCGAAGACGGGCGCCGAGATCAGCGCGACGAAGCCGAACTGCAGCAGGTTCAGCCAGTTGCCGATCCGCTTGTAGAGGACCGTGACCCCGCCCGCGGCGAATCCCAGTCCGAGCACCGAGGTGATCGCGAGCCCCGCGACGGCGACCACCGTCACCGGCGCGAGGCTGAGCCGCGTCCCCGTGACGAGGAGCATCACCGCGAGGATGACCGCGCTCGTGAGGAACGTCCGGACCACCTTGGCGACGCCCTTCAACAGCGCGACCGGCGCGAAGCCGAAGGGAGTGGTGATGTGTCGCTCCAAGGTCCCCCACTGCACCTCGCTGCCGATATCGTTCGACACCGACGAGTACGCGCCCACCGACAGCGTCCACAGGAAGTAGCCGACGACGATCCCCTCGATCGAGTCCGTCAGGGCCTGTCCCGCGAGGAGTCGCCCGCCGAAGAACAGCGCGGCGAAGAAGAACAGCGAGACCACGATCCCCCCGATCGCGTTGGCCGGATACCGCACGAAGATCAGGTACTCGCGGTAGAGCACCGCCCGCGCCAGGTGGTAGTAGGTGGCCGGTCGTGGCTCGTCTTCGGCGGGGTGGTCGCCGTCGCGGCGGCGCTCGCCGTCTCTCTCCCCGCGCTCGGCGGCGCTCACCGCGACTCGCCCCCGGGAGCGGTGCCGGTGCGGTCGAGGAACACGTCCTCCAGGTCGGGCTGAAGCGTCCGGACCGCAGCGGGCGTGACGCCGGCCTCACGCAGCGCGTCCGTCAGGTCGTACAGCCGGTCGCCCCCGGCCACGACCTCCACGGCGGGCGGGCGCGCGTCGGGGTCGAAGCCGACGACCTCGAACCGCTCTCGGAGCCCCGCGACGACCGCGTCGTCGAGGTCCGGGCTCGCCACGCGGACGACGTCGCGGTCGGCCCCGCCGAGCAGCGCCTCGACGGTGTCGTCCGCGACGATCCGCCCGTTCGCCATCATCACGACGCGGTCGCACACCGCCTCGATCGTCGTCATGTCGTGGCTGCTGACGACGATCGTGAGCCCCTCCTCGGCCGCGAGCCGGCGCAGCTCCGCCCGGAGCGTCCGCGCGCTCTCGACGTCGAGCCCGAGCGTCGGCTCGTCGAGGAAGACCAGCTCCGCGCCGCCCGCGAGCACGCTCGCCAGCGACACCTTCTGTTTCATGCCGCGCGAGAGGTCTCGGACCGGCGTGTCCGCCTTGTCGGCGAGGTCGAGTCGGTCGAGCAGCCGGTCGTGGCGGCTCGCCACCGAGTCCGGGTCGACGCCGCTGATCGTCGCGAAGTACCGGAGGTTCTCGCGGACCGTGAGCCGCCAGTAGTCATTTCGCGCGCCCTCCAACATCGCGTCCACGTCGGCGTACGCGGCCCGTCTCCCGTCGCCCACGTCCGTCCCGAACACCCGGACTGACCCCGCGTCGGGGAGAACGATCCCCAGCGCGCACTTGATGAGCGTCGTCTTGCCGGCGCCGTTCGGCCCGAGCAGCCCGACGACCGACCCCCGATCGACGGTCAGGGTCACGTCGTCGACCGCGAGCACCGACTCGTCGCCGTCGCCGAATCGCTTCGAGACGCCGTCGATCTCCAGGGCCGCCGGAGGCGACTCGGCCGGATCGGCGCGCCGCGATCCGTCGCGCTCGGAGGCATCGTGCTCTGAGGCGTCGTGCTCGGAATTGTCGCGCTCGGAAGCGTCGCGCTCGCGGGGACCGCCGCGTTCGCTCGCCGCACTGCGTGCCATTGGGGTCGATACGTGCCGAGCCCGGATATATCCGCGTCCGGCAGTCCCCCACGGACGCGTCCCTCGACCGGTTCGCCGCGGACGGTGCTGGCGGCAGAAGAGTGCTCATATCAAAAAGACAGATAATAAAGAAATCGGTAACCGTAATTTTCGCGACGCGAGCGGGGGTGAACCGCCCGCTTCCAGTGGTCCGAAAACTCATCTTTTATAATTAATGAATGTGATGTACCTCGCGTCGTATGTGGGTGGTAAATTGTCACATGAGTCGTCGACGGAATCGAGTGAATGAGAGCGGCCGAGGAGGGAATCCATGACGACCGGAATCGACGTCGCCGTGGCCGCGATCCCTCTGCTTCTCGCGGGGATCCTGCTGGTCGGGTTCCTCTGGCCGGCGACGCGCGCCATGCCGGTGGCGTGGGTCGCGGCCCTGGCGGTCGGGTACTTCGCGTGGAACATGCCGGCGAACTGGTTGTTCGCGGCGTCCGGCGTCGGAGTGCTGACCGCGATCGAGATCCTGTGGATCGTCTTCGGCGCGCTCGTACTCCTGTACACCCTGATGGAGGCCGGCGCGTTCGACCGGATCAACCGCGGGTTCGCGACGGTCAGCGACGACCGGCGCGTGCAGATCGTGTTGATCGCCTTCTTCATGGCGACGTTCATCGAGGGCGCTGCCGGCTTCGGGACGCCCGCGGCGGTCGTCGCGCCGCTCCTGTTGGGTCTCGGCTTCCCGGCGCTCGCGGCGGTCGTCGCCGGGATCATCGGACACATCATCGCCGTCACGTACGGCGCGGTGGGGACGCCGATCGTGGTCGGGATCCAGAGTCCGATGGAGAGCGTCGAGTTCACCCGCACCGCGATCGAGGAGGGCGGGATGACCGTCCGCGAGTTCTCGGTCGAGGTGGCGGCGTGGGCGGCGACGTATCACGCCTTGGTCGGATTCGTGATGCCGCTGTTCGCGGTCGGGATGGTCGTCTACTTCTTCGGCGACCCGGACGACCGCTCGCTGGCGCCGGCCTGGGAGGTCGCGCCGCTGTGTCTGGTCTCGGGGATCGCCTTCGCGGTCCCCTACTGGATCTCGGCGTGGTTCCTCACGGCGGAGTTCCCGTCGCTCATCGGGTCGATGGTCGGCGGTGCGATCGTCTTGAGCATCCTGCGCGCGGGATACCTCCTGCCCGACGACGAGTGGGAGTTCCCGGAGCGGGAGCGGTGGGCCGACCACTGGGTCGGCTCGATCGAGCCGGGACAGTCGAACGGCGGCGGCGCCGACAGCCCCGAGGCCGAGGCGGCCGACCTCAGCGGCGGCGAGGACATGTCGCTGCTGAAGGCGTGGTCGCCGTACGTCCTGCTCGTGGTCCTGCTGGTCGTGACGCGCGCAGTCGATCCGATCTCGAATTTCATCAACCGGGACAGCTTCGTCGTCACCGTCGACCAGATATTCGGGACCAGCCTCGGCGGGGCCGTCGCGTGGATGAACGTGCCGGGCTTCTGGCTGCTCGTGAGCGCCGTGCTCGCGATCCCGATCTTCGGTATGTCCGGTCAGGAAGTCGGTGACGCCTGGAAGGAGGCCGCTCGGAAGATCGTCTCGCCGTTCATCGCTTTGGTGTTCGTCATCGCGATGGTGCAGGTGATGCTCCAGTCCGGCGCGCATCCGGGCGCGCCCGAGGTCGGCAGCATGATCGTCCTGCTCGCGCAGACGACCGCCGACATCCTCGGTCCCGCCTACCCGGCGTTCGCGTCGCTCATCGGCGCGCTCGGCGCCGCGATGGCCGGGTCGAACACCGTCTCGAACATCACGTTCGGCGCGTTCCAGTTCGAGGCGGCGACGCAGCTCGGGCTCCCGCGGACGATCATCGTCGGCGCGCAGGCCGTCGGCGGCGCCATCGGGAACCTCGTCGCGATCCACAACCTCGTCGCCGCGCTGGCGACGGTCGGCCTCCTCGGGCAGGAGGGGCGGGTGATGCGGCTGAACATGATCCCGCTGCTGTACTACGCGACGGGCGTCGGGCTGCTGTGTCTGCTCTTCAGCTACGTGCTGTTCCCCAACGTGTTCTGAACGCGGGACCAGTGCGGCGGTGCGGCTCTTTTATTTATAAAAGCGATCGCGAGCAGCGGCATCCCGGACCGACGAGAGTACGGAATCAAAAAGCGGTGCGGTCGGCGAGCGGCCTCAGTCGCCGGCCGGCGACGGGCTCGTCGCGCCGGCGGCGCCCGCGTCGGCGACGGCGTCGGGGGCCGGACCGGTCACCGCCTCGGCGACCTTCTCGATCGGGTGTGGCGGGTTCTCGGCGTCGGCGTCGCGGTCGCCGAGCTGCGAGCGGCAGGAGGCGCCCGGAGCGGTCACCGTCTCGCCGTCGCTCTCGTCGACCTGGTCGAAGAGGATCCGGCCGATGGCCTTCGAGAGGTCGTAGTGCTCCGACTCGTAGCCGAACGAGCCCGCCATCCCGCAGCAGGAGGAGTCGAGCGGGTCCACGTCGTAGCCGGCGCGGCGGAGCACGCCGACCGCGTGGTGGTCCTTGTTCGTCGCCTTCTGGTTGCAGTGGCCGTGGTAGGTGAGCGACTCGCTCGGCGCGTCGAACGCCAACCGCTCGTCGACGCGGCCGGCGTCGAGGTACTCCAGGACGCCGTACGCGGCGGCCGAGACGGCCTCGACCGCCTCGCCGTCGAGCAGGTCGAGGTACTCGTCCTGGAACATCACCGCGTCCGAGGGCTCGACGAAGACGACCGACTGCCCGTCGCGGACGCGGGGCGCGAGCGCAGCGACGTTGGCCTCGGCGCGCTCGCGGGCCTCGTCGAGGAAGCCGGTCGAGAACGCCGCGCGGCCCGACGCAGCGAGGTCGTCCGGCACCTCCACGCGGACGCCCGCCGCCTCCAGCACTTCGACCGCGGCCTTGCCCGCGGCCGGGTAGCTGTAGTTGGTGTACGTGTCGGGGAACAGCGCGACCGTGTCGACCGCCTCGCCGGGGTCGACGGTCGAGCCGCCGCGAGACGCGAACCACTCCTCGAAGCTCTCGGAGCGGAACGTCGGCAGCTCCCGGTCCGGGGCGATCCCCGCGACCGCGTCCATCACGGCGCGGGCGCCGGGGATCTTCGTCGCCGCGTTCGACACCGGCGCGAGCGCGCTCCCGAGCGCCGAGAAGCGGTCGATGTCGCGGAAGATCCGCTCGCGGAAGCCGGACCCCTCCTTCTCGTGGTGATCGTGTTTCACCTCGGCCTTGAGCTTCGCGAGGTCGACGCCGGTCGGACAGTCACTCTTACAGCCTTTACAGCCGACGCAGAGCCCGAGCACCTCCTCCTGGAACCGGTCGGAGTGGATCTCGTCCTCGTCGAGCTCCCCGCTGATGGCCGCCCGGAGCATGTTCGCGCGGCCGCGGGTGGCCTGGATCTCCTCCTCGGAGGCGCGGTAGGTCGGGCACATCACGCCGGAGTCGGTCTCCCGGCAGGTGCCGCAGCCGTTACACAGCTCGACGAGGTGCGAGAAGCCGCCCTCGTCGGAGAAGTCGAGCTCGGTCTGCGGCTCGATCGATTGGTACGTGGGGCCGTACCTGAGGTTTTCACGCATGTCGGTGTCGGCGGCGCTGTCGGGGTAGCCCCGCTCGGCGGCGGTGTCGCCGTCGACGTACACCACCTTCCCGGGGTTCATCCGCCACTCGGGGTCGAACGTCGACTTGAGCTCCTGGAACGCGCTCCAGAGGGCCTCGCCGTACATCTTCGGGTTGAACTCGGTGCGCGCGAGGCCGTCGCCGTGCTCCCCGGAGAAGGCGCCGTGGTGTTCCAAGACGAGGTCGGTGACGTCCTCGGAGATGGAGTGCATCTTCTCGACGCCCTCCTCCTCCTTCAGCGAGAGGATGGGGCGGATGTGGAGGGTGCCGGACCCGGCGTGCGCGAAGTACGCCGCCGAGGTGTCGTGGTCGGTGAGCACGTCCTCGAACTGCCCGACGTACTCCGCGAGCTCCTCCGGCGGCACCGTCGCGTCCTCGATGAACGGGTACGGCTTCGGGTCGCCCTGCATGCTCATCAGCAGGGGGATGGCCGCCTTCCGGAGCTTCCAGAGGTCCTCCTGGTCCTCGTCGGTGTACGCTTCCAACACGTCGAAGGCGTCGCCCTCGTCGACGAAGTGCGCGTTCGTGTCGGCGATCGCCGCCTCGAAGTCGTCGACGAGCTCGGAGTCCCACTCCAGCATGAGCGCCGCGGTGGCTCGGTCCGGGATCGGCTCGGCGTACTGCGCGAACTCCTGTGAGCCCGCGGCGAGCGAGAACACCTCGTCGTCCATCAGCTCGACCGCGCTCACCGGGAACTCCAGCGCCTCGGGGACCGCCTTCATCGCGTCGACCAGCGAGTCGAAGGTGTACAGCGCGAGCGCCGTCTCCTCGGGACGGGTGACGAGCGACACCTCGGCCTCGACGATCGTGCCGAGCGTCCCCTCGGCGCCGACGAACAGCTTCGAGAGGTTGATCACCTCCTCGCCCGCGTCGTTCTCGTAGATCACCTTGTGGAGGTTGTACCCGGAGACGGAGCGCTTGAGGTTCGGGTACTTCTCGTCGATCGCTTCCCGGTTGTCCTCGACGAGCGCGCGGGTGGTCTCGTACAGCGCGGCCTCCCGGTCGTCGCCGTCGACGATCGCCTCGTACTCCGGCGAGTCGAGGACGACCTCGCGGGTCTCGATGAGCGACCCGTCCGCGAGCACGACCGTCAGCTCCTCGGTGTACGCGTCGGTGATCCCGTACCGCACCGAGTGCGCGCCGGTGGAGTTGTTGCCGATGCCGCCGACGACGGTCGCGCGCGCCGAGGAGGCCGGGTCGGGCGCGAACTTCAGCCCGTCCTCGGCCAGCCGGTCGTCGAGGTGGTCCTGGACGACCCCGGGCTGGACCACGGCCCGGCGGTCGTCGGGGCGGACCTCCACGATATCGTCCATGTGCGTCGAGAAGTCGAGGACGACACAGCCCGGGCCGACGGTCTGCCCGCCCAGCGAGGAGCCGGCGCCTCGCGGGATGACGGGGACCTCGTGGTCGGCCGCGACCCGCATCGTCGCCTGCACGTCCTCGACCGAGCGCGGCGTCACGACGCCGGCCGGCCGCGCCTGATAGATGCTGCCGTCGGTCGCGTACAGCACCTGCGCGTACTCGTCGAACTGGACCTCGCCGGCGACGCGCTCGCGGAGGTCCTCCGCGAGCGCCCGATAGGCGGGCACGTCCGGTCGGTCGTGGCCGAGCGCGGCCGCCGACGTGTCCAAGTCGGGCGTGTTCCCTCCCCGCGTGGGCTCGCTTGCCATGCTAATACCCGGGGGAGAACACCGAATAAAACCTTTGTTCATGACAGTTCCGCGGGCGACCGCGAGCCGCCCGCTCGCCGGGATTTATTATCCCGCCGCGACACCCCGACTCCATGGAGATACTCCACGCGTGTCTCAACGTGGCCGACGCCGACCGCACCGCCGACTGGTACGTCGAGCAGCTCGGGTTCGAGCGCTCCTGGGAGTTCACGACCGCCGACGGCGACACGCGCAACGTGTACGTCGCCGACGACGCCGGCGTCGAGTTCCAGCTGTCCGACACCGAGGGCGAGGAGCCGAGCGACGACGGCGACCGCTACGACCACGTCGCCGTCGGCGTCGACGACGTCGACGCGACGTTCGAGGCGATCGACCACCACGGCGTCGTGAAGGAGCCGGGCGACCAGCCGGAGGCCGGCGCGCGCACCGCGTTCGTGAAGGACCCCGACGGACACGCCGTCGAACTGATCGAACCCTTATAAATCGGGTCGGTGATCGGGGGAGCGCGTTTCTCACTGAACCCGGAGCGTTGCAGGCGGCCGTACATACGCCGTCGACGGCGCGGTGAACTCCTTCGAAAGCCCCAGCCGCTCGCTTCTAAGCAGTCGATCGCGGGTCGGCGGTGAACACCTCCAAAGCCCCAGCCACGAGGCCGCCGCACGCTCGCTGTGCGCTTCAGTCGCTCGCGTTGCTCGCTCCCTCCAGTGCTAGCGTCGCCTGCGGCGCCCTCGCGACTGCCCCTTTGAGTCCCTCCCCTCACAGCACCACCGGAAGACGTTCCTGCTCGCTTCGCTGCGCGGGCTGCGACTTCCGTGCTCCCGCTCACTGCGTTCGCGGGACCGCAACCGCACCTCACGCCTCCCCAGCCTCGTCGGCCGGCCTCCGCTTCGCTCCGGCCGCCCGACTCCAGCGAGGGACCAGAGGTCCCTCTGGCAGCCGGCGCGCAGCGCCGGCGACCTCGCGCGGCGCTCCTCGCGGTCGCCGACGGCGACCTCGCGCGGCGCTCCTCGCGGTCGCCGACGGCGACCGCTCGGAGGCGCGCGCCACCGCCTCGTTCATTTATAAACTATCGTCGCAGTCGCTCACGACTGTTTATATACTGCATCGCTGCGACCGATCTACTTCACTCACCCCCGCCAGCGACCACTGTCGCTCTGAGACGCGATCGACGCCAAAAATCGGTGTGTCGGCGGTCCGCGAGTCGAGGTCGGACTCGGCCTTAGAGGATTCCGGCGGCCTCGGCCGTCTCGACGATGTCCTGGGCCATCTTGTTGGTCGCCTCGTCGACCATCTGGCCGTCGACGCTCACGGCGCCCTTGCCCTCCTCCATCGCCTCGGCGTAGGCGTCGACGATGCGCTTGGCGCGCTCAGCGGTCTCCGGGTCCGGCGCGAACACTTCGTTGCCGATCTCGATCTGCGACGGGTGGATCGCCCACTTGCCGTCGCAGCCGATCATGTTGGCGTTCTCGGCGGACTCGCGGAACCCGTCGGCGTCCTCGATGTCGGCGTACGGGCCGTCGAGACACGGCAGGCCGGCCGACTTCGCCGCGGAGTTACACTCGGAGAGCGCGTGGTGCCAGTAGTGGCCCGGGTACTCCGGGAACTGTCCGATGTCGAGTCCGGGCGTGCCCATCGCCGCGGAGTAGTCGCCCGGTCCGAAGATGATCGACGAGAGCCGGTCGGAGGCGTGCGCGATGTCGTGGACGTTGTGGATCCCCTCGCCGTCCTCGATCTGCGGTTCGAGGCCGATACCACCGACCTCCAGGTCGTTGTTCACCTCGACCTGGTGGAGCAGGTTCTCGACGGTGTGGATGTCGCTGGCGGACTTGACCTTCGGCACGATGATGTCGTCGATGTGCTCGCCGGCCTCGCCGACGACCGTGATCAGGTCGTCGTACCACCACTTGGTGTCGATGCCGTTCATCCGGAAGCTGAGGACCTTGTCGCTCCAGTCCTCCTCGCGAGCGGCCTTGATGAGGGGCTCGCGCGCGTCCGGCTTCGCGTTCGGCGCCACGGAGTCCTCCAGGTCGAGGAACACCTCGTCGGCGTCGCTGTCGGCCGCCGAGTGCATCATCTTCTCGTCGCTCGCGGGCGTCGCAAGCTGCGTCCGACGAAGGGTAACGTCAGTCATGTATAGCGAGTCTATCACGCTTTTCCATGAAAATAAAGATACCTCACGCGGGGGTATTTTCACCGATTCGGAAGCGAGTGGTACGGGCGAACCGGTCGGCGGGATCCGACCGCGTCGGGGCGGCTCAGCGGTCCGCGCGTCGGACCGCGGCCGCGATCAGCAGCGCGAGCGCGAGCGCCCCGACGACCCCGCCGAGCGCGGTCGGCGAGACGAGTCCGGGCTCCGCGACCGGAGCGCCTCCCGTCGCCTCCACCGCCCCTGCCGCGCCCGCCGCCCCCGCCGCACCAGCCCCCGTTACCACGCCCTCGGAGAGCCCCACGATGACCGCGGAGAGCACCGCGATCATCGCGACGAGGACGATCTCGCGGATCCGCACGCGTGTCATCCGCTGACCACCGGTCGCTGCCCCGTCTCGCGTGACCCGTCGATTGGCGTGTACATAGTCGCGGGACTCCGTCGCGGAGCCGTCTCGACCTAGCCGTGGCACCGGTGTAGTATTTCGCCGCCAGAACCGTCGTTTCCGCCCGCTGAAACATCGTCAGGGAGAGCCTGAAACGCGGTGCGAGCCGGTGTGGTCCGGGAGACGGACGCGACGCTCGCCGCGACGGCGACCGCGAAAATCGTCGGGGTTCGAGGCGAAGTCGCCCCCGACCGCGTCAGTCGTCGGCCGGGGTGTTCGGCTCGGCCGGCGGCTCCTCGGGCTCCGCCGGCTCGTCCGCGGCGGGGGTCTCGTCGAGCCGCTCGTCCGTCTCGTCGAGCCGTTTGTCCGCCTCTTCGGACCGGTGACGTTCTCGGATCTCCTCGATCGCGTCTCGACGTAATTGTGACATGTGTCAACTATTATCAAGAGATCGCTACTGATAACTATTGCGCCGATATGGTCGCAGAGGCGGCTCACGCGGTCGTTTCTACGGCTTTACGAGCACCTTGATCGCCTCGCGCTCGTCCATCATGCGGTACCCCTCGTCGACTTCGTCGAGGCCGACCGTCTCGGTGAATATCGGGGCGGGGTCGAGGGTGCCCTGTAACACGTCGGCCATCAGCTCCTCGGCGTACGCGCGGACGGGGGCGACGCCGCCCGCGAGCGTCACGTTCCGCCCGAACATGCCGAACACGTCGAGCCCCTCCTCCTCGACGCCGTACGGGACCCCGACGTACCCGATCGTGCCGCCGGGGCGGACGATGTCGATGGCGGTGTTCATCGCGCTCGCGGCGCCGACGCACTCCATCACGTGGTTCGGGCCGCCGTGAGTGAGTTCGCGGACGCGTTCGACCGCGGCCTCGCCGCGCTCGGAGACGGTCTCGGTGGCGCCGAACTCCGCGGCGAGTTCGAGCCGGTCCTCGTGGTGGCCCACCGCGACGATCCGCTCGGCGCCGAGCCGGCGGGCCGCGAGCACGCCGCAGAGCCCGACCGCGCCGTCGCCGATGACGACGACCGTCGCGCCGGCCTCGACGCCCGCGCTGACGGCCGCGTGGTGGCCGGTGCCCATCACGTCGGTCAGCGGGAGCAGCGACCGGAGGGTGTCCTCGTCGTCGGCGAACCGGTCGGGAACGCGGACGAGCGTGCCGTCGGCGCGGGTCGACCGGACGTACTCGCCCTGCCCGCCGCCGTTGTCGCCGCCCCACGAGTCGCCGTTCTCGCAGGAGGTGTGGAGCCCCTTCCGACAGAACTCGCACTCGCCGCAGGAGATAGTGAAGGGCGCGAGCACGCGGTCGCCGGGCGCGACCGAGGTCACGTCGTCGCCGACCGCCTCGACGATCCCCATCGGCTCGTGACCGACCGGAGAGCCCTCGTCGCGGTCGCTGTCGCCGCGGTAGAACCACAGGTCGGAGCCGCAGACCGCGGTGTGGGTTACCCGAATGATCGCGTCCGTCGGCGCTTCGATATCGGGGCGAGGGCGCTCCTCGACGCCGATGTCGCCGGGGCCGTTGAAAATGGCTGCGCGCATGGGTACGCTACCGGCGCGCGTCAGAAAAGGGCGCGGGTCGGGTCGGCCAGGTCAGTCCGCGCCGACCGACGGCTCGTACTCGGAGACCGGTTCGCCGTCGATCCGGGTGAACAGCGTCGCCAGCGCCGGGCCGCTCACGTTGTGCCAGACGCTGAACAGCGCCGGGATCAGCGCCGCGATGGGGTCGAAGAACGCGGTCGCGAGCGCGACGGCGAGGCCGCTGTTCTGGAGCCCGACCTCGAACGCGCACGCCCGGGCCCGGTCCTCTGCCATCCCGGTCAGCTTCCCGACCCCGTAGCCGGCGCCGAGGCCGAGCCCGTTGTGGAGGACGACGGCCACAGCGACCAGCGCGCTCGCGGTGAGGATGTTCTCGACGTTGAGGCCGACGACCGCGGCCACGATGGCGACGATGGCGACGACGCTGATCGCGGGGAACACGGAGAGACCGACCTTCGCCGCGGTCGGCGCGTAGCGATCGAGGAGGAGCCGGAGCGCGAGTCCGGCCACGACCGGAACGAGCACGACCCAGATGATCGTTTCGGAGAGCTGCGCGAAGGTCACCGAAATCTGCTCGCCGGCGAGCGCGACGATCCACGCCGGCATCACGAGCGGGGCGGCGATCGTCGTCACCGTCGTGATCGTCACCGACAGCGCGACGTCGCCGCGGCCGAGGTACGTCATCACGTTCGAGGCGGTCCCGCCCGGCGCCGCGCCGACGAGGATCAGCCCGATGCCGACCTCCCACGGGAGCCCGAGGGCGACGACGAGCGCGTACGCGAGCGTCGGCATCACGAGCCACTGCGCCGCCGCGCCGATCAGCACGTCGCGCGGGCGCTCGACGATGCGCTTGAAGTCGTCGGGCGTGAGCGTCAGCCCCATCCCGAGCATGATCACCCCGAGCAGCGGCGTGATGTAGTCGGCGATCGGCGTGAACGCCGACGGCGCGTACAGCGCGGCCCCGGAGGCGACGAGGACCCAGAGGACGAAGTACTTGCTCGTGAACTCACCCAGCCGTTCGAGGCGGTCCAGTGCAGTCATCTCGTCGGGGTTCACCCGAACGGGTAAAAGGGGCTACAGTTCGGGCAAGGCTCTCCGTCTGTTCGCCACTTCGCGCCGCGCTGTCACCCCCGGGAGCTGCCGTGGCCCGGTGTTCCGCCAAGACGTTTATTCAGATTGAAATTATATTTTGCTAACAGAAAATAACGCTTAAATCGGCCCATCCACCACCCGCGGATCGAACGATGACGCGGAGACGCGACGCCGGTTCCGCGAGGCACCGACCGACGCGGGGAGCCGAGCCGTGAGCGACGGCCCGACGCTCCGGATCGTCGACGACGCCGACGACGACCCGGGCGGCGCGGTGCCCGCGCCGGTGCCGCCGGACGATCCCGAGGCGTGGTACGCCCCCGACGTGCGGGCGCAGTACGAGCCGGAGCCGGGGGTCGTCGCGACCGTCCGCGAGCGCGACGGCGGCCGGTTCGGCTACGACGTGCGCGAGCCGCCGCTGTCGGCGGCCGACGAGCGCGCGCTCGACCGCGTCCGCGACCACTTCTCCGGGGTGCGCCACCGGCGCCCGCTCACGCGGGTCGGCGTGAACGAGCGGGCCGAGGCGGGGTTCGAGCCGAAGTACGAGCGCGCGCTCGACCGGCTGCTCGACGCGAGCGCGGCGGCGCGCCGTCGGATCGACTACCACGCGCTGCGCGACCTCCGGCTCCTCGGCGACGTGACGCCGCTCGCCTTAGACGACCGGATCGAGGTGGCCGACGTGGGCGACGAGCGCGAGCTGGTCGTCCACACCGAGACGTTCGCGCCCCTGGAGACCGGCATCGACGCCGACGCGGCGTACGTCGAGCGCGTCGCCGCCGAGCGGCTCGCCCGGTACGCGGTCGGCTTCGCCGGGCTCTCCGTCGAGGTGGTGGTCGCCCGCGAGCGACTGCTCGGCTCCGACGCGTTCGAGACGAAGTACGCCGTCCGCGAGCCCGACCTCCTCCCGGGCGACGAGGCGCTGATCGAGGAGTGCAAGGAGCGCGTCTGGGAGACGACCGTCAACGGCGTCGTCGACGACCGCGAGGCGTTCGTCGCCGAGCACGCCCGGCGGTTCCTCTCGCGGCGGCTCACCGCGCGCAACACCCGCGCGTGGCTCGGCGCGGCGGCCCACCGCGTCCGCTCCGCGCTGGCCGACCGCGGGCTCGCGGTGCCGCCGGTCGACTCCCGGTACGCCCACGACCGGCTCGACGACCTGGCGTACTACGTGCTGCGCGACTTCGTCGGCGAGGGCATCCTCACGATACCGATCCGCGACCCGAACCTGGAGGACGTGGAGGCGAACCGCGTCGGCGAGCGCGTGAAGGTGGTCCCGCGGACCTCGATCCTGGAGGGGACGGAGGCGGGTGCCGCCGGCGACGCCGACGACCTCGGCGGCACCGCAGAGGCCGGGCGACGCGTCCCGACGAACCTCGCGTTCGACGACGAGACCGCGTTCGTCAACGTCGTCACCGGGCTGGCGGCCCGCGACGGCACCGAGCTCAACGCGTCGACGCCGTCGGCGAAGGTGAACCTCGACGTCGAGGGGGTCGACGAGACGGTTCGGTGCGCGGTGGCGCTCCCGGTCATCTCCGAGGGCGGCCCGCACGTCTCGATCCGCAAGCAGAGCGCTGACGCCCTGACGCCGGTCGATCTGGTCGACCACGGGACGCTCTCGCCCGACCTGGTCACCCTGCTGTGGCTGCTGTACGAACACCGGGGGACCGTCCTCTTCGCCGGGCCGACCGGGGTGGGGAAGACGACGCTCATGAACGCCCACACCCCCTTCATCCCGTTCGACGACCGGCCGGTGTCGATCGACGAGGGGTCCCGCGAGGTCCGGCTCCCGCACGAGACCGGGGTGTCGCTCACGACGCGCGACCACGAGGACGCGTACAAGGCCGTGAGCATGTCGGAGCTGATGGCCGAAGCGAACTACCTGAACCCGGACGTGGAGGTGATCGCCGAGATCAACACGCCCGCGAGCTTCGAGACGTTCGCCGAGACCCTGAACACGGGCCACGGCGTGATCGGCACCACTCACGCCGAGGACGTGGAGGCGCTCGTCAACCGCGTGATCGAGCGCGGGCTCCCCGCTTACCTCCTCCGCGAGGTCGACCTGGTCGTCTTCCCGCGGCAGGTCGACGGCGAGCGCTACGTCTCGCGAGCGGTCGAGCTGCTCTCCGAGGCGGAGTACGCGGCCCTCGACTCCGAGGCGAAGCGAAGCCCGACGGGAAACCCCAAACACGGCGGTGCCGGCGTCATCGACAAGGGAGCGGAGGAAGTGTACTACAACACGGTCGCGTGGCGAGACGCCGACGGCGAGTTCCGGTTCCCGGGCGCCCCCGAGCGCGGCGCGCCGACCGCGCCCGGTGACGAACGCCGCCTCCACGCGCTCGGTCGCGTCGCCGACCACACCGACCGCGACGTCGACGCCGTCGAGTCGGAGTTCGCGTCCAAGCGCCGGTACGTCGAGTACCTCGTCCGCGAGGGGGTCGACGACTTCGACGCGCTGTTCGAGTTCCTCGCGGACCTCCGGACCGACGAGGCCGCGACCGTCGAGCGCGCCGCCCGCACCGCGGACGGGGAGGGACGGCCGTGAGCGGGGAGCCACAGACGGGAACCGACGCTCCGGGGGGCCGCCGCGCCCTCGACGCCGCCGAGGCCGACGGCTTCACGCGGGCCGGCGGGTCCTCGGTGATCGACCGCGTGCTGTACGCCCTGTTCGCGCGCCACGCGAGCGACCGCCGGCACGACGCCGACCGGAAGCGGTACCGCGGGACCGCGCTCGACACGGGGTTCGAGACGCATCTGTCGCGGGTGTACGGCCTCTCGTGGGTCGCCTGCGTCGCGGTCATCGTCCCGGCGCTGCTCGTCGCCGCGTCGACCGCACCGGGGCTGCTCGCGGCGGTCGACGCCCGAGTCGGCGCGGGCTCCCCGATTCCGATCGCGTCGCTGTCGGCCGACTCGGTCGCGGTCGTCGTCGCGGGGCTCGCCGGGTTCCTCGCGAAGCGCGCGACGGTGCGGCTCGGCGGGCTCCGCCTCCGGTGGCTCACGGCGACGCGCCGGACCGACATCGAGCGGACGCTCCCGCCCGCGGTCCGCTACCTCGAACTGCTCGCGGCCGGGAGCGACGGGCCCCGCGAGATGGTCGAGAAGGCCGCCGCGAACGACGCCTACGGCGGGACGGCGACCTCGCTGCGGAAGGCGCTCAACGCCGCGCAACTCGCCGGGAGCCTCGACGAGGGGTTACGCCGGGTCGCCCGCGACACCCCCTCGCGGGAGCTGCTCGCGCCGTTCCTCCTCGAGTTCCGCAAGCACGCGGCGACCGGCGACGCGGCGCTCGCGGAGTACCTCCGGACGGAGCGTCGGATGCTCGCGCACCGGCAGGACCGGGCCCGGAAGCGCGCCCGCCGGTTCCTGGAGCTGCTCACGGAGCTGTTCGTCCTCGTGTTGGTGTTGCCGGCGCTGCTCGTCATCGCGGCGACCGCGCTCACCGTCGTCGTGCCGGAGCTGCTCCCCCCGGTCGACACGCCGGTCGGGGTGGTGCCGACGCGGGCGGTCGTCCTCTACGGCGCCGTCGCCTTCCTCGTCGCCATCGGCCTCGCCGGCGCGGTCGCGGTCGGCACGCTCCGCCCGCCGAACCAGCGCGCGAGCTACGACCTGCCGGCGGCGCCCCGCGGCGTCTTCGCCTCGGTCGGGCGCAACCCGGCCAGCGCGGCGGTCGTCTGCGCGCCGCCCGCGGCCCTGCTCGCGGTCGCCCTCGCCCTCGCCGGCTACACCCTCGTCAACGTCGGGCTGCTCTCGTACGCGGCGTTCGCCGTCCCCGTCGGCGTCGCCGCGGGGAGACGCACCCGGATCGACGACGCGAAGGACCGCGAGCTGGCGGACTTCGTTCACGCCGTCTCGGGCCACGTCGCGCGGGGGCGGCCGTTCCCCGCGGCGGTCGAGGCGGTCGCGCGCGACGCGGACCTCGGCGTCCTCGACGACGACGTGGCCGACCTCGCGTTCGCGCTCCGGTCGACGACCGCGACGGGGCGCACGGAGGGCGCGGGGACCACGGGCGAGTCGACGACCGCGACCGACGTCCGCGCGGCCGCGATCGAGCGGTTCGTCGAACGCGTCGGGACCCCGCTGGCGGAGGGGACGCTCGGGCTGGTCACCGACGCCCTCGACGCCGGGAGCGACGCCGACGCCGTCTTCGAGACGCTCCGGATCGAGGTGGGGCGGCTCTACAGCGAGCAGCGGGCGCTCCGCTCGTCGATGCACCCGTACGTCGCGGTCGGCTGGGCGGCGGCCGCGCTGGTCGCGGCGGTCGTCGCCGTCGTCAACACGCAGGTGATCGACGCCGCCCGGCTCGCCGACCTCGCCGGCGCCACCGACCTCGTGACCGAGCCGGAGACGGTGCTTCCGGAGCTGGAACGCTTCCGGCTGTACGTCGTCACGCAGGCGACGATGCTCGCGTCGGGGTGGTTCGCCGGCACCGCCTCCCGCGGGCGCTACGCGGCGCTGTTCCACTCCGGACTGTTAGTGGCGATCTGCTACGCGGTGTTCACCGCGGGCGGGCTGGTTTGACGCCCGGCCGCGATCGCCGTACGCGTTCCCCGCTCGGCTCACCGCGCCGTCCAGCCGCCGTCGGCGGCGAGCGTCTCGCCGGTGACGAAGCTCGCCGCGCCGCTCGCGAGGAAGGCGACCGGGCCCGCGATCTCCATCGGGTCGGCGAACCGCTCCTGCGGCGTCCGGTCGAGGATCGACCGCCGGAGCCGCTCGTTCTCCTGCAGCGTCTCCGTGAGGTCGGTCGCGACGTAGCCGGGCGCGACCGCGTTCACCCGCACGTCCGGCGCCCAGTCCACCGCCGCGCTCTTCGTGAGCCCGACGAGGCCGTGTTTCGAGGCGACGTACGGGTGCTGTTTCGGCAGCCCGACCTCGCCCGCCACGCTGGCGACGTTGACGACGCTGCCGCCCGCCTCTTTTAAATACGGGCCGGCGGCCCGAAGCGTCCGGAACGCCCCTCGAAGGTTCACGTCCAGGACCGAGTCGACGGCGTCGCTCTCGATCTCCGCCGGGTCGCCGAGCGCGTCGCCGGGGTTGAATCCCGCGTTGTTGACCAACACGTCCAGCGAGCCGAACGCGTCGACGGTCTCCTCGACCAACGCGTCCACCTCGCCGTCGTCGGTCACGTCGGCGGTGATCCCGCGCGCCTCGACCCCGAGGTCCCGGGCCTCGGCGGCGACGGCCTCGACCTCCGCCGCGGTCCGCGCCGAGGGGACGACCGTCGCCCCCGCGGCGGCCATTCCGAGCGCGATCGCCCGCCCGATCCCCCGGCCGCCGCCGGTGACGACCGCGACCCGCCCGGCGAGGTCCGGGAGGGCGTCGTCCGGCGTCAGGGAGGCGTCGCCGGTCATGTATCGCCCCGTTCTCCGGACCCGCACGGGTGTCGCCGCCGGTCTGGCAGTCGCCGCCGGTCTGGCAGTCGCCGCCGGTCCGTCGTCGCCCTCGGAGCGCTGACCGGCGAGCGGTTTTCCCACCTCGCCTCGACGCCTCCGGCTCTGTGCTCCCTGTTTCTCGTCCCCGATGTTTCAGTTACCATTATTAATACTCATTAGCGAATACCCGTCTTATATGTGTGGAGATCATTCGCACACTCGTCCGTCCGCGACTGTCGGTAGCCGACCGGTCGCGTCGCGACTGCACCGCCGGGGGCGTCACCGTTCGGGGAGCCCGATCCCCGATCGATTAAAGTCGACTTGTGCTAATCAACCGCTAGTGGTTGTTATCGACCGAGCGGGCGACGGGCGCCATCGACCGGCCAAACCACTCGATCCCTCGAGGCGACGAGCGGGAGGGACCGCGTGACCGACGTGACCCTCGCGGTCGTCGCGGGGACGACCGCGACCGCCGCGATCGACGGGATCAGCGCCGCGGGCGCCGACCCGGAGCTGCGGAGACACACCCCGAGCGCCGACCTCGAGATCGTCGCCGACGGGCGGCCCGCCCCCGACTCGGCCGTTCCGGTCAGCCCCGCGGGCTGTCCGACCCCGGCGGTCGTCACCCGCGCCGTGCGCGAGATCGTCGGGTTCGACTTCGTCGGCGTCGACGCGGGGCTCGCGGTCCCGACGGACCCCACGGACGCGACGCTCCTCGACGCGGGCGCCGCGCCCGGCGGCGACGTGCGCGACCCGGAGCCCGTGCCGGACGCGGCGGCGATTTTTAAGCGGGCGCGCGGACTGGTGCCGGAAGTGGTCGCGGGGACCGAACCGAATATCGAGGCGAGCGACGCCGATACCGAACTCCTCGTCGCCGAAACGATCCCCGGCGGCACGACGACCGCGCTCGGCGTCCTCACCGCGCTCGACGAGCGCCCCGCCGTCTCCTCGTCGCTGCCGGCGAACCCCCTCGGGACCAAGCGCGCGGTCGTCGACGAGGGACTGGACGCCAGCGGGCTCGCCGCCGGCGACGCGGCCGGCGACCCGCTCGACGCGGTCCGGCTGATGGGCGACCCCGTGCTCGCCGCGGCGGCCGGCCTCGTCGTCGGCGCGGTCGAGCGCGGCGTGCCGGTCACGCTCGCCGGCGGGACCCAGATGGCGGCGGTCGCCGCGCTCGCGCGACACGCGGGCGTCGAGCGCCCGCTCCCGCTCGCGACGACCTCGTTCGTCGCCGACGACCCCTCCGCCGACGTGGGCGCGCTCGCGGACGACCTCGAGTTGACGCTCTCCGCGACCGACCCGGCGTTCGGCGAGAGCGACCACCCGTCGATGGCGGCGTACGCCCGCGGGGAGGCGAAGGAGGGCGTCGGGATGGGCGGCGCGTTGGCCCTCTCCGAGCGCGCCGGCGTCCCCGCCGGCGACGTGCGCGACCGCGTGGCCTCGATCACCGACCGCCTGCTGGCCGACAGAGCGAACTCGCCATGAGGGGTATCGTCTTCGGCGGCACCGCCTCCGGCGTCGGCAAGACGGTCGCGACGCTCGCGGCGATCCGGGCGCTGGACGACGCGGGTCACGCGGTCCAGCCGGCGAAGGCCGGGCCCGACTTCATCGACCCGAGTCACCACGAGCGCGTGGCGGGGCGCCCCTCGCGCACGCTCGACCCGTGGCTCCAGGGCGAGGACGGGCTCCGCCGGAACTACGCCCGCGGCGAGGGCGACGTCTGCGTCGTCGAGGGCGTCATGGGGCTGTACGACGGCGACAAGTCGAGCACCGCCGCGGTCGCCGAGGCGCTCGACCTCCCCGTCGCGCTCGTGGTCGACGCCAGCGCGGGGATGGAGAGCGTCGCGGCGACCGCGCTCGGTTTTCGAACGTATGCCGACCGGACCGGCCGCGACGTCGACGTGGTCGGCGTCATCGCCCAGCGCGCGCACGGCGGGCGCCACGCCGAGGGGATCCGCGAGGCGCTCCCGGAGGGGATGAGCTACCTCGGCCGGGTCCCGCCGGACGACGACCTCGAAGTGCCGGACCGCCACCTCGGCCTGCACATGGGCGACGAGTCGCCCGTGCCCGACGACGCGCTCGACGCGGCCGCCGAGGGGCTCCGGACCGAGCGGCTCGCCGATATCGCGCGGGAGCCGGCCGACCTGCCCGAACCGAACGGTCCGGCCGAGACGGCCGACGGCGACCGCCCCCGCGTCGCGGTCGCCCGCGACGACGCCTTCCGGTTCGCGTATCCGGCGACGATCGAACGCCTGCGCGAGCGGGCGACCGTCGAGTCCTTCGCGCCGACCGCGGGCGACCCCCTCCCGCCCTGCGACGGCGTCTACCTCCCCGGCGGCTACCCGGAGCTCCACGCCGCGGAGCTGGCCGAGAGCCCGGCGCTCGACGACGTCGCGAGCGCGGCCGCCGAGGGGACGCCCGTGCTCGGCGAGTGCGGCGGACTGATGGCGCTCGCCGAGTCGCTGACGACCGCCGGGGGCGAGACGCACGCGATGGCCGGCGTCCTCCCGGCCGACGTGCGCATGCGCGACCGGTATCGGGCGCTCGACCACGTCGAGCTGCGGGCGACGCGGGACGCGCCGACGGCGTCGGCTGGCGAGAGCCTTCGGGGCCACGAGTTCCACTACTCGGACGCCGAGGCCGCGGGCGACGCCCGGTTCGCCTTCGACGTGGAGCGCGGCACCGGTGTCGACGGCGAACACGACGGGCTGATCGAACACCGAACGCTCGGAACGTACTGTCACGTCCACCCGGAGAGCGGGGCGTTCGACGCGTTCCTCGACGGGCTGTGACCGCGATGGCGACCGCCTCGCTGCTCGGCCCCGCTTCCGCCTTCCGCCCCGCGCTCGCCCCCCTCGCCGCGCTGGCGATCGCGGTCGCGCTCGACCTCGCGCTCGCGGAGCCGCCGGCCAGAGTCCACCCCGTCGCGCTGTTCGGGTCGATCGTGGGGCGGTTCGACCGGTCGTGGTCGCACCCCCGATCCGTCGGCGTCGCGGTCGCGGTCGGGCTCCCGCTCGGCGCCGCGGCGATTGCGGGCGGGATCGTCGCGGTCGCGGCCGTCCCGACCGCCTCTCCCGTTCTCCCCGTCCTCCTGGCCGGCGCGCTCCTCTTCACGGCGGTCAGCCTCCGGATGCTGCTGGCGACGACCGCCGAGGTCGTCGCGCTGACCGAGACCGACCCGGACGCGGCTCGGCGGTCGGTTCGCGCGCTCGCCGGCCGGGACGCGACCGAACTCTCGCCGGCCGACCTCCGGAGCGCGGCGGTCGAGAGCGCGGCCGAGAACCTCGCCGACGGGTTCGTCGCGCCGCTCTCCGGGTTCGCGCTGGGGGCGACGGTCGGGCTGGCTGCCGCCCCGACGGTCGGAGTCGCGGGGGCCGAAACCGCGCTCCCGCTCGCCGCGGGAGTCGCCGGCGCGGTCTGGGTCAAGGCCGTCAACACGCTCGACTCGATGCTCGGCTACCGCTCGAAGCCGGTCGGGTGGGCGAGCGCCCGGCTCGACGACGCGGCGATGTTCCTCCCGGCCCGCGCGACCGCGGGCTGTCTCGCGGTCGCGGCCGGGTCCCTCGACGCGCTCCGCCGAGCCGCCTCGTGGGCTAGGGTGCCGGAATCGCCGAACTCCGGGTGGCCGATGGCGACCGCCGCGGCCGCGCTCGACGCGCGACTGGAGAAGCCCGGTCACTACGTCCTCAACCCGGACGCGGGCCCGCCGGGCGTCGTCGACGCGGAGCGGGCGGTCCGGCTCGTCGGCGTCGCCGCCGGGGTCGCGGTCGCCCTCGCGGCGGGGTGGCTGGCGGCGGTCGGATGGGTGACGGCGACGTGGCCGCTCGCGGCGGGACGGCTCCCGGCGACCGCGGGGGTGGTCGGATGGCTCTGACCGCGCTCCGGGGGGCGCTCGGCTTCCTCACCCGGATCCCGGTCGGTCGCGACGAGGCCGCGTGGGGGGCGTTCGCGCGGTCGCCGTGGACGTTCCCCGTCGTCGGGTACCCCGTCGGCGCGCTCGTCGCGGCCCCGCTGCTGCTCGCCGCGCCCCCCGCGTCGGTCCCCGCCCCCACGGTCGCGCTCGCGTTCGTCCTCGCCGTCTACGCCGTCACCGGGATCGGTCACCTCGACGGCGTGGCCGACCTCGGCGACGCGGCTGTCGTCCACGGCGACCGCGAGGAGCGCCGACGCGTGCTGAAAGACTCCGAACTCGGCGTCGGCGGGACGGTCGCGCTCGCCCTGGTCGTGTTCGGGCTGGCGACCGCCGCGCTCGGGCTGGTCGAGGTCGGGGCGGGCACGGGGGATGTGGGAGTCCCCGTCGCCGCGCTCGGGGTCGTCGTCGCCGCGGAGGTCGGCGCGAAGACCGCGACCGCGACGCTGGTCTGCGTCGGCGACGCGCCCCACGAGGGGCTCGGCTCCGCGCTCACCGGCGAGTCGTCGCCTCGGGCGGCGCTCCCGGTCCTCGCGCTGGCGGCGCCCGCCGCCCTGCTCGCGTGGCCGCGGCTCCTGCCGGGCCTCGCGGCGCTCCTCGCCGCGCTGGCGACGGCGGCGCTGGTCCGCCGGTGGGTCCGTCGGCGACTCGGCGGCGTCTCCGGCGACGCGCTCGGCGCGACGACGGAGATCGCGCGGGTCGCCGCGCTGCACGCGGGGGTGATCGCGTGGACGCGCTTCTGATGTGCGGCGGCCGCGGCACCCGCCTCGGCGGCGAGACGGAGAAGCCGCTCCGCGAGGTCGCGGGGCGGCCGATGGTCGACCGCGTGCTGGACGCGCTCGCCGAGAGCCGGGTCGAGGCGACCCACGCGGTCGTCTCCCCGCACGCGACGCGGACGCGGGAGCGCCTCGCTGAACGGGCGAGCGAGCGCCCGTCGCTGTCGGTCGTCGACGCGCCCGGAAACGGCTACGTCGCCGACCTGCGGTACGCGATGGACGCGGCCGACGCGGACGGCGGGCCGCTCCTGACCGCCGCCGCCGACCTCCCGCTTTTAAACGGCGCGGCGGTGGACGCGGTCCTCGACGCGGCTCGCGCCGCCGCCGGCGACTCGCTCACCGTCTGCGTGCCGGCGGCCCGCAAGCGGGAACTGGGCGTCAGCGCCGACGCGACGACGGAGATCGACGGTCGCGAGGTCGTCCCGGCCGGGATCAACGTCGTCGGCAGGAGCGGCGAAAGCGAACGGGACGACGGCGGCGCCGTCCACCTCACCGACGACGCCCGAGTCGCCGTCAACGTCAACTACCCGTCGGACGTGCGTATCGCAGAGCGACTGCTGGAACGCGACTCCGGCCGCCACCACACAGACCGATGAACCTCGACACCGCGCTCGGCCTCGACCGCGAACCGCACGGCAGCAGCGACGACCCCGACCTGCTGGACTTCTCGGCGAACACCAACCCCGAGGTCCCGCCGGGCGTCGAGGCGACGTACCGCGAGGCGTTCGCGGCCGCGCGGTCGTACCCGGCCGAACCGCCCGCGGCGTTCCGCGAGGCCGCCGCCGACTACGTCGACTGCGACCCGGATTCGGTCGTGCCGACGCCGGGGGGACTCGCCGCCATTCGGGCGACGGTCGCGCTCGCGGTCGACCCGGGCGACACCGCCCTGCTCCCGGCGCCGAGCTTCGGCGAGTACGCTCGGGAAGTTCGCCTCCAGGGGGGCGAGCCGGCCTTCGTCGCGGCCGACGCGGTCCTCGACGCCGACCCGGCGAGCCACGCGCTCGCGGTCGTCTGCGCCCCGAACAACCCCACGGGGACCGACTACGAGCGCGAGGCGTTGGAGGGGTTCGCGGCGCGGTGTCGCGCAGCCGACACGCCCCTGCTCGTCGACGAGGCGTTCCGCGGGTTCACCGACCGCCCCTCGCTCGCTGGGGTCGAGGGCGTCGTCGTCGCCCGGTCGCTGACGAAGCTGTTCGGGCTCCCCGGGATCCGGACGGGGTTCGCGGTCGCCACGGGCGAGTTCGGCGCGGCGCTGGAGCGCGCCCGGCGACCGTGGAACGTGAGCGTCCCGGCGCTCGCGACCGGCGCGCACTGCATGCGGCAGGAGTGGTTTATAAATGACACCCGCGAGCGCGTTCGTTCGGAGCGGTCGCGGCTGGCCGCGGCGCTCGCGGAGCGGTACGACGTGACCCCCTCCGAGGCGCCGTTCCTGCTGCTCGACGTGGGGGAGGAGGGGAGCGGGCGCTCCGCCGAGCGGGTCGTCGCGGACGCCCGCGACCGCGGCGTCGCGGTCCGGGACGCGACCACCTTCCGCGGGCTCGACTCGCACGTCAGGGTGGCGGTGCGCCGCCCCGACGAGAACGACCGCCTGCTGGCGGCGCTGGGCGTCGGGGACGGCGCGGGGGCCGACACGGAGCCGACTGACGCGGAGGCGACCGACGCGGGGGACGCGGATGTTTGACGCGACCGTGCGCGAGGGCGTGCTCCGCCTGCGCCGGCCGGAGACGCGCTGGCTCTCGACCGGCTGGGACGGGGGCCGATCGCGGGGCGACGCCGCCTACAACGTCTCGGTGCCGAAGGCGTTCGACCGGACCGACCTCGGCGCGTACCGCGACGAGCGGCTGGCGCGGGCGGGGTTTATAAGCGAAAGCGACGCGGGAGGCGACGGCGACCCGCCGACGCTGTTCACCGGCGTCGCAATGGAGCACGCCAGAGGCGCGCGCTTCGGGCCGGTCGTGGCGTACGCGACGGTCGGGCTCTCGAACCCGGCGATGCTCCCGATGGACCCGGCGAGCGGGTCGGACGGGAGCGTCGACGGCGACGCCGAGAAATCGCCCCGGCGACCCGGTACGGTCAACCTGATCGTCGGGACGACGCGGCGGCTCGCGGCCGGCGCGTCGGCGAACCTCGTCGCGGTCGCGGCCGAGGCCAAGGCGGCGACGCTGCTGGCGACGGCGGGCGTCCCGGGGACGACGAGCGACGCGGTCGTCGTCGGCGACGACCCGACCGGGGAGCCGGCGGCGTTCTCCGGCAGCGCCACCCCGGTCGGCGCGGCGGCCCGCGCCTGCGTCCGGGACGCGGTCCGCGCCAGCCTGCGGTCGCGGTACCCGGACGGCGACGTTCCCGGTCCGGCGGCCGACGCCGAGCACGGCGTCGTGGCCGACGAACGGACAGAGGTGTTTAAACCATGACACACGACGAACTCGACGAAACCGACGAAGCGACAGACGGCGAATCAAACGACGGCGAATCAAACGACGGCGAATCGACCGGGAGCGACGAGAACCCCGTCGCGCGGACCCCCGGCGGCGGGACGGCCCCCGAACCGGAGCCGATCGAACCCGCCGCGCCCGAGGAGTTCGGGCTCGTGCAGGCGTGGTGGGGCGACGGCAAGGGGAAGACGACGGCCGCGATGGGGATGGGGTTCCGGGCCGCGGGCCACGGCTACCGCGTCCACATGCTCCAGTTCATGAAGGGCGGCGCCGACAGCGTCGAGGGCGTCAGGGGGGAGTACAACGCCATCGCGGCCATACCGGGGTTCACTTACGAGAACGCCGGCCACTACGGCTGGCACGGGCTCCTCGACGGCTCCGCGGACGACGACCACGAGGCGAAGGCGAGCGCGGCGTTCGAGCGCGCGGAGGCGCTCGTCGAGGGCGCGGCCGACGCGGACCTGACCGCCCCGCTCCCGCTCGACGGCGAGGCCGACGAGGGCGTTCACATGCTGATCTTGGACGAGGTGTTGTACGCGGCCGACCGCGGGCTCGTCGACCCCGACGACGTCGTCGCGCTCGCGGACTCGAAGCCCGACGACCTCGAACTCGTCCTCACGGGGAGCCACGCCGAGCCCGACTACCTCGACGGCGTGGCCGACCTGATCACGAACGTCCGGAAGGAGGCCCACCCGTTCGACGCGGGTCACCGCGCCCGGCGGGGGACGGAGTACTGAGCCCGTGAGCGAGACGGGGGACACCGGGGAGACGGCGGACATCGGGGAGACGGCGGACACCGTCCTGATCGCCGGCACGGCGAGCCACGCGGGGAAGAGCACGCTCGCGGCCGGGCTCTGTCGGCTCCTCGCCCGCCGGGGCGTCTCGGTCGCGCCGTTCAAGGCGCAGAACATGAGCAACAACGCCCGCGTCGCGCTCGCGCCCGACGGCGAGTGGGGCGAGATCGGCGTCTCCCAGCACGTGCAGGCGCGGGCCGCCGGAGTCCCGGCGACGACCGACATGAACCCCGTCCTGCTCAAGCCCCGCGGCGACGGCGAGAGCCAGCTGGTGATCGACGGCGAGGCGGTCGACCACTTCGCGGCCGGCGAGTACTACGCGGACCACTGGGAGGCGGCGCGAGACGCGGCGGTCGCGGCGCACCGCCGGCTGGCGGCCGATCACGACGTGGTCGTGGCCGAGGGCGCGGGGAGCATCGCCGAGATCAACCTCCACGACCGCGACCTCGCGAACGTGGAGTGCGCCCGATTCGCCGACGCCGCGATCCTGATCGCGGTCGATATCGAGCGCGGCGGCGCGTTCGCGAGCCTCTACGGCACCCTCGAACTCCTCCCCGACGACGTGCGCGAACGCGTCGCCGGCGCGGTCATCACCAAGTTCCGCGGCGACCCCTCCCTCTTGGAGCCCGGTATCGCGGAGATCGAGGAGCGGACCGGGGTTCCGGTCGTCGGCGTCGTTCCCCACGACGACCCCGGCCTCCCGGCGGAGGACAGCCTCTCGCTGCCGGACACGGGAGACGCCGGGGACGGGGGCGGCGAGGGGGTCGGCGGAGCGGCCACCCTCGGCGCGGACGACGGGGTTCCCGAGGAGTCGGCGGTCCGGATCGCGGTCCCCCGGCTCCCGCGGATCTCGAACTTCACCGATCTCGAGCCGCTAGCGCGCGAGCCGGGCGTTCGGGTGGCGTACGTCCCGCTCGATTCGTCTCTCGACGACCCCCTCGCCGACGCCGACGCGGTCGTCCTCCCCGGCTCGAAGAACACGGTCGACGACCTGCTCGCGCTGCGCGAGGCGGGCCTCGACGAGGCGATCCGGCGCTTCGAGGGCCCGATCGTCGGGATCTGCGGCGGCTACCAGATCCTCGGCGAACGGATCACCGGCGCCGAGATCGAGGGCACCGGCTCGCAGTCGACCGTCGAGGGCGTCGGGGTGCTCCCGGTCGAGACCCACTTCTCGCCGGACAAGCGCGTCGAGCGCGTGACGCGGCGCGTCGAGGGCGTCGGCCCGCTGGCGGGGGCGACCGGGACCGCGGCCGGCTACGAGATCCACATGGGTCGGTCGTCGCCGACCGGGGAGACCGCCCGGCCGCTGGGTCCGGAGAGCGCGGCGACCGACCGCGCCCTGGGGACCTACCTCCACGGCCTCTTCGAGAACGAGGCGGTCCGCGACGCCTTCGCGGCGACCGTCTTCGCGGCGGCCGACGCGTCGCGGCCCGCGGGACGGCCGCGCTCTGTTGAGGGCGCGGACGACGGGAGATCCCCTTACGATCGCGCCGCCGACCTCGTTGCCGACCACGTCGATCTCGCGGTCGTCGGACTCGACGACCTGGGGTGAGCGGAGTTCCACGACGGTCCGGATCGGGATCCGGACGCCCCGTACTGCTGCCGGAAGGTATATTGTTTCCAATGCCCAATACTGGTGTATGAGCGATGCCGCAGACGCGACCGACGGAAGCGAATCGGCGAAAAGCGAGCGCGAGCGCATCCGCGAGCGCAAACTCCGCGAGCTTCAGGAGGAACTGGAACGCGACGGGGAGATTGGCGGCGACCCGGACGAGCAGTCGGGTGAGGAGTCGGAAGCGACCCCGGACGAGCCGATCGAGGTCGCCGGGCCCGAGGAGTTCCGGCGCGTCGTCGACGAGCACGACGTGGTGCTGGTCGACTGCTACGCCGACTGGTGCGGCCCCTGTCAGATGATGGAGCCGACGATCGAGGCGCTCGCGAGCGACACCGACGCCGCCGTGGCGAAGGTCGACGTCGACGCCAACCGGGAGATCGCCCAACGGCTCGGCGCGCGGAGCATTCCCACGCTCCTCGTGTACGCCGACAGCGAGCCGGTCGACCGGTTCACGGGCGCGCAGGACCGCGCGACGCTGGCCTCGGCGATCGAACGCGCGGCCTGACGGAGCGGTCGGTCTCGATCGACGGGGCGCTCGACCGGCGCGTAGTCCGCTATCACCTGTGAGAGACGGGTCTCAGCCCTTATATGACCCCGAGGAAGAGGCCGCCACATGGCGATGTCTGGTAAGTACGGTCGCGACGACTTCGGGCAGGGCGGACTGAACGACGCGCTCGACGTTGAATCGCTGGTCGAGGAGATCGGCCTCGACGCCGAAGAGATCCGGTGGCGAAAGGAGTTCGTCGGGTTCGACGAGGAGGACGAGCGACGGCTGAGCCGGTACGAGGAGGCGTTCGCGGAGAACGCCGACCGGATCGCGGAGGACTTCTACGAGAACCTCACCGGCCACGAGCAGACGGTCGACGTGATCGGGCGGTCCGACAAGAGGCTCGAACAGCTCAAGCGGACGCAGTCGGCGTACCTCGTGACCCTCGCGGAGGGCGCGTACGGGCCGGAGTACTTCGAGGACCGGGCGCGGATCGGGAAGATCCACGACATGCTGGAGATGCCGATGAAACACTACATCGGCCAGTACGGCGTGTACTACGACCTCATCCTCCCGCTCATCGGCGACCGACTCGTCGACTCGCTCACGGACCGGCTGGCCGACGACGAGACCGACGAGTCGGTCGGCGCCGAGACCGAGGCGGCGATCGAGGCGGAGGTTGACGACGCCGTCGAGGACCTCCTCTCCGTCCTTCGGATCGTCAACCTCGACATGCAGGTCGTCACGGACACCTACATCCACTCGTACAGCGAGAAGCTCTCCGAGGAGATCGAGCGGAACAAGCGCCTGATGGCGGAGGTGGAAGACGAGGTCCGGGAGCCGATCGGCGACCTCCGGGAGTCGGCGGCGGACGTCGCCGACAGCGCCGCGTCGGTCGGTGAGGCGACCGATGACCAGTCGCAGCGGGTCGCCGAGATCTCCTCGGAGGTGTCGAACCTCTCGGCGACCGTCGAGGAGGTGGCGTCGACCGCCGACGAGGTCGAGCGCACGAGCGCCCGGGCGGAGGCGATGGCCGACGACGGGCGGGAGGCGGCCGACGACGCCGCTGCGGCCATGGACGACATCGGCGTCGCCGTCGACGAGGTGGCCGACGACGTGGAGGCGCTCCAACAGCGCGTCGAGGAGATCGACGAGTTCGTCGACGCGATCAACGGGATCGCCGACCAGACGAACCTGCTCGCCCTGAACGCCTCTATCGAGGCGGCGCGAGCGGGCGACGCCGGCGCCGGGTTCGGCGTCGTCGCCGACGAGATCAAGTCGCTCGCGGAGGAGTCGCAGCGCCACGCGAGCGACATCGAGTCGATGGTCGACGGGATCCGGACCGACACCGAAGACACCGTCGAGAGCCTCGCTGAGACGACCGAGCGGGTCGACGAAGGGAGCGAGCGCGTCGGCGACGCGACGGAGAGCCTCACCGCCATCGCCGAGGCCGTGACGGAGACGGCGGACGGCATCGACGAGGTCTCAGACGTGACCGACGAACAGGCCGCCGCCGCCGAGGAGATCGCCGCCACGATCGACGAGGTGGTCCGGCAGTCGAACCGCATCACTGACGAGATGCAGGAGCTGGCGGCCGAGAGCGAGCGGCAGTCCGAGGCGGTGGAAGCGGTGGAGCGGACCGTGCGCCGGCTGGCCGCGAGCGACCCGGGCGACGCCGGATCGGCCGGCGCGTCTCGCACGGACGGCGGGCGCGTCGCGAGGGAGACGAACGCCGGAAGAGGCACGAGCGGGACCGACGCGAGTCGGTCGGTTCCGGCGGGGCTCCCGGAGGGAATGCCGGAATTCGTGATCGATCGGCTCTCCGACGAGGAGCTCAGGGCGATCGCGGACGGAGCGCTGGAGATGGACGATCTGCTGTGAGTCGTCCGGTCTGAGCCGATCAGCGGGCCGGCTACGGGGCGAAGTACGCGTCCGGCCCTCGGATCCCGGTGAGTTCGCGAAGCGGCCGGGCGCCGCACCGTCCGCACGCGTCCGGCTCCGCGGGGTCGTCCGGGAGCGCGAACACCGTCTCGCAGGCGTCGCAGGCGACATAGCGGAGCGCGAGCCCCGGTGTGTCGGTCATGACCCAGGTAGGCGGTCGACGCACTTGAACCCCGATCCGAACGGTGGCGAGGACCGCCGGTCGCGCAACCCCTAAGACGCGAGCGGTGCGACTGATCGTATGAAAATCGCGATACTCGGCGGCACGGGAGACATCGGACAGGGGCTCGCGCTTCGGCTCGCTTCCGACACCCGTCACGAGATTACGATCGGCTCGCGCGACGCGGAGAAGGCGGAGAACAAGGCCGAGGAGTACACCACCGAGCTCGACAGCCGCGGCCTCGACGCCGCGGTGGCCGGGACCGAGAACGAGGCCGCCGCCGCCGCGGCCCGGGTCGTCGTGCTCGCGGTCCCGCCGTATCACGTCGGCGACACCGTCGAGGCGATCGCCGACGCGCTCGACCCCGGCGACGTGCTCGTCTCGCCGGCCACGGGGATGAAACGCGACGACGAGGGGTTCCACTACCACAAGCCCGGCGCGGGCTCGGTGACGCGGATCGTCGCGGACGCCGCGCCCGAGGGCGTCGACGTCGTCGGGGCGTTCCACAACCTCGCGGCCGCGCGGCTCGCGAACCTCGACGCCGACCTCGGGGTCGACACGCTCGTGATCGGCGACGACGAGGACGCCAAGCGGACGGTCGCGGACCTCGCCGAGGGGATCGAGGGGCTGCGCGCGCTCGACGCCGGCGGCGTCGCCAACGCGCCGGAGATAGAGGCGCTCACGCCGCTTCTGATAAACGTCGCCCAGAACAACGGCGGGCTCAACGACCTCGGGATCGAATTTAAGTGAAGCGAGGCCGGCGACCGTTCCGTTAGGCCTTTGCGCGACCGGCCCCTCCGGGCGATAGATGGAGTACCTGGAGCGCCGGGTCGCGCTGGTCGAGGACCGGCTGGAGGCCGTCATCGACGAGGTCGAGCCCGACGAGCTGTCCGAGGAGGTCGGCCACGTCGTCCTCGCCGGCGGCAAGCGAGTCCGCCCCGCCGTGACGATCCTCGCCTGCGAGGCGTTCGGCGGCGACCCCGACGCGGCCGTCGACTTCGCGGCCGGGATCGAGTTCGTCCACAACGCGTCGCTCGTGATCGACGACATCATCGACCGCTCCGAGGTGCGACGCGGCACGCCGTCGGCGTGGGCCGAGTACGGCTACGGCCCGGCGATCGTCGCTAGCGACGGACTGTTGGGCGAGGCGTTCGCGCTCTTCTCCGCCGACCCCCGCGCGATGCGGACCGTCGCCGAGGCGCTCGTCGAACTCGGGGAGGGCGAGGCCACCGAGCTGGCGGCCCGCCCCACGACCGAGGCCGAGTACATGGAGCTCGCCCGCCGGAAGACCGGCGCGCTGTTTCGGGCGGCCGCCGAGCTGGGAGCTATCGCCGGCGGCGCCGAGCCCGAGGCGGTCGACTCGTTCGGCGAGTACGCCGAGCGCGTCGGCGTCGCCTTCCAGATGCGCGACGACGTGCTCGACGCGACCGCCGACGCCGACGACCTCGGGAAGCCGACCGGGCAGGACGCCGAGATGGACCGCCCTTCGGTCCTGCAGGTCACGTCGCTCTCGCCCGAGGAGATCGACGAGCGCGCCCGCGAGCAGTCCGAGCTCGCGCTGGCCGCGCTCGACGACGCCGACCCGCCGGAGACGGAGGCGATCGAGTACCTCCGGGACCTCGCGGAGTTCGTCGTCGTCAGAGAGCGATAAAAAAGCGAGCGCTCCGCCTAGGCGTCTCCGGTGTCCTGCGGCGGGAACAGCGGGGTCGGGTCCTCGTGGTCGAACTCGACCCGCTCGTCTCCGGAGAGCGCGTGGACGTAGGTCGTCATCGCGTCGCCGGCCCGGACGCGACCGAGCATACGGTCGGCCTCGGCGACCCGGTAGTACAGCGGGAGGCAGAGCGCGGTCTCGCTCGCCGTCGCCCGGAACACCAGCGTGAGGTAGACGATCCCGTTCTCGTGGGCGCGGAACGCCTCGAACTCGTCGAACTCGTCCACCTCGACCAGCTCCGTGAGCCGGTCGAACTCCTCGCCCGACAGCAGCACGTCGAGCCCGACCTTCTCGTCGACCGAGTCGCCCGGCGCGGGGACCGGCACCACGTCGCCGGGGACCGGCGCGAACGCCGTCCATCCGCGGTCCCGGTACTCCTCGGCGGTCGCACGGCACTCCTCGATGACCGTGGTCCACGTGTCGTCGTCGTCCGCGAGCGGGTGCTCTTCCACGTCCATACACGGCGTAGGCGGCCGACGGCGGGTAAAGGTTCCCTCCTGTCCGCTGTCACCGACGGACGACTGAAGGCAAAAGTATATCCATAGAGGGTCGGAAACTCGCCACATGCCTCCTCTACTTTCGCTCTCGAATCTCCGGACCCAGTTCTCGACGGAACGGGGACAGGTGAAGGCTGTCGACGGGATCGACCTCGAGATCCGCGAAGGCGAGACCGTCGGTCTCGTCGGCGAATCGGGATCCGGGAAAAGCGTCACGGCGCTGTCGACGATGGGTCTCGTCGACGACCCCGGCGAGATCGTCGGTGGGACCGTCGAGCTGACAGAGGCCCGGGTCGCCGACGAGCTCCGCGACCGGTACGACACCGCGGAGTTCGTCGACGGCGACACGATCGACCTCACCGCCGCCCCCGAGGAGGCGCTCCGGTTCGTCCGCGGCCGAGAGGTGAGCATGATCTTCCAAGACCCGATGACGTCGCTGAACCCCTCGGTGACGGTCGGCGAGCAGGTCGCCGAGAGCCTCAGGCTCCACCAGTACGGCGGGCGCCGCCGGGACTCGTGGTTCAACGCCGTGCGCGAGATTCTCCCGAAGATCAGCGGCGACGTGGACGAGGCGGTCCGCGAGGAGACCATCGAGGTGCTCGAGGAGGTCGGCATCCCCGAGCCCGGGGCGCGGATCGACGAGTACCCGCACGAGTTCTCCGGCGGGATGCGCCAGCGCGTGCTCATCGCGATCGCGTTGGCCTGTCAGCCGGGCCTCCTCGTCGCCGACGAGCCGACGACCGCGCTGGACGTGACCATTCAGGCGCAGATCCTCGACCTGATCGACGACCTGCAGGCCGACCTGGGGATGTCGGTGCTGATGATCACCCACGACCTCGGCGTCGTGGCCGAGACCTGCGACCGCGTCGCCGTGATGTACGCCGGCGAGATCGTCGAGGAGGGCCCCGTCGAGGAGATCTTCGGGAACCCGTCGCACCCGTACACGTACACCCTCCTCGAGTCGCTCCCGACCGAGGAGAAGGAGCGCCTCACGCCGATCGAGGGGAACGTCCCCGACCTCATCGACATGCCGACCGGGTGCCACTTCGCGCCGCGGTGCCCGTGGGCGACCGAGGAGTGCACGAGCGGCGAGATCCCGTACCTCCAGCATGGCGCCGAGGAGGTCGACCACCGATCGAAATGCGTCATGGAGTCGTTCGACAAGAACGAGTACGGCGACGACGAAGTCGCCCCCGGACGCGACCGGTCGATCGGCGAGCCGCTCGTCGAGATCGACGGGCTCCGGAAGTACTACGACCAGACCGACGGCGCGCTCGACCGGCTCCTCGGTGCCGACGACCGGAGCGTGAAGGCGGTCGACGGGATCGACTTCACGATCAACCGCGGTGAGACGCTCGGGCTCGTCGGGGAGTCCGGCTGCGGGAAGTCGACCGCCGGGCGGGCGCTGTTGCACCTCACCGAGCCGACGGACGGCCGGGTGGTGTTCGCCGGGACCGACCTCACCGGGCTCGACGGGTCGGCGCTGCGGGAGCAGCGGAAGAACCTCCAGATGATCTTCCAGGACCCGCTCTCCTCGCTCGACCCGCGGCAGACGATCGGTCAGACGGTCCGGGAACCGCTGTCGATCCACGACCTCCCGGAGAGCGACCCGGACGTGGCGGCCGAGGTCGAGGTGACCGTGTCGGGGATCGCCCGCGACCGGGTCGAGGTGACCGTCGACGACGAGATCGACGCCGTCGTCGGCACCGGGAGCGGCGTGGCGACCGCCCACGTCGACGTGACGGTCGCGGACGGCGAGGTCGACGTCGACGTGCGCGAACACCTCGGCGTCGAGGGGACCGTCGAGCGCACCGACGCCGGCGACGTGGACCGGGTCTCGGTGACAGTCTCGGCGGGCGACACCGATCGACTCCGTCGGCGGCGTCGCGTCCGCCAGCTGCTGGAGGCGGTCGGGCTCGAAGCGGGCCAGTACGACCGGTACCCGCACGAGATGTCCGGCGGTCAGCGCCAGCGCGTCGGTATCGCGCGGGCACTCGCGGTCGACCCGGAGTTCATCGTCGCCGACGAGCCGGTCTCCGCGCTCGACGTGAGCGTGCAGGCGCAGATCCTCAACCTGATGGAGGACCTGCAGGACCGGTTCGACCTGACGTACCTGTTCATCGCGCACGACCTGTCGGTGGTGCGGCACATCTCCGACCGCGTCGCCGTCATGTACCTCGGGGAAATCGTCGAGGTCGCGACCACCGACGAGCTGTTCGCGGACCCGCAACACCCCTACACCAAGGCGCTGCTCTCCGCGATCCCCGAGCCGGACCCGACCGCGGACACGGACGACCGGGTCATCCTCGAAGGCGACGTGCCGTCGCCGATCGACCCGCCGTCGGGGTGTCACTTCCGGACCCGCTGTCCGTCGGTGATCCCGCCGGACGACCTCGACATCGAACAGGAGACGTACCGCGAGGTGATGGACTACCGGCAGCGCGTCGAGCGGGAGGCGGTCGACGTCGAGACGATACTCGACGGGACCGGCGAATCGGCCGGACAGGTCGCGGCCGACGGCGGCACCGCGTCCGCCGGCCCGTCCGGGGGAGACGCGGCTCCGTCCGACGCGGTCGAGGCGGTCCGCGACGCCCAGTTCGATCGGTACCCGGACGGGCGCGCCGGCGAGGTCGTCGATCGGTCGATCGAGCTGGTGATCGCCGGCGAGTGGGAGGAGGCGGCCGCCGTCCTGGAGGAGACGTTCGCGAGCGTCTGCGAGCGCGAGGAGCCCGCGCTTCCCGAGGGCGACCACCCGGCCGCGTGTCACCTGCTCGACTGACTACGGCGGTGACCCACTCTCTCGACTGACTACGGCGGCGACGACGCACCCAGGAGGCGGACGGCGCGCGTCGGGTGCGGATCGAAACCACACCGCTCGAAACCATTCGAATCGGAACATTTCCGCCGGTTCGTTCGGTAGGTTTATACTGGCCACTGTTCAGATTCGATCCATGTCATCCCGCGACACGAACGTTTCACGGAGAAGGTTCCTCGGTGCCGCCGGTGGCGCCGCAGTGACGGTCGGTCTCGCCGGCTGTTCCGACGATGGCGGCGACGGGTCGGACGGCTCTGACGGGTCGGACGGTTCCGATGGGTCGGACGGCTCCGACGGGTCGGACGGCTCCGACGGCGACGACGACACCAGCCTCCTCCGGTACGGCCGGGGGAGCCACTCGTCGACGCTGGACTTCCAGAACAGCACGAGCGGTGAGGTCGCGAAGGTCACCGAGCAGATCTACGACACGCTCATCAACTTCGAGCCGGGCGAGTCGACGCTCACCGACGGGCTCGCCTCCGACTACTCGATCGAGGGCGAGACGGCGTCGCTCACGCTGAAGGAGGGCGTCACCTTCCACAACGGCGAGGAGTTCACCGCACAGGACTTCGTGGCGACGTACCGCCGCTTCGTCGACTCGGAGTACGAGCACTACGCTGGCGACGACTACGTCTCCGCGTACGGTCCCTTCACGCTCGGCAACTGGATCGACGAGATCCAGGTCGATGGGGACTACGAGCTGACGATCCAGCTCACGCAAACGTACGCGCCGTTCCTGCGCAACCTGGCGATGTTCGCAGCCTCCGTCCACTCCGAGGCCGCGATCGAGGAGTACGGCACCGACCTCTCGGAGAACGCGGTCGGGACCGGGCCGTTCGAGCTCGACACCCTCGACGACTCTAACGAGCAGATCCGTCTCATCGCGTACGACGACTACTGGGGCGACGGCCCGGAGGTCGACGAGGCCGTCTTCGTCACGGTCGGCGAGAACTCCACCCGTGCGCAGTCGCTCGCGAGCGGGGAGCTCGACATCATCGACGGCATCGGCGCGCAGTCCTCCCAGCAGGTCGACGGCGCGGACGGCGCCGAGCTCGTCCGTACCGAGGGGATCAACATCGGCTACATGGCGTTCAACATCGCGGCGGTCGAGGAGTTCCAGGACCGCCGCGTCCGGCAGGCCGTCAGCCACGCGATCAACACCGAGGCGATCGTCAACCAGCTCTACTCCGGTTTCGCGACGCAGGCCAGCCAGCCGCTGCCGCCGAACGTGATGGGGCACAACGACGACATCGACCCGTACCCGTACGATCCCGAGGAGGCGCAGAGCCTCCTCGAGGAGGCCGGCTACGGCGACGGGTTCTCCTTCGAGCTGGCGACGTTCCAGAACCCCCGCGGGTACAATCCCTCGCCGATCCAGACGGCCGAGACGGTCGCGTCCAACCTCGGCGAGATCGGGATCGAGGTCGAGATCAACCAGCAGTCGTTCTCGCCGTTCCTCGAGTACACGGCCCAGGGCCGCCACGACGCGTGTTTCCTCGGCTGGTACACCGACAACGCCGACCCGGACAACTTCGCGTACGTACTGCTTCACCCGCAGGTCGACGAGGGCGAGCTCACCGAGGACCAGGACTGGGTGAGCTTCGACGCCGAGGGGTACAACACCAGTAACCGCTCGGCGTGGGCGAACCAGGAGTACATGGACCTCGTCGAGCAGGGTCAACAGACGACCGACGAGAGCGAGCGCGCGAGCCTGTACAACGAGGCGATGCAGGTTGCCCACGATGAGGCCCCGTGGGTGTACCTGGACTACGCGGAAGAGCTTCGGGGCGTCGCCGACCGCGTCAACGGGTTCCAGATCGCCGCTATCGGCGGTCCGTTCCTGAACCTGGTCTCGCTGGAGTAGTCGGTCACTTCAGTCTCACCTTCGATGTTCCCAAAGCGATTTGTACTCAAGCGGCTGCTGTTGCTCGTCCCGGTGTTGATCGGAGTGGCGACGCTTGTCTTCTCCATCCTCCACCTCTCGCCGGGCGACCCGGCGCTCACGATCGCCGGGGAGCGCGCGAGCCAGGAGTTCGTCGAGCGCATCCGCGCCGACCTCGGGCTCAACGACCCGATCTGGGTCCAGTACGTCGACTTCCTCGGTAACGTCGTGCGGTTCGACTTCGGGGAGTCGTACGTCATCAACCGGAACACGACCGTTCGGGAGATCATGGCGAACACGCTCCCCGTCACGCTCGAACTGGCGCTGTACGGGCAGCTGTTCGGTATCCTGTTCGGCATCCCGCTCGGCGTGTTGAGCGCGGTGAAACAGGACACGCTCACCGACCACACCACGCGCGTCGGCGCGCTCGCCGGGATCAGCGTCCCGATTTTCTGGAGCGGACCGCTGCTGATCCTGCTGTTCGCGCAGGTGCTCGGGGTGCTCCCGACCAGCGGGCGGATCTCGTCGACGTTCAGCGTCTCCCCGATTCGCGTCACCGGGATGGTGACGATCGACACCCTGCTCGCCGGCGAGTGGGACATGTTCAAGTCGGCGGTCAGGCACATGCTCCTGCCGTCGCTCGTCATCGGCGTCTACTCGATGGCGCTCATCTCGCGGATGATGCGCTCGTCGATGCTCGAGGTCGTCAGACAGGACTACATGCGCACCGCCCGCGCGAAGGGGCAAGGCGCGAAGATCACCGTGTTGAAACACGGGTTCCGTAACGCGCTGATCCCCGTCGTCACGATCATCGGGATCCAGTTCGGCGGGCTGCTCGGCGGCGCGGTGCTGACCGAGACCGTGTTCGCGATCGGCGGGATCGGGACGCTGCTCGTCGAGGCGATCGAGGTCGGCGACTACCCGATCGTTCAGGGGACCGTCCTGACGTTCGCGTTCCTGTTCACGCTCGTGAACCTCGTCGTCGACATCACCTACTCCTACCTCGATCCGAGGATCCAACAATGAGCACCGAAACACTCACCGACGACGAGGGCGGGACGGCGAGCCGCGGGCTCGTCGACCGCGTCCGCGCCTCGCCGTTCCTCTCACAGCTGCTGTCGAACCGACTCGCGCTGGCCGGGCTCGCGATCATCGTCGCGATGCTCGTGATCGCGGTGTACGCCCGCCTGACGCTCGATCTGGACGTCATCTCCCGGTCGCAGCTCGGGACGAACCCGAACCGCGCCGCGCCGAGCCTGGAGTACCCGTTCGGAACCGACGGGCAGGCGCGCGCCCTCGTCCCCCGCGTCGCCTACGGCGCGTGGTACGCGATGCTGTTCGGCACGGTGACCGTCGGCGCGTCGACGGTGCTCGGGGTCGGCCTCGGTATCATCGCCGCCTACTACGGCGACATCACCGACAACGTGATCATGCGGACGATGGACGTGCTGCTGGCGTTCCCCTCGCTCCTCCTGGCGCTCGCGCTCGTCTCCATCTTCCCGGACGAGCTCGGGCTCTGGCGGGCGGTCGCGGCCCTGACGCTCGTCTACACGCCCCGGTTCGCCCGCGTCGTCCGCGGGGCCGCGCTCACCGTGCTGGAGAACGAGTACATCGACGCGACCGTCGCGCTCGGCGCCACGGACCCGCGGGTGCTCGTCAGGCACGTGCTGCCGAACTGCCTCGCGCCGATCACCGTCCAGTCGACGCTGAACTTCGGGCTGGCGATCATCGACCTGGCCGCGCTGTCGTTCCTCGGGTTCGGCGCCTCGGCCGGCACGCCCTCGTGGGGGCTCATGCTCTCGAACGGCGTGAGTCAGGGGCTGCTCACCGGCGTCTGGTGGTGGTCGTTCTTCCCCGGCCTGTTCCTCGCGCTGACCGTCCTCGGGTTCAACCTGCTCGGCGACGGGATGCGCGACGCGCTCGACCCTCGGATGCGGGAAGCGGTCGACTGATCGATGTCGCTGCCGCCGGCCGTCCGTGAACGCGGGCGGCTCGTCGCCGGCGGTGCCGTCGTCGGCTCCGTCGCGACGCCGGTCCTCGTCGCCGGGTTGGTCGCGCTCGGCGGGTTCGGTCCGCTGGCCGCCGCTGAAACGGCGTTCGCGTTCGGCGGTCTCTGGTTCGGTCTCGCCCTCCTCGGATGGGCCGGGTCCGTCGCGTCCGGCCGCGCGATCGAGGCCGCACAAGAGCACCTCGACGCGGACTCCGGCTGGACCGAGCGTCGGTCTCGGCGCGCGATGGCGCGGATCGGCGGGTTCGGCGCCGGCATGATGCTCGTCGCGCCGGTCGTCGGAACCGCGGTCGGCTGATTCGGGCCGTTCTCCGACGGGCCTCGACGCCAGGGCCGGCGAGGCGGCGATCCGGCGGCGTGACCGGTCACACCGCGTGTGTCGAGTTTGAATACCACGTTCGTGGCGATCGACTCGTCCGTCGACTTCGACGTATTCATACTTGTGCGATCACGATCATCTACATGAACCGAGCAGAGAAGGCGGCCCTCCAGCTGCAGGCGGTCGCCGTGTTGCGGATGCTGAAGGAGACGCGAACCTACGAGGAGCTGTCGGACGTGACGGGGCTGCCCGCGGGCGACTTAAATCGGTACGTCAACGGTCACGTGCTCCCCGGCACCGACCGCGCGAGCGAGGTCGTCGAGGCGGTCGGCCGCGACGCCCTCGCCGACGAGCTGCTCGCTCGCGTCGAGTTCGACGACGAGGGGTACGTCGACAACTCGGGGGTCGTCTTCGACCAGTCGTTTCTCGACCTGGTCGCGCCCGTCGCCGCGGAGACGTTCGAGTTCGAGTCGCCGGACGTGGTGCTCACCGCGGCCACGGACGGGATCACCCTCGGCGCGGCGATGGCGTCCTTCTTCGACGCGCGGCTCGCGTACGCCAAGAAGTCGAAGGAGACCGCCGTCGAGGAGTTCATCGAGTCGCGCCAGCGGCTCGCCTCCGGGATCGAACTCACCTACTACCTCCCCGCGAGCGCGGTGGACGCCGGCGACACGGTCCTCGTCGTCGACGACCTGATTCGGTCGGGCGAGACCCAAGAGCTCCTCTTAGACATCGCGCTGCAGGCCGACGCCGACGTCACCGGCGTCTTCACCCTTATCGCCGTCGGCGACGAGGGGATGGAGCGCGCGCGCGAGATCACCGACGCCCCCGTGGGCGCGCTGACGACCTTCGAGTAGGCGCGACCGAGCTCCGTGTAGGCACGTTTGCGCATTTCTCTTGGCCCTCTAACGTTTTAAACCGCTTTTATATCCACGTTCTTGCATACCTCCCGCTAGCGTTCAGCAAAGCTTATCACTCGATCCCGGGGAAGACTCACCCGTTCAATGGGGCTTACAGACACGCTCGCTGCGCGGTTCGACGTAGAGGGGCACGACTCCGACGTCCGTACGGAGCTGATCGCGGGGCTCACCACCTTCCTCGCGATGTCGTACATCATCGTGGTGAACCCTGCCATCCTCTCGGAGGCGATCCAGATCGAGGGGTACGGACAGGGCGAGGTGTTCCAGATGATCGCCATCGCGACGATCCTCTCGGCGGCGATCGCGACGGCCGTGATGGCGCTGTACGCGAACCGCCCGTTCGGGCTGGCGCCCGGCCTCGGGCTCAACGCCTTCTTCGCGTACACGGTCGTCCTCGGGCTCGGCGTCCCGTGGCAGACGGCCCTCGCCGCGGTGTTCGTCGAAGGGGTCCTGTTCATGCTGCTCACCGTGGTCGGCGCGCGCGAGTACGTCATCCGGCTGTTCCCCGAGCCGGTGAAGCGCTCGGTCGGCGCCGGTATCGGTCTCTTTCTGCTGTTCATCGGCTTTCAGGAGCTCCAGATCGTCGTCCCCGACGACGCGACGCTCGTGACGCTCGGCGGGATCTTCGGGAACCCGTGGGCGATCTTAGGGCTGCTCGGGCTCGCGTTCACCTTCGGTCTCTGGGCGCGCGGGATCACGGGCTCGATCGTGATCGGCATCCTGACGACCGCCGCCGTCGGCTGGGGGCTCACCCTCGCCGGCGTCTTCGGGCGCGGCGCGATCACGCCGGAGACGCTCCCGAGCGCGCAGTACGACATCTCGCCGCTCGCGGGCGCGTTCGTCGACGGGTTAGGACAGATCGACCCCCTCACGTTCGTCTTGGTCGTGTTCACGTTCTTCTTCGTCGACTTCTTCGATACCGCCGGGACGCTCATCGGCGTCTCGCAGTTCGGTGACTTCCTCGACGACGACGGCGACCTCCCCGACATGGACAAGCCGCTGATGGCGGACGCGGTGGGGACGACCGCCGGCGCGGTGCTCGGCACCTCCACGGTGACGACGTACATCGAGTCGTCGACGGGCGTCGAGGAGGGCGGCCGAACCGGCCTGACGGCGTTGGCCGTCGCGCTGCTGTTCCTCGCGTCGCTCGTGGTGATCCCCGTCGTCGCCGCCATCCCGGCGTACGCCTCCTTCATCGCGCTGATCGTCGTCGGCGTGATGATGCTGCAGGGACTCGTCGAGGTCGACTGGAACGACCCCGCGTGGGCCGTCTCCGCCGGCCTCACCGTCACCGTGATGCCGTTCGCCTACTCGATCGCCGACGGGCTCGCCGCCGGTATCATCGCCTACCCGCTGATCAAAGTCGCCGTCGGCGAGTACGACGAGGTCGCGCTCGGACAGTACGTCATCGCGGCGCTGCTCGTGGTCTACTACGTGCTGCAGACGCGCGGCGTCATCCTGTGAGGGGCGTCGACGGCGCGGTCCGTTTTTAAGTGTCGACGCCGCCCGTGCGCGCCGCGCGCACCGCCCACCGTACTTCTTTACGCGTCTACGCCCTACGTGGTAGCGATGACGAACCTGACGCTCTACGAACTGGAAGGCTGCCCGTACTGCGCGAAAGTGAAGACCAAGCTCGCCGACCTCGACTTGGAGTACGAGTCGGTGATGGTGCCGCGCTCGCACTCCGAGCGCACCGAGGTGGAGGAGATTTCCGGGCAGACCGGCGTCCCCGTCCTCGTCGACGAGGAACACGGAATCGACGCGATGCCCGAGAGCGACGACATCGTCGAGTACCTCGAAGAGACGTACGGCAACGCGAGCTAGGCGGTTCGCCCGGAACCGCTTCCGACGCGGCGCCGCCGACCGATCGCGGGGCTATTTATCCGACGCCCGCCACGTGCCGGCGTGCGACTCGTCCACCGAAGCGCGTCATCCGATAGCGACCAGCCGCCGGTGTCCCTCGCGAGCGACGTCGACGTGGCGCGCTCGACGTTCGAACAGGGCCGCGGGCTGATGTTCCGGCGGTCGATCCCCGACGGCTACGCGCTCGTGTTCCCTTTCGACGCCCCGGACACGCAGTGGCTCCACATGCTGTTCGTTCCCTTCGCGATCGACGCGCTGTGGCTCGTCGACGGCGAGGTCCGGAAGGCGAAGCGGCTCGCCCCGTTCGTCGGGCTGGGTCGCGGTCGCGCGGACACGGTCGTCGAACTCCCCGCCGGCGCGGCCGACGAGGTCGCCGTCGGCGACGAGGTTCGCCTCGTCGAGTGACGCCTGGACCGACACCGCCCGACAGCCCGACTCACCCGTCGTTCGGCGTCCGAAGCTCGATCTCGATCCGCGTGCCGCCCGCCGACGCGGAGCCGATGTCGAACGACCCGCCGCCGGCGCTGACGATCCAGTTGACGTACCAGAGGCCGAGCCCGCTCGCGTGCTCCAGCGGCGTCTCCTCCCCGGTTAGCACCGACCGCTCGGCCGGGGGGATCCCCGGTCCGTCGTCGGCGACGACGAGCGACGCCCACGACTCGCTCGGGAGCTCGGCCGCCGAGATCTCGACCCGCGGGCGTTCGGCCTCGCTGTGGCGGACCGCGTTGTCGACGAGCTCCGCGATCGCCTCGGCGAGGTAGCCGATCGCCGACACCGTGATCCCCTCGGGCACGTCGACCTCGATGTCGGCGCCCTCGCGGAGCTCCGACGGGAGCGAGACGAGCGCCTCGTCGACCGCGTCGGCGAGATCGAGGCGCCCCGGAGTCGGTCGGTCGGCGAGTAGCCGCTCGACCCGCCGAGAGGTCTCGCCGACGCGGAGCAGGCGCTCGGCGGTGTCGACCACGCGTTCGAGCTCGCTCGCCAGCTCCGGGTCGTCGACGGTCTCGATGGCCCGCTCCGTGAACCCGGTCACCACGTTGAGGTCGTTCCGGAAGTTGTGCCGGAGCACCCGCGTCAGGACGGCGAGCCGCTCTTCGCGGAGCGACGCCTCCGTGCGGTCCTCGCCGACGCCGATCGCGCCGACCACCCGGTCACCGTCGATGATCGGCCCGAGCGCGAGCCGGTACGGAACGCGCTCGCCGGACCGCGTCAGAAGCGTCGCCTCGCAGTCGGCCGGCTCGCGCTCGCGGTACACCCGCCGGAGCGCTTCGGCGACGGCGTCGCGGCTCTCGTCGTCGAACAGCGCCGTCAGATCGGTTCCGGACAACGCCTCGCTCCCCCGGCCGGCCTCGGCGGCGAGCCGGTCGTTCCAGCGCGCGAGCGTCCCGTCCGCGCCACACTGGAACAGCGCGGCCGGCACGGTCGAGGCGACCGCGTCGACGACGCGCAGCTGCGACCGGAGGTCCTCCTCGGCGGTGACGCGATCGGTCACGTCGGTCAGCCCGACGATCAGCCACCGCTCGCCGGCCATCGTCGTCGCCCGGAGCGACAGCGAGAGGCGGCGGCGTCCCCGCTTTCCGCCGGTCTCCCACTCGAACTCGGTGACCTCGTCCCCGTCGACCGCCTCGTCGACCGCTGTGCCGATCGGCTCGCCGTCGACGGTCTCGTCGGTCTCGCCGAGGTCGGCGAGCCCCATCAGCGTCAGCGTCCCGCGGTCTTGCCCGAGCAGCGCGGCCGCCGGCGCGTTCGCCGCCCGGATCGCGTGAGACTCGGGATCGCAGGCTAACGCCGGAGTCGGAACCGCCTCGACGAACGACCGCACGACACGGGGTGTCGACTCGCCGTCACGATCCATTCATACCTCGCCTGACGCCCTCTGCACGTATAAACGTCGAGGGGAGTTCCCCGACCGCGGCGGCTATCCTCGGCGGTCGGGAACTCAATCCGCCTTCGCCTGCCAGTCGCGGACCGTGTCCGCGCCCACGCCGTCCACGTCGGCGGCCAGGTCGTCGGGGTCGACCGACTTGAGGTCGTCGACGCCGTCGACGCCCGCGTCCTGCAGTTTCTCGGCGGTCTTCTCGCCGATCCCCTCGACGGTCTGGAGCTCGGAGCCCTCCTGCCGCGCCGTGAACTCCCGGTAGTTGCAGATGGGACAGCCGAGCTCCCACGGCTCGTCGCCGGAGTGGACGCGGAGGTGCGGGAGGTCGTGCTCCTCGCAGCTCTCGTCGGTGACCTCGATCTCGCCGCGGCGGGGGAGCGGCAGCGAGTAGTCGCAGTCGGGGTAGCGCGTGCAGCCGACGAGCCGGGAGCCGGAGCGGAGCCGCTTGATGGCCAATTCTCCCCCGTGCTCTTCGCCACACTCGGGACACGCTCCGATAACCTCGTCCTCCTGCTCGTCGGCCTCGTCGGCCTTGCACTGCGGGCAGCCGTGGACGAACGTCTTCCGGCCCGCGAGCATCTTCACGTGCCGGAGGTCGTGGTCCTCGCAGGTCTCGTCGAGGATGAGCGGTTTGCCCGTCGAGGGGAGCGGCAGGGTGTGCTCGCAGTCGGGGTAGCCGTCGCAGCCGACGAAGTACGACCCCTGCCGGGACTTCCGGACGAGGAGGTCCTCGCCGCACTCGGGACATGGACCGAGCGTCTTGTCCGCCTTCAGCGACTTCTGGAGGTGGTCGCCGACCGCCTCGCGCGACTCGGTGAGGTCGTCGAACACGCGGTCGAGCAGCTCGCGGGACGCCTCGGTCACCTCGTCGTACCCCTTCTCGCCGGCGGCGATCGCCTGCATGTCGCGCTCGAGCTGGGCGGTCATCTCCTCGCTGACGACGTGCTGGGCGAACTCCTCGGCCGCCTCGACGACCGCCTCCGCGAGCCGGGTCGGCCGCGGCGGGTCGCTCTCGATGTAGTTGCGGTCGTACAGCTTCTCTAAGGTGCGGTGGCGGGTCGCCTTCGTGCCGACGCCGCGCTTCTCCATCTCCTCGATGAGCCGGGACTGCCCGTACCGGCGGGGCGGCTGGGTCTCCTTCGCGTCCGTCCGCCGGTCGGTGAGCGCGAGCGTCTCCCCCACCGCCACGTCCGGGACGATCCGCTCGTCGCTGGAGCGGTAGGGGTAGACGTCGTGGTAGCCGGCCTCCAACAGGCGCTTCCCGTTCGCCTTCAGCCGGAGTCCACCGTCGGCGACGAGGTCGCCCGGGCCGCTGGCCTCGTCCGGGTTCCGGAGGGCGGCGAGCCCGTCCGCGCGCTCGGCGATCGCGGTCGCCTCGCCGTTCGCGAGCGCGACGACGCGGAGCCGCTCCCACGTCGCGGGCTCGGCGCAGGTCGCGAGGAAGCGCCGGACGATCAGCTCGTACACCTCCCACTCGTCCTCCGAGAGGTCCGACGCCGAGGGGAGCTCGCCGGTCGGGTGGATCGGCGGGTGGTCGGTCGTCTCCTCGTCGCCCTCGGTGGGTTCGATCTCGCGGTCCGCGTCCAGCAGGCTCTTCGCGTCTTTCCCGAACGTCGAGGCGGCAGAGAGCTCCTCGATCAGCTCGCGCGGGTCCAGGTCTTCGGGGTAGACCGTGTTGTCCGTCCGCGGATAGGTGACGTAGCCGGCGGTGTACAGGTCCTCCGCGAGCGACATCGCGCGCTGGGCGGAGTAGCCGAGCGAGCCGGCGGCCCGGATGAACGCCGTGGTGTTGAAGGGGGTCGGCGGCTCGTCGGTGCGGGTGCGGCGGCGCACGTCGTCGACGACGGCCTCGCCGGCCGCCGCGAGCGCCTCGGTCAGGACCTCGGCGACGTCGCCGTCCCACACGCGCTCGGCCTCGTTGCCATCGTCGTTTAAATAGAAGTAGCGCGCCTCGAAGGGGTCGCCGCCGGACTTCGTCAGGTTCCCGTACAGCTCCCAGTAGGCCTCGGGGTCGAACGCCTGGATCTCGCGCTCGCGGTCGACGATCAGCTTGAGCGTCGGCCCCTGCACCCGGCCGACGGAGATGAAGTCGTCGCCGAGCTGCCGGGCCGACAGCGAGAGAAAGCGGGTGAGCGCCGCGCCCCACGTGAGGTCGATCACCTGTCGCGCCTCCCCGGCGGCCGCCAGGTCGAAGTCGAGCTCGTCGGGGTTCGCGAACGCCTCGTTCACCTCGTTGTCGGTGATCGAGGAGAAGCGGACGCGGTCGATGGGGGCGTCCTCGTTCACCTCGCGCACCAGCTCGTACGCCTCCTTGCCGATCAGCTCGCCCTCGCGGTCGTAGTCCGTCGCGATGACGACTCGCGAGGCGTTACGGGCCAGTTTGCGGAGGGCCGCGACGATTCCCTCCTGGGTCGGCTCCTTGGTGACGGGGGCATCGATGAGCTCGACCGGCTCGACGTCGCGCCAGTCGTTGTACTCGGCGGGGAAGTCGACCCCGACGACGTGCCCGGAGAGGCCGATACAGCGCTTGCCGCCCCACTTGTACACGTTCACGTCGTTCTGCCGCTCCGTCGTCGCGGACTCGCCGCTCAGGATGTCGGCGATGCGACGCGCAGCGTTGTCCTTCTCCGTGATTATCAGTTCGGGGCCGCGACTCATTGCTCCGAGATAGGCCGCTCTCCCGTCTAAAGGTTTCGCGATACGCTTTTGATCGCCCGCCTGCGCGGCTGTACGCGTGTGTTGTCTCTGGTTCGAGTGAGCGATCGCGTGTCGTCGCGTGGGTTTGTTTATAAGTGATTGACTGCGGATCGACGGAGAACACCTCCAAAGCCCCAGTCGCGAGGACGGCGCACGTTCGCTGCGCTCCTCGCTCGCGTTGCTCGCTGCGGTGCTTACGTCACCTGCGTCGTCCTTCCGGGAGACGTTGTCTCCCGTCTTCCCGCTCGCGTTGCTCGCGGGAATCGCGACTGCCCCTTTGAGTCCCACCCCGCACCGNTCGTCCTTCCGGGAGACGTTGTCTCCCGTCTTCCCGCTCGCGTTGCTCGCGGGAATCGCGACTGCCCCTTTGAGTCCCACCCCGCACCGCGCAGCACCGCCGGAAGACGGTCGCCTCGCTTCGTCGCCGGGCTTCGCCCGGCTGCCCGCGAGACCGACGGTCTCGCACCGCTCGGCGCTGCGACTTCCGTGCTCCCGGTCGCTCCCTTCGGTCGCTCACGGGACCGCACCTCACGCCTCCCCAGCCTCGTCGGCGCGGCGCTTATAAGCGCCGCACCGACTCCCTCGCGGGCTCCTCGCGGCCGCGAGAGGCGGCCGCTCGGAGGCGCGCCACCGCATTCATTTATAAACAGTTGTCGCTCCCGATCACTGTTCTTTATAAGCAGAACTCGCAGAATACGGCGTGATTCGACGGGACGCGGTACGAAAGGTCTCGTCGTAGCCCGCGCTACTCCTCGTCTTCCTCGTCCGGCTCGGTCGGCACCCCGCCGAGGTTCCCCTCGCCGTCGAACAGCTTGGCGCGCAGGAATCGGGTCCGGTAGCGGTTCGCTCCCTCCTTCGTGTCGGCCTCGCGGATCTCGTCGATCCGGCCGTCGGCGACCGCGTCGATGATGTCTTCGACCTGCTCTTTCTCGCTCGGGGTCAGATCGAACTCGTAGGTCCGCGGCTGCTCGCTCTCCAGTCGGGTCCACTTGCGCGCGGCCGAGACGACGACCGAGCAGGGCTCTCGGCAGGGGAAGACGCCGTCGCCGCCGTCGACGTCGAGGTCGGTCTCCTCGTCGTACCCCCACTCCCGACGCTTCAGACACTGCGAGTCGTCACAGCACGCCTCCGCGACCCAGTTGACGTGCTCGTGACCCTCGCCGCGGTCCCACGTCTTCACGACGCCGTAGATGCCGGACTGGCGCTCCATCGTCTCGCGCCAGTGGGTCACGTCGAGCTCGCCCTCGCGCTCGCGGTGCCAGTTGGCGACCGTCGCGGGGTAGATCGTCTCAACGGCCTCGTACGCGTCCCGCGGACCGAGGTCGGGGAAGGCCCACCCGCCCGCCAGCGACGGCGCGGTCTTGAGTGGGCGGTACCGCCCCTTCCCGTCGAGCGTCACCAGATCGCGGGCGTCGAGCGGGTCGTCGTACCTGTCGAGATTGTCGACCGGAACGCCGGCGTCGTCGGCGTGGCGCACGTCGTACCGGCGCTCGCCGCGGTCGGTGACCGTGGCCGTAATCCGCAGTTCCCCCCACGCGCGCTCGATCCCCTCCGCGAGCGCGGCGTACCGGGTCGCCACCGTCGCGCCGTCGGCGTCCTCCAGCCAGCGCAGGAACGCGCGACGCGGGCCGAACTCGCCGACGACGCGCTCGAAGGCGTACCAGTCGGTGACGGCGGCGGCGCGCTCGGACAGCGCCTCGTGGAGCTCGCGCTCGCTCAGGGCGGTCCGGGGGTCACCGTCGACGGGGTCGAGGCGGTACGCGCCCGTCGCGTCCTCGTCGCCCCCCTCGGCGTCCTGCGCGACGCTGAACCCTTCGAACCGGAGGGGATCACCGGGGTCGCGGTCGGCGAGCGCGTCGAGCACCGCGTCGAAGGCGTCGCTCGGGAGGTCGATGTCGGGGACCTCCGGGTTGGTGGCCGAGTCCGTCGAATCCGCGGCGGGTTCGGCCACGGTCAGTCCCCCGTGGCGACGCGGGTCGTCTCGCGCACGTCGTCGAGCGCGCCCCCGAGGTCGGCGCCGGCGTCGGCCGCGCGTTCCAAGAGCACGTCGGCCATCAGGGGCTCGGTGCCGACCGCCCCGGCGTACCAGATCCGGGTACCGTCGACCTCGGTTGGCACGTCGTACCCCTCGGTGTGGTCCTCGCAGAGCCCCACGTCCTCCGGGATGTCCTCCTGGGTGTGGTAGCCGTCGGCGATGAAGAGGGGGACCAAGACGACGTCGTCGCTCTCGAAGAACTCCGGGAGGTCGTCGACCTCGGGGTCCTCGTCCATGTACAGCGCCTTCACCTCGTCGAAGCGGTCGCGCTCGGCGATCCGGTCCGCGTGGTACTCGATCGCCTTCGCCGAATTCTCGTTGCGCTCGGTGCCGTGGCCGACGACGGCGAGGCCGAAGCCGTCGCCCACGTCGGGGTCGTCGGTGACCGACTCCGCGCGCCGGACGATCACGTCGGTCATCGCGCGGTGGGTCCCCACCGGGCCGCAGTAGTGGACCTCGCGGTCGATGTCCTCGGCGACGAGCGTCGCCTGATCGGCCGAGAGGCCGTCGGAGTCCCACTCCGACACGTCCCACCCCTCCAGTCGGAGTTCGCGGGGGATCACCTGCTCGGTGAAGTAGCCCTCGGAGACGAACAGCGGGACGACGTAGATCTCGTCGCCTTCGACGGTGCGGAGCACCTCGCGGAAGTGCGGTTCCTCCTTCCAGAAGCCGGTCTTCACCTCGTCGAAGGCGCCGGTCGCGCGGACGGTGTCGGCGTGGTCGTACGTCGGCGCGCTCGACCCCGGATTGAGGTGTGAGCCGTGTGCGACGATGACGAGCGACTGCATACCCGTTCTGGGGGCGCGTCGCTCATAGGGGCTTCGGCACGTGCGAGTTCGCGGGAAGCCGACCGCGTCGCTCCCGCACCGACCGCCGACCGAAATCGCCATGGCGCCCCGCGCCGCAGGTCCGGCCATGTCGCTGGCAGCCGACACCCGCGAAGCGGCCCGCGCCCGCCCGTTCGTCCTCGACGCGCTCCGCGCCGGCGTCCTCAACCACAGCGCCGCCGCCGCGTGGCTGGCCGACGAGGCCGACCTCGGCGACGGTAACGGCGACGCCGACACCGACGCGATCGCGACCGCGCTCCGCCGGTTCCGCGAGGAGCTCCCCGACTACGGAACCGCCGAGCGCGCGGCCAGCGTGTCGATGCGGAGCGGGGTAGGAGTCGTCGACGACGACGGTGGAGACGTCGACGGATCCGACGCCGACCCTCTCCTCCGCGTCGGGGGCGCGGCGGTCACGCCGGCGGGGCGCGACACCGCGATCCTCGCGACCGGCGCGGTCGACGCCGCGGCGCTGGCGGCGGTCCTCCGCCGGCTCGCGGTCGCCGACGTCGTGGTCGAGGCGGCCGGCGTCGCCGGGGAGACGCTCGTCGTCGTCGTGGGGCGGCGCGACGGCGCGACCGCGGTCCGGGTCGCCGAGGCGGCGCTGGCGGCGGTGCCGACCGACGGCGAGTGACGGGCCGCTCCCGCTACCCGCACGCTTTTCTAACGCCGTCTGATAGGTAGGGGCGATGAACGCCGTCACGCTCGGTCCCGCCGGCACGTACTCGCACCGTGCGGCGCGGGCCGTCGCCGCCGAGGTGTCGTTCCGAGAGTCGGTCACCGGCATCGTCGACGCCGTCGCGGCCGGCGAGTTCGAGCGGGGGGTCGTCCCCATCGAGAACAGCATCGAAGGCTCCGTCACCGAGAGCCTCGACGCCCTGGCCGACCACGACGTGGCGGTCACCCGCGAGGTCGTCACCCCGATCCGGCACGCCCTCCTCGCGCAGGGGCCCGAGTTCGAGGTCGTCGCCAGCCACTCGCAGGCGCTCGCGCAGTGTCGCAACTGGCTGGAGGCCAACTACCCGAACGCGGGGCTCGAAGCGGTCGCCTCCACCGCCCGCGGGGTCGAACGCGCCCGCGAGGACGGTCGCGTCGCCGGGATCGGCCACCCGGACAACGCCGGCGACGACCTCGAGATCCTCGCCGAGGACATCCAGGACCGCACCTCGAACGCGACCCGCTTCCTCGTCGTCGCGCCCGAGTCCGCGCGCTCGGACGCCGGCGGGAAGACGACCCTGATCGTCTACCCGAACGCGAACTACCCCGGGCTCCTCTTGGAACTCTTAGAGGCGTTCGCCGACCGCAACCTCAACCTCTCGCGGATCGAGTCGCGCCCGAGCGGCGAGCGCCTCGGCGACTACCTGTTCCACTTCGACGTCGACGCCGGCCTCTACGAGGACCACATGGCGAAGGCGGTCGAGGATATCGAGGCGATCGCCGACAACGGCTGGGTCAAAGTGCTCGGGTCGTACGACACCGAGCACGTGTTGGAGTAACGCCGCTCCTGACGCGGCCGACGGGATTCGACACGAGACAGAATTTATCAATTAGCTTCGGTAACGTGGGAACATGAGCGGTGCCTCCTTCGTCGTCAGCGGCTTGGTCGGCCTGTTGATCGGTGCCCTGTTCGGACCGCCCGGAGCGCTCTTCGGACTTATCGTCGGCCTGTTCGTCGGTGCGTTCTTCTGGGACGACAAACCAGACGACAGCCAGCGCGTGGCCGAACTCGAACAGCGGGTGAACGAACTGGAGGGGGAGTTGGAAAACGAGCGAAACGAGTGACACCGCGCCCGCTGTCCGCGCGCTACTCGAACCGGTACGTCGCGCCGTCCGGCCCGTCCTCGATCTCGACGCCCACGTCGCGAAGCGCGTCCCGAAGCTCGTCGGCGCGCTCGTAGTTGCCGGCCTCGCGCTCGGCCTCGCGCACGTCCAACACGAGTTCGACCAGCTCGCCGGCCAGGTCCACGTCGCCGTCGGTCGTCGACTCGAACTGGAGGCCGAGCACGCCGCCGGCGAGGTCGTCGAACGCCTCGACCGCCTCGCGGAGGGCGCGGTAGTCGTAGGCGGTCTCGTCGTCGGCTTCGTCTCCCGCGCCGGCGTCGTCTCCCGCCCCGTCCTCGACCGCGTCAACGTGGCGGTTCACGGCGTCGGTGAGGTCCAACAGCGCCGCGGTCGCCTCCCGGAGGTTCAGGTCGTCGTTCATCGCGGTCGCGAAGTCGTCTCGGGCGGTTTCGACGGCCTCGCGGAGCTCCTCGTCTTCCGCCTTCGCGCGGGCCGCGGTCGAGTCGAGCGCCGCGACCGCGCGGTCGTAGGTGCGCGAGAGGCGCTCCCAGCGCTCCTCGGCCTCGGCGATCGTCTCCTCGGTGAGCGCCTGCTCGGAGCGGTAGGCGGCCCCGGCGTAGAAGGTCCGGATGGCGTTGACGCCGAGTTCCTCTAAGGCGTCCGGCACGGTCCAGAAGTTCCCGATCGAGGATGACATCTTCTCGCCCTCCATCGCCAGCAGGCCGACGTGGAGCCAGTGGCGCGCGAACGTCTCGCCGGTGGCCGCCTCCGACTGCGCGATCTCGTTCTCGTGGTGCGGGAAGACCAGATCGCGTCCGCCCATGTGGATGTCGAGGGTGTCGCCGAGGTGCGTCGTCGACATCGCCGAGCACTCGACGTGCCACCCGGGGCGGCCCTCGCCCCACGGCGACTCCCACGTCTCGCCGCTCGGCGTCTCGGTGCCGTGGTCGTGTTTCGCGTGCTCGCGCGCGGCGGCCTCGCTCACGCCGTCGGCCTTCCACAGCGCGAAGTCCGACGGGTTGCGCTTCTCCGAGCGCTCGTCCGGCTCGCCCTGCGCTTCGAGTTCCGCCACGTCCTGGTTCGAGAGCTTCCCGTAGTCGTCGAAGCTCGTCACGTCGAAGTAGACCGAGCCGTTCGACTCGTAGGCGTACCCCTTCTCGACGAGGGTGGCGACGAGGTCGCGGATCTCCGGGACGTGCTCGGTGACGCGGGGGTACACCTCCGCGCGCAGGAGGTTCAGCCCGCGCATCGCGTCGAAGGTGGTCGCGGTGAACGACTCGGCCACGTCGCGCTCTTCGGCCCACTCGTCGCGCTCGCCGATCCGGGCCGTGATCTTCTCGTTGACGTCGGTGACGTTCTCGACGTGGCGCACGTCGTAGCCGACGTGCTCCAGCCACCGGTGGAGCACGTCAGCGTGGAACCACAGGCGGGCGTGTCCGAGGTGGGGGTCGTCCGACACCGTCAGGCCGCAGACGTACAGCGTGACGTCGCCGTCGGCCGTGAACTCGACGCGCTCGTCTGCCAGGGTGTCGGTAACGACGAGACTCATTACCGAGTGGTTGCCGAGGTGAGCGTTTTAAATCGTCGGATCGGGCGAGACGACGAAGACCTGTATTCTGGCGACTCGCCTGCTTACGCGTTCATAGCCGACATCGACCGTGGATAAGTGGCAAATACCGTCAAATCCCCAGCCGCTCGCTTATACGTAGCTGACAGCGAATCAGCGGTGAACACCGCCAAAGCCCCAGCCGCGCGGGCGCCGTACGCTCGCTGCGCGCTTCACTCGGTCGCTCACTGCGTTCGCTCCCTCGTTCCAGTGCTTCTTGCGTCGCCTACGGCGCCCGCGCGGCAGCGAGGCGCTTCGCGCCTCTGGCAGCCGGCGCGTAGCGCCGGCGACTGCCCCTTTGAGTCCCACCCCGACCGCACAGCACCG
>NZ_AOJG01000017.1 GCF_000337375.1 Halorubrum lipolyticum DSM 21995 | reverse complement strand
TGCCACCGCAGTTCCATTTATAATGTGACGACCCTCTCCCTCACGCCTCCTGCGTCGTCCACTCCACCTCGTAGCCCGCCTCGCGAACCGCCCTCAGGACCCGGTCGACGTGCGCCGGGCCGTTGGTCTCCACCTCGAACACGAGGTCGGCGTCGCCGACCGGCAGGTCCGGCCGACTGCGCTCGTGACGGACCGTCCGGATGTTCGCGCGCTCCGCGCCGATCAGGGTGCTGATCTCCCCCATCGTCCCGGGCGTGTCGTCGATCCGAACGGCGAGTTCAATCAGCTGGTCGCGGTCCACGAGGGCGTGCGTCACCACCTCTTTCAGCGTCGTCACGTCGATGTTACCGCCACAGAGCAGCGGAACCACCGTCTCGCCGGCCAGACCGAGCTCGTCGACGGCGTCGTCATTTAACAGGGCGGCCGCGGCGGTCGCGCCCGCGCCCTCGATCAGCTGCTTCGCGCGCTCCAAGAGGAGCAGAATCGCGGCCGCCACGTCGTCGTCGCTGACGACCACCACGTCGTCGAGGTGTTCTCTCAAGAGCCCGAAGGTGAGGTCGCTCAGCCCGCCGGTCGCGATGCCGTCCGCGATGGTGTCCGGCTCCTCGCGCGCCACGAGTTCGCCGGCCGCGAGGCTCTCCGAGAGCGTCGAGGCGCCCTCGGTCTGAACTCCCACGACTCGCGTCTCCGGCGACCGCGCCTTGACCGCGGCCGCGACCCCCCCCGCGAGCCCGCCGCCGCCGACCGGGACGAGGACGGTGTCGGCGTCGGGCACCTGGTCGAGCACCTCCAGCCCCAGCGTCCCCTGTCCGGCGACCACGTCCGGATCGTCGAACGCGTGGACGAACCGCGTCCCGGAGTCGTCGACGAGCGTCTGCGCGTGCGCCATCGCCTCGGGGAACGCGCTCCCGCGGAGCACGACCTCGGCGCCGTACCCGCGGGTCGCCTCGATCTTCGCCGCCGGCGCCGACTCCGGCATCACGATCGTCGCGTCGATCCCGGCGTCCGCCGCCGCCAGCGCCACCCCCTGCGCGTGGTTGCCCGCGCTCGCGGCCACGACGCGCTCGATCGCGGGCTCGTCGCTCCCCGCTCCCGACCCGCCGATCGCCAGCGAGATCGCGTTGTACGCGCCGCGCGTCTTGAACGAGCCGGTGCGCTGGAGGTGCTCCATCTTGAGGCGCACGTCGGCGCCGCACCGCTCGCTCAGCGACCGACTCCGCTCGACGGGCGTGCGCTGGACGATGTCGGTGCCGGCGAGCCGCTCGGCGGCGGCCTCGACGTCGTCGATCGTGACGGGGGACATGAGCGCGGTGTTCTCGGCGACTCACAAAAGGACTCGGTTCCGAAACGGAGTCCGGTTCCCTCGGCGTCACCGCTTGCCGAGCGCCTCCTCGAAAACGCGTTGCGCGCGCTCGTACCCCTCGTTCCGGTCGACGATCGGGTGCGGATAGTCGTGGGCGAGCTCCTCGCGCTCGGCCCGCGAGAGCGTCGGCCAGTCGACGACCCTGTCGGCCGGCACGTCTCGCAGTTCGGGGACGTACTCTTTCACGAACGCCGCGTCGTCGTCGTACTTCGCCATTTGCGCCACCGGGTCGAAGATGCGGACGTCGACGGAGTCGGTGCCGGTCGAGGCGGTCCACTGCCACGCGCCGTGGTTCGAGGCGTGGTCGTGGTCGATCAGCCGCTTCGTGAAGTAGCGCGCCCCGCGCCGCCAGTCGATCAGGAGGTGTTTCGTCAGGAAGCTCGCGACCACCTGCCGCGGGCGGTTGTGGACATACCCCTCCGCGTTCAGCTGGCGCATCCCGGCGTCGACGAGCGGGTACCCGGTCTCGCCGCGCGTCCACGCCTCGAAGTCCGCGTCGGACTCGCGCCACGCGATCGCGTTCGGGAACGACTTGTAGTTCGCCGCGCCCAGATCGGGGTTGTAGTACAGCAGGTGGTACATCTGCTCGCGCCACGACAGCTCGTCGCGGTACTTGTCGACGTTCCGGCGCTCGTCGCCCGTCGCCGCCTCGAACGCGGCGGTCGCCTCCGCCCACACCTCCCGGATCCCGATCGCGCCCGCCGCGAGGTACGGCGACATACGTGAGACCGCGTGGGTCGGCGCCTCGACGGCCCGCGCGAGGTCGTCGCGCGTGTCGGCGTACGACCGGATACCGCAGTCGAGAAAGCCGTCGAACCGCTCGCGGGCGGCCTCGTACCCCGCCTTCGGGAGGTCGATGTCGGCGTCTCGTTCCGAGACGATGTCGGCGTCTCGTTCCGGGATCGTCCCCCCGTCGCGCACGGTCGCGAGCGCCGCCGGTTCGGGCTCCGGATACGGGTCCCGCTTCGGAACGGCGTCCCAGTCCTCGCGGAACCGGCCGTGGTTCGGGTACCGCTCCGCAAGCCGACTCGGGTCGACCAACACCGCGTCGGTGTGTCCCTCGGTCACGACTCCGGCGCTCCCGAGCGCCGCGTCGACGGCCCGCTGCCGATCGCGCCGAGCCGGACTGTAGTACTCGTTGTACCACGCGGTCTCGGCGCCGTGCTCGTCGGCGAGGTCGACGAGGACCTCCTCGGGATCGCCGACGCGGACGACGAGGTCGCTCCCGAGTTCGCGGTAACGCGCCTCCAGTCGCTCGACGTGGCGGCGGACGAACGCACGTTGGCGCCCGCCCAGCGTCTCGAACAGATCGGCGTCGTAGACGAACACGGGGAGGACGGTCCCCGCCCGTGCGGCCGCCGCGAGCCCCGCGTTGTCGCGGGTGCGCGGGTCGCGGCGGTGCCAGAACACGTGCATAGAGGGGGTACGTGGCCGACGGGATAGTGTCCTTCGGCGGTCGCGCGGGCGTTCGAGTTCGGCGGAGCCGTCCCGTGCGCGTCGTGGATCTGACCCGTGCGTTTATATCGTCGAGGTCGAAGCGAGAGTATGCAACCGCTCGTCGCCGTCATCCTCGTCGGCGTCCCGCTCGTGTGGCTCGTCGCCTTCGCGGCCTACGCGTACCTCGACGCGCCGAACCACGGGATGGACCGGCGGAAGTGGGCGCTCATCGCCTTCTTCGTCCCGCTGTTCGGCTTCTTCGCGTACGTGTTCGAGCGCGGCGAACTCGACTACGACCCGTCCGAGGACCCCTACGCGCAGGGGAACGACGCGCGCAAGGCCGGCCTCGCCGTCCACGAGCGCCGGCGCGGAGAGAAGGGGCTCGGTCCGGCCGGGACCGAGGCGGACGACGAGGACGACGAGGACGACGAGTGGAACGATCCCGACGGAATCGATATCAACGACGGCCAAGACGAGAACAGAGCCGGGTGAAACAGTAGCCACTGAGCGGTCCGTCTTGATCGATAGCGGGAGTAGGTATTGCAGATCGATGGCGTCGATCCAGTATTTAAAAGGATATGAGCGACGGCGACGATCGCTTATAAACAAACGGTGCGGTGGCGCACCCCGGTGAGCGGCCCGCAGGGCCGCGAACCGCCGGTGCGAGGGAGTCGGTCGCCGCAGGGGACCGACGAGGCTGGGGAGGCGTGAGGTGCGGTGCGGTTGCGGGTGGGTGGGACTCAAAGGGGCAGTCGCCGGCGGCAACGCCGCCGGCTTCCAGAGGCGCGAAGCGCCTCGCTGCCGCGAGGGCGAAGCTCGGCGACGGAAGCACCGCAGAGAGCGCAGCGACCGAGGAGCACAGCAAGCCGCGCGAGCCGTCGCCGCTGGGGCTTTGGAGGTGTTCGCCGCCGATCCATCATCAATCAGTTATAAAGAGCCGACAGCAACACCACTCGATCGCTTATAAATGACCTCACTCACGACGTCCTATACCTACTCCCGCTATCGATCACCGCCGTGTCCGCACCGATCGCCACGGGATCAGGGTGTCTCACTCGCTGGGGATTACAACAGAGCCGCTACACCATGTCGAGCAGCGCCGCCCGCCGCCGTTCGAGGTCGAACGCGGCGTCGTCGGCGTCGAGTCGCTCGAAGAAGGCGAAGGCGTCCGCCCCCGACCGCTCCGCGTGCTCGACGAGCGCCTCGATCGACGCCCGGTTGAGCGCGAGCGACTCGAGGTGACCGCAGGCGAGCGCGAGCGCGACGCCCGCCTCGCCGGCGGGGAACGCGGGATCGACCGCGGAGAAGTCGGGGTCTGTGTCGTCGGTGGAACGCTCGTCGAGCGTCACGTCGGCTTCGGCGGCCGGGAACGTCAGGAGACACCGCGTGCAGATCGCGGTCAGGGGATCCGGCGCGTGCTCGCGGAGCGCGGGCGGGACGGCGAACGCGACGACGTCGGCGTCGCAGTGGGGACAGGACATGGAAACTGAAGCGTGGCGATCGATCGACGTGAGAACGAGAGTTCGAGGACGTCAGTCCGCGGGCTCGGGATCCTCGACCGCCGCGGCCTCGGCCTCGGCGGCCGCCTCGGCCTCCGCCTTCTCCTCCTCCTCCTTTTTCGCTTTGATCTTCTTCATGCGGAAGATCTCTTCGCGCTCCTGTTCTTCGAGCTTCTGCTCGATGTACTCCTGGTTCTCGTAGAGGGTCGGAAGCAGCGTGAACTCGAGGGCGTTCACGCGGCGCTTCGTGGTCTCGATCTCCGTGAGCATCTTCTTCATCGCCGTCTCGACCTCGGCGGCGAGGATGACCTTCTCCAACAGCTCCTCGTAGGCGTCGGCCGCCTCGTCGATCCGGGCGGAGGAGCCGAGCAACCCGTACCCCCGCTCGTCGAGGCTCTTCCGCACCTTCGAGGACTCGATCTGCGGGACCACGACGCCCATGATGTTCTTCGACTGGGTCGTGATCTCGGGGTGCTCTTTCAGCGCCGCGGCCGCGCCGCGGACGGCGACGTCGCCTTCCATCGCGCGGGCCATGTCGATCTTGCGCTGAGCCGTCTCGTAGTTCTCGGACACGTCCGACCGGACGTCTTGCGCCTGATCGAGGATGTCCATGAACTCCATGATGAGGCCGTCACGCTTCTGTTCGAGCGTGTCGTGACCGCGCTCGGAGAGCTCGATGCGGTCCTCGATCGCCATCAGGTTCTTCCGTGTCGGTTTGACGTCCTTGGCCATCTTGTTGGGGAACGGTTCCGCTCCGAGGCGGATAATTCTTTTCAGTCGTGACGTGCTCACGGGGCGGATCGGCAGTCGAACAGCGACGGATCCGTCGGTCGTAGCAGAGTGAACTACCCCACCCTACCGCTCGGGCTGACGCCCTCGCGCTTGAGGGTGGGGCTTCCTGTTTCCACGACGCGCTTTGCATCCACAACCGAGGACATAGGGAGCGCAGTCTCCACAGGCGTTGATTCGGAGCGTCCCGCTCCTAACCGCTTCTTCACACCGCGAGAAAGAATATTCCACGCTGCGTTCGCGTCTCTGTCCGCCTCGAACCCACACGCCGGGCAGGAGTGTTCGCGCACCCACAACGGTTTCTCGGTCGAAACGCCACAGGACGCACACTCTTTCGTCGTTCCGCGCGGATTCACAGCAACGAAGTGCGTTCCTTCGCGTTCGCACTTGTATTTGAGCATCCGCAGGAACGTCCCCCACGCCGCACCTGCCCGGTTCCGCGAGTTGCCCGGTAGTTCGACCAACCCCTTCGCGTCCAAGTCCTCGACGGCCACGAAGTCGTACTCTCGAGCGTAGTAGTTCGAGAGTTTGTGAAGGAAGTCGCGGCGCTTGTTCTTCAACTCGGCGTGGCGTTCTGCCACGACCCGACGCTGTTTCTCCCAATTGTCCGCCCCGTGCTGTTTCCGCGAGAGGTCGCGCTGTGCGCGTTCCAAACGTTCGCGTTCGTCGGACAGGTCGAGGGATTCGACGGCGGTTCCGTCGGTGTCGTGGGCGTACTTGAGAATCCCCACGTCGATACCGACGCAGTTCTCGGGATTCTCCGGCTTCTCCGGCGGGTCGTCGGGCGTCTCGATGCCGAGAATGGCGTACCACTTCCCGGTAGGTTCTTGCTTGACCGTGACGGTCTTAATGTCGGCGTCGTCGGGGAGGTCGCGGTGGAAGGTGAGCGGGATTTCTCCGAGTTTTGAGAGCCACAGTCGCGTCCGACCGCCCGTGTTCTTGAGCTTGAAGCCGGATTGACTGTAGGTGAAACTGCGGTACTCGCCCGGTGCCTTCCACTTGAGCATCCCGACGCGGTAGCCGTTCTCTTTGCGCTCTCGTAGTGTCGAGAGGTTGTCGTACAGCCGTTGCACGACCTTCTGTAGTACCTTCGAGTGAACGCTTTTCAGGTCTCTCCACCACTTCTTGAGACTCGGCAGGAGCTTCTGCTCGGAGTATGCCGAGGTGTCGTCGGTGCGGTTGAGTCGGTGGAGAAAGTGGTTGTAGACCTGTCTACAGGTATCGACAGTCCACGCTAACTGTTCTTCGAGAGCGTCGGACGGTCGGAGTCGATACCTGTAGTTGTATTTCACGAGCGTTCTTCGATGAGTTCGTCAAGTTGTCCGCGAACGAACGACGAGAGGTTAAGATGGTTCTCCTCGACCCACTCGGCTTGGTCTTCGCGGATGGTGATGTTCTTCCGCCTCACTACATACGCATTATGCGTATCTGTGCGCATAGTTGTTTCGTTGCGTGGGCCTGTGGGCCGAGCGTCGAACGTGTTTAAAATCCGTGCGGCGTTGACGAGACGCAGAGCGTCTCGTCCGCGCACAAGAGCTCCGCTCTTGTGAACGCTGTATCCCCTCCCTACTCACTCGCTTCGCTCGTTCGTTGAGGAAGGGGCCTTAGCGCCTCAATTCAGGTAAAAAGTGACCCCGGGACGGGCCGCGTGCCTCTGACAGCGACGGGCGACCGCTCCCGACGGCGGAATTCGGGATGGCGGTCCCCGTTCGGGTCCGGTGGGGCCGACGACGGGGGCGCGACCCGGTGGGACCCGTGGCGATCGGTCTCACAGCCCGCTACAGCTCGCTCCGACTACGCCCGTCGCCAGCCAGCGTAGCCGAGCAGTCCCGCCGCGAGGAGCGCCAGCGTCGGGACCAGCGGTGTCGGCAGCGACCCCTCGGTGACGCCGCCGGTCTCCGCGGGCGCGAACGCGGCCGAGAACCCGGACAAGTCCGTGCCGGGGCTCCACTCGGCGATTGCGGCGCCGGTTCCGTCCGTCCGAGTCGTCGCGTCCGCCTCGACCGTGGCGTCGGCGAGCACGTACCCGTCGGGCGCGACGAGCACGAACGGTCGGTCCGGACGGAACGCGCTTTCGAACGGCTCGCTCACGACCAGCCGGTCGCCGTCGACCGCGGCGAGGTTCGCCCACGTCGCCGAGAGTCGAACGACGCCCGTCCCGTCCGTCGACTCGACCTCGGCCCGCACGTCGGAGACGCTCATCTCGCGTCCCGTCTCGGCCGCGGTCCGCTCGGCGATCCGCGTCATGCGGTCGTCGAACCGATCCGTGACGTTCTCGGGGCGCTCGCGAAGCTCCTCGAACGCCGCCTCGTCGTCGGCGTCAGCGAGGTCGTACGTCAACACGAGCGCGACCGTCGCGTCGCCGTCCGCGTCGAGCGCGACGACGAACGACGACCCCTCTTCGACCGCCGGCTCCGTTCCCGGTCCGTCGAGCGCCGCGACGCCCGGTGCGAGGAACGCGCCGATCACCGCGACCGACGCGACGGCGGCGGCGACGGCAACGATCCGACCGCGAGAACGAATCACTCGTCCTCCTCGTCGTCGTCATCGTCGTCATCTTCATCATCGTCGTCTCTGTCGTCGTCAGCATCGTCGTCTTCATCGTCGTCGTCTCTGTCGTCGTCATTGTCGTCACCTTCATCGTCGGCGTCCTCCGCGTCATCGGCGTCCTCCGTGTCATCGGCGTCGGCCTCGTCCTCATCGTCCGCGTCGAACTCGATCTCGAGTTCGCCCTCGCGGTCGCCGTCTTCGACCTCGACCTCGACTTCGTCGTCGTCGGTCGGGAGCGTCACCGCGATCCGTCCGTCCGCGTCGGTCGTTCCGACCGACTCGCCTTCGACCTCGACGCTCGCGCCCTCGACGGGCTCGCCGTCGGCGTCGGTCACCTCCACCGTCACCGTCGCACCGGGAGCGGGGTCGCCGGAGACGACGGCGACTGAGAGGTCTTCGTCGTCCGCATCGTCCGCGTCGTCGCCGTCCGCGTCGTCGCCGTCCGCGTCGTCGTCTTCGTCGTCCGCGTCGCGCTCGTCGACATCGATGTCGCCGGCCACGAGCGTGCCGTCCGCACCGACCTCGAACTCGAGTTCGGCTTCGAACGCGCCCTTTTCCAGCGTGACCTCCAGCTCGTCGTCGACGCCGGGCGCGTCGAACGAGAGGGTCCCGTCCGCGTCGGTCGTTCCGACCAGTTCGTCGTCGACGTAGGCGGAGACGCCCCCGACGCCCTCGCCGTCGTAGGTCACCGAGACCTCGACGGTCTCGTTCTCGACGGAACCGTCCACGGCGAGCCGTTCGCCGAGGTCGTCGTCGCCGTCGCCGCCGGCCCCCGTCCGGAGCGTGACCTCAAGTTCGCCCTCGCGGTCGCCATCTTCGACCTCGATGTCGACCTCCTCGTCGTCGGGCAGCGTCACCGTAATCCGCCCGTCCGCGTCGGTCGTTCCGGCGTCCTGGTCGTCCAGTTCGACGGTCGCGCCCTCGACGGGTTCGCCGGCGGCCGTCACGCGGAGCGTCACCGTCGCGCCCGGCTCGGCCGTGCCGTTGGCGATCGAGATCGAGAGGGGGGTCTCGTCGGCGTCGCCGCCGTCCTGCTCACGCGGTTCGAGCTCTTCCTCGAACTCGAACGCTTCGCCGGTCTGGCCGTCGACGCTCACTTCGGCCTCGCCGGTCGTCTCCGGGCCGAAGAAGGTGAACTCGAACTCGTAGTAGCCGTCGTCCTCGTTGCGATCGGCGGACCGGAGCGTCCACTCGCCGTCGTCGTCGGTCGACAGCTGTGCGGTGGCGGCGGTGAGCGCCTCGCTCTGTGTCACGTTGAAGCTCCCGTCACCGGGCTGGTCGCGCTCGATCTCGCGCGACCGCTCGCCGCCGTCGCTCTCGACTTCGATGGAGACGCCGCCGTCGACCTCCAGCGAGAACTCGCCGGCGCGCTCACCGGTGTACTGCGCGAGCAGCGCGCTCGCACCGGTCCCCGTCACGCGGGTGAGTCGCTCCCGGGCGTCGGCGTTCGCGCCCCGATCGTAGCCGGCCGCCCGAAGCTCGATTCCGGAGGTGCCGTCGGCGCCCTCCGCGACCCGCTCGAAGCCGCGGTCGACCGTCCGAGCCTGTCCGGCGAGGACCGCGAGCCGCTGTGCGAACTCGCCGCGAGTTATCTCGCCGTCCTCGTAGGCGACGCGCGCCTCGCGCTGGTCGGCGACGATCTCGTCGGCGCGCTCGCGAAGCGCGGCGGACCGCTCCGCGAGAACCGCCGCTCGTTCGGACTCGTTCGCGTCCTCGAGCGCCGCGTCGAGCGACGACGCCGTCACGTCGCCCGACACCTCGTCGTCGGTGACGGCGATGATCGTCGCGAGCTGCTGTCCGACCGTCGCTCTCGACGCGCCGTCGCCGTCGCTGTCGTTCGCGTTTCCGTCGTTCGTCGCGTTTCCGTCCGTCTGTGTGGAGGCGGTCGACGCGTCGAGACGCTCTATCGCCCCGTCGGGCGAGTCGACGTCCGCCGCGTCGGCGGCGCCGGCTGCCCCGACCGCGCCGCCCGGCACGGAGCCCACGATGAGCCCCAGCGCCACCAGAACCGTCAGGAGTCGTGTGCCGTGCATTACGGACTCGCCGACGGACGCCACCCACATATACCGAGTCGACCGTGGCGGTCTGTTGCCCTCCGTTTCGCCGCGTTTCGCCTCGACGACCGACCGTTGCGCCGATTTGCACCGCGTTTCACGGCGCCGCTTCGAGACGATCTGTGGGTTTAACCTCGGCGGCGGAAAACCGTACACTAATGAGTCGACGCGATCGGACGGCCGGATCGATCGCCGCCCTCCTCGTCGTCGCCTGCTGTCTGGCGGCCGTCGCGCTCGTCGCTCCGGCGGGCGCGCAGTCGGCCGCGGTCCCCCAAACGGACGACCAGCCCGCGCCGGACAACACGATCACCCGGATCGATCTCGCCACCGACGGCTCGGCGACGTGGGAGATCACCCTCCGAACGCGGCTCGAAAACGACTCCGACGCGGCGGAGTACGAGCGGTTCCAAGAGCGGTTCCGCGCGAACACGAGCCGCTACCTCAACCCGTTCGCCGAGCGGATGTCCGGCGCCGTCGCGGCCGCGAACGAGTCGTCGGACCGCGAGATGCGCGCGACCGATTTCGAGGCCGAGACCGGGATCCAAGAGGTTCCCCGGCGCTGGGGCGTCGTCAGCTTCCGGTTCACGTGGACCGGCTTCGCCGCGGTCGAGGGCGACGCGGTCGTCGTCGGCGACGTCTTCGCCGGGGGATTCTTCATCGACGACGACGACGCGCTGACCGTCTCGGCGCCGGAGGGGTACGCGGTCGAGTCTGCCGATCCGGATCCCGCGGACGCCGGTGACGGGACGGTCGAGTGGCGCGGTCGCGAGGACTTCGGTGAGGGCCGGCCGAGCGTTCGCGCCGTACCGGCGACGACCGGCGGCGGCGGAGGCGACGCCGGTAGCGATGGCGCCGACGGCGAGGCTGGTCCGGGCGGCGCCGGCAACGCGACCCTGTTCGCCGCGCTCGCCGCCATCGTTCTCGTCGCGGCGGTCGGATTCGCCACCTACGTCCTGCGGACCGGTCGGCTCGGTCTCGCCGGCTCGGAGATCGACGACCGATCACCGGCCGACGAGTCCGGACCGAGCGACGCCGGACAGCCGAACGCCGCCGCCTCGGCGAACGGCGGTTCGACCGCAGCTGCCGCCGCTCTCGCAGGGTCTGCGGGGCGCGACTCCACCGGGAACGAGCCCGCGGACGCTGTCCCCAACGAGGAGTCCGAGGCGATCGATACGGAACTTCTCACGGACGAGGATCAGGTCAGGCGCGCCCTCCGAGAGCGCGGCGGGCGCATGAAGCAGTCCGACATGGTCGCGGAGTTCGGCTGGTCGAAGTCGAAGACCTCGCGCGTGCTCTCGCGGATGGCCGACGACGGCGAGGTGGAGAAGCTCCGGCTCGGCCGCGAGAACGTGATCGACCTCGCCGTCGGCGACGACCCGGTCGACGAGGAGTAAGCGGCGAGGAGTTGCCGGCGGGATATCCGAGACCGATCGCTTCGGTGACTGCGCCGCTCTGCCGTCGGTTCCCGACGCAGTCGCTCGGCGCGACCGCTCGCGGTGGTGGAGTGCGAAAGAGTAGAGAGAAGGTGCCGCGTCAGTCGGCCGCTTCGACGACCTGCCGCTCCGAGTCCTCTTCCCGGTAGTACTCCTCGATGAACTCCTCGTCGATCCGGTTGAGGGCGTCCTTCGGAAGCATCGAGAGCAGGTCCCAGCCGATGGAGAGCGTCTCTTCGATGTCGCGGTTCTGGTCGAAGCCCTGGTCGACGAACTCCGACTCGAAGGCGTCCGCGAAGTCGAGGTACTTGTTGTCGAGCTCCGACAGCGCCTCGCGACCGACGATGTTCACGAGGTCGCGCAGGTCCTCGCCCTCCGCGTACGCCGCGAACATCTGGTCTTTCACGTCGGCGTGGTCCTCGCGGGTGAGCCCCTCGCCGATCCCGTCGTCCATCAGCCGCGACAGGCTGGGGAGGACGTTGATCGGCGGCTGCAGGCCCTGGCTGTTCAGGTCGGGGTCGACGTAGATCTGCCCCTCCGTGATGTACCCGGTCAGGTCCGGGATCGGGTGGGTGTCGTCGTCGCCCGGCATCGTGAGGATCGGGATCTGCGTCACCGAGCCGTCACGCCCCTGAATCCGGCCGGCGCGCTCGTACAGCTGCGCCAGGTCGGTGTACATGTATCCGGGGTAGCCGCGTCGCCCCGGGACCTCCTCGCGGGCCGCCCCGATCTCGCGGAGCGCCTCGCAGTAGTTGGTCATGTCCGTCAGGATGACGAGGACGTGGTAGTCCTTCTCGAAGGCGAGGTACTCGGCCGTGGTGAGCACCATCCGCGGGGTGACCGTCCGCTCGACGGCGGGGTCGTCCGCGAGGTTCATGAAGACGACGGAGCGCTCTAAGGCGCCGGTGCGCTCGAAGTCCTGCATGAACTCGTTGGCCTCCTCCTGGGTGATCCCCATCGCGCCGAAGATGACGGCGAACTCGGAGCTCTCCTCGTCGTCGCCCTCCTCCTCTTCGGGCACGCTGGCCTGCCGGGCGATCTGCATCGCCAGCTCGCTGTGCGGCTGGCCGGAGCTCGAGAAGATCGGGAGCTTCTGGCCGCGGACGAGGGTGTTCATCCCGTCGATCGCGGAGACGCCCGTCTCGATGAACTCCTCGGGGTACTCCCGGGAGTACGGGTTGATCGCCGCGCCGACGATGTCCTGTCGCTCCTCGGGGACGATCTCCGGGCCGTCGTCGATCGGCCGGCCGGAGCCGTCGAGGACCCGTCCGAGGAGGTCCTCGGTGACGGGCATCTTCATCGTCTCGCCCAGGAAGCGGACGGACGCGTTCTGGTCGATACCGGAGGTGCCCTCGAACACCTGGATGGCGACGACGCCCTCCGAGGATTCGAGCACCTGTCCGCGCAGCGTCTCCCCCTGTGCCGTCTCGATCTCGACGATCTCGTCGTAGCCGATGGCCTCGTCGACCTCGGCGTACACGAGGGGACCGCTGATCTCGGTGATGGTCTGATACTCTTTCATGTTAGTAGAGGCTCCGGAGTTCCTCGGTGATCTCCGCTTTGAGCTCCTCGACGTACTCCTCGTAGTCCTCCTGGACGCCGATCCGGTTGATCCGGGGGGCGGCCTCGGTGTCGACGATCTCCTCGACGGGGACGCCCGCCTCGAGCGCTCTGAACGCCTCGTCGTTGAACGTCTCGATCGTCGTCAGCATGAGGTACGTCTTCTCCGGCGGGCAGTACGTGTCCACCGGGTGGAACGCGTTCTGCTGGAGGTACGCCTCGCGCAGGTAGCGGGCGACCTCCAGGGTGAGCTGCTGGTCGTCGGGCAGGGCGTCCTTCCCGACGAGCTGGACGATCTCCTGCAGCTCGGTCTCCTCGTCGAGCACGTCGACCGCCCACTGGCGCTTCTCGGCCCAGTCGTCGGCGACCTCGTTCTCGAACCACGGATCGAGCTGGTCTTTGTACAGCGAGTACGACTCGTTCCAGTTGATCGACGGGAAGTGGCGGCGCTCCGCCAGGTCCGCGTCGAGCGCCCAGAACGTCTTCACGATGCGCAGGGTGTTCTGGGTGACCGGCTCGGAGAAGTCGCCGCCGGGCGGCGACACCGCGCCGATCGCCGAGACGGACCCCTCCGTCCCGTTGACGTTCTCGAAGTAGCCGGCGCGCTCGTAGAACTGCGCGAGCCGGGCGGCGAGGTACGCGGGGTACCCCTCNCCTCGCCGGGCATCTCCTCCAGCCGGGAGGAGATCTCGCGCATGGCCTCCGCCCACCGCGAGGTGGAGTCGGCCATCAGCGCCACGTCGTACCCCATGTCGCGGTAGTACTCGGCGATCGTGATCCCCGTGTAAATGCAGGACTCACGCGCCGCGACGGGCATGTTCGACGTGTTCGCGATGAGCGAGGTGCGGGCCATCAGCGGGTTGCCGTTGGCCGGGTCCTCCAGCTCGGGGAAGTCCTCGATGACCTCGGTCATCTCGTTGCCGCGCTCGCCGCAGCCGACGTAGACGATGATGTCCGCGTCGGCGTACTTCGCGAGCTGGTGCTGGGTGACCGTCTTTCCGGAGCCGAACGGCCCCGGGATCGCGGCCGTCCCGCCCTTCGCGATGGGGAACAGGCCGTCGAGGATGCGCTGCCCGGACACCAGCGGCGTCCGGGGCGTCTTCTTGTTCTCGGAGGGGCGCGCCTCGCGGACGGGCCACTCCTGGTGCATCGAGACGTCCGTCCCGTTGGCGAGCTCGGCCACCGTCTCGGTGACGTCGAACGAGCCCGCCTCGATAGCGGCGACCTCGGTGGTCTCATCCTCCTCGAGGGCGTCCGGCGGCACCATCACCTTGTGGTCGATGGTGACCGTCTCCTCGACGACGCCGACCACGTCGCCGCGGCCGACCTCGTCGCCGACCTCGACGGTGGGCTCGAACTCCCACTCCTTCTCGAGGTCGATGCCGGGCGCGTCGACCCCGCGGTCGAGGTACGGACTGCCCATCTTGCCCTCCAGCACGTCCAGGGGGCGCTGGACGCCGTCGTAGATGGCGTCCAGCATTCCCGGACCAAGGTCGACCGACAGCGGCTCGCCCGTGTTCTCGACGGGTTCGCCGGGGGCGACCCCGGAGGTCTCCTCGTACACCTGAACGGTCGTGATGTCGCCTTCGATCTCGATCACTTCCCCCATGAGGCCTTCGTCGCCGACGTAGACGACGTCGTTCATGCGGGCGTCGAGGTCGCGGGCGCTCACGACCGGACCGCTCACGCTTTGGATAACACCGTCTTCGCTGATGGTGGTCTCCGTGGATTCTGCTTTACTCATATTAGTCGTCCTCCTCCATCAGGTCGATCCCGATGGCTCGTTTGATCTGGTCGCGCAGCCCGCCGCTGCCGGCGCCGGACCCGCCGAGCGTCACGAGCACGGGTTCGATGCTCCCCTCCACCGCCTCACGGGTCCCCCGCGAGAGGTGGCCGAGGTCGTCCTCGTGCATCACGATGATGCCGGTTCCCTCGTCGTCGAGGGTCCGTTCGACGGCGTCGTCGAGCCGCTCGTCCTTCTCGTCGTCCGGTACGTTCTCGAACTTCCGCACGCCGGCGAGCCGGAACCCGGTCGTGAACTCGGGGCTCCCGACGACGGCGATCTCCTGGCTCATGTTATCACCAGCTCCGATTCGATCTGGTCGGCCGGCAACCCGGCCTCCTTCCCGCGGGCGATCGCTCGGATGTTCTCCACCTCGCGCTCCTTCGCGAGGATGTAGGAGATGATCGGGGTGACCGACACCGGGTGGATCGTCCCGAGCCGGTCGCCGTACGCCAGCAGCGCGGCGTCGGTCGCGTGCTCGAACGCGATGAGGCTGTCCGCCTCCTCGAGTTCGCGCAGCGCCGGACCGAGCTCCTCGCCGTACTGGCTGTCCCCGATGTACTCCACGAGCTCGTCGAGGTTCCGCGCGAGCCGCGCGAGCGAGTCGCGAGTGAACAGCTCGCCGCCCTCGATGAAGTACGCCGCGGGGTCGATGTCCGCGCCCGACCGGGCGAGCCGGAGGGCGTTCGTCGCGTTCCGGAAGTCGACCTCCGCCCTGAGGAACGCCTCGTACTGTCGGGTCGGTTCGGCGTTGCCGAGCCCCGACAGGAGCCGCTCGTAAAACGCGCGGTCGACGGCGTTCTCCAGCGGAACGAGCGTGTCGGTCTCCTCGTACTCGGCGTACGCCTCCCGCAGCGGGTCCCCGTAGATCGTGTCTTCGAGCACCTCGACGACGGCGTCGATCGAGTCGGCCTCCAGCAGGCGCCGGATCCGGCGGTCGTCGAACTCGCCGGCGCGGATCAGGTCGACCTCGATCGCCGACTGGTCCGCGTCCGTGTAGACGCCGCGGATGACCGTCTTCACGTTCCACGCGTCGAACTTGCGGAGGTACCGGGCGATCAGGTCGTACAGCGACCCCTCGCTCCAGTCGAGGATGTCGTCGAACTGCTCGGCGAGGTTCCGGTTCAACGCGTACTCGATCAGGTCCACGCCGCCATGGCGGCTGCCGAGCGCGTTGATGTCCGCGCCGTAGCTCGACTCCTCCATGAACCGGGCGATCTCCGCCGGGCCCATCCGGGTCAGCTTCCGGTACTCCTCGTCGCCGTAGAGGCTGCCGCGGCGGGCACGAACCCGCGCGACGACGTACTCTGGGTTCGAGCTCCCGACGGCGCTCATTGGTCGAACAGCTGCTCCGAGATGTTCTTCAACTCGTCGTCCCAGACGGATTCCAGGATCGAGTCGAACGTGTTGTTCACGCGAACGCGAGAGGTGTCGCTCTCGGCGACGACGCCGCCGAGGCAGTCGACCTCGCCGTCGACCGCGGCGTTGCGGTCCTCGACGAGCTCCTCGACGAGCTCGACGTCCTCGGGACGGGTGTAGACGGCGACGTCTTCGTCGTCGTCGAACTCCGCGAGGGTCGCGTCGAGCAGCGTCTCGGTCAGCTCGCGGCGGCGGTCGCCGTCGAGCCCCTCGATGGCGGCCTCGACGTCGTCGTAGACGTCCTCCAAGACGTCTCGACGGGCGCCGAGCCGCTCCTGTTTGGCCTCGAGTTTGGCCGAGGAGAGCGTCTGCTCGCGCTCCTGGTCGATCTGTCGATCGACCTCGGCGAGCCGCTCTTCGCGGATGCGCTCGGCGTCGGCCTCCGCCTCGGCGACGATCTCGTCTGCCTCGGACTCCGCCGCCTCACGGATTTCCTCTGCACGCGCGCGGGCTTCGTCTCGAACGTCCTCAACGACAGTGTCCAAACTCATTGGTGTGAAAGGGAGTGCCGCTTAGACGATGAAGACGACGACGAGCGCGAGGATGACGATCGTCTCGGGAAGGACAGTCAGGATGAGCCCGTTGACGAACAGATCGTCGTCCTCGGCCATCGCGCCGACGGCCGCGGAACCGATACCCCGCTCGGCGTAGCCCGCACCGAGCGCCGCCAGCCCGACAGCGAGTGCTGCCGCGGCGTTGGCGTCAGTCAGCGTTCCACCGGCCTGCAGTGCGACGTTCCCGAGTTCGTTGGTAGCTTCAAGCATTGGTAGTAGTTGCGGTTGCTCGTCTCCGAACAGTTGCTAGTTGCCGCCACAGTGGTCATAAAGCTTCCCAAAACGACCGAATAGAGCGCCCCTGATTCGGACAAAAGTGCGACTAACGACGGCCATTCCCGTGCTCCGTGCACCGACGATGGCGGCGAACGCGGAGGCGAATCCCGAAGTCGAACGCCGGACGAACCGGACCGCGTCAGCGATCTGCGGACGCTGCGGTCAGTCGTCCTCGGCGGTGTACTGCCGGTCGTAGCCGAACGGCAGGTACGAGTCTCCGCCGCCCTGATAGAAGTTCCCGAAGAACTCCACGTACTCGAGGCGCACCGCCTGAATGCCGGCGGAGGTGACCCCGAGCGCGAGGACGACGATGTGGCCGACGATCGCGACGACGATCCCGGCGACGAGCGCGAGGACGCCGACTGCGCCGATCGATGCCGGGTCGAACGCGGTCGTCATCCCCGCGAAGACCAGCTCGTAGTCAGCGGTGTTCTGGACCTCGGCGAGGTAGTCGGCGCTGAAGATGAAGTGGAAGCTCCCGTCTCCGCCGCCGTCGATGTACGCGCCGAACGCGAGCAGGTTCACCGCGAGCGCCATCCCGCCCTTCGCGAGCAGCACCGCCATGATCCGGGCGTACGAAATCACGTTGACGATCGGTGCGAGCACCTCGGCGAGCTCCGGCGGCTCGCCGATCGCGAGCAGGACAATTCCTAGGAGGACCGCCACGATGGCGGCGTACCCGACGGCGACCGGGAAGCCGCCGAACGACACCGCCCCGAAGGTGAGTATCGAGAACGACTCGAACAGGAACTCCGGCTTCGGGCCGGGGAGGTGCTGGCTGAAGATCCAGATCCACGCGCCGTTGAGGATCAGCAGCCACGAGCCGCCCTCGTACATCGCGTGTTTCAGGTCGTGCTGCTGGTAGTTGCTCACGAACGAGAGGATGTGCCCCACGTTCAGATGCACGAGCCCGAACAGCACGCTGGCGACGAGGAACGACAGCGCCCAGTCGATGTCGGCGGGCGAGAGCCCCTTTCCGGCCACCGGCCAGTGGACGTCACCCGGCAGCAGCTGGTAGGCGTGGTAGCCGAACACGTCGATCCCGAAGTAGATACCGAACAGGATCGTGAAGCCGCCGGCCCACAGCGCGACGGCGCCGAGTTCGCGGAACGTCCCCTCGTAGTTGCGGTACAGGAAGACGCCGATGGCGGCGTACAGCACGCCGTACCCCACGTCGCCGATCATGAAGCCGAACATGAGCGGGAACGTGAGGAAGACCAGAAGCGTCGGGTCGAACTCCGAGTACTTCGGCCGCCCGAAACCTCGCACGAGCACCTCGAAGGGGCCGGCCGCGCCCCCGTTGTCCTGGACGACCGGCGGGTCGTCGCTGCCGTGGGTCGCGTGGCCGCCGTCCGTGGCCGCCTCGGGCTCGGCGCCGCCGTCCGCGACCGCCTCGGTGTGGTGGTCGCCGTCGGGTGTGAACGACGCGCGCTCGAGCTCCTCTACCTCGGCGTGGTCGCCGACCGCGTCGGCGATGGCCGCCTGCAGGTCGGGGAACGTCTCGGTCGGGACCCACCCCTCAGCGATGAAGGCGTTCTCGGTGGTCGCGAAGGAGAGTGGCGCCTGCTTCTTCTCGGCCTCGATGGTGAGCTGCTCTTCGGCGCGCAGCAGGAAGCCGGCCGCCTCCTCTTTCACCGCCGCGAGCTTCGCTTCGACCTCGGTGAGGTCGTTCTGGAGCTCCTCGCGTTCGCGCTCCAGCTCCGCGACGTAGTCGCTCGGGCTCGCGTCCGCGTCCGGCACCTCGAGCAGCGCGATATCGACGCCCACGAGCGAGTCCTGCAGGACGCCCTCCTCGGCGCCGTCGGCGGGCCGCGCGAAGATCGCGACGACGTCGCTCCCGGCGAACACCTCGAAGGAGTCGATCCCCTCCGCGTCGGCGAGCGCCGCTTCGACCGCCTCCGGCTTCGCCTCCCCGACGACGACCTCGAGCGAGTCGTAGCCGCCGAGCAGGTCGAGCTCGATCCCCAGATCCGCGAACGGCTCCATCCGCTCGATCTCCTCCTCCCGATCGCGGATCTCGCCACGGAGCTCGTCGCGGCGGTCGTTGAGATCGTTGACGCGATCGCGCACGTCGGCGAGCTCCGCCTCGAGCTCCTCGTCGTCGAGCGGGCGGACCCCGTCGGCCTCGTCGCCCTCGATGTCGAGGATGCTCTCCAGCGAGCGCACGGTGACGAGCTTCTCGTTGACGGTCTCGGCGCCGTCGAGCGACTCGCCGGGCGAGAAGCCCTCGTAGCGCTCGTCGTAGTCGGTGACGTGCAGGGAGTGGTGTTCGTACGTCGCCTCGATCACGTCGTCGATGACGCGCTTCGAGCCCGTCACCGACACCTTGCTCATCCGCTCAGGCCTGAGCATCCACCGCCTCCTCGGCCTGTTGGTTCACCGCTTCTTCGAACCGTTCGACGGCGTAGTCGACGGCCGAGTCCACGCGGTCGCGGGCCTCGCGTTCGAGCTCGTCGCGGTCGGCACGACCCGATTCGAGGATCTCCTCGCGGCGTTCCTCGATCTCCTCGCGGGCCGCCGCCAGCCGGTCGTCGGCCTCGGAGTCCGCCTCTTCCTCGGCCTCCGCGCGGATCTCCTCCGCGCGTTGTCGAGCCTCGGCGAGGCGCTCGTCGGCGTCCGATTCCGCCTCCGCGATGATCTCGTCCGCCTCCGTTTCAGCCTCCTTGATCCGGTCGAGCACCTCTGGTCTCGCCATGCTACTAATCGCCTGAAACTCCACAAGCGACGTATAAGGTGTTTGCGAAAGTGCGCGCGCGCTTCCGCCGATTCGGGCGGCCCACCGCGCGGAAACGCCGCCGCGATCGCCCCGCCGCCGCCTACCTTTAAGTACCAGTCGCCGGACCCTCACCGTATGGCAACGGTGTATGCGGTCGCGTCGGCGAAAGGTGGGGTCGGGAAGACCACCACGACCGCGGCGGTGGCGACGCTCCTGGCCGACTCGGGCGCCGACGTCGTCGCGATCGACGCCGACCTCGGCATGGCGAACCTCGCGGCGGCCGTGGGCGTGACCCCCGGCGGGATCACCCTCCACGACGTGCTGGCGGGGGCGGCCGACCCCCCCGACGCGGTCCACGAGGGGCCGGCCGGCCTCCGCGTCGTCCCCGGCGCGGCGGACCTCGACGCGTACGCGGCGGCCGAGCCCTCCGGGCTCCGGGATGTCGTCGACGCCTTCGACGACGCCGACTACGTGTTCGTCGACGCCGGCGCCGGCCTCTCCCACGACTCCACGCTCCCGCTCGGGCTCGCGGACGAGACCCTGCTCGTCTCCACCGCCGAGCGGAGCGCCCTCGGAGACACCGAGAAGACGCGCCAGCTGACCGAGCGGCTCGGCGGCTCCGTCGCCGGCGCCGCGATCACCCGCCTCGACCCCGCGACCGCCGCGGACGACGGCCCGATCGACGCGGTGGAAGAGACGCTCGCCACCCCCGTGATCGGCCGGATCCCCGAGGACGACGCGGTGTTGCGCGCGGCGGAGGCGGACCGGGCGCTCCCCCTCTTCGCTCCGGACGCGGCGGCGACCCGCGCGTACCGGGACCTGACGCGCGCGCTGACCGGCGCGGCGATCGACGGTCCGGGGCTCGCCGCCGTCGACGCGACGACGGAAGACGCGGAGGCCGACGACGAGACGAACGCGGGCGAAGACGGCTCTCCGCCGGACGCCGAGGGACCGGACGAGAGCGCCGACCCGGACGAAGCGGCTGAGACAGACGACTCCGGAGGAACTGACGTTTCGCTGGACGAGGAGGAGATCATCGTCGCCGACTCCGACCAAGGCGGCCTCGGCGAGCCGGGCGACGAGGAGGACATCATCGTCGCCGCGGAATCGCCCGTCGAGGATATCGGAGAGGCCGAGGATGCTGACCCCGGTGACCCCGCCGAAGACGACGCCGAGAGCGACCCGGAGGCCGCCGAGAGCGGCGCCGTCGGCGGAGAGACGGAGACGGTCGGTGAGGCCCACGTCGACGGCGACGACCTCGAGGCGATGATCGAATCGGGCCCTGAAGCGGAGCGCTTCGACGAGGAAGGCGACGAGACCCCCGACTCGACCGGGGGCAGCGAGTCGTCGAGCGACGGACCGGCGGACGCCGAGGCCCCCGGCGAGGATGCGGCCGCCGCCGGGCCTGCGGATACCGAAAGCCCCGCGGAGCCGTCGGCGGACGAGACTCCCGAGACGGACCGAGAGTCGGAATCCGCGCCGGAACCGAGCGCCGAGACGGGACCGAAGCCCGACGAGGAGCTCGAGTCCGACCCGGACGACGAGCTCGCCGGCAGCGTCCCGTTCCGCGACGACGACACCGGGACGATGCACACCGCCCTCTCAGAGGGAGAGGACGACGAGGACGACGAGGACGATAACGAGGGCGGTTTCTTCAGCCGGCTGCTCGGGCGGTAGCGGTCGTCGCGCTCTTGACAGCCCGGAAGAACGGAAGAACCGGGGGCCTCGTTAGGCCTCGGACGGCGCCTTCGCCCGGTCGCGGATGAGCTCGCGGATCTCCTCGGGGTCGGAGATGCCGGCGAGCTCCTCGCAGGAGACGAGCGCGGTGCCGTCGACCGACTCGCGCTTCTCGTCCTCCTCGGTGAAGTAGACCGAGCGGGTCCGCGCGACCTCGCCGATCGAGGACATGATCCGGGCGCGCTTCTCCGCCGCCGGGGTGAACGTCGAGTGGCCGGTGAGTACCCGCGTCACGGCGCTCCCCTCGTCCTCGGAGACGGCTTTAAACGGCGCGCGCGCGGTCGGGTGGACGGTGAAGCCCGCGTTCGTGAGCACGTGGAGAACGTGCTCGTCGTCGGGGTCGGTCTCGGGCGCCGAGGGGGTCGGGTCGGCGTCGCGGACCTCGTCGGCGCCGTCCAGCACGTCGACCGGGCTGGAGAACGGCTCGTTGAACAGCTCCTCCAGCTGGATCGCCACCTCGATGGAGGCGTTCATCCCGTCCTCGTACTTCGAGACGGTGCGGCGCGAGACGCCGAGCTCGGTGGCGAGGCGGCCGAGCGACCAGCCGCGTTCCTCGCGCTCGTCGGCCAGCAGGTCGCCGTCGAGGCTGACGTAGAGCCCGCCGGGGGCCGCGTAGATGAGCGGGGGCATCCCCTCGACGAACAGGTCGTAGGCGGTGTCGGGGTTGACCACCGGGACGCCGTGCCGAAAGTAGACGACTCCGGGCTTCAGCTCCTCGTCGCGGGTCCGGACCCCGATCACCATCGGCGTCGCCTGCAGGTACTCGCCGAGCCGGCGCATCTCCGCGCCCGTCTCCGCGTCGAGCGCGTCGACGTTCCCGAGGATCTTCAGGAGGACGAGGTCCTCGTCGCGCCGCGCCGCCACGTCGAAGCTCTTGGGCCGGACCGCACACCGATCGCTGACGAGGAAGCCCGCGTCCTCCAGCATCGCGGTGACGTTCTCGATCAGCGCAGTCCGGGACATAGTCGAGATAAGCGGCTCGCCGTATATATGCGTTGTGTCAGTTGTACGCGCGCCAAATCGCTGCCCGCATGCGATTTCGCCGATCGGGGTGCCGATGCAGTTATATATTCGTTCGACGGCGCTCCCCTCGTCCCCGCCCGAAACCGGTTTGTCCGGGAGCGCGAAATAGCCGGTATGCCCATCGTCGCCGTCGACGACACCGACTCCCGCGAGCGCGGGATGTGCACGACGTACGTCGGCGCGCGGCTGGCCGAGCGGCTCGACGCGGCCGGCGGTCGCGTCCGTCGCCGGCTCCTCGTCCGACTCAACCCCGCGGTGAAACACAAGACCCGGGGCAACGCTGCGGTCGCGCTCCACGTCTCCGGCGTCGACGCGGAGACCTCGTTCGACCTCGCCGCGGAGACCGTCCGGGAGTTCGCCGCGGTCGACGACCCCCGGACCTCGCCCGGCGTCGTCGTCGCTGACCTCGACGTGGCCGACCTCGATGTGGCCGGTGACTCCCCCGAGCCGAGCGCTGCGACGATCCCCCCCGACGTGACCCGCTTCGCCCGCCGCGCGCTCCGGCACCGCCTCTCGCTCGACGAGGCGCTCGAACTGGCGGACGAGCACGGGTTCCGCCACGCGGCGTTCGGATCCGGCGGGGAGACCGAGGCGGAGGCCGTCGCGGGACGCGGCCGGATCGGTGCGCTCGCGGCGGTCGGCGCCCCCGCCGCGTTCGACGACTGGACCGTCGAGCGCATCTCCTACCGCGAGCTCGACCGCTGCGGCACGCCCCGCGACGTCGACGTCGAGAGCGTCTTCGCGGCCGCCGACCTCGGGTACCCGACCGTCTGGGACACCGTCGACCGCGCGACGGGGGAGGCGGTCTGCGTCCCGAACGCCCCCGGCCCGATCCTCCACGGGATCCGCGGCGACGACGCCGACGCGTGCCGCGAGGTCGCCGAGGCGATCGCCTCCGAGCCGGTCGAGCGCGCCGCGACGTTCCTGACGAACCAGGGTACGGACGCCCACCTCGCCCCCGGTGCGATCGGGGACCTCCGCGACGGCGCGGGGTACCGCGTCGACGCCGTCGTCGCGGGCGAGCCGGAGACGAAACGCGGGGGGCACGTCCACGTCGACGCGGCGGCGCCGGGCGACGGCTCCTCCTCGGGCCTCCGGTGTGTCGCATTTAAACCGACCGGCCGGTTCCGCGACCGCGTGCGCGCCCTCCGCCCCGGCGACCGGGTGACGGTGTGCGGCGAGCACGAGGTGCGGGCGGCCGAGGGCGACGCCGGAGACGGCGGGAACGGCGAACGCGACGGAGCGGGTCGCGGTGTGGTCACTGCGACGTTGAAACTCGAGAAATTCGCCGTGCGCGACCTCGTCGAGACGGAGCCCGCCGTGCCGACCTGCCCCGACTGCGGGCGGTCGATGTCCTCGGCCGGGCGGGGGCAGGGGTATCGCTGTCGAGACTGCGGCACCGACGCGCCCGGGAAGGTCGAAGAGCCGATCGAGCGCGAGTTAGCGCCCGGCTGGTACGAGGTCCCGCCGAGCGCCCGGCGTCACGTCGCGAAGCCGCTCGTCCGCGGCGGGTTCGACGGGCCGACCCACCCGGAGCGGTGACTCTCGCCGCTACTCTCTCGCCACGAGCTTGTAGCACATCCCGGCCTCGTCGGAGCCCTCCGGGGCGCGCTCCGCGTAGTAGATCGCGTCGTCGGTCACGAACGGCGCGCTGGTCACGTCGCCGCGGCCCTCGGCCGTCCAGGTGACCGAGCCGTCGTCGCGGTCGAGCGCGTACAGCTTCGCGTCGTACGAGCCGACGAGCACGTGGTCGTTCGTGGCGACCGCGCTCCCCGTGATCCAGCCGCCCGTCGGCGTGGACCACAGCTTCTCGCCGGTCTCGAGGTCGATCGCGTAGGCGTTGCTGTCGTGGCTCCCGACGTACACCTCGCCGTCGTGGACCGCGGGAGCGCACATGACGCCGCCCGTGCTTCCCGGGTCGGGTTCGCCCTTCGCCGTCTCGCCCCCGTCGGTCTCGAACTCCCACAGCATCGAGCCGTCCTCGACGTCGAGCCCCGTGACGGTCCCCGCCCACGAGGGGACGACCGCGATCCCCTCGCTGATCGCGAGCGGGAGCTTCACGTCGCCGCCGGTGTCGTAGGCCCACTCGCGCTCCAGATCGGGGAACGACCACGCGTAGCAGTGGCCGTCGTTGGAGCCGAAGATGAGGCGGCCGTGCTCCCGATCGATCGCGACCGTCGAGTGCGGGTGGTTCGTGGGTCGCTCGTCGCGCCACTCGATCTCGCCGCTTTCCGCGTCCATCTTGACGACGCTCCCGCTCGGCGTCGCGTGTTCGATGGCGACGTAGAGCTTCCCGTCGAGGTAGGTCGGGCTGGCGGCGGCCGCGTCGCCGGCGTCGGTCTGCCACAGGACCTCGCCGTCGTCGAGCGCCACCGCCGAGACCACGCCGTCGTAGGTGCCGACGTACAGGCTCCCGTCCGCGATCGCCGGCGTCCCGTGGCTGCCGCGGTCGTCGTCGCTGATCGAGGTCGCCCAGTTCACCGATCCGTCCGGCGCGATCGACTGCACCCGGCCGGTGTCGTCCGCGAGCACGATCGCCCCGTTCGGCGCCTCGATCGGGCTCCCCTTCGAGGCCGAGTGGTCGCCGCGGTTCGCCGGCAGTTCCCACGCGGTCTCGACGGCCTCGGGGATCGCCGCGTCGACGTACCCGGTGTTCCGGAGCCCCTGCCGGAACTGCGTTTTCACTCCGTCGTCGGGGCCCGCGGTCGGGCGGTCGGCCCCGTCTGAACCCCCGCCGTCGCTCCCGTCTCCGGAGCCGCCGTTCCCGGAGGTGTCGTCCTCGGTCTCCCCGCCGGCGTCGAAGGCGGAGCACCCGGCGAGCCCCACGACGCCCGCGGTGCTCGCCGCGCCGAGGGCCCGGAGCCAGTCGCGACGCGTTCGTTCGCTCATGGTGACCCATACCCCAGCGAGAATAAAAAGCCACGTTCCTCGGCGGCGCTCTTTGGGAGACACCGGGCCGAGATGTCGGACCGAAACGCTGGACCGAGAGACCGGACCGAAACGCTGGACCGAGAGACCGGACCGAAACGCTGGACCGAGAGACCGGACCGAAACGCNGACCGAAACGCTGGACCGAGAGACCGGACCGAAACGCTGGACCGAGAGACCGGACCGAAACGCTGGACCGAGAGACCGGACCGAAACGCCGGGACGCCGCCCGGTGCCGTGAAGTGCCCCGTACCCGTTCTCGGAGCCATGTCCGGAATCGTCTTTCACGCGACGGAGCGGCACGACGCAGTCGTCGAGTTCTACCGCGAGACGATGGGCGCCGCGGTGCGGCTCGAACAGCTCGACTGCACAATCTTGGGGTATGACAACATGCTGTTCGGGTTCTGTGAGCGCGACCGCACCGACGACTGCGGGACGCTCACGTTCGTGTACCCGGACCGCGAGGGGGTCGATGAGGCCCGGGAGCGGCTCGCCGAGGCGCCCGGCGCCGGCGCCGTCGAGACGCCGCGCGAGAACGAGCGCTACGACATTTATCAGTTCTTCGCCGAAGACCCCGACGGCCGGACGATCGAGTGTCAGGCGTTCCTCGATGACGCGGTGTCGCTCCCCTGACCGCCGGCCCGGTCGCCGGGTCGTCGTTGTCGGTCGATGGACGCTGCCGGCCGGACAGCTACCGATCAGTCGACGTTGTGGACCAGTCGGCGCTGCCGATCAATCGACGTCGCGCTCCTCTCGCCACGCCGCCGCGCGGTCGAGCGCCGCCTCGCGGTCGTCGAACCGCTCGCGCTCGTAGGCCGACTCGTCGGCGGCCTGTTCCATCACGTCGAGGCGGACGACGAACCCGCCGTCGCCGCGCTCGCGGAGCCGGACCGTCGCGTAGCCGTCGGAGCGTTCCCACTCGGTGATCACGTCGTCCTCGCGTCCCAGCGACCAAGCCATACCGGAGAGGGCGGGCGGCGCGGCTAAAACGGCGCGGTTCGCGACCGCCGACGGGAACGCGACGCTCCGGTCACTCCTCACCCGTTCCCGGGGCCGTCGCGTGCGAACAGACCGGACAGACGGCGTAGCCGAGGGCGTCGTACGGCACCGACGCCGAGGGTGCGGTCACGTCGCACTCGGGGCAGTCGAACGTCGAGCCCTTCTGGATGCTCATACCCGCTCGTGGGACGCTTCGCATATCGTTATGGGGCGCTTGCCGTCCCTCAACGCATCCCTACTTATAAACGACCGCCGGTCCGAGTGCGAACGTGACCGAAGACGTCCACGCGGAACGGCGCGAGCGCGCGGCGGCGCGGCTCCGGGAGACCGGCGCCGACGGGCTCGTCTGTTTCCCCAGTCGGAACCTCCAGTACCTCACCGGCTTCGCCGAGGAGCCGGGCGAGCGACACCTCCTGCTCGTCGTGCCGGCGGGCGACCGCGCGACGGATGGGGCCTCCCTCCCCGAACCGGAGTTCCTCGTTCCGGCCCTCTACGAGACGCAGGTCCGGGAGGAGACCACCGTCGACGCGGTCCGGACGTGGGCCGACGGCGACGACCCGACCGTCGCCGTCCGGGACCTGCTCGGCGACCTCGGGCTCCGCGAGGGGCGACTTCTCGTCGACGACACGATGTGGGCGACGTTCACGCAGGACCTCCGGAGCGCCGCGCCCGACGCGGCGTGGGGGCTCGCGAGCGAGGCGCTCGCCGACCTCCGCGTGCGGAAGGACGAGGCCGAGTTGGACGCGATGCGCGCGGCCGCGGTCGCCGCCGACGAGACGGTCCGGGACCTCCGCGAGCTCGGCGCGGACGCGCTCGGGATGACCGAGTGCGACCTCGCCGACTGGGTCGCCGACCGGCTGGCCGCCCACGGCGGCGAGGGGACCTCGTTCGAGACGATCGTCGGCGCGGGGCCGAACGGGGCGAAGCCGCACCACGGCTGCGGCGACCGCGAGATCCGGGCGGGCGAGCCGGTCGTGCTCGACTTCGGCACCCGGGTCGACGGCTACCCCTCCGACCAGACGCGGACGCTCGTCTTCGACCGCGAGCCGCCGGCCGAGTACGAGCGCGTCCACGAGACCGTCCGGGAGGCGCAGGCCGCCGCCGTCGAGGCGGTCGAACCGGGCGTCGCCGCCGAGGTGATCGACCGGGCCGCGCGCGAGGTCATCGAGGACGCCGGGTACGGCGACGCGTTCTTCCACCGCACCGGTCACGGGGTGGGGCTCGACGTCCACGAGGAGCCGTACGTCGTGGCCGGCAACGACCGGGAGCTGGAGCCGGGAATGGTCTTCTCGGTGGAGCCGGGGATCTACCTCGACGGGCGGTTCGGCTGTCGGATCGAGGACCTCGTCGTCGTCACCGGAGACGGGTGCGAACGACTGAACGACACCGACCGCGGCTGGCGGTGAGGGGTGGCGGAGTCGGTGAGGAGAGGCAGAGCCGGTGAGGAGAGGCAGAGCCGGTGAGGCGAGTCGAAATACGCGGGAAGTGGTGGCGGGAACCAGCGCGCGCCGTTCCGGCACGCGGTCGCGGGAATCGTGTGTGTGATCCCAGTCACAACTTGCCGACGATCCATATATTTGTCACGCAATTATTCCGGGCGACCGGTCTCGCACGGGGCCCGCGTCGGGTCCGTGCCGGTCGGCATCGAAACCATTAGTGTCGACGGAGCGAAAGCGCGGGGTATGAGCGACACCGACGAGGCCGAGGCGGAGGAGGCGGAGGAGCCGGCCGTCGAGCTTGGCGAGGGGCCGGACGTGGCGGGCGAGCCGATCGCCCGCGTCGCATCGCGGCTCACGTGGCCCGCGAAGCGCAGCGACCTGCGCGCCCAGGAGGGCGACGCGACGATCCGCACTCCGAAGGGCGCACGCGACCTCGACGACGTGCTCGCGGACTCCGAGGTCCCGCTGTTCGAGAGCCGGAGCGAGTTCGTGACGGAGGTCGAGGCGGTCGTCGGACGCGGCCCGGTCGCGACCGAGTAGCCGGTCCCCGTTCGCCTTCGGCTTCCGCCTTCGCCGCTTCGCTCGTCCCCCTCCGCCGCCGCGAGCTTTTTGTCCGGGCGACGCGGATTCGTGATATGTCGATCCCGTTCGATCCGCACGAACTCGACCCCGAGGAGTACGGCGAGACGCAGACGACGCTGGAGACCGATCACGAGTCGGCGATCGAGCGCGTCCGCGAGGTGTGTCTCGACGCGGGGTTCGGGATCCCGGTGGAGTTCTCCCCGTCCGAGATGCTCAACGAGAAGGTCGACGCGGACCGCGACCCCTACTACGTCCTCGGCGCCTGCAACCCCGCGATGGCGGACCGCGCGCTCGACGCGACCGACGGGCGGATCGGCGGTCTGTTCCCCTGTAACATGGTGATCTGGGAGACGGCGCCCGGCGAGCAGGTCGTCTACCACATCTCGATCATGAAGACCGCGCGGCTCCTCGGGCTCCCGACCGACGACGAGGAGATGGACGCGATCATCGCCGACACCGGCGAGATGGTCGACGCCGTGTTCGCGGAGCTAGAAGAGTAAGCGACGGCAGCCGTTTATAAGCGAACACCGCCCCAGACGCTCCGGTCACTCGTCACAGCACGAACTGCACGGCGGTGTACACGCCGAACCCGAGCGCCAGCGATCCGACGAGCGACGCGACCCACGCGAACACCGTGTACCCCATCTTCGATCGGCTCACGCCCGCGTCGCCGGCGGCGTAGCCCGCGCCGACGATGGCGGAGACGATGATCTCGTTGAACGAGACGGGGATTCCGAACGCGACGGCGATCTGCGCGATCGCGAACGACGGAATGAGCGCCGAGATCGACCGCCGCGGGCCCATCGAGGCGTAGTCCTGCGCGATCGCTTTGATCATCCGCGGGGCGCCGGTCCACGACCCGACGAGCAGCCCCGCGCCGCCGCCGACGAGCAGCGCCCACAGCGGGACACCGACCTCGCTGAAGATCGGGACGAGCGGGCCGATCGCGAGCCCGACCTGCGAGCCGCCGGCCGAGAAGGCGACGAGCCCGCCCATCGCGAGGAGGAACCGCCGCTGGGCGCCCGCGCGGTCGCGACCGAGGTCGGCGTACACCGCGAGCGCGACGACCGCCGCCACCGCGACCGTGACGATGGGCGTGCCGATCGCGCCGACCCCGAGTCCGGGACCGAGCGCCTCCGACAGCGACGCCTGCTCGCCCGGGGGCCCGAGCAGCGCGAACCCGACGTTCGCGACGATCGCGCCCACGACGCCGGCGAGCGCGGCGGTGAGGGGCCGTTCGGGGAGCCGATCGCCGATGAGGAGCCGCGCGACGGCGTACGCGACGCCGCCGCCGACGAACGGGGTGAGCACCCACAGCGTGAGGATCTCGGTGTACTTCGCCCACGCCGGGTCGCCGCCCATCGCGATCCCGACGCCGACGACCGCACCGGTGACGGTGAAGGCGGTCGCGATCGGGTAGCCGGCGAACACGCCGATCGCGACGAGCGCGGCCGCGGTGAGCAGCGCGACGATGGCTGCACCGGCCGTGAGGGTCACGCCGCCGATCAGCTCCGTCCCCACCGCTTCCGTCACGTTCGCGCCCTGCAGAATCGCGCCGAGCAGCCCCAACACGCCGACGACGAGCCCCGCGCGCATCACCGAGATTGCGTTGGCACCGACCGCCGGCGCGAACGGCGTCGACCCCGAGGAGCCGGCGCCGATCGACCACGCCATAAAGAGGCTGGCGACGGCGGCGACGCCGAGGGTGGCGACAGTTACGACGACCATGTTACCGCTGTCCGTCGTCGTACCCTTCGCGGAGCCCCGTCAGAGTGCGCCGGACGAGCAGGAACCCGAAGAAGAAGAATCCGAGCAAGGCGACGAGGATCACGACGAACAACGGTTCGACCGGGAGCATACACTCGAATCCGTCGGGACGGTGTTATGCGTTTCGGCAGCCCGGTCGTCCGCCGGTTCCGGGCCCCCGCTCCGGTCGTCGATCGATTACTAAAACGCGCCTTTGTGCATAAGCTACGTATAAGCTATCACCGCCACAAGATGTCGATGCGACCCCCGCTTCGGCCCTCACCCCACGATCGGTCACCGACCGGCGAGCCGCGACGGCACACGACGCCCGCCCGCTCGGGTCTCCCTCCCCCACCCCCCTCTCCTGTCCGCGCTCTCCGGAGTGGCCGACAGGCGGGGCGTCGCGTCCGCCCGCCGACACCCTCCCCCCGTTCGGCGGGCGCCGCTTCTCCCGCGTCGGCCGCGCCGTCCGGCCGGGACGCCGGCTACGGCGCGATCCGGAACTCCTCGAACACCTCGCCGTCCGGCGTGACGAGCCGTCCGTCCAGCGCGCTCTCGCCCTCCGACGCCGGTTCGAGCTCCGCGTGCGCCGGTCGGTTCCCGCGGGGCTGGGCGTGGCTCCCGGGGTTCAGAATCGGAAGCGCGCCCGAGTCGTCGAACCGGGGGCGGTGGCTGTGTCCGCAGATCACGGCGTCGGCGCCGCGCTCCCGGGCGAGCATCACGAGCCCGGTGTCCCCGCTGCGGTGTCGGTGCGTGACGGTGAACCGGACGCCGGCGTACTCCGCGGTCAGCACTTCGGGAAGCCGGTCGCGGATCGCCGCGTCGGCGTTGTTGCCGTAGACGGCTCGGAGGGTCCGCGAGGCCGACTCGAACGCGTCGAGGACCGGCTCGCGGTAGAAGTCGCCGGCGTGGACGACGAGGTCGGCCTCGCGGACCGCCTCCGCGGTCCGGCCCTGCAGTTTCGTCTCCTCGCGCGAATGGGTGTCCGAGACGACGACGAGCATACTCGCCGTCGGTGCGCGCCCGGCTTAAAAAGCGCGCCACGAGACGCAACGCCGATTTATATATGAACACGTTGCGGTGGCGCGCGCCTGCGAGCGGGCCATCGACCCGCGAGCAGCACCGCGCGAGGGAGTCGGCCACTCGAAGCGAAGCGGAGAGTGGCCGACGAGGCTGGGGGGGCATGAGGCTGCGGTCGCTGTGCGGGCGGGGTGGGGCTCAAAGGGGCAGCCGTGAGGACGAAGCACGGCGACGTAAGTACCGCAACGAGCCGCGCGAGTCCTCGCGGCTGGGGCTTTGGCGGTGTTCGTCGTCGATCCGCCAGTAACATCTATTTATAAGTGACGCCAAACTCGCCACACACACCCGCCGAGCAGGTACACAAATCGATTCCGGTATCCGCTAAGATCGCCTATTCCTCTAACGATAGCGACGCGAGCAGCGACTCCAACTGCACCTGCTCGTTGGCGCCCTCGGCGATCCGGTAGTCGGCCTCGCCGATCCGCTCCATCAGCGCGACTGCCTCGCGCTCGCTCAGGTCGAACTCCCAGACGGAGCGGTGGAGCTGGTCGATCACGTCGCCGCCGGCCATCCCCGTCTCCGTGAGGAGCTGATCGAGCGTCGCCCGCGCCCGCGAGAAGTCGCCCTCTAAGGCGTTCGTCACCATCGACTCGATCTCCTCGGGCCGCGCGGTCGCCGTGATCGCGTACACCGCCTCCTCGTCGACCACGTCGCCGGTCGTCGCCGCCGCCTGCAGGGAGTTGATCGCGCGGCGCATGTCGCCGTCCGCGGCGTACACCAAGGCGTCGACCCCCTCGTCGGTCACCTCGATCCCCTCCGCCGCCGCGATCTCGCGGGTCTGCGCGGCGACGGCCGCGTCCGAGAGCGGCGAGAAGCGGAAGACGGCGCAGCGCGACTGGATCGGGTCGATGATCTTCGACGAGTAGTTACACGAGAGGATGAAGCGCGTGTTGTCGGAGAACTGCTCCATCGTCCGGCGTAATGCTGACTGAGCGTCATCGGTGTTGTGCGTTAACACTCCGTTCGCGAGCATGAAGTTGGGAGTGTCCTCCATGGTAATGTTGTACGCCTTGCCGCGATGGCTGTACTCGATGCTCTCGATCGCGACCGTCTGAACGCTCTGTAGTCCGCCGTCCGTGACGACCGCCGGTTCGAACTCCTCTTTCTCGTAGTGCTCGTGGTGAGGCATGGCGCCGTCGCCGACGACGACGTAGGTGTACTCGTCTCCGTACGTTTCGAGGAACTCCTCGACTTTCTCGGTCTGCCCCCACAGCTCGGCGACTCCCTTGACCTCGATGACCGTCTCTCCGAGTAGGAAATCGGGATGGTATACGGAGTCAGACAGCTCGAACGCCGGTTCGTACTCGTACTCGATGCCTGCCTCCTGCAGCGCCTTCGCGACATCGTACTCCCAGTCGGATCGAACCAAGTGTCCGAGTTCGTCGCTGTGTCTGATGTTGCCGCCGGTCGGTTCGTGGCCTTTCAGCGCTTCGGAGACCTTCTCTGCGACTTCCGGATCGCGCATCGGATTATTGTCACCGCTGATGTCGCAAACGGGGTAGTCACAGTTTTCGATGCTCTTGTCGATTACCGCCTGCCTCTCGTCGTCGTCCAAGTTTTCCCACCACTCGACCGTGGCCGCACCGATGTCTGCTTTTACCTCGTCGGGGTCCGCGTCGACGACCCACTCCTCCCACGACGTTCCCGACCGCATCTCGCTGATTGCCTCGCGGACTCGGTCCACCGTTTCCTTATCCATCTCCCACACGTTGACGCCGTGGAAATCCCCGCCGTAATTCGGGTTGTTACTTCCGGCAAAGCGACCGTCTGAGAGTTTCTCGACGATCTTCTTTCTCCGTTCATCGGACCATTCGGTCCCGTGCATCGGGTTCCCGTCCCCGCGCATCTCCTGGCTGTGGCCCTCATTTTTGCACTTGATGGAACAGAAGCGTCCCGCCGTCCACGACTCACAGATCTCGCACTGAGACACCCCGACCTCGTCTTTGAAGTCCGCGATTTCGTCCCCTGGCGATAGTTCTCTGAGTTCCTTCTCTACGAGTCTCCCGTCTTTGCCGACCACGAAAAACGGGTGAGTTGGACTCGCGATCGTGGTTCGACCGTCTTCCAGTTCCACTTCGAGGAAGTCCGCGGTACCAGAGTCGACGAGTCTCCCTTTGTCGGACTGTATCTCGTTGGTCTCGAAATCGACGGACGGGATCGGTTCGCCCTCCGCACTCACTTTCTCGATGGGCTTGACCTCCGGACTCGACGGATACCCCGTGACGACCTCGGTTCCTGGCGGCACGCACAACGAGTCCGCCTCATCAAGAAAGACGATCCGGAAGTCGCCGCCGAACGACGACCGTGCGAACCCCTTGATCCGGTCGCGGACCACGTCGATCCCGCGCTGGTCGGAGGCGTTGAGTTCGAGGAAGTTCCCGCGCCAGTTGTCCTCGCCGTACACCTGGCGGGCGATGGCGGTGGCGGCGGTGGTCTTCCCGACGCCGGCGGGCCCCGAAAAGAGCAGGTGCGGGATGTCGTCCTGGTCGATGTAGCTCTGAAGTCGTTCGACGATCGCCTCCTGTCCGTGGATGTCGTCGAGCGACTGCGGCCGGTATTTCTCGATCCAGATCTCCCGGCCGGTCGCGGTCGCGACCGTCTGCTCGTCGGCCTCGCTCATGGCGGATCGGAGGGTCGGCGGGGTGATAAACGCCCCGAGAACGGGACGCGCCCGGACGGGGCTGCTCCCCCGCCGTCCCCTACATCCGGCGCCGGATCGCGTCGTAGAACGCGCCTCCCGCGTCGACGCCGGCCTCCGCGTCTCGCAGGCGTGCGCTCGCGTCGACGCCGATGTCGGGTGCGAGCGCGATCGCCGCGGCGCCGGTCGCGACGGTCTCGGTCCGCCAGTCGACGTACGGCTCGCCGATCCACGCCGGCAGGTCGGCGCGCAGGACGGCGTTCCGCCACGCGAACTCCCGGGTTCCCTTCAGCCCGAGCAGGGCCAGCCGGTCGTCGAGGGGGTCGAGCAGCCGGTCGACCCCCGCGATCTCGACCGCGGCGTACGCCTCGACGAGCGCGTCCTGCGCGGTCTGGGCGAGCCGAGCGAGGATCGCGTTTATCCGATCGTGGTCCTCGCGTTTGGCGTCCCGGTCCGGATCGATGCCCACGTCGCCGAGCGTGTACGTGAGGTCGTAGGTGATGTGCGCGTTGATCCCGAGCAGGGCGTCCTGCGCGACGAGCGTCTCGCCCCGAGCCGCGGCGGCGAAGGCGATCAGCCACGGGCGCGGGAGCGACTCGAACGCCCGCAGCTCGAACGCGACCAGCGCCCGCCGGTAGCGCTCCGCGAACGCGACGAGGTACGACGCGGTCCACTCGGGGTCGAGGAACGCCCCGTCGTCGATCGCGGTCCGGACGGTCGCCGTCATCCGACTGTACACCGTGAGAAACACCGCGCGCCGGTCGCCGCGCTCGCGGAGGTACGACTCGGTCCGCGCCAGTCGGTCGTCCACGTCGGAGACCGACGCGAACGGAGCCGAAACGAGATCGAGCAGCGCCGCGTCCGGCTCGTCGTCCGCCAGCTCCGCGGCCATCGCGTCGATATCGAGCTCGACCGTCCGCCGAACCCCGGCGAGCAGCGCTCTCGCCTCTTCGGCGGTCGGGACGGCGGCGCGGATCGGGGTCATCGTAAGTCGGTGGCGACTACGCGAACTCGTCGATGAGTTCGGGAACCACGTCGAACAGGTCCCCGACGACGCCGTAGTCGGCGATGTCGAAGATGGGCGCGTTCGGGTCGGTGTTGATCGCGACGATCGTGTCCGACCCCTTCATGCCGGCGACGTGCTGGACCGCGCCGGAGATGCCGATCGCGATGTACACGTCGGGCGTGACGACCTTCCCGCTCTGCCCGACCTGCCGGTTTTTCGGGAGCCAGCCGTTGTCGACGATCGGCCGGGAGGCGGAGAGGGTCGCGCCGAGCGCGTCGGCGAGCTCCTCGACGAGTTCGAGGTTCTCCTCCTCCTCGATACCGCGACCGACGGAGACGAGCACGTCCGCCTCCGAGATGTCGACGTCGCCGCCGGCGACCTCCTCGAAGCCCGTGACGCGCGCGCCGGACTCGGGGTGGTCGACCTCGACCGACTCGACCGTCGCGTCGCCGACCCCCTCTGCGGGCGCCCACTCGCCGCCCCGGACGGTGAGGACGAAGCGGTCGCCGTCCACGTCGACCGTCGTCTCCACCTTCGAGCCGTACATCTCGCGGGTGACGGTCAGCCCGTCGTCGTACTCGAAGCCGATCGCGTCGGTCACCAGCGGGAGGTCGTGTTCCTCGGCGACGGCGGGCGCATAGTCCAGCCCGTTGACCGAGTTCGGGATCACGACGGTCCCCGCGTCGGTCCTCTCGAGCAGCGCCCCGACCGCCGACTGGTAGACGTTGTGGTCGAACTCCTCGCCGTTGGCGACGGCGTGGACCGCGTCGACGCCCTCGCGGTTCAGGTCCTCGGCGAAGCCGTCGACGTCGCCGCCGATCGCCGCGACGCGGAGGTCGCCGCCGCGCGCGTCGGCCAGCTCGCGCCCGGCCGTGATAGCTTCGTAGGAGACGTCACGAAGCTCCCCGCGCCGGTGTTCCGAGACGACGAGCACGTCCGACATCACGCGCTCACCCCCTTCTCCCGCAGGACCTCGGCGAGCCGACCCGCCGCCTCGCCGGCGTCGCCCTCGATGATCTCGGCGTCGGACTCGCTCTCCGGCTCGTACATCGAGGTGATCGCCAGCGCGCTCTCCACGTCGGCGGCCGACAGTCCGAGGTCGGCCAGGTCCTTCGCGTCGATCTCCTTACGCTGGGCCTGCCGGATGCCGCGCAGGCTCGCGTATCTCGGCTCGTTGAGCCCGGTCTGGACGGTTAACACGGCGGGGAGGTCCACGTCGGTCAGCTCCTCGACGCCGCCCTCCAGCTCGCGGTGGACGCGCGCGACGCCCGCGTCGGCGTCGACCTCGAGGTCGTTGACGACGGCCGCGTGCTCGAAGCCGATTCGCTCCGCGAGCGCGACGCCCGTCGCGCCGAACCCGGTGTCCGCGGCCTGGACGCCGCCGAGCACGAGGTCGGGCTCCTCCGCCTCGACGACCGCCTCGAACGTCGTGACCTTCGCGGCCACGTCCGAAAAGCCCTCTTCGAAGGCGTCGTCCCAGACGCGCACGGCGCGGTCGGCGCCCTTCGCGAGCGCCATCCGGATCGTCTCCTCGGCGCGCTCGGGGCCGATGGTGACGGCGACGACCTCGTCCGCGATTCCCGCCTCGGCCAGCTGCACCGCCGCCTCGACCGCGTAGTCGTCCCACTCGTTGAGGTCGTACTCGAGGTCCGCCTCCGCGATGTCGGTGCCCTCGATCGCGAAGTCGTCGTCCGGCTCCGCGACCTCCTTGACTGTCACCAGAACTTTCATGATCGATACTCCGTCGTTCGACCTGTAAGAGCTTTCGGAACGCCTCACAGCGGGCGAGCGGTTTCCGCGTTCCCCTCCCCTTCAGTCTGATCCCCGGCCGCCGACCTCAGGTCTCGAATCCGCCGTCGCCGTCGTCAGCAGCGCCGTTTTCACCGCTGTCGCCGCTGTCGTCAGCCGCGCCGCTTCCACCGTCGCCGTCCTCTCCGTCCGGGATCGAGATCAGGTTCTCGCGCCCCAGCCGGAGCTTCTCCACGCGCCCCGAGTCGGCCATCGCGGAGAGCAGCTGCGACACCTTCGCGTCCGACCAGCCGGTCTCCGCGACGATGTCGGCCTGTCGCATCCGTCCGCCGTTGTCCTCGAGGAGGCGCTCGACGCGCTCCTCGTCGGACAGCAGCGAGAGGTCCTCCGCTTCTTCCTCGGCCCCGGCGTCGTCGCCCTCCGAGCCGTCGACCGTCGAGTCCGAACCGGCTGCGGCGCCGGCTGCGGCGCCGGCTGTGGCGCCGTGCGGGCCGGGGTCGGCGGGTCCGTCCCCGTCGCTGTCGACGCCCCCGCCGTTGGCGCTCTCGTCCGCCACAGCGGCGGAGCCGCGGTCCATCCGCCGGTACCCGACGACACTCCCGGCGATGAGCACCGCGGCGACAACGATCGCGGCGGTGATCATCGTCCACGGGGGAGCGGCCGTGCCCGCGGGCCCGTAGACGATCACGACGGGGTCGTCCTCCTGGAAGGTCTGGGCCCCCTCGATGATGACGTCGCCGTCCGAGAGCTGCGCCACGGCCGTGCTCGGCGTCCCCGTGACGGTGTACCCCTCCGGCGTCGTCACTTCGAGGGTCTGTCCGGCCTCCAGCGAGAGCAGCCACGTCCCGTCGTTCGGGGTGGTCAGCGCGTCGCCCAGCACGAGGTTCTCACCGTCTTCGTCGAGGAAATCGGTCCAGACGAACGTCAGCCGGAGCTCGCCGACCGCCGCCGTCTCGTCGCTCGTCACGTCGAACGACGAGGGGTCGTCGTGGACGTCGACCTCGCGGTCGACGTCCACGATCCGCATCCTCCGGTCGACATTCCGACTCGCCTCGCGGGCGAAGCCCTCGAACATCGCCGCGTCGGGACCGACTTCCCCCTCGAGGAACCGGTCGCCGGCCGCGTCGAACGCCGCGCGGTCGGTCTCGTCGGCGAGCGCGTATCTGACCGAGACGGTCCACTGGGCGTCGCGGTCCGGCGTCGGCTCGATCCGGATCCGCGTCGCCGTGGTCGGGTCGAACGGTTCGTCGATCTGTTCGACGGCCGACGAGTCGACGGCCGACGGGTCGACGGCCCACGGGTCGATCCCGGAGGGATCGGCGTCGAGGGAAGGCGAGGGCGAGGGCGTGTCTCCCACCACGGGCGCGGCGCCGCTCGCGACGAGCGCGACGGCCACCAACCCGACGAGGAGAGCGCGAGACGGGGCGTTCCGCATACAGATCAGGGCACTCAGGCGCCGGGCAAAACGCTTTCCATCGCACATTTTGCCCGTCCGAACCGCGCCGTCGACGACGAACGGGTGGACGGGTTCGTCGGACGCGGCCGATCGTGAACGCCACGAGTCGACCCGAGTTTGGGGGGCTGTCGACCCGAGTTCCGCCCGGCTGTCGACCCGAGTTCCGACAGGCTTCGGATCGCGTCGGTCCGTTGAGGTGGCTTTTTTATATCGCGACCCGAATCGACACGGTATGAGAGCCCTCCCGATCTCCCTCGCGGTGCTGCTTCTCCTCGCGCCGATCGCCGGCGCGGTGTCGCCGGCGGCCGTCGCGGGAGCGGTCGCCGACTCCGCTACCGAGGGTATCGACCCCGCCGCCGAGGGCACCGCTCCCGCCGCCGAGGGCACCGCTCCCGCCGCCGACGGCGTCGACTCGACCGGCGCCAACATCGGATCGCCCGCCGACGGCGCCGCCGAGCGCGTCGGCGAGGACCGCGACCGTCGGCAGGTCGATCCGGCGAACCTCACCTTCCGGACGCTGTCCACGCCGAGCGACGTCGACACGCGCGTCGGCGCCTCGGCCCGCGGTGCGAACCTCGGCTCGTCGGTCGGGTTCTCCGTCGGCGAGACCGACGCCGCCATGGAGACCGCGGCGGTCGTCGACCGGATCGAGGCCGCCGAGACGAGCGCGGAACGGCAGCGCCGGATCCTCGCCGCGATCAACCGTGTCGAGCGCGACGAAGTGACGCTCAACAGCCGACAGACGGAGGCGTTCAGCGCCCACGCGACCGGCAACCTCTCCGACCGAGAGCTCCTCGACGAGCTCGTCCGCATCGCCGCGACCGCCCGCGAGTACGACGAGCGGCTCGACGAACTCGACGCGCTCGCGGCGGAGACGGACGGGTTCAGCTCCCCGACCCGACTCGACGAGCTCCAGGTGGGGCTGCAGGTGTACGAGGGCCCCGTCCGCGAGTTCGCGCTCTCGGCCGCGCGCGGCGAGGTGTCGGCCACCGAGGTGTACGTCGAGTCGAGCGACCGGTCGGTCGTGCTGGCGACGATCGCCGACGGGGAGTACGTCCGGGAAGTCTTCCGGGTCGACCGGTGGGACCGCGGGGGCGGAGCGATCAGCAACGACGAGGCGATCGAGGCCACGTCCGCCGCCTACCCGGAGACGGCGTCGCTCCGCGAGCCCGACGCGTTCGGGGCCGGCTCGGTCCAGCGGATCACCATCCCGCACGAGTTCGGGCTCCTCCGCACCTTCGTCAGCGGCGGGACGAGTCAGGTGTTCGTGGAGCACCAGCGCCTCGCGCTCGACGCGTTCCCCGACACCGAGACCGCCTCCGAGACCGGCGACGGCTTCAACGTCACCGTCGACCGCAGCTACGCCGGTGGCCCGGTGACGGTGACCGTTCGGGACGAAGAGACGGGCGAACCCGTCCCCGACGTCACCGTCACGAAGAGCGTCGGAGGCGGCGACAGCCAAGCGATCGGCACCACCGACGCGGACGGCGTAGTGCGGACGCTCTCGCCCGCGGACTCATACCGAGTCACCGTCGTCGACGAGCCCCGCGCCGTCTTCGTCGACGACCTCGACCCCATCGCGACGCCGCGCCCGGTCGACGATACCGACGAGTAGGACGCCACCGCCGGTCCCGACGTTTTTCCCGGATCCCGCGACAGCCCCTCCGTGTCAATCGACACCGACGACGGACCGCCGCGGGACCCGACCGCCGACCGATTCGACCGCTCCGAGCGCGCGCTCACGCCGATCGCCGGCGTCCTGCTGCTCGCCATCACGGTCGCGCTCGCGGGCGGCGTCGTGACCGCGGCTATCGACGCCCCGCCCGAGCCGGCGCCGACGGCCTCGCTCTCGCTGTCGGCGACCGACGACCGGATCACGGTCACGCACCGCGGCGGCGACGCGCTCGACGCGACCGAGCTGGAGGTCCGGGTGCGCGTCGACGGCGAGCCGCTCACCCGACAGCCTCCGGTCCCGTTCTTCTCGGCCGCGGGGTTCCACCCCGGACCGACGGGCGCGTTCAACGCCGCGACCGACGGCGACTGGCGCGTCGGCGGGTCGGCGTCGTTCCGGGTCGCGGAGACGAACGATCCGGCGGTCGAACCCGGCCGGACCGTGACCGTCGAGGTCTCGGTCGACGGGCTGCCGGTCGCGACGCTGGAGACGGTCGTTGAGCCGCGATAAAGAATCGAACCTCCGAGCGCCGCCCGCTACTCCTCGGGGACCCGAGCGACCGTCGTGATCGCGCGCGGACTCCGGGGCGTCGACTGCTGGATGTGGTGTTCGTAGGTCTCGTAGCCGGCCGCCTCGAACATCCGGTCGGCCTCGTCCTCGTCGTAGAAGAGCATGATCGCGTCGGCGACCCGCTGGAGGACGCGGTTGTGCGGGTAGTCGGGGCCGACGACGAGCACCTGTCCGCCCGGCTTCGCGACGCGGCGGAGCTCTCGGAGCCCCTCGACCGGGTTCGGCCAGTACTCGATCGACCCCGAGGACCAGACGATGTCGAACGTGTCGTCGCGGAACGGGAGCCGCTCTGCGTCGCCGCGGTAGAAGTTCACCAGGTCGTGTTTCCCGAACTTCTCGAACGCCTTCTCCATCTGGTGGACGCTCTGGTCGAGCCCGTGGATGTCGTCGGCGTGTTCGAGCAGTCCCTCGGTGCCGAACCCGGTTCCACAACCCACGTCGAGGACCGTCGGCTCGTCGCCGAACTCCAGCCACGAGAGCGCCTCCGCGCGCATCTCCTCGTTCCAGTTGAACCAGTTGATCTTGTCGTACACCTTCGAGAGGTACTTGTAGAACACCCGGGCGTTCGACTTGTCCTCGAGGATCCCCATTTACCGTTTGGTTAGGTTGCCCGCCCCATAACGACACGGATCCCGGGCGGTCGGTGTCCGCGGTGTCTGCGGTGTCCTCGACGCGCCCTCCCGTTCCGACCGGCTTTTCCGCTCGCCGCCCGACCCTCGGGTATGGAACCGACGACGAGCGGCCGCTTCCGCGTCCACGACCGCCGCCCGCGCCCCGACATCGACGGGACCGGGCCGTCCGACCCGCCCGAGGAGTTCGTCCTCGTCGAACATCCGGAGGGGTCGATCGATCCGACCGCTCCCGACGCCGAGGACCGGTTCGACCCGCTGTACGCCGCCGCTGAGGGATACGACGACGATCTCGCCGACCGCGTGGCGTCGCTGGAGCCGGGGTTCGTCGTCGACGCGACGCTGGCGTGGACCGACGGGTCGGCCCGATTCGTCGACGTCGAGGTCGTCCGGGAGAGCCGATTCCGCTTCGCGGACGACGTGGAGGGGATGTTCGAGGCCGCCGTCGACGCGTGGGACCAGATCCGCTCGGCCGGCGAGGCGATCGGCTCGGTCACGACCCGGTCGAACGACGGCGAGCCGAACGGCGCGCTGTACCTGTTCGCGGACGCCCCGGGGAGCGACGCGTTCGCCGACATCCGGGCGGGTCGACTCCCGATCGAACCGCTCGTCGCGCGGGTCAACGAGTCGCGCGACGGCGACGCCCCCCGCGAGGTGTTCGTCCTCCGACCGGCCGCCCACGACTTCGTCGCCGTCTACGTCGTCTTCGACCGCGAGGGCGTGTTGGCCCAGACGGTGCGCGACACCTACGACCTCGGTCCCGGGCTCGCGGCGGGCCTCGACGACGGCGCGCTCGACGCGGCCAAGGCGGGATCGGACGGCGGAGGCGGTTCGACCGACGGCGACGGCGGCGACGGGGACGGCTTCGACGCGCTCGACCGGCTGTGACCACGTCCGCGGTCGCGGCTTTCCCCGCTACAGCCAGTCGGCCTCCGGATCGACCCGCCCTTCCGGGATCTCCCCGTTGAGCACGGCCGCCACGTCGGCGGCGCCGCTCCGGTTCAAGTCGTCGCGGGCCTCTTCGCTGTACCACGCGGCGTGCGGCGTGACGACCGTGTCGTCGCGACCGACGAGCGGGTCGTCCTCCGGCGGTTCCTCGGCGAGCACGTCGAGGCCGGCGCCCTTGATCGCCCCCGCCTCCAGCGCGTCGAGCAGCGCGTCGGCGTCCACGACCGGCCCGCGGCTCACGTTCACGACCACCGAGTCCTCGTCGAGGCGGTCGAGCGCGTCGGCGTCGACCATTCCCCGGGTCGCGTCCGTCAGCGGCGCGTAGACGCCGACGTGGTCGGCGCGGTCGAACAGCTCGTCGAACGCCGCCTTCTCGACGCCGAACTCCGCCATCTCGTCGGCCTCGACGAACGGGTCGTAGGCGACGAGGTCGGCGCCGAACCCGGAGAGCTGTTCGGCCGCCCGCTGCGCGATCGGACCGAACGAGACGAACCCGACGGTCGACGCGCTCACGCGACGGATCGGTCGCCCGGCCTCCCAGTTCCAACCGCCGTCGGTGACATCGTCGTCGTACCGCTTCAACGAGCGGAGGCAACTGAGAAGCAGCGAGACGGAGTGCGTCGCCACCTCGTCGGTGCAGTAGTCGGGGACGCGGGTGACGGTGACGCCCTTGGCGGCGGCGGCCTCGACGTCGATGTTGTCCACGCCGACGGCCGACCGGACGACCACTCGGAGGCCCAGCGCGTCGAGCGCCTCGGCGGTGACCGGCGTGTTGATGTCCGTCACGACCGCGTCGGCGCCCCCCGCCGCCTCGATCAGGTTCTCGGTCGACCCGAGTTCGGCGACTTCGATCTCGACGGGCTCGTCGACCGCCTCGTCGAGGACCTCGCGGTACGTCTCCGGATCGATCATCGGGAACGCCGACAGCACGACTCTGGCCATGCCCGGTCGTTTGCCCTCCGCCTACTTGACGGCTTTCTCGCGTTTTCAGCTCCTGAGACACCAATTTTCGATCGTGACACTCACGTCCGGTCACCTCTCTCCGCTTCGTTCTTCGATCCGTCCGGCTCGGCTTTCGATGACTCTTTGCGCGCGCGCTCGCTAGGGCGCCCGTGAGCGACGATAGCTCGGTCGACCGGTCGACCAAACCGCCGATGCTCGTGCTCTTGGAATCGCTGGCGTTCTACCGGAACGCCCGCGTCGGGCTCGTCGTCGGCGCGCTCTTCGCGGTCCTCCTGTACGCGGTCCGGACGCTGGAGCTCCTCGGACCGGTGATCGACACCCGGGACTACCCGCTGTTCGGTCCGGACGTGTGGTTCCTCCTGTTGGCGTTCGTGCTGGCGGCGACGTTCGCGCTGCTCGTCGCCATCGCGCTCACCGTCGCCGAGGCCGCGAGAGGTGCCCGGGACCTGTCCGAAGAGAGCGGCCGGTAGAAGATGAGAGACGCAGTCAGTCGGCGGTACAGGAGGCGTCGCTCTCGTCGCCGGTGAACTCCTGTGCCGGCTCGGTGAGCTTGTAGAGGTTCTGCCGGGCGTCCGCGAAGTACACGTCCTCGTCGACGACACCGATCCCCTCCAAGCGTTCGAGCGCGTAGCGGACGGTTCGGGCCGACAGCATCGACTCTTGGACGATCCCCTTCTGGGTCAACGGCCCGTTGTACTCGAGCACCTTGAAGACGAGCTTGGCGCTCGGCGGGAGGTCGTCGAGCCCCTCCGTTTGGGTTCCTTCCATCGTTACGAATCGAAACCGCACACCGTCATAAATGTTGATGCGTCACCCCGTTCGATCGGGGGTTTTGTTCCAGATACCGGTGTTTATTGCTGGTTGCCGTCGCAATAACCAGCAATTTTTTCTGGTAATCTCCCGCTGGACTGACCAGTCAGTCAGCGATGGCGCTCGCGCGCGCTTCGCGGACCGGCCGGCTGCCGGGCTCGACCGCGGGCAGCGTCTCGATCGGTAGGCCACCGAGACGGCCCGCCGGACGGAACGAACGGCTTTTCACCTGCGCTCGCGGATCGACTGGTATGAGCGACGACTCGGGGATATCGGGCCATACCCGAAGCGTGGTCGTCACGACGATCTGCTGTCTCGCGGGGATCGCCGCCGGCGTCGTCTCGGCCGCGTACGTCGGGACGGATCCGGTCGATGCCGCCAGTACCACCGTCGTGCTGGTGATGGGCGCGTTCGTGCTCGTCCAGTATCCGCTGTACAAGGTGATCGGCGTCGGCGACTTCGGAGTGAAGGACAACCTCTACGTGGCGTTTCTGACGTTCACGCTGTGGTTCATCAGCTACACCGTGCTTGCGACGGCCGGCGTCCAACTGGTGGCCTGAGATGGCGGACGACAGTATCGCGGTCGTGGACCTCGATCGGTGTCAGCCCGACCGGTGTAACTACGAGTGCGCGAACTACTGTCCGCCCAACCGGACGGGCAAGGAGTGTATCACGGAACGCGGCGAGGACGCCGTCGAGGGCGACCCGGACCAGATCCACATCTCCGAGGAGATCTGCCTCGGCGAGACCTGCGGGATCTGCGTCGAGAAGTGCCCCTTCGACGCGATCGAGATCATCAATCTCCCCTCCGAGCTCGACGAGGAGCCGGTCCACCGCTACGGCGATAACGCCTTCTCGCTGTACGGGCTTCCGACCCCGGAGCCGGGCAACGTCACCGGCATCCTCGGTCCGAACGGGATCGGGAAGTCGACGGCGGTCCACGCGCTCGCCGGCGAGATGGTCCCGAACCTCGGCGACCACGAGGCCGACGGCGACTGGGAGCGCGTGCTCGACCGGTTCCGCGGCACCGGGCTCCAGAACTACCTCCAATCGCTGAAAGAGGGCGACGTGACGGTGGCCCGCAAGCCGCAGTACGTCGACCAGATCCCGAACCAGTTCGACGGCAACACCCGCGAGCTGTTGGAGCGAACCGACGAGCGCGGCGCGCTCGACGAGCTGATCGACCGGCTCAACATCCGTCCGGTGATGGACCAGGACATCGACTCCATCTCCGGCGGCGAGCTCCAGCGCGTCGCCATTGCGGCGTGTCTCGCGCGCGACGCCGACTTCTACTTCCTCGACGAGATCACGCCGTACCTCGACATCGGCCAGCGGATGATCGTCGCCCGGCTCATCCGCGAACTGGCGGACGACGACGCCGCCGAGCGCTCGATGCTCGTCGTCGAACACGACCTCGCCATCCTCGACCTGTTGGCCGACACCCTCCACGTCGCGTACGGGGAGCCCGGTGCGTACGGCGTCGTCACGGACCCCAAGTCGGTCCGCAACGGGATCAACGAGTACCTGAAGGGGTACCTCAACAACGAGAACATGCGGATCCGGCCGTCCGCGATCACCTTCGAGGAGCACGCCCCGCGGGTCGCCTCGCGGAGCGAGACGCTGATCGAGTACCCCGAGCTCTCGAAGTCGTACGGCGAGGGCGAGTTCGAGCTACACGTCGAGGGCGGCGCGATCAACCGCTCCGAGGTGCTCGGCGTGGTCGGCCCGAACGGGATCGGGAAGTCGACGCTCGCGAAGCTGTTCGCCGGGTCGCTGGAGCCGGACGACGGCGAACTCGACTTCGCGCTCGACATCGCGTACAAGCCGCAGTACATCGAGATCGACCAGCCGATGCGCGTCGACGCGTTCCTCTCCTCCATCACCGACGAGTTCGGCAGCTCCTACTGGAACACGGAGATCGCCCAGCCGCTCCAGCTCGACCGCGTGATGGAACAGAACCTCTCGGACCTCTCGGGCGGGGAGCGCCAGCGCGTCGCCATCGCGGCGTGTCTCTCCGAGGACGCCGACCTCTACCTCCTCGACGAGCCCTCCGCACACCTCGACGTCGAACAGCGGGTGCGCGCGACGACCGCCATTCGCCGCTACGCGGAGAACCACGACGCGACCGTGATGGTGATCGACCACGACATCTACATGATCGACCTCCTCGCGGACCGCCTGATGGTGTTCGACGGCGAGCCGGCCGAGCGCGGCCACGCGACCCCGCCACAGGAGATGCGCGACGGGATGAACGAGTTCCTCGCCGACCTCGACATCACCTTCCGACGCGACGAGCGGACGGGTCGCCCGCGGATCAACAAGCCGGGCTCGCAGCTCGACAGCTCACAGAAGCGCGAGGGCGAGTACTACTACTCCGGCTGACGGCGTTCACGTCCACCGGTCACCGCCGAGCGATCCGGCGTATCGAAGCGATTAAGCACGGAACCCGCAAACGACGGGGTATGCAACACCTCATCATTCGCGGCGACCCCGGGATCCGGCGGGACGCGGTGATCGAGTACGAGGGCGAGGAGCTGGTGTGTTTCGGCATCAACGTCCAGGGCGGCTGGCACGGCCCGGACGAGCCCCAGCTCTGGTGTACCGTCGGCACCGAAGACGAGCGCGAGGCGTACGACAAACGCGAGTACGTCCCCCACTGGCTCGACGTCGACACGGTCGACGCCGCGGAGCTCGACGTGATCAAAGCGAAGGGCGAACTGTCGGTCTGAACGGTCGTCGACTCTTCTATCCGTCCACCGGCGGGTCGTCCAGCCACGCCTCGATCGCGCCGGCCATCGCGCCGCGCCGGTGGATCGTCCTCGTCTCGGGGTCGACGACGGTGCTTTCGGTGCCGGGCGTCTCGCCGCCGTCGACGACGGCCGCGACCCCCTCGCGGATCCGGTCGTCGAGGTCGTCGGGGTGGGTGACGCTCCCGCGCCCGGAGACGTTCGCGCTCGTCGCGGTGAGCGGTCCGGTCTCCCGGAGCAGGTCGCGGGCGATCGGGTGGTCCGGCACGCGAATCCCGACCCGGTCGCGCCCGGCAGTGAGCGCGTCCGGAACCGCGTCCCCCCGCTCGACGATCACCGTCACCGGGCCGGGGAGGAAGGCCCGAGCGAACGCGACCGCGAACTCGGTGGGCCTCGTGTAGCGAAGCGCGGCGTCGACGCTCGGAACGCCGAGCGAGAGCGGGTTCGAGCGCTCTCGGCCCTTCAGTTCGAACACCCGTTCGACGGCGGCGGGGTCGAGGGCGTCGGCGCCGAGCCCGTACACCGTCTCCGTCGGGTAGACCACGAGGTCGCCCTCGGCGATCGCCTCAACGGCTCGTCGGAGGGCATCGCTGTCCGTTGTCACGGCTCCCCGTTCGTGGCGGTCGCGAAAAAGGGTGACGAGTAGGGCAACGCGGACCGGCCTCCCGTCTCGTTCCGACTCAGTCGACGAGCCGTTCGACCGCGTCGTCGAGCGCCTCGGCGTCCGGGAAATCGGGGTGTTCGCTCGCGACCCACGCGAACTCGACGGTGCGGTCGGCGTCGAGGAGGAAGACGGCCGGCCGCGACTCGGTGATTCCGGTCATACCGTCGATGTCGTGTGCGAGGCCGTACTCCTCGATCACGCCCGCGCCCGGATCGGAGAAGATCCGGACGCCGTCGGCGCGCTCGGCGAGCAGGCGCTTGTGGGCGTACGGCGTGGAGATGGAGAGGCCGATCACGTCGAGGTCGTCGGCCCAGCCGTGGTCGTCGACCGTGTTGTAGAGGTACGTCCCCTGGAAGGCGCCGTCCATCGGGTGGAACAGCAGGAGCGTCGGCCCGTCGACGACCTCGCCGAGCGCGCGGTCCTCCCAGTACTCGTCGTCGACGAGGGGGCGGGTGAAGTCGGGCGCCGTGTCGCCCTCGGCGACGTGCTCCGTCTCGGGCAGGGAGACGACGTCGAAGTCGACCATCTCAGGCACCTCCCTCGCCGTAGGTCCCCTGTAGGTACTCGACGATGTTCGCGCTCTCGGACATCGTCACGCCCGTCTCGCGGTCGACGATGGCGGGGACGCTGCGCGCCCCGGAGACGCGCTTGACGACGTTGCGCTCGGAGTGCATCGGCTCGACGTACCGCGATCGGTACTCCAGACCCAGTTCGTTCAGGGTGCGGACGACCCGCTCGCAGAAGGGGCACGCCTGCAGCCTGTACAGGGTGATCTGTGGCTTCGTCATGGGCGTCGATTCGGCCGCGGGACGTGTAACCGTGTCGGCCCCGGCACGCTCCGTGCGTTCCCCGCGCGGTCGACGGCGACCCGCCGCTCGCCCGCCGACTCCGTCGTCGATCCGTCGGATCGTCCGGCGACCCGGGTCGTCGAAGGTAATCCTTTAACCATCCGCCGACGGAAGACGAATGAACATGGGCTTGTCGTCGAGCACGCTGACGACCGATCTGCTACAGCTGCCGCTGCCGGGGGACAACGCGGTGATCGCCCTCGGCGTCCTCGCGATCGTGGTGCTGATCGGTCTGTCCGCGTTCTTCTCCTCGTCGGAGATCGCGATGTTCTCGCTGCCACAACACCGCGTGGACAGCCTCGTCGACGAGGGCGTCTCGGGCGCGGAGACGATCCGCGACATGAAAGAGAACCCCCACCGGCTGCTGGTGACGATCCTCGTCGGTAACAACATCGTCAACGTCGCGATGACCTCCATCGCGACCGCGCTGTTCGGCTTCTTCCTCTCCAGCGGTCAGTCCGTGCTGGCGACGACGTTCGGAATCACGACGCTCGTGCTGATCTTCGGCGAGAGCGCACCCAAGTCGTACGCCGTCGAGAACACCGAGTCGTGGGCGCTCCGGATCGCCCGCCCGCTGAAGCTCTCGGAGTACGCGCTGTACCCGCTCGTCGTTCTGTTCGACTACATCGTGAAGGGAGTCAACAAGGTCATCGGCGGTTCGGCCGCCATCGAGTCGACGTACGTCACCCGCGACGAGATTCAGGACATCATCGAGACGGGCGAGCGCGAGGGGGTCATCGAGGAGGAGGAGCGGGAGATGCTCGACCGCATCTTCCGGTTCAACAACACCATCGCGAAGGAGGTGATGACGCCCCGCCTCGACGTCACCGCGGTCGCGAAGGACTCCTCCGTCGAGGAGGCGATCGAGACGTGCATCCAGGCCGACCACGAGCGCGTCCCCGTCTACGAGGGGAACCTCGACAACATCATCGGCGTCGTGACCGTGCGCGACCTGGTGCGCGAGCTGCGCTACTCCGAGGGCGAGCCCTCGCTGGAGCGCGTCGTCAAGCCGACGCTGCACGTCCCCGAGTCGAAGAACGCCGACGAGCTGCTCGCGGAGATGCAGGACAACCGCCTCCAGATGGTCACCGTCATCGACGAGTTCGGGACCACGGAGGGGATCATCACCTTGGAGGACATGGTCGAGGAGATCGTCGGCGAGATCCTGGAGGGCGACGAGGAGGCCCCGGTGGAGTTCTTAGAGGACAACGTCGCGATCGTGCAGGGCGAGGTGAACATCGACGAGGTCAACGAGATGCTCGGGATCGACCTCCCCGAGGGCGAGGAGTTCGAGACGCTCGCCGGCTTCGTGTTCAACCGCGCCGGGCGCCTCGTCGAGGAGGGCGAGGAGATCGAGTTCGACGAGATCCAGATCCGGATCGAGCGCGTCGACAACACCCGGATCATGTCCGCGCGCGTCACCGTCCTCGACGGCGCGGAGGCGGACGGCGCGGTCGCCGAGGGCGACGCGTTCGAGTCGGGCGGCGAGCCCGAAGCCACCCCGAACGACGCGGAGTAGGAGTCGGACGCGAACGGTGGCCTGAGGGAGCGCGGATTTCGTGATTTTGTCGATCAGTTATAACTGATCGGTAACTGCGGATCGGCGGTGATGACCTCCAAAGCCCCAGCCGGCGGCGACCTCGCGCGACGCTGTTCGCGCCGGGTGGGCGCTCACAGGTGCGCAGGGCGAGAGCGACGCTCTCGCTTGCAGCCGGCGCGCAGCGCCGGCGACGCCGACCACATATCGATTTATAACTAATCGTCGCCGTCTGTCGGTTCTCCCGCTGATCGAGCGCGATCCGAAAGCGGCTCTCGGTGCGGTCCGTTGCTTGTTTTTAAACCGCGTACGCCCGGGCGGCCGCGACGAGCGCCTTCCGGTAGTCGCTCTCGGAGGGGTCGGGACCGAGCGCGAGGAACCGCTGCTTGAACGCGTCGACGTCGACGGCGTCGGTGTCGCTGCCGGCCGCCCGCGCGAGGTCGTAGATGCGGTGGTCCGGACCGGCGATGTCGTGGCGCTCGACTAAGGCGAGCGCGAACGCGGCGTTGACCGCGGTGATCTCCGGGTCCGCGCCCCCCGTGACCGGCGGGGAGCCGTCGCGGGAGACCTGGGGGCGGTCGGCGACGGCGGCCGCGAGCGTCGATTCGAGGAAGCCGAGGAGCTTGTTCGCGGGCGCGACGGAGAGGGTGATGTCGTCGGCGTAGATGTCCTTCATGTGATTTGCGATCTGGTAGCAGTGCGCGAGCTTCCGGCGCTCCACCGTTTCGCCCGACAGCCCGAGGTACAACGCCTCCTCCGTCGACTGGACGTGGGAGGCGTGGCCCTCCTCGTAGCGGGCCATGTGCGACAGCTCGTGGACGGCGAGCTCGCGGGCCATCGCGCTGGTGGCGGCGCGCTTCGAGACGTTCAGGACGTGGTAGCCGTCGTAGTGGCCGGCCCACGTCCGCTCGTCGGGGTCCTCGCGCACCTTCACGTGGACCGGGTCGTCGAGGGAACACTCGGTCTCGAACAGGTCGGCGGCGCCGAGAAAGGGGTCGGGGGGGACGTCCCCCTGCACGCGGAGATCCATGTGTATTGTTCGCACGGGGGCGTCGGGTAAGTCTCTTGCGCCCGTCGAAGGCTTTTGGCGCCGCGCGTCGAACGCCGACCATGGACACGCGCGTCTACGCGGGCTACGCCGACGGACTCCGCGTCGTCGACCCCGAGACGGGGTCGGTCTCGGTCAGACTGGCGGACCGGGCGGTCGAGTGCCTCTCGGTCGCTCCGACCGGCGGGAACGGCGAGCGTCCCGGCTCCGAGGACGCCGACTACGTTCGGGTGCTCGCCGGGACGTCCGACGCGGGGCTGTTCCGCTCGACGGACGGCGGGGAGCGCTTCGAGCGCGTCGCCGCCGAGACCCTCGGTCCCGGCGGGTCCGGACCGGCGGCGGTCACCGCGGTCGCGACCAGCCCGCACGACCCCGCCGTCGTCTGGGTCGGCACGGAGCCCTCGCGGGCGTACCGGTCGACGGACGGCGGGGAGACCGTCGAGCGGGTCGGCGGGCTCAGCGGGGTCCCCTCCGCGTCCGAGTGGTCGTACCCGCCCCGACCCGACACTCACCACGTCCGGTGGATCGAGCCGTGCCCGGCCGACCCGGAGCGGTGGTTCGTCGGGGTCGAGGCCGGGGCGCTGGTCGTGACCCCGGACGGCGGGGAGACGTGGCTCGACCGGCCCGAGGGCTCCCGACGCGACAACCACGCGCTCGCAACGCATCCGTCCGCGCCGGACCGGGTGTACGCGGCCGCCGGCGACGGGTTCGCGGAGAGCGACGACCGCGGCGACTCGTGGAGCGTCGTCGACCGCGGGCTCGACCACGGGTACGTCTGGGGGCTCGCGGTCGACCCCGGCGACCCCGAGACGGCGCTCGTGAGCGCGGCCCCGGGCGCGACGGCGGCGCACCGCCGCGGCGAGGCGTACCTCTACCGGCGGGTCTCGGCTCCCCTCGACGCCGAGAGGGACCGGGACGCGGCGTCCGGCTCGGGCCCCCGCTTCGAGCGCCTCGACGACCGAGGGATCCCGACCGGTGAGGGGACCTACCCGGCGGTCCTCGCGAGCGGGCGGACGGACGGGGCGATCTGGGCGGTCCACGACGACGGGCTCTACCGGACCCGCGACGCCGGCGAGTCGTTCGAGCGGATCCCCGCGGACCTCCCGTCGTCGCCGGCGCGCTCGCTCGCCGTCGAGTGAGTGAACACGGATCGCGAACCGGATCGGCCCGGTCCGGGTCAGGCCGGAGCTACTCGCGCACGGCGCCGACGACGAGGTAGACGATCGGCGTGTCGAGGACGGCGATCGCGAGCTTGAGGAGGTACTGGCCGAGCCCGAGCGCGAGGAGGACGCTCGCGGGGAGCGGGTCCCCGGAGCCGAGTGCGAGGGGAGCGGCGTAGAACGCGACGCCGACGAAGATGGCGGTGTCGATGGCCTGACTGCTGGCGGTCGAGGCGACGTTGCGCAGCCATAGCAGCCGTTCGCCGGTGCGGTCGCGGATCGCGTGGAAGACGAACACGTCCCAGTTCTGGCTCACGACGTACGCGAGCAGGCTCCCGGCGACGATGTTGGCCGCGGGACCGAGGGCGGTGTCGAAGGCGGCGGCGACCTCGGGATCGACGCCCGGCGCGGCGAGGGTCGACCAGACCAACGCGAGCACGAGGAAGTTCGCGAGGAAGGCGACGTTGACGACCACCTGCGTCGCGCGGCGACCGTACAGCTCGGCGTAGCAGTCGGACGCGAGGAACGTCAGCGCGTACGCGAGCGCGGCGCCCGGCAGCGTGATCTCGGGGCCGACCACCGGGAGCGCGAACGGGAGCGGGAGGGCGAGCACCTTCGCGGCCGTGAGCTGCGCGGTGGCCAAGGCCACGACGAACAGCGTGATCAGCGAGACGGCGGCCACGGCGGAGCGGTCGAGCGGGTCGACCGCGAAGGGCCCGTCGCCTCCCGCTCGCGTCGCCGTCCCCTCACTCATCGTCGCCTCCGGCGGGCTCCGACGAGCGCCCGTCGGACCCGTCGTCGAGCCGGTCGTGGCGGGCGTCGATCTCGTCGAGCACGTCGAGCGTCTTGCGGATCGACGCGCGGACCGCGTCGCTGCGGTTCACGAACTTCCCGTCGTCGCCGACGTGGTCGTCGAGGTCGTCGAGCAGCTCGCCCGGGATCTCGACGCTTATCTTCGGCATGGGACTCGTTTTAAATACGCCGTCGGTTCCCGACCGATCGTGTCGTCTCTCCGCCACTGTGATACTCTCATAGTACTATCTGAAGATTATTGAGGGGTGATTAAAGCGCGTCGTTCCGGACGGCTCGCCGTCGCCGACGCAGCGGTCCCCCGAACGACGCTCCGACGATCGGTGGTCGGTGGTCGGGAGTCGAGCTCAGCGTCTCGCGTCGTCGACCTGACTCGTCGTCGATCTGACGCGTCTCGCCCGCCGAGACGGCCGGTCGACGCCTCGGAATCGAACGTTTTTATACGGTCAATCCGCCGATATCCGTCGAGTATGGTACAACGAGAGTCGTGGGCAACGCGGGCGGGATTCATCCTCGCGGCGGCGGGCAGCGCCGTGGGGCTCGGAAACATCTGGCGGTTCCCCTTCCTCACCGCCGAGTCGGGCGGCGCGGCGTTCCTCGTCGCGTATCTCCTCCTCGTCGTCGGGGTCGGGCTCCCGCTCGTGCTGGCGGAGTTCGTGATCGGGCGCCGGTCGAACCGGAACGTGATCGGCGCGTTCGAGGAGCTCGGCCGATCGAACTGGCGGTTCATCGGCGGGCTCGGCGCGCTCGCCGGCTTCGTCATCCTGTCGTACTACAGCGTGGTCGGCGGCTGGGTGATCCAGTACATCATCGCGAGCGTCACGGGGGCGTACACCAGCGACCCCGCGGCGTACTTCGAGTCGGCGTCGGCCGGGGCGAACGCGATCGCCTTCGACGCGCTGTTCATGGCGTTCGTCGCCGGCATCGTCGTGCTCGGCGTTCGGAGCGGACTCGAGCGCGCGGCGAAGTTCATGATCCCGAGCGTCGTCGTCCTGCTCGTGGTCCTCGCCGGCTACGGCGCGACGCTGGAGGGGGCGGCCGAGGGGTACGCCTTCTACCTGTCGCCGGACGTCTCGACGCTGCTCGGCGACGCGCTCGCGCTGCTGCCCGACGCGGCCGGACAGGCCTTCTTCACCCTCTCGCTCGGGATGGGCGTGATGGTCACGTACGCCTCCTACCTCGGCGAGGACCGCAGCCTGCTCAACGACAGCCTGATCATCCTCGTCGTCGACACGTCCATCGCGCTCCTTGCCGGGCTCGCGATCTTCCCGTTCCTGTTCTCGCAGGGCGTCGACCCGGGGACGGGCGGCCCGGGGACGGTGTTCGTGGCGCTCGGGACCGCGTTCGCCGAGTTCCCGGCCGGGCGAGCGGTCGGCACGGTGTTCTACGTCGCGCTGTTCATGGCCGCGGTCACGAGCGCGTTCAGTATCCTCGAGGTGATCGTCGCGTACGTCACCGAGACGTTCGACGTCGATCGGAAGCCCGCGACCGTCGGGCTCGCGGTCGCGATCTTCCTCATCGGGATCCCGACCGCGATCGACATACGGTACCTCAACGCGTACGACGTGCTCGCCAACCAGGTGCTGCTCATCGGCGGCGGGCTCCTGCTCGCGGTCTTCGTCGGCTGGGTGTACGCCGCCGACGCGGTCGACGAGTTCCAGCGGGGTACGCGCGGCGGCGACGCGCTCAGCGCGATCTGGATCTGGCTGCTCCGAGTCCCGATCGTCCTGATCCTGCTGTACGTCCTCTACTTCGGCGTGCAGGCGACGATCGAAGCCATGCAGGCGGCGCTCTGATCGCCTCGGGGCACCGCTGACCGGCGGGCGCCGGGTCGATCTCGCTTTCTTTTTTCCTTCCGTTCGCGCCGAGCCCTTGGGCCATCTCAGGGATCACGCTCTGCGGGTCGGTCACGTCCTGCGAGTCGGTCACGCCCTGCGAGTCGATAACGGAGTCTATCACGTCTCCGTCACCGATCGAGAAACGCGTCGATGTCGCGGGCGGGCGACCGGAACCCGGCGTCGTCGATCCAGCGTTTGAGGTAGCTGTCCGCTGTCTCCGGGTGAGATCGCCTGATTCGACGGCGCGGACGAGAACCCCGATCGATCCGGTCACCGCCACGTCGTGTTGTCTCGCGGTCTCGCGTGCGTCGCCGTCGTCGGTGACGATCGTGCCATCGATCGAATCGGTGACGGCTAGGGCTTGCGCCTCTCCCGGATCGAGCGTCTCGCGCAGTTCCGCCTCGATACGCGTCGATGCGGGGGACGGTGCAACGACCGGGACGGTCGCGTCGAGCGCCGCGAGAGCCGCGTCGAGATACGGGTGAGTTTCGACGCCCGATTTCGAGCTCTCGCTCGACGGCGGCGACGGTGACGACGCGGGGAAGGCTCACGAGGAGGTCGAGCCGATCGACGTGAGCGAAGTTGGAGAGTACACTGGTGTCGAGCACGATCGCTTCGGCCGGTGGTCGCGTCATTCCAAGTCGCGGGCGGTGTCGATTTCGCTTCTCGCGTCGGCCATGTCCTCGGGGCCGATCCGGAGTTCGACGCCCTCCTCCCGGATGATGTCCCGCATCTCGAATCGGTCGACGCCCGCGAGTCTGGCGGCGGTCCCGAGCGTGATCGTCTCGTCGGCGTACAGCGACACCGCGGCAGCGATCCGGGCGTCCGGGTTCGACTCGAAGTATTCCCGGATAACGTGGCGGATCGCGTCGCTCTTGTTCTCGAAGATGCCCGCCTCGACGGCACCGTCGATCAGGTCGGTGAGGTCGTCCGGGATGGTGGCGGTCGTTCGGGGCATAGCGCTACCGCTCGTTGTATTTCACACAATATATGAATTTCGCCGACGCTCGCGGCCGTCGCCCTCGAACCGACCGGACCCGACATGCGGACCGCGTTCGCGGTGTGTGCCTCTGCGGGTCTCGCAGTCGATCGCGGGCGGGCGGCCGCGCGCGTCGCCGTCGACGCCCGGAACGCGTCGCAAAGACGCGCGATCCCGGCGTCGAGAGGGAGCGTGCGGCGCGGCCGGACGCGACCCCCTACCCGGGGCGGCGTCGTCGCGTCCGACCGCGCCCGGTGAGAGCTACGTCGCCGATCGCCCTAAAGACCCCGCGGGTGGGCGGCGTCGACGCACAGGGAGCCTCCCGTCTCGCCCACCGCGCGCAAGCGCCGTCGACCCGCGCGACGCGGTCGCGGGCTCGGCGCCGGGATGGTCGAGTCGAGCTTGCGAGCGCTTCGGCGTCGTCGGTGTAGCCGATCGCCGAGTGCTACGCCGATCACCGCGTGCCACGATCACCGCGTGCCACCTATCCCCACGCGAACGCCGTAGCGAAGCGGTTAAGGGCGAACCGCGGGAAATACGGGCAACTCGCTGGTGCGGACACAGCGGGCACTCGCCGCCGGGGCCGGCCTCGACGCCGACGCGATCGTCGACGTCGCGCCCCGGGACGAGACGACATGTGGCCGCTTCGCGGCTGAATCGCAACCGTCCGCGGACAACATATGGCACGAAGCTTCTACTCGCACATCAAGGAGGCGTGGCGGTCCCCCAAGGAGGGGAAACTGGCAGAGCTGCAGTGGCAGCGCAAACAGGAGTGGCGCGACGAGGGCGCCATCGAGCGCATCGAGCGCCCCACCCGCCTGGACAAGGCCCGCGAGCTGGGCTACAAGGCGAAGCAGGGCGTCGTCGTCGCCCGCGTGAGCGTCCGCAAGGGCGGCTCGCGCAAGCAGCGACACAAGGCGGGTCGCCGCTCGAAGCGGCAGGGCGTCAACCGGCTCTCGCGTCGCAAGTCGATCCAGCGCATCTCGGAGGAGCGCGCCTCGCGCAAGTACCGGAACCTCCGCGTGCTCAACTCCTACTGGGTCGGCGAGGACGGCTCCCAGAAGTGGCACGAAGTGATCCTGGTGGACCCGAACCACCCCGCGATCGAGAACGACGGCGACCTCGGCTGGATCGCGTCCGACGACCACAAGGGGCGCGCCTTCCGCGGGCTCACCTCCGCCGGCACCAAGGGTCGCGGCCAGCGCACGCGCGGGAAGGGTACGGAGAAGACCCGCCCGAGCGTCACCGGCAACGACCGTCAGGGCAAGTAAGCCGACCGCGGTTCCGACCCCGACCGACTTCTCTTCGTTTATCAGTCGCGTAGTGGCGATGTCGGCGTCGTCGAAGCTATCCCCGGCTGTGGTGAGCGAGTGACTGGCGCTGCGGCTGTCGTGATCGACAACTCCGCGGTGGATCTCTCTCACGTCCTCGTCGATCGCTTATAAGTAATTGTTGACGGTGGCTCGACGGTGAACACCTCCAAAGCCCCAGTCGGTGAGGCGGGCGCACGCTCGCTGCGGTCCTCGGTCGCTCGCTTCGCTCACTCCCTGTGGTCCTTGCGTCCCCTGCGCCCGCCTCACCGACTGCCCCTTTGAGTCCCACCCGACCGCACCGCACAGCCTCACGCCTCCCCAGCCTCGTCGCTCCCTTCGGTCGCGACTCCCTCGCGCCGGCGTCGCCGGCGGCTCCGCCGCCGGCTGCCAGAGGGACCGAAGGTCCCTCGCGGTTCGCGGCCCAAAGGGCCGCTCACCGGGGCGCGCCACCGCCACGTTAGTTTATAAGTGACCGTCACCGTCGCTCACGGGCTTTTAATTATCGTAGCGTTGCCGCCGGAATCGCTGTCTCAACTGCGACGGATTTCAACAGCGCCAAAAAACGAAAACGGGGGAACGCGAGCGTGCGTGTTCGAGTACGGTACGCGGCCGGAGAGACGTCTCGGGAGTGTAAGTAACCTACCGAGTGGTTACATCGCACCGCCCATGCCGCCCATGCCGCCCATACCGCCGGCGGGGGCGCCGCCCTCGTCGCCGTCGCCGCCGGTCGAGAGGTCGCCCGCGGAGATGATGTCGTCGATTTTCAGGACGAGGTTCGCGGCCTCGGCGGCGGAGGCGATCGCCTGCTCCTTCGCGTGGGCCGTCTCGACGACGCCGGCCTCGGTCGTGTTCTCGACCTCGCCGGAGAAGACGTTGAGTCCCGCGTCGGTGTCGCCGGCCTCGTGGGCCGCGCGGAGGTCGACGAGCAGGTCGATGGCGTCCAGCCCGGCGTTCTCGGCGAGCACGCGCGGGATCAGTTCGAGCGAGTCGGCGAACGCCTCGACGGCGAGCTGCTCGCGCCCCTCGACGGAGTCGGCGTAGTCGCGCAGCCGGCGGGCGAGCTCGACCTCGATGGCGCCGCCGCCGGGCAGGGTCCGCCCGTCGGAGACGGTCGTCGAGACCACGTCGATGGCGTCCTGAATACCGCGCTCGAGCTCGTCGACGACGTGCTCGGTGGTGCCGTACAGCAGGAGGGTGACGCCGTGGGCGTCCTCGCCCTCGACGTAGAACAGCTCCTCCTCGGCGTCGCGCGTGACCGTGCCGACCGCGAGGTCGTCGGCGGTGAGCGAGTCGAGGTCGCTGACGATCGGCGCGCCGAGCACGTTCTTGAGGAAGGACAGGTCGGACTTCTTCGTCCGGCGGACCGCGAGGATGCCCTCCTTCGCGAGGTAGTGCTGCGCGAGGTCGTCGATCCCCTTCTGGCAGAAGACCACGTCGGCACCGCTCTCGACGATCTTGTCGACCTTGTCGCGGAGCTGCTCTTCCTCCTGATCGAGGAAGCGCTGGAGCTGGTCAGGCGAGTCGACGTTGACGGCGGTGTCCACGTCGGCCTCCTCGACCTCGATCGGGTCGTTGAGGAGGAGGACGTTCGCGTCCTCGAAGTCGGTCGGCATGTCGTCGTGGACGGGGTCCTTGTCGATGACGGCGCCCGAGAGCAGCCGGGACTCGCCGGCGGCGCGCCCGGTGCGCGTCTCGATGTTGAGGTTCGCCAGGTCGACGACGTGGGAGCCGTCGTCGGCCTCGACGGTGACGCCCTGGATCGCGCGGACGACGAGGTCGGCGAGCGTGTCCTTATCGAGCTCCGCGCCCTTGCCGGTCATCGACGTCTCGGCGACGCTTTTCAGGGTCTCGGTGTCGTCGGGGTCGACCCGTGTGGCGACCTCGTCGACCTGTTCGCGGGCGTACTCGCTCGCGAGGTTGAAGCCCTTGATGACGGCTGTCGGGTGGATGTCCTGCTCGAGGAGGTCCTCGGCGTTCTTGAGAAGCTCGCCCGCGATAGCGACCGCGCTCGTCGTGCCGTCGCCGGCCTCGTCCTCCTGCGTCTCGGCGACTTCGACGATCATCTCGGCGGTCGGGTTGTCGATGTCCATCGTCTGCAGGATGGTGACGCCGTCGTTCGTGATGGTGACGTCGCCCATCGAGTCGACGAGCATCTTGTCCATCCCTTTCGGTCCGAGCGTCGAGCGTACGGACTCGGCGACGCCGCGCGCCGCGGAGATGTTGTACTCCTGTGCGTCCTTGTCCTTGACGCGCTGGGCGTCGTCGCCCATGATGATCATCGGCTGACCCTGCTGCATTCGCTGGCTCATACAGCGTTTGATTGATTGTGATTCTATATAAATGTGTCGTTGGCTGGCGTCTTGTCCCGTCGCTCGCGTCCCGCGAGTTCGCCGCGAAAAGCGCATGACTCCGCGGCTCTCGACGGAATATTATGTGTATAGTTAGCACGCAACTGTATCGCGCTCGACCGCCCTCATCTCGGGCGTTTATATACTCTTTCAGCGGTGTCGTCGATTCCGGAGGGCCTCCGTACTGTGCTTTGCTGTCGGGCCGTCGCTATTGACCAGTGGTTGTCGGGCCGTCGCTATCGAGATGTCGCTGTCGGGGCGTCGCTACTGATCTGTTGCTGTCGGGTCGTCGCTGTGAGGGCGTCGGTCCGAACTACCGAACGAGAACGGAGAAGCGGGGTCGGCCGCGAGCGGTCACCGATCGAGCTCGTCGGTCTCGGTGAGGTACTCCGAGTCGACCTCGTCGAGCGTCGGTTCCGGCGGTTCGTCGGCGGCGTCGAGCTCGCGTCGGTTGAGGTGACTCTCTAACTGCCGGCGCTTGTTCCTCCCTTTCTGCTCGCGACCTGATTTCGTGTCTGGCATCGTCATCCGTGTCAACACTACCCACACTTATGAGTCTTGTGTCGGTGTGCGGGAACGTCCGCGAGGCGGCCGAACGGCGTCGCTTCGCTGTCGCGGTACTCGCTCGTCGCGGTCGCTCCTCGCTCGTTGTTGCGACAGCGAAAGACGCCAGGAGAGGGATTTGAACCGAAATTAGACGTGCTCGCTCACTACGTTCGCTGTGCGCGACTGACAGGGTTCAAATGCGCTGGCGCTTCACTGTCGCGGTACTCGCTCGTCGCAGTCGCTCCTCGCTCGTTGTTGCGACAGTGAAGCGCCAGGAGAGGGATTTGAACCCCCGATCCCGGAAGGGAACACGCTTTCCAGGCGTGCGCCTTACCACTCGGCCATCCTGGCTCGGTCCGAGATAATCCGGTGAGACTGTTAAGTCCTTCTTTTCGCGTGGAGTCGGTGTTCGGTCGCGTACGCGATCCCGCCGGACGCGGCGGCGATCGCCCCCGCGAGCGCGAACAGCCCGGCGTACCCGAAGGGGAGGTCGCCGTCGAGGAGCAGGTACCCCTGCGCGAGCACGAGGAACGCGAACCCGCCGCCGAGCCCCCACAGCGCGGCCGACCACGCCCTCGCCCGCGGGGTCGCCGGGACGCCGGGCGGCTCTGTGGTCCCCCCGACGGAGTCGTCGGCCATCTACTCGACGACGGCGACGGCCTCGATCTCCACGCCGACGCCCTTCGGGAGCGCCCCGGCCTGCACGGCCGACCGGGCGGGCGGCGACTCCTCGAAGTAGCCCGCGTACGTCTCGTTCATCTCGTCGAAGTCGTCGATGTCGGCGAGGAAGACCGTCGTTTTGAGCACGTCCGCGGGCTCGGCCCCCGCCTCGTCGAGCACGGCCACGAGGTTGTCGAGCGCCCGCTCGGTCTGGACGGCGATCGACGCGTCGTCGAGGAGGTCGCCGTCCGGCGTCAGCGGGATCTGCCCGGCCGTGAACACGAGGTCGCCGTTCGTCGTCGCCTGACTGTACGCGCCGACCGCCGCGGGGGCCGCGTCGGTGTGGACTGTCTCCTTCATACGCGTTCGCCTTCGACGGGCGTCCCTAAAGTGACCCGGGAACGCGTCGCTCTCCCGGTGGCGCCGCGCCCCCGCCACCACCGTTGCGCCTATATCCCTCGCGTGCTAACACGCGGCACATGACGGGTGCAGAAATCGCCCCGCTCGTCGCGATCCTCGGCGCGGTGGCCCTGATCAACCTCGCGTTCGCGTGGCTGTTCACGCGGGGAGACCGGAACCCGACCGACTTCTTCGGCTCGGCGCGGGGCCCGTCCGAGGACGCGACGTTCGACGTGAGGCGGGACCGCGACCGCGGGTCCGATCCCGAGAGCGGGGTCGACCCGGGGACCGACCACGAGGCTGGGACCGGGACACACCCGGGGCAGTCCCGCGACGGCGCCACGGATTTCGCGGTGCCCGCTGGGGAGTCGGGTCCGCCGGGCGAGCCGCCGCCGCTCGACGCCGCCGACGAGACGGTCGTCTGCCGACACTGCGGGGCGGAGAACCGGACGGGCTACCGGTACTGTCGCTGGTGCGTCCGCTCCGGGTTCGTTGACGAGGGGGCGGGCGGCGCCGCGGACGCGGCGATGCCGAACCGATCGCTGTGAGTCCGCCGCTATCGCGGCGGGCCGTCGTTCCGTCGCGGTTCCACCGCGACGCGCTCAGTCCGCGTCGACGCGACACCCGCCCGAGTAATCGATCCCCTCGATCGTCTCGATGCCGTCGCCGCCACAGACCGGGCAGTCGGGGTTCCGCTGGTACGGCACGGATTCGAAGGTCATGTCCATCGCGTCGTAGAAGAGCACGCGCCCCTCGAGCGCCTCGCCCGCGTCGAGCAGGAGCTTGATCGCCTCGGTCGCCTGGATACACCCGACCGTGCCGGGAAGCACGCCGAGCACGCCCGTCGCCGCGCAGTCGGGGACGGTCCCCGGCTCCGGCGCTTCCGGGAACAGACACCGGTAGCAGGGGCCGTCGGGGACGAGCGTCGTCGCCTGTCCCTCGAACTTGTAGATGGCGCCGTGGACGACGGGAAGCCCCTCGATCCGGGCCGCGTCGTTGACGACGTACCGCGTGCGGAAGTTGTCCGCGCAGTCGACGACGAGGTCGTAGCCGTCGAGCAGGTCGCGGACGTTCCCCTCGTCGAGCCGCGTCTCGTACGTCTCCACGTCGATGTCGGGGTTGAGCCGGTCGACGTACCGCGCCGCCGACTCGACCTTCGGTTCGCCCACGTCGGCGTCGCCGTGGATCACCTGTCGCTGGAGGTTCGAGCGCTCGACGACGTCGTCGTCGACGACCCCGAGGGTGCCGACGCCCGCGGCCGCGAGGTACTGGATGACCGGCGCGCCGAGCCCGCCGGCCCCAACTACCAAGGCGCGCCCGTCGAGGAGCCGCTTTTGCCCCTCCGGGCCGACTTCGTCCATGATCACGTGCCTGGAGTACCGGTCGAGCTGGTCGGCGTCGAGCGAGAGACTCATGGGTCGACGTGGGGGATGAGTCGGTATAATCGTGTTCCCGACCGTACGTGAGATCGGTCGTCGTCGCTGCGGTTGATGCTGTGTGTTTATCTGAACAGACAGACTGGCTCGACAGAGACGGCCGGACACGACCCGTGGCCGTTCCTCCCGGTGCCGACGCTTCTCCTCCCGGCGGTGCTGTTGGCGCTCATCCCGGTCGGTCATAAACCGCTGACGCCGGATCGGCGGCGAAGCCGCCGGCGACCCCGGCGCCGCCGCCTCGTTCGCTTATAAGCGATCTTCGCCGTCGCGCTCGTCCGGGTCGTCGTCCACCGTCTCGCGGATCCGTTCGACCTCCGCCTCGAGCTCCGCGATCCGCTCGGCGTCCACCCCGTCGTCGTCCGACCGCAGCGTGAGAAGCAACACGACGCCCGCGACGGCGACCGCGGGGACCGCGACGAAGACCACGAGGATGATGAGGATGATCAGCAGCTCGGGGCCGCCGGGGATTCCGCCGAGCGCGGGGACCGTCGAGACCATGAGACCACCGATTCGGCGACGCGACTAAAACGATCGGGGGCGAGCGGCGAGCCTCACCGCACCCGACTTCTCACCCTCGGTCGACGAAGTCGCCGAGGTTCGCCTGCAGTCCGGCCGCCATCGTCGACTTCCGCCGGAGGCGACCGAGCGAGACCGGGAGGTGGTCGGCGACGCCGCGGACCGCCTCACCGAACGTCTCGGCGGTACCGCGTTCGCCCTCGAAGGCGTTCCGGACCGCCTCGCGCACCTGCCAGACGCCGACCGGCCCCCAGTAGTCGTCGGAGACGTGCCGCAACACGAGCGCCTTCGCCTGCCGTCCGCGGTCGTCGAGGTGTTCGAGGACGCCCATCCGGGCCGCGTAGTAGGCGCCGGCCGTCTCCTCGACGTAGCCGGTCCGGCCCTCGCGCCCCTCGCTGGCGGCCGCGAGATACACCCCCGCCTCGGGGTCGGGGTTCCAGATCGATCCGGGCGACTTCATCTCGACGAGCTCGTACTCCCAGCGTCCGGGGACCAAGACCACCCAGAAGGCGTTGCCGAGGTACTCGTTGCGGTGGACCTCGATCCGGTCGACCGTCGGGTTGTCGCGGATCGACCCGCGGAGGAACTGGCCGACCGTGTCGTCGACGGCCGTGATCGACCAGCGCGTCGGGACGAGCCGGCGGTTCTCGCCCTGCCCGAGCGCGCCCGCGGAGAGGATCGTGTTGATCTCGTACACGTCGAACCCGCGGCGGTAGAGGTACGTCATCGCGCCCTCGGCGCGCCAGTCGTCGTCCTCGAGGGTCTTTTTCACCGGGCGCGGGACGTGGGGGTTCTCGCCGAGGTCGGCGGTCCGGGCCGCGGCGCGCGGGCCGGTCGGCGTCTTGATGTCCTCCGTGCCGATATCGAAGTCCAAGTCAGGAGAACCGTCGAGCCCGATCTCCACGTCGACCGGGCGGTCCGCGATCGCGACCTCCCGTTGAACGCCGAGCCACCCGTCCCACGCGTCGTGGACGCTCTCGGCCGGCCCGCCGCCGAGGGATTTGACGCCGCCGGTCGCGCCGGCGTCCGCCACGTCGACCCCCCGCGTCGAGTTGAGCAGGCTGGTCCGCCGGTCGAACACGTCGCTGATGGAGACGCCCTCGTCGTACCACGCCGCCGAGGTCTCGAAGCGCTCGGCGCGCTCCTCGCGGCCGACCGGGGAGAGCAGCCCGGTCGAGACGTTCGGGTAGTTCGCGCGCCCGACGAAGATGGAGGGGGAGACGCTTCCGACCACGGCGTCGTCGGAGACGTGCTCCTCGAAGCGCCGCTCGAAGGAGTCGAGGTGGTCGAGGATGCCGTAATCCTTCTCGGCGGCGAGGCGCCGCCGCTCGGCGCGCTCGTTCGCCTCGAACTCGATGAACTCGTCGAGCCGCATTCGGATCGGGGTTGGTCCCGCGCCGGCTTGAACGTTGCTAGCGAGAGAGAAGAACGCGACCGGGGGACCGCCCCGCGACGCCTAGCTGTGGATCCCCATCGCCTCGATCTGCTCCTGGTACCGGTTGCGGATGGTGACCTCGGTGACCTGCGCGACGTCGGCGACCTCGCGCTGGGTCTTCTTCTCGTTACAGAGCNGATCTGCTCCTGGTACCGGTTGCGGATGGTGACCTCGGTGACCTGCGCGACGTCGGCGACCTCGCGCTGGGTCTTCTTCTCGTTACAGAGCAGGGAGGCGGCGTAGATCGCTGCCGCGGCGTACCCGGTCGGAGACTTCCCGGAGAGCAGCCCTTTCTCGGCGGTCGTCTCGATGATCTCGTTGGCCTTCGACTGCACCTCCTCGCTCAGCTCGAGCTCGGAGGAGAAGCGGGGGACGTACTTCTTGGGGTCGACGGGCCGCATCTCCAGGCCGAGCTCCTGAGAGATGTAGCGGTAGGTCCGCCCGATCTCCTTGCGTTCGACCCGCGACACGTCGGAGATCTCCTCGAGCGAACGCGGGATCCCCTCCTTGCGACAGGCGGCGTAGAGGGCGGCGGTGGAGACGCCCTCGATCGACCGCCCGCGGATGAGGTCCTCGTTCAACGCCCGGCGATAGATGACGGAGGCGACCTCGCGGACCGACCGCGGGACGCCGAGCGCGCTGGCCATCCGGTCGATCTCCGAGAGCGCGAACTGGAGGTTGCGCTCGCCCGCGTCCTTCGTCCGAATCCGCTCCTGCCACTTGCGCAGGCGGTGCATCTGCGACCGCTTCTTCGAGGAGATGGAGCGACCGTACGCGTCCTTGTCCTTCCAGTCGATCGTCGTCGTCAGCCCCTTGTCGTGCATCGTCTTCGTCGTCGGGGCGCCGACGCGCGACTTCGACTGCCGCTCCGAGTGGTTGAACGCGCGCCACTCCGGACCGGGATCGATCTGTTCCTCTTCGACAATGAGTCCCGTTTCCTCGTGTATCAGCTCCCCGTCGGCCGTCCGGGTGAGCTCCTCCGGATCGAAGTCCTCCGGGTCCAGTTCGTCGGGGTCCAACTCCGCCGCGTCGACCCCCTCGGCGTCGGTTTCAGTCTCGTCGGCGTCCTCGTCCCGCACACGCTGCCGGTCGTGATCCCGTTGCCGGGTTGGCCGTGTCATCGCATTTATATACTATCCTAACGGATTAACTTAAAAGTTCGTTAAGGTGTTGCTGTGTCACACACTGGCATTCAACTCGAACCGCGGACTCCCGCGGCGGACGGACAGCCCTTTGTCCCGCGAGCGCGGAACGCGATCGAATGCCGACGATCGACTGCGATCCGGCGACCGCGCGGTCCCGCTTGGCGGACGCCGGCGTCCGGATCGACGAGGGGAACACCGCCCACGAGCGGTGGCGCGCGGAGCGGGAGGGCGCCGTCGCCGTCGCGTACGACGACAAGGTCGTCGTGCAGGGGAGCGATCCCGCTCGCCTGACCGCCCTGCTGAACGAGGGCGGCGGGCGGGCGCACGTCTACTTCGACGGCGCCTCGCGCGGGAACCCCGGTCCGGCCGGGGTGGGCTGGTGTCTGGTCACGTCCGACGGGATCGTCGCCGAGGGCGGCGAGCGAATCGGCCGCGCCACCAACAATCAGGCCGAGTACGCCGCGCTGATCCGGGCGCTGGAGGCCGCCGACGAGTACGGCTTCGACGAGATCGACGTCCGCGGCGACTCCCAGCTGATCGTCAAGCAGGTGCGCGGCGAGTGGAACGCCAACGACCCGGAGCTCCGCGAGCGGCGGGTCCGCGTCCGGGAGCTTCTCGCGCGGTTCGACCGGTGGTCGATCGGTCACGTTCCGCGAGAGATAAACGAGCGCGCCGACGATCTGGCGAACGAGGCACTCGATGACGCGAACTAACGACGAGCCCCCGGAGTGGGCGAAGGAACGGGCGCGCGAGGTGATGGCGGCGGAGACTGACGACGACGGAGCGACCGGCGGCGGAGCGACCGACGACAGAGCGGCCGAGGGCGGCGACGCCGACCGCGTCCCCGACGTGCCGGCCGAGACCGTCGACGAGGCGGAGCGGCTCACCCGGCTCGCCCGACGGACCGAGGACGAGTCGGCCGCCGCGTTCTACCGCGAGCGCCGCGACGAGCTGGTCGACGAGCACGGCTACGTCCCGCGGCTCCGCGACGAGGACGACACCCTGGTGTTGTACCCCGACGAGTGGATGGACGACGGCACGGTACAGCTCGACCGGATCGAGACGACGGACCGGGCCGTCGAGGTGTCGCTGTCGGGGCCGGGCGACGCCGACCGCTACCGCGAGGTCGCCGCGTACAACGACGCGGTCGCCGACGCGGTCGCCGACGCGCACGACGCGGTCCACGCCGACACCGCCCGGAGCTTCGCGGCGTTCATGAGTAACCACTACGTGCGCGCGGTCGACGACGCGACCCCCGAGGTGCGCGAGGAGTTCCGCGAGGAGTACTTCCCGCGGAACGGCTGGCCGAGCGACGAGCAGCTGGCGGTCCTCGACGAATCGCTGGACGTGATCGAGTCGGTCGCGGCGGACGTGGACGGTCCCGAGGAGTCGTAGGCCGAGGCCCGCGGAGCCCCACGGAGCCGTCGCTCGGGTGTCGAGCGCGCGCGGTTTTCACCGCGCTCGTGTGCCAAAAGTGTCGGTTTTCCGCTCGGTACGCCTGCGACGCGGCCGTCGTTACTCGCCGAGGAGCGCGCGGACCTCGTCGGCGCGCGCCTCGTCGGTGACGAACCGGTCGAGGACCCACTCCAACTGGCCGAGGACCGCGTCGTGGCCCGCCTCGGTGAGCTCGTACTGGTTGGTCCGCTTGTCGAGTTCGCTCTTCTCGACGAGCCCGTCCTCCACGAGGTCGTCGAGGTTCGGGTAGAGCCGCCCGTGGTTTACCTCGGAGCCGTAGTACGACTCCAGCTCGCGCTTGATCGCGAGCCCGTACATGGGCTCTTCCGAGAGGATCGCGAGGATGTTCTGTTGGAACGCCGTCAGGTCCGCCGCCGTCCGCGTCGTTGATTCATCAGTGACTGATTGTGCCTCTGACATAGTTGGGTGAAGGGAACCCGAACTTATAACCTTTCTCAAGGTTCACGAACGTTTAAATACTTCATCAGGAGTTAATCCGGCGAATCACACCGCTACTCGGGAGAGCGACTTCGAGGGCGCCGATCCGGTCGAACCTCGATATCGAGCGATCTCCGAGTTCGGCCGGGAATCTCCGACAGATCGTCGATCGAATCGGGCCGTTCGGGCCAGATGTGCCACCCGAGATCTCGGCGCTTCTCGCCGGAATCAACGTCGTTCGGGGGGTGGCTGGGCGGTCGGTAGCGGCCGGGCGGTCGGTAGCGGCCGGGCGGTCGGTAGCGGCCGGGCGACCGCCGCGACGAGAACCCGAAAGGACTTTGCGAGCGATGGACGGAGTACACCCCACATGGTCAACCTCTGGGAAGATCTCGAGACGGGACCGAACGCGCCGGACGAGATCTACGCCGTCGTGGAGTGTCTCAAAGGCGAGCGGAACAAGTACGAGTACGACAAGGACATCCCCGGCGTCGTCCTCGACCGCGTGCTGCACTCGAACGTCCACTACCCGTACGACTACGGCTTCATCCCGCAGTCGTACTACGACGACGAGGACCCCTTCGACGTGATGGTGCTCGTCGAGGACCAGACGTTCCCCGGCTGCGTCGTCGAGGCCCGTCCCGTCGCGCTGATGAAGATGGACGACGACGGCGAGCAGGACGACAAGGTGATCGCGGTGCCGACCGAGGACCCGCGCTTCGACCACATCGACGACCTCGAGGACATCCCCCAGCAGATCCGCGACGAGATTGACGAGTTCTTCTCGACGTACAAGAACCTCGAAGCGGGCAAGGAGGTCGAGACCCTCGGGTGGGAGGACAAGCAGGCCGCGAAAGACGCGATCGAACACGCGCAGGACCTGTACGACGAAGAGTTCCAGTAGGCCGAACCGGAACCGGAGGCGGTGCCGACAAGACCGTTTTCATAACTTTCAGGCATACCGATCCGCGTTGCGGATGCGTTATGCCCATGGGTAATTTTTTGAGACCGGGTCGCCTACGGGTACGTAGAGCAATGAGCGCACACAGCCAGTCGTCCGTCGCCATCGATCACCCGACGGTCGTGCCCGTCAACTTCGAACCGGAGGACGACAGCGACGACGCCGGGGACGCGGCAGACGACGGACGGGCGGAACGGTAGCCGACTCACGCGTTCTCGACGACGGCGGAGAGGAGCTGGGCCTCGTCGACGAACGACTCGAACCGGTCGTCGACCCACTCGATCACATCCGAGTCCGTCGATTCGAGCACGCAACGAGGGTTGTTTCTGCGGTCGTAGGCCGTCACGCACGCGACGTCGTCGTGCCGGAAGATCCCGTATTCGACCGGCTCGGAGCAGACGTACACCGTCGCACCGTCGTCGTGGAGCGCCCGGTCGGTCGCCGCGCCGAACTCCGCGATCGACTCCGCGACCACGTCCCGATCGATGACGAGTTCGACCTCGGCGCCCGCGTCGATCGCCTCCGCGGCGGCGTCGTTGAACTGCTGGATGACGATGGGCGAGACCGCGCGGATCTCCGAGCCGCACCCCTCGCGCAGCAGCTCGGTGAGTCGGTCGACGGCGGCGAGCGGGTTCCGGTCGGCCGCGATGGTCAGCTCTCCGGTGCCGATCGCCGAGGGAGGGAAGTCGGCGCCGACGCGTTCGAGGTCGGCGGCGAACTGCCCGTATCGGTCGGCGACCTCGACCTCGTCGAGCAGCGTCTCGTACGCGTCGTGGATCCGGGCCCCGGTCGGCGTCACGTGGTAGGCCGCGTCCCGTTTGACGACCCAGTCGCGCTCGCGGAACCCGGAGAGGATGCGCTGGACCGTCGTGCGGGTCGCGTCGACCGCGGCCGTGAGGTCCGCCGGCCGGCGCGGCTCCTCGCGAAGCGCCCGGAGCATCGCGACCCGGACGGGCGATCCGGCGAGGTACTGCGCGCCGTCGTGTCCGTCGTCGGCCGTCATCGTACGACCCGTGTGTTCAACCACCGCACTGTTAACCGTACCGCGTTACGCTTCGAGGGGGCGGTAGACGGCACCGATCGGCTCTGCGACCCGCTCACGGTCGGTACCGGAACGAGACGACGGTCCCGATGGTGTCCTCGCCGTCGATGGCCTCGGTGGTGACGGTCGGAGAGACGACCGCGTCCGCGCCGAGCGCCTCCTCGATCACCGCGGTGAGCGCCTCGGGGTCGGCGCCCTGCTGGAGCACCGGCACCCGGACCTGCCGGCGGTTGACGGCGACGTCGCCGAGGTCGTAGTCGGTGTGCTCGAACGCGTCGCGGATCGCTGCCTGAACGTCGGTCATGACTCTCCCTCCGACGGGGAGGCTGAAAAAACGGGAGGCCGACCCCTCGAAACCGGCTTCACGACGGCGGTCATAGGTGGCGACAGAGCGAACGGACTGGCACGCATCTCGACTGTAGCTATTAATTCACTATTCATAAGTATTTAAATATCTGAGAATAGTTACCGCAAAACGGTTTTGATGTTAATATCACGCGATATTCTGTGTAATATGCACGAAAGTGTTGCAGACTACGTGGCAGAGCACCCGAAGATGGCCGGCGTCCTGTTCACCGCGCTCCTCCTGCTGACGCAGGCGGCGCCCGCGGCGGCGAACGCAGTGGCAACTACCCCTGGCCCGTAATTAATCGAATCCATCGCTCCAAATTAAGCCTTCTTCAACAAATACCGGTAGTACTTCCAAATTGAGGAACTGTTCCAGCTGCGTATCCTTTACCTCAGTTAGTTCCATACTCCCAGGAACATAATAATTGATGAAGTTAGAACGGATATTTGGAGTAGCTAGCGAACCAGAGCCATATGGTCCATTTGGATATACTTTGACAGATAGCGACCAAGGTGCGTCGTCATTTTTTATATTAACGACAACAGCCGCACCACTCCGACTCTGACAGATCGTCGTCCCCCCGTCGCCGACGACGATGTACTGGTGGCCGGTGATCAGCTCCCGCTTGGCGACGTGGAGCGCGGTGCGGAGGTTGAAGCCGCTGTTCATCAGGCGGGCGATGATGCGGCCGAGCTGGGTCGCCGGCGAGTTCGCCACGTCGGAGAGGGTGACGATGCCGCCGCGCGAGCCGCGGTGGACGAGGGCCTCGCCCTGCTGGTACGACTGACAGGCGTTGAGCAGGAAGGCGCTGACGCCGACGTCGAGGTCGGCGGCCGTGAGGTCGAGGTACTCGTCGGTGCACTGCATCCCGCGGTCGTCGACGTGGCCGATGTAGTGCAGGAAGTCGACGTCGGACTGGAGGGTCTCGCGCATCTCCTCGCGGGTGAGGTCGTGGCGCACCTCGATGTCGAACTGGACCATGTCGCGGAGACCGTACAAGTCGGCGACCTCGCCCTCCTCGCGCATCTGCTCGTCGTTGCAGACGACGAGCACGGAGATCCGCGACTGCTCGACCGCGCCGGCCTCCAGCCGGCGGTGGTAGGCGTCGAGGGTGGCCTTGTTGGCGTCGAGCGGGACGCCGGCGCCGATCCACGCGTGCTCGACCGTGTCGACGGGCTCGGGCCGCACGAAGTCGGTGTCGGCCGCCACCGCGCCGCGCTCCGAGGAGGCGCCGACGCCGCGGGTGGGTTCGGTTTCGACGCCGCGGATGGGTTCGGCCTCCGCGGCGCCCCGCACGAACTCGTCCGGTCCGAGGGGCGCCGCGTCAGTCGGCGCGCGGCCGGTTCCGGTCCCCGGCCCGCGGAAGAACCCGAGCCCGCCGCCCTCGCCGGCCGTCGCGGGAGTCACCGTCTCGGGAGACCGGACGATCGACAGCTCGCCGGCCACGAACGGGAGCATCTCCACGTTCTCGGGGTCGGGGCGCACGTCGGTCGTCAGCGTCCACTGGGGGAGCTCCGGCTCGACGCGCTCGAAGGGCACGTCGAGGTACTCGCCGAGCCGCTCCGCGAGCGGGAGGTCGTACAGGCGACCCCAGTCGAGGTCGAGATCGGTGGTCTCGCGCTCGTGGAGGTCGACCGGGTAGAACCCCTCCGTGCGCGCGAGGCAGTCGAAGTGGAACGCCTGCCGGAGCACCTCGGCGGTCCGACGCTCGAAGTCGGGTTCCAAGGCGTGCGTCCAGCCGGCGCCCTCGATCCGGGGGGTGTCACCCGGGACCACGTCGGCGGCGAAGTAGTACGCCAGCGAGACCACCGGGTAGAGGTAGCGGTACTCCGGCGGGACGACGATTCGAACCCCGGAGTCGAGCGGTTCGACCCGGTCGGGGACGCGGAACTCCTCGCCGGGCTCGATCAGGGGCGGATGCCCGCGGAGGGTGGGGAACGACCGCTCCGGGCTCGTCGTCTGGAGCGCGGAGCCGAGCAGCGAGACGGCGTCCATCAGCGACTCGGGGTCGGTGGGGGTCTCGATCGTCCCCGCCGGCACCTGGTGGAGCGACCGGAACCCGAGCGTGACCTCGGCGGGGGCGTCGAGGTCGATCCGGGTCGTTCGCTCCGTCGTCGACACCGAAAAGGGCGCCGCGAACGCGAGGTACAGCTTCGTCGGCGCGGGGTCGATCCCGACGTGGTACGTCCCGGCCGGCATCGCGTAGGAGTCGCCGCGGGTGAGCAGCGTCCCGTCGCCGGAGCGCGTCTCGACCACCGCGACGCGGGGGATCTCGATGACGCCGGTCTCGACGGTCACGCTCGCGTCGACCGGGAAGTAGTGGGCGCCCTCGGGGCTCGCTGTCGGCTCCACCGGCCGGTCGGTGTACACCTCGAACTGCGTGTTCTCGATGTGGTCCGTGACGGTGATCCCGGCCGCGTCGGACAGCGGGTCGATGTCGATGCTCATGTGGGGGTGACCGCGTTCGGTCGGTAGCGCGACCGCCGCGGCGGGGTCCGACGCGGCGGAATTCGACGCGGTCGTCGTTACCGACTTCTGGGGCGACCCGGCGATAAAGCTTGTGTCGGGGGATCGCCGCGGACCGAACGGATAAAGGGGCGCCCGGCCCACGTTCGCGTAATGATCACGCTTGGAACGGCTCGCGCCTCGCCGGGGGAGACGGACACGGGCCGTCTCGAGGTCGGCGAGACGCGGGACGGGAGTCCCGTCCGACTGCCGGTGGCCGTTATCAACGGCGCCGAGGACGGCGAAACGCTGTACCTGCAGGCGGTCAGCGATGGCGACGAGCTCAACGGGCTCGGCGTTGTCAACCGCGTCGTCCCCCGGCTCGACCCGGCGGAGCTGTCGGGAAGCGTCCTCGTCGTCGGCGTCGTCAACTACTTCGCGTTTCAGGTCGCCGAGCACCGGAACCCGATCGACGACCGGAAGATGAACCGCGGGTACCCCGGCGACGAGGACGGGACGACGAGCGAGCGCATCGCCCACGCGACGTTCCAGGCCGCGAAGCGGGCGGACCTCATCTTAGACCTCCATCAGGGATCGACCAGCCGGATGATAAACGAGACGCGGGTCCGCTGCGGGGTTCGCCACCATCTCCACGGCGACTGCCTCGAGCTGGCGAAGGTCTTCGGCTGCGGCCACGTCCTCGACATCAAGGGGCCCGACGGACAGCTCGCACGCGCCGGTCCGGAACACGGCATCCCGACCGTCGACCCCGAGCTCGGCGGCGTCGTCGGCTGGGACGAGGAGTCGATCCGATACGGCGTCGAGGGCGTCTTCAACGTGCTCCGCCACTACGGCTTCCTCGACGGCGACGTGGCGCTCGAACGGCAGGTCAGGGCGCGCGGCTTCGACCAGTACGGGTCGCCCGCGGGCGGGCTGGTCCGGTTCGAGCGCGAGCTCGGCGAGCGCGTCTCGACCGGCGACGTGCTCTACAAGGTGACCGACGTGTTCGGCGAGCTGAAAGGGCGAGTGACCGCCGACGACGACGGCGTCTTCTGGCGCACCCGACGGCTCCCGCAGGTCGCGGCGGGCGAGTACGTCTGTTCGGTCGGTACCAACGTCGACGAGTACTGATGCCCGGCGACCGCGACCCGGACCGAGACCGGTCCGACGACCGAGGCTCGATCCGGGACCTCGCCTGTCCCGAGTGCGGCGCGACCGTGCGGGACCGGTGGCGATGCGAGTGCGGCGCCCCGCTGGAGTTCGCCGACCCGCCGATTCCGGAGAGCCGGGATCGGGACTCGATAGACGCCCGAGACGGCCTGTGGGCGTTCGATGCCTTCCTCGCCGTCGGCGACGACCCCGCCGATCGGGTGACGCTCGGTGAGGGGATGACGCCGCTCGTCGACGCGGACGGCCGAGCGAACAGCGGCGAACCGCCCGGCGCCGGCGACTGGAACGCCGCGTTCAAACTGGAGTACGTCTTTCCCACCGGCTCGTTCAAGGACCGCGGCGCGACGACGACGCTCACCCGGGCCCGCGAACTGGGCGTCGAGCGCGTCGTCGAGGACTCCTCCGGCAACGCCGGCGCCGCGATCGCGACGTACGCGGCGCGCGCCGGGATCGACGCCGCGGTGTACGTCCCGGCCGACGTCAAGGAGTCGAAGCTACGCGCGATCCGCCGGGCCGGCGCCGAGCCGGTCCGGATCGAGGGGAGCCGGGCGAACGTGACGGAGGCGTGCGTGGCCGCGCTGGGCGAGGGCGGCGAGGGCGAGCGCGGACGCGAAGGCGATTCCGGGGACTCCGAGGGTTCCGCGTGGTACGCCAGCCACGCGTGGAACCCCGCGTTCTTCGAGGGGACCGCCACGGTCGCCTACGAGATCGCGTTCCAGCGCGGCTGGGAGGCCCCCGACGCGGTCGTGACCCCGCTCGGGCACGGCACCCTGTTCCTCGGCGCGTATCGGGGGTTTCGCCACCTAGAGCGCGCGGGCTGGATCGACGAGGTCCCGCGGCTGTTCGGCGCGCAGGCGGCCGGGGTCGCGCCGATCGTCCGCGAGCTCCACGGCGCGGACGCGGCCGATCCCGAGGGGCGCGTCAACGCGGCCGCCGACGGGATCCAGATCGCCGAGCCGGTCCGGAAGCGGGAGATCCTCGCCGCCGTCGCCGACACCGACGGCGACGCCCTCGCGGTCACGCAGGCGGCGGCCGAGCGGGAGCTTGACCGGCTCCACGCCGCGGGGTTTTACACCGAGCCGACCTGCGCCGTGGCGCCGGCGGCGCTCCGGGAACTCCGCGAGCGCGGCGTCCTCTCGCCCGACGACGACGTGGTCGTCCCCCTGACCGGGAGCGGGCTGAAGGGCTAAGCGCGGCGCTCTAGCGATCGTTCTACCGCCACCCCTTTTCAGTCTCGCCCCGTGGGAAGGCGTATGGAGGTCCTCGTCTACGGCGCGGGCGCGCTCGGGAGCCTCGTCGGCGGGCTGCTGGCGCGGACCCACGAGGTCACCCTCGTCGGGCGCGACCCGCACATGCGACGGGTCCGGGAGGACGGGCTCCGGATCGACGGCGAGATCGACGCCCGCGTCCGCCCCCGGGCGCTCACCGACGGGACGCACCGCTCCGCCGACCTCGCGGTGGTCACGACGAAGGCGTACGACACGGACGCGGCCGCGCGGGCGCTCGCGACCGGCGAGTACGACGCGGTCTGCTCGCTCCAGAACGGCCTCACGGAGGAGCGGCTGGTCGCGGCGCTCGACCCCACCGTGCTCGCGGGCACCGCGAGCTACGGCGCCCGGTTCGTCGAGCCCGGTCGGGTCACGTGTACGGGTATCGGCGAGGTCGTCGTCGGGGCGCTCTCCGGGGGGACCGACCCGCTCGCGGAGCGCGTCGGGAGCGCGTTCGCCGAGGCCGGGATCGAGACGACCGTCGCCGCGGACATGCCCCGCCGCCGGTACGAGAAGCTCGCGGTCAACGCGGGGATCAACGGTCCCTCGGCGCTCGCCCGGCTCTCGAACGGCGCGACCCTCGACGGGCCGGGCGGCGAGGCGGCCCGCGAGGCGGCGCGGGAAGTCGCGCGCGTCGCCCGAGCCGACGGCGTGGCGCTCGACGAGGAGGCGGCGGTCGACGCCGTCGAACGCGTCGCCGCCGACACCGCCGCCAACCGGTCGTCGATGCGCGAGGACGTGGCCGCCGGTCGCCGGACCGAGGTCGACGCGATCTACGGCGCCGCGACCGAGCGCGCCGACCGGTTCGGCGTGTCGGCGCCGACGTGTCGGACGGTCGCGTCGCTGATCCGAGCGTGGGAGGCCGGGGCGGGGGTTCGACCCGAAGCGGACGCCGACGAAGCGGCGGAGTGATCTCGAACGGAAAACGGACGGGGGTCAGCTGCGACGGCTACGATGGACGCGACGGCTTCTCCAGGGGGCTCAACACCACTCTTCGAGGACGGTGGCGTCGGTCTCGTCCACCGAGACCCACGCGTTCTCCCGGGAGAGGTCCGCGATCACGAGCTCCGGTCGCGACGACGAGGAGTCGATGGACGCCATGATGTCCGGTGAGTCCGCCGCGTCGAGGGCCGGGTCCGTCGGCAACGCCGTCCGGCGGTGATCGGGGTCCGGGTCGTCCCATGGGGTGGAACTCCGTGACATGGTTGTGAATTGTTCACAGTACGTATAAGGGTTCCGGACCGAGAGCGTCCGCCGTCGGCGGATCCGCGATCTGAGGGAGAGATCGGGGACGAGAGCCCGTATCAGTCGTCGATCACGAGTGAAGTGACGGATTGGGGCGTCGATCTGACGAACAGTTTGGCTCGTTGTCAGAGAACCGTTTGGCTCGTTGTCGGAGAACCGTTTGGCTCGTTGTCGGAGTCCCCGCCGCGAGGCGGACGAGGCGACTCGGAGCCCCGGGAACGCCGCTGGAGACCGCTTCTCGAAATCGACTTCGAGACCGCTCCCCGAGAGCGACTCCCGACACCCGGCGAACGGCGGCGCGATCCGGCCGCCGGCCGCCGACCGCTCGCGAACCACCTTCGCAGTATACAAGAGGTGGCACGCTGAAAGACGGTGCATGAACGTATCAGACGCCATGACGCCGCGGTCGGATCTCGTCGTCGTCGAGATCCCGGGGAGCCGGAACGACGTGTTGGAGTACATCCAGGAGTACGGCTTCTCGTCGGTGCCGGTCGTGAAAGACGTCGACGGCGAGGAGGTGTACCGCGGGCTCGTCTCCCGCGACGACCTGATCGAGCAGCCGGACGAAGACCAGCTCGCGCTGCTGATGCGGGAGGTGCCGACGGTTGACGCCGACGACGCGATCGGCGACGCCGCCGCCACGATGGTCGCCGAGGGCTCTCGCCGGCTCCCGGTCGTCGACGGCGAGTCGCTCGTCGGCATCCTCACCGTCACCGACGTGGTGCGAGCCATCGCCCGCGGCGAGATCGACGGCGACACCGAGGTCGGCGGGCTCGCGACCCGCGCGGTCAACGCGACCCACACGGAGACCCCCCTCCCGGTCGCCGAGCGCGAGATCGGGCTGGCGAACGTCCCCTACGCCGTGGTGCTCGACGACGACGCCGGGATCGCCGGCATCCTCACCGAGGTCGACGTGCTGGAGGTCGCCCGCGTCGTCGAGGGCGAGGCCAGCACGGGCGACTCCATCGCCGAGCAGGACTCCGAGTGGTCCTGGGAGGGGATCAAGGCGACCGGCGCCCGCTACCTCCCGACCCGGAACGTCGAGATCCCGGCGGAGGCGACGCGCCACTTCATGACCGCGGACCTCGTCACGGTCAGCGGGACGCGGACCGCGAAGGAGGTCGCACAGGAGCTCATCAGCAACGACATCGAGCAGGTGCCGCTCGTCAACGGCACCGACCTCGACGGCATCGTGCGCGACGTGGACCTGCTGGAGGGCTTATAAATGGCGTCCGAGGCGATCGTCGAGCTGGCGAAGCGGCGCGGCTTCTTCTTCGGCTCGAACGGGGCGTACGGCGGTACCGCCGGCTTCTACACCTTCGGTCCGCAGGGCGCGGCGCTGAAGAAGAACGTCGAGGACGCGTGGCGCGACCGGTTCACCATCCGGGAGGGGAACCGCGAGATCGAGGCGCCGACGATCATGCCGGAGGCCGTCTTCGAGGCGTCCGGCCACCTGGAGGGGTTCGACGACATGCTCGTCGAGTGCGGCGAGTGCGGCGAGTCGCACCGCGCCGACCACCTCGTCGAGGCGGTCACGGAGATCGAGGACGCAGAGGCGCTCCCGGGCGACGAGGTCGAGGACCTCATCGCCGACAACGACATCGCCTGCCCCTCCTGTGGCACCCCGCTCGCCGGCGAGTCGGTCGAGGACTTCAACCTCATGTTCGCGACCGACATCGGCCCCGGCGACGGCCAGCCCGGCTACCTCCGCCCGGAGACTGCGCAGGGGATCTTCGTCGAGTTCCCGCGGCTGAAGGAGTACGCCCGCGGGAACCTCCCGTTCGGGATCACCCAGATCGGCCCCGCCTACCGCAACGAGATCTCGCCGCGCGGCGGGCTCCTCCGGCTGCGCGAGTTCACGCAGGCCGAACTGGAGCAGTTCATCGACCCCGAGGCGGACGAGCCGCCGCTGGACCGCGTGCGCGACGTGTCGGTCCGGCTGTACCCCGCGACCGAACAGGAGGCCGACGAGGGCGAGTACGTCGAGACCACGGTCGGCGAGGCGGTCGACGAGGGGATCATCGGCTCCCCGTGGGTCGGCTACTACCTCGGCGTCGCGAAAGAGTGGTACGACCGGGTCGGCGTCGACCTCGACCGCTTCCGCTTCCGCCAGCACCTCGCGGGCGAGCGCGCCCACTACGCGTCCGACTGCTGGGACGCCGAGAGCGAGGTCGACGGCGACTGGATCGAGATCGCGGGCTTCTCCTACCGCGCCGACTACGACCTCTCGAAGCACGGCGAGTACGGCGACGACGCGTTCACCGTGTTCAAGCGCTACGACGAGCCGAAGACGGTCGAGCGCGCGACCGTCGACCCGGACATGTCCGTGCTCGGTCCCGAGTTCGGCGGAGACGCCGCCGCGGTCGCCGAGGCGCTCGAGACGCTCGCCGAGCGCGACCCCGGCGCGTTCGACGGCGAGACGGTGTCGGTCGAGGTCGGCGAGGGCGACGGCGCGGAGACCCACGAGGTCGACGCCGACGTGGCGAACTTCTCGGTCGAGACGGTGACCGAGAACGGCGAGCACCTCACGCCGCACGTCGTCGAGCCCTCGTTCGGCGTGGGCCGCACCGTCCAGACCCTGCTGGCGCACGCCTACAGCGAGGACGAGGTCGACGGCGAGGAGCGCACGTACCTCTCCTTAGCGCCCGAGGTGGCGCCCCAAGACGCCGCGGTCTTCCCGCTCGTGACCAACGACGAGCGGCTCACCGAGCTGGCCGACCGCGTCGCCGCCGACCTCCGCGAGGCGGGGCTGGCGGTCGCGTACGACGACTCCGGCTCGATCGGCCGGCGCTACCGCCGACAGGACGAGATCGGTACCCCATTCTGCGTCACGATCGACCGCGACGGGATCGAGGGCGACGGCGACGAGACGGTGACCGTCCGCGAGCGCGACTCCGCGGCGCAGGTCCGCGTACCGGCCGGGAAGCTGGCCGAGGAACTGGTCGCGCTCCGCGGGGGCGGCGAGTTCGACGCGCTGGTGGACCGCTACGAGACCGTCGCGACCGACGTCGAGACCAACTGACTCGTGTCCCTTCCGGCGGCGGAGTGGCGGGCCGAGGTGGAGTTCGAGCGGCGGCTGGTGCACTCCGGCGGGACCCTCTACCCGGTGCCGTTCCTGCTCGGCTGGCTCACGTGGACGGAGACGCGCTACTTCCTCGTCGCCGCGCTCGCCGTCGTTCTCGCGCTGGAGTTCCTCCGGCTCGTGGTCGGGCTCGATCACTCGCTCTACCGGAGGCTCACCCGGGAGTACGAGACCGACGCGCTCGCGGGCTACGCGCTGTATCAGGTGAGCATGACCGGCGTGGTCCTCCTCTTGGAGCCGACGCTCGCGATCCCCGCGATGTGGATGCTGTCGGTCGGTGACCCCGTCAGCGGCGCGCTCGGGGACAACGACGCCACGGAGGCGAAGCGGCCCGCCGCGTGGATCGCGATGTTCCTCGTCTGCTTCGGGCTCGCCGTCCCCTTCACGATCCCCGCGTTCGGCCCCGACGTGGGAATCGTCGTCGCGATGGCGGGCGCCGCCCCCGCCGCGGTCGCCGACGGGCTCCCGCCGATCATCCGCGGCGTCGCCGTCGACGACAACCTCACCATTCCGCCCGCGGCGGCCGGCGGGATGCTTCTCGCGGTCGCGGTGTTGGGGTAGACGGGCGAGGAGTTCGAGCGGCGAGCGAGTCCTCCCGGCTGGGGCTTTGGAGGCCGTCGCAGTCGATCCACTGCCAACAACCGCTTATAAACGGGCGATCGCGTCGACACCCGGTAGGGACCCGATCGAACACCGACACGCGTCTAGTCCCAGAACGACTGCGTCCGCGCGTACTCGCGCTCCTGTCGGAGCACGTCGCGGTAGAACTCGTCTTCGTCATCGCGCAACTTGTTGATGATCCGCGCGGCGTTGTGCGGTCCCACCCCGCGAGCCGCCAGCGCGATCACGGCGCGCTTCCCGTGCGTCTGGACGAGGCTCGCGGCGCGGTGGGCGCGCTCGGTGCGCCGCTCCTGCTCGTCGTCCTTCTCGGTCGCCCGGACCGCCGCGACCGTCTCGTCGTCCCACGGGTTCAGCGCGGCGACGCGGGTCGACCCGCAGTCGGGACACTCCGGCTGATCGGGCACGCGTCGCACCTTCGTCGTCCGGTGCCAGTCGGCGCAGTGGAGACAGAAGAGGATGACGCGGTCGTTCCGAATGCGCTCGCGGACCGTCTCGATCACGTCGGCGTCGGCGTTCTCGGGGACGAGGAACTCCGTGCCGGACGAGCGCCCGGCGGTCCCGAGGGGCGTGCGCTCGCGGGCGATCTCGGTCTCGATCGACCCGTCCTGCGCGCCCTCGAGCAGCGTCGCGGTCTCCGCGACCGCGAGGTCGGCGTGGAACACCTCGCGGAGCGCCTCGTCGTAGACGGGCGTCCCCTCTAACGCCGCGAGCAGGCGGTCGCCGCCGAAGCGCCCCCGCCCCTCGCGGTAGCGCTTGACCGACCCGAACTTCGCGGCGACCTGCGCGAGCGTGAACTTGAGCGCGTCGGAGTTTTTCAGGGCGAGTTCGAGGTACGCCGTCAAGCTGTCGGGGTCGGTCGTCTCCAGCACCTCGCGGAAGGTGCCGGGACCGACGCCGTGGGGGACCTCGAACTCGATCCGGTACGGGTCGACGTCCATCCCGACCGACGAACCGGCGCGCTGGCCCACGAGCGCCGCGAGCAGGCGCGCGAGCGTCTCGTTGACCTCGTGGCCGAAGGCGGCGTTGACCGCGACGGTGCGGGCGCTCCCCTCGATCACGACCCGGCGGTCCGTGGGGACTGGATGGCCGGCGTCGACGTGGTCGACGACCGGCTTCAGGGCGGCCGCGATCGTCCCCTCGTCGGCGGGGTACCGCTCCGCCAGATCGCCCGCGACCGCCTCGGGCGTCGAGCCGGCCTTGAGCGCCGCGGCGGCCTCGCCCCGAATTCGTCCGACCTCCTCGGCGACGGGCTTCGGGACCGGAATCTCCCGGCCGATCCACGAGGGGACCTCGCCCGTCGGGTCCGGGATGGGCGTGACGTTCACGCGCTCCTCCTCCTCGTCGACCTCGGTGATCCGCCACATCTCGCCGCGCTGGACGAACGTCTCGCCCGGGCCGGCGAAGTTGACGACGAACCGCTCGTCTAAGGTGCCGATCTGCCGCCGCGAGGACATGTCGTACACCTCGTAGGTGGACTCGTCGGGGATCATCGAGAGGTTCGCGTAGAAGTACTGCCACGTACCCCCCGACTTCTCGAGGGTGTCCGACCCCTCGTCGAGCCACAGCAGGTGGTTGCCGTCCAGTTCGCGGACGATCTCCTGGAACTGCGGCTCGGAGAGGTCGCAGAACGGGTACGCGCTCGTGACGGTCTCGTACGCCTCGCGGGCGTGCACGTCGCCCTCGTCCATCACGACCCCGACGATCTGATTGGCGACCGTGTCGAGGCTGCCGTGGTGGATGTCGGCGGGCTCGACGAGCTCGGCGTCGGCGCGACGCGCGATCGCGAGCGCCTCGAGCGTGTCGTCGCCGCCCTGCGTCACGACGGTGCCCTCGGAGACGAGGTCGCGGCGGTGGCCCGCGCGCCCGACGCGCTGGAGCAGCCGGGCGACCTCGCGCGGGCTCCCGTACTGGACCACGTGGTCGACGCGCCCCACGTCGATCCCGAGTTCCATCGAGGAGGTGCAGACGAGCCCGTCGATCTCGCCCGACTTGAACCGGTCCTCCACGTCGATTCGCACGTCCTTCGAGAGCGAGCCGTGGTGGACCTCGATCTCGGTGGGATCGTCGATATCTCCGGTATCCGCCTCCCGCTCCGCGATCGCCTTGAACCGCGAGCCGAGCGCCTCCGCGGTCTGTCGCGTGTTGACGAAGATCAGGGTCGACTCGTGGTCGGCGACGATCTCGCGGATCGTCCGGACGTGGCTCGCGGTCGTCTCGTCGACCGCCAGCTCGCCGGCCAGGGTCGTGTCGCGATCGGTGATATCGGGGTCGAGCACCCGCACGTCGGTCCGCGTCCCGGCCGCGACCTCGACGATCTCGAACGCGCGGTCGCCCTCGCGGCTCGGGTCGCGCTTCCCCGAGCCGACGAGGAAACGCCCGACCTCCTCGGGGTCGCCGACGGTCGCGGAGAGCCCGATCCGCTGGAACGGCCCCGCCACGCGCCGGAGGCGTTCGAGCCCGACCGTCAGCTGGGCGCCGCGCTTCGCGGCGGCGAGCTCGTGGACCTCGTCGACGACGACGTGGGCCACGTCTTCGAGGGCGACCCGCATCTTCGAGCCCGTCAGGATCGCCTGGAGGCTCTCCGGCGTCGTGATCAACACGTCCGGCGGGTCGTCGGCCTGCTTCGACCGCTCGTACTGGGTGGTGTCGCCGTGGCGCACCGCGACCTCGACGCCGAGCCGGTCGCCCCACCACTCCAGCCGGTCCATCATGTCGCGGTTGAGCGCGCGGAGGGGCGTGATGTAGAGCGCCGAAATGCCCTCGCGGGGCTGGTCGCCGGGCGAATCGCGGGCGTCGACGATCGCGTCGAAGACGGGTAACATTGCGGTCTCCGTCTTCCCGGTCCCCGTCGGCGCGAGGACGAGGGCGTTCTTCCCGTCGGCGAGCGGCGGGATCGCCTCGCGCTGGGGTTCGGTGGGCGTTGAGAATCCCTGCTCGGAAAGGGCCTCCCGGAGTTCGCTCCCGAGGTGCGCGAACGCGTCCATGCCCGACGGTTCCGCCATTATCTGATCGTCGAACGTTGGGCGCTCGGCCGATTAAGCCCGTCGCTGTACGAATTCTGTTTATATGTGATCGACGGTTGGACCGTTGTACTCTCGGTCGCTAGGGGAGAATCGGCGGCGGAGACCTCCAAAGCCCCAGCCGTTGCGGGCGGCGCACGCTCGCTGCGCGCCTCACTCGGTCGCTCACTCCGTTCGCTCCCTCGTTGCGGTGCTTGTGTCGCCTGCGCCGCCCGCAACGGCTGCCCCTTTGAGTCCCACCCCGCCCCGCACAGCAACCTCACACCTCCCCAGCCTCGTCGGCGCGGCGCTTATTAGCGCCGCGCCGACTCCCTCGCGCGGGCTGTTCGCGCCCTCCGGGCGCTCACAGGCGCACGCCACCGCACAGCCATTTATAAGCGATTCCAGGGATCGCCTACGTCACTCCGCCTCCTCCCGTCGCGTACTCCTCGTGCGCCCCAGAATCGAGGATCGCCCCGATCCCGTCGACGACTTCCAGCACGTCGGCGAAGGAGGTGTACGGTGCCGCGGGGCAGACGCGCACCACGTTCGGCGGCCGGAAGTCGACGACCACGCCGCGGTCGGTGAGTGCCGCGCTCAGCCGCTCCGCGTCGGGGTGTTCGAGGGCGACGTGCCCGCCGCGGGCGGCGTGATCGCGGGGCGTGCCGACCCCGACCTCCGGGAGCCGGTCGTCGACGAGCGCGATGAGGAAGTCGGTGAGCGCCAGCGACTTGGCGCGCAGGCGCTCGATCCCGGCCTCCCGCAGGAGCTCCACGGAGCCCTCTAAGGGCGCGGCCGACAGCAGCGGCGGCGTTCCGATCTGCCACGCGCCCGCCGAGTCGGCCGGGGTGTACTCGGTGTTCATCTCGAACTGGGTCGCCTTCTCGTGGCCCCACCACCCCGCCAAGGCGGGCGTGAGCCCGTGGTGGCGCTCCGCGACGAACAGCGCGCCGATAGAGCCGGGTCCGGCGTTGAGGTATTTATACGTGCACCACACCGCGAAGTCGACGCCGGCCTCCCGGAACTCGTGGGGGACCGCGCCCGCGGAGTGCGCGGCGTCGAACCCGGCGTACGCGCCCGCCTCGTGGGCGGCCTGGGCGATCCGCGACACGTCGAACAGTTGGCCCGAGCGGTAGAGCGCGGTCGGCATGAAGACGATCCCCACGTCGTCGTGCGTCGCCAGCGCGCCCTCGACGTCTCGGGGGTCGATCGTCCGCCCGTCCCGGCTCTCGACGACGCGGAGCGTCTCGTCCGGGTCGAGCCCGCGCTGTCGCAGTTGGGCGCGGACCGCGTAGTGGTCGGAGGGGAAGTCGAGTTCGTTGACGAGGACGGCGGGGTCGACAGCGGGGTCCCACGTGCCGTCGGCCCGCTCGAACCCGGCCCGCTCCGGCCCGTTGCCCGCCAGCAGCTCGTCGAGGAAGGTGCCGACGAGCGTGTGGACGTTCACCGTGATCGAGTTGCCGACGACGACCTCGCTGGGGTCGGCGCCGACGAGGGGCGCGAGCGCGTCGCCGAGCCGCTCGCCGACCGAGAACCACGGCGGGTCGGCGTCGGTCCACCCCGAGATGAGCAGGTCGCGCCACTCGTCGACGACGCGGTCGAGGCTCGCGAGGGCGGCGTCGCTCGCGGGGCCGAGCGAGTTGCCGTCCATATATAAGACGCCGTCGGGGACGCGGTACCGATCCGCGAACGCGGAGAGCGGGTCGTTGTCGTCGAGGCGGGCGGCGAGGATAGCGGGGTCGGAGGCGGCGGCGTCGCCCGCGTCCCCGTCATCCGCGCCGCCGCCGAGCCCGCCGCCCGCGAGGGCGTCGCGGGCGGGAGCGTAGGGGTCGTCCATACGCGATCGGGTGCCGCCGCCGACTAATCGCTTCCGGGGACGGACGAGGTATTTAAAAAACTGACCGAGCCGCTACTCGACGATGTCGATCGCGGGCCGACCCGGCTCGGCCTTGCGGACCACCGAATCGTCGGCGTCCGCGGCGCGCTCGACGCGGACCGGTGCGTCGAACTCGCGCTCGATCAGCCACGCGGCCGCGCGCAGCGCCTCGTACTCGTCGTCGCCCGACAGGGTCTCTCGGAGCGCCTCGCGGTTCGCCTGCAGGTCCTGGCCGTACGAGGCCGCGTCGTCCCCCTGTTCGCGGATGTGGGACTCCTGCATCAGCTCCGAAATGAGGTTGTCGGCGTCGCTGTCGATCGCGATGTCGAGGGCGTCGTACTTCCAGTCGGGCGCGACGACGACGTCGATGCGTTCGGGGTCCTCGATGCCGGCGACCGCGACGATGTCGCGCACGTCCTCGCGGGTGTTGGCGACCAGCCGGCGGCGGCGCTCGACCGTCTCGCGGTCGGCCGTCGCGGTCGGCCAGTCGGCCTCGACGACGAACCCGTCGCGCCCGAGGGTCTCCCACAGCTCCTCGGCGAGGTGCGGGACGACCGGCGCGAGCAGGCGGACGGCCGCGTCCAGCCCGCGCTCGTAGGTCTCCGGGTGCGGCTCGGCGTGCTCGCGGTAGCTCCGGAGCGTCCCCACGAGGTCCTGCGCCTCACGGAGCGCGACGTTGAACGTCAGGTCGTCGTACTCCGCGCCCGAGATGGCGACCGCGGCGTCGACCTCGCCGGCGACGTAGTCGTCGATTTCATCGCGGTCGGCGTCGGCTGGGTCGCCGTCGCCGGCGAGCGCGATCTCCCCCGTCGCGTACCCCTCGACCAGGTCGGTCAGCCGCGCCAGGAAGCGGTGGGTCGACTTGACGCCCTCCTCGGACCAGTCGAAGTCGCGCTCGGGCTGGGCCGCCTGCATCATGAACAGCCGGGCCGTGTCGGCACCGTACTCGTCGACGATGCGCTGCGGGGAGACCGTGTTCCCCTTCGACTTGGACATCTTCTCGCCCTCCAGCTGGACCATCCCCTGCGCCAGCAGGTTCGTGAACGGCTCGCGGTGCTCGAGCCCCTCCTCGTCGGCCAGCACCTTGGTGACGAACCGCGAGTACAGCAGGTGCATCACGGCGTGTTCGATGCCGCCCACGTACTGGTCGACCGGCATCCAGTCGTTCGCGCGGTCCAGGTCGAAGGGGACCGCTTCGTCACCGGGCGAGACGTACCGCAGGAAGTACCACGAGGAGTCGACGAACGTGTCCATCGTGTCCGTCTCGCGGGTGGCCGGCCCGCCGCACTCCGGGCAGGTCGTCGCCTTCCACTCCTCGGCTGCGTCGAGCGGGTTCCCGGTCGTGTTGATGAACTCGGGCAGTTCGACCGGCAGGTCCTCCTCGGGCACCAGCACCGAGCCGCAGTCGTCGCAGTGGACGACCGGGATCGGGGTCCCCCAGTAGCGCTGTCTGGAGATCCCCCAGTCGCGCAGGCGGTACTGCGTGGTCGCCTCGGCGCTCTCGATATCTTCGGTGAGTCGTTCGCGGGCCGTCTCGCTGTCGAGGCCGCTGTACTCGCCGGAGTTGATGACGACGCCGTCGTCGGTGAACGCCGCCTCGCTCACGTCGGGCGCGTCCGGGACCGTCTCGCCGTCCCAGTCGTCGGGTTCGGGCGCGACCACCGGCTCGATGTCGACGCCCATCTTCTCGGCGAACGCGTGGTCGCGGTCGTCGTGGCCGGGGACCGCCATCAGCGCGCCCGTCCCCACGTCCGAGAGGACGAAGTCGGCGACGAAGACGGGGATCTCCTCGCCCGTGGCGGGGTTGGTGGCGGTGAGGCCGGTCGCGACGCCGTTCGGCTCGTCGCCTTCGGGGTCGGCCTCGTGGTGGACGAACTGATGGATCTCGTCGTCCTCCGCGGCCAGCTCCTCGCTGATCGGGTGGTCCGGCGCGAGCGCGAAGAACGTCGCGCCGTGGATCGTGTCGACGCGAGTGGTGAACGCCTCGACGGGGCCGTACTCCCGCGGCTCGGTCCCCTCGCCGCGTCCGTTCGAGGCGCTTCGCGCCTCGCCGATCTCGAAGTCCAGCGTCGTCCCGTGCTGGCGGCCGATCCAGTTGCGCTGCATCTGGCGCACGGAGTCGGGCCACCCCTCCAGCTCGTCGATCGCGTCGATCAGCTCGTCGGCGTACTCCGTGATCTCCAGGAACCACTGGTCCAGGTCGCGGGTCTCGACGGGCGTGTCGCAGCGCCAGCACAGCTCGTCGTCGCCCTCGACCTGCTCGTCGGCGAGGACGGTCTCGCAGGAGGGACACCAGTTCACCTCGGCGTCGCGGCGCTCGACGAGCCCCGCCTCGTGGAACCGGCGGAACAGCCACTGGTTCCACTGATAATACTCGGGGGTACAGGTGGTGATCTCCCGGTCCCAGTCGTAGCCGAACCCCATCGACCGCATCTGCCCTCGCATCGTGTCGATGCAGTCGAACGTCCAGTCGCGGGGGTTGGTGTCCCGCTCCTTGGCGGCGTTCTCGGCGGGGAGCCCGAACGCGTCCCACCCCATCGGATGGAGCACGTCGTCGCCGCGCATTCGACGGTACCGGGCGTACGCGTCCGTGATCGTGTAGTTGCGGACGTGGCCCATGTGGAGCTTCCCCGACGGATACGGGTACATTCCCAACACGTAGGTGGGGTCGTCCACCTCGTCCGGCGTGCGATACACGGAGGCGTCGTCCCACGCCTCCTGCCACCGTTTCTCGACCGCGGTGTGGTCGTAACCCTCCTGAGACATCTGCTTATATACCCGTGGTCGGGTCGGCGTCGTATAGCTTTCCATCCAGTGGTGCGGCGTGTCACACCCCCTCGTGGGCGGCGGTGTGGCCGGCCGAAACCGGATCGCCGCCTACAGCTTCCCGGCGTTTTGCGCCTGCTCGACCCGCCGCGTCGCCTGCTCGACCCGCCTGTCGGTCGCGTTCGCGAGGCCGGGCGGGAGCCCCTCGCGCGCCGCCTCGAGCCGCTCTTGGATCCGAGCGATCCGATCGAGCACGTTCTGCAGCTGGCGATCCGTCCCCTCGCCGTCGCCCTCGCGGGCGCGCTCCTCGGCCCGTTCCGCGGCCTCGACCGCGGCGGCGAGGGCTCGTTCGAGCCCGTTGACCGCGTTCGACGGGCCGCCGGCGGAGTCGTTCCCGCCGCCGCTCCCGCCGCTCGTGTCGTCGCTCCCGTCGTCGTCATCGTCGTCTCCGTCGTCCGAATCGCCGTCGCTCTCCGCCGCCGCGACCGCGGCGCGCGTCTCCTCGGCCACGTCCGCGACGTAGCCGGCGAGCGGGGCCGCCCCGGTCTCGGGGCGGTCGATCCGGATCGGATCCCGCCCCTCGTCGCCGTCGGAGTCGTCACCGTCGTCCGAATCGTCGCCGTCGTCGCCCCCCGACCCCGGCGGGTCCGGGTTGACCCGGTACGCCCCGATCTCGTCGTCGGCGTCGCGCACTTCCGTCGTGTACGCGCCGCCGGCGTGGACGTACACCGCGTCGCTCCCGTCGATCGCGGAGTCGTAGATCCGGCCGGCGAAGTCGTCCTCGATCGCCGTGCGGGTCAGGTCGACGTCGCTCTCCGCGTCGTCGAGCTCCACTTTCGTCGCGTTCTCGCGGGCGACGAGGGGGATCTCGCCGTCGACGCCGGCGGCCGTCACGGGCTCGTCGGCGGAGACGGTCAGCCGCTCGCTGTGGGGGGCCTGCCCGGCGCCGTTGACCGTGAGCCGGTGGTCGCCCTCGGGGACCCCGTTCGCGACCGCGATCCCGCCGCCGAACGTCGGGACCGCCTCGGGGTCGCTCTCGATCAGCACGAACGACTCGGTGACCGCGTCGGTCGTCGTCAGCCCCTCGCCGGCGGGGGCGTCGTCGCTCTCGGTCGCTCGCGTGACGCGGGCGACGACGGCGTCGAGTCCCTCGGCCGCTCCGGCGCCGAACGACTCGTCGTCGGCGATGGCGTCGTACCGGTCGGCGAGCTCCGCGCGGTGGTTGCCGGCGGTCACGTCGCGCGCCGGGTTCTCGTACCGCGGCTGCTCCCACGGGACGCCCGTGGTCGTGATGTGGCCGGCGAGGGCGTCCTCGACCGCCTCCGGGACCGCAAACTCGAAGCTGAGCTGCGGGCCGGTGAACGCCGAGATGTCCTCCAGCTCGGCGGTCTCGACGAGGTCGTACGCGACCACTTCCTCGGCGGTCTCGTCCGCGACCGGGTCCTCGCGGTCGGCGTGCCGGAAGGCGACTCCCGTCTCCCGGAGCGGGAGGTCGGTCGGCGGCGACCGCAGCGCGTCGAGCGACCGGATCGAGAGGGCGTCGTCGACCAGGGACTCGGCGGTGACCGAGGGGAGGTCCGGATGCTCGTAGATCGGCGCGCCCTCGTACTCGGGGACGACGAACGGGAGCCGCATCCCCTCGTCGCGGGGGAGCCCGTACGCGATGGGGATCCCGAGCAGGTCCTCGACGGTGTCGATCGTCGTGTTGGTGATGTCCGCGAGCAGTCCCTCCTCGCCGACCCGTCGGAAGCCGTCGGGGATCTCGTTGACCGAGAGGGTGCTGGAGTGCGAGCCGAGCTCGGTGAGGATCCGAGGGACCGCGTCGGGATCGGGGTCGAGGAACTCGTTGTTCGGCACGCTGCGGGAGTGCGAGCTGGCGACGTACAGCTGCGGGTCGCCCGTGTCGAGGTCGACGAAAACGTGGAGCACCTCCCAGTCGTGCCAGTGGAAGTTGGCCGTGAACTGGTCGAACGCGGAGTAGATCCAGAACTGGACGACCGCGAGCGGGGAGTCCTCGTAGCGGACCCCGTTGTAGAAGACGGTCGGGTCCGGCGGCTCGCCCGCCTCGTCGTACCGCTCGTGGTAGCCGTCGAACGCCGCGAACCCGTCGACGACCGTCTCGCCGTCCTCCTCGACCGTGTACGGTCGGGGGTCGGTCGGGAACCACGGCTCCGCGGCGTCGAAGTACAGCGTCGGCGCGAACCGCGCCGCGAGCTCGTCGAGCCGGTCCGGCTCCAGTCCGATCGTCGCGGCGTCGTCCGGTTCCGAGCCGGAACAGCCCGCGACCGCGGCGCTCCCGGCCCCCGCGAGCGCGCCGAGGACGGTCCGGCGGTCGACGCCGGAGTCGGACCGATCGCCCGCGGCGTCGGCGCGATCGGTCACGGGCGCACCTCCGGGTCGTCCGTGGGCGGAACGTCCGTCGAAGACCGCGGCTCCGAATGCATTTCACTAGGTCACGACCGCAGCGGCGAATAAGTCTTCTGACGAACGGACGAGCGGAGCGCTCCCGGGAGAAGGTATTTGCGGCCGGCCACCCGACTCCGGGGTATGGACGGCACGAAGGCCCTCTACTACGCGGCGATCGGGCTCGCGGTGTTGATCGGGGTCAGCATCGTCGTCTCCGTGGTCTCGGCGCTCTTGAGTCTCGCGTGGGCGATCGTCTCCGGGATCGTCACGCTCGCCGTGCTCGCCGGCGTCGTCTACGTTCTTTATAAGGCCGGTGCGTGGCTGTTCGGCGGCGACGACGCGGACTACTCCGCGAGCGACTCGCTCGGGACGTCGGGATCGTCCTCGGTGGCGTCGACCGGTAACGCCACGGAGAGCCGACAGGACCGCCTCCGCCGGCAGTACGTCGAGGGACAGATCAGCGAGGCGGAGTTCGAGCGCCGGATCGGCGAGGAACTGGAGACCGAGGAGCGCGACGACATCGACCGCGAACTCGAACGGGAGCGGTAGCGCCGTCGGTAGCTCGCGGAACGGTCGTCCCGATCAGTGGTCCGCGGAACTGTCGTACATCGCACCGAACTCGCGTTCTCCGCGGATCAGTTCGTCGATTCCATCGGTGAGTGTTACTTCGCCGAACACCGTCGCCCGATAGTACGCGTACAGCCCGTCCTGACCTCGATCGGTTCGCTGACGCTTCTCGACGAGCCCGACGTCCACGAGCTTGTTAAGATGGTAATGGAGCGTGCTGTCGTCGATATCGATCGCTTCTTCCAGTTCCTTGGGACTCATCTCTTCGCCGTGAACGAGGCGGTAGAGAATCTCGTAGCGAGTTCGGTGCCCCACGGCGGCGTGCATCGCGAGGTACTCGTCGAGGCTGAGGACGCTCCCTTCCGGCAGGAGATCGGCTGGATCCTCGGGGAACTCCCCGCCGGCGGTTCGCGTGTCGTTCGTCGACATCCTATCGACGGATCGGTGTGCATTCGATTTAGTATTTCCCAAGCCAACATACCCAAAAAAACCGCTTTTTTATATACTGTCCCGCCGAGATCATCGGTCATGAGCGTGGAGATCACGCGTGATCTGATAGCCGATCGGTTGGGCCACGTCCGACACGACCGATTTCTGTTCTATCTGATGGGCCCGTACAAATCGTTCAACCTCAACTACATCCTCGACGAACGGGAACGTCGCGAGGTTAACGTGGCCGATCTTCCGGGACCGCTTCGCCGGCTCTTTCAGAGCAAAGACGAGGTCGATGCGGCGCAGGCCCTTCTACGGCGGTTACAGGGTGATCTCCGGGTCCACCCGGGGGTCAACGCGTTTCTAGCGCTCGACGTCGGCGTGGACACCGACGCCGTCGACGCGGCGACACAGAGCATCGAGTTCGCTCGACACAGTAACGCGACGGCGTTCGTGCTGCCGTTTCTCGGGCACAACTTCGGTGTCGGAGAGGAGGCCGGAAGCATCCTCGAAGCGCTTTCGGAAACCCACGGCGACCGATTGATATTCGTCCACGAGGACTGCGTCACGAGCGCGATGATCCGCTCGGCGAGCGTTCGCTGGGACGTGCGTGTCGAAACGTACGAGACGGAGGCCGAACTCGCGTCGAAGCTCCGGCTGTTCGTCGGCGAGATCATGCACGGAGAGCGCCGCGGCGAACTCGACCGGCCGGACTGATCGCCGGACCGGATCGGCAGCTCCGAATCGGCTAGCGTTGACGGGTCGAGCCCGTCAGAACCGGTCCCGCAGCTCCTCCCGCAGGTCGTCGAGGTCGAGGTCCTTCATCGCGAACAGCACGAGGAGGTGGTAGACGAGGTCGGCGCTCTCGTAGGTGAGCTCGTCGAGGTCGTCGTCCTTCGCCGCGAGGATCGTCTCCGTGGACTCCTCGCCGAGCTTCTCTAAGACGGCGTTCTCGCCCTTCTCGTGGGTGAACAACGAGGCGGTGTACGACCCCTCCGGAAGCTCCTCTCTCCGCGACTCGATGGTGGCGAACAGCTCGTCGAGGACGGCCTCGGAGGGGACCTCCGGATCGTCGCCGGTTTCGCCGCCCGCGTCCGGGTCGCTCACGCGACCACCTCCCGCTCGGGGAAGAAGGCGAGGTCGTGGACCCGCGAGTCGTCGGTGAGCTCCGGATGGAACGCGGTGGCGACGACGGGGCCGTCCCGGACGGCGACCGGCCGGCCGTCGACGGTCGCGAGCGTCTCGACGCCCCCGCCGACCTCGTCGATGAGCGGCGCGCGGATGAAGACGGCGTGGAACGGGTCGTCGAGCCCGGTCACCGGTATCTTCGCCTCGAAGGAGTCCTTCTGCCGGCCGAACGCGTTGCGGTCGACGGAGACGTCGACGAGCCCGAGCGCGTCGACGCGGTCGTCCTTCGCGTCCCGCGAGCAGACGATGAGCCCGGCGCAGGTGGCGAGCACGGGCTTCCCGCTCGCGACGTGGTCGCGGATCTCGGGGGCGATCCCCTCTCGGTGGATCAGCCGCGAGATGGTCGTCGACTCCCCGCCCGGCATGAGGAGCGCGTCGCAGTCGGGAACGATCCCCGAGTCCCGGACCTCGACGATCTCCGCGGGCTCGTCGTGGGCGGCCGCGGCGCGCTCGACGGCCGCGGCGTGTTCGGCCACGTCCCCCTGGACGGCGATGACGCCTGCTTGCATGGGAATCGGTCGGTGGGGGACGGGCAAAAAGGGCGCGCTACGGAGCGGAACGCGGGAAGCGGGAAGCTGCCGAAGTCGGTGAGGGCGGCGAGCGGGACCGAACCCCGAGCGGTCGACCTATGCGGCCGTCAGCGAGAGGATCTGTACGAACACGCCGAAGAGGACGCAGAACGCGAGGACGGTTTTCGGGTTAATCGTGATCGCGTCCCGGTCGTCGCTGTCGAAGTAGCGGACGAGCCCCGCGCTGGACATCAGCCCGCCGGAGTTGGAACCACTGCTCATACCCGAGAGTGTGCTTGGCGGCGTTCTAAACGTTTCGTTCGGCGATCGGTACGTGCCCGCTCGGCGCGTCGATCCGACAGCGGCGACCGCAGTTCGACGCCGGCGCGTGCGCGAGTGGGAAACCCTTATGCGCGGCCCGGCGGTAGATTGCGCCGGATAATGACTGTTCGACTGCTGGATTTTCACGCTGACTGGTGCGGCCCGTGTAAGACGCAGGACCCGATTCTGGAGGAGATCCAGGAGGACCTCGGCGACGCCTTCGAGCTGCAGAAGGTGAACGTCGACGAGGAGCAGGACGTCGCCAACCAGTACCAGGTGCGCTCGCTGCCGACCCTCATCGTCGAGAACGACGAGGGCGTCGTCGACCGGTTCGTCGGCGTCACCCAGCGCGAGGACATCGAGGCCGCGCTCTCCGAAGCGGGCGCCTGACGGAGCACGTCGCGAGCTCTCGGGGCTCTCGGGACGCTCGGAGGCGACCGGGCCCGACCCGCCGCGTCTCGCAACCTTTTACAGCGTCGGCCCGACAGTAGCGGTATGGCCAGTTTCGACGCCGCGGAACGCCGCAACCTCGACCGACACATCTGCATGCGCTGTAACGCCCGCAACTCCCCGGACGCGGACCGCTGCCGCAAGTGCGGCTACACGAAGCTCCGCCCGAAGGCGAAGGAACGCCGCGCCGCGTAGACCGGTCCTCGACCGGCCCCTCGTTTCTCCTGCAGATCGCTTCTCTAGAGCGGTCGGTCCGCGCGATCGAGGCCCGATCCGGTGTGTGGCGCGGGTCCGAGCGGTGTGTCTCCGCGGGACCGGCGTTTTTTCGGCGGGCATTTATAAATGATTGATCATGGATCGCCGGAGAACACCTCCAAAGCCCCAGCCGCGAGGCGGGCGGACGCTCGCTGTGCTCCTCGTCACTCGCTCCGTTCACTCGTTGCGGTCCTTACGTCGTCATCAGAACGCTCTGCGTTCTGATTGGCTCACGAGAGCTCCGCTCTCGTGAACGCCTCCGCCCGCCTCGCGGCTGCCCCTTTGAGTCCCACCCGACTGCAACCGCACAGCAACCGCACCTCTCACCTCCCCAGCCTCGTCGCTGGCGCCAGCGGCGCCAGCGACTCCCTCGCACCGTCGGTGAGCGGCCTCGAGGCCGCTCACCGGGGCGCGCCACCGCATCTCTATTTATAAACAGTCGCGAGCGTTGGCCGCCTGTTCTCCCGCTACTCGTCGGGGTACTTCGGCTCGCGGCGCTCCGCGCGCTCGGTGGCGCGCTCGATGACCTCGCGGACCGTGTCGGAGCCGTCGCTCGCGCGGTAGACGTCGCCGTGGCCGGGGTACATCGCCTCGACGGTGTCGGGGAGCACGTTGAGAAGGGTGTGGAGGCTCTCGATCAGCTCCTCGCGCGACTGGCCGGCCATGTCGGTGCGGCCGAAGGATCCGTCGTCGAACGCGCCGTCGTTGTAGACGACCACGTCGCCGGAGTAGAGCCGCTCGTCGCCGGCCAAAGCGACGTGGTCGTCGGCGTGGCCGGGCGTGAACACGACCTCGCAGGGCTCGTCGCCGACGAGGATCTCGTCGCCGTCGACGATCCCCACGTCGCGTCGCGGGTGGGCGGCGTTGGCGTAGAGCGTCGCGTCGAAGCGGTCGAGCACCGCGTCGAGCTCGCCGACGTGGTCGTGGTGCTGGTGAGTCAACACCACCCGGTCGAGCCCCTCGACGCCGGCCTCCTCGAGCGCGTCGGCGATCACCTCGTCGACGCCCGGCATCGTGCCGGCGTCCACGAGCGTCGTCGCCTCGCCGGGCACGAGGTACGCGTTGCAGGTGAACTCCTCCGCGTCCGCGGTGACGGTGATCGGCTCCATACGCCCACGAAGGGCGCCCGAGGGGTAAAAGCGTGCAGTCCCCGCGGGAGACCGTTTCCGGACCACCCCGATCCGCCCGGGGATTTATCCGTCGCGGCGTGTTAGCTCTACTCACATATGGGCTTCGGAAGCTACGACGAATCCGAACAGGAGAACCAAGACCTGGACGCGGATTTCGACGACGACGACGGAGTCCGAGCCGCGGAAGAGGTACACGAGGGGTCCGTCGACTACGAGCCCGGCGCGTCGAACGACGAGCTGCTCGACCGGCTCCAGGAAATCAAGTCCGAGGAGACCTGATCGGGTGAGTCAGCCGAGCCGGACGCTCGGTATCGCGTTTTCAGACGGTGACCGAACCAGCTACTTAGCCGGGGCCGTCGTCACCGCCGACGGGGCCCTCGACGGGCTCGGGTTCGGGAGCTGCACCGTCGGCGGGGTCGACGCGACCGACGCCGTGCTCGCGCTCGTCGACCGGCTCGGTCGCGAAGACGTGCGCCACGTCGCCGTGGCGGGGATCGCGCCCGCGTGGTTCAACCTCATCGACCTGCCGCGAATCCGCGACGCCGTCGCTCGACCCGTCTACAGCGTGAGCTACGAGGAGAGTCCCGGACTCGAACCGGCCTTGCGCGAGGCGTTCGACGGCGAGGCGCTCGCGCGGCGGCTCGACATCTACCGGTCACTACCGCCCCGGGCTCGGGTGGAGCGCGACGAGACGGGGGAGTCCGCCGGCGACCCCCTCGAACCCCTGTTCGTCCGCGCGGTCGGGGTGGAGACCGACGACGCGGCCGCCGCGGTCCGCGGGCTGGTCCGCGAGGGGTTCCGCCGGCCGGAGCCGCTCCGGATCGCCGCGATCGCGGCGAGCGCGCATCGGGAGGCGACGGCGGAGGGGTGATCGACGTCCCGACGGAGCCGATCGCGGCGCCGGTCCGCGTCGGATATATGTCGTCCCGCCGATATCCCCCGCTATGACCGACGACAACTCCGCGATCGACGACGCCGCGACGTTTCGCGACCGCGAGCGACTCGCTCGGACGCCGGCCCGCGAGACGGCCCTCGACTGCCTCGCGGCGGGGATCGAGGCTGCGCTCCCGGAGCGCCTGATCCGGGACGCCGTCTCGGTCCGAGACGGGACCCTCCGGATCGAGGACGCCGACGGGGCGGTCGGCGAGTACGATCTCGACGCGTCCGACCGGGTCGTCCTCCTCGGCGCGGGGAAGGCGACGGCGGGCGCGGCAGAGGGGGTCGCCGGCGTGCTCGGCGAGAGCGACCGAGAGCTCGACGAGGCGCTCGTCGTCACGGACGACCCGCCGGAGGCGTCGGAAAACGGCTCGGCCGAAGCGTCGGCAGCGGACGGGATCGACGTGCTCCCGGGCGATCACCCGCTGCCGAGCGACCGGGGCGCCGAGAGCGCCAGACGGCTCCTCGACGCCGCCGAGCGCGCCGGTCCCGACGACCTCGTTCTCGCGGTTATCACCGGTGGGGGAAGCGCGCTGCTCGCCGCGCCCGCGGACCCGATCTCGGTCGGCGACCTCCGCGCGCTCACGTCGGGGCTCCTCGCGTCGGGCGCGTCGATCGACGAGATCAACGCGGTCCGGAAGCACTGCTCGGCGGTGAAGGGCGGGCGGTTGGCGCGCGCGGCCGCCCCCGCGACGACCGTCACGCTCGCGGTCAGCGACGTGATCGGCGACCCGCTCGACACGATCGCGAGCGGCCCGACCGTTCCCGACCCCTCGACGTACGCGGACGCCCTGGCGGTCCTCGACCGGTACGACCTCGACGCGCCCGCCGGCGTCCGCGAGCGTCTGTCGGCGGGCGCCGAGGGGGAACTGCCCGAGACCCCGACCGCGGGCGACCCGGCGTTCGCCCGGAGCGCGGCGTTCGTCGTCGGCAACGGGCGGACGGCGCTGGACGCGGCCGCGGAAGCCGCGGCGGACCGGGGGTACGAGCCGCTGGTGCTCTCGGCGAGCGTCCGGGGCGAGGCGCGCGAGGCCGGGACGACCCACGCCGCGATCGCCGAGGAGTGCGCCGCCCGCGGGTCTCCGGTCGAGCCGCCGGCCGTGCTGCTCTCCGGCGGCGAGACGACCGTGACGCTCGCGGACGCGGAAGAGCCGGGGACCGGCGGCCCGAACGCGGAGCTCGTCGCGAGCGCGGGGGTGGCGCTCGCGGAGGGGCCGCTAGGGGACGAAGTCGTCGAGGGAAGCGGGGACGAGAGTGGAGGCGACGACACCCCCCGAGTGGTCGTCGCGAGCGTCGACACGGACGGGCTGGACGGGCCGACCGACGCCGCCGGAGCGATCGCGGACGCCGCGACGCTCGACCCCGACGCCGCCCGAGACGCCCTCGACCGGCACGACGTGTACCCGCTCCTCGACGACGCGGGCGCGCTCCTGTGGACCGGGCCGACCGGGACCAACGTCAACGACCTGCGGGCGATCGTCGTGGAGACGCGAGACGGAGGGGAGGGACGTACTTTATAAATAAACGAGGCGGTGGCGCGCCCCGGCTCGCGGCCCAGCGGGCCGCGAGACGACGGTGCGAGGGAGTCGGTGGTCCGGAGCAACGCGGAGGACCACCGACGAGGCTGGGGNTGGTCCGGAGCAACGCGGAGGGCCACCGACGAGGCTGGGGAGGCGTGAGGTGCGGCTGCGGTCGCGGATGGGTGGGACTCACAGGGGCAGTCGCCGGCGGCGAAACCGCAGCTGGGGCTTTGGAAGCGTTCGACGCCGCTCTGCCGGCAACCGCGTATAAATAGCTGACACTACCAACGCGATCGAGACGCTACCGCATCGAACCGTCGTCGCGAGGCGGACGGACTTATGTCGACCCCGGCCGCACCTCGATCCATGACCGAAAGCGAAGGCGCGCTCGACGAGGACCTCCGAGTGCCGTCCTGCGAGCGCTGTCCGGCGCTCGTCGAGTCGCGGAGCCGGATCGTCGACGGCGTCGGCCCGACGGACGCCGAGCTGCTGTTCGTCGGCGAGGGCCCGGGCGCACAGGAGGACGAGCGGGGCGAGCCGTTCGTCGGGCGGTCCGGCGACGTGCTCGACGACGCGCTCCGCGACGCCGGGCTCGCGCGGGCGGACGTGCGGATCACGAACTGCGTGCGGTGCCGTCCGCCGGACAACCGCGACCCGACGACCGAGGAGTTAGCGAACTGCCGCGGGCACCTCGAAAGCGAGATCGACCGGCTCGATCCCGCGCTGATCGTGACGCTCGGGAAGGTCCCGAGCGAGCACCTCCTCGACCGCTCGGTGGCGATCACCTCGGAGTCGGGCGACGTGGTCGACGCGCGGATCGCGGGGGCGTCGCGGCGCGTGCTGCTGTCCGTCCACCCGGCGGCGACGCTGTACGACCGGAGCCAGCGCGACGGGTTCTTCGAGACCATCGCACGGGCCGGCGAACTGAGCGGCGTCGGAGGGCGGGAGGGCGGCGGCGACGGCCAGTCGCGGTTGGGAGAGTTCTGATCCGGCGGTCGGACGCCGCCCGGACCAGACGGTCGTTCATGATCTATATAGAAAACATAGAAAACGATTAGTCGCGTGAGCGAAAGAACCGGTTGTATGTCCGACAACAGGTGGTCGGCGGATCGGCGTACGTTTGTCAAGACAGCGGGTGCGGGCGGTGTGGTCGCGCTCGCCGGCTGTTCCGGCGGCGACGGCGGCGACGGCGGCGACGGGGGGTCGGGTAACGGAAGCGACGGCGGGACCGCGGGCGACTCCGGCAACTCCGCGACCGAGATCACGTGGGTCATGAACCCCGCGGAGGAGGAGATCGACATTCAGGTCCAGTACCAGCCGCTCTTCGAGTACCTCGAGTCCGAGGCCGAAATCGAGATCATCGAACAGCCCACCGCGAGCTACTCCGGGACGGCACAGGAGCTCCGCCGGGCCGGCGAGGGCGACCGCGTCTTCGCGGACACCTCGCCCGGCGCGGTCGCGCAGATCCCCGACGAGATCGACGTGACCGGGATGCGAGTCGCCTACGGCGCGGAGAAGTACTTCTCGCTCATCACGACGACGGCCGACAGCGGCATCGAGTCGCTCTCCGACCTGGAGGGCGAGGTCGTCGCGTCGGCCGCGCCGACCTCGGTCTCCGGGACGCTGTTCCCGCTGTTCATGCTCAGCAACGCCGGGCTCGACATCGGGAACGCCCCCTCCGGATCGCCCGAGGACTTCGAGCTCCGGACCTCGGACCACTCGACCGCACGCGAACAGCTCATCCAGGACGACCGGATCGCGGCCGCCGGGACGGGCGCGTTCTCCACGGCCGCCCACGTCCCGCAAGAGCAGTTCGACGAGATGTCACAGGAGTTCGTCGACATCTCTGCCGAGTACGACGGCGCCGGCGAGAGCGACCCCGAACTGCGGCTCCTCTCGGTCTCCGACCCGATCCCGCGCGCGCCGATCGTGAGCAACGCCGCGTGGGAGGAGTCGCTCAAGGACGACGTCCGACAGCTGATGATCGACGCGGAGCAGGAGGCGTTCGAGCACGACTCGCAGGCGGACATCGCCGAGGCGCTCAACATCGACCCCGAGATCCTCGACATGGACGAGTCCGAGCTCAGCGACGAACAGCAGGACGAACTCGATCTGGTCGACGCCCACGCGCTCTGGTTCAGCGGCGTCGTCGAGGCGAGCACCGAGGACTACGACCCCGTCGCGGAGCTCGGCCAAGAGCTCGGTTTAGACTGGAGCGACCTGTAGGCGGCGCGGCCAACTACAACTTCCTTCTATGACCTACATCGAAGTAGACGGTCTCACGAAACGGTTCGGCGACACGGTCGCTCTCGACGACGTGTCCTTCGAGGTTCCCCCCGGTGAGTTCGTCATCGTGCTCGGCGTCTCGGGCTCCGGGAAGTCGACCCTCCTCCGGACGCTGAGCGGGCTGCTCTCCCCGACGGAGGGCGAGATCCTGATCGACGGCGAGCCCATGATCGAGCCCCGCCCCGATGTCGCGATGATCTTCCAGCAGCACAACATCATCGGCGACATGACGGCGTACTCCAACTCGCTCTCCGGCGGCGTCCACCGCTCCGGGTTCCTTTCGAGCGTGCTACAGCTTCAGGACACCGAGGAGAAGCACCGCGCGCTCGACGCGCTCGACACGGTCGGCCTCTTGGAGGAGGCCGAACAGAAGGCGCGGCGCATGAGCGGCGGCCAACAGCAGCGCGTCGGCATCGCCCGCGCGCTCGTCCAGCAGCCGAGCGTCCTGCTCGCCGACGAGCCGGTCGCGAGCCTCGACCCCGGCAGCGCGCAGGACGTGATGGAGTACCTCCGGACCGCCTCCGACGACCGTGATCTGACGACCTTCTGTAGCCTCCATCAAGTGAACATCGCTCGGAAGTTCGGACACCGATTCATCGGTCTCCGGGACGGGAAGAAGGTGTTCGACGGGTACCGAGACGAGTTGACGATCGACGTCATCGACGACCTCTACGGCGACATCGACACCGAGGGGATGTTCGTCAGCGACGACGGTGACGCCGACGCCGAGACCGACGAGGTTGCGACGACGTGACGAGAACGGAGCTGATCTACGAGTGACAACAGATACCACGGAATCCGACGGAGCGCGCGGATCGGCCGGCGTCGGTACCGATTCTGCGACCGACCCTCCGAACCGCATCACCGAACAGTTCGAGAACATCAAGCAGACGCGGCGGCGCCGAGCGCTCGGCTGGCTCGGACTGTTCGTGTTCCTCGCGTTCACGACGCTCCAGGCGTTCGCCGCGACGGAGCTGCTGAATCCGGACGCGCGGCTGGAGACGTTCAGAGAGTCGCTGGTCGGGTTCTTCCCGATCACCGACTACTTCGGCGTGATCCCGTTCCTCGACGTCGGTCGGTACCTCGAGTTCATTCGAGAGGGAGGCCTGCTGTACGACCCCGAGATCGGCGGACTGCTGTTCCAGTTCCCGCCGAATCCCGCCGACATCTACGCGTTCTTCTTCTTAGAGCTCGGAATCTTCCAGATCTTCGGCGAGGCCGGCATCACGCTCGCGATGGGATTCGTCGGGACGATCCTCGGGTTCCCGTTCGCCCTGGTGTTCGGGACGCTCGGCTCCGAACGCGTCACCCCGTTCCCGTTCAACTTCATCTTCCGCGGCACCATGTCCTTCATCCGGGCGGTCCCGGCGATCATCTGGACGCTCATCTTCATCCCGTTCCTCGGGCTCGGTCCCTCCTCGGCCGCGATCGCGATCGCGTTCGACACCATCGGAAACCTCGGGCGGCTCTTCGTCGACGAGCTCGAGGAGATCGAGGACGGCCCGATCGAGGCGATGCGCACGACCGGCGCGAGCAAGCCGCAGATCGTCTTCTTCGGCATGTTGAGCCAGGTCCGGACCGCGTTCATCGCGTGGACGCTGTACATCTTCGAGATCAACGTCCGGATCGGCGTCACCGTCGGCGTCATCGGCGCTGGCGGGCTCGGCTACGTCCTCGCCTCCCAGCAGAACCTGCTGCGGTTCACCAACATGATGGCGACGCTGCTCGCCATCTTCCTGCTCATCATCTCCGTCGAGCTGTTCAGCCAGCGGCTCCGGTCGCGGCTGCGCTCCGACGACGTGGAGATGAGCATCTGGGAGCTCATCACCGGCTTCCCGCGCCGGATGGCCGACTCGATGCTGAAGTGAACGCCGCGGCGCTCCGCCGCCCGCGTCCCGTCTGAGGCTGTCGCACCCGTCAGGAGTGGACGGGCGTCCACCGAACTGCCACAAGGGAAACCGACTTTTCCGTTCCCCTCCCAGGGGGCGTATGAGCACCTTCGAACCGCCCGCGGAGACGCTGGCGGACGTGGTTCTGGTCGACTACGGCCTCGGGAACCTCCGGTCCGCGACCCGCGGGTTAGAGCGCGCGGGCGCGTCGGTCGAGATCACCGACGACCCGGAGGCGTTCGCGGCCGCCGACGGCGTCGTCCTCCCGGGCGTCGGCGCGTTCCGCGAGGGGATGGAGAACGCCGGCCCCCTCCGCGAGGCGCTGGTCGACCACGCCGACGCCGGCCGCCCGCTCTTCGGGATCTGCCTCGGGATGCAGATGCTCCTCACCTCCAGCGAGGAGGCCGACCACGAGGGCGAAGGCGAGGTGACCGGCCTCGGTCTCGTCCCCGGCACCAACGTCCGGTTCGAGGTGGACCGGAAGGTCCCGCACATGGGCTGGAACGAGCTCGAAGTCGAGCGCGACCACCCCCTCGTCGACGGCGTGGAAGGAGAGTACGCCTACTTCGTCCACTCCTACTACGCCGAGCCCGACGACCCGGACGCCGTCGTCGCCACCGCGGACTACGGGGTCGACTTCCCCGCGGTCGTCGCCAACGAGGCGGGCAACGTGTTCGGCACGCAGTTCCACCCGGAGAAGAGCGGTGAGACGGGGCTGAGAATTCTGCGGAACTTCGTCGAGTTCTGCGCGGAGCGGTAGCGTCCGAGGATGGGCGACGACAGCCACCCCGTCAGGCTCGGCGTCGACGTGGGCGGCACGTTCACCGACGTGGCGCTGGTCGTCGACGGCGACCTCACGACCGCGAAGGTGCCGACGACGACCCCCCAACACGCTGGCGTCCTCGACGGCGTCCGCGAGGCCTGCGACGCGGCCGGGATCGATCCCGCCGACGTGGGCGCCTTCGCGCACGCGACCACGGTCTCGGTCAACGCCCTCCTCGAACGCGACGGCGCCCGGACCGCGCTCGTGACCACCGCCGGCTTCCGCGACGTGCTCGAGATCGGCCGGCAGACCCGCCCCGCCCTCTACGATCTCGACGCGGAGAAGCCGGTCCCACTCGTCCCTCGGCGGCGTCGGTTCGAGGTCGACGAGCGCGCGACGACCGAGGGGATCGAGCGACCGGTCGACCCCGAGTCGGTCCGCGGTCTGGCCGACGAGATCGCCGAGAGCGACGCCGAGAGCGTCGCGGTCTCGCTGCTGCACGCGTACGCCCACCCGGAGAACGAGGCCGTCGTGACCGAACTCCTGCGCGAGGAGCTGGAGGTCCCCGTCTCCGCGTCTCACGACGTGCTCGCGGAGTTCCGCGAGTTCGAGCGCACGGCGACGACCGCCGCGGACGCCTACCTGACCCCGGAGCTGGACGACTACCTCGGGCGGATCGTCTCCGGCGCCGAGGACCTCGGGCTCCCCGAGCCGCGGGTGATGCGCTCGAACGGGGGCGTCGCCGACGCGGAGACGGTCCGTGAGAGCGCCGTGACTACGGTGCTCTCGGGACCCGCCGCCGGCGTCGTCGGCGCGGCCGCGGTCGCGGGCGGCGCGACGCTCGGCGGGGAGGAGCCGGACGGCGCCTCCTCTACCTCCTCCGCAGCCGCCGTCACCTTCGACATGGGGGGAACGTCGAGCGACGTGAGCCTCGTGCGCGACGGGCGCGCCGAGCGGGCCGCGGAGACGACGATCGCCGGCGTCCCCCTCCGCACCCCGACGGTCGACGTGGAGACGGTCGGCGCGGGCGGCGGGTCGATCGCGTGGACCGACGCCGGCGGCGCGCTCCGCGTCGGCCCGGAGTCCGCCGGGGCGGAGCCGGGGCCGGCCTGCTACGGGACGGGCGGGACCGACCCGACGGTCACCGACGCCGACGTACTCCTCGGCTACATCGGTCCGGACGCGGCGCTCGGCGGCGACCTCGCGCTCGACGTCGACGCCGCCCGCGAGGCGCTCGAACGGCTGGCCGACGCGGCCGGGATCGAGGGCGACGACGGTCTCGGTGCTCCCGCCGCCGCCGCCCGCGGCGTCTACCGCGTCGCCAACGCGACGATGGCGCGGGCGATCCGGTCGGTGACCGTCGAGCGCGGCCGCGACCCCCGCGCGTTCGACCTCGTCGCCTTCGGCGGCGCGGGGCCGATGCACGCCGCCGCGCTCGCCGACCGGCTCGGGATGGAGCGCGTGCTCGTCCCGGGGCCGGCCGGCGTGCTGTCGGCGTACGGGCTGCTCGCGGCCGACGAGACCCACGACGCGGCCCGGACCGTCCGGCTCACCCTCGCCGAGTCGACCGGCGAGGGAGCGGCGACCGCCGGCGACCTCGGTGACGCCTTCGCGGAGCTGACCGACCGCGTCCTCGCCGACGCCTCCGAACCCGAGGCGGCGCGGGTCGAGCTGGCGGCCGACTGCCGATACGCCGGCCAGAGCTTCGAGCTGACCGTCGACGCGGGTGGCGGCGGGAGCGACGGGGCGGCCGACCCCGGAGCGCCGCCCGCCCCCGCCGCGCTCGCCGAGCGCTTCGCGGCGGCCCACGAGCGGGCCTACGGCTACCGGCTCGACGCCGCGGTGGAGGCGGTCACGCTCCGAGTCGCGGCGACGGTCGAGGTCGATCCCCCGGTCGTCTCGCGGACCGGCGCGCCCGACGCGAAGCGGGGGGCTCGCGAGGTCGTCTTCTCCGACGCCGGCGCGGTCGAGGCGACCGTCTACGACCGCGACGCGCTCGGGCCCGAAGCGGCTCTCGGCGGTCCCGCGGTGCTCGCGGGCACCGAGAGCACGACCGTCGTCCCGCCCGGGTGGGGCGGTCGCGTCCGGCGGGACGGGACGGTGGCGCTGGAGCGCACCGGGGGGTCCGAGGGAGCGGCCGGGGGTGACGAGCGGTGACCGGCGGCGGCGGGGCGGACGGCTCGAACCGCGCTATCGACCCGGTGACGCTCGAAGTCCTCCGGAACCAGCTCGAGGGCGTCGCCGAGGAGATGGGGACGGTGCTGACCCGCGGGGCGTACTCCCCGAACATCACGGAGCGGCGCGACTGCTCGACCGCCCTCTTCGACGCCGACGGGCGGATGGTCGCGCAGGCGGAGCACATCCCGGTCCACCTCGGCGCGATGCCGGAGGCGGTCGCGGCGGTCCGCGAGCGGGAGCCCGCGCCCGGCGACGTGTTCGTCCTCAACGACCCGTTCACGGGCGGGACGCACCTCCCGGACGTGACGCTCGTCTCGCCGCTGGCGCTCGGCGGCGACGCGGTCGGCTTCGCCGTCTCCCGCGCCCACCACGCCGACGTGGGCGGGATGACCCCGGGAAGCATGCCGGCCGGCGCCCGCGAGATCTACCAGGAGGGCCTCCGGGTCCCGCCGATCCGACTCGTCGACGGGGGAGAGCGGGTCGAGGACACCTTCGACCTGATCTTCGCGAACGTGCGGAACCCGGCGGAGCGCCGCGCCGACTTCGAGGCGCAACTCGCCGCCAACGAGCGAGCGGGAGAGCGGCTTCGCGACCTCGCGGCCGAACACGGTCGCGATCGGCTCGAAGCGGCCTTCGACGCCGTGATCGACTACTCGCGGGAGCGGACGGCCGCCGCGCTCCGGGACCTTCCGGACGGGACCTACGAGGCCGAAGACGCCCTGGAGGGCGACGGCGTCACCGACGCCGACATCCCGATCCGCGCGGCGGTGACGATCGACGGGGGGTCGCTCGCGGTCGACTTCGCGGGCAGCGCCGACCAGGTCGCGGGGAACTGCAACGCTCCCCTCGCGGTGGCGAAGAGCGCGGTCTACTTCGCCGTGCGCTGCGTGACCGACCCGTCGATTCCGCCGAATCACGGCTGTTACGAGCCGGTGTCGGTGTCGGCGCCCGAGGGATCGATCCTGAACCCCGAGCCGCCGGCGGCGGTCGTCGGCGGGAACGTCGAGACGAGCCAGCGCGCGGTCGACGTGGTGCTCGCGGCGCTCGGCGAGGCGGCTCCCGACCGGGTGACCGCCGGGGGGCAGGGGACGATGAACAACCTCACGATCGGGAACCGCGGTGGGGGCGGCAAGGGTAGTGGAGACGGCGAGCGCGTCGGCGACCGCGACGCCGACGCCGGAGAGTCGTTCACCTACTACGAGACGATCGGCGGCGGGTTCGGCGCGCGTCCCGACATCGACGGGATGGACGGCGTGCAGGTCGGGATGACGAACACGCTCAACACGCCAGTCGAGGCGCTGGAGGCGGCCTACCCGCTCCGGGTGGAGCGATACGCGCTCCGCCCCGACAGCGGCGGCGACGGGCGTCATCGTGGCGGGCTCGGACTGGAACGGAGCGTCCGCGTCGAGACCGCGGCGACGGTCTCGCTGTTGACCGAGCGGCGCCGACGCGCGCCCGCGGGTCGCGAGGGCGGCGAGCCGGGCGCGCTCGGCGAGAACCTGATCGACGGCGAGCCCGTCTCCGCGAAGGCGACCGTCGACGTGGAGCCGGGGACGACGGTGACGGTCCGGACGCCTGGCGGCGGCGGGTACGGCGACCCCGCGGAGCGCGATCCGGCGGCGAGAGAGCGCGACCGGAGGGACGGGAAAGCGACGGGGGAGGATGGAGAGCGGTCGGACGAAGCGGAGCGGTCGGACGAAGCGGAGCGGTCGGAGAACGGGGACTGACGGCGCGCCCTATAGCCCGTCGTACGGGCCGGGCTTCGCGGCGGTGAGCCGGTCGGCCTGCTCGTCGGACAGATCGATCGCGGCGGCCGCGAGGTTCTCCGCGAGCTGGTCGGTCGTGCGCGCGCCGACGATGGGCGCGGTGACGCCGTCGCGGTGGGCGAGCCACGCGAGCGCGGTCTGCGCGGGCGTCGCGTCGACCTCGTCGGCCACGGCGTCGAGCTCGTCGTGGAGGTCGAAGTTCGCCTCGGTGAGGTACGCCTCCTGGAAGCGGCTCGACTCGGCGGCCTTCGACTCCTCGGGGAGGTCCTCGTCGCGGTCGTACTTCCCGGTCAGGAACCCCTGCCCGAGCGGGCTCCACGGGGAGACGGCCAGGTCCCGTTGGCGCGCGAACTCGAGGTAGTCGCCCTCGACCTCGCGGTCGACGAGGTTGTAGCGCGGCTGGAGCACCGTGAACGGCTCCCAGCCCTCGTTGCGGGCGATCTCGTTGGCGCGGGCGACCTTCCACGCGTTCGGGCGGAGCGTGGAGGCGCCGAGGTAGTGGACCTTGCCGGACTCCACGAGCCCGTTGAGCGTCTTCATCAGCTCGCGGGCGGGCGTCTCGTCGTCCCACCGGTGGATGTAGAGCACGTCGAGGTAGTCGGTGCCGAGCCGGTCGAGGAGGGCGTCCACGCGGTGGCGGACGTTCTTGCGGTTCGTGCCGCGGCTGTTCGGGTCGCCGTCGCGGATCTGCCAGTACACCTTCGACGCGATCGTGTAGCGCTCGCGGTCGCGCTCGGCGAGCCAGTCGCCGATCCAGCGCTCGCAGTCGCCGCCGCCGTACACGTCGGCGGTGTCGACGTACCGGCCGCCGGCGGCCTCGTACCCGTCGAGCAGCTCGTGGGCGCGGGCCTCGTCGATCTCCACGTTGCCCGCCTCGGTCACGCGGCCGAACCGCCACGTGCCGAGCTGGAACTCGCTCGTCCGGAGGCCGGTTCGGCCGAGCTGAACGGTGTCGAGGTCGATCTCGTCGAGTTCTGGAGTCATCGATCGATCGGTTGTGCCCGTCGGCGCAAAAACCTACAGCAAGCGGATGTGCCGTGTGAACGAGGGGCGAGGAAGCGAAGCGGTCACCGCGACGCGTGCCCCGGCGCGCTCACCACGGCTCGTTCTTCAGCCCGAGCGCGTAGGCGCCGACGTTCGTGACGACGTGGAGGATCGGCGTCATCACGAGGACGACCGCGAGGACGGACGGGGTGAACACCGCGAGCGCCCAGTCGGTGTCGACGACGAAGACGGCCGCGAGCGCGACGACGACGAAGTCGAGCTGGTCGAGCCCCGGAAACGCCGCTCCGCGCTCCCGGCCAGACCGTCGCTTGAGGAAGGAGGCGCCGATGTCGCCGCACATCGCGCCGAACGCGAGCGCGACCGCGGCCGGGAGCGCGAACGTCGGGAGGTCGACGCCGAGCGCGGCGCTCGCGGGCTCGGCGAGACGGTTGAGCGCGAGCGCGAGGACGACCCCGGTCAGGGTGCCGACAGCGGTCCCGCGCCACGTCTTCCCGTCGCCGAGCAGGCGGGCGCCGCGCCACTCGCGGCCGCCGTCGATGGGGCGGCCGCCGCCGGCCAGCACCGCGGCGTTGTTCGGTACGTAGGCGGGCAACATCGCCCAGAACGCGGTCGCGACGAGCGAACCGATCATACCAGACTCTCGCCCGTCTGGGCTATATAAATCCCGGATCGCGGCGACGTCCGGGGGTCGACCGCCGATCCAGAAGCCCGCCGCGTCGGCAACAGTGAAGTCGCTACCGCCGCGAGTGGGAGGTATGATCCCTCCGATCGCGCGGCGGTTCGTCGCCGGCGAGAGCGTCCCGGAAGCGTTGGAACACGCCCGAGCGCGCAACGAGGACGGCGTCGCCGTCATCCTGAACCTGCTCGGCGAGCACTACGACGACCCCGCCGACGCGCGCGCGGACACCGACGCGTACCTCGCGCTCTTGGCGGACATCGCCGACAGCGGGCTCGACGCCTGCGTCTCGGTGAAACCCTCTCAGATCGGACTCGACGTGTCCGACGCCCTCTTCGAGGAGCACTACCGCGAGATCGTCGCCCGCGCCCACGAGCTCGACGCGTTCGTCTGGTGCGACATGGAGGACGCCGACACCACCGACGCCACGCTCGACGCCTTCGAGTCGATCGCCGCGGAGTACCCGTGGAGCGTCGGCCAGTGCGTCCAGTCGAACCTCAAGCGCACCCGCGAGGACCTCGACCGGCTCCTCGACGTGCCGGGCAAGCTCCGGCTCGTGAAGGGGGCGTACGACGAGCCGGCGTCGATCGCTTACAAAGAGAAGTCGCGGGTCGACGAGGCGTACCGCGAGGACCTCCGCCTCCTGTTCGAGGGCCGGGACCGGGGCGTCGCCGTCGGCAGCCACGACCCCGAGATGATCTCGCTGGCGGACCGGCTCGCGCGGGAGCACGGGACCGGCTACGAGGTCCAGCTGCTGATGGGCGTCCGCGACGACGCCCAGCGCGACCTCGCCGCGCAGGGCGTCGACGTGGCCCAGTACGCCCCCTACGGGACCAAGTGGCTCTCGTACTTCTACCGGCGGGTTCGCGAGCGCAGACAGAACCTGACGTTCGCGCTGCGGGCGGTGGTCGGGCAGTGAGCGATCGGATCGTGAGCGGTCGGGCGGTGAGCGACCGTCGCGGGCGCCCGCCCGCGAGCCGAGGGACCGCGTCCGTGCGGTCCCGTAGAAGCCCTCTTAAGGGTCGCCGTCACATATCGACTCGATAGATGTCCACGTGGAAACGCGACTTCGCCAGCGGTCTCATCGTGCTGGCCCCCCTGTTGGTGCTGCTCTTAGTCCTCCAGTGGATCTACCGGTACATCGCGTCGATCCCGCTTATCGAGGGGCTCCAGCCGGCGATCATTCCCGCGCCCCTCGAGCCGGTGTCCAGGGTGATCATCGCGTTGGCGGTGTTCGCGACGGTCGTCCTCGCGGTCGGCTACTTCATGCGGACGACGCTCGGCCGGCTGGCGGAGTCGGCCGTCGACGGCGCGATAAACCGGATTCCGGCGCTGCGCGTGGTGTACAACGCCTCGAAGCTCGCGATCGAGACGGCCGTCTCCGGGACCGACGAGCTCCAGAGCCCGGTGTACATCGAGACGTGGCCGGGGATCCGCATGACCGCGTTCCGGACCGGGAAGAAGACCCGCGACGGGAAGATCGTCCTGTTCATGCCGACCGCGCCGAACATCACCACCGGCTTCGTCATCGAGGTCGAGCCGGAGCGAATCGAGGAAACCGGGGAGACCGTCGAAGAGGGGATGACGCGCGTCCTCTCGGCCGGCTTCGCCGAGTCCGCGCATCAGGTCCCGGTCGAGGAGGAGCGCCCGCCCGAGGGGACCACCGGCAAGCCCGGCGGCGTCGGCGGCGTCCGCACCGACGGGACCCCGGGCGAGTCCGAGCGCCCGTCGACCGACGGGAGCAGCGACGGCGACTGATCGGGGCGGAAATCGCGGCGGGAAAAAGGGAGACCCGCGGGGGAAGCGACCCAACATATCGGAGAAAAATCGTTCAAAACGGCGGAAAGAACCCGTCTAGACGTATTTGAACCAGTCGTCGTGGTCGTCGGTCCGGCGTTCCACCAGATCGAAGAAGGCGCTCTGGAGCTCCTCGGTGACCGGGCCGCGGGTGCCCGCGCCGATCTCCGTGTCGTCGACCGAGCGGATCGGGGTCACTTCGGCCGCGGAGCCGGTGAAGAACAGCTCGTCGGCGGTGTACAGCTGGCCCCGAGAGATGACGGCCTCGTCGTGGACGGTGTAGCCGTGCTCCTCCGCCAGTTCGATGACGGTGTCGCGGGTGATCCCTTGGAGGATCGACTGCGCGAGGCCGGTGGTGTAGATCTCGCCGTCGTTGACCATGAAGATGTTCTCGCCCGGCCCCTCGGCGACGTTGCCCTCCTTGTTGAGGACGATGGCCTCGACGTAGCCGTTGCGGCGGGCCTCCTCGCCCGCCAGCATGGAGTTGACGTACAGCCCGGTGGTCTTGACGTTCGTCGGCACCTGCGAGGAGGCGTGTTTCCGCCACGAGGAGACCATCACGTCGACGCCGTCCGTTAACGCCTCCTCGCCGAGGTACGCGCCCCACGGCCACGCGGCGACGACCAGATCGGTCGGGCACTCCTTCGGCGAGACGCCGAGCGAGTCGTAGCCGTAGTAGGCGATCGGCCGGATGTAACACGACTCAAGATCCTGCCGGTCGAGCAGTTCGAGCGTCGCCTCGGTGATCTCCTCGCGGGAGTGCTCGATGTCGAGGTCGTACATCTTCGCGGAGTCGAACAGCCGGTCGAGGTGCTCGTCCCACCGGAAGATCGCCGGTCCCTGCTCGGTGTCGTAACAGCGGACACCCTCGAACACGCCGCTCCCGTAGTGGAGCGCGTGCGTCAGAACGTGAGTCGTCGCGTCCTCCCAGTCGAGGAACTCACCGTTCTTCCAGATCGTGTCGACGTCCATCTCGTCGAATCCCATACCCGGAGGTTGCGGTCGGCGGGCTTAAAACTGTAACAACCGGACGGGGGCTTCCGGAACGGTCGGTGTCGGATCGATGTTCGGGGTTGGGTTTCCACCTCGGTGCTGGTCCCGCGGGATGTCTCCGAGTTTTCAGCCGTTTGCTTATAAATCGTAACTGGCGGATCAATGGTGAGAGCTCCAACGCCCCAGCCGCTTACTTATAAATAGTTGATAGCGTACCGACGACGAATTCCTCCAAAGCCCCAGCCGTCGACGACTCGCGCGGCTTGCTGCGCCGTGCTTCGTCCTCGCGGCAGCGAGACGCTTCGCGCCTCTGGAAGCCGGCGGCGCAGCCGCCGGCGACTGCCCCTTTGAGTCCCACCCATCCGCACTGCAACCGCACCTCACGCCTCCCCAGCCTCGTCGCTCGCTTCGTCGCCGGCGCTGCGCGCCGGCTGCATGAGGGACTGGAGGTCCCTCTCTGCTCGCGACTCCCTCGCACCGGGGCGCGCCACCGCACGGCACGGACGTCGCTTACTCGAGCGCCTCGACGAGCGCGGCCCCCTCGACGTAGGGAATCCCGCGGCGGCGAGCGTACGCCTCGGCGTCCGCGGGCGTCAGCGCGGCGCCCGTCTCGTCGTCGAGCATCTCGCAGACCACGGCGGCGGGCGCGGCGCCGACCGCCTCGGCCATCGCGAGCCCGAGCTCCGTGTGCCCGGTCCGGCCGCGTAGACCGTCGCGAGCGCCGCGCAGCACGTGGACGTGGCCGGGGGCGCGGAACTCCGCGGCGAAGTCCTCGGGGCCGTACTCTCCCGGATCGGCGTCGACGGCGGCGGCCGCGCTCGCGAGTTCAACGATCGTCAGCGCGCGGTCCTCGTCGGTGATCCCGGTGAACGTCTCGCGGTGGTTCACGGGCAGCGAGAACGAGGAGCGGTCGTCGTACTCGGGGTCGTCGTCGACCGCGGGGTGGTCGAGCGCGTCCGCGAGGAACGGGAGCCCGAACGCGTCGGCGACGTGGTCCGCGACCGCGACGCAGATCAGCCCGCCCGCGTCGTTGCGCATGTGGGCGACGGCGGCCTCGTCGACGGCGCCGGCCGGGTAGACGATGTCCGTCTCGCCCTCGCGGTCCGCGAAGTCGTGGACGCAGACCGGGTCGCCCGCGCGGAACGCGTCGAGGGCGCGCTCGACCGGGTCGACCGCCGCGTCCGGCGCGGACCCGGCGGCGTCGGCGTCACCCTCGGCGTCGGCGTCGGCGCGCATCAGGCGACCTCCGTCTCCGTCTCCGCCTCGCCCTCGGGCGCGTCCGCCCGGCTCGTGGCGGCCACGCGGACCTCGATTCCGTCGCCGTCGTCGAGGTTGAGCGCGTCGCGGAGCCGCTCGGGGGCGATCAGCTCGAGCTGGTCGTCGTCGTGGTGGGTGCGGTCCGGGACGATCGCGTGGACCTCCTCGTAGCGCTCGTCGCCCGCGACGAGCGTGACGCCGTAACACGAGGCCGCGCCGTAGGTGCGGTCCTCTCCCTCCCACGCGTCGATCGGAACCGCGTCGATGCCGGCCATCTCGCCGCGCCGGCGGACGCTCTCCTCGCTCAGGTCGACGTTGAGCGTGCCCGGGAACGGCTCGTAGCCCAGTCGCGACCGGAACTGGTCGGCGTAGCCGGGCAGGGTGATGTAGTGGCGCCCCTCGCCCATTCCGCCGGTGACCGCGCCGCGGAGCACGAGCTCCACGTCGGTCTCGAACAGGCGGCGGTAGTCGGCGTACTCGGCGCGGAGGGCCGCCTCGCCCGCGTCGGTGACGCGCACCCACTGGCCGTCGCCGACCACGTCGCGCTCGATGTACCCCGCCGATTCGAGCGTCTGGAGCCGCCGAGAGGCGGTCTGCGTCGAGGCGTCGAGCCGGTCGCCGAGCGCCGCACACGACACCTTCGTCTCGGTCAGGCCGCCGACGAGCCCGACGTGTTTCAGGGCCGCAATCGCGGCCGGGTCGGGGTCCGCCGTCGACGTCGCTTCTGCCATACTCCGATCTGGGCCGTCCGCACGCAAAAGAGTAACGGAAGTGAGATGCATTCCAGAAACGTTAATTGGGTTTGCAGTGGACTCCGTCGATCGGATTCCCTCGCAGTCAAGTGATCCTCGTGCGTCGCGATACCTAACCCCGTCGGTATCGGCGGTCGTCGTCGCGAGCTGTGACGCCGTTGAGCGGGCGGAACGAGTGAGGGGCGGGTGCGAACGCAGCACGGAGTGGGAACCACCCGCGTGCGGCTCGCCGAAAGGTAAGGTACAAATACGAACGGCGATTGGTTTCGGGTGCGGGCTCGTAGATCAGCGGCAGATCGCTTCCTTCGCAAGGAAGAGGCCCGGGGTTCAAATCCCCGCGAGTCCATTCATTTTATTCGTTTCTCCGAAGGAACCCAGGCGGCGAGAAGGAGAGCTGTCTGTGTCGTTTCAAACCAACAAAAGCGAAACGAAGAAGATCCGCGATCCGAGTGAAAGCGGCGGTCGCGTCATCACTTCGCCGTCTGGCGACGGAAACACGGGTGTGGTCGAGTGAGGGGACACGCCGTCCCGCGACCCAGACCGCTTTTATACTCCGAGTCAGTTTGGCGTCGTATGGGCATCTCCGAAATTCTTGAGGGCCAGAACCTCACGCACCGTCAGATGGGGATTATCATGGTCGGGTGGATCCTGCTCGTCTCGCTCGTCGCCGTCGTGCTGCTGCTGTACACGGCGGGGATATAGCCAGTCCGGCGTGCGGGGCCGCGACCGTCTCCGAAGTCGGCGAGGTGCGGTCCTGAGAGGGGGCAAAAGCGACGAACGTCGCCGATTTACACCGAGTGCTTCGCTTCGTCGGGGTCCTCGACGATCTCGACGCCGCGGTTGTTGACGGCGTGGGGATCGAGTCCGACCTCCTGGAGGAACTGTTTATAAAGCCGCTCGGCGGTCTCGCCGTCTTTCTGCTTATCGCTGGCGTGGTCGCAGAGTTCGATGAGGTTCTCCGGCACGTCGTTCTCGTGGACGATCCAGTGGTTGATCGTGTCCGAGAGCCGACGGATGGGCGAGGTGAAGTGGCCGTAGATGTCGAAGTTGAGCGCGTGGTGACCGCCGAACGGGTCGTTCATGTACTTCGCGCGCGGCATCACCTTCAGCACGGCCCGCTGGATCTTGTTGAGCTGTCGGCCGGGCGACTCCTCGAGGGCGGCGTTGACCGCCTTGCGGGGGTCGTCGCCCCACGCGTCGCCGGGGATGGAGACGGAGTCGAGCTCCTGGATCTCTTTTAAAGCTTGGTTCCACTGGTCGGGGGTCGGCTGCGGGTGGACGCGGTACATCGCCTCGACGCCGCGGTCCCACATCAGCGTGTGCGTCACCGCCTTGTTCGCCTTCAGCATCGACTCCTCGATGATGGTGTGCGCGCGGTCGCGGCGGGGGTTCAACACGAGCGAGCCGTCCTCCTTACGCTGCTCGTGCATCCGGTCGGCGAGCTCGAAGGCCAGCTCGTTCTCCTCGCCGAGCGGGAGCGACGGGTCCTCAAGCCGGTTTTCGCATTCCTTGTAGGTGAGCCGCTCGTCGGAGTTGATGACGGATTTATAAATCTCGATATCCTCAAACGAGAGCGTCTCGTCGTCGATCTCCATCTCGACGGTGTGCGCGAGCCGGTCCTCGTTCGGGACGAGCGAGCAGACGGTCTCCGCGAGCACCGGCGGGAGCATGTGGATCGTGTAGTCGGGCAGGTAGACGGTGTTGGCCCGCTGGACCGCCTCCTCCCACATCGCGGTGTCGGGGGTGACGTAGTGGGTCACGTCGGCGATGTGGACCCACAGCCGGTAGGCGCCCTCCTCCCGCTCGATCGAGATGGCGTCGTCGAAGTCCTGCGCGTCGATCGGGTCGGTGGTCCACGTTGTCAGCTCGCGGAGGTCCTCCCGCTCGTCGATCTCGGCCTCGATCTCCTCGTACACGTCCTCGGTCCGGGCCTCGGCCTCGCGGAGGACCTCGCTCGGGAACTCGTCGCGGATCTCGAACTCCTCGAACAGCTCCGTCCGCTTCTCGTCGAGGCGGTCGGCCAGTTCCGGCGTGATCGTCACGGGACCCTGGTCCTCCGCTGACCCCGGTTTCGGCTCGTCGTCTGACATACGGAGACTAACGCGGGTCCGTTAGAAAGGCCTGTCGGGGCGGAGAGGGAGCGACGTCCGGCCGGAAGCGGGCCGTCGCCGGCGTCCGCCGGATCACCCGGCGACCGCGCCTGTGATGACACCGAGGACCGGCGAGAGCGCGACCGCCGCGACCGTCAACGAGACGAGCCCGAGAACGACCGGGACCGCCGATCGACCGACCAGCCGGAGCGCGGTCCGCCGCGCGCTCGCGTCGCCGACGACGAACGGGGATCCGCCGGCGATCCGCGCTTTCACCTCGCCGACCGGGGCGTCGGGGAAGGCGGTCGCGTCGCCGACGACCGTCACGTCGTCGCCGGGGCGGAGGACGCGCTGGCGGTACCGGCGCTCGGGGTCGTTTCCGACGGTGAGCGGGCCGAGCTTCCACCCCGTCTCCGACTTGTCGACCGCCGCCACCGCGTCCGTGAACCGGCGGACGCGCTCGGGCGGCGTCTCGTCGGCCGCGACCTCGATGTCCTCGTCGACGCCGAACGCGAAGTCGGCGACCGCGGGATCGACGCGGACCCCGACGCCGTCGACGACGACGCGGAACGGGACCCCCGCCTCGCCGGAGTCGATCGACACCCACGACCGGCCCTTCCCCTGGCTGCGGTATTCCGACACGTCGTAGGTACAACAGAGGCACGGCTCGTCGGTGAACGGAGCGGGGAGCGTCTCGGTCCGATCTTCGTCACCGGCGGATCCGCCGTGAGCGGCCGTCGCGGTGTCTGCGACCCCGGTTATCCGCACCCGCCGGTCGCCGGCCTGCAGCGACCGGGGGTCGGTCGCGGTCGCGCGGGCGACGCGGAGCGCGTCGAGCGAGCCCCGGCCGCCGTGGGCGAGGAACGCGAGGCCGACGAGCAGCGCGGCGACGCCGATCAGGGTCGGGAGGGGATCGATCGCGGTCTGGAGCGGGGCGGGGGAGGCGGGAGGCGTCGAGCGGAGGGGCATGCGTCGATCCGGTTTCGAACGGGAGCAGGAAGGCGTGTCGGTCGGGTTACCGATCGCGTTCGGAGCGCTCGGCCGACTCGCCGGCGTCGGCGACGGCGTCGGCGTAGCGGCCGAGGAACTCCTCGCGGGAGAGCCCGTCCGACTCGATGGAGGTGATCAGCGACTCGAGCCCGTCGCGGGGCCGGTGACAGATCTCGTCGTCGCAGTCGGTACAGAGGTACTCGAACTCCTTGTCGCGCCGGTTCCAGCGGTCACCCTCCTTGTCGTACTCGCGCGCGTCCTCCCGCAGCACGGAGTCGCCGCACGCGATGCAGATCACCGTCCGCCGGTCCCGGCTCTTCCGGGAGCGCCACATGTCCGTCCCCTCGGACCCGGCGTACTTAGCGTTTGGTGCGCGGCAGACGCCCGTCGGACGGTAGCGCTTCGAACCGAGGGCGCTCCGCCGAGCTACAGTACTAATATCGTGGCCCCGTTTACCTCCGGTATGCCGATCAAGGAGTCCGACCTCCCGGGCGTCGGGAAGAAGTTCGAGATCGAACTCGACGACGGCGAGATGGTGGTCGTCATCCACAACACCGGGAAACGCGAGGTGTTCCGCCGCCCCGACCCGAGCGCCGACTCCGAGAAGGTGTTCGAGTTCGGCGACGACCTCGCCCGGACGATCGGATCGATCGTCGAGGGGGCGTACTTCCAGCCGGTCGAGCCGGACACCCAGGAAACGACGCTGCCGGGCGGCATCCTCCTCGAGTGGTACGAGCTCCCCCCGGGCTCCCCGCTCGTCGGCGAGACGCTGGAGAGCGCCGACATCGGGAATCGAACGGGGCTCGCCGTCGTCGCGATCCAGCGCGACGACGAGGTGATCGACAGCCCCGGCGCCGAGACAACGCTGCGCGAGGGCGACACGCTGATCGGGGTCGGGACGCCGGAGGACTGCGAGGCGTTCGAGGAGATCCTCACCGGATGAGCGGCCGGTCAGACGCCACCGACTCGACCGACTCGACCGCGTCGGCCGGTCGTCTCGGAGGTGACCGGTAGTGGCGCTGCTCGACGTCGGCGTCATGTTCGCCGCGGTCGCGGTCGCCGGCGCGCTCGCGGACCGCCTCGGCCAGTCCGTGATCCCCTTTTATATCGTCGCGGGGATGGTCCTCGGTGAGTTCGTGCTCGGTCGGGTCACGCTGCCGGTCTTCGGAACCGCCTACGTCCCCGAGACGGAGTTCATCGCGCTCGGTGCGGAGCTCGGGATCGTCTTCCTCCTGTTTTTCCTCGGGCTGGAGTTCAACCTCGACCGGCTGCTCGCCCGACGGACGCAGATCGGCACCGCCGGGACGATCGACCTCGCGAACTTCGGGGTCGGGCTCGTCCTCGGGTGGCTCGTCTTCGGCGCGTTCCTCCCGGCGTTTTTGATCGCCGGCATCGTGTACATCTCCTCGTCGGCGGTGATCACGAAGTCACTCATCGACCTCGGCTGGATCGCCAACGACGAGGCAGAGCCGCTGCTCGGCACCCTCGTCTACGAGGACCTGTTCATCGCGGTGTACCTCGCGGTCGCGTCCGCGATCGCGCTCGGCGGCGGCGACGTGAGCGCGGCCGCCGTCGACGTCGGGATCGCGATCGCGTTCATCCTCGCCCTCTTGGCTCTCGTGTGGTTCGGCACGCCCGCGTTCTCCCGGCTCGTCGAGACGACCAACCGGGAGTTCGTCGCGCTCCGATCGATCGCGGCCGTGGTGTTGGTCGCGGGCGGCGCGCTCGCGCTCGGCGTCAGCGAGGCGGTCGCGGCCTTCTTCGTCGGGATGGCGTTCGCCTCGACGGAGCACACCCACGAGATCGAGACGCTGCTCGAACCGGTCCGCGACACGTTCGCGGCGGTGTTCTTCTTCTGGATCGGGCTCGTCACCGACCCGCTACTGTTCGGCGGGGTGGCGGGGCTGATCGCGCTCGCGGTGGTCGTGACGACGCCGACGAAGCTCGTCACCGGCTTCCTCGCCGGGCGCGCGTTCGACCTGGACACCCGCCGGTCGACCCGCGTCGCGCTCGGGATGACCACCCGCGGGGAGTTCTCGCTGATCATCGCGACGGTCGCGGTGACCGCGGGCGAGGCCGGCGCGTTCGATCCGGCGGTCGCGCAGACGATCAACGCGTTCGCGGTCGGCTACGTGCTCGTGATGGCGATCCTCGGGACGACGCTGATGCAGTACTCCGGGCCGTTCGAGTCGCTCGCGACCTCGTGGCTGGACCGAGACGCGGACGGAGGCGGGACCGATAGCTGATACATCGTCGATGCCGATTCGACGCCGAACGCCGCCGAAGTCCCAGTTACCCGCGCTGCGCCGCCGACCGCAACAGCGACCGCGACAGCGACGATTACTCGTCGCTCGGGTACGTCGGCAGCCGGGCAGACCGAGCGCTCCCCTCGACGGAGGGGAACGGGAGGTCGGCGCGTGTCGCCGCGACCTCCTCGCCGTCGACGCGCACGGTGGGGTCGGCGAGATCGGCGTCGAACCGGACGAACGCCAGCGCGATCGGGTCGCCGGCGGCGGGACCGACCGCCGCGCGGGTCACCTCGCCGACCGCCTCGTCGCCGTCGAAGACGGCCGCGCCGGGAGCGGGAAGGACCTCGTCGTACCCCTCCGGGTCGGCGTCGCCGTCGATCTCGGCGGTCGCGTCGGCGAGGCCGTCGAGATCGAGCCCGACGAGCCGTCGGCTCGGCTGCCCCTGGTTCTCGACCCGGGAGACGACCTCCTGTCCGACGTAACACCCCTTCTCGAAGTCGAGGGCGTTGCGGAGCCCAAGGACGTTCGGGACCGTCCCCTCGAGCTCGTACTCGAAGAGGGGCGTGCCGGCCTCGGCGGAGAGCGCGTCCCACGTCCGGTAGCCGAACGGGGCCGCGTTGAGCCCCCGGTTGAGCAGGGTGTCGAGCACCTCCTCGGCGTCCGCGGCGGCGCAGACGACCTCGTACCCCTCCTCGCCGAGGGGCGCGTCGCTCGCGATCACCGTGACGCCGGCGTCGACCATCGACCCGCGGACGAAGGAGAGCGGCTTCTCGGGCGCGCCCGGCCCGCCGAGCACCGAGGCGATCTTCTCGGTCGACTTGGGGCCGTGGACGCCGAAGACGGCGAGCTCGTCGGAGATGTCGTCGATCGCCACGTCCTGGATGAACACCTTGCCGGTCCAGTCCTCGGCGACCGCCTCGGCGCGCTCAGGCGGGAGGAAGACGAGGAGGCGCTCGTTCGCGTTGTACACGTACATGTCCGTCTCGATGCCGCCCTGCGGATCGAGCAGGAGCGCGTACACGCCCTGTCCGTCCTCGTCCGGGATCCGGTTCGAGACGGCGTTATCGACGAACTCGACGCGGTCGTCGCCCGTGACGGCGAGCACGCCGTACCCCATCTCGATCGCGCCGACGACGTTCCGGACCGCCTTGCCGACGCGCTCGGGCTTCCCGTAGTGGTCGACCACCCGGCGGCCGCCGCGGTCGCGGTACGCCGCGCCGTGGGCGCCGTGAGTGTCGGAGACGAGAGTCATACCGGTAAGAAGTCGGGGGAGCGGCAAAAGGTCGCTGGCTTCGGTGCGGGCGGTCGCTCCCGCGCGGGCCTCTCGAACGCGCGGTGTCGCTACAGTCCGAGTCGGTCGCGGACGGCGTCGACGAGGGTCCCCGGGCCGTCGTCGATCCCCTCGTCGGGGTCGGGGACGACGCGGTCGTGCGGGTACACGCGCACCCGTTCCTCGCTCTCGACGGTGATGAGCGAGTCCGCCTTCAGCGCCGACAGCGCCTCCTCGACGGCGTCGATGTCGGCGTCGACGGCCGCGCGAAGCTCCAGCACCGTCATCCCCTCGTCGCCGCGGTCGACCAGCGCGTCCAGCAGCGCGACCTCGACGTCCGGGCGGTCGCGGTACTCCGGCTTTGCGGCCATGCGTCGTCCTTGGACAGGATACGGTTTACGTCTACCGGCGGAAACGAGTCGTCCCGGTCGGCGGGACGCCACGGCTGACGGGATCCCTACCGAATGAGCCGCGAACAGGAGCCACAGAGGTTCTCCTCTTTCACGTCGACCTCCCGGACGGTCGGCGAGAAGGACATGACGCACTTGCTGTTGTCGCAGTGCTCCAAGCCGAGCGTGTGGCCGATCTCGTGGACGACCTCCTTCCGGACGCGGTCGGCGAACACGTCGACCGCGGGCTTGGTGGAGACCCCTCCGTCGGAGGAGGTTCGGAGTCGGTGCGTCGAGATCACGGAGCCGTTGCCGTTGAGGTACGCGAGCCCGAAGACGTAGTTCCGGCGGCGGTAGTAGAGGTCGCGCGGGGTGATCCCGATGTTCTTCTCGCCGCCGCCGACGCGGCCGACGGTCTCGATGAGGTCCTCGGCGCGGTACTGTTCGCGGCCCTCGTCGTACGCCGTCTCGGGGATCGGCTGATCGTCGTGGACGGTCACGTCGCAGTCGTATACCGAACGGAGCGCGGCGGAGGCCTCGCGTTTCACGCGGGGGGTGACCTCCCCGACTGGGACGATATCCACGAGCATGGAACGGCTTATGACCGCCGCAATCATAAAGCCCGCGCCGTGGTCTCACCCTCGCGTCGCGCGCTGGTCGACGAACTCGCGGAGTACGGCCACCTCGTGGAAGTCGGCGTCGGCGACCGTCCGGCGGTCGCACGGGCGCTGGCCGAGCGGGGACGCCGCGTCGTCGCCGTCGACATCGATCCCGGAGAGCGAGCGCTGGCGGCCGCGCGCGAGACCGCAGACGAGGGAGTCGAGGGCTCGCTCCGCGTCCGACGGGGAGACGTGCTCGCGCTCGCGAAAGGGGCGGGCGAGGGCGAGATCGCCCCGCTCGTCGACGCCGACGGAGGGGGCGCGGTCGACGCAGTGTACGCGTGTAACCTCCCGGCCGAACTCCAGCGACCGACCGTCGTGCTCGCAGACCGCCTCGACGCCGCCTGCGCGTTCACAACCCTCGGGTTCGAGGAGCCGGTCGTCCCGGTCCGGCGCCGCTCCGTCGGAGGGAGTTCGCTATACGTCGCTCGGGACGACGGGCGTGGAGGGCGGTCGTCCGGCCCCGAGTGAGGCGACGGGACCCAGAGGCGGCCAGTTCGGCGAGAACCCGAACGTTCTTTCCCGCTCCTGCCGGCGTACGGGTATGCAGGTCGACGCAGTGGTCCTCGATATCGACGGGGTGTTGGTCGACGTGGCGGACTCCTACCGGCGGGCGATCATCGAGTCGGTCGAACGGGTGTGTGACAAGACGATCGATCGCGACGCCGTCCAGTCGTTCAAGGACGCCGGCGGATTCAACAACGACTGGGAGCTGACGGACGCGGCCGCCCTCTACGTGCTGGCCCGCCGCGAGGGGCTCGGAATGGACGTGGAGACGTTCACCGACCGAGTCGCGGAGGGCGGCGGCGGGCTCGACGCCGCGAAGGAGGTCGTCGGCGACCTCCCCCGCGTCGCGCAGGCGCGGGTGCGAGACCAGTGGGACACCGAGCGGCTCCGCGAGACGTTTCAGGCGCTGTACCTCGGCGAGGAGCTGTACCGCGAGCTGGAGGGCGGCGAGCCCCCGCTGTCGGCGCCGGGATACATCCACGACGAGCCGACCCTCGTCGAGCCGGCGACGATCGCCGACCTCACCGACCGGTTCGACGTGGGCGTGCTGACGGGGCGGCCCGCCGCCGAGGCGGAGATCGCCTTGGAGCGCGTCGGCCTCGACGTGCCCGAGGACCGACGGTTCACGATGGACGACTGGGAGGAGGGGAAGCCACACCCGCGAGCGCTCGTCGAACTCGCGGAGCGGTTCGACGCCGAGCGCGTCGCCTTCGCCGGCGACACCCTCGACGACGTGCGGACCGCGCGCAACGCCGACGACGAGGACGCGAGCCGCGTCTACTACGGCATCGGCGTCCTCACCGGCGGCCTGACCGGCGAGGAAGGGCGACGGAAGTTCGCCGAACACGGAGCGGACGCGGTCGTCGAGGACGTGAACGGACTGGTCGGGCTGTTGAAGTAGAGATGGGCCTTGCCGGATTTGAACCGGCGATCACTCCGTTATGAGCGGAGGGCTTTGAGCCAGACTAAGCTAAAGGCCCGCGTCGGTCTGTGTTATACGAGGGGTACTCTTTAGATTACCGCATTACCCCGATCGGAGATGAGAGAGGACAGTGTCGAGCCGATACTCCGTGTGCCAGTTCACATTCTCCCGGTTATTGTTTGCGGCGGGTTCGTATCGGATAGAAGTCGTTGTCGCTCCGGTGTCCTCGATCGGGACGAGATATATTTCCTCTTCTCCGACGTTGTACACTGCGAAGTAATCGATCTTGCCATCGTATCCTTCCCGCTCGTACCCCTCACTTTTTGTCCGGACGCTTCGGGTCCGGAATACCACGGCGCCATCGCGTTTGCCATCGTACGCAGTTTTGACCTGAAGTCGGTAGAAGCCTCCGTCCACCTCAGCTACGAGGTCATATGGCTCGTTATCGTATGCCGGTCTGAGCACGGAGACATCACGAGCGATCAGTTCGCCCGTGACGATCGCTTCGGTTGCCTGACCACGTTTCTGTGGCTCATCGAGTCGGTCGTACTGTTCGGAGCGCGACATACGAACTTCTACGTCGATATCGTACAAAAGGCATGGTCGCGATTAGCGTCGCGCGAAGGAAGCGCCGAAGCCAGGACTCGAACCTGGGACCGCCTCGTGACTGTGACGTTCGGGGGGAAATCCGCCGATCGTCGTAACAGCGAGGCGCTCTACCAACTGAGCTACTTCGGCTCAACTCCAGATACTCGACTCGTTTTGATAGGGCTTTCGTTTCCGCCCGACTCGAGTGCGATCGGTTACCGCACCCCGATTCTGCCGGCCCGCCGTCGCCCGATCGACTCCCGGAGCGTGCCGCTCGCCCCGTGACCGACACGTTTTCGGCCGGACCGCGAGAAGCCGCTCCCATGGACGATCTCGAGGCGGTGCTGTCGCGCGTTCGCGACCGGGTCGTGCCCGAGCCCGCGGAGCGCGACCGCCTGCGAACGGTCGCCGCCGAGCTGGCCGACCGGACGCGCGAGGCGATCGCCGACCTCCCGGTCGACGCCGACGTGGTGCAGGTGGGGTCGACCGCCCGCGGCACGTGGGTCTCCGGCGACCGCGACATCGATCTGTTCGTGCGGTTCGACGCCGACCTCGACCGCGAACAACTGGAGGAGTACGGGCTCGCCGTCGGGCACGCCGTCCTCCCGGACGGCCACGAGGAGTACGCGGAACACCCCTACGTGAAAGGCTCTTTCGAGGGGTTCGACGTGGACCTGGTCCCCTGTCACGACGTGGCGACCGCCGGCGACCTCGTCTCCGCCGTCGACCGGACCCCGTTCCACGACGCGTACCTCTCCGCGCGGCTGGACGAGGGCCTCGCCGACGACGTGGTGCTCGCGAAGGCGTTTCTGAAGGGGATCGGCGCGTACGGGAGCGACCTCCGCACCGAGGGGTTCTCGGGGTACCTGACCGAGCTGCTCGTCTTGGAACTCGGCGGGTTCGTCCCGCTCGTGGAGTCAGCGCGGAGCTGGCACCCCCCGATGGAGTTCGATCCCGAGGGGCACGCCGAGCGGACCTTCGACGACCCGCTCGTCGTGGTCGACCCGACCGACTCGACGCGGAACGTCGCGGCCGTCCTCTCGGCCGCGAACCTCGCCCGGTTCCAGCACTACGCCCGCGAACTGCTCGCGGCGCCGAGCGAGGGGCTGTTCGAACCGACTGAGCCGACCCCGCTCGACTCCGCCGACGTTCGCGACCACCTCGACCGACGGGAAACGACCCCGGTGGCGGTCGTGTTCGACGCGCCCGACCTGGTCGACGACCAGCTGTGGCCGCAGCTCCGGCGCTCGCTCGACGGGATCGTGCGAGGGCTGAACGACCGGGGCTTCGACGTGCTGCGCGCCCGGGCGATGACCGACGGGGAGGGTCCGGAAAGCGACGGGGGCGACTCCGGACGCGCGGCGCTGTACGCCGAGTTGGAGGTCGCGGAGCGGCCGGCCGTCACGCGCCACGAGGGGCCGCCGGTCGCGGTGCGGAAACACGCGGCGAGCTTCTACGAGTCGTACGCCGACGACGTCGACCCGGAGACGTACGGCCCGTTCATCGACGGCGACCGGTACGTCGTCGAGCGTGAGCGGGAGTTCACGACGGTCCGCGAGTACCTCGAGAGCGGCGCGGCCGGCGACGTCGCGCTCGGCGCGCAGGTGGAGCGGGAGTTCGCCGAACGCGACGTATTGATCGGCGACGCGGTGGCGACGCTCGCGCCCGCGTTCGGGGTGCCGCTCAGAGAGTTCTACGAGCCGCATCCGTGAGTCGCGTAGCGGGACGCGAGGAACGGGACTTGGTGGAGACCTACCGGGACAGCCGCCCCGAGACGAGGTACACGAGCGCGACGAGTCCGATCAGGACGGCGCCGATAGCCGACATGAAGGCCGCGACCCGCGGGAAGACCAGCCAGAAGGCGACGTAAAACGAGAACGCGAACGCGAGCAGGCCGGCGATCACGACCCCTCGGGTCGGGTTCTGGACGGCCGCGACGAACGCGCGTTGCGGGAGCGTGAGGTCGCCGAAATCGACCGGCGCGTCGGGGCCGTCGCGGTCGTTGGGCGGAACGTTGGGAGACGCGGGGTCGACTGCGGACCCGTCGGCGTCGGCCCGATCTTCGGCGTCGTCGGTCACGCGAGAGGCTACGGTCCGGACCCGCCTGTACCTGTCGTTCCCTCGAGCCGCGATCAGGCGAGCGCGCCGACGACCGCCGCGCCGCCGAGGAACGCGAGCAGCGCGGCGGCCAGGTTCGCGGCCGCGAATCCGGCCGCGATTCGGCCCTCTCCGTCGGCCGCGGTCGAAACCGTCTCGACGGCGAACGAGGAGAACGTCGTGAAGGCGCCGCAGAACCCGACGGCGGCGAGGAGCGTCGCTTCCGAGCCGATCGGTGCGGCGAGGAGGGCGCCGAGCGCGAGGCTCCCGAGCGCGTTGACGGTCAGGACGGAGCGTCGCCCCTCGATGCGGAGGCCGACCGCGTGCCGCCCCACGGCACCGACCGAGCCGCCGAGACCGACGAGAGCGGCCGCGAGCAGGGGGTCGGTCACAGTCGTCCCCCGACGAACAGCCCGGCCGCGGCGGCCGCGAAGCCGGCGGCGTAGCTCGCCGCGACGTACGCGGCGCCGACCGTCGTTCCGAGCGTCACGGCGTCGCCGACGAAGGTGCTGTAGGTGGTGAACGAGGAGAGCGCGCCGGTGCCGACGAACAGCCGCGTCCGGTGGCGCGCGGTGCGCGTGAGCAGCAGCCCGAGCGTGAAGGAGCCGAGGACGTTCGCGAGGAGCGTTCCGGCTCCGGTCACGTCGCCGACGGCGACGTCGATCCCGTATCTGGTGACGGCGCCGACGAACCCGCCGAGCGCGACGAGGAGGAACCCGAGCGGCGTCCGTTCCATACCGGGCCGTCGAGGGCGGCTATCTTGGGTCTTCGGACTTCGCGCCGCCGTCCGTGGCTGCCGCCGTCCCGCTCGCTCGCGGACTCCCGCCGCCGTGCGGAGTCCGTCGCTCCCGAACCCGAACGGTGTGCGCCGTCTCCGTCGCGTCGTCGACGACCATCGCCTCGCCGGTCTCGGTCGGGAGCCGCGACGCGAGGTCGCCGGAGAGGTAGGTCGCCTCCGCCTCGGCGAGGCGATCGAGGTCGCGCTCGGCGGTGAGCCGGTGGGCCACAAGTAGGTCCGACTGCGAGACGGCGACGCTCGGCAGCGCGCCGGGACGCTGCGTCGCGCAGACGAGCGAGACGCCGGGCGCGCGGCCGCGAGTCAGCAGCGTCCGGAGCGCGGGGTCGGCGACGCCGCCGAAAAAGGTGTGAGCCTCGTCGACGAGCAGCCACGGGAGTCGACCGAGGTCGCCGTCGATCCGGGCGTCGTAGAGGCCGCGACCGACGGCCCTCACGACTGCCGCTGCGGCCGCTTCCGGAGTTCCGGCGAGATCGAGCACGGTCGGCGCCCCGTCGCCGGCGAGTCGGGCGACCGGCGACGCGTCCGCGTCGAACACGTCCCACGACGCCGCGAGCCGCAGGTGGTTCGCCGCCGCGCGGCGGTCGGCGGCGGGCGCGTCCGCGTCGGTGACGCGCTCGCGGAGCGCCGCGATGGAGGGCGAATCGCCCGACCTCTCCGAGTCCTCCCGGGCCGCGGCAGTGTCGGAGGCGTCGAGGGCGTCGGCGACGGCGCGCCACACCAGACTCCCGGGTCCGCTCGCCGGATCGAGGCCGAGCAGGTCCGGCCACGCCTCGGGGGGTATCGCCGCCGGACGGACTCGCGGTTCGACGACCCGTCCGCCGGCGGCCCGGAGCCCGTCGAAGACGCCCATCGGGTCGACGACGACCGGCGCGACGCCGCGGGCCGCCGCGAGTCCCTCCGCGAGAACGCCGAGCGTGTACGACTTCCCGGTTCCCCGCTTGCCGAAGACGACGCCGGCGTGCGGGCCGTCGGCGTCGAGGCCGACCTCGGCCCCAGCGCTGCCGCCGTCGCGCGCGAGGAACGACCCGAGCCGGACGGTGGGGGGTCGCACGCCGTCGCCGTCACCGTTCGATCCGGGTTGGCCGCCTCCGTCGTCCGAACCGCCTCCGCCGTCCGAACCGCTTCCGTCGTCCGAACCGCTTCCGTCGTCCGAATCGGAATCGCGTCCGAGCACGTACATAGCCGCGGTGTCCCCGGTATCGTACAAAAAGGCCGGGACGAACGCGGACGCGAGATTCCGCTCGGGCGACGGCCTCCGATCGGGCGACGGCCTCCGATCGACCGACGAGTCGGCCCCTCTCCCGAGCGGTGCGTCCGACCCTTTATCAGTGATACCGCGGGCACCGACGGTATGCCCCACTCGAAACGGGACGGACGCACCGCGAACGACCGATCCTTTCGCTCGGACCGTCGGGCCATCGAGGGCCTGCCGGTCAGGCTGGTCATCGCCCTCGTCGTCGGCGTCGCGAGCCTCAGCGTGATGATGGGGATGATCGGTGACATCGACGGGCTGGCCGCGACGGAGCTCGACGCGCAGCCGGAGCCGGAGGTGACGACGCCGGGCGAGCAGTCGATCGACATCGCCGTCCTCGATCCGGACGGCTCCCGCGTCTCGGACGCGACGGTGATCGTTCGCAGCGGGTCGGCACAGATCGACGGCGTCGCCACTGCGACGACAGGCTCGGACGGAACTGCGACCGTCGACGTCGACCCGGAGCTCGGTCCGAACCAGCCGGACGGGACCCTCACCGTCGAGGTGAAACCGCCGGCGGAGGGCGACTACGTCGACGAGCGCGGGAACACGGAGGTGCTGGTGGTCGCGGAGTAGTTAGAGACGGTCGTCCCAGTCGATCCAGTCCTGTTCCCAGCCGTGCCGCGCGAAGTGCCCTTGCTCGGCGCGTTCGGCGTCCTCGCGGCGCGTTCGGTTCCGCTCGACGCCGCGTTGCTCGCCGTCGACGAGCATCGGCTGGAGCCGCGCCGGACCGACCGTTTCGACCGTTCGGAAGCCGGTCGGCGCGTCGTCGTCCGCTGCGTCGTCGGACGTTGCCCCCTCGGGATCGGGTTCGATCGCGGCGATCGTCTGGACCGCGGTCCCACGGGGGTAGACGATCCGGCCGCTCTCGGCCAACTGCTCGCGGAGCGCGCGCGGCGGCTCGACGACCCCTGCCTCGAGGAGTATCCGGTCGTACGGTGCGTACTCGGGCAACCCGTTCGCACCGTCGCGCCGGTCGACGAGGACGGCGTCGTAGCCGGCCGTCGAGAGGTTCGAGCGGGCGAGCGCGACCGCCTCGCGGTCGATGTCGACCGCGTGGACGTGTCTCGCACCGACGATCTCGGCGAGCAGCGCGACCGAGTAGCCGACGCCTGCCCCCACGACGAGCACCTCGTCGCCCTCGTCGGCGTCGAGCGCGGAGATCAACCGCACGACCGTCGCAGGCGCGAGCGACCGGTCCCCGTTCCCGCCGCCCCCGGCTCCCTGACCGGTCCCGGCCCCGGTCGTCGAGGCGTCGTCGACGAACGGGTCCCGTGAGACGCGCTGGAGCGCAGCCAGCACGGGCGCGTCCAGCGTCTCGCCGATCTGGTGTTCGAGCCCCTCGATCATGTCGGCCCGAATCGACGCCTCGTCCATGGTCGAACTCGGTGCTCGGTCCTCTAAAAGCGCTCGTTCGCGATCGCGTCGCTCCGTGCCGTACCGCCCGTCACTGCATCGGAACGAACCGGACGCCGCCGTGGTCTTCGCGGTCGACCGCTCCCTCCGTCACCGTCAGGCGGACGAGCCGCTGTCCGCCGGCGCGGCCGACCGGCGCGACGACGCGACCGCCCGTCCGCACGCGGTCGACGATCGAGTCCGGGGTGCCACCCGTCGGCGCGCAGGTCAGGTAGGCGGCGTCGAAGGGGGGCTCGTCGGGGAACGCCGTCCGTCCGTCGCCGGCGCGGACGGTCACGTCGTACCCGAGCCGGTGGAGCCGATCGCGGGCCGCCTCGGCCAGATCCGGGACGTACTCGACGCTGTAGACGTTCCGCGCGCCGACGATTTCGGCGACGACCGCGGCGTGGTAGCCACAGCCCGTACCGACCTCGAAGACCCTGTCTCCCGGTTCGACATCGAGCAGGTCAGTCATGAGCGCGACCATGTGCGGCGCGCTGATCGTCTGATCGTGGCCGATCGGGAGCGGCCGGTCCGCGTAGGCGCGCGACCGGTGACGCTCCGGGACGAACAGGTGCCGCGGGACCGCCTCGATCGCCGCGAGCGTCCGCTCGTCGACGTCGAGCCGGCGGCGGAGCCCGTCGACGAGCTCGCGGCGGGCCGCGTCGTCGCTGGGGGTCGCGTCGCGATCGGCGTCGTCCATGCGTTCGCGTACCACGCGACGCGTGGAGAAGCTGTCGGCGAGAGTCAAAAACGGCGGGGAGAAAACCGGAGTCGGTCCTAGGCCACGTCGATCCGGTGGTCGTCGTCCGCATCGTCGGCGACCTTCGGAAGCGTGACCGTGAGCACGCCGTGGCGGTACGTCGCGCTCGCGTCCTCGTCGGCGACGGGTCCCGGGAGGTCGACGGACCGGGTGATCGACTCGTGGCGGCGCTCGCGTCGGAGGTACCGTCGGTCCGCGTCGTCGTGCTCACCGTCCTCGCGCTCCGCGTCGCGCTCGGCGGTGATCGTGAGCCGACCCTCCGCCGCCCGCACATCGATGTCCTCGCGGTCGTATCCCGGGAGGTCGGCCATGACGACGAACTCGTCGTCGTACTCGGCCACGTCGATGTCGGTGGTCCGGAGGTCTCGCCCCCACGCGCGGTCGCCGCCGAAGGGGGTGCGGCCGAAGAACTGCTCGATTTCGTCGAAGGGGTTGGTTCGGTTCATGATACTCACCCTTACAGACGTCTTCTGTGGTATTAAAGACGACAGGATAGCTGCTAGCTCGCGTCAGGGGCTCCGAGGGGTCTCACGCCGGCGGCGGCGCCGAGGTCCGTTCTCGGCCGGTCGCGTCACGACACGTCGATGCTGTGGCCGGCGCCGTCCGACGACGACCGCTTGGGAAGGGTGACGGTGAGGACGCCGTCGTCGTACGAGGCGGTCGCGCCGTCGCGTTCGACGGGCTCGGGGATCGGAACCCGCCGAGACACCGCGCGGCGACGGCGCTCGTGGCGGTGGTAGCGAACGCCCGCGTCGTCTCCGGCCTCGGAGTCGTCGCCCGTGTCGTCCGCGTCGTCGCCGTCGGCGTCGGCGACGGCGTTCGTGGGACCTTCGTCCCCGTCGACGGTCGTCTCGGCGTCCCGGGTCTCCTCGCGGGTGGCCGCGATCGAGAGGGTCTCGTCGCGGAGCTCGACCTCGATCTCGTCGGCGTCGAAGCCGGGGAGGTCCGCGAGCACCGTGATCGTCTCGTCGTCCTCGATGACGTCGACGTCGACGTCGCGGGCGCCCGGAAGGGTCGGGGCGCCGGACCCCGGCGTGTCGAGCGTGCCGCCGAGCTCCTCGAACTCCCGTCCCATCCGTTCGAGCAGGTCCTCTATCTCGGTGAAGGGATCGCGTCGCGTCATACAGGTCAGGATTCGAGACGGAGCGACTTGAACGTACGGGCGGGAGTCGGTGAGGAGGAGCGAAACGACGGTGACGACCCCGAGGAGTCGAGGTCTAGAGGAACGGCCGCCAGTAGTACGGGCTCACGAACCCCTCGATGACCGCGGCGACCGCGATCAGCACCCCGACGCCCATCAGCACCCAGAACGCGTCTTCGAGCGCGTCCGCGAACGCCTCGCGGGACAGGCGGCCGCGGAACGCCCGCCACGAGACGGCCCCCAGGTGGATTCCGAGCGCGCCGGAGACGAACAGCGCGGGGATCTCGAGGATCCCGTGCGGGGCGACGAACGCGAGCAGCGCGGCGAGGTTCTGCTCTAACGCGGCGGTAGCGCCGAGCGCGACCCCGTTGAACGCGATCGACGAGAGCGCGGGGAGCACGAGCGCGACGCCGCCGAACGAGGTCGCGATCGCGACCGACCAGTTGTTGCCGAAGAAGTTGAGCGCGGCCGCCGGCGGGAGGTGGCCGACCAGCCGCGACTCGATCGACGTGGTGATCGTACCAACGAAGGGGTCGACGGCGAGCCAGCCGACCGCGCCGAACCCGACGCCGACGAGGATCGCGATCGCGTGCAGTCCGGGCGTTCGCCGGACGAATGCGGTCATCTCACGCCAGCCGCGGCGGACGCCCCCGACGAACTGGTCGCGGAGCCGAGCGTCGACCGGATCGACGGGAGCGACCGCGCCGCGGTGGTCGCCGTACAGGACGGTCTTGAGCAGGTCGAGCGCCGGAGCGGCGACGACCGCGCTGGCGAGCGCGACGGCGGCCCCGCCGCCGAGGAACGCGAGCGCCGACGCGGCCGAGGAGATGGCCACGAGCACGCCGACGGCGACGACGAGGTACGCGAGGGCGTCGACGGGGTTCGACCGGATGAACCCGCCCGCCCCCTCGACGGCGCCGACCACGCCCGTCTCGTCGACGACGACCGCGGCCGGCGCGAACGCGAACACCGCGCGGACGAGGAGCAGGACGACCAGTCCGACGAGCAGCGAGAGGAGCGCGGCCGCGGCTCCGAAGAAGGGGTTGACCAAGAACGCGCCGCCGATCGCGAGACTGGCGAGCAGCGACACCCCGATCCACAGCAGCAACTCGGCGACGTAGAGCCCGAGGAACGTGAGCCAGCGACCCCGAACGCCGGCGATTCCGGCGGTGAGCCCGCGGCCGCCGCGAACCCGACCGGCGACCGCCGACATCTGTCCGGCGGAGACCGCGGCGTACGTCAGGACCGCCAAGAGAACCGACACGGCCGTCCCGGCGGTCAGGAGGAGAAGCGCGGTCGGCGACGCGAGGGGTTCGAGCGCGGGAACCACGCTCTCGGCCCACGCCTCAAGCGCCTCGGGGTTTTGCGTGTCGGGCGGCGTCAGGTCGAGTTCGGCGAGCGCTCGGCGCGCGGCGTCGAGCTGCCCGGTCAGCTCGTAGTGGAGGTACGTCCCGGCGAGCGCGACGAAGAGGCCCATCCGGGCGATGACGGGGACGGCCGTGCCGAGGAGGTAAAACGGGAGCAGGTCGGCGGGGCGCCGCCGGAGGGTCGACGCGGTGGCGGAGAGGGCGGATGACAGGTCCATGCCGACCGTTTCGGCGGTCTGATACTTAAAAGCCGAGTGGCTCCGGCGTTCGCTACGAGACGCGGTCCGGTGGCTCGTCCGGCGTCGAGCCGGTGACGGGGCCGCCGCTTCCTCGCTCGGCCATCATCCCGGCGGCGCGGTCGGCCCACCCCGAGTGGCGGAAGCCGGCGGCGACGACGAGCGCCATCCACATGTACGCGAGGAACACGCCGACGTAGGCCCCCTGCGGACCGAACCCGGCTGTCCGCCCGAGCACCCACGAGGCTCCGAGGAAGAGGACGAACATCCCGGAGACGCGGGCGACGAGCGGGACTCGTGTCTCGCTGGCCCCCTGCAGCGCGCCGGAGAGCGCGGAGAAGCACACCAGCCCCGCGCCGGCGAGGCCGTAGACCCGAGCGAAGTCGACGGCGTACGCGATCGTGGGCCCGTCGTCGGTGAAGACCGGTACCAGCCGGGGCGCGAGCGCGACGAGGGCGAGGCCGATCGAGCCGACCGTGAGCACGCCGAGCCCGGCGACGGCCCACCCGTGGAACCGGGCCTCGCCCGGGTCGCCGGCGCCGAGCGACTGGCCGACCAGCACCGAGGCGGCGACGTTGTACCCGCGGGAGAGCGGACCCGTCACCTGCTGGTACACCCGCCGCCCGATCTGGAACCCCGCGTTGACCGGCTCGCCGAAGCCGAGGAGTAGCGCGTTGAACGGGAACTCGGCGAACTCCGAGCCGAACCCTTCGAGCACGCGCGGGGCGCTCACCCGGAGGAGCTGGCTCGCGATCGTGAGGTCGCGGGGGCGCGCGAACGACGCCTCGGTCCACTGGCCCCAGATGGCGAGACAGAGGAGCCCGGCCGTGAGCACGTTGGCGCCGGCGGTCGCGAGGCCGACGCCGACGACCTCCAGCCGCGGGAGGCCGAACAGGCCGAGCCCGAGGGCGATCGAGCCCGCGATGTTGACGGAGTTGGCGGCGACGTTGACGTACATCGGGGTGCGGGCGTCGCCGGTTCCCTGTAGCGCGCGAGCGGCGACCAGGGCGACGTGGCGAGCGGGGGCCGTCGCGAAGACGATCGCGAGGTACGTCGACCCGAGGGCGACGACCTCCGGGGAGGTCCGCTCGCCGACGAGCCGTCCGAACACGCCGATCGCGTACTCGCCGAAGAAGAGGCCGACGAACACGAAGGGGATCCCCGCGACCGCGCCGAAGAGGATCGCCTGCGTCACCGCCTCGTCGCGCGTGTCGGTCGCGCCCGCACCGGTGTCCTGCGAGGAGAGCGCGATCGCGCCGCCCCCGAGCCCGAGCCCGAACCGGAGGGGGAATCGGGCGTAGAGGTCCGCGAGCCCGATCGCGACCACGGCCGCCGGCGAGAACAGCGCGGTGACGAGGATGTCGGTCGTCCGCATCGCGGTGCGGAACGTCTGCTCGGCCATGACCGGCCACGCGAGCGAGAACACCCGCGTCCAGACGCGCCGCAGCCGCGAGAGCTCCATGTATCACCCGGGAGGAACGGGCGGGCTTTCACCGTATCGGAGCCGGCGGCCCCCTCCGGCTGCAGTCCGCTCACGCCTCGGGCGCGAATCCGCCGCCCGAACGTTGAAGCGTGCGAACGACGCACACGCAGTATGGACGTCTTCGTGTACGGAACGCTCACCGAACCCGACCGGGTCGCCGAGGTGCTCGACTCGTACGTGTACGTCGGACCGGCGACGCTGTTCGGACTCCACCTCGTCGAGGGGCGCTACCCGACGCTCGCGCCGGGCGGTGAGACGGCCGGTCGGCTCCTCCGGACCGAGGAGTCGGACGCCCTCGACGAGTACGAGGGCGTCGAGACGGGGTTGTACCGGCGGGTGGCGGTTCCGCTCGACGCGCCCGACGGCCACCCCGACGAGGCGGCGGTGTACGTCGGCGACCCCGACCGGCTCGACGCGGACGCGGCGTGGCCGGGCGAGGGCGACGAGGGCGGCACCGGCGACGTGGGCGACGAGGGCGACGACGATCGCGGATTCGCAGCGCGGGTCGACCGGTATCTCGAACGGGCGGACGTTCGGGTGCGGCTCACCCCCTGAGACCCGTCTGACGGAGGGATGACGGCGGTGCAGTCTGGCGGTTTCACTTTCGCTCCGCTAGCCCCACCTTTTTGTATTCGGCCCGTCTCGCTTCACTTGCACGTCACACGCGTGCATTCCCCCCTTTCACAGACGACGAGCCCGCGGCTCGGTCTCGACTTGGTCTCGACCCGGTTCCAATTCGGCTCCGATCTGGTTCCGATCCGGTTCCGATCCGGCTCCGATTCGGTTCCAATCTGGCTCCGACCCGCTTTCCGTCGAGCATCGGCTCGTCCGACGGCGACACGGACCGGAACCGATTAGCGGCCGGCGCGGCGATTTCCGGGTATGATCACCCTCTCCGACGTTCGCGAGGCGCGCGAGCGCGTCGGCGACGCCGCCCGGCACACGCCCTTGGAGCGGTCGCGGACCTTCTCCGAGATGAGCGGTGCGGACGTGCACCTCAAGCTGGAGAACTTCCAGCGCACCGGGGCGTTCAAGATCCGCGGGGCGATGAACCGGATCGCCACGCTCTCGGACGCCGAGCGCGAGGCCGGCGTGGTCACCGCGAGCGCGGGCAACCACGCGCAGGGCGTCGCGCTCGCGGCCGACCGCGCGGGCGTCGACGCCACCGTCGTGATGCCGAAGTTCGCGCCCGTCTCGAAGGTGAAGGCCACCCGAGGATACGGCGCCAGCGTCCGGCTGGAGGGCGTCGACTACGACGAGGCGCAGGCGTACGCGCACCGGCTCGAGCGCGAGGAGGGCCGGACCTACGTCCACGCGTTCGACGATCCCGTGGTGATGGCCGGGCAGGGGACGCTCGGCCTCGAGATCGTCGACGACTGCCCCGACCTCGACACGGTCGTCGTCCCGATCGGCGGCGGCGGGCTCATCTCGGGCGTCGCGGTCGCGATCAAAGAACAGCTCCCGGACGTGCGGGTCGTCGGCGTGCAGGCCGAGGGCGCGGCCTCCGCGGGCGAGTCGCTAAAAAAAGGTGAGGTCCACGAGATCGACAGCGTCGACACGATCGCCGACGGGATCGCCACTCGGTCGGTCGGCGAGCAGACCCTCGAGGTGATGTCGGCGTACGTCGACGAGGTCGTCACGGTCGACGACCGCGAGATCGCCCTCGCGCTCACCCTCCTCTTGGAGCGCTCGAAGACGCTCGTCGAGGGCGCCGGCGCGGTCGCGCTCGCGGCCGTCCTCTCGGACGCGTTTAAATACGACGACGACGAGACGATCGTCGCCGCGCTCTGCGGCGGCAACATCGACCTCAACCGGCTCGGGACCGTGATCCGGCGCGGACTGGTCCAGATGGGTCGATACCTCAAGATCACGATCGACCTGAAGGACCGTCCCGGAGAGCTAGAGCGCGTCTCCAGCATCGTCGCCCGCACCGGCGCGAACGTGTACGCGGTCCACCACGACCGCACGTCGCGGGACGTGGCCGTCAACGCCGCCGAACTGGAACTCGAATTAGAGACCGACGACGCCGAACACGCCGCCGACATCGTCGACGCCCTCGAAGCCGACGGGTACGAGGTCGAGATTCTGTCATGAACGCAGACGAATAGTTATAAACGACTTGCGGTGCGGTGGCGTGCGCCTGCGAGCGCCCATCAGGGCGCGAGCAGCCCGCACGAGGGAAGTCAGTCGCCCGGAGCAACGCGGAGGGCGACTGACGAGGCTGGGGAGGTGTGAGGCGGTGTGCGGTTGCGGTCGGGTGGGACTCAAAGGGGCAGCCGCGAGGCGGGCGCAGGCGACGTAAGCACTAGAAGGAGCGAGCAGCGCGAGCGACTGAAGCGCGCAGCGAGCGTGCGCCCGCCTCGCGGCTGGGGCTTTGGAGGTTTTCGTCGTCGCCCCGATGTCAGCGATTTATAAGAAAGCGGCTGGGGCTTTGGAGGTGGTCACCGCAGAGCTGTCGATCACATATAAACGATCGAGTACAAACTCACCCGCATATCGACAGTACAGTCGCTACTCGGCGTCGAAGTCGTCCTCGCTGGCCGCGGTCGTACAGACCGGGCAGCCGGTGTCGAGGATCGTCTCCCGCATCTCGTCGTTGACCTCGATGGTCTGCATGCAGTCGGAGCAGGTGAATTGAACGGTGAGCAACGCTTTCCCCCTCGTTGTCGGGAACGGCGTCTGGCGATATAAATGACCGGCTTCCGGGTCGTTTCTCCCGCCGTCTCGCCCCTCGATCCTCCCGCCGTCTCGCCCCTCGATCCTCCCGCCGTCTCGCCCCTCGATCCTCCCGCCGTCTCGCCCCTCAATCCGTCCGCGGGACCGCGTACGCCCCCAGCGCGAGGAACGCGACGGCGAGGACCGAGAGCACCGCCAGATCGCCGACCCACGGCCCCGGCTCGTAGACGATCGACCGCGTCCCGCGCGCGAAGTACGTCAGCGGCGAGGCCGCGACAGCCGGGAGGAACCACTCCGGCAGCAGCGAGGGCGAGACGAACGTCTCGGAGAGGAACAGCAGGGGGAGCGCGACCGTGTTGCTCGCGGCGATCACGCCGTCCTGCGAGTCCGCGAGCGCGCCGAGCAGTGCCCCGAGCCCGCAGAAGAGCGCGACGGCGACGGCGACGAAGACCGGCAGCGCCGCGAGCGCGGGCGAGACCACCGGTTCCGCGTCGGTCACGACCAGGACGAGGCCGAGGATGAGCAGGCTCGCCGCGCCGATGATCGCGACGTTGACTAAGGTGTGCGCGAGCAGCCACTCGCCGCGGGAGAGCGGCGTCGTCGCCAGCTTCTCGAACCGCCCGCCGTCGCGGTGGCGAGCGATCTCGGAGCCGACCCGCGACAGCGGCGTGAAGAGGACGACGACGGCGAGGTAGCCGGGGATGTAGTAGCCGGCGGGCTCCGCGAACAGCCCGCCCCCGGTCGGCTGCGTCTGGACCAGCGCGCCGAAGATCAGCACGAGGATGACGGGGAAAAAGAAGGTGAAGAACACCGCCGTCCGCCGCCGGAGGAACGATCTCGACGCCGCGCTCGCCTCGGTCGCGATCCGGCCGAAGCGGCTCATCGGTCGCCTCCGTCCGGTGCGGTCTCATCGAACGTCCCCGACCCCGACCCCGCCTCCGACCGCGGCGAGTACTCCTCGCCCGTGAGCCGGAGGTACACGTCCTCCAGCGAGGGCTCGGACCACGCGAGCGACTCGAAGGCGACCCCGGCCGCGTCGAGCGCGTCGACGGCGTCGCCGATCTCCTCGGGTCGGACGCCCCCGATCCGGAGGCCCTCGGGGGTGGACTCGACCCCGGGCGCGTCTTCTTCCGCCGCTCCGTCTGAGAGCGCCTCCTGGACCGCCTCGACAGCCGCCTCGTCGGCGGGACCGTCGAGCGCGACAGCCAGGCTCGGCTCGCCCCCGTGTTCGGCGATCAGCTCGTCGGGAGCGCCGACGGCGACGACCGCGCCGTCCCGGAGGAGCGCGACGCGGTCGGCGAGCCGTTCCACTTCATCCATCGCGTGGCTCGTGAGGAAGACAGTCGTGCCGTCGCCCGCGAGCCGCTCGATCAGCCGGTGGATCGACCGCCGGCCGGCCGGGTCGATCCCCGTGGTCGGCTCGTCGAGGAAGAGGAGGTCGGGGTCGTTGACGATGGCGGTCGCGACGCAGGTCCGGCGCTGTTGCCCGCCCGAGAGCGTCTCGTACCACGCGTCGGCGTCGTCGGCCATCCCCACGTCCCGCAGGACGGGATCGGTGTCGCGGGCCGCGTCGTACAGCCCGCCGTAGTAGTCGACCAGCTCGACCGCCGTGAGCCGCTCCGGCGGGTCGAACGACTGCGGGAGCAGCCCGATCCGCTGCGGGTCCACCTCGCGCGGCGGGACGCCGAACACCCGCAGGTCGCCCTCGGCCTCGGTCGTCCCCGTCAGCGCGCGGACGAGCGTCGTCTTCCCCGCGCCGTTGGGGCCGATCAGCCCGAACACCTCGCCGGGCTCGACCCGGATCTCGACGCCGTCGAGCGCGACGACCTCGCCGTACGACTTGCGGACGCCCTCGCCGACGACGACCGGGTCGGGATCGGTCGCGTCCGCGGGACCGGCCGAGTCGGCGGCGCCGCGGTCGGGCTCTCCGTCTTCGGCCGCGGACGCCGACGCGGCCGCAGTCTCGTTCATGCGAATGGCTCGGGGTGCCGCGCGCGTAAGGGTTGCTCTTCCGGGCGGTGACGGGACCGTCGGGGGCGACGGTCGAACCGCCGAGACGCCGTTCCTCCGTTACGCCTAAGCGACGGCGAGCCGACCCACGGCGTATGCACTACCACGAGGCGGCGGCGTTCCTCTTCGACCTCCGCCGTTTCTCGGTGAAGCCGGGGACCGAGCGCGTGGCGGCCCTGCTCGACCGGCTCGGCAACCCCGAGGAGGACGTGTCGTTCGTGCAGGTCGCCGGCTCGAACGGGAAGGGCAGCACCGCGCGCATGACCGAGTCGGTCCTGCGCGAGGCCGGGCTCTCCGTCGGCCTCTACACCTCCCCGCACCTCTCCGCGCTCGCCGAGCGGATCCGGGTAGACGGGCTCGCGATGACCGAAGCGGCGATCGCCGACTTCGTCGCGGAGGTGAAGCCGTGGCTCGTCGAACGCGCCGCGACCGGCGAGCCCCTCACCTTCTTCGAGGTCGTGACGGCGATGGCGATCCGCGACTTCGCGCGCCGCGAGGTCGACGTGGCCGTTCTGGAGGTCGGGCTCGGCGGCGAGTACGACGCCACCAGCGCGGTCGACCCCGTCGCGACCGCGGTCACCAACGTCTCCCTCGAACACACCGCGGTCCTCGGCGACACGATCGCGGAGATCGCCCGCACCAAGGCCCGGATCGCGAGCGCCGGCGCCCCCCTCGTCACCGCCTGCGAGGGCGAGGCCCTGTCGGTCGTCCGGGAGGTCGCCGGCGACGCCGGCGCCCCGGTCGCGACGGTCGCGGGCGCGGGTGAGGGCGTCGACACGGAGGAGAACGCCGACGGCGAGACGGACCCGACCCTCTCCGTCGCGTACGAGGGCCGCGTGAGCCCCACCGACGCCGAGGTGACGCTGACCGGCGAGGTCGACGCGACGTACCGGATCCCCCTCGTCGGCGATCACCAAGCGACGAACGCGGGGATCGCGGTCGCGCTCGCCCGGCGCACCGCGGGTGCGGTTGGCGCCGATCCCCTTCCCGACGCCGCGGTCCGCGACGGCCTCGCGCGGGCGACGTGGCCCGGCCGGTTCGAGGTGGTCGACACGGCCCCGCTGACGGTGCTCGACGGCGCGCACAACCCGGCGGCCTGCCGGACCCTCGCGGGGACCCTCGCCGAGTACGACTACGACGACCTCCACCTCGTGTACGGCGCGATGCACGACAAGGACCACGCGAGCGCCGCGAGCGCGCTCCCCGACGCCGCCTCCGCGGTCACCTGCCGCCCGGACCTCGATCGCGCGGAGGACCCTGAAGTGTTGGCCGCCGCGCTCCGGGCCGCGGGCGTCGACGACGTGACCGCCGGCGAGGACGTGGCCGCCGCCCTCGAGACCGCGGTCGAGCGCGCCGCCCCCGACGACTGCGTGCTGCTCGTCGGCTCCCTGTTCGCGGTCGCGGAGGCGCGCGCGGCGCGTCTGCGGACCGTGACGCCGCGGTCGGCCGGTGGCGGGAACGACCCGGCCGCGAACGCGGTCCGCGCGCTCGACACGGGCGGGGTCCCTCCCGACGCGGCCGCGACCCGCGCCGACGGGATCGACCACCGCGTCCTCTCCCTCCGGCTCCGCGGCGACCGCGCGGAGCGCCTCGCGGCCGCCCTCCGCGAAGTCGGCGGCGATGCCGCGATCGGCGGCCTCGGCGCCGGCGTGGGTCGCGTCCCGGGCGGCGAGCGCGTGCCCGTCACGCTCGCGGGGACGGTGGCTGAGTACCGCGAGCTGCTCGCCCGGCTCCGCGAGCGCGAGGGCGAGGGATTCGCGGGGATCGCGGCCGACATCGCCGATCGGATCGGGCTCGACGATTCCGACGGCGACGGCCCCGACGGCGACGATCTCGGCGGCGACGACTCCGCTCCCGACGGCTACCCCTGGACCGACGGCACCGCGGTCATGGGCGTCCTTAACGTCACGCCGGACTCCTTCCACGACGGCGGGCGACACGCGGGCCTCGACGACGCGGTCGCGGGCGTCGAACGGATGGTCGAGGCAGGGATCGACATCGTCGACGTGGGCGGCGAGTCGACGCGGCCGGGCGCCGAGCCCGTGCCGGCCGACGAGGAGATCGACCGGGTGGTCCCGACGCTGGAAGCGATCCGGTCGGTCCCGGCGGTCGCCGACGGCGACGTGCTGGTTTCGGTCGACACGCGAAAGCCGGCCGTCGCGGCGGCCGCGCTCGACGCCGGCGCGGACGTCATCAACGACGTGACCGGGCTGGCGGACCCGGAGATGCGCGAGGTCGTCGCCGACGCGGACTGCCCGGTCGTGGTGATGCACAGCCTGGAGGCGCCCGTCGACCCGACCAACGACCCCGAGTACGACGACGCCGTCGACGACGTGATCGCGGCGCTCCGCGAGCGGCTCGCGCTGGCCGAGACCGCCGGGATCGACCGCGAGAAGGTGATCGTCGACCCGGGGCTCGGCTTCGGCAAGTCGGCCGCCGAGGCGTTCGAGCTGATCGACCGCGTCGGGGAGTTCGACGCGCTCGACTGCCCGGTGCTGATCGGCCACTCGCACAAGTCGATGTTCGGGGCGGTCGACCGAGGGCCGGAGGACCGCGAGCACGCCACCGTCGCCGCGACCGCGCTGGCCGCCGATCGCGGCGCCGACATCGTTCGGGTCCACGACGCCGCCGAGAACCGCGCCGCCGTCGACGTCGCCGCCGCGGTGAACGGCTCTCTGCGCGGGGGAACAGGCGCCAGCGAGGACGCGGCCGGCGGGCCCGACGAATGACGGCAGCGTTTTGCGTCGCGACCCCGTCGCGCCGGTATGGCCCGGCGTCTGCTGCTCGGCTGTAGCGCGGTCGGGAACACGCTCGTCGAACGCACCCGCGAGTCGCGCGGCGAGCTCGTCGCGATCACCGACGACACCGGGTGGGCCTCGACCCTGCGCGACCGCAACGTCGCCACCGTGGAGGCCGATCCGACCGACCCCGCGACGTACCCCGACAGCGCCGCGGTCGTGCTCGTCGCGAGCGACGACCCGGAGCGGAACGTCGCCGCCGCGGAGGCCGCGCGGCGCCGCTACCCGGACGCGATGATCGTCGCGCACGTCGGCACGAACCCGACCGCGGCACAGCAGGAGGCGCTGGAAGCGGTCGCCGACCGCGTCGTCGACCCGGTCGAGGCGGTCGTCTCGCGCGTCCGCGAGGCGACCGGCGTCGACGCCGACGAGGAGCCGGTCCGACTGTTGAAAACGCTCCGGAACCTCTCCGGCCCGCTGCTGGTCGTCGCGCACGACAACCCCGACCCCGACGCCATCGCGAGCGCGCTCGGACTGGTCCGCGTCGCCGAGTCGATCGGGGTCCCCGCGGACGCCTGTTACGGCGGCGAGATCGCTCACCAGGAGAACCGCGCGATGGTGAACCTGCTCGACCTCTCGCTGCGGACCTTCGACGAGACCGACCTCGACGACTACGGCGGCGTCGCGCTCGTCGACCACTCGAGAGCCGGGATCAACGACAGCCTCCCCGAGGGCCACCCGGTCGACATCGTCGTCGACCACCACCCGCCGCGGGGGCCCGTCGACGGCGCGTTCGTCGACATCCGGCCGGACGCAGGCGCGACGAGCACGCTGATCGAGGAGTACCTCTCGCGGCTCGGGATCGAGCCCGACCGGGACCTCGCGACCGCCCTCCTGTACGGGATCCGGATCGACACGAAGGACTTCACGCGATCGACGTCGATCCCGGACTTCGAGGCGGCCGCGTCGCTGTCGGCGTTCGCCGACGAGTCGACGCTCGAACGGGTCGAGAGCCCGAGCGTGAGCCCGGAGACGCTCCGCGTGCTCGCGCGCGCCATCGAGGGACGGGACGTGCGCGGTTCGACCGTCGCCTCCTGCGTCGGCGAGATCGGGGACCGCGACGCCCTCGCGCAGGCGGCCGAGCGGCTCCTCGATCTGGACGGGATCACGGTGACGTTCGTGTTCGGCTACACGGACGGCGTGATCTACGGATCGGCGCGCTCCCGCGGCGCCGACCTCGACGTGGGCGAGCTGCTCCGCGACGCGCTCGACCCGGTCGGCTCCGCCGGCGGCCACGCGACCATGGCCGGCGCGCAGGTCCCGCTCGGCATCCTCCAGGAGGTGTCGGAGTCGGAGTCGCTCGAGGACGTCGTCGGGGCGTTCGTCGCCGGGCGCTTCTTCGAGGCGCTCGACGACGCCCCCTCGCAGCCGACGGGGGGGCTGCCGGAGTTCCCGACAGACTGAGGACGGCGGCGACGGGAGACGGGAGATCGCGTCCGCTCCCGTGTGATGAGTGACCGTCCGCTCTCGTGTGATAAGTGACCGTCCGCCGGTCGTGCAGCGGAGACGCAACGGTCGCAACCTACATACTTCGCGACGGCGAACTGGCACGTATGACCGACAACACCGTCGAACACCGTCGACTGATCATCGCCGGCACCGGAATCGCCGGACTCTCCGCGGCCATCTACGCCGCGCGGTCGAACAACGACCCCCTGCTCATCGAGGGCGACGAGCCGGGCGGCCAGCTCACGCTCACCACCGACGTGGAGAACTACCCCGGCTTCCCCGAGGGGATCTCCGGGCCGGAGCTGATCAACAACATGAAAGAGCAGGCGACGAAGTTCGGCGCCGAGACCCGCAACGGGGTCATCGTGGACGTCACCAAAGAGCCCGCGGGCCACTTCCGCGTCGAGCTCTCCGACGGCGACGTCTACACCGCCGACGGCTTCATCGCCGCCTCGGGCGCCAGCGCCCGCACCCTCGGCGTCCCCGGCGAGGACGAGCTGATGGGGTACGGGCTCTCGACGTGCGCGACCTGCGACGGCGCGTTCTTCCGCGACGAGGACATGCTCGTCGTCGGCGGCGGCGACGCGGCCATGGAGGAGGCGAACTTCCTGACGAAGTTCGCGGACACCGTCTACATCGCGCACCGCCGCGAGGAGTTCCGCGCCGAGGACGTGTGGATCGACCGCACGATGGAGAAGGTCGAGGACGGCGAGATCGAGCTCCTCCTCAACACCGAGCTCACCGAGATCCACGGCACGCCCGAGGACGGCGTCGACCACGTGACGCTCGTCGAGCACCCGGACGGCCACCCGAAGGAGAAGTTCGACGACCCCGCCACCGCGGACGAGGTGAGGGAGTACGACTTCGACGTGGGCGCGGTCTTCTTCGCGATCGGCCACACGCCGAACACGGACTTCCTGGAGGGGACCGGCGTCGAATTCGACGACGACGGCTACCTGATCACCGAGGGCGGCCGCGGCGGGAACCAGACCGCGACCGGCGTCGAGGGGCTGTTCGGCGCCGGCGACGTGGTCGACTTCCACTACCAACAGGCGGCCACCGCCGGCGGGATGGGCGTGAAGGCCGCGCTCGACGTCGACGAGTACCTCACCGAGCGCGAGCGCGCCGGCGAGCTGTACGAAGGCGAGGTCGACGCCGCGGCCGCGGACGACTGAACGGCGGCTGAACGACGGGCACATGTTTATACAACCGACCGGAGGCGAAGCCGCCGAGCGCTACCCGCAGAGCGAGCCGACCGTCGGAAACGGGAGTACGTCCGCGCTGCGACACCGCCGCCGGCACCGAGGCGACTTCGACGGCGGACTGGAGGTGACTGACGATGTCGCCTAGGTCACAGCGCCCGGTCTCCCGTCGCAGACTCCTGCAGCTGACGGGGGCGACCGGCCTCGGCGCGCTCGCGGGCTGCGCCGGCCGGCTACCGGGCACCGGCGCTGGCGGGGGTCGTGAAGTGGCCCCCCGTCCGACGGTGACGGCCGATCCGGATACGACCGTCAGCCTCACCGCGGCGTCCGGGACCGTTCGACCGGCCCCCGAGACGTCGGCGACCAACTGGCTGTACGAGGGACAGTTCCCGGGTCCGGAGCTACGCGTTCGGGAGGGCGACGTGCTCAGCGTCGAACTGACGAACGACCTGCAAGCGGAGACGACGGTTCACTGGCACGGCGTTCCGGTCGCGAATCCGGTCGACGGAGTGCCGAACGTAACGCAAGAGCCGATCGCTCCCGGCGAGACGTTCACGTACAAGTTCCGTGCCGAACCCGCCGGAACGTACTTTTATCACAGTCACGCCGGCCTCCAGCTCGACCGCGGGTTGCTCGGACCGCTGATCGTCGAAGAGCGTGACCCGCACGTCGAGTACGACCGCGAGTACGTCGTCGTCGTCGACGATTACCTCCCCGGGGATCCGAGTCTCCCTTCGGACGGGGGGGTTGTCGGCGGTGGCGGAATGAGGGGCGGTGGCGGCATGGGCGGACGAGGCGGGATGATGAGTGACGTTCGGCCGCCGTACGCGGGGCTCCTAATCAACGGCCGACTCCCTGAGAGCCCCCGGCGGTTCGACGTAACGGAGGGCGAGCGGATTCGCTTCCGGTTCGTGAACGCCGCCAGCGCGACGCTTTTCGGTGTCCGGATCGCCGGCCACGAGATGACGGTGACCCACGCCGACGGGCGCCCCGTCGACCCCGTCGACGTGGAATCCTTCGTCTTCGGTGCCGGCGAGCGCTACGACGTCGTGGTCGAGGCGACGAACCCGGGCACGTGGGCCGTGCAGGCCGACGCGCTCGACGGGAACGAACCACCGGCCAGGGCCGTCATCGAGTACGAGGCAGCGGGCGGGGGAGCCCCGCAGCGCCCGGCGGCGGCCGGTACCCGACTGCAGTACGGGGAGTTGCGATCGGTCTCCTCGCTCGACGGGACGAGTGGCGATCCGGATCGAACGTTCGATCTGACGCTCTCCCCCGGGAGAGGCCAGTCCTACACGTGGACGATCGACGGGCAGGCCTACCCGAACGCGGACCCGCTCCAGATTCGATCCGGGGAACACGTCCGGATCCGGATGACCAACCAGAGCCCGGTCGTTCACCCGATGCACCTTCACGGCCACTTCTTCCGAGTCGGCGACGCGATCAAGGACACGGTTCTCGTCCCCGGACACCGGGGGCAGGTGACGATCGACTTCCACGCCGACAACCCCGGTCGGTGGTTGTTCCACTGTCACAACCTGTACCATCTCGACGCGGGGATGGCTCGCGTCGTGAGATACGTCGAGTGAAACGGGCGTTCGAGCGTTTCGGACGGTTCACACCGTCGTTCGCGCGGTATCGGCTACCTCTCGGGAGACCCATCGCATCCGAATCCGGCGAATTCGGGCCGGATGAACGATCTTCGTCCTGAGAAACGCTTAAATCAATCTATAAACGGTCTCGGACGCTCTCCTGTTTGGATTCACACCCATCAAGATAACCCCGGGAGGGTCGTACGAGCAACCGAGGAGAAACACGATGACAAACTTCAAACTCGGCGGCTGGCTGCTCGTGGCGCTCGCGCTCGCCGGACTCGCGTTCGCCGCCCCCGCGGTCAGCGCACACGGTAATGTGACGAGCGGCGACAGCGTCTCGGCCGCTGACGGCGTCCCGCCGTCTGACGCGACCGCCGACGACTGGGCGGTCTGGATGGAAGCGCAGATGACCGAGCACATGGGTCCCGACGGCGTCGAGTGGATGGAGTCGAACGCGGGCGTGACCGTCGACGAGATGGCCCGCAACATGGCTGACGACGACGACCGCAGCGGGACGCGTGGGCAGAGTAGTACGTACGGACACGGCGAGGGGTACGGACAGAGTGGTACGTACGGACACGGCGGGGGGTACGGACAGAGTGGTACGTACGGACACGGCGGGGGGTACGGACAGAGTGGTACGTACGGACACGGCGGGGGGTACGGGCAAGGCCACTGCTGACCGCGCTGACCGAGTCGAATCGTTCCGAACGAACACCACGACTTCCCAACGCGAGACAATGACACGACTCACCGCACACGCCGGACGCACTGCCCGTCGACTCGCCGCATTCGCAGTTCCGCTGCTGGTCGCGACGACCGGAACGGCCGCCGCCCACGGTGGCGGGAGCTACGGTGGCGGCATGATGGATGGCTGGGGACTCTTCGGTGGGGCGATGGGCCTCTGGGGACTCCTCTGGATGGGGCTCCTCATCGCGGTTCCGATCTACCTCCTCGATGCGCTCCTCAACCGCGGGTCCGCCAGGAGCGATGAACAGCCCCTGTCGGTTCTCCGCGAGCGCTATGCCCGCGGCGAGCTCTCGGACGACGAATTCGATCGGCGGCGAAAGCGGTTCGAACGGTCCGAATGATCGGATCAGTCGCGGTTCCAGCCGATGCGCACCCCCGACGCCCGGCGGTGAGGCACCCAACCGTTAACCCCGTTGATGGGGTATAGTAGTTCATGGAGTATACAAGACAGACTGCCGTAACCGGTGGATTCGACGACGTCGTCGACGCGACGACCGCCGCACTCAAAGACGAGGGGTTCGGTGTCCTCAGCGACATCGATATCCGGGCGACGCTCAGAGAGAAACTCGGCGAGGAGTTCCGTCAGTACCGGATCCTCGGTGCGTGTAACCCGCCGCTGGCGTTCGACGGGTTGACCGAGGAGATCGAACTGGGCGCGCTCTTACCGTGCAACGTCATCGTTTACGAGAGTGATGACGGCGATATCGTGGTGAGTGCGGTCGACCCGGATCAGTTGCTTGGCATCGCCGACAACGACGCGCTGGACCCCATCGCGACCGAGGTCTCCGAGCGGTTCGATCGGGTGTTGGCGGCCGTTACGGACGAGTTCGATCCCGCGTCGGAGGCCTGATCTACGATGTCTTCGTCGGATCGACTAGACACGACGACGGTACTGCTCCTGATCCTCGGGGCGGTCATCCTCCTCCCCTTGCTCACGATGGGTATGGGATTCGGCGGGATGATGGGATACGGGGGAGCGACGGGATACGGAGGGATGATGGGTCAGTACGGCACTACGGGTGGGTGGTGGCCGCTCGTCGGGATGCTCGTTCCGCTCGTCTCCCTCCTCGTGCTCATCGGCGGTGGCTATCTGCTCGTCCGGCGCGCGAGCGAGACGCAGACGCCTCACAATCCCGCGATGGAGGAGCTCCGGCTGGCGTACGCCCGCGGCGATCTCACTGACGAAGAGTTCGAAACCCGACGTGAGAAGCTGGAAGACGGGTCGAGAGAGCGGTGACCCCTACTCCTCGTCGCGGTCGACGACGACCGTCCGGCCGGTGAGTCGCTCGGGCTCGAACCGGTACAGCTCGATGTCGAGCTCCGCTTTCCCGTCGGCCCAGATCTCGAACAGGGGCCGTTGGGTCTCGCCGTACTGCGCGATCGTCTCGGGCGTGAGCTCGTCGAGGTCGACCCGGTAGAGGGTGCCGACGCCGACGACGCTCGCGTACTCCTCGCGGTCCCCCTCGCCGCCCTCCTCGTACACCACGATCCGGGCCTGCGGGTCGGACGCGAGGAACTCCCGCTTCTCGCTGTCGGGCGTCGACACGAGCCGGAGGAAGGCGTTCCGCGACTCCTCGTCGAACCCGTACGAGATCGGAATCGCGTACGGGGTCTCGTCTCGCGCGAGGGACAACACGCCGGTCTCGTGTCGAGACAGGAGCGCGTCGACCTCCGCGTCGGACATCTCGACCTCGCTTCTCGTCGCCATACGATCCCTCTCTGCGTACGAGGGGATAAAGGACACGAGACCGGGTGAGGGGGCGGCGACGCCGTCGGTACCGAGGGGCGCCGTCAGTATCGGGGGACGCCGCCGAGGACTGGACGCGTGAGCGCGAAAGGGCGAACGAGACGCCGACCGCTACGCGGTCTGCAGGTCCGCGATATCGCTCTCGGTGACGGGCGCGCCGCAGACGACACAGCCCGTCTCGAGCAGCGTCGCCCGCATCGCGCCGTCCACCTCGATCGACCGGCGACACTCCTGACAGACGAAGGTGTGCGTCTGTGAACTCGTCATGGCTCCGAGTACGACACCAACCCACATGAAGAATGGATCGGATTCCTGATCGACAGGAATCCGACAGGTCGGGAGTCCGAGCTCCGACGGGACGAGCGACGAGGCCCGTCCGATCAGTCGAGCAGCGTCGAGAGCAGCTTCCGCTGTGCGGCCGCCATGTGCTCCGAGAACGTCGACCGGTCGATGCCGAGCGACTCGGCGACCTCGCCGGCGTTTGCCCCCTTCGGGTGGTCGAAGTACCCGGCGTCGTAGGCGGCGGTGAGCACCTCGCGCTGGCGCTCCGTCAGCTCGCTCCGGTCGACGGTGACCAGGTCCGACTCCTCGGGCGTCGACGACGACTGGAGCAGTCGCAGCACCTGCATGTCGGGACAGGACTCCCGGAACTCGTCGAGCACGGAACGGAGCGTCGGCAGGTCGGTCGCGTGGAAGGTGACGACCAGCCGCCCGTCGCGGATCGTGGTCTCCGAGATGGGGACGCCGTGGCGGTCGAGCACCGAGAACGGCGACGCCTCGACGCAGGGCGCCTCGAACCGGTAGGCGGCCTTGGCGCCGTAGTCGAACACGACCTCGACTCCCTTCGGGACCGGGAGGTCCGCGTCGGCGATGAACTCGAGGACGACCGTCTCCGGGTCGTCGTTCGACGCGCTGCGCGCGACGCTGTAGATCGGCGTCGACCCGTCGACCACGCCGTCGAACGGGGAGGGCGCCGCCGTCGGGAGCGAGACCTCCGCTCTGATTCCGGATCCCATCTGCGTCCGTTCGTGTCCGCCGCCGGGCAAAACGTTGACGCCGTCCGCTCGCCGGCGTCGTCGCTCGTCAATCTCGCACGTCGGCCCTCCCTCGCACGCCGGCCCTCGCCCTCGCACGTCAATCACCCGCCGCCCCCGCCGCCTCCCGCCGCCTCCCGCCGTCCCCCGCCGTCCCCCGCCGCCCCCGTCGTCCCCTGCCGTCCCCCGCCGTCCCCCGCCGATCCGCTCGCGCTTATAAAACACCCCGCATATGCAGGGACGGTGTTGGGGAGGGCGGAGGCGGTACCTACATCCATGAAGCGAAACGCGCTGCAGGCGACCGGACCGACGACCGTGACGGAAGGCGACGAGACGCTCGACGACACGTTCGACGCACTCGCGGACCCCGACTGCCGCGCGATCCTCGGGGCGGCCGACACGGCGATGACGACGAGCGAGCTGGCCGACGCGTGCGACATCGCGCTCTCGACCGCCTACCGAAAGGTCGAACGGCTCAGCGAGACTCCCTTGCTGGTCGAGGGAGTCCGCTTCGACCCCGACGGCGACCACGCGGCGGAGTACACGCGTGGCGCGACCGACGCCGCCATCGAGCTCGGCGACGACGGCGTCACGCTGACCGTCGACGACTCGGCGAGCGACCCGGTGAGCGCCGCGTTCGACACCACCAGCGTCTCGGCCGACTGAGCGCGCGTCTCGGTCGACTGACCGCGGTGACCGCCTAATTGCGATAACCACCTGACTGCGGCGACCGCCCGATCGCGACTCCGAGAGATTTCTCGCGTGATAATCGGGCGGTCAGTCTTATCAATCGGCTCGCGAAGCGGTTCCGTATGGCCGAGTCGCCGGATCCCGAAGTCCTTCTGGATCTCGCGGGAGACAAGATCGCGGTCCTCGACGACGACGGGATCTTCCGGCACCTCAACGCGGCCGTCACCGACCTGCTCGGGTTTCGATCGGACGAGCTCGTCGGGACGGACGCCTTCGCGCTCCTTCACCCCGAGGACGAGGCGCGGCTCCGAGAGACCTTCGCGCGGATCGCCTCCGGCGAGCCGGTGCCCGACGAATCGCTCGAGTATCGGTACCGCACGGCAGACGGCGGCTGGGTGTGGCTCCGAACGACGCTGCACCCGCCCGCGAAGACGGGGATCGACGGATACGTGTTGACTTCGCGGGACATCACGGCCGAGGTCGAGTCCCGGCGCCGACTGGAGACGATCGCGTCGGTGTCCGCCGACGTGTTCTGGATGTTCTCTTCCGAGTGGGACGAGCTGCTGTTCGTCAACGACGCCGTCGAAGCGGTCTTCGGCGTGTCGGCTGACGCGCTCGAACGGCGACCCGAGGTCTTTCTCGACGCGATCCACCCCGACGACCGCTCGTACGTCGAGCGGGCGATGAACCGGCTCTCGAACGGCGAGTCGACGCTGATCGACTACCGGCTGGGGTCCGCCGACGGCGTCACGAAGTGGGTCCGCGTGCCCGGTGAGCCCGTGATAGAGAACGGCGAGGTCGTCGCGGTCGCCGGGTTCGCTCGCGATGTCACCGAGGAGTACCGCCGCGAGCGGCAGCTCGCCGTGATGGACAACCTCCTGCGACACACGATCCGCAACGACATGAATATCGTCGACGGGACCGCGGAGCGTATCGCCGACGCCGTCGACGCGGCGGACGCGTTCGATCCGGAAGCGCGGGGGGATGACGCGGCTCCCGGAGGCGATCAGATCGACCCCCTCGCGCTCGCCGAACTCGGCGCGGACGTACGGGAGCACGCGGAGACGATCCGCCGGATCGCCTCCGACCTGCTGACGACAGCGGAGAAGCAGCGCGGCGTGATCGACCTGCTGCGACAGCGCGGGTCGCCCCGAGCGGTCGAGGTCGCGCCGGTGGTCGAAGAGGCGCTCGGGATGGTCGTCGACGACTGCGACGAGCCGCTCGACGTCAGCTACCGCGAGCCGGTCGACGACCGGAGTACGAAGACAGCCGAACCGGCGGGCGAGACGGAGAGCGCGGAGTGGGCGGCGGGCGGAGAGACGACCGACGAGAATGCGAACGGCGGCGGATCGCCGCCCCCGCGGGTGTCGGTCGCGTACCCGCCGAACGCGAGGGCGTTCACGCATCCGGAGCTCGACTACGCGATCGCCGAGCTGGTCGAGAACGCCCTCGAACACGCGGAATCGACGCCGCGAGTTCGGATCGACGTGCGCGCGACAGACGAGGCGATCGAGGTGTCGATCCGCGACAACTGCCCGCCGATCCCGGTCGAGGAGCGGTACGTCATCACCGACCGGTGGGAGATGGACGACCTCCGCCACACCGGGGGGATGGGCCTGTGGCTCGTCTACTGGGTCGCGAACCGGTCGGGCGGCGACCTCACCTTCGACACCCACGCCGACGGGAACGTCGTGACGCTCACGGTCCCGAACGCGAAGACCGACCCGAGCGATGACGGCTCCCGGGAGGCGAGTCTCTCGAACCGGCCGAAGACGGGCGGAGTCGGGGGAGCCGACGCGCGGATGCGAACGGACGGCGCCGCTCCCGCGGAACCGGAGCGGCGCGAGGACGGAGACGAGACGGAGGGAACGGATTAGCGACGAGGCGCGCGAGGGCGAGTCGACCAAAGACGAAGCGCGCGAGGGGAAAGACGAGGGAGCGACCGAGCGACGATCGGGCGATCGGCCGAAGCGGCGGAATTCGGGACCGATCGGGGGATCGCCCTGCCGGTCCTCGAGCGAGTGGGGTGTCGATCCGATCGGTTGTTCATTAATATTCAGGGTATGAGAACGCTCCCGTCGATCTTAAACCGTCGGTGCGTATAGTTACGTACCGATGGGTACGCTCAACGAGATGTTCGACCCGGACCGGGTCGCCGTCGTCGGCGCGACCTCCCGAGAGGGAGCTGTCGGTCGCGCCGTCACGTCGAATCTGCTCGACGACTTCGACGGCGACACCGTTCCCGTCAACCCGAACTACGACGAGGTGCTCGGGACGCCCTGCGTCGACGAGGTGTCCGACGCGGACGCCGACGTCGCCGTGGTCGTCGTGCCGCCGTCGATCGTGCTGGACGCGATCGAGGCGTGCGGCGAGGCCGGCGTCCGGAACGTCGTCGTGATCACCGCCGGGTTCGGCGAGACGGGAGAGGACGGGGCTGCGAGGGAGCGGCGCCTCGCGGAGATAGCCGACGAGTACGACCTCAACCTCGTCGGCCCCAACAGCCTGGGGATCATGTCGACGCCCTCGGGCATGAACGCGACGTTCGGTCCGGAGAACGCGCTCCCGGGCGGGCTCTCCTTCATGAGCCAGTCCGGCGCGTTCGTCACCGCGGTCCTCGACTGGGCCAACGACAACGGGATCGGCTTCAAGGACGTGGTCTCGCTGGGGAACAAGGCCGTCCTCGACGAGACCGACTTCGTCGACCACTGGGGCGCAGACGAGGAGACCGACGTGATCATCGGCTACCTCGAGGGGATCGAGGACGGCCGCGAGTTCATCGAGGCCGCCCGCGAGACGACGCAGGACACCCCGATCGTCGCCGTGAAGTCGGGGCGAACCAGCGCCGGCGCGCAGGCCGCCTCCTCGCATACCGGCACCCTCGCCGGCTCCGACAAGGCGTACGAGGCCGGCCTCGATCAGGCGGGCGTCATCCGCGCTGAGTCGGTCGACGAACTGTTCGACTCGGCGGGCATCCTCGGCAGCCAGCCGCTCCCCGACACGGATAGCGTCGCGATCGTCACCAACGCCGGCGGCCCCGGCGTGATGGCGACCGACGCGGTCGGCGACGCCGACCTCGACATGGCGTCGTTCACCGCGGAGACGAGCGACGCGCTCCGCGAGTCGATGCCCGACGAGGCGAACATCCACAACCCGGTCGACGTGATCGGCGACGCCGACGTGGAGCGGTTCCGCGAGGCGCTGGAGATCACCGTCGCCGACGACAACGTCGGGGCCGCCCTCGTGCTGGCCGCGCCGACGGCGACGATCGACTTCGCGGACCTCGCGGACGCCATCGAGGCGGTCAGCGAGGAGATGGACGCGCCCGTCGCCGCCTGCCTGATGGGCGGCGACCGGACCCGCGAGCCGAAACAGCAGCTGCAGGCGAAGGGGATCCCCTGCTACTTCGACCCCGCCCGCGGGATCGACAGCCTCGCGACGCTCGCGCGGTACCGCGACATCAAGGCTCGCGAGTACGCCGACCCGATGTCGTTCGACGTCGACCGCGAGCGCGCCGCCGAGATACTCGGCACGGTGCGCGACCGCGACGACAACCGCCTCGGCGTCGAGGCGATGGAGCTGCTCGAGGCGTACGGCATTCCCACGCCCGCCGGCGAGATCGTCGACAGCCCCGGAGACGCGAGCGAGGTGGCCGCCGGGATCGACGGCGACGTGGTCATGAAGATCGTCTCGCCGGACATCCTCCACAAGTCCGACATCGGCGGCGTCGCCGTCGGCGTCTCGGACGCGGACGTGGTCGACACCTACGAGGACCTCATCACCCGCGCGCGCAACTACCAGCCGGACGCGACCGTGCTCGGCGTGCAGGTGCAGGAGATGGTCGATCTGGACGACGGCGTCGAGACGATCGTCGGCATGAACCGCGACCCGCAGTTCGGCCCGCTCCTGATGTTCGGGCTCGGCGGGATCTTCGTGGAGGTGATGGAGGACACCACCTTCCGCGTCGCGCCCGTCTCCGAGCCGGAGGCCCGCGAGATGACCGAGGAGATCCAGTCGGCGCCGCTGCTGCGCGGCGCCCGCGGCCGCGACCCGGTCGACGTCGACGCCGTGATCGAGACGATCGGCCGACTCTCGCAGCTGGTCACCGACTTCCCGGCCATCCTCGAGCTCGACATCAACCCGCTCGTCGCACTGCCCGACGCCGACGGCGGCACGAACGCCGCCGCCGTCGACGTGAGACTTACGGTTGACCCGGAGAAACTCGACTCATGACAGACACACCCACGACACTCGTCACCGCGACCGGAGAAGGCGCCGGAAAGACAGCGATCACCGTCGCGCTCGCGCGACTCGCCGCCGACCGCGACCGCAGCGTCGGCTACATGAAGCCGAAGGGGACGCGGCTCCAGTCGAACGTCGGCAAGACGCTCGATCAGGACCCCATGCTCGCCCGCGAGGTACTCGGTCTCGACGCGGAGATGCACCAGATGGAGCCCGTCGTCTACTCGCCGACGTTCGTCGAGGGCGCGATCCGCGGCACCGAGGACGCCGGCGCGCTGAGCGATCGGATCCGCGAGGAGTACGAGGAGCTCGCGGCCGACCGCGACCAGATGTTCATCGAGGGCGGCGGCAGCTGGACGACGGGCGGCGTCGTCGACCTGACCGACGTGGACGTGGCCGAGTTGCTCGGCGCGCGGGTGGTGCTCGTCGCGGGGTACGAGTCGCCGAACGACCTCGACGACGTGCTCGCGGCCGCCGACGCGTTCGGCGACCGGCTCGCTGGGGTCGTGTTCAACAAGGTCTCCGACGACGCGTTCGAGTCGCTCGACCAGGACGGGATCCCGTTCCTCGAGTCGAAGGGGATCACGGTGTTCGGCGCCATCCCCACCGAGAAGGAGCTGGCCGGCGTCACCGTCGGCGAGCTCGCCGACGAGATCGGCGCGGAGCTGCTCACCGACGCCCCGACCGACGGCTTCGTCGAGCGCTTCCTCGTCGGCGCGATGGGGGGCGACGAGGCGCTCCGCTACTTCCGGCGGGCCCGCGACGCCGCCGTCATCACCGGCGGCGACCGCGCCGACGTCCAGACCGCGGCGCTCGAGGCCTCCGGCGTCGCCTGCCTCGTCCTCACCGGCGGCCACCGCCCCTCCGGCGCCGTGCTCGGCAAGGCGGCCGACGCCGGCAAGCCCGTCCTCGCGGTGAACACCGACACAGTCACCACGATCGACCGGGCCGAGGGCGTCGTCCGCGGGGGGCGCACCCGCGACGCGCGCACCGTCGAGCGGATGGCGGAGCTGCTCGGCGCCCACGTCGATGTCGACGCGCTGATCTGAGAGGGGAAGCCGGGCGACCGGTCGGGCCCGTCTTCGTCCCCTCCCCCACCGCGGGCGAACGTCTGACATACTGTTTTCAGGGAGGACGACGTAGGGCGCGTATGACCAGTCTCTCGGAGGCGTACGGCGGGCGGGGACGCTCCGAGGTCGACCCGCGTCGGCTGTACCTCGGCGTGGGCTCGTTCGTCGCCGGAACGCTGCTGCTCGTCGCCGGGCTCTTCGTCGCCGCGGAGGTCGTCCTCCCGAGCGGCTACAGCTCCGCCGAGGCGCGGCGGCTCGGCGGCGTGCTCGGCGGCGTGGGCGTCCCCCTGGTGTTTCTCGGCGTGATGACCGTGCTCCCGGCGGACCGCAACACCCGCGTCGCCGCGATCGTCGGGGCCGCCGTGATGTGTCTCGGCGTCGCGCTGTTCGCGTACGCCTACCCGTACCACTGGGTCGGCGGCCCGCGCCCGGAGCTCACTGACCTCACGCTGCCGACCGCGGGGCTGTACTTCGTCGGCGCGGCGACGACGCTGTGGAGCGTGTTCGTTGCGGTCGCCAACTTCAAGACCCGGAACGACCCCGGCGGCACCGTCACGATGGAGGTGACTCACAAGGGGGAGACGAAGGTGATCGAGGTCGACCGCGCCGAGCTCAACCGGGGCGGCGGCGTCGGGCTCCTCGGAGGCACCCCCGACGGCGAGGTCGAGACGCAGACGAACAGACAGCGGGGGAGCGGCTCCGGGTCGCAGTCGACCGGATCGTCGAACGCGACGGGCTCCGGCGGCGGCATGGAGGCCCCCCGAACGGGCACCACGGGCGCCACGGGCGTGAGCGACGGCGGGGCGACCGCGACCGACATCCGGTCCCCGCTCGACGGGACGGGCGACGGGGACGGCTCCGACGCCCCGGCCGGACCGGGCGGCCCGGTCACTCCCGGCGTCTCGCCCGCCGCGCGCGACGGCCCGGGGGACACCTACTGCGGGAACTGCGCGCAGTTCGATTACGTCCGGACTGAGCAGGGGATGGAGCCGTACTGCGCCCATCACGACGAGCTGATGGACGACATGGACGCCTGCGAGGAGTGGACGCCGCGGTAGCGGGTCGGGAGGCGATCGACGGGGGACGAGCGTCGTTGTCGTCTTTTCACGTCGGATCCGCAGACGGGAGCTGCGACTCCGCGACCGCGAACGCGAGCGTGCTCAACACCGCCGTGAGCGTCCCGGCCGCGAGCGCCATCGCGAGGTCGGAGAGCTCGAGGGAGGTCACACCCGGCGCGGCCGGGAGGAAGAACCCGGAGACCGCGTACAACACGACGGCGATCGAGAGCACGTAAAACGGCGCGTTGAGGTACCGCCATCGGAACCGACCCGCGAGGTACTCGTCGGTGATCTGGCCGAGGCTGGAGGTGACCCCGGCGACCGCGAGCCACTGGACGAACCCGTGGACGAACGCCGCGAGCGCGACGCCGGCGGTGATGCCCGCCCCGCGGACGCCGCGGACGACCTCGACGGTTTCCATCCCCTGGACCCCGCCCACGACGATCAGCGCGAGCGCGACGACGTAGGTGACGAGCGTCACCCGCCCGGTGTAGAGCACGTTGCGAACCGACGCGGCCGCGCCGTCGACCGTGTCTTCGAGGCCGAGCCCGCGGAACAGCGAGTAGAGCCCGAGGATCCCGGAGAGGATCCCGAGGACGGCCGCGCCGGCGATATTGAACAGGTTGGCGACGACGACGAGCGGGTAGATCAGGAGGAGCACGCCGAGCGGCACCAGGATCGTGCCGCGGGTCTCGGGGTCCGCGAGCACCTGCTTGATCGTGTAGTAGAGCGATTCGAGGTCCTGCGCCTGTCGGACGACGACGCGGCGCATCCCGTCGATCGGCATCCGCGAGCGGATCACCGGGAGGACCGACTCGTCCTGTGCGCCGTCGGTGATGACGACGGCCGAGACCTCCTCGCCGGTCGACAGCTCGGCGAGCACGCGGTCGACCTCTTGACCCACCGCGCGGTTCGCCCGCACGTCGGAGCCGTCGACGCCGGTGACCGCCGCCACCTCGACCGACTCGCCGCCGGCGGCCAGTTCGTCGTAGACGTTGACGCCCTGAAAGAGCACGTTCACGTCGGAGTCCTCCGGGTCGGCGGTCGCGAGCGCGACCGCGGCCTCGGTGACCTCGTCGGCGCCGATGACGGGCGTGGGAATCCCCGTCTTCCGGCCGAGGTCGTCGTCGAGGTCGACGCAGAGGACGAGCAGCATCGTGCGGGGCTACGCGAGGGGCCGGCATATGTTTTCGGCTCTGTGCAGCGGGCCACGAATTCGCGGACCGCAGCGTCGTTGTCCGTTAGTCCTCGTCGTTCTGTTCGTGTTCGATCCCGTTCAACATCCGGCGGACGTTCTCCCCGTCCCCGAACGCCTCCGGATACGCGGCCAGCGGGATGACGTAGTCGTCGCCGGCCTCGACCGCCTCGGAGACGTGGAACTCGAGAGCGACGCTCACACCGGTGCCACCGATCTCCCCTTCGGCCGTATACACCGTCACCGATGCGTCGGTGCCGAGGACATCGGTCGTGTACTCCGAGCTGCGTTCGAGGTCGCTGACTCCCTCGTAACGGTCCACGATCAGCTGCGCGCGTTCCTCGTCGTCGAGCTCCCCGACGGGATTGAGCGCCTGCCCGAGCACCTCGACGCGCGGGGTCGTCAACACGGCGAACACCGCTGCCTGATACCGCTCGCCGAAGAGTTCGACGGCCTTGTCGTACTCGGCGATCGTGCTCGTCACCCGCACTTCGCGGGTCGAACCGGCGACGTCGAACTCGCGAGTCTGCGTGTTCTCGGTGAGCTCGTTGAGTTCGTACCCGCTTTCGTCGAGCGCCGCGTCCGCGACCGTCGCGGTGCCGGCGGCGAACTCCGCGGGGCCCCCCGTAGCGACGTCGAGCGCGGTACAGCCGGCGAGCCCGGCGAGCGCGACCCCGCCGCCGGCGGCGAGCGCGCGGCGGCGGGTGAACGCGTCGGTGTCGGCCGTCTCGTCGACAGTCGGCTCTCTGGTCATACCCGTCGTCACACGGGCGGAGGTACATACTTTGTGTTTATTTCGGGAAATAGAAACGATATGGAACTCCGTGGAACACCGCCGTGTCAACGAATCCCCCGGAAACGCGTGGTTCGGACGCTTTTTGAGGCCGCAGCCGGTAGAGGGGGACAGATGATCTCCAAGGGCTGTGAACAGTGCGCCAAGGGCGGGAAGATGGTGCTGTTCGTCTACGGCTACTGCGACCAGCGAGACTGCTTCTACTGCCCTCTCGGAGAGAACCGGAAGAACGTCACCGACGTGTACGCCAACGAGCGGAAGGTCGAGTCCGACGAGGACGTGATCGCGGAGGCCAAGCGCATGAGCGCGCTCGGCACCTCGATCACCGGCGGCGAGCCGCAGGAGGCGATGGCGAAGACGTGCCGGTACCTCGAGCTGCTGAAAGACGAGTTCGGCGAGGACCACCACACGCACCTCTACACCGGGATCACGGGCGGTCGCGAGAACATGCGCCGCCTGTCGGAGGCCGGCCTCGACGAGATCCGCTTCCACCCGCCGCTCGAGATGTGGGGCGACATGCACGGCACCGAGTGGGAGGAGATCCTCCACATCGCCCGCGAGGAGGGGCTCACGCCCGCCTTCGAGATTCCCGGCATCCGCGCGGAGCCGGAGTTCCTGGACTTTTTGGACGAGGGCGCCGCCGAGTTCTGTAACATCAACGAGTTCGAGATGTCCGACGGCAACTACCGGCGGATGCAGGAGGAGGGCTTCGAGCTGCAGGAGGGCCACATGTCCGCCGTCGAGGGGTCGAAGGACGACGCGATCGTCTCCGAGATGGCGAGCCACGAGAAGGTGTACTTCTGTACGTCCGTGTTCAAGGACGCCGCCCAACACCGGAACCGCCTCAAGCGGATGGCGAGGAACATCCGGCGCGAGTTCGACGAGGTGACCGACGACGGCACGCTCGTCTACGGGAAGGCGTTCGCCGACGCCGACCGCTTCGAGGCGCTCGGCGTGCCCGAGGAGTTCTACACCGTCAAGTCGGACCACGTCGAGGTCGCGTGGTGGCTCCTCGAGGAGATGGTCGAGGACGGCGATTTGGCGGAGGGCGAAATCGTCGAGCAGTACCCGACCGTGAACGGCACGGTCGTCGAGCGCACGCCGGTGGCCTGAGTCCGCGTTTCATCCCGTTTAAATTGGGTTTTCCAGTTTCGTCGAGTATCGGTGCTACCGGTGTGTCTCGCCGACACGACGTCCGCGACGACGCGTCGTGCTATCTCCTACCACACTTATGAGGGATCGGGTCGTACAATCGCGCATGGCCTCCGAAGAACCCGTATTCGCCGATGTGAGCATCGGACAACCGGTGTACGACGAGGACGGTGACCAGATCGGGACGGTCCGCGGGGTCGACGACGACGGCTTCTACGTCTCGTCGCCGTCTGGGACGGAGCCGCTGACGCTCACGGACGCCCGCGACGTGTTCGGCACCGCCTACGTGATGTGGCGTTGCTGGGAGTGCGGCGAGATGGGCGAGATCGGCAAAGAGCTCCCGGCGAACTGTCCGAACTGCGACGCGCCGCGCGAGGAGTTGTACTACTGGGCCGAGGACTGATTCCGAGCGTGAGGGCCGGCGTGTGGGACCCGGATGAACGGTGTGGCGTCGTTGAATCCTCTGCGTGAACGCGGAGCGTCTCTCCGTCGTCGGATCCGCCCCGCGGGCCACACCGCGGGTGTCCTCCTTGAACCGTGATAACTCACGTCGCTCGTGCACCCGAAGTCGACTCCACGGTCTCCCCGACGCCCGCCGTCGATTCAACAGGCTTGAAGTACCCCACCGGCAAAGCTTGCGACATGCAGACGCTGCTTTTGAACGCCGACGACGTCGACGAGAACGCCCGCATGGACCGCGTCATCGACGCGGTTCGGGGCGCCTTCACCGCCTACGAGCGCGGGAACGCCAAGATGCCCGCGAAATCGTACATCGACCTCCCGGAGTACAACGGCGACTTCCGCTCGATGCCCGCCTACCTCGACGTGCGCACGGAGGACACCGCCGAGGACGCCGGGTGGGACGCCGCCGGGATCAAGTGGGTGAACGTCCACACCGACAACCCCGCCGACCACGACCTCCCGACCGTGATGGGGACGATGATCTACTCCGACCCCGAGACGGCGTTCCCGCTGGCGGTCCTCGACGGCACGACGCTCACGATGAAACGCACCGGCGCGGCCGCCGCGGTCGCCACTGACGAGCTGGCGGTCCCGGACGCGACCTCGCTCGGGATCGTCGGTGCCGGCGTCCAGTCGTACACCCAACTCGAGGCGATCGCTGAGGTCCGCGATATCGAGGAGGTCGTGGTCAGCGACCTCGACGAGGAGCGCGTCGCCGACTTCGTCGCGGCGTTCGAGGACCGGTTCGACGTGCGGGCGGGCTCGATATCGGAGGCCGGCCACTGCGACGTGCTCTCGACGGTGACCCCCGTCGAGGAGCCGATCGTCGGCCTCGACGACGTGGGCGATCACACCCACATCAACGCGATGGGCGCGGACGCCGAGGGGAAACACGAGCTCGCCGACGACCTCCTCTTGGACGCGACGATCGTCATCGACGACCGCGAGCAGTGCACCCACTCCGGCGAGATCAACGTCCCCTACGCCGCGGGCACGCTGACCGACGAGGACATCTACGGCGAGATCGGCGAGATCGTCGTCGGTAACCGCCCGGGACGCACCGGTGCCGGATTCGGGAGCGGTGCAGGAGGGGCCGACGACGCCGGCGTCGACGGCGTCACCGTCTTCGACTCCACCGGCCTCGCGATCCAGGACGTGGCGACCGCCCGCGTCGTCTACGAGCAGGCCGACGACAACGACAACGGCTACCCGTTCGACCTCCTCGGGCTCGGGGAGTAGCGCGGCTGTTCTCGTCGCTCCGCCTCTCGTCGTCCCCGCCTCACGCCCGACCGCTTTTTGTCGCCCGCGCTCGTACGATCCCCGTGCAACTCGTCAGCGTCGCGGCGGTCGCGGAGAACCGAGCGATCGGCAGGGACGGCGAGGTGCCGTGGCCCCATATCGAGGCCGACGTCCGACAGTACCGGGAGCGCGTCGCGGGCTCGCCCGTCATCCTGGGCCGCCGTACTTTCGACTCGATGCGCGACGACCTCCCCGGCTCCCGCCAGATCGTGGTGAGCCGGAGCGCCGACTCGGTCGACGTTCCGACCGCGGTCGTCGCCGACGGCGTCGAGTCGGCGATCGCACGCGCCGAGGAGATCGCCGGCGGAGGCAATACCGCCGGCAGCGACGGCGACCTCGTCTACGTCCTCGGCGGCGGAACGATCTACGAGCTGTTCCAGCCGCACCTCGATCGGATGGTGCTCAGTCACGTGGCGGGGAGCTACGACGGCGACACGTTCTACCCGGCGTGGGACACGAACGAGTGGACCGTTGCCGCCGAGACCGCGTTCGACCGGTTCACGCTCCGCGAGTGGGTCCGGCGGGGCAGCGCGGCCTGAACGCGTTCGGTTCGCTCCCGTCTACCGGGCGTCAGATCCCGCTTCCGTCCCCTCGGCGTACGACCGGAGCTGGAGCTCCGCGCTTTCCGTCAGCCTGTCGAGCGCCTCCGCGACCCCGTACTCCCGCGCCTCGACGGAGGCCTCGGCGACCAGCGTCCGGACGGTGTCGAACGGACCGATCCGGGCACCGGTCGTGGCCGGCGACTCCTCGGCGTCCAGCAGCTGGTCCATCGCCGTCCGGTAGCCGGGGTTCTCGTCGAACCAGCCGTCTCGCGCCAGTCGGTCGACGGCCCCCTCGTGGACCGGAAAGTATCCCGTCTCCCGGTGCCACCGCGCCTGCTGTTCCGGCGCGGCGAGCCACCCGAGGAACGCGGCGGCCGCCCGCTGCTGCGCGGTCGACGCCCGGTCGGCGACCCACAGCGAGCCGCCCCCCACGACGACCCCGTGACGCTCGTCGGCCACCGGGAAGTACCCCGTTCCGACCGGGAACGACGCGCCCTCGCGAACGCCCACCATCGCCGAGGTCGACCCGATCAGCATTCCGGCGCGCCCCTCGTGGAACGCCTCCCGCGCCTGCCCGCGGGCCTCGATACCGGGGTCGTGATAGAGGCCGTCGGCCGCCATGTCGGCGATCCACTCGTACACCCGCTCGCCGGCCTCGGCGTCGAAGTACGCCTCGGTCGGCGCTCCCGCCCGCCCGTTCTCGGCGTCGACGAGCGGCTGGCCCGCCTCGGCGAACCACTGCTCGACGAACCACGAGTAGTTCGCGAACGTGATCCCGGTCTCGACGCCGCCGCGCTCGACCAGCCGCTCGGCGCAGTGCCGCACCTCGGCGAACGTCGCCGGCGGGTCGTCCGGGTTCAGCCCGGCGCGCTCGAAGGCCGCCCGGTCGTAGTAGAGCACCGGCGTCGAGGCGTTGAAGGGGAGCGAGTGGAGCCGCCCGTCGGTCCGGTAGTAGTTCGCGACCGGGTCGAGGAGGTCGTCGGGGGAGAGCTGCGTCTCCGCGAGCAGGTCCTCCACCGGGGCGAACGCCCCGCTGTCGAGCGCGCGCTCGGTGCCGATCTCGTAGAGGTGCGCGATCGCCGGGGGCTCGCCCCGCTCGGCCGCCGCGAGGGTGGCGTCGAACACGCCCCGGTAGCTCCCCTTCGAGGAGGGCCGAATCGAGACGCCCTCGGTCGCCGCCTCGAACTCGTCGACGAACTCGTCGAGCAGCCGCGCCTTGCGCCCCCCGAGCGCGTGCCAGAACTCGACGACCGTGTCGTCGCCGCCCGCGGCGCTCCCGGCGAGGTCGTAGGCGTCGAGCCGGTCGTCGAGCGCCCCGGTTCGGTCGTTCAGCGTCGACGCGCCGGCGGCCACCTCCGTCAGCGACGTCTTCTGCGTGTGGGCGATCGTCGTCACCTCGGCCGCGTCCTCGGCGGTGTCGTCCGCGAGGCCCCCGACCGACTCGACCATGTCGACCGCCTCCTCGATCGCGGCCGCCTGGTCGTCGGTCGCGTCGCTAATCTCTTCGACGCCGCTCGTGGTCTCCTCGATGTCGTCGGTCAGGTCAGTGAACGCCTCGAGGGCGTTCTCGGCGGTGTCTATCCCCTCGCCGACCCGATCGCGCATGTCCGTAATCTCCGCGACGGTCGCGTCGGTCTCGTCGCGCACCGAGCCGATCGACGACTCGATCTCGGCGGTCGCGTCGCGGGACTCCTCGGCGAGGCTCTTGACCTCCTCGGCGACGACCTCGAACCCGGCGCCGGCCTCGCCCGCCCGCGCGGCCTCGATGGAGGCGTTCAGCGCGAGGATGTTCGTCTCGTCGGCGATGTCGCGGATGAGGTCGGTGACGTCCTCGATCGCCGCGACCTCAGCCTCCAGCTCCTCGACGCGGTCGAGCGCCGTCTCGGTCCGCTCGTCGACCACCTGGAGCTCCTCGATCGCCGACGCGGCGGCGTCGTTCCCCTCGTCGGCGCGCTCGGCGACGTTCCCGGCGGTCGTCGCCACCTCCTCCGCCGACGCCGCGACCTCCTCCGTCGCGGCCGAGACGCTCTGGAGCTCTCGGGTCGCCTCCGCGATGTCGTCGCGCTGGCGGGTCGCGGCCGTCTCGATCCCGTCGACCGCCTCGTACACGTCGTCGCTCTGCGCCTTCGCTCGCGCCACGTTCGACCGCACGTGCTCGGAGGCCCCCGCGACCTCGTCGCCGAACCCCTCCGTCGCGGACAGCGTCTCGGCGACCCCCTCGACGAACGCGTTGAGATCCCTCGCGAGCGCGGCGGCGTCCCCGCTCGCCGCCGCCTCCGGGAAGCGCGCTCCGAGGTCGCCGTCGGCGAGGCGCGCCGCGACCTCGCTGAACGCCTCGATCGGCGCGTCGTCGCTCGGGGTTCGCGTCGATTGCCCGTTCGCGGCCCGCGCCGCCTCCCCGTTCGCGGCCCGCGCCGCCTCCGGGTTCGATCCACGGCCGTTCGATCCGTGACCGTCCGATCCGCGACCGTTCGACCGCGCTCCGTTCTCTCGGTACGTCTCCGCTTCGTCCGATCGGTCTCCCGTGCCGTTGCGATCCATTTGCCGCCCGTTTCGGGCGGGGGTATATAACCGCTCGACGCGAATTATCTCGTGTAATAACGGCTCCGGAAGTCGCCCTCCACTCGCGGTCAATTCGTCGCCGCGGCCGCTGTCTACTCGTCGCCGCTGTCTACTCGTCGCCGCGGTCGCTCTCGCCGCCGCCGACGCGCGTCGCGAACCCGAACCGCGGCTTGGCGTCGTCGACCTCGACGGTCACCGTCTCGCCCACGTCGGCGTCGGAGACGAAGATCGAGTACCCCTCGACGTACGCGATCCCGTCGCCCTCGTCGCCGCGCTCCTCGACGGTCACCTCGATCCGGTCACCGGCCGCGACGGGGGCGGTGTTCAGTCCCTTGGCGACGAGGTACACCTCCGAGGAGGAGTCGCGGGAGGCCGGCGGCGAGACGGTCCGGAGGTACTCGAACTCCGCGCGAACGTCCTCGCGGAAGGCGTCGAGGTCCTCGCCCTGGAACACCTTCACGACGAAGTCGCCGCCGGGCGCGAGCAGCTCCTCGGCCACGTCGAACGCCTGCCGCGCGAGGTGGACCGACCGGGCGTGGTCGAGCGCGTACTCGCCGGTCATGTTCGGCGCCATGTCGGAGATAACCACGTCCGCGCCGCGCTCGCCGACCGCCTCGCGCAGGTAGTGGCGGGTGCGCTCCTCGGTCATGTCGCCGCGGAGCGTCTGCACGTCGTGCTCCTCGAGGTCGTCGATACGCTGGAGGTCGACGCCGATGACGGTCCCCGACTCGCCCACCTCCTCGGCGGCGACCTGCAGCCAGCCGCCGGGCGCGGCGCCGAGGTCGACGACGGTGTCGCCGCGCTCGAAGAGGTCCGCCTCCTCGTCGAGCTGTTTCAGCTTGTAGGAGGCGCGGCTCCGGTACCCCTGCTGTTTCGACCGGTTGTAGTAGTCGTCTTTTCCACTCATGTGTCTCTCACCGCGGCTCGGGGGTGAATGTCTGTCGAAATCGCGAGCGAATCGGCGTTCATACCCGGACTGACGGGGTCGCTCCGGAAATGGACATCGGTGAGCGGCCCGCCGACGGACGACTGCTCCGGCTACTCGTCCGACCGTCGCACCCACGCCGCCGCCCGTTCGAGACGCGACGCGACCGCGGCGCGCAGTCGCCACCTCTCGGTCTCGTCGGACGCGTCGGACTCGGCGTCGGCCGCGTCGTCGGCCTCAGACCGGGCCGCGACGATCGTCTCGTAGTTGTCGATCAGCTGCTGCCGCTGTCGCTCCTTCGACTCGACGATCTGTTCGAGCGCCTCGACCTCCGCCTCGAGCGCTTCCACCTCGGCCGTGAGCGCGGCGACGCGGACGCGGTGGTGACAGCCGGGATAGCGCTCGCTCTTCGGCCGGGTGCCCGCGGACGCGGTCGACCGAAGCCAGGGACCGTCGACCGAGTCTACCGCCCCGCCGTCGGTACCATCGAGAGTGTCGTGAGAGCCGGTTGTAGAGGACATCGACAGGGAAGTATGTGTACGCGTACCACATGGAAAAAGCTCAGTCAGCCGCGAGTCGGACGCGCCGCTTGCGTCGGGGTCACGGCGACTCCCCTCCCGTCGCTCTGTCCGCCGCTCTCCGCCCCCACAGACGGTCTGCGTCGCCCTCCGCGACGCGGTCAGCGCCGGAGTCGGAGGCACCGGAGTCGGAGGCGCCGGGGTCGGGAGCGCCGGCGTCGGTGGCGCCGGGGTCGAGAGCGTCCTCGTATCGGGCCGGTCGGACCGAGAACCCGAGGCCCGCGTAGAGGGCTCGCAGGTCGGCGTCGAACCCCGCGGTGACGGCCGTGGACTCGGCGTCGCGCTCGGCGCGTCGCACCGCCGCGGCGACGAGCGCGGAGCCGATCCCGCGACCGCGACGCGACCGCCGGACGGCGAGGGCGTCGACGTGGAGTCGGTCCGGCTCGGGCCGCGTCGCGACCAGCGCGCCGACGACCGCGCCCGTCCGTGTAAACCGGGCGACGAGGGCGTCGCCGGCGTCGATCGCGGCGTCGACGACTTCGGGGTCCGTCTCCAGCATCGCGGCGTCGAGCACGCGGAGCGCGTCGAGCCGGTCGTCGGGCGTCGCGGGCTCGATCGCGACTCCGTCGGGCGGGTCGCGGTCGAGCTCGGTCGAGTCGCCGGCGTCGCGCTCCCCGCTCACGCGCCGTCGTCCGTCGACCCGCCTTTTATAAGCCGAAGCAGCTTCACCGATCCGGCGTCGACGACGCGGTCACCAGGGACCGGCGAGCCGTCGACGAGCGCCGACGCCTCCTGCGGGTGGTAGCCCGCCTCGCGGATGAGGTCGGCGTAGGTGGCGTCGTCGGGGAGGTCGTACTCGTCCGTCCCCTCGCCGACGACCTCGACGGTGACGTTCATCGGTCCGGAGCCTCGCTGCGGGCGCTCACGGCGGTTACCCGTCCAGCTCCTCGCGGAGCAGCCCGTTCACCTCGCCGGGGTCGGCGCTGCCGCCGGTCTCCTGCATCACCT
>NZ_AOJG01000016.1 GCF_000337375.1 Halorubrum lipolyticum DSM 21995 | reverse complement strand
GTCGAGGCGGCCCTCCACGTCCGTGATCGACATCTCGCGGTAGTTGAGTTCGCCGAGCAGGTTGTCGGCGACCCACGTCGCGGCGAGCTCGGGGTCGAACTGCTCGGCCACGTCCTCGAAGAAGTCGGCGACCGCCTTCGTCGAGGTGAGCTTCGAGGCGGACTCGCGGTCGAGCCCGTACTCCTCCCGGAAGCGCTCGCGGCGGGCGTCGGGCAGCTCGGGGATCGGAATCGACTCCTTCCAGTCCGACACCTCCAGCGCCGGGAGGTCGGCCTCCCGGAAGTAGCGGTAGTCCTTCTCGGCCTCCTTCGAGCGCATCGAGACGGTGACGCCGCGCGCCTCGTCCCAGTGGCGGGTCTCCTGTTCGATCTCGCGGCCGCGCCGGAGCACGTTCTCCTGCCGAGTGACCTCGTACGCGAGCGCCTGCTCGGCGCCCTTGTGACTGGAGATGTTCTTCACCTCGGCGCGGTTCACGTCCGCGAGGGCCTCCTCGGTAATCGTCCCGTCGTCGGCGACCTCGCTCTCGGGGACCAGGGAGACGTTGGCGTCGACGCGCAGGCTCCCGTCGCGGGTCGGGTCGAAGACGCCGAGGTACTCCAGCACCTCCTCGAGCTTCGCCAGGAAGGCCCGCGTCTCCGCCGGCGACCGGAAGTCCGGCTCCGTGACGATCTCCATCAGCGGCGTCCCGGCGCGGTTGTAGTTCACGAGGGTGTGCGTCGCCGACTCGATCGAGCCGCCGGCGTGCTGGAGGCTCCCGGGGTCCTCCTCGAGATGCGCGCGGGTGATCCCGATGGTCCGGGGCTCGTCGTCGGCGCGGACCTCAAGCTCCCCGGACTGGCAGATCGGGGCGTCGTACTGGGTGAGCTGGAAGTTCTTCGGGAGGTCGGGGTAGTAGTAGTTCTTCCGGTGGAACGTCGTCGTCTCGGGGATGTCGGCGTCGATCGCCTTGCCGATCTTCACCGCGGCCTCGACGGCGCCCTCGTTGAGGACCGGCAGCGCGCCCGGGAGCCCGAGGCAGGTCGGGCACGTGCGCGTGTTCGGCTCCTCGTCGTCTTCGGACTCCGTCGAGCAGCCGCAGAAGATCTTCGTGTCGGTCTCGAGCTGGACGTGGACCTCCAGCCCGATCACGACCGTCCGCTCCTCCGTCGCGGCCTGAGTGCTCATTACCGACCCGTTGCGGGCGGGCCACCTAAATCGTGTCGGGACCGATACGTAGTGTAGTACTGTTGCGTTTGTGTGGATCCGGGGGTTCGGACTCGTGGGTCCCGACGCTACGTCGTCGCTGTCGCTGACGCGGGGGGCACTCGCGAAGTTCCAGCCGATTACTTATAAATAGTTGATAACGGATCGACGGTGAACACTTCCAAAGCCCCAGCCGATTACTTATAAATAGTTGATAACGGATCNGATCGACGGTGAACACTTCCAAAGCCCCAGCCGATTACTTATAAATAGTTGATAACGGATCGACGGTGAACACTTCCAAAGCCCCAGCCGGGAGGGCGGCGCACACTCGCTGCGCGCCTCACTCGGTCGCTGGCGCTCCCTCGTTGCGGTGCTTGCGTCGTCTGCGCCGCCCTCCCGACTGCCCCTTTGAGTCCCACCCAACCGCACGACACCGCACCTCACGCCTCCCCAGCCTCGTCGCCGCCGGCCTCGCTACGCTCGGCCGTCGCCGACTCCCTCGCGCGGGCTGCTCGCGGCCGCTTATAAGCGGCCGCTCGCAGGCGCACGCCACCGCAATGTTTCCGAGTAGGCTGTGCGTGGTTCCCGCCCCCGTTGCTTCCCTCCGGAAGCGTTGCTAAACCCTTATGAGCGCGCGGGTGGGAAGGTCGGCCGTATGAGCGATCTCCCGGACGACTTCGACTGCACCCTCACCAACTGGGAGTACATCTACGGGCTCTGCCGCAACGTCTCGAACGCGGTGAAGCGCGCCGACTTCGAGCCGGACGTGGTCGTCGCGCTGGCCCGCGGCGGCTGGTTCGCGGGGCGGTGCGTCTGCGACTTCCTCGGGCTCAACGACCTCACGAGCCTGAAGATGGAACACTACGTCGGGACCGCCGAGAAGAGCGGCGAGCCCCAGATCCGCTACCCGATGCCGGAGGGGAGCGTCGAGGGGAAAGACGTCCTGATCATCGACGACATCGCGGACACCGGCGGCTCGATCCGCCGCGCCGAGGAGTACGTCGACGACCGGAACGCCGGCGAGATCCGGACCGCCACCCTCCAGCTGCTCGGCACCTCCGAGTTCCAGCCCGACTTCGTCGGCGAGCGGCTCGAGCAGTGGACGTGGGTCGTCTACCCGTGGAACTTCCTCGAGGACATGATCGACCTCACCGAGGGCGCGATGGAGCGCGCCGACCAGAGCGTCTTCGACCGGGAGGACGTCCGGCACTACCTCGACGAGTACCACGGCATCGGCCGCATCGAGATGGAGGTCGCCCAGGCCGGCCGCCTCGACGAGGTGCTCGACGAGATGGTCCGCCGCGACGTGGCCGACCGCGCGGGCGACGGCGCCTGGACGCTCGCCGAGTAGCCGCCCGCGATGGCCGGAGACGACTCGGACGAACCGGAGTCGGACGCCGAGCCCGCCCCCGACGCCGAGCCCGCCCTCGACGCCCTCCTCGACGCCTACGCGCTCAAAGACGAGCGGCGCACGGGCTGGCAGCTCCGCGGCGTCGACGCCCCCGAGTCGGTGGCCGCGCACGCGTGGGGCGTCGCGTACCTCGTGCTGACGCTCGGCGACCGGTTCCGCGGGGACCTGCCCGGCGTCGACCTCGACCGCGCGCTCCGGCTCGCGGTCGTCCACGACGTGGCGGAGGCCGAGACCGGCGATATCGCGACCCGCGCCGACTCGACCGCGGAGTCGGTCGACCCCGACGCCAAGGAGGACGCCGAGCGCGCGGCGATGGCGGACCTCGCCGGCCCGCTGCCCGACCGCGTCCGCGACGCGTGGGAGGCGTACGAGGCCCGGGAGTCGCCGGAGGCCGTGCTCGTCAAGGAGTGCGACCTCCTCGACGTCTGTCTGCAGGCCGTGCGCTACGAGCGCGGCGATCGGTACGACCCCGCCGACGGCGACCCGGACGCCTTCCGCGAGTACGACGACCTCGACGAGTTCTTCGCGACGACCGAGCCCCGCCTGCGAACCGCGACGGGCCGGGAGCTGTTCGATCGGCTCCGCGAGCGGTACCGGGCGGCTCGCGACGGAAGCTAACCGCTCCGATCTCCCGGTGGTGTTCGACGTTCGTCGAACCTCAAAAACGACGACTGTAGGGCCTCTCCCGGCCGATCAGCGCCGAGAGATAGCAAGAACGTTAACGGCCGAGTTCGTTCCGGAGAGTGAGAGCTTTCACCACGCATGTCCGAGAACACTGACCTGATCATCGTCGGCGGGGGGATAAGCGGGGCGTCGCTGCTGTACACGGTGGCGAAGTTCACCGACGTCGACGACGTGACGCTGATCGAGAAGGAGCGGGAGATCGCGGCGATCAACTCCCACCGGACGAACAACTCCCAGACGCTGCACTTCGGCGACATCGAGACGAACTACACCCTCGAGAAGGCCGAGGAGGTCAAGGAGGGCGCCGAGCTGCTCGCGGGCTACCTCGAGGGGACGGACCCCGACCGCGAGATGCACAGCAAGCGGAGCAAGATGGTGCTCGGCGTCGGCGACGAGGAGGTCGCCAAGCTGGAGGAGCGCTACCACGAGAACGGGTTCGGCGACCTCTTCCCGAAGCTGCGCGAGATCGGCCGCGAGGAGATCGAAGAGCTGGAGCCGAAGGTCGTCGAGGGGCGCGACCGGTCCACGGAGCTCAAGGCGCTCCAGACGCCCGACGGCTACGTCGTCGACTACGGCGCGGTCGCGAAGTCGTTCGTCGACGCCGCCCGAGCCGAGGACGGCGTCTCCGTCCACCTCGGCACCGCGGTCGAGAACGTCGACGAGGGGCGCGACGGGTTCACGGTCGAGACAGACGACGGCGACTTCGAGGCCGACGCGGTCGTCGTCGCCGCCGGCTCCCACAGCCTCCAGTTCGCGAAGGAGATGGGGTACGGCGAGCACATGTCGCTGCTGCCGGTCGCGGGGAGCTTCTTCCTCGCGGACGACCTCCTGAACGGGAAGGTGTACACGCTCCAGATGAAGAAGCTCCCGTTCGCGGCGGTCCACGGCGACGCCGACGTGCACGACGACGGCGTCACGCGGTTCGGCCCCACGGCGAAGCTCGTCCCCGCGCTCGAGCGCGGCGAGCTCTCCACCGTGAGCGACTTCGCCGACGTGTTCGGCTTCTCGCCCGGGTCGGTCCTGAGCTACGTCAACATCCTCTCGGACCGGATCCTCTTCCCCTACGTCGTGCGCAACCTCGTGTACGACATCCCCGAGGTCGGCAAGCGTGCGTTCCTCCCGAACGTCCAGAAGGTCGTCCCGACCGTCGACGTCGACGATATCGAGCGCGCCAAGGGGTACGGCGGCGTGCGCCCGCAGATCGTCAACACGGAGACCAAGGAGCTCGACATGGGCGAGGCGAAGATCACCGGCGACGGAATTCTGTTCAACATCACGCCCTCGCCGGGCGCCTCGACCGCGCTGAAGAACGCGATGACGGACGTGCAGACGGTCCTCGACTTCTTCGACGGGGACCACGAGTTCGACGAGGACGCCTTCCGTGAGGCGACGATCGAGAACTTCCCGCGGGTCGACGACGAGGCGGACGCGGACACCGAAAGCGACGCCGACGCCGAGGGAGACGCCGACGACTCCGACGACCGCGTCCCCGCCGAGGCCGACGACTGACCGGGTCGAGTCGACTTCGACCCCCCGGTTCGCCCGATTGACCGCCGCCTCTCCGGCCCAATCGAGACGCGCGACGCGCGGAGTCGGCCGCATCCGGCCCGATCGCGATCCCCCTGCCCGACGCCGTTCGCCGGCTCGTTTTCGCGTAGCCCGCGGCGCTCGTTCTCCGCCGTTTCGCGCGACCATTTAAATACCGAGCAGTCTGCGAACCGTCCGTCCCGTCTCACGCCCCCGTCCCCTCGCCGACCTCGCGCTCGAACGCCTCTCTGAGGACGCGGATCGCCCGCCGCTTCGTCCCGTCGGGGACGAACACGAAGGGGATCGGCACGTCGAACGCGCGGTCGCCGTAGAGTCCCCAGTCGCCGACCGACCGAGTCGTCCCGCCGTACGCGATGGGGATGTCCTCCAGCTCGTCGGGGTCGTACGCGGGCACGTACGAGCGGTCGATCCACACCTCGTGGACCGGCACGTCGAGGGCGTCGGCGAGGAGGCGCTCCAGCCGGTCGTCGCCCTCGGTGAGCCACGCCGTGAAATCGTCGAGAGCGGGACCGCGTTCCCCGCCGCGGTCGCCCTCGCCGCTATCGCCGTCCCCGTCGCTATCGCCGTCCCCGCCGGTTCCGTCTCCGCCCTCGAGATCGCTGCCGATCCGGTCGGCGAGCGCGATCCGGTGTTTCCAGCAGGTGGCCGGGAAGCGCCGCCCGCGGAAGCGGTCGTACATCGAGGCGAGCGTCGAGTCGGGATGCTCGCGGGCCGCCACGCGGAGCCGTTCGAGCACGGCGTTGTCGTCCAGCTCCCGGGCGAGCACGCCGTCGACCGTCACCGGGCTCTCGCCGGTCACGGCCTCGTACTCGCCGAGCATCGCCTGCAGGAGGCGGTTGGCGTACACCGACTTGTGGTGCTGGGTGACCCACATGTACAGCGCGATCCGCCCCTCGAGGTAGTTGCCGATGGTCGAGAGCGCCTTCTCGGTGAGCGCCAGCCCCTCCTCTGGGTGGGCGGTGTAGGCGTCGACCATGCGGTCGACGTCGAAGCTCAGCACGCCCGCGCCGGTCATGTAGTTGTCCCGGGTGATGTAGTCGAGCCGGTCCACGTCGATCGGGGAGTGGAGCAGCTGGGCGCCGACCCCGTACTGCCACGGCTCGCCGCGCTCGTACGCGAGGCTGTAGCCGAGCACGTACGCGCACACCTCGAACGGGTCCACGTCGAAATCACGGAGGGCGTCGCCGTACTCCTCGACGATGATCACGCAGCCGAGCAGCTCGTGCGGGTTCGCCGAGCGGAGCGGCGCGCCGCCGACGCCGGCCGAATCGAAGGCGTCGACCAACCCGGTCTCGACGACGCGCTCCCGGAGGACCCCCTCGTCGAGGAACCCCTCGGAGAGGTGCGAGAAGGGCGGGTGACCCACGTCGTGGAGCAGGCAGGCGCACTCCAGCGTGCGCTGGATCTCCTCCAGTTCGTCGGTCGTCGCGTCCCGCGTGACGTACGACTGTCGGCGGAGGTTCTCGAAGACGGTCCGGCCGAGGTGGTAGACGCCGAGCGAGTGCTCGAACCGGGTGTGGTTCGCGCCCGGGTACACGAGGTGCGTGGCCGAGAGCTGGCGGACGTACCGCAGCCGCTGGAACGGCCGGGTGTCGACGACGCCCTCGACGAGCGCGTTCGGCAGCTCGACGTAGCCGTGAACGGGGTCTTTGATCTGGGTGGTGGGCATCGATTGTGGACACGACACCGCCCCGCGAGGTGCCTCTTTCGGTCCGGCGCCGGCGCCCGTTCGCCGCTCCCGTCCGCCCGAAACGGCCCGATTCCGTCCTTATAAATAGCGAGCGCGGCGATCCCCACGCATGGTATCGGACGCAGGCGACGGGCCGGGAGGGCGGGCGGTCGATCCCGGCGACCGGGCGGATGCCCCAGGCGACCGGCCGGACGCCGCCGCCCCCGGGACCGGCTCCCCGCTCGTCGACCGGTGGACCGCGCTCGACCGCGGCTGGCAGGCGCTCGCGCTCGGGCTGGGGGTCGTCGCCGCCCACGCCGCGGCACAGGCCGCGGGCCGCTTCTGATGGGAGTCGCCGACGCCGCTCGGTCGTACCTCCCCGGTCTCGCGCTCTTGGCCGTCGGCGCGCTCCTCTCGCACCTCGTCGCCGGCGCGGTCGACGGGCTCCAGCCGCTCGTCGTCGCCGTCGCGGTCGGCGCGCTCGTCGGCAACACGGCGGGGACGCCCGACATGGCCGAGCCCGGCGTCGGCGTCGACAAGCTCTTCTTAGAGACCGGGATCGTCCTGCTCGGCGCCGCGGTCGTCGTCGAGGAGTTCCTCGCCGCGGGGCCGACCGTGCTCGGGATGGTGGTCGCCGCCGTCGCCGGCGGGCTCCTGCTCGCGGAGGCGATCGCCCGGCTCCTGTTCCGGCTCGACGGGGAGACGCCCTCGCTGCTCGCCGCGGGGGCGAGCATCTGCGGCGTCTCCGCCGTCGTCGCGATCGGTCGCGTGCTCGACGCGCGCGGCTCGGCGATCACGTTCGCGGCGGCGACCGTCCTCCTCTTCGACGCCGTCACGCTCGTCGCGTTCCCGATCGCCGGCGAGTGGCTCGGGCTCACCGGCCGGCAGTTCGGCGTCTGGGCCGGCGTGAGCATGTTCTCGACCGGTCCCGTCGCCGCGGCCGGGTTCGCCCACTCGCCGGAGGCGGGCCAGTGGGCGACCGTGACGAAGCTCGCGCGCAACTCGCTTCTGGGCGGGGTCGCCGTCGCCTACTCGCTCGCGTACGCGGCGCGGTCGGCGACGGACCCCGGCGTGCGCCGGCTGTGGGCGGAGTTCCCGAAGTTCCTCCTCGGCTTCCTCGCGGTCGCCGCGATCGCGAACAGCGGGCTCCTCTCGCCGGCCGCGCTGGAGTCGATCGGGCGCGTCTCGGACGCGCTCTTCACGCTGGCGTTCGTCGGTCTCGGGCTCTCGATCCGGCTCCGGGAGATGCGCGAGGTCGGCGGGGCCGCCGTCGGCGCCGTCCTCGTCCACCTGCTCGTCGTGAGCGCGCTCGCGCTGGCGGCGGTGCGGTGGCTGCTGTAATCCCCTTTTCAATCCGTATAAGTAGCGAGCGGGCGCACTCCGCGTATGAGCACTATCGGCTTCATCGGCGGCAGCGGAATCTACGAGGCGCTCCCCCTGAACGACGTGCGCGAGGTCGAGTACGACACGCCCTACGGCGAGCCGAGCGACGCGATCACGATCGGCGAGTTCGCGGACACCGGGAAGGAGGTCGCGTTCCTCCCCCGACACGGCTCGAACCACGGCGTCTCGCCCACCGACCTCCCGTACCGCGCGAACATGTACGCCTTGAAAAAGGCCGGCGTCACCCACGTCTTCGCGTCGAACGCGGTCGGGAGCCTGAAGGAGGAGCTGGAGCCCGGCACGCTCGTCGTCCCGGATCAGATCTACGACCGGACGAAGCACCGCGACCTCTCCTTTTACGGCGACGGCGTCGTCGTCCACCAGCCGTTCGCGGACCCCTACAGCCCGGAACTGGTCGACCACCTCACCGAGGCCGCGGAGTCGGCCGTGGGCGGTGACGGCGACGACGGCGCAGACGGCACGAACGTCGTGAAGGGCGGCACCTACGTCTGCATCGAGGGGCCGCAGTACTCGACGCGCGCGGAGTCGGAGTTCTACAAGAGCCAGGGGTGGGACCTCGTCGGCATGACCGCGATCCCGGAGGCGAAGCTGGCCCGCGAGGCCGAGATCGCGTACGCGACGATCGCCGGCGTCACCGACTACGACGTGTGGAAGGCGGACAGCGAGGTGACGCTCGCGGAGGTCCTCGAAAACGCCGAACGGAACCAGACGGCGATCAAGGCCGCCGTCGAGGAGGCCGTGCGCACGCTCCCCGACGACCTGGAGTGCGAGGCGCACACCTCGCTCGACGGCACCGTCAACACGCCCACCGAGGCGATCCCTGAGGACACTCGCGAGCGCGTCGAGCCGCTGCTGGGCGACTACTTATAAGGGCGCTCGGCCCGCCCGGCCCGCTCGACCCGACTCAGACCATGTCGCCGCGCACGGACGCGCCCTCCTGTTCGGCGCGCCGTCGCTTGAGCACGTCCGCGGCCTCGTTCGCGACCTCCTCGTCGGCGCCGAGCATGCCCAGCGCGGTGGGGAGCGTCGGCATCGCGAGCGAGGCCTCGCGCAGCCGGTCGAACGCCTCCTCGTCGCGGGTGCCGTCGACCCACAGGCAGACGCCGCGGGGGTCGAGCACCTCCTCGTAGGCGTCGCGGGCGAGCGCGCCCTTCAGCCGCTGGCGCACGTTGTCCTCGAAGCCCGCGTTGCACACTTCGAGGTGGATCGGCTCGTCATCAGCGACGAGCTCGGCCGCGAGGCACTTCTCGGGCGCGGCGTACCCGTTGTCGCTCACGCGGACGCGGTCGGGGTGCGCCTCGGCCCACTCGGCGCGGACGGAGGTGCCGACGCCCTTGACGCCGTACTCGGCCGCGAAGTCGGCGGCGGCCTCGGTGTCGCCGCCCATGATCACGTCTTTGGTGAGGTAGACGTCGAGCCGCTCGACCGGGTCGAGCCCGAGCGCCACGTCGCCGAAGGCCCACACCTCGCGGACGGGGACCGGCATGGTCTCGCGTTCGACGCGGTCGACGAGGGTCTCCAGCCGAGCGACGGCCTGCTCGCGGTCCATTGGCGAAGCGTAGGCGAGTCGCGGGCAAACCGGTTTCGCTCGGTGGCGAGCGTCGCGGAGGGGGAGGCGTCGCGATCAGCCGTCGAGGAACGCCCGGATCTCGTCGGAGGAGCGCGCGTTGAGCACGTCCGCCGTCTCGGCCCAGCCGCGTCGGGCGGTGTGGACGCCGTACCGGGCGTTATCGAGCTCGCGGGGGGAGTGCGCGTCGGTGTCCACGGCGATCGTCGCGCCGGCGTCGATCGCGGCTCGGACGGTATCCCCGTCGGCGTCGAGCCGGGCTGGGTTCGCGTTCACCTCGATCGCGGTGCCGGCGTCGGCCGCGGCCGCGACGACGGCCTCCACGTCCGGCGCGATCCCGGGGCGACTGTTGATGATCCGGCCGGTCGGGTGGCCGAGCACGTCGACGTGCGGGTGTTCGACCGCCCGGATCAGCCGCTCCGTGGCGGCGTCGGGGTCCTGGCCCAGCGCGGAGTGCGGCGAGGCGACGACGATATCGAGGTCGGCGAGCGTCTCGTCGTCGGTGGTGATCGCCCCCTCGGCGTCGATGTTGGCCTCGATCCCGTGGAACACCTCGATGTCGGCGTCGACCGCGTCGACCGCGTCGGTGACCGCCTCCGCCTGCTCGGCGATCTCGGCCTCGTCCAGCCCGGTGTTGCCGAAGATCCCCGGCCCGGCGGCGTGATCGGTGACCGCGTGCGCGTCGTAGCCGCGCTCCGCGGCCGCCTCGATCATCTCCGCGATCGAGAACCCGCCGTCCGACCAGTCGGTGTGGGTGTGGAGGTCGCCGCGGAGCTCCTCGGTCTCGACGAGGTCGGGAAGCTCACCCGCCGCGGCCGCCGCGACCTCGCCGTTGTCCTCCCGGAGCTCGGGCGGGACGGGCTCCATGTCGAGCGCCTCGTAGACGCCGTCCTCGGTCTCGCCCGCGACGCGCTCGCCGACCCGCTGGCCCGCGTCGGGGTCCTCGACCTCGCTCACGTCGAACAGGCCGTACTCGTTGAGCTTCAGGTCGCGGTCGATCGCGCGGTTGCGCACCGCGACGTTGTGGGCGCGCGAGCCGGTGAAGTACTGGAGCGCGGCGCCGAACTCCCCGCCGTCGACGATCCGGAGGTCCACCCGAGTGCCGCTCGCGCGGACGCTCGCCTTGCCGGTACCGGCCTCGATGGTCGCGTCGGCTTCGGGCCACTCGGTGAACGCCTCGACGATCGGCTCGCGCGCGTCGCTGGCGACGAGCAGGTCGACGTCGCCGATGGTGTCCTTCCAGCGCCGGATCGAGCCGCACACCTCGGCCGACGCGACCGCGTCGAGGTCGTCGAGGTACGACAGCGCGGCGTCCGCGACCGGGCGGGCGTCGCCGAGGCGGGTGCGCTTCCGGGCCTCGCGCGCGAACGGGATGTTCTCCAGGATGTTCTCCTCGGTCTTCGCACCGAAGCCGGAGACCTCGCGGATCTGCTCCGCTTCCGCCGCCTCCTCCAGTTCGTCGAGCGTGGTGATCCCGAGCGCCTCGTAGAGGCTCCCGACCGTCTTCGGGCCGACGCCCTCGACCGCGGTCAGCGCCCCGATGTCGGCGGGCAGCTCCGAGCGGAGCGCCTCCAGCTCCTCGATCTCGCCGGTCTCGAAGTACTCGACGATCTTCGACGCGATGGCGTCGCCGACGCGGTCGATCTCGGCGACCGCGTCCTCGCCCTCCCCCGCGAGGTTCTCGATCGGCGCGGTGTGCTCGCGGACGTTCTCCGCGGCGCGGCGGTAGGCGGTCGGCTTGTACTCGACGCCGGTCGCTTCGAGCCGGTCGGCAAACTCCTCTAAGAGGGCGGCGACCTCGTCGTTGCGGCTCATTACGTGGTGGTTCGGTCGGACGGTACTAATAAGTGCGAGCGATCGGGGCGGGTGACGATCGGGATGCGGTCGGTGAGCCCTTTTAACGTGGTTGCCGGTGACTCGACGGTGAACACTTCCAAAGCCCCAGCCGCTCGCTTATAAGTGGGTAACTGTCGATCGACGGTGAACACTTCCAAAGCCCCAGCCGCGAGGACGCCGCACACTCGCTGCGCTCCTCAGTCGCTCGCGGTGCTCGCTCCTTGCGGTGCTTGTCGTCGTCATCAGAACGCTTTGCGTTCTGATTGGCTCACGAGAGCTTTGCTCTCGTGAACGCCTGCGC
>NZ_AOJG01000015.1 GCF_000337375.1 Halorubrum lipolyticum DSM 21995 | reverse complement strand
CCTCCGCTTCGCTCCGGACCACCGACTCCCTCGCGCGTGCTCCTCGCGGCCGCCGAGGGCGGCCGCTCACAGGCACGCGCCACCGCAGATCGACTTATAAAGAGCCGCAGTCACCCGGCCTCGAACCGATCGATGGACAAGACACTTGTCGGATCTCACGGATCACCCGCGTATGCCCTCCCCGTTCGCCGCCCTCTCCGGACTCGTCGGCGGCCTCCTCGATCGCTCGCGCGCCGGCTTCCGCCGGCTCAAGCCGGGCGGTGGGGGCCTCGCGGTCGGCGTCGTCGTTCTCGTCACCCTCGCGACGACCCTCGGGATCGTCGGTCTCGGCGCCGCCTTCGACGCGACGATCGACCGCGAGGTGACGGTCGACAACCCCGATCACCCGCCGGAGTCGACCTGCGAGACGTTCGGCGACGACGAGGACTCGCTCGTCGCCGAGCAGTGCGACCAGCCCGAGCGGATCGACGTGGACGTGGGCGAGGAGCTGCGGAGCGCGTCGGGCGACTACGTCGGCTACGCGCTGATCGGGGTGCCGATCTGGTGGGTGGTCTTCGCGCTCGCGCTCCACGGCGGGGCGCGCGTCGCGGGCGGCGCCGGCTCAGTCGGCGACTCGTTCGCGGTCGCGGCGTGGGCGCTCGCGGCGGAGCTGGTCCGGCTGGCCGTCGGGCTCGCCGCGATCTGGTACGCGCTCGCGACGGCGACGGTCGAGGGGACAACGATCGACGCGATCGCGAACGAGATCGTCGCGGCCATGTCGGCGATGGAGGGGCCGCTGCTGGCCGCCTCGGCGGTCGTGATCGCGGTCCAGTGGGTCGTGGTCGTCGGCGGGCTGGAGGCCTACCACGACCTCGACCGGGGAGTCGCCGGGACCGTCGCGGGGGTCTTCGCGCTGCTCGGACTCCTGATCGCGGCGGTGTGAGGATCGGCGGCGCTCCCCGCTTCGGCGGCGTTCGCGGATTCGAGAGTTTTTAACCCGGTGGGCGACCCTCTCCCGACATGATCCTGTCGGACGCGGACATCCTCGACCGCCTCGCGGAGGGGGACCTGGTGGTCGAGCCCCTCGACGACGTCGACCAGCAGGTCCAGCCCGCGAGCGTCGACCTCCGGCTCGGCGAGCGCTTCCTGGAGTTCCAGCGCACGAACATCCCCTGTATCCACCCGACCGAGGCCGACGAGGTCGGCGACTACGTCACGGAGACGCGCGTCCCGACGGGCGAGGAGTTCATCCTCCACCCGGGCGACTTCGTGCTCGGGACCACGACGGAGCGCGTGGAGATCCCGCCGGACCTGCTCGCGACCGTGCAGGGGCGGTCGTCGCTCGGCCGCCTCGCGATCGTCATCCACGCCACCGCGGGGATCGTCGACCCCGGGTACAAGGGGCAGATCACGCTGGAGCTGTCGAACCTCGGCACCGCGCCCGTCGCGCTCACGCCCGGGATGCGGGTCTCACAGCTCATCTTCACCGAGCTCAAATCGCCCGCCGACCGCCCGTACGGCGTCGAGCGCGGCTCGAAGTACCAGGACCAGGACGGCCCGCAGGCCTCCCGGATCGGCTCCGACCCGGAGTTCCACCGCGACGGGGGCGAGACGGACGGCGACGAAGGCGGCGCGGGCGGCGACGCCGACCCCACGGGGGACGACGCATGAAATTCATCGAGGAGGTCGTCGTCGACGAGTTCCTCCCGACGGTGCGCTCGATGCTGGCCGAGGACCTCCGCGAGCGCGGGTTCACCCAGCGCGAGGTCGCCGACGCGCTCGGCATCTCCCAGTCCGCGGTCTCGAAGTACGCCCACGGCGACGTGGCCCGCCACGACCGGGTGGTCGCCGACGAGCGCGTTCGCGAGCTCGTCGAGCGCGTGGGCGAGGGGCTCGCGGCGGGCGACACGACGCCGGTCGCGGCGCTCGTCGAGATCGAGGTGCTGATCCGGCGGCTCGAGGAGGGCGACCTCCTCGCCGACCTCCACGAGGAGGCGATGCCCGCGCTCGCCGACGCCGACGTGGAGTTCTCGGTGCACGACCCGGACAGCGGGCTCCGCGAGCGCGAGCGCGTGCTCTCCTCGGTCCGGCGCGGGCTCCGGACCCTGACGAACGCCTCCGGCTTCGCGCGGCTCATCCCGAACGTCGGCGCCAACGTCGCCGAGTGCCTCGACGACGCGCGGACGATCGACGACGTGGCGGCCGTGCCGGGTCGCCTCGTCGACGTGAAGGGACAAGCGATGGTCCCCGGCGAGCCCGAGTTCGGCGTGAGCGAGCACGTCGCGACGGTGCTGCTCGCCGCGCGCGAGGCGGGCGCGACCGCTCGCGGCGCGGTGAACGTGCGGTACGCGCCCGAGACCGTCGCGGCGCTCGCGGAGTCGTATCCGACCGTGGAGTTCGACCCCGAGCGCCCGACCCGCGAGGCGGTCGCCGACGCGGTCGGCGGCGCCGACGGTCTGGACGACGCCGACGCCCTCGTCCTCTACCAGACGGGCGCGGTCGGCGTCGAGCCGATCGCCTACGTGCTCGCGCCGACCGCGGCGGACGCGGCGCGGGTCGTCCGCGGGCTGATCTGAGCGCTACTCGGCGACCGCTCGAACGTCGGCGCCCGTCACTTCGAACCGAGCGCCGCCCGTCGGTCCCTCGGTCGCGGCGATCGACCAGCCGTGCGCCTCGACGATGTCCCGGACGATGGCGAGCCCGAGGCCGGTCCCGTCCGAGCGGGTGGTGAACCCCACGTCGAAGACGGCGTCGCGGTCCGCCTCGGGGATGCCCGGTCCGTCGTCCTCGACGTAGAATCCCTCGGGGAGCGGCCCGACGGTCACGGTCACCGGTCCGTCCGCGTGGTCGCGGGCGTTCCGGAACAGGTTGTCGAGGGCCTGTCGGAGCCGTTCGCGGTCCGCGGTCACCGTCACGTCCGCCGCGACGGCGACCTCGGCACCCTCGTCTCCCGCCGCCTCGCGCACCTCGGCGACGAGGGCGGCGAGGGACAGCTCCCGCGGCTCCGTCACCGTGTCGCCCTGCTGGGACAGCCGGAGGAGGTCCTCGAGGAAGTCGTTCATCCGGCCGGCCGTGTCCTGTATCACGTCGAGGTGCGCCGGGTCGCCGGTCTCTCTGGCGAGGTCGGCGTAGCCGTCGATGACGGAGAGCGGGTTCCGGAGGTCGTGTGAGACGACCGACGCGAACGCGTCCAGCCGCTCGTTCCGCCGTTCGAGCTCCCGCCGCTGCGTCTCGAGCTCCGTTACGTCCCGCAGGAGGACGACCCAGCCGTAGCGGGTCCCGCCCCGGTCGATCGGCGACCGGTCGAGCTGGAGGAACGCCTCGCCGTCGTCCGTCGCCACCGTCGTGAGCGGCGACTCGTCGAGAGGGAGCCGGTCGTAGTCGGAGACGTGCGTCGCGAGGTCGGTTCCGACGACGCGGTCGCGCTCGCCGACGAGGGCCTCGGCCGCGGGGTTCACGTCGACGATCGACCCCGCGCGGTCGACGACCACCACCCCGTCCCCGATCTGGGTCAGCACGATCCGCGCCGCGATCGGGGTCAGGTCCAGGAGCCGGTAGCGGAACACCGCCACTCCGAACAGCAGCGTCGAGAGGCCGAGGGACACCGGCGTCAGGTTGACCGCCTGCAGCTCGCCGAGCGGGCCGATCGCGAGGACGTGCGCCACGTTCAACGCGAGCGGGACGACCCCTCCGGCGACCATCAGTCCGGCCTGCTGCCGGACCTCGGGGGCCGAGCGGAGCGACTCGCGGAGGATGATCGCCACGCCGCCGCCGATGATCAGGTACGAGTACGCGAGGTGGAGCTGGTACAGCGGACCGCTCTCGGCGACGAGCAGCGTCACCGACCCCCGCGTGACGAGCGAGGCGTCGGTCAGCGCGAGCGAGTACGGGTTCGTCGGGAGGGCGGCGAGCAGCGCCGCCGGGACCGCGACCATCGCCGCGACGGTCGAGCGGGTGAGGAGGTCGGCGCGGCCGGCATAGCTCAGCGCGAACGCGAGCCACGCCGGCCCCACGAACGCCGCGCCGACGTGTAACAGCTTGTACGCGGCGAGCTTCGACCCGAGCGTCGGCGCCGCCAGTTGGACGGCGTAGCCCCCGGCCCAGATCGAACCGGTGACGCACAGCGCGACGAACGCGAGGACCGTCGGGTTCCGGTCGCCGTCCCTGACGGATCGGACTCCGTATAGCCCCCACGCGAGCGCGGTCAGCGACGTGAGGAACAGCAGGAGCACGTACGGGGTCGTCTGCCAGTCCATTCCTGTTCGACCGAACGGAGGGGAGTTCCGTATTTAAAACGGCCGTCCGAGATCGCAGCGAGTGATAACGGCGCCTCCGACGGCCCCGAACCAGCGGGCTTTAGGCCCGTATCCACGTCAACTCGATACACGCACCACATGAGCCACGACGACTTCCCCACCGACGACCCGGCGGTGGTGACCTGTGGACTGCCGTACGCCAACGGCGACCTCCACATCGGCCACCTGCGCACCTACGTCGGCGGCGACGTGTACCGGCGCGCGCTCGAACGACTCGGGCAGGAGACCGCGTTCGTCTCCGGCTCGGACATGCACGGCACGCCCGTCGCGGTCAACGCCGAGCAGGAGGGGGTCTCCCCCGAGCGGTTCGCGCTCGACTGGCACGAGCGGTACGCCGCGACGTTCCCGAAGTTCAACGTCGAGTTCGACAACTACGGCCACACCCACGACGAGACGAACACGGAAGTGACCCAGCAGCTCGTCCGCGACCTCGACGAGGGCGGCCACCTCTACGAGAAGGAGATCATGGTCGCGTACGACCCCGTCGACGACCAGTTCCTCCCGGACCGGTACGTCGAGGGCACCTGCCCGTACTGCGGCGCACACGCCCGCGGCGACGAGTGCGACGAGGGGTGCCAGCGCCACCTCGAACCCGGCGAGATCGAGGACCCGGTGTCGACGATCACCGGCAACCCCGCCGAGTACCGCGAGCGCACCCACAAGTTCTTCGAGGTCTCCGCGTTCTCGGAGTACCTCTCCGGCTTCCTCGACCGGCTCGAGGGGACCTCGAACGCCCGGAACCAGCCCCGCGAGTGGATCGAGCAGGGGCTCCAGGACTGGTGTATCACCCGCGACATGGACTGGGGGATCGATTATCCCGGCGACGACGGGGACCAGGACCTCGTCTTATACGTCTGGGTCGACGCCCCGATCGAGTACATCTCGTCGACGAAGCAGTACTCCGAGCGCGTCGGCGCGGACGCCTTCGACTGGGAGGCCGCGTGGACGGAGGGCGCGAGCGACGCCCATCCGGAGGGCGGCGAGATCGTTCACGTGATCGGCCGCGACATCATCCAGCACCACACGATCTTCTGGCCGGCGATGCTGGAGGCGACGGACCACGCCGAGCCGCGCGCGGTGATGGCGTCCGGCTTCGTCACCCTCGGCGGGAAGGGTTTTTCGACGAGCCGCGACCGCGCCGTCTGGGCCGACGAGTACTTAGAGGAGGGGTTCCACCCCGATCCGCTGCGCTACTACCTCGCGACCAACGGCGGGTTCCAGCAGGACGTGGACTTCTCCTGGGAGAAGTTCCGCGACCGCGTCAACACCGAGCTGGTGGGGACCGTCGGCAACTTCCTCTACCGCTCCCTGCTGTTCGCCCACCGCAACTACGACGACGCGCCGATCGCGGACGGGACGAGCGACGAGGTCGACGAGCGGATCGAGGCGGCGATCGCCGACTTCGAGGCCGCCGTCAACGACTACTCCGTGCGCGCGGTCGGCGACGCCGTCACCGACCTCGCCCGGTTCGGCAACGAGTACATCCAGCGGAGCGAGCCGTGGAAGCTCGTGGACGACGAGCCCGAGGAGGCCGCGCAGGTCATCCACGACTGCGTCGCGATCGCGAAGGCGATCGCGGTCCTGTTCGAGCCGATCGCCCCCGAGAAGTCGGAGCACCTCTGGGACCAGCTCGGCGAGGACGGCTCGGTCCACGAGGTCACCGTCGAGGCGGCCCGCGAGGGGCCCGCCGGCGACCTCGAGGAGCCGACCGAGCTGTTCGCGCAGATCGAGGACGAGCGCGTCGAGGCGCTGAACGAGAAGCTGGAGGCGCGCGTCGCCGAGGCGGAGGGCGGCGAGAGGGATGACGGCGAGGCGGACGACGAAGAGGGCGGCGACGACACCGACGACACCGACATGACCGACATCGAACCCCTCAGCGACGACCGGATCAGCTTCGACGACTTCCAGGAACTGGACATCCGGATCGGCCGGATCGAAGAGGCGGAGGGCATCGAGGGCGCCGACGACCTCCTGCGGCTCCGCGTCGACCTCGGCGCGGAGACCCGGACGATCGTCGCGGGGCTCAAACAGCTTCACGACGTCGACGACCTGCCCGGCACGAAGGTCGTCGTCCTCGCGAACATGGAGAAGGCGGAGCTGTTCGGCGTCGAGTCGAACGGGATGGTGCTCGCGGCCGGCGAGGAGGCCGACCTCCTCACGACCTACGAGGACGCCGGGCCGGGCACGAAGGTGAAGTGAGGGGAACGTGGAGTGAGACAGCGGTGACTCGGGGGCGCGAACCGCGATAGCATTTTTCAAACGCCTCGACGAAGAACCCCCCGCTACATGTCCCTCCTCCCCCGCTGGTTCGAGAGCCAGCCCTTCCAGAGACAGATCGTCGTCGCCGCGCTCGTGCTCGACCCGCTCGGATTCGTCTCCGGCTACCTGCTCGCGCCCGAGTTCGGCGTCGAGCCGATCCTCGGCGGCGTGTACGGGCTCGTGGCCGCGAGCCTCCCGCTGTCGCTGCTCGTGATGCGCGAGGCGAACCGGCAGTAGCCGGGGCGTGAGAACGTCCTCGGATCAGGCGTCGAGCACTTCGATCAGGTTCCCCTCCGGGTCCCTGACGAACAGGACCGTCGTCCCGGTCTCGGTCGTCTGCGGCGGGCTCAGCGTCTCCACGTCGTCGTTGAGGTCGGCGTAGAAGCCCTCCACGTCGTCGACGGAGAGGCCGAGGTGAGTCGCGCCGGGGCGGTTCAGTTGGGGAGTCCCGTCCGACTCGGCGGCGGGGTCGTACGCGACGAGTTCGATGCGGATACCGTCCGCGTCGAGGTGCGCGAACTCCGCCGACGCGCCCTCGACGGCGACCGCCTCGGCGAAGGCGTCGCCGCCGACCGCGAACTCGGTCAGGGGGTCGAGATCGAACGTCTCGGTGTAGAAGTCGACGGCGCGGTCCAGATCGGAGACGGTGATCCCGACGTGGTGCGCGGTTGGGTCGGACACGGTCGGTGGATCGGCGGTCGGCGAGAAAACGATGTCGACCCTCGTACGTGAGCGATTTATAAGTGAATGACTGGCGATCGACGGAGAACACCGCCAAAGCCCCAGCCGCGAGGACGCCGTACGCTCGCTGTGCTCCTCAGTCGCTCGTTTCACTCGCTCCTTGCGGTGCTTGGCGTCGTCATCAGAACGCTTTGCGTTCTGATTGGCTCACGAGAGCTTTGCTCTCGTGAACGCCTGCGCCGTCCTCGCGGCTGCCCCTTTGAGTCCCACCCACAGCACCGCCGGAAGACGGTCACGCGGTTTCACCGCGTGAGCAAGCGAGACCTTCGGTCTCGCCCTGGTCCTGCTCGCTCACTCCGTTCGCTGCGCGGGCTGCGACTTCCGTGCTCCCGCTCGCTCCGCTCGCGGGACCGCAACCGCGCCTCACGCCTCCCCAGCCTCGCGGCTCGCTCGGGGCTCCCTTCGGTCGCCCGCGTCGCTCGCCGCGTCCAGCGAGGGACCTTCGGTCCCTCTGGCAGCCGGCGCGGAGCGCCGGCGACCTCGCGCGCGCACCTCGCGCCCTCCGGGCGCTCGGCGGCACGCGCCAACCGCATTTCCTATTTATAAGTCGTCGCTGCCGTCAGCGGGTCGACGCACTACCGGCAGCGACCGAGCGGTTCCGTCCGTTTTTAAGCGTCACCGGGGTATCCACGGGCGATGAACCTCGGCCGGGTCAGGGAGTACGACGTGCTCGTGCTCACGGCCCTGATCTGGTTCCTCGGGAAGTTCGTGCGGTACGCGTTCCCGCCGCTGTTCGAGCCCCTGCAGGCGAGTTACGGCGTGAGCAACGCCGCCGTCGGCGCGGCGTTCTCGGGCTTCATGGCCGTCTACGCCCTCCTGCAGTTCCCGAGCGGCGCGATCGCTGATCGGATCGGGGCGGTCCGGGTGATCGCGGCGGGCGCGGCCGTGGCCGGCGTCGGCGCCCTCTCGCTGATCTTCGATACCCCCTTCGCGGTGCTGGCGGCGGTGATGCTCGTGATCGGCGCGGGGACGGGCGCGCACAAGACGGTCGCGGTGCGGCTGCTGTCGCGGGTGTACCCGGTCCGGACCGGACGCGCGCTCGGCGCCCACGACACCTTCGGCGCGCTCGGCGGGGTGGCCGCACCCGCGGCGGTCACCCTGTTCGTCGCCGCGCCGCCCGCCCTCGCCGCGCTCCTCTCGCGGCTCCCGGGCGCGGACTGGCGCGGACTGTTCGTCGCGACGGGCGTCGTCGCGCTCGCGCTGGCGGCGGCCTTCTCCCTCCGGGTTCCGGGCCGGCTCCCGGCCGACGCCGACCGCGGCCCGGAGCGGGAGGGCCCGGACCCGAGCGCGCGCGACTACCTCGCGCTGTTCGAGGACCGCCGGCTCGCGGCGTTCGTGTTCGCGACGGTCGCCGCCTCGTTCGCGTACAACGGGGCCGTCGCCTTCCTCCCGCTCTACCTCTCGCGGGCCGCGGGGCTGTCGAGCGCGACCGCGAACCTGCTGTACTCCGCGCTGTTCGCGGTCACCTTCGTCCAGCTCGTCTCCGGCGACCTCTCCGACCGCCTCGGCCGCTTCCCGGTGATGGTCGCGACGCTCGCGCTCGCCGCCGCGGCCCTCGTCGGCGTCGTCGCCGGGACGGGGGAAACGGGGTCCGGACCGGCGGTCCTCGGCGCCTTCGTTGTCGCGTTCGGCCTCGGGTCGCACGGGTTCCGTCCCGTCCGCGCCGCCTACCTGATCGAGGCGCTCCCCGACCGGCTGGCCGGCGGCGGGCTCGGCGTGGTCCGGACCCTGTTGATGGGCGCCGGCGCGCTCGCCCCCGCGACCGTCGGCGCCGTCGCCGACGCGTCCGGGTTCCGGCCCGCGTTCGGGCTGCTCGCCGGGGCGGTCGCGCTCGCGGCGGTCGTGGCGGCGGGGCTCTGGGCGACCGAGTAGGGGAGGGACAACCGAAACGACCATTCCCCGAGCGGGCGACCCTCGCGTATGCACGTCGTCGTCAACGCGGCGCAGAGCGTCGACGGGAAGCTCGCGACGCGGCGCCGGGAGCAGCTCCGGATCTCGGGGCCCGAGGACTTCGACCGCGTCGACCGCGTCAGAGCGGCCGCGGACGCGGTGTTGGTCGGGGTCGGGACCGTCCTCGCGGACGACCCGCGCCTCATCCTTGACGAGGAGGACCGCCGCGTCGAGCGCCTCCGGAACGGCCGCCCCGGCAACCCCGCCCGCGTCGTCGTCGACTCGACCGGACGGACGCCGACCGACGCCCGGATCCTCGACGACGCGGCGACGACCTACCTGCTCGTCTCTCCGGCGACGCCGGCCGAGCGCCGCGAGGCCCTCGAGGCCGCCGGCGGCGAGGTCGTCGTGGTCGAGAGCGGGAGCGGCGAGAGGAGGGCCGACGAGCCCGACGGCGACCACGTCGACCTCGCCGCCGGATTTGAGGCGCTGGCCGACCGCGGCGTCGACCGGCTGATGGTCGAGGGCGGCGGCGAGGTCATCCACTCGTGTTTCGCGGCCGGACTCGTCGACGAGCTCCACGTGTACGTGGGGTCGTTGGTGATCGGGGGACGGGACGCGCCGACGCTCGCCGACGGCGAGGGGTTCACGGAGTCGTTCCCGCGGCTCGATCTGGTCGGGACCGAGCGGCTCGACGACGGGGTCGTGCTCTCGTACGAGGTCGGAGCGGACTGATACGTCCCGGTCCGTGTGTGATCGGTAATCACGGATCGGCGGGTACACGGTCCGTGCTACCGTCTTACACCCGATTCACCGAAGTATTTATATGTCGCCCCGCGGTAGGATCTGGTACCAGAACGCCTCCGGCGCTGGTGGGATCGCACGCTGAAATGAACGGGAGCTCTTGTGTACGGCTTAACGCACGACGGCGAGCGAGCGCCATCCCCGGAGCGGTGATGGAGAGATAAAAAATGGTAACGAAAGAAGAAGTCATCGAAGAGTACGAGATCGAGGCGATGGACGAGGCGGACAACGTGGACCTTTCTGAGGACGACCTTGAGAACGGGTCGAAGGGTCAGCTCATCAAACGCGCCGGGCAGCTGCGAGACCGACGCAACGAGCTGAACCAGATGGCCTCCGAGCGCGCCTCCAAGCGCGACGACCTCAACGCGAAGACGCGCGAGAAGGTCGACGAGGCCCAGGAACACCGCGAGAAGCGCGACGAGCTCAACGAGCAGGTCCAGGAGCACAAGGACAAGCGCAACGAGCTCAACGCCGACGCCAACGAGCTGTTCGACGAGGTCGAGGAGCTCAAACAGGACATGGAGCTCGGCTCCGGCAAGTCCATCGAGGAGCTCAAAGAGGAGATCGAGGACCTGGAGTTCCGTCAGCAGACGGAGGTCCTCGACGCCGAGGACGAGCGCGAGCTCATCGAGAAGATCGACGAGAAGCGCGAGAAGCTCGCCGAGAAGAAGGAGAAGGTCGACGACACCAGCGAGCTCGACGAGCTCGTCGAGGAGGCCGAGGAGGTCCGCTCCGAGGCGTCCCAGCACCACCAGAAGGTGACGGAGCTCGCCGACAAGGCCCAGGAGCACCACAACCAGATGATCGAGGCCTACCGCGAGGCCGACGACATCCGCGACGAGGCCGACGAGATGCACGAGCTGTTCGTCGAGGCCCAGGAGGCCGCCGACCAGCACCACGAGGACTTCGTCCGCGTCCAGAAGCGCCTGCGCGAGCTCGACAAGGAGGAGGAGAAGGAGCGCAAGGACGAGCGCGCCGAGAAGCGCGAGGAGGAGAAGGAGGAGGCCGAGGAGATCTACCAGAAGTTCAAGGAGGGCGAGACGCTCGACACCGAGGACCTGATGAAGCTCCAGAAGACCGGTCTGCTGTAAGTTCGGTCGAATCGACGTTTCTGCGGCTCTTTTGCGACGCGCCGAGTACCGCTTAGCGCGCGGTCACGGTCGGTCCGTGCGGGGCGGTTCCTCCTCGGAGACGAAGCGGTCGTACGCGGACGTGAACTCCGCGTCCGCTTCGGTCGCCTCCTCCCACGCGGTGAGCCCGCGTTCCGCGGCCGTCCCCGCTATCGAGTTGTCGAGGAAAAACGCGACGAGTCCCCCGACGGCCATGCCCGTCGACCCGATGACGTAGATCGTGTTCGCGACGACGTCGACGCCGAGGAGGGGACCGAGCAGGAAGCTGTCGGCCAGTCCCTGTTGCAAGGCGGTCGCGCCCCCGACGCTCCGCAGGTACTCCGGGACGGCCAGCCCGGTGAAGAGCGCGATGCCGATAATGAAGATGTTGCGCGACGAGTCGAGGTCGACGTACTTGAGGTTCGAGAGGCCGACGCCGACGATCTGAGCGAACATGGCGATGTAGAGACCGCCGATGATCGGGCTCGGAATGGTGGCGACGAGCTGTCCGAAGTAGCCGACGAACCCGACGACGATCATGAGCGCGGCACCGATCTGGACGACGTACCGCGAGGCCACACCGGTCAGACCGATGGCGCCGATGTTCTCGGAGTACGAGGTCGATCCGCCGGTACCCATCACCCCGGAGAAGACGTTCATGAGTCCCTCCATCCCGATGCCGTGAGTCATCCGTTCGCTGCTGGGAGCGCCCATGCCGGAGAGGCGGGCGACGGCGTGGTAATCGCCGATCGACTCGACGATCGAGGCGGCGACACCGGCGAGCATCCCGATGACGAACGCGGGCGTTACGCTCGGGACGCCCCACTGAAGCGGATAAATGAGGTGAACCGGGTCGGCCGCGGCGACGCTCGCCAGATCGACGTACCCGGGCGCGTCCGCCCCGAAGACGCCGAAGACCGACAGGGCCGCGGCGAGTATCCACGCGACCACCATCCCGAGGAGGACCGGGAACAGCTGGAATATCTGAGACCGCCCTCCGAGGTACTGCGAAAACAGGACGATGGTGGCCAGCGTCAGGCCGACGAGCCACCAGTTCTGATCGGTCGTGGTGATCTCGGGCGCGTTGAACAGCGACAGGCCGATGAGGACGATGACCGGCACGATGACGACCGGAGAGAGGTGTTTCCGCAACCGGCCGACGAGTCCGAGATAGCCGATCGCGACCTCGGCGAGCGCGGCGACGATGATCGCGCCTTGGAGTTGGAGCAGCGCCGCCCGCCAGGCGACGATACCCTCCGGCGGGTTCGCCGTCACGACGCCGATGACCGCGAGCGCGGGCGCGAGCATCGAGAACGGCGCGCCCTGCACGATCGGGTAGCGGTTGCCGAACGTCGTCTGCGCGAGCGTCGCGATTCCCGAGACGACGAAGAACGTGCCGACGAAGCGCGGAATGACTTCCTCGGGCATCCCCATCGCGCCGGCGAGGAGAAGCGGCACGGCGATGTTCGCGCCCACCATCGTGAGGTAGTGTTGAGCGCCCAGAAGGAGCGATTTTCCGAACGGGGGTCTGTCGTCGATACCGTACTGAACGAACGCCTCTTCGTCCTCGTTCCCTGCCATCCCTGTCGCGTTCATCAGTACAGGGGTACAAAAACTCGGTCTTTGGAGCGTGTCAGACGGTGGAGTTCGGTCTCAGCGCTCCGGACCGGAGTCGGACCCGCGACGCCGCGTCTGGCGGCGAGCGGGGGTCACTGGCCGCCGGCGACGGCCGACAGCATATATAAACGGCCGCACGTCTAATCGGGGGCATGGCAAGCGATGCGCGTTCGACCGGAAAGGGCCTCCTCGCGGCAGCCGTGATCGGAGCGACGGCGACGGTGGCGGGCAAGCGGCTCCTCGCCCGGCTCACTCGCGGTCGGTTCGGCGAGACCGAGGAGTACAACGCGGCGAAGGTGACGGTCTCGGGACCGATCACCCGCGACGCCGGCCGCCCGTCCCCGCTCTCGGGGCCGGGCGGGGCGACCGCTGACGACGTGGTCGAGCAGATCGAGGCGGCCGACGAGGACGAGGACGTGGAGGCGCTCGTCGTCGAGCTCAACACCCCGGGCGGCGAGGTGCTCCCGAGCGACGACATCCGGCGCGCGGCGGCCGACTTCGACGGCCCCACGCTCGCGTACGCCACCGACACCTGCGCGTCCGGCGGCTACTGGATCGCGAGCGGCTGCGACGAGCTGTGGGCGCGCGACGCGAGCCTCGTCGGCTCGATCGGCGTCGTCGGCTCCCGCCCGAACGCGGCCGGGCTCGCCGACAAGCTCGGCATCTCCTACGAGCAGTTCACCGCCGGCGAGTACAAGGACGCGGGCGTCCCGCTGCGGGAGATCGAGGAGGACGAGCGCGAGTACCTGCAGGGGATCATCGACGGCTACTACGAGCAGTTCGTCGAGACCGTGAGCGAGGGCCGGGACATGGACCCGGAGGCGATCCGAGAGACCGAGGCGCGCGTCTACCTCGGCAGCGACGCCGCGGAGATCGGGCTCGTCGACGAGCTCGGCACCGAGGACGACGTGGAGGACCGGCTCGAAGCGCTGATCGACGCGGAGCCCGAGGTCCGCGAGTTCACGCCCGAACGAGGGATCGCGGAGCGGCTCGGCATCGGCGCGGAGCGCGTCGCGTTCGCGGCCGGGAGCGGCGTCGCGAGCGCCTTCACGAGCGAGGGCGGCGACGTCGAGGTCGAACTGCGGTAAGGTCGATGCCGAACTGCGGTAAGCGGGGCGCGGAACCGGGCGAAAGTGTGATACTGGGAGTAGGCCTCACGCCGATCCCCCGGCGACGGGGAGCTTTTTATCCGGGCGGATCGACAGTCGGAACGTGACGACGCTGGTCATCTGCATCGACCGCTCCGGGGCGATCGGGCGGGCCACCAACGTCCCGATGCCGGTCGCCGGCTGGGAGGCGGTCCGCTCGCTCGTCACCGACGCCGGGCTGAGCGACCCGGAGGACGCCAGCGTCAACTGCCTGCTCGAATCGCTGCGGGTCGCCCGCGACCTCCGAGACGAGCGCGAGGAGGCGGTCGTCGCGGTCGTCTCGGCCGAGAGCGACACCGCCGTCGGCGCCGACCGCTCGATCGCCGCGCAGCTCGACGACCTCGTGGACCGGTACGACCCCCGCGCCGCGATCGCCGTCGTCGACTCCGCCGAGGACGAGCAGGTGCTCCCGATCGTCGAGTCGCGGATGCCCGTCGACTCGGTCGACCGCGTCGTCGTTCGGCAGGCCCGCGACATCGAGTCGACCTACTACCTGCTCAAGCAGTTCCTCGCCGACGAGCAGCTCCGGTCGACGATCCTCGTCCCGTTCGGGATCGCGCTCCTCCTCGTGCCCGCGTTGTTCTACTGGTTCTCCGCCGGCGAGGCGATCGCCGGGGTCGCCGGGCTGCTGGGGGCCGCGCTCCTTTATAAAGGCCTCGCGATCGACCGGTTCGTCGCGGGGATGCCCGAACGGGTCCGCGAGGCGCTGTACGCCGGCCAGGTGTCGGTCGTGACGTACGTCGTCGCCGGGGGGCTCGCGCTGGTCGGGGGGTTCTTCGGCGTGCTCTCCGCGTCGGAGCTGGGCGACGCCCCGGCGCTGGTCGAGGCGGTCGAGTTCACGTACGCCGCGGTCCCGTGGTTCGCGATCGCGGGCGTGACCGCGGCGGTCGGGCGGCTGCTCGACGAGCTGATCCGCGACGAGGGGATCCGGACGCCGTACCTCAACCTCCCGTTCGTCATCGTCGCGGTCGCCCTCGTCGTCCGCGGGTTCGCCGGCTACTTCCTCGCGCAAGAGGCGATCCACGACCCGTTCGAGATGGGGGGGATCGCCGTCACCCCGGTCCAGCAACTCGCCGCGTTCATCGTCGGCGGCATCGTGGTCTCGCTCGCGGGAGTCAAGCTCGCGAGCGACGTGGGCACGGAGACGCTGGAAGACGTGATCGACGCGGACCGGGAGACGGACGGGAAGTGAAGGGCGCCCGATTCCCGCGGTCTCCCCGCGTCGACCGCGCCTGATTCCCGCGGTCTCCCCGCGTCGACCGCGCCTGATTCCCGCGGTCTCCCCGCNGGTCTCCCCGCGTCGACCGCGCCTGATTCCCGCGGTCTCCCCGCGTCGACCGCGCCTGATTCCCGCGGTCTCCCCGCGTCGACCGCGCCCCTTTTGTCGGTCGCGGTCGCGTGAGCGGGCATGGACGTGTACGGACTCATCGGGAACCCTGTCGGTCACTCGCTGTCGCCGCCGATGCACGAGGCCGGCTACGGGTCGCTCGGGATCGACGCGCGCTATGTGACGTTCGAGCCGGCCCCCGACGACGCCGCCGCGGCGATCGAGGGGGCCGGCGCGCTCGGGGTCGCCGGGCTCAACGTCACGGTCCCGTTCAAGCAAGACGTGCTGGCGGCGGTCGACCCCGCCCCCCTCGCCGAGCGGATCGGCGCGGTCAACACCGTCGATTTCGGCCCGGTCCGCGACGGCGACGCCGACCGCCCGCGCGGCCACAACACCGACGCGGCGGGCGTGAAACGGGCGTTTTCTCATCACGATGTCGAACTCGAGGGCCGGGACGCGGTCGTCGTCGGGGCGGGCGGCGCGGGGCGGGCGGCCGCGTTCGCGCTGGCCGACGCGGGTGCGACGGTCCGCGTCGCGAACCGCACCGCGGAGCGAGCGGTCGAGTTGGCCGAGGCGGTCCCCGGCGCGACCGGCGGCGGGCTCGACGACCTCGGCGACCGTGTCGCCGCCGCCGACGTGCTGGTCAACGCGACCAGCGTCGGCATGGACGAGCCCGAGGCGACGCCGGTGCCCGCCGACCACCTCCACGGCGACCTCGCCGTGCTCGACGCGGTGTACGCGCCGATCGAGACGCGGCTCCTGCGGGAGGCGGCCGCCGCGGGCGCGGCGACGATCGACGGGGCGTGGATGCTGCTGTTCCAAGGCGTCGAGGCGTTCGAGATATGGACCGGCACGGACGCGCCGGTGGAGGCGATGAACGCGGCGCTGCGGGCGGAACTGGAGTAGAGTAATACTTCTGACCAGCGGTCGGACGTATTACCTACACAGCCGTACTGAGTCAGTTTGGGAGAAAAGTAAGTCGTGTTGCGGAAATTAGTTCGGGACGTTGTTCGGTGAACTAGAACCTTCACTGTGGACGTCGGCGATCTTGTACGGGTTGAGAACGTCTTCTGCGATCGCGGTTTTATCACTGTGGTGGTATTTGAAGTGTACAAATACCTCTCGTTTCTGCCCGAGCAGGCCTTTGGTTTCTTGTACGAGTTCAACGATATCGTAGCGAGAACCGTGACCGGCGACGCTCCGGATCAGAAAGTCTGCGCCATCAACGCGTTTGAGCGTCATCTCCTGGTCGAGAAGGTCAACGTACTCTTCGGCAGTCATGGTGGAGTCGAGTTCCCAGACATGATCTGGAGTCGGGATATTGGATGACATTGTGTGGCGTGTGGTTAAACATACACGCGCTTATGTGTAGTGGTGGTGTGAGGAGTAGTCTGTTCGGTTTGCCGAACAGGCTACCCTTACAGCACAGTAGTCGGGCGAGGTCACGGGCCGCGACCGAGTTACAAAAGCGTCGGGCTCGCGAGCAGACCCGCCGCGACGATGAGCGCAACGGAGAGCCCGGCGGCGCCGTAGAAGAACGGCTTCGCGTCGCGGGCGGGCTCGCGGAGCTTCCCGGCGTCGAGCCCGTCGGTCAGCTTCCCGCTGCCGACCTCGACGAGGCCGGTAATAAGGAACCACAGGGCGATCATCGTCAAGACGAGGTGTCCGCGGGCGCTGCCGGTGAGCGACTCGAACGTGTAGAGGGTGCCCGCCATGTGGCCGCCGGTGGCGATGAACGCGAGCGCGGCGATCCGGGTGATCCACCGGAGCCGGCCGACGATCGATCCGAGGGCGCCGCCGTCGATCTCGCCGCGGAGCGCGGGCGGGAGCACCGCCAGCGCGACGAACAACACGCCGCCGGTCCACAGCACCGCGAAGCCGACGTGGACCGACCACATGACCGGGTTGAGAGCGTTCATACCTCCCGTACGCGCCGGCGATCCTTATAAATCGGCGGGACGCGGTCGACGGGGGACGGTCGGCAGAGAAGTGGGCGGTCGGCGGAGGGGTGGAGATATAAGTGGGCGGTCGGCGGAGGGGTGGAGATGGTTGGCGGAGGGAGCTGAAACGACTGTCGAGCGACGCGACCGGCGACGGAGACCCGCGATACGTCCCGGCGGCGACGGCTTTTAAATATCCGACGTTCGTATCTGCCGTCGATGGCCCTACTGCAGAAGCTCAAAGAGAAGCTCGGGTTCGGGAGCGGTCCCGCCGAACGCGAGGAAACGGACCCGGAAGTGACCGTCGAGCGCGATCCGGAGCCGGAATCGGAGTCTGAGCCGGAGCCGGAACCCGAACCGGAGCCGGAACCCGAACCGGAGCCAGAGTCGACGGACGAGCCCGACGACGCGGCCGCGGACGAGGAATCGGCTGCCGACGAGTCGGAGTCGACGGACGAGTCCGACGGCGACGAGCCGGACGACGAACCCGTCGCCACCGGCACGGAGGCGGCCGCCTCGACCGACTCGCTGGTCGACGAGGAGGGGGCCACCGAGGACCCGTCCGAGGCGGCCGAGCCGGCGGAGGCCGCGGGGATCGCCGATGAGGAGGTCGCCGTCGACGACGACGAGACGGGCACGGATGTCGAGGAGCTCACGGGTATCGGGCCGGCGTACGCGGAGCGGCTCGCCGAAATCGGAATCGACACCGTCGCGGACCTCGCGGCCGCCGACGCCGAGGCCGTCGCCGAGGGGACGAGCGTCGGCGAGAAGCGGGCCGCGACGTGGATCGACCGCGCCAAGGAGTTCTGAGGCGACCGCCCGCGACCGGTTCCGAGACCGCCGACCGCAACTGTTTCGTCGCCCCCGCCGAACCGAGTCACATGCAGCGATCGGCACACACCGACCGGGACCGGTTCCGCGAGGTCGCCGCGGCGGCGCCCGCGGGAGCCCGCGTCCCGGTCGAGCGTCGGGTCGCCGTCGACGACCCCTTCGCGGCCTACCGGCGCGCCCGCGACGGCTCCGGCGGGTTCTGCTACGAGACCACCGGCGGCCAGTCCGGCTGGGGGTACTTCGGCGTCGACCCGGTCGAGCGGCTCACCGTCTCCGGCGACGCGGCGGTCGCGTCGGAGGGCGGGAGCGAGGCCTCCACCGGCGACTACCGACGCCCGAGCCCCACGCTCGCGGCGCTGGAGGGGGTCATCGACGGCGAGGCGCTCGCGCGCGGCGACTGCGACGTTCCCTATCCGTGCGGCGCGTTCGGGTGGCTCTCGTACGACGCCGCCCGCGAGCTGGAGTCGTTCCCGGAGCCGGCGCCGGCGGGTCCCGGCGCGGTCGACGACCGGGGGCTCCCGCGGCTCCAGGTCGGCGTCTTCGACCGCGTGGCAGCGTGGGAGTGTCCCGTTTCCGACGCCGCCGAGGCCGTCACCCTCCGCGTGACCGCCTGCCCGCGCGTTCCGGAGGGAGTCGACGACCCGGACGCCGACCGCGACGCGCTCGACGCCCTGTTCGACGATGGCGCGTCGCGCGCTGACGACCTGATCGACCGGATCGAGTCGGGCGACCCCGCGGTCGGGCCGGCCCCCGATCCGGACGCGTCGACGGCGACCTTCGAGAGCGACGTGGGGCGTGAGGGGTACGCCGAGGCGGTCAGTCGGGTGAAAGAGTACGTGCGCGACGGCGACACCTTTCAGGCGAACGTCTCCCAGCGGCTGCGCGCCCCGGCCGCGGTCCACCCCGTCGAGGCGTACGACGCCCTCCGGAGAGTGAACCCGGCGCCGTACTCCGGGCTGATCGAGCTCTCGCGGGGGAACGGCAGAGGTGAGGACGATGGGAGCGGGGCGGGCTCGGCGAGTGACCCCTCCGGCGTCGACCTCGTGAGCGCGAGCCCGGAGCTACTCTTAGAGCGGGTTCCGGTCGGGGACGCGGCCGGGCCGGGCGCCGAGCGCGACGCGTCCGACCGCGGAGACCACGGCGACCGCGGCGCCCGCCTCGTCACGGAGCCCATCGCCGGCACCCGGCCGCGGGGCGAGACGCCCGAGGCGGACGCCGACATGGAGGCGGAGCTGACCGGCGACGCGAAGGAGCGCGCGGAACACGCCATGCTCGTGGACCTGGAGCGCAACGACCTCGGGAAGGTCTCCCGGTTCGGCACGGTCGACGTGGCGGAGTACCGCCGCGTGGACCGGTACAGCGAGGTGATGCACCTCGTGAGCCTGATCGAGGGGGAGGCGCGGCCGGACGTGGGGCTCGCCGACGCGATCGCGGCGTGTTTCCCCGGCGGGACGATCACGGGCGCGCCCAAGCCGCGGACGATGGAGATCATCGACGAACTGGAGGAGACGCGTCGGGGCCCCTACACCGGCTCGATGCTCGCGGCCGGCTTCGACGGGCGGGCGACGCTCAACATCGTCATCCGCACGCTGGTCCGGCGGGCGGCCGAGTACCACTTGCGCGTCGGCGCGGGGATCGTGCACGACTCCGAGCCGGACGCGGAGTACGAGGAGACGCTCGCGAAGGCCCGGGCGCTCGTGACCGCGGTCGACGAGGCGCTCGCGGCCGGCGGGATGGCGGTCGGGGAGGGGAACGCCGATGACTGACGACGCCGATCGGTCGGCGGGGGCCGGCTGGCGACCCGGCGCCGGCGAGTCGGACGCGCGGATCCTCGTCGTCGACAACTACGACTCGTTCGCGTACAACCTCGTCCAGTACGTCGGCGAGGTCGCCGGCGCGGTCGCGGTGCGGCGCAACGACGCGGTCGACGTCGAGGGGATCCGCGCGCTCGATCCCGACGGCGTCGTCGTCTCTCCCGGACCGGGAACCCCCGCGGAGGCCGGGGTCTCGATCGACGTCTTCGAGCTCGAACGGCCGGTGTTCGGCGTCTGTCTCGGCCACCAGGCGCTGTGCGCGAGCCGCGGGAGCCGGGTCGGCCACGCGCCCGAGGTCGTCCACGGGAAGCCCTCGACGATCGCCCACGACGGCGCGGGCGTGTTCTCGGGGCTCCCCGACCGGCTCCGAGTCGGCCGGTACCACTCGCTGTGCGTCGAGCGGGAGGACCTCCCCGACGAGCTGGTCGAGACGGCGCGCACGGACGAGGAGCGCGAGGTCGTGATGGGCGTGCGCCACCGCGAGAAGCCGCACGTCGGCGTGCAGTTCCACCCCGAGAGCATCCTGACGCCGCGCGGGAAGGCCATGGTGGAGAACTTCGTGGAGGTGTGCGAGGATGAGTGAGGAGCCGAGCGGGGCGGACGACGCGGCTGAAGAACTCCGCTACCACGTCGACGGCGAGGTCGTCCCCGCCTCGGCGGCGACGGTCTCCGTCGAGGACCGCGGGTTCGCCTACGGCGACGCCGCCTTCGAGACCCTGCGCGCGTACGGCGGCGAGGTATTCCGGTGGGACGACCACGCGGCGCGGCTCGCGGCCACCTGTGAGACCCTCGGGCTCGACCACGGGCTCGCTGAGTCGGACCTGAGAGCCCGGATCGACGAGACGCTCGCCGCGAACGACCTCGCAGACGCGTACGTGAAGCTGTCCATCACGCGCGGGGTCCAACCCGGGACGCTCGATCCCCGACCCGAGGTCGACCCAACCGTCGTCGTGATCGCGAAGCCGCTCCCCCGCGGCGGCGTCGACTCGGAGCCGGTCGGCGACGGCCCCGCCGCGCTCCAGACGACGAAGACGCGCAAGCCCGCCTCGCGGGCGCTCCCGGCCGACGCGAAGACGCACAACTACCTCAACGGAATCTTAGCGCGGCTGGAGCTGCGCGTGACCGGCGCGGACGAGGCGCTGATGCTCGATCCGGACGGGAACGTCGCCGAGGGGGCGACCTCGAACCTCTTTTTCGCCGACGGCACCGCCCTCAAGACGCCCTCGCTCGACGGGCCGATCCTCCCCGGCGTGACGCGGCGGACCGTGATCGAGATCGCGGAGGAAGAGGGAATACCGGTTGAGGAGGGCACCTACGCGCCGGACGCGGTGCGCGAGGCCGACGAGGTGTTTTTGACTAACTCGACGTGGGAGATCCGGCCGGTCGCGACGGTGGACGGGCTTCGCGTCGACGGCGACGGCGTCGAGGGACCGCTGACCGCGCTGCTCTCGCGGCTGTTCGATCGGCGCGTGGAGGAGCGGTACTACGACGGCGAGCGGTTATAGGGGATTTATAGATGGGCGTTCGGACCGGGACGCTAGCGGCCAAAGGCCTACGTATCGGGTCTACGTGGGTCGGCTATGTCCCTGCGGCGACGAGCCGTCCTCCTCGGCGGTGTGACAGCGGTCGGGTTCGGAGCGGCCGGGTATTACCGACTGACGACGACGACGTGCGACGAGATCGCCTGTTTCGCGTTCGTGTACCACGGAGCGGACGACGCCCCGAGTCGATTGGACATCGAACACACCGGTGGGGAGCGCCAACTCCCCGCAGGAGACGTGTACATCACCAACGTCAGCGTCGACTACGAATCGGGTGAAACGGACACCGTCGCGTGGGCGGAGCTAGACGACGGTATCGGACCGACCGACGCGATCAACGGGGAAGCCATACGGGTGAACCTCGGCTCGGCGGGGATCGTGCAGATCCTCTGGCGGCAGGACGACGTCGAGCGGGTCATCGAAGCGTGGGTGTTCGACGACGACGTTTCGTAGGTGATTGTCGTCCTAAAGAGCGCAGCGAGGAACAACCTCGAAGCCCTAGCCGCTCGCTTATAAGTATCTAATCGCAGATCAACGGCGAGGACCTCTAAAGCCCCAGTCGCGACGACTCGCGCGACTCGCTGCGCGCTTCGGTCGCTCGCAATGCTCGCTCCCTGCAGTGCTTACATCGTCGTGCTTCGTCCTCGCGACTGCCCCTTTGAGTCCCACCCCGCACCGCAACCGCAGCCTCACACCTTCCCAACCTCGTCAGCCGGCCTTCGCTTCGCTCCGGCCGGCTGACTCCAGCGAGGGACCTTCGGTCCCTCTGGCAGCCGGCGCGACGCGCCGGCGACCTCGCACGGGCTCCTCGTGGCCGCCGAGGGCGGCCACTCGGAGGCGCGCGCCACCGCAGAGCTGTTTATAAGGGGTATTTATCGATTTATCCCGCCGGCGCCGTCGACGACCGTCTCGACGTCGCCGGGCGTGATCACCGCGAGGTCGCCGTCAACGGTGCGTTTCAGGGCGGCGGCCGCGGCGGCCCACTCCAGCGAGTCGGCCACGCCGCCTCCGTCGATCCGCTTCGCGAGGTAGCCGGCGACGAACGCGTCGCCGGTGCCGATCGCGTCGACCGTGTCGGCCTCGAACACGCCCTGCTCGTGGATCGCGCCGTTCCGGAGCGCGACCGCGCCCTCCGTGCCGCGGGTGACGACCACCGTCTCGAAGCCGAACGCCGAGGCGAGCCCGTGAGCGATCTCGACCGCGTCGCCCTCGCGGCCCAGCACCTCCCGGGCGTCCCGCCGGGGGACGAACAGGGTGTCGACGTGCTCGAAGAGGTCCTCGTAGGCGGCGCGCGCGGTTTCGGGCTCCCAGAGCTTCGCCCGGTAGTTGAGGTCGAACGAGCGCGTCGCTCCGGCCTCGCCCGCGGCGCGGAGCAGGGCCGTCGTCGTCTCCGCGGCCCGGTCCGAGAGCGCGGGCGTGATCCCCGTCGTGTGGAAGTACTCCGCCGACTCCAGCGCGCCGGTGGGGAGCTCCGCGGGCGTGACCGTCGTGATCGCGGCGTCCGCGCGGTCGTAGATCACGTTCGTCCCGCGCGGCTCCCCGCCGTGTTCGAGGTAGTACGTTCCCAGTCGGCTCGTCTCGGGGTCGGCCCACGACACCCCGGTCCGGACGCCGTGGCTCCGGAGCTCGCCGACGATCCGGCGCCCGAGCGGCGACTCCGGGAGCTTCGAGAGCCAGACGGCGTCGGCGCCGAGCCGCGCGGCGCCGACCGCGACGTTGCTCTCCGCGCCCCCCGCCTGCACGCCGAGGGTCTCGGTGGTCTCCAGCCGCTCGCCGCGCGGCGGCGAGAGCCGGAGCATCGTCTCGCCGAACGTCACCAGGTCCGTCACGCCGACCACCTCGTCTGCGCGGCCGTCGCGGTCGCCGCGGTCACCGTGATCGCCGCGGTCACCGTGATCGCCGCGGTCGCCGCGGTCGCCGCAGTCGCTGCGGTGTGCATACCGGAGCGTCGGCGAGGGAGTACAAAAGGACCCGCGATCGGCGGCGGGGCGGTCCCCGGGGACGAGAGCCGACGCGCACCGCGGCGCCGGTACGCACCGCGACCCGACTCACCGCACCGCCGACGCCAGCGCCACCGCCCCGAACAGCAGCAGCGCGAGCGCGGCCACCGGCTGGTTCCCCGCGGCCGCGAGGTACGCCCCGTAGACGACGGCGACCGAGAGCCCGCCCGCGAGCAGGGTCGTCCCGGCGTGGACCGCGACGTTGCGGCGAGTCCGCGCCTCCCGACCCGCCTGCTCGCCGAGGGAGACCCCGTGGTCCGCGAGGTCCCACGCGAGCGCGAGCGCGACGCCGGCCGCGAGCAGGGGCTCGACCGCTCCGCGGCGGTACCCGGCGACCGCGATCCCGACGACGCCGATCCCCGCGGCCCACGAGAGGATCCGGGGGGACCGCCGGAGCGACCCGGCGAGGAGGGCGACCGTCGCGAGCCCCACGAGCGCCCCGCCGAGAGGGGCGGCGAGGAACGCGGACAGCGCCGCGCCCGCGCCGGCGACGAGGCTCGCGACGACCGCGGCCGTCGGCGGGCGGGCGTCGCGCTCGCGGTCCACGGGCGCGTCGGGCGGTTCCGAATCCCGCGATTCGGCGCCGCCGCCGGCCGCCTCGCGCCGGCTCACCGCGACCACCTCCCGGTGGCCCGCGCGACCGCGACGGGGAACGACCGGTCGCCCCATTCGACGACGCGGATCCCCGATCCGCGCAGCTCTCGGAGCCGCTCGCGGCGCTCGAACGCGACCAGCCGTGTCCCGGGTGTGTCGGCGGCGGTCACGTCCGGCGAGCAGACGGTGACGAGGTGGCCGTGGGCGTCGATCCGGCGCGCGAGCGAGGCCGCGGAGTCGTCGAGCAGCGGGGTGAAAAAGAGCACCTGCGCGTCGGCCGGGAGCCGCCGGCGGAACCGCCGGAGCCACAGCGACCGGTAGAACCGGCCCTCGCTCGGCGTCGGCGCCAGCGCGGGGTCGGTCGCCAGCGTCTCGCGCCCGCGGGCCGCGTGCGCCGTGCCCGCCCCCGGCGAGAGCCAGCAGTCGCGCGGGCCGAGCGCCGCGATCCCGACCCGGTCCCCGCCGTCGAGCAGCGCGGTGAACGCCTGTCCGGCGGCCTCGACGCTCGCCTCCACGGCGGTGTCGGCGTCGGGCTCGGCCGCGGCGTACGCCGACTCTCGGGCGTCGATCAGGAGGACGACGGTCGCGGCGCGCTCCTCGCGGAGCTCGAGCGTCGCCAGCTCCCCCGTTCGCGCCCGCCGGTTCCAGTCGATCCGCTTGAGGGGGTCGCCGCGGCGGTACTCGCGGGTGGCGTGGAACTCGACGCCGGCGCCGCCGACGTCGGTCGGAACCCGGCCGTGGTAGATCGTCGTCAGCCCGCGCAGGGGGAGGTCGCCGCCCGCCGAGAGCTCCGGCGTGCAGACGATCCGTGTGGGGGTCGCGAGCGCGGTCGTGCGCTCCCGAGAGCCGGCCGCGTCCCGGGTGATCGCTCGCGTCGGCTCCCACTCGTGTTCCCCGCGGCTCGCCCGGACGGTGTACTCGAAGGCGGCCGTCGCGCCCGGTCGGAGCGCGGTCGCGATCCGCGCCGGCCCGTCGACGACCTCCAGCCCGGGCGGCACCCCGTCGACGAGCCGGAGGTCCGGCAGGGCGGCGCCGCCGACGTTGCGCGCGCGGACCGTGACGGTCACCTCGTCGCCCGGTGACGGGGCGTCGTCGCTCACGGTTCGGTCGATCTCGACCGTCGCCTCGCGCGCCTCGCCGATCCGCGCGTAGACGACGTAGCCGACCCCGACGGCCCCGGTCAACACGAGCCCGGGCCGGCGGGCGACGACGCCGATTCCGACGAGCGCGAGGGCGACCCCGGCGATCCCGTCCCACCGCGCCGTCTCCGAGCGTCTGAGGGGCGTGCGCTCGGTGCGGCCGTCCTCGCGGCTCTCGGCGGCGGCGCCCGGTGCGTCGTCGCCGGAGTCGTCGCCGTCGGCGGTTTCGACGCTCATCGCGCCGCCTCCGCCGGAGCGCCCGGAGTGTCGGGGCCGCCGGGGCCGTCGGAATCGTCGGAACCAACGGGACCGTCGGAACCGCCATGATCGTCCGGATCGAGCCGCCCGATCGCGTCGATCGCGGCGCGGAGCCCGTACCCGTACCGCGACCGACCGCGGAGCGCGGCTCGGAGACGAGTCCGGACCGGGTAGGACGCGTCGCTCGAGAGGAACGCGGCCGCGGTCGGGTCGTCGGTCCACGTCCCCACCGCCACGGCCCGGTCGGCCGCTCCGGTCGAGCAGTTCCGGTCCCGGGCGACCGCCGCCACCGCGGCGGTCCGGATCCGCTCCCGGAGTTCGCGGCGCGAGGCGTACCCCCCGAGGGAGGCGGCGGTCGTCCGGGCGATCCGCTCGTCGAGGTCGGACCCGGGCACGGTCGCGGGCGCCCGTCGCTCCGGTTCGCCGGGATCGGCGATCCGTCGGTCGCGACCGCGTCGCTCGTTCGCGTATCGGACTCCCTGCGCGACGGCGAGCGCGCCGACGAGGGTGACGACGACGGTGGAGGGATCGATCGCGGCCGCGATTCCGCGATTCGCGACGGCGACGAACCCGACCGCGACCGCCGCGACGCCGACGAGCGCGAGGGGGCGCACTACCCGTCACCCCCGTGTCGCTCCTCGATCCGACGCAGCGCCTCGACCGCTCGCCGCTCGCGGTCGTCGGTCGCGTCCTCGCCGCCGTACCGGACCCGCTCGAAGACCTCGGTGAGCGTCGCGACCGGGGCCTCCTCGACGCCGGCGTCGACCGCCGCGTTCGCGAACTCCGCCGGCGTCGAGGAGGCGGGTCGGTCCACGTCGAGCGCCGCCGTCATGTCGCGCCACGCCCGGTACACCTCGTTGTCGGCGTCCGACGACTCGATCCGGTCGGCGGCTCGCCCGGCGGTGCGCCCGACGGCGGCGAGGTCGCGCGCCGACTCATCGGGGTCGTCCTCGGCGGCCGCTTCGGATCCGGGCGTCGCCTCGTCGTCGCCGCCCGCGAGGAGGAGCACCCCGACGCTCGCGACGAGGGCGACGACGACGACGAGCGCGAACAGGAACTCCGGCGCCGAGGCCGCGCCCTCGCCCCCGCCGGCGCCAGCGCCGCCCGCGGCGCCCTCGGGGAGGATCCCCTCGTCCGGGCCGGCGAAGCCGAAATCGAACTCGCTTTCGGTCGACGACGACCCGCAGGTGGCCAGACCCCACCAGACCAGCCCGATCGGGAGGCCGACCGCGCCGGCGGCCGCGAGGGCGGCGATCGGCGAGCGCGTGTCCCAGTAGGCGATCGCCGCGATCGCGAGGAGGACCCCCGAGAGGACCAACAGGGCCGGGGGCTCGCCGAGGAACTCGTAGCACAGCGGCTGCGTCGCGAGGGACGCCTCGCCGCCGGGCGTCGGGGAGGGACCGGGGTCCCCCGACCCGTCGCCGGCGCTCGGCGCGTCGCCCTCGGCGCCACCGAACCCGCCGCCGCCGAGGCTGACGGCCGAGTCGAGCGTCGCGGCCGCGACGCCGAGCGCGACGACGGCGAGGAGGGCGAGGGCGACGGCGAGGAGGGTGTCCCGCTTCACGTCCGTGGATACGCCGTCCCGGAGGAATAGCTTTCGGCGGGGAACGGAGAGCGGCGTTCGCGAATGGCCCGAACTACCCCTCGGAGCCGTCGACCGCGTCGTCGAGGGGGGTGGTCGGGAACAGCTCGTCGACGTCCGGCTCCGGATCGACCAGCCGATAGGCGGTCCCGTCGGGCTCGACGACGCCAGCGTCCGCGAGGTGATCGAGGTGCGCGAACGCCTCGCCGGGGCCGTGGAGGACGTGGATCTCCGAGAGGTCGCCGAACAGCGCGGCCGACACCTCCCACGCGGTCGCCGGCCCGCCGTCGGCGAGCACCTCGAGCACCCGCCGGGTGCGGTGTCGGTGGTGGTCGAGGATCGTCGCGGCCCGCCGGCTCGGCTCGTCGATCCGCTCGCGGTGGCCGGGGTGGGCCGCGTCGAAGTCGCGTTCGACGATCCGCGCGAGGCTGTCGGCGTAGGCGGCCAGCGGCGCGTCGACGCGCACGTCGGCGCCGCCGACGTTCGGGGTGTACCGCGGGAGGAGCGCGTCGCCCGCGAACAGCTCCTCCCCGGGCTCGCCGGGCTCGACGGACCGGTCGGGCTCGTCGCGGCGGCGGTCGGCCGCGACCGGCTCGTGGTCGGGGACCTCGCGCGGGTCGAAGGCGAACCCCGTGAGGCCGGCCGTGTGGCCCGGGAGGTGCATCGCGTCGAGGGCGACGCCGCCGACCTCGAGGAAGTCGCCGTCGCCGAACGTCGTCACGTCGGCGGGGCGGCCGCTGAGGTCGGCGCTCACGGCGTCGAAGAAGGCGGTCAGCCGCTCCCGGTCGGGCTCGGGCATCCCCCACCGATCGAACGTCTCGCGCTGGAGGTCCCGATCGAGGAACAGCGGCGCCTCGCTGCCGTCGACGAGCGACGCGTCCGCCTCGTGGACGTACACGTCGGCGTCGCCGTCGGCCTGGATCTCCCCGGCCAGCCCCGCGTGGTCGGGGTGCCAGTGGGTGAGCGCGATCGCGTCCACGTCGGCGAACGCGAGCCCGTATTCGGCGAGGCCGGCCTCCAACTCCCCGCGCACGTCCGGGAGCGCGACGCCGGTGTCGACGAGCGCGGTCGTCTCGCCGTCGAGCAGGTACACGTCGTTTGCGCCCTCGAAGACGGTGTTGCCGAGCTGGATCCGTTTCACAGGGAACGGTCGTCGGGAGCCCTTTTGAGGGTTGCCACCGCGGAAATCGGTGGGGCGACCACGCGGAGCGCCCGCGCCGATCCGGACCCTTTTCGAACGCGGACCCCGTGGGATCGGTATGGAGTACCAACCGGGCGTGTGCAACATCGGACCGGCCCAACAGCGACGGCGGCTCCTCCTCGGGGTCGGGTCGCTGCTGCTCGCGGCGGTCACCGTCGCCGCGATCCTCGCGATGGGGTGGCCGCGCTGGACGCTGATCGCCTCGCTGTTCCCGCTGTACGGCGCCGCGATGGGCTACTTCCAGTACCGCGAGCGGTTCTGCGTCGGCTTCGCGGGGATCGGCGTCTTCGACGTCGGCACGGGGACCCAGCAGGTGCAGAACGCGGAGGCGCTCGAAGCCGATCGGCGGCGCGCGGTCCGACTGAACACGAAATCGCTGGCCGTCGGCGCGGCCGGATCGCTGGCGATCTACGGCGTGTCGCTCGTGGCTTTATAAGTGGTTGCTGGCTGTGTCGTGAGTTCCCCTACGTATCCGACCGATCGCTTATAAATGGTTGCTGGTAAATCGGCGGCGAACGCCTCCAAAGCCCCAGTCGCTCACTTATAAATAGCTGCTGGCAGATCGACGGTGACCACCGCCAAAGCCCCAGTCGCGCTCGGCTCCCACAGCTCGCTGCGGTCCTCAGTCGGTCGCGAGCGCTCCCTCCTTGCGGTCCTTGCGTCGCTGGGGTTCGCCGAGCGCGACTGCCCCTTTGAGACCCACCCGACCGCAACCGCCCCGCACCTCACACCTCCCCAGCCTCGTCGGTCGCCCTCCGCGTTGCTCCGGGCGACCGACTCCCTCGCGCGTGCACCTCGCGCCCTCCGGGCGCTCGGCGGCGCGCGCCACCGCACAAGCACTGCGAGTCGATCCGTCGTCGAAGTCGCATTGCGAGTCGATCCGTCGTCGAAGTCGCATTGTATAACCACGAACGTGCACATAGAAAAGCATTAGAACGGGCTCGATAACCACGTAAGTGAATGAGTCTGCCCGATTCGGACCACGAGCTCGTCGTCGCGGAGCTCGGCCGGGAGCCGACGGCGGCCGAGGCCGCGCTGTTCGAGAACCTCTGGAGCGAGCACTGCGCGTACCGCTCCTCGCGGCCCCTGCTGTCGGCGTTCGAGAGCGAGGGCGACCAGGTCGTCGTCGGCCCCGGCGACGACGCGGCGGTCCTCGCGCTGCCCGACCCCGAGGCCGCCGACGTTCCGGCCGCCGACCGCGACGCCGACGACTACGGCGACCAGTACGTCACCTTCGGCGTCGAGAGCCACAACCACCCCTCCTTCGTCGACCCGTTCGACGGGGCGGCGACGGGGGTCGGCGGCATCGTCCGCGACACGATGTCGATGGGCGCGTACCCGATCGCCCTCCTCGACTCGCTGTACTTCGGCGGCTTCGACCGCGAGCGCTCCCGCTACCTCTTCGAGGGCGTCGTCGAGGGTATCTCCCACTACGGCAACTGCATCGGGGTCCCCACGGTCGGCGGCAGCGTCGCCTTCCACGGCGGCTACGAGGGGAACCCCCTCGTCAACGTCGCCTGCGTCGGCCTCACCAACGAGGAGCGGCTCGTGACCGCGACCGCACAGGAGCCGGGCAACAAGCTGGTCCTCGTCGGCAACGGCACCGGCCGCGACGGGCTGGGCGGCGCCTCGTTCGCGAGCGAGGACCTCGCGGAGGACGCCGAGACCGAGGACCGCCCCGCGGTGCAGGTGGGCGACCCCTACGCCGAGAAGCGGTTGATCGAGTGCAACGAGGCGCTCGTCGACGAGGACCTGGTCCTGTCGGCCCGCGACCTCGGCGCGGCCGGCCTCGGCGGCGCCTCCTCCGAGCTGGTCGCGAAGGGCGGGCTCGGCGCCCGACTCGACCTCGACAGCGTCCACCAGCGCGAGCCGAGCATGAACGCGATGGAGATCCTGCTGGCCGAGAGCCAGGAGCGGATGTGCTACGAGGTCGCGCCGGAAGACGTGGACCGCGTCGCGGCGCTCGCCGACCGGTTCGACCTCGGCTGTTCCGTCATCGGCGACGTGACCGACGGGAACTACGTCTGCGAGTTCGCGGGCGACGACGAGGAGTCCGAGGTCGTCGTCGACGTGGACGCCGAGTACCTCGCCGACGGCGCCCCGATGAACGACCTCCCGAGCGAGGCCCCGACCCAGCCGGACCGCGACCTCCCGGAACCCGAACCGTCGCTCGAAGAGGCGGTCGAATCCGTTATCGCCGCCCCCTCGACCGCGAGCAAGCGCTGGGTGTACCGCCAGTACGACCACGAGGTCGGCGTCCGCACCGCGATGAAACCCGGCGACGACGCCGCGATCATGGCGATCCGAGAGACGGAAACGGAAGAGAGCGATCCCGAGGGCGAGGACGCCGACGGAGGCGACCCCGAGGGCGTCGGCCTCGCGCTCTCCTCCGGCGCGAACCCGAACTGGACCGAGACCGCTCCCTACGAGGGCGCCCGCGCCGTCGCCCTCGAGAACGCGACCAACCTCGCCGCGAAGGGCGCGGTCCCGCTCGCGGCGGTCGACTGCCTCAACGGCGGCAACCCGGAGAAGCCCGACGTGTACGGCGGGTTCAAGGGGATCGTCGACGGGCTCGCCGACGCCTGCGCCGACCTCGACACCCCCGTGGTCGGCGGCAACGTCTCGCTGTACAACGACAGCGTCGAGGGACCGATCCCGCCGACGCCGACGCTCGCGCTGATCGGCACCCGAAAGGGGTACGACGCGCCGCCCGCCGCCCTCGACGTGGACCGCGCGAGCGACTCCGAGCTCCTCCTCGTCGGCGCCGGCGACGCCGACGGCGGCGCCCTCGGCGGCTCCGAGTACCTCGCGCAGACCGGCGGGACCGACCGGTTCCCGGCGCTTCCGGACGCGGAGGAGGGGCCCGGCGGTCTCGCCGACCTCGTCGCGTCGCTCGCGGCGGTCGCCCGGCACGAGTCGACGCTCGCGACGCACGACGTGAGCGACGGCGGGCTCGCCGTCGCGCTCGCGGAGCTGGTGACCGACGAGGCGGGCGCCGACGTGACCCTCCCCGACCGCGTCGCGGCCTTCGAGGAGACGCCCGGCAGGCTCGTCGTCCAGACGACCGACCCCGAGGCGGTCGCCGAGATCGCGGGCGACCTCCCCGTGCTCCGGCTCGGCGAGGTGACGGCCGACGGGGCGCTCTCGCTGTCGGTCGGCGACGACGCGGTCGCGCTCGACGCCGACGCGATCCGGGACCTCCGCGGCGTCATCGAGCGAGAACTCGCCTGACTCGGTCTCGCGGCCGGATCGGCCGATCGCGCCGCCCGGGACGCCCGTCGCCCCTCGCCTTCCCGCTGAGAGCGAGCGAGCGATACGTTTTTAGGTTTTCCTAAAATACGTAGTCTCAGTTACGGGACGCCGGTCGGCCCGGCGCCGGACACACCGATGGCTCACACGCAATCAGTCAAACGGACGCAGTCGGCCACAGACGCGAGCGAGTCGCCCGCGAAAGCGAACGGATCGCGCGCAGACGCGACCGAGTCGGCCGCCGACGCGTCGCCGGAGCCCGTGTTGTCGCTGTCGGGCGTGACGAAGGAGTTCGGCCCGGAGACCGCCGTCGACGGCGTCTCCCTCGACGTCAAGCCGGGAGAGCTGCTCACCTTCCTCGGCCCGTCCGGCTGCGGGAAGACGACGACGCTCCGGACCATCGCCGGGCTGGAGGAGCCGACCGAGGGCCGGATCGCGCTCGGCGGCGAGACCGTTGCCGGCGACGGCGCGTTCGTCCCGCCCGAGCAGCGCGACGTCGGGATCGTCTTCCAGAACTTCGCGCTGTTCCCCCACCTCACCGTTCGGGAAAACATCGCGTTCGGGCTCGAGGACGGCGCCGACGCGGACGCGGACCGCGTCGACGAGATGCTGGACCTCGTCGACCTGCCCGAGCACGGCGAGAAGACGCCGGACCAGCTCTCGGGCGGGCAGAAGCAGCGCGTCGCGCTCGCGCGGTCGCTCGCGCCGGAGCCCGACGTGCTCCTCCTCGACGAGCCGTTCTCGAACCTCGACGTGCGGCTCCGCGTCGAGATGCGCGAGGAGGTCCGGCAGATCCTGAAGGCCGCGGGCGTCACCGCCGTCTCCGTCACGCACGACCAAGAGGAGGCGCTCTCGATCTCCGACCGCGTTGCCGTGATGAACGACGGCCAGATCGAGCAGGTCGGCCGCCCCGAGTCGGTGTTCGAGCGGCCCGAGTCGAAGTTCGTCGCCTCCTTCCTCGGCCGGGCGTCGTTCCTCGAAGGCCACCTCCGCGACGGGAAGGTCGAGACCGGGATCGGCCGGTTCGACGCCGTCACGCTGGAGGGGTACGACACCGTCTACGACGGCGCGCCCGTCGACGTGCTCGTGCGCCCCGACGACCTGCGAGCGACCCCCGCGAGCGCCGAGCTGGCCGACGGGACCATCGTCTCGCGGCAGTACGTCGGTCCCTCGTTCATCTACCGCGTCGAGCTCGGCTCCGGGGAGGTCGTCCACTGCCTCCACAACCACGTCGAGGAGTTCGACCTCGACGAGGCGGTGAGCCTCGAACTCACCGCCGACCACCCGCTGGCCTGGTACCCGCGGTAGGCGCGTCGCTGTCGGCGGTTCTCGGTGACTGTTAAACTGCGAGCGACGGCGCCGCTCAGAACGTGAAGAGGAACGGGATGACGTACGCGACGAGCAGGCCGACGAGGGTGACGGCCGCGCCGATACCGACCTCGCGGCTGCCGAACGTCTGCATGGGGGCGGTCACGCGCTCGTCCGGGTCGGGCTCGTGTGAGTGGTCGTCCATGTTCGATGGTCAGTACGGCGGACATATAAGCGCATCTGAACAGCACGCGGTCGGACTCGAGCGACGGTCCGTTCGGAGAAACGTTTTCACGCACCCGGCTCGAAACGTGGGTCGAACGACTCGACGTCGAGGAGCGTTATGAGTGACTCACGAACGCCTAAAACGGGCTCGGCCGGTACCGACGACGACCCCGAGCGACCGCCCCGCTACGAGCAGGTGATCCGGTGGGCCGAGTATATCAAAGAACACCCGCCTGAAGTGTGGGGACCCCAGCAGAACGCGGTCGTGAACGGGCAGATCGAGAGCGCGAAGGCGGTTGACGTGAGCGCCGAGGACAGAGAGCGAATCCGGGAGTTCGCACGGGCGGAACTCGGGGAGGAGACGGACTCCGAGACGGACGATCCGGAGCGGTCCGACCCGGAGTAGCCCGCGATCACTCCCCGAGCGACTCCAACTTTCCGACGATCTTCGTGTACGCGTCCGGCGCCACGTACCAGCCGTGATCGATCATCGCGTCGATGGCGTCTCGTCCCTCCGCAGCCGACAGCGCGCCGTCCCTCACTGCGGCGAGGACGAGGTACGCGGTCCCGCGCGTCTCGACGTCCTCCACTTCGGCGGCGGAGCGTCCGGCGAACTCATCTATCACGGCGACACCGTCACGGGCGTCTGCACAGGCGAGCACCGGCACGTCGGCGTCGCTCAACCCGGATGTCGCGCGAGTCGCGTCGCGACCGGGGAATTGTCGGTGTCGACCGCGACGACGTCGACCAGGCCGTCCTCTACGGCACGCCCGATCCGACGCGCATCGTCGTACCCTCGTTCGATATCGGTCGTCACGACCTCGCGGTAGACGGCTTCCGGGACGACTTGTGGCCCATCTCCGTCCGGAAGAATGTTTGTGACCGTTGTAACCTTCGCTCTGTACTCTACTCCGACTCGATGAAGTCGGAGCCGATACTCGATTACTCCTCCGCCTCAGCCTCTGATGCGTCGGCGCTGATTGTGAGGCTGTTGGGGAGGTTCTCGTAGTAGTGGTTATTGTTGAGCAAGATTTCAACATTAACGAAAACCGTATCTCCGACGCCAATTGTGTACGCGTTACCACGCCCTTGCATCGAGGTACTGAAGTCGGAGTTATCCTCCGACTCGGCGGCGTACCACTTCGTGATGTCGGGGTTCCCGTACTTGACGTCGTGGTTATCGTTGTCCTCCACCCAGACACCGACAGGCTGAGACCCGTGGTTAGTGATGCTGAAGACTCCGGTGAAGGAGTAGTCCGAGTTTGTGTTGATACCGGAGCCCGTGACGCCAGCGTCCCCATTGAAGTTCAATATCAAATCGCCATCGCTTTCGGCGTAGGGGCTCTCCTGCTTGAGCTTCAGGAATGCGCTCTCGTCACCAACTACGCTTACGTTTATTGTGCGGTCGGTTTCCGCCGTTTCGAACGCGCCTGTACCCATTGCAGCTGCCCCTCCGGCAGCGAGCGATCCCAGACCGATGACGAATTTGCGTCGTTCCATGGTTGGTCTACCTCTGTTACCCCCATGGGACGTATCCCATATCGTTATGAGTCGGCAGAAGACGTTCCGGGAGGTTCTGAAGGTTCTACAGGGCGATCCTGCTTCGGTTCAAGCACAGTCTGTTCGCTTCTGGTGGTCCCTTCGACAGCGATCTACCGGTTCGTCTCCCGTTCCGACCGACAAAGATCTGTCACCTCCCGAACTCCGCCCAAACCTGATGCTACCGAGTTTAGCGCGGCTGACGGATCTCGGCCGATTACTCAACAGCTCGGCGGATCGTCTACGATAACGCCGTCGCCACCCTTGGAACTACTGAACTCGCACGCGTCCGCGTTCCAGCTCGGGTGCTGATAAATATCGCCGTCTACTCCGACTGCGACGACCCACCCATCAAATCCTTCGTTTTTCCCTGCTTCGACCTCGGCTGACTCTTCCTCTACAGAGGGATCCTCCGCAGAACTCCCGTTCGGGATGCGATACACGTCGATATCGACGGTGTCCCCGTTCTGGCTCCGATTCCCGACGTTGATCGTCCCCCTGCCGTTAAACCGAACGAGGCTGGCGGTTCCGTCGTCCTGTGTGACCTGGAACCGACGCGTGTCGGAGTCACCGAACACCTTCGCGGAGACACCTTTGCCCTCGACGCTGACCGTGACGGCGACATCCACTTCGTCCTCGGCGGATAGGTTCGGGTCCGCAGTGACCGTCTTTGCTTCGCCGGCCTCGAACGCACCCTCGGGTACGTTCGGCTCTCCGAAGTACTCGCTCCCGTCGTCGATAGTGGCGTCGATAATCTCGATCTTCTGAGCGAACTGGTTCGTCACGGTGACCAGATCGACCGTCCCGTCGTCGACGTTCGCGTCGTCTGGCAGGGTCCGATCGTTCGACCGGTAGCCCACAAACGCCCGTTCGTCGTTGACGACGTTCACCTCCACCCCACGCTCCGCCTCCATACTGCTGAACGCGCCGGTACCGACGCTCATCGCGCCGGAACTCGCGCCGCCGAGCAACAGGATGAGGTTTCGTCGTTTCATCTGCGGTTGGATCTCACGCTTCGTTCACGCCGTCAGACGCGTTCCGACCCTAAGGTTATGCGCTTCCAGAAGACCCGAAACGACTCCCTGAAACGCCGGTCTCAGGTCAGTTCCGGCGGTTCGTCGGGTTCCCCGACCTTCATCTCCGCGGTGTAGTACTTGTGCGCGATCGCGGAGAACGCGAACGCCACGACGATCGCGACCGTCCACGCGAACTCGGGCAACAGGACGAACGGCCACGCGCCGAGTCCCACTGCGCTGACGAGCGCGACGGCGACGGCGGAGAGCCCGAGGTAGTAGTCGCTCCAGGGGATCTCCCTTCCCTCGACCACGTCCATGTACACGTCCACGTCGGTCAGCGCGGGCGTCGGCTCGACGAGGCCCCGGTCCTTGTTGAACTCGACGACGCCCGCGTCGTCCATCTTCGGCAGGTGCGACTGCTGGAGCGCGGTGTAGACGCGCTTGCGCTCGTTGCCCGTGATCTCCGTCATCTCGATCCCGTTTTCCCACGCCGCGATCTGTTCGGCCATCTCCCCGATCGCGATCGAGCTGTCCTCCTCGCGTTTCAGCAGGTGGACCGCGAACCGCCGACGCTGATTCGCCAATACGTCGAAGAGCTCGTCCTCAGAGATGTCTGTCGCCGGTTCGGCACCCCCCCTATCGATCTCCTGTACCGACGCCATTTCCGTCTGACACATATGAGTACGCCAACATAAATCCCGCGGTTATGATACTCTACCAAACTTTCTCGGAGTTCAAACACTGTCTACTTCGAATACATTATATGGCCGTATAAATGGGTTAAAACGCCTGAAAAGCTCATTCTCGACGAATCAACACGGAACGTCTTTCGCCCGTAATTATTGATTTCTGTCATATATGTGGCTATCTCTGTTGCAACAATTCCGAGTCAGAACGGTCGGGCAACACGCCGGGAGTGATCGTCGTGTGGCGGGCTCGTAACGATATATTATCCGACACATGCGGCTATCAACGACACCCTTCACCGACTTCAGGCAGTGTATGATTAAGGCCCACGGGGTGTTGCTTCTCAGTAACACCGACATGCCTACCGCTCGCCGCACCCTGTTTCTCGCCCTGATCCTCGTCGCGGCGGGGTCGCTGATACTCACCACCGGTGCGGCGGTCCTCGACGGCCCGGCCGACACCTTCGCGGACGACGATATCGCGGTCCAGCCGGCCGACGGCCCGAACGGGGACTACGCCTACCTGAACGACGACGACGAGATCGTCGTCGACGTGTCGGCGTCGAACCCCAATCTCCCGGCCGATTTCGAGGGCGTCAACCCCGACGCGCTCGCGTCCGCGGACGGCGTCTTCACGATTACGTACACGGGCGACGAGTACGCCCGGGTCTGGATCGAACACGGGGGGGAGAACGTCACCTTCGTCACCGACGGCGGATCGATCGAGGGCAAGGCGAACAACGCCACTCTCGGGCCGAACCAGACGGTTGCGGTCGGCCTCGAGATCGACGCACGCGGCGCGGCCGCCGGGACGCAGTTGGGCGCCGACGAGTTCTCGATCAACGCGACGAGCGTGGGACCGGACGACGCGTCGATGATGGACGCGTCGACCCGACAGACCAACGACGGCGGCCCGAGCATAACGGTCACCGCGCCGAGCGCCGACCGGCGCGAGTTCGACGCGAGCGACGTCGACCGCGGGGACACGGTCAGGTTCGAGGCGGACGGCATGCACCTCGACGGCGGGAACGTCACCCTCGACCGGCTCGACGTGGAGGGCGTCCGCAACGAGCGCGTCGAGGTGAACGCGGTCGGGAGTCCCGGTCCCGTCGGGAACGGGAGCGCGCTGACGGCGCCGACGACGCCGCGCTCGATGGCGTACCTCGCGCTCGATTACGACTTCGAGCCCGCCGATGTCGACGCGATGACGATCCGGTTCAGCGCGGACTCGGACCACCTCAACTCGACCGACACCGACCCGGAAAACGTGACGCTCTACCGGCAGACGGACGCGGGCGACTGGGAGGAGAAGCCCGTCGAGGTCGTCGACGACGACGTGGTCAGAATCTTGGGCCTCCCTGAGGACCGCGTGCACTTCCGCGCGACCACGACGGAGTTCTCCACGTTCGCGGTCGCGGAGCGCGTCCCCCGCTTCGACGTGACCGAGACGGCCCTCGACCCCGCGGCGATCGACCCCGGCGACGAGGCGACCGTCCGGGCGACCCTGCGGAACGGCGGCGGCGCGGCTGGCGAGCGAACGGTGGCGCTGACCGCGGACGGCGACCCGGTCGCGAACGAGACCGTCGCGCTCGCACCGAACGAGACGGCGACCGTCGCGTTCGCGAGCGCGTTCGAGACCGCGGGCGAGTACGACCTCGCCGTCGACGGAACGGACGCCGGTACCCTGCTCGTCGGCGATCCGGCGAGCGACGAGGGCTCCGCGGACAACGCAGACGCGGGGACCGGTTCGAGCGAAGACGCCGGCGGGAGCGGGGATCCCGGTCCCACCGAAGAGCCGAGCGGGATCGACTTCGTCGAGCTGGGCGGCGTGCTCGCGCTCGTCGCGCTCGTCCTCGCCACGATCGCGCTCGTGCGACGGGCGCCCCGATCGTGAGCGGTTGCCGTCGACAGGTCTTAACCGCTGGTCCGCGACTCTCGGAGCGTGACGGCCTCCTCGAACACGCGGAGCGAGGTCGCGGCGGGACGGGACGCCGACGGTGTCGGGGTCCGTGGCGAGCTCGTCGCGGGCGTCCGGCTCGTCGACCTGCTCGCGCTCGCGGCGGTGCCGGTGGTCCTCGGCGCCGTCTTCGCGCTCCCCGAGCCGACGCGCCGGTCGCTGGCGTTCGCGTACGCCGAGCCGACGGTACTGACCGCCTTCACCGCCCACTACGTCCACCTCGAAGCGGGCCACCTCGTCGGCAACGTCGTCGGGTACGGCCTCCTCGCCGGCGTCGGGTACGCGCTCGCGGTGTTGGCGGGATACCGGCGATTTTTCATGATCGCGTTCACGACGTTCCTCGCCGCCTTCCCCGTCGCGCTGTCGGCGCTGAACCTCGCCGTCCCGCGGAACGCGATCGGGTTCGGATTCTCCGGGGTCAACATGGCGCTTTTCGGCCTGCTGCCGCTTCTGCTCGGAGTGTACGCCCGCGAGCGGTTCTTCCCGGGGGCGTCGATCCGCTCGCTCCCCGCGGTCTTCTTCCCGCTCGTGGGGTGGATGGCGCTCCTGGCGCTCCCGGTCTCGCCGGGCGCCCTCGACGGACCCGGGATCGCCGGGATCGCGACCGCGGTCGCCGGGCTCGTCCTCGGCCTGCTGTACGCGTCGAGCACCGGGATCCGGATCCGGCGGGCGATCCGAAGCGGAGCTCGAGCCGCGGTCTCGAATCCGGGGGAGGGAGACCTGTTCGCGATCGGCGTCGCTCTGGTCGTCGGCTATCCGATCGTCGGGTTTCCCGGCGATCCGACGGGGACGGGCAGCGTGGTGAACCTGTACGTCCACCTGCTCGGCTTCTGTCTCGCGTTTATCGGGCCGTTCGCCCTGCTGGCCGCCGGGGTATTCGAGGAGTGACTACCGAGCCGCCTCGGTACGCCTCGGCGCCGCGCTGCTCCGAACCACGAACTTATAGTGTCTCGATGACATTCTCGTATCACGACTGATCGACGGCGGACGATCGATCGACGGCGGACGACCGATCGACGCCGGACGACCGACCCACGACAGACGACCGATCGGCGACGAACCGTGTGGCCGACACCCGAGACACGACCCATGTCCCTCAAACGCACCCTCTCAGTAACGTTGCAGGTCGCGGCCGTGCTCGTCGTCGCCTCGCTCGTCGTGGGGCAGTACCTCGGACAGCCGGTGCTTCTGAGCTACGTCGAGACCGGCAGTATGCAGCCGGTGCTCAGCCCGGGAGACGGGTTCGTCGCGATCCCCGCGCCGCTCGCGGGCGGAATCGGCGTCGGCGACGTGGTGACCTTCGACGCCCAGGAGATCGAGGGCGGCGGACTGACGACCCACCGCGTCGTCGAGGAGACGGAACGCGGATACGTCACGCGCGGGGACAACAACCCGTTCACCGATCAGGACGGCGGGGAGCCCGTCGTCCAGGACGCCGACATCGTCGCGAAGGCGCTCACGGTCGGGGGGAGCGTGGTCGTCATCCCGCACCTCGGCACCGCCGCGATGGGGATCCAGTCGGCGCTCGACGCCGCCCAGACGTGGCTGGCGGTCACGTTCGGGGTTCGGTCGCTGCAGGGCACACAGGGGCTCGCGTACCTCCTCTTCGGGCTCTCAGCGGTCGCGTACGTGGTCGACTGGTACCTCGACACGGGGAGCCGCGAAACGCGGGAGCGCGACCGCTCCCGCGACGACGGCACCTCGGTGTTCGCGATCGTCGCCGTGCTCGCGTTGGTGTTGATGGCGACGGCGACCGCGGCGATGGTCGTTCCGGGCGGGAGCCAGGAGTACGGCGTCGTGAGCGCCGAGTTCGAGTCCGACAACCCGACCGTCATCGAGCGGGGCACGAGTCAGGAGCTGGAGTACGTCGTCCCCAACGCCGGGCTCGTCCCGGTGTACGCGTACGTCACCCCGCAGAGTCCGGGGGTCGACGTCGACCCCCGGCGCGTCGCCGTCGGCAGCCGGGGCGAGGCGTCGACGACGGTGACGCTCACGGCGCCGGACGAGACAGGCTACTACCGGCTGTTCGTCGTCGAACACCGGTACCTCGCCGTGTTGCCGCCCGGCGTGATCGACGACCTGTACGGGGTCCACCCGTGGGCCCCGCTGGTCGCGATCAACGGGCTTCTCGGCGGCGGCATCGTCGGACTCGGACTGCTGTTGCTCCGGGGCGAGCCCGCGCGGATCCGCTCCCGGGAATCGCGCGCCAAGCCCCCGCTGTATCGCCGCGTCCTCCGCGAGATCTACAGGTGACCGAATGAGCGAGACACCCCCCACCGAAAGCCGGCTCCGCCTCCGGGCGGTACTGAACGCACAGTTCACTGTGATCCTCGCGGTCTGTCTCGTCGCCGCCGCGGTCGGGGGCGGGCTCGTTTACACGACCCACGTCGATCCGGGCACGGAGACCGAGACCCGGACCGTCTCGTCGCTGACCGTCGAGTCGGAGTACGTCCACTCCGCCGAGGTGACGGAGCCGAACTCGGTGTTCGACACCGGAACGGTGCTCGACGGCCGGAACACCTACTTCACGCGGGTCGCGCCCGTGCTCGATGTCGCCGTGGAGACGAGCTACGCCGCCGACGCGGCGAGCGACGTCGACGTCTCCTTCGAGTCAGTGCTCGTCATTCGGAACGTCGCCAGCGAGGGCGGGACCGTCTACTGGGACGAGCGGGAGACGCTGACGACCGAGACGGTTTCGGGGGTCGAGCCCGGCGAGACGGCGGTCGCGTCGTTCGCGCTCAACAGCTCCGAAGTCGACGCGACGGCGAGCGAGATCGAGTCGGAGCTCGGCGCCTCGCCCGGCGAGACGGAGACGTTCGTCGAGACGGACGTGACCGTTGAGGGCACGATCAACGGCGAGGAGACCTCGTCCACGCGGCCGATCGAGATGACGCTCGACCACGGCGGCGACACGTACACCGTCTCGGAGCCGGGGCTCCAGTCGGACACTCTCGACGAACAGACCGAGCGGGTCACCGTCGAGCGGAGCTACGGACCGCTCCGCTCCGCGGGCGGACCGCTGCTGCTCCTCGTCGGGCTCGCCGGGGCCGGCGGGCTGGCGTACGCCCGCCGCGCGGTCGACCTCGCGCTCACGCCGGCCGAGCGCGAGTACCTCTCGTACCGCGACGACCGCTCCGAGTTCGCGGAGTGGATCACGTCGATCCGGCTCCCCGAGTCGGTCCACGAGCGTCCCGAGGCCGAGGCGTCGACGCTCCGGGACCTGGTCGACTTCGCGATCGACAACGACACCGGCGTCGTCGAGGACCCCGCGACCGACGCGTACCACGCCGTGACCGACGAGTTCGTGTACACCTACGCGCCGCCGACGCTCGCGATCGAGGGCGACGAGGGTGACAAAGATGGCGAGGGTGGCGGGGGGAACGAGGGTGACGGAGAGGACGGGGGGTACGAGGGAGAAGCGGCGCCCGGCGCGGCCGACGACGAGGCGAACTGACGCGCTCTCCCCCTTCCCCTCACTGTCTCGACCACAGCAACTCCGGACCGGCGACCGCGGCGTGGTCGACCGTTCGGCCCCCACGCCGAGGTAACTGCCCGTGACGAGGGCGGTTGCCGTGCGGAGACGATCGGTGATGTCCCACCTCGCTTCGTCGATCCGCCGAATGCGCCGCGGTCGGCGGCCGCCGAGGGGTCGGGAAAAGTAACCTACTTGAGTGCGGGCGGGCAACCGTCGAGTGCAGTCCCGTGGTGTAGTGGCCAATCATAATGGCCTTTGGAGCCATTGACGGCGGTTCGAATCCGCCCGGGACTATCCTGCCGCGAGCGACACCGCGAGCTGCCGGTGTACGCGGCGAGTTCGAAACTGGCGAATCCGGCCTCTCTCCCCAGTCGCGTTCGCCCGACCGTCCCCCTGCCGCCATGTATGTCATTTTTTACCATGCAGTTCGTGGGATCGCTATGGATCCGACTCAGTATCGCGACGCGGTCGTCGCGAACCGGCGGAAGCACGGCTTCGAGGCGGTCGACGCGCGCGCGAACGGCTTCGATCCGGTGTGGGAGACCCGCGACGACGACCCCTCGGTGGGCGAGTGCGTCGCGCTCGCGACGCTCGTCGAGGAGTCCGATCCCGACCCCGACGATATCACCGCGATCGCCGACGAGTTCCGAGACGTGCTCGTCGAGCGCGTCGACGACCGGCGGGGATCGACGACGCCGCTCGGCTACGTCGTCTTCGCGGTGCCGGACCCCGATCGGTCGGTCGTCGACGCGGCGCGGTCGTACACGGTCGCCCGCCGTCGGACAAACGTGTTCCCCCTCGTGTACGACTGCGAGGCGGAGACGCTGCACCGACACGAGGTCCCGCGGCTGAAGGGCAGAGGGATCTACCGCCGGCAGGCCGAGGACGCGCAGCGGCTGTTCGACACGTAACTAGCCGCGAAAAAACGGGTCGTCCGCTCAGATCAGGCGCTCGGCGATCCGACCGGCGCCCTCCGCGGCGGCTGTCGCGGGGTCGTCGGGGGAGACGACTTCGACGTCGCGGTCGAGCTCGGCGGAGAGCCGCTTCTCGAACTCCTCGGTGAGCCCAGGGATGCAGGCCATGCCGCCGGTCGCCGCGACGGGGCGGCCCAGCGCGAGCTGGTACGGCTTCATGTGGTCGTTCGCGAGCTCCGGGAGGAACTCGTTGGCGACGACGTCGACGGCCTCGTCGATGTACCGGTCGACCGGCTCGCGGACGCCGCGGTCGACGGTGAACTCGTGGCTCCCGCCGCCGGGCTGCTGGATCACGTCCGTGAACGGCTCGAAGTCGTACACGTCGGCGTGCTCCTCCTTGTACTCCCGGGCGGTCGTCCGGTCGATGTGGACGCGGCCCTGGCTCTCCTCCTCGACGGCGGCGACGATCCGTCGGTCGACCTCGTTGCCCGTCACCGAGCCGGTCGAGAACGGCGAGAGCTGCTCGCCGCGCCGGTAGGCGCACGCCTCCAGCGTCGTCGACCCCATGTTGATGGAGACGAACACCTCGTCGATGGCGTCGAGATCGTCGCCGTAGGCCGGGATCGCCCCGCACAGCGACTCGGGGTAGCTCCGCGTCTCGACCTGCCCGATCGAGGAGCCCTCGATCACCGACTTGAGGTTGTTCACGCCCGCCTCGTTGTCGATGGTGGGGACGGCGTAGACGACCGCGCTGTCCTCGGGCACGTCGTGGGCGTCCACGAGCGCCTCGAAGAAGCGCTCGGCGTCGGCGACGCTCTCGTCGTCCTCCGGGAGCCCCGATCGAAGCATGAAGCGCACCGTGTCGGGGTACTCGATCGCGGCCTCGTGGCCGAACAACACCTTCTCGTCGCCCGTGATGGCGTCCTCGTAGGTCGCCAGACACGTCAGCGTCGAGTGTCGCTCGCGGCCGCCCCGCCCGTCGGGGACGTCGAGCACCGTTCGGGTGCTGCCGAGTTTCACGCCGACCGCTTCGGGGCCGTCTGTACCGTTGATGTCCGTGGATTCGTCGTCGTCGCTCATGATGTACTCGCACACGAAGCGATCCGGACGATGGAGACGAGGCTGATCCGATGGTCCGCGGGGGTGAAGGGCCGGTCGTACCGCGGGGCATCGAACCCCTCCAGCCGGCGCCGGAGGGCCTCGATCGCGCCGTCGTCGACCCAGCCGAGCTCGGCGTAGTACGACAGCGCGTCCCGGCTCCGCACGTGGCCGCCCACGTCGACGAGGTAGCCGAGCCACTCGCCGATCTCGCGTTCCGCCTCCGGTGAGGCAGGGATCGCCGTCAGGTACGGTCGATCGCCGGCGTCGGATCGGTCTCCGTCGCCGGACAGCCGCAGCCCCCGCTGACGCTGGAGCAGCTCGGTGAACGCGGCCGAGCGGGCGGCCTGCTCCGCTCGGTTCCGGTTCGGCTGACGAAGCGACCGCTCCCGAGGCGCTTCGTCGGCGCCGTCTCGCGGTGCGTCCGCGATCCGGCGCAGCTCCCGTACGTCGTATCGCCGTGGATTCAGACTCATGTTCCGTCCGTCGTTCGCGTCCGTATCGAGAGCGTCGCCGGCCGGCTATATGATAGTTGCCACGCAGTTATCAGGTCTGAGAAACTACTGGATCCCCGGTGAGAAGCGGTTGTTCTCCGGGGTCATTCCGCCTCGGCCCACGGGAGCGGCTCGGTACACCAGTGACAGAAGTCGAGTTCGGCGTCGGTCTCCTTACCGCAGTGCGGGCACTCGACTTCGGCCGGTCTTGCGTCGCTCTCGGCGGCGCTTCCGGCGGCGGCCGCGGCCGACGGCGGGGAGTTCGCGCCGGAGAGGTCACCGGCGCGCTCGCCGACTCTCTCCGCCTCTCCGTCGTCGCTCGCGGCTCGGCGGCGGATCGCCTCGGCGGTCGCGTCGGCGCGCCGTCGCTCGGCGACGTCGGCCCGCCCGACGAGGTACGCGTCGACCGCGGAGATGGCGTACAGGACGGCGATCGGGAGGGTCACGTCGGTCGGGAGCGCGGCGGCCGTCTTGAGGGCCTCCGCCGGCGAAATCGTCGAGCCGACCGGCACGTCGTAGAGGGCGAACAGCGCCACGCCGCCGCCGACGATCGTCAGGTGCCACAGCAGCGCCCGCCCCCACCGGCGCAGGGTGAGGTGGCCGAGGCCCGGCAGCGCCATCGCCAGCAGCGCGGCGAGCAGGGGGCGGAACTGATCTCGCATGTCTCGCCGGTTCGACCGGCCGGTACTTATGCCTGCGGTGTCGGTGTCGCCGGCGGTCGACGGTCGGCGTCGAGTCGTGCCGTTTCCGGGACGCGGGCGGCGTCCGCGGTCGCGGATAACAACCGTTAATCGACGGCCCCCCTTCCGACTCGCCATGAGCAGGCAGCGGGCGACCGCGTTCGTTCCCGGTCACGTCACCGCCTTCTTCAGCGCGCACCCGGCAGAGCGCCCCGCGGCCGCCGGCTCGCGCGGCGCCGGGGTGACGCTCACCGACGGGGTGACGGTTCGGGTGTCGGCGGCGGTCGAAGTGGACGAAGTAGACGAAGTAGGCGAAGTGGACGAAGTAGGCGAAGTGGACGAAGTAGGCGAAGTGGACGAAGTAGGCGAAGTGGACGAAGTAGGCGAAGTNAGGCGAAGTGGACGAAGTAGGCGAAGTGGACGAAGTAGGCGAAGTGGACGAAGTAGGCGAAGTGGACGAAGTAGGCGAAGTGGACGAAGCGAGCGTAAGGGACGGGTCAGCCGGGTCCCACACCGTCGACGGCGAGCCGGGGACGATCGGCGCCGTCGAGGACGTGCTCGCGGACCTCGGCACTCCGGACGCCGACGTCGCGGTCGAGACGGACCTCCCGATCGGCGCCGGCTTCGGCGTCTCCGGGGCGGCCGCGCTCGGCGCGGCGCTCGCCGCGAACGACGCCTTCGACCGCGGCCGGTCGGAGAACGAGCTGATCCGGATCGCTCACGAGGCGGAGGTCGGCCGCGGGACCGGCCTCGGCGACGTGGTCGCGCAGGCGCGCGGCGGCGTCCCGATCCGGTTGGAGCCCGGCGCACCGGGGATGGGCGCCCTCGACGGGATTCCCGCGGACGCGCGCGTCGAGTACGCCACGTTCGGCGAGCTGTCGACCGAGGAGGTGTTGGGCGGCGACACCGCCGCCCTCTCCGCGGCCGGCGAGCAGGCGCTCGACCGGCTCCGCGCGGACCCGCGGCTCCCGACGATGATGGACGCGGCCCGCGGGTTCGCCCGCGAGGCGGACCTCCTCGTTCCCGAGGTGTCCGAGGCGATCGCGGCGGTCGAGGAGTCGGAAGGCGATTCACCCGATGGATCCGACGACTACGGCGCCGCCATGGCGATGCTCGGCCGCACCGTCTTCGCGCTCGGTACCGGCCTCTCCGACGCGGGCTACGACCCCGAGGTCTGTCGGGTCGACGCCGCTGGCGCGCGGCTGGTTGGGCGGTGAACCTGTCGGCGGATCCCTCCTCGTATCGCCCAGTGTCTGGCTAAGTAATACTTATTTATCATTACACCGACTGTGTTAGTAGAGCATGCCCCGAGTTACCACGAAGGGACAGGTCACGATTCCGAAAGAGATTCGCGAGGCTCTCGGAATCGAGCCCGGTGATGAAGTCGACTTCGAGCGAGTCGGTTCCGACTATCGGCTCCAGAAACGGGCCCCGACCACCGAGGACGGCGAAGATCCGTTCGAGAAGCACCGTGGAAGCGCGGATAGCGACGAAACGATGCCGGATCGGATGCGTCGACTCCGCGGCGAGTATCCCCGCGAGACCGATGAATCACTCCCAGTCGACGAGTCGCTCGACGACGAGGAAGCGGGTGGCGACTCGTGACCACGGCCGTCGACACGAACGCGTTTCTCGCGCTGCTCTACGACGACGAGTACGCCGACGCCAGCGAGGCGGCTCTCAGACACGCGTACCGAGAGGGGGCGGTGGTCGTCACTCCGGTCGTATATGTCGAACTCGCAGCCGACGGCCGCTTCGACTCGGCCGCCGATCTCGATCGATTTCTCGAGGATTTCAGCGTCAAAGTGGTCGATCCGTCGCGCGAGGCGCGGTTTACAGCGGGCGATCGGTTCCGAGAATACGTGGATCGTCGACCGGACGGAATCCAGTGTCCCGCGTGTGGCGAGACACGGTCCGTTGACTGCGAGGCGTGCGGCGAGTCGATCTCGCCGCGACAACACATCGCTGCCGACTTTCTCATCGGTGCGCACGCCGTCGTCGACTGCGACGGCTTGGTCACGTTCGACGAGGGGTTCTACTCGACGTACTTCCCGTCGCTGGCGGTTTCTCCGAACTGAACGATCGCCTTCCCGGGCACCCCGCGCTGACGGACTCCGTCGCCGACGCCGACGAACAAAGCTTTACCTCGTCGCCCGCCTATCTCCGGCAAATGGTACTCGACGACCTCGGTACGTCCCTCCGGAGCAGCCTCGACAAGCTCCAGGGGAAGTCCCGACTCTCCGAGAGCGACGTCGAGGAGATCGTCAAGGAGATCCAGCGCTCGCTCCTCTCCGCCGACGTCGACGTCTCCCTCGTCATGGAGCTGTCGGACTCGATCAAGTCCCGCGCCCTCGAAGAGGAGCCGCCGGGCGGCACCACGGCGAAGGACCACGTCCTCAGGATCGTCTACGAGGAGATGGTCGAGCTCGTGGGCGACTCGACCGAGCTCCCCTTAGAGAACCAGACGATCCTGCTCGCCGGCCTCCAGGGGTCGGGGAAGACCACCTCCGCCGCCAAGATGGCCTGGTGGTTCTCGAAGAAGGGGCTCCGCCCCGCCGTCATCCAGACGGACACCTTCCGGCCCGGCGCGTACGACCAGGCCAAGCAGATGTGCGAGCGCGCCGAGGTCGACTTCTACGGCGACCCCGACAACGACGACCCGGTCGCGATCGCCCGCGAGGGGCTCGAGGCGACCGAAGACGCCGACGTGCACATCGTGGACACGGCGGGGCGCCACGCCCTCGAGGACGACCTCATCGCGGAGATCGAGGAGATCGAGAGCGTCGTCGACCCCGACCGCTCGCTGCTCGTGCTCGACGCCGCTATCGGGCAGGGCGCCAAGGAGCAGGCCCGCCAGTTCGAGGCGTCCATCGGCATCGAGGGCGTGATGATCACCAAGCTCGACGGGACCGCGAAGGGCGGGGGCGCGCTGACGGCGGTCAACGAGACGGACTCCTCCATCGCCTTCCTCGGGACCGGCGAGACGGTCCAGGACATCGAGCGGTTCGAGCCCTCCGGGTTCATCTCCCGGCTGCTCGGGATGGGCGACCTCAAGCAGCTCTCCGAGCGCGTCGAGCGCGCGATGCAGGAGACCCAGGAGGAGGACGAGGACTGGGACCCCGAGGACATGCTGCAGGGCGAGTTCACCCTGAAGGACATGAAAAAGCAGATGGACGCGATGAACCGGATGGGGCCCCTCGATCAGGTGATGGACATGATCCCCGGGCTCGGCGGCGGGATGATGGACCAGCTCCCGGACGACGCGATGGACGTGACCCAAGACCGGATGCGCCGGTTCGAGCGCATCATGGACTCGATGACCGAGGAGGAGCTGACGAACCCCCGCGTCGTCGGCCAGTCGCGCACGGAACGGATCGCGCGCGGCTCCGGCACCGACGAGGAGACCGTCCGGCAGCTCTTAGAGCAGCACTCGATGATGGAACAGACGATCAGCCAGTTCCAGGGGATGGGCGAGGGCGACATGCAACGCATGATGAAGAAGATGGGCGGCGGCGAGGGCGGCGGCCTCGGCGACATGATGGGCGGCGGGAAAGGGCCGTTCTGAAGCGTTGATCGAGGGCGGTTGTTTATAACGAGCCGTTGCTGACGGTGGATCGAGGGACGACTTCTCCGAAGTCCCAGTCGCTCGCTTATAAGCGGTTGACGGTGGACCGGCGGTGAACACCTCCAAAGCCCCAGTCGCTGAGGCGCACGCTCGCTGCGGTCCTCGGTCGCTCGCTTCGCTCACTCCCTGTGGTCCTTGCGTCCCCTGCGCCTCAGCGACTGCCCCTTTGAGTCCCACCCGACCGCACCGCACAGCCTCACGCCTCCCCAGCCCCGTCGCTCCCTTCGTCGCCGGCGCTGCGCGCCGGCTGCATGAGGGACCGGAGGTCCCTCTCTGCTCGCGACTCCCTCGCGCGTGCTCCTCGTGGCCTCTCGGCCACTCGGAGGCGCGCGCCCCGCATACGTTTTATAAGTTCGTGTCCGTCTCCATGTCTTCGGTCGCCGCTTCGAGCCCGTCGTCGCGGGCGGTCTCGGCGTGCGAGCCCTCGATCTCGGCGTCGGTGAGGAGGTCGCGGAACTCGTCGCGGAACCGGTCGTTCGCGCGGGTGGAGGTCAGGTCCACGCGGGCGATCCGGGCGTATTTCGCGACGGTGTCGGGGTCGGCGTCGAGGGCGTCCGCGCACTCGACGATCGAGCGCCCCTCGGCCGTCAGCTGCTTCAGATCGCCGTACTCGAACGCGTCGTCGTCGACCTCGCGGTCGGCCTCGCGGACGAGGTGGAGGTCGAGCCGCGCGTCGCGGACGGTCGAGGGCTCGAGGACGGGTGCGACTTCCGACTCGGTCTCCGCTTCGTCCCCCTCCCGCTCCTCGTCCCCCTCCCGCTCCTCGACGAGCGCGGTCGCGATCGCCTCGTCGTCCTCCTCCTCGAAGCGACCGCGGGCGATCCGCGCGTAGGTTTCGTCGCCGAGGTCGGTCGAGAAGTCGTACCGCTCTCGCATCGCGGCGACGAGCTCGCGGACCCGCTCGTCGACCGCCGCCTCGTCGCGGTCGGTGAGCGTCCCGCGGGACTCCGCCTGCCGCTCGGTGACCGTCTCCGACCCGGTGGTCTCGACGAAGATGTCGCGGAGCTCGGAGGTCTTCTCGTCCATGGGCGGGGGCATACGCGCCGGCGATAAATAAGCCTCGCGTCCGGTCCGAGCCGCCTCCGGCGGTCTCGCCTGTTGCCGTCGACGCTCCGCTCCCACATCGTCAACCAGTACCTTCAAGTCGGTTTACGAGGGTGTCGGAGACATGGCAACCAGCACGGAGTCGGTGGATCTCGTCGGCGACGAGGCCGCGACGAACCTCGCCCGCGCGGCGCTTTTCGCCGCGCTCGTCGGCGCGTTCGCGTACGTGACGTTCCCGAATCCCGTCTCGCCCGTCCGGGTGACGCTCCAGGTGCTCGGCGTGTTCCTCGCCGGGGTCTACCTCGGCCCGGTGTGGGGGGGCGCGTCCCTCGTCCTCTACCTCGCGGCCGGCGCGGTCGGCGCCCCGGTGTTCGAGGGCGGCTCCGCGGGCGTCGGCCAGCTCGTCGGTCAGTCGGCGGGCTACCTCTGGTCGTACCCGCTGGCCGCAGCCGCGGTCGGCGCGGTCGTCCACCGCGGCGCGACGCTCCGCGACCTCGATACCGTCGGGCTCCCGACGCTCGTGGGCTCGATGGTCCTCGGCACCGCGATCATCTACGCGCTCGGCGTCGCCGGGCTCGCTTTGGTGCTCTCGCTGGGTCCCGTCGAGGCGGTGACCGTCGGCGCCGCGGCGTTCGTTCCCGCGGAGGCGCTGAAGATCGCCGCCGCGGTCGGAATCGTTCGCTCCGACGCGGTCGCGGCCGCGTGAGACGGTCCGTGACCGACTCCGCGGTGGCGCCGTGATCGACGTCGACGGCGTCACGTGCCGGTTCGACGGCGGGGCCACCGGGGAGGCGGGCGGCGTCGTCGCGGTCGACGACGTGACCCTGTCGGTCCCCGACGGCGAGTTCCTGATCGTCGCCGGCGCCAACGGCTCCGGGAAGACGACCCTCGTCAGGACGTTCAACGGGCTCGTCGAGCCCGACGCCGGGACGGTCGCGGTCAACGGCGCTCCCGTGAGCGACGACCTCGTCGCGGCCCGGACCGCGGTCGGGATGGTGTTCCAGGACCCGCGCGACCAGCTGGTCGCCGCCACCGTCGGCGCCGACGTGGCGTTCGGGCCGGAGAACCTCGGGCTCGCGCACGAGGAGATCGACCGGCGGGTCGACGACGCGCTCGCGGCGGTGAACATGGACGGGCGCGGAGACGACCGGATCGCGAATCTCTCCGGCGGCGAGCGCGGGCGCGTCGCGATCGCGGGCGCGCTCGCCATGGAGCCCGACCATCTCGTCCTGGACGAGCCGTTCACCGGGCTCGACGAACCGGCACGGAGGTCGGTGCTCGACCGCCTGCGCGACCTCCGCGCGACCGGGACCAGCGTGATCGTCGTCACCCACGACCTCCGGGACGTGCTCGGGCTCGCGGACCGGGTGGTGGGGCTGTCGACGGGGGCGATCGTCGTCGACGACGCGCCCCGGGCGGCGACCGAGACGCTGCCGGGGCTCGGCGTTCGGGTGCCCGGGGGGTTCGACCGCCTGTCCGCGAACACGGGTTCCGGCCCGTGACCCTCTCGTACGTCCCCGGCGACTCGCTCGCCCACCGGCTCGACCCCCGGTCGAAGCTCCTCGTGCAGGCGGGGTTCGCGGCGGCCGCGTACGCGTACACGACGCCCCGCGGGCTCGCCGCGCTCACGCTCCTCGCCGTCGCCTGCCTGCGTCTCGCCGGCGGCGGCCCGCGCGACCTGTGGACCTACCGGGCCGCGTTCCCGGTGCTTCTCGTCGCGCCGCTCGTCGCCGGCGCGACGCTCGGGCCGCCGTGGTTCCGGGTCGAGCGCGCCGCGACCACGGGCCTCGCGAGCTACCGGGTCCTCCTGATCCTCGTCGTCGCCGCCGGCTACGTGCGGTCGACGCCGGTCCGCGAGTCGCGGGCGGCGATCCAGCGGGCGGTTCCGGGCAAGCCGGGACAGTTCCTCGGGACCGGCGTCGCGCTCGTGTTCCGGTTCCTCCCGCTCCTGAAGCGGGACCTGCTGACGGCGCGCGAGGCGGTCCGGGCGCGCGGCGGCGGAGCGCTCCCGGTCCGCGAACGGGTGCGGCTCGTCGCCGTCGCGGGGATCAACCGGGCGTTCGGGCGGGCCGACCGGCTGGGGACCGCGCTGAACGCCCGGTGTTTCGCGTGGAACCCGACGCTCCCGCGGCTCGCGCTCGGCCCCGCGGACTACCCGGCGCTCGCGGTCGGCGGGGGGTTGGCGCTGGCGGCCGTGGCGACTCTCGCGTAGTCGGCGAGCGGCGGTCGCGGCGCCCAACGCGTAGCCGTCGTGCGGCGGTCGTGGCGCCCCCCTCTCGGAAACCCCGGGCGACGCGCCCCGCGTTGTGGCAAGTTTTAACCCCGCCGTATCCGCCTGATCGATCATGACTCCCCTGCAGGCGGCCACCCGGGAGACGTTCTGGACGATCGGTCCCGTCGGGAAGGCCGCGTTCTACTGGCTCGCCGCGGTCGCGATCCTCGTGTTCCTGTACGGCGTGTACGCCCGGTTCACGGCGTACGCCCGCGGGAGCGAGGACCCCCGTGACCGGCTGTCGGACCTCCCCGCCCGGACGGTCGCGGCGACGAAGACGGTGCTCTCGAACGAGAACCAGTTCGACCGCGACCTGTACGCCGGCGTGATGCACACCTTCGTGCTGTGGGGGTTCCTCACCCTCCTCGTCGCGACGACCATCCTCGGGTTCGACATCGACGTGTACCGCCCGCTCGCGGGCGAGTCGTTCTGGGTGGGCGACTTCTACCTGGCCTACCAGTTCACGGTTGACGCGTTCGGCCTGCTGTTCGTCGTCGGCGTCGGCATGGCCATGTACCGTCGCTACCGGAACCGAGAGGGGCGGCTGTGGGGGAAACACACCTCGCTCGAGGACGACGCGTTCGTCTGGACCCTCTTCGCGCTCGGCGTCGGCGGCTTCGTCGTGCAGGCGCTCGGCATCGTCGGCCAGCCCGCGCGCGTCGACGAGACGGTGAGCTTCGTCGGCATGGCGATGGCTGCCGGCTTCCGGTGGGTCGGGCTGACGCCCGGCGGCGCCGAGGCGATCTACGGCGTCGTCTGGTGGAGCCACTCGCTGCTCGCGTTCGCCTTCATCGCGTGGATCCCGTACGCCAAGCCGTTCCACATGATCTCCTCGTTCGCGAACGTCGTCGCCCGCGACGAGAAAGCGGGCGCGCGGCTCCCGAACGTCCCCGCCGACCTCGACCACACCAACGCCGAGTCGCTCGACGACTTCACCTGGAAGGAGCTCATGGACGGCGACGCCTGCACGAAGTGCGGGCGGTGCACCGACGCCTGCCCCGCGGACACGGTCGGCCGCAACCTCGACCCGCGGGACGTGATCCTCGATCTGAAAGCGTACCGCGAGTCCGTGAGCGACGACCCGGTGGCGGGGTCGGGCGGTAGCGGCGCGGTGGCGACCGACGGCGGCGTGACCGGCTCCGCCGCCAGCGACGGCGGCACCGTCCCAATCGTCGCCGACGAGGGCGGCGTCATCGCCAGCGAGTCGATGGAGTCGTGCATGTCGTGTATGGCCTGCATGGACGCCTGCCCCGTCGACATCGAACACCTCACCGCCTTCACGAAGATGAACCGCCAGCTCGTCGACGAGGGGGCGGTCGACTCCAACCTCCAGGGCGTGTTCCAGGACGTGATGCAGAAGGGGAACACCTTCGGCGAGTCCCAAGCGAACCGCGGCGACTGGGCGGACGAGTTAGACGGGGACGTGGAGGTCCCGGACGCCCGCGAGCGCGAGGTGGAGTTCCTCTGGTACGTCGGCGACTACCCGAGCTTCGACGACCGGAACAGGAAGGTCGCCCGCGCGCTCGCCCGGTTGTTCGACGAGGCGGACGTGTCGTTCGGAATCCTGTTCGACGACGAGAAGACCGACGGCAACGACATCCGTCGGATCGGCGAGGAGTTCCTCTACCTCGAGCTGGCCGGCCACCACGTCGAGACGTTCGCGGACTGCGAGTTCGACTCGATCGTCTGTACGGACCCGCACTCGTACAACACCATCAAAAACGAGTACCCCGAGGTCGACTTCGCGGAGTTCGCGGACGACCCGATGATGCCGTTCGACCGCGAGGAGCCGTGGAACGCCGACGAGGAGATCGGCGTGTTCCACTGGACGCAGGTGGTCGAGGGGTTGGTCGACGAGGGGCGGCTCGGCCTCTCCGGCGACGAGCTCGACTACACCGTCACCTACCACGACCCCTGTCACCTCGGCCGGTACAACGACGAGTACGAGGCGCCCCGCGAGCTAATCAGAGCGACCGGCGCCGACCTCCACGAGATGCCGCGCTCGCGCGAGGACTCGTTCTGCTGTGGCGGCGGCGGCGGCGGGCTCTGGACCGAACACGACGAGGCGGTCAAACCGAGCGAGGAGCGGCTCCGCGAGGCGGTCGAGGACACCGACGCGGGCGCGGCGATCGAGAAGTTCGTCGTCGCCTGTCCGATGTGCACGACGATGTTCGAGGACGGGCGGAAGACGGGGGACTTCGAGGACGACGTGGAGATCGTCGACGTGGCGGAACTGCTGATCGAGGCGGTGGAAGCGGGGTCGGTGGAAGCGGGGTCGGTGGAAGCGGGCTCAGCGGCGACGGGGTCGTAACCGCCCCGCGGCGCGCGCCTCAGCGTGTCGACGCCGACCGCGACTCGACCGCGTCGTCGACCCGTCGCAGCAGGGTCCGGCCCGGCGCCCGGTCGCGCACGGGCGCGTCGCCGAGGTAATCGACCAGCGCGTCGCGGAGGAGGACGACCTCGCGGGGCGCGAGCGGGCGGTCGCGCTCGATTCGACGGAGCGGTCGACACTGCGGCGGCGCGTCGTCGCCGGCGGCGGCGGCGGCCTCGCCCGCGTCGAGGAGCGCCGCGTGGGCGACCCACGCCTCCTCGTGCGACAGCGAGAGCGGGACCGAATCCCCGGTCGTCGGTGGGGTCATAGTCCGGGTCTTCGCACGGAGGGTCTTAAAAATACGGTCGAATCGCACGTCGGTGGCCAAACCGCAGGAGACGGTCGCCGAGCGATCTATATAGAGTATATATCACCGGGGAGCGATACTGCGTCGGTCGTACCCCTCATAGCATACTACTTATATCGAAAACGCTCTCATTCAGGTGATGGCATCAAGCCACGACGCGGACACAGCGGGAATCACGCGGCGGAAATCGCTCGCGGCGCTCGGCGGCATGGGGGCGCTCGCGCTCGCGGGATGCACGTCGAACGACGGCGGCGACGGCGATGACGGCAATGACGGAGACGACGGCGGTCTCGGCGGCGACGACGGCGGCGACGGCGGCGACGGCCTCTCCGGAGAGGTCATCGTCACCGGGTCGAGTACGGTCTACCCGGTCTCCATAGAGATGCAGGAACGGTTCATGGACGAGAACGAGGACGTCAGCGTGACCGTCGACTCGACCGGCAGCGGTGGTGGCTTCGCGAACAACTTCTGTCCCGGCGATTCGGACATCAACGGTGCGTCCCGTCCGATCAAGGAAGAAGAAATCGAGAGCTGTGACGGCAACGACGTCGAACCGGTCGAGTTCCGGATCGCGGGCGACGCACTGACGGTGGCGGTCAGCCCCGACAACGACTGGGTCGACAGCATGACCTTCGACGAGCTGGCGCAGATCTGGAACGGCGACGACCCCGCCGAGACGTGGGCCGACGTCAACGAAGACTGGCCCGACGAGGAGTTCGACCTCTACGGCCCCGACGACACCTCGGGGACGTTCGACTGGTTCACCGAGAACGTCGTCGGCGAAGCCGGCAACCACCGGAGCGACTACGAGCCGACCGAGGACGACAACACGATCGTTCAGGGGATCTCGAACAACGAACACTCGATCGGTTACTTCGGATTCGCCTACTACCAGGAGAACGAGGACGACCTCAAGGCGCTCAACATCGCCGAGACCTCGGACGACGAGCCCTCCGCTCCGAGCCTCGAGGCCGCCTCTGCAGGCGACTACCCGATGGCTCGGCCGCTGTTCATCTACCCCAGCGCCGACTCGCTCAGCGAGAAGGATCAGGTCTACTCGTTCGTCGAGTACTACCTCGAGAACTCCAACGCGGACTGGATCGCCGACGACGTCGGCTACGTGCCGTCCAACGAGGAGCAGGTCGAGGAGAATCTCTCGACGCTCGAAGAGTACGCGTAACCGGAGCTGAACCGCTGTTGGCCCCGCTATCGGATCACGAATGAATTAAGGCTACCAGAAATTATCTATGAGACACCAATGAACGGCGAACCAGCGTTGACGCGCGCGGCAGCCGACCGCGACGTCAAAGAGAAGATGGTCGGTGTGTTGCTGTTCGCCTGCGCAGCGCTGACCATATTCGTGACCGCGAGCATTCTGTTCACGCTCGCGTACGACACGATCACGTTCTTCGGATTCGAGGAAACGACTGTCGTTGACTTTCTGACCGGACTCGAATGGGAGCCGAGGAACGGCCATTACGGCGTCTGGCCGCTCGTGAGTTCGACGCTGGTCGTCACCGTCGTCTCCGCGCTGGTCGCGATCCCGATCGGGACGGCCGCCGCCGTCTACCTTTCTGAGTACGCGAGCCCGAAGGTTCGCTCAGTGATCAAACCGTCCCTCGAAATACTCGCGGGGATTCCGACGGTCGTCTACGGCTATCTCGCATTGGTCTATCTGACGCCGTGGCTGCGAGACATCGGCCTCCCGCTCGGGACGTTCAACCTCTTTAGCGCCTCGATCATGGTCGGTATCCTCATCGTGCCGATGGTCTCGTCGCTCTCCGAGGATGCGATGAGCGCGGTGCCGGACTCGCTCCGGCAGGCGGGCTACGGACTCGGCGCGACGAAGTACGAGGTCTCGACGGGAATCGTCATTCCGGCGGCGGTCTCGGGGATCTTCTCGTCGTACATCCTCGCACTGTCGCGAGCGATCGGCGAGACGATGATCGTCGTCATGGCCGGCGGTCTCCGGACGAGTCTCTTCGACCCGTTCGATCCGTTCGGCAGTCTGGCCGGATCGGGTCGGACGATGACCGCCTCGATGGTCAACGCCGTTACGAGCGACGCGACCGGTGGCTCGCCCGAATACTACAGCATGTTCGCGATCGGTCTCTCGCTGTTCGTAATCACGTTCCTGATGAACCTCGCAAGCAACCGCATCGCCGCACGGTACCGAGAGGAGTACCAATGACCGATCAGCACGTCCCCCACCGAGCGGAGGTGACCCACTGATGGCCAGCGAAACGCAGACGTCCACTACGTGGTTCGGCTCTACGGAGGAGGTCGGTCGACTCCGCGGACGCGTCTTCAAGTGGACCTGTCTTGGAGCGACAGTGCTCACGCTGTTTTTGATGCTCGTCTTCTTGCTGTATGTCGCGAACGACGCGCTCAGGCCGCTATCGGCCGATCCCAGTTGGCTCGCGACGATGGGAGTGACCGTCGTCCTCCCCGTCGTGCTGCTGGCTGGATACTACTACCGACGCGATCGATCCGCCGGAGAGGTCGCCTACACGGCGCTCGGGCTTCCGATCTTCGTGGCGCTCGTTTCCGGCGGCCTCTGGCTGCTGTTCCGTCACATCGTCTCTCCGCAAGAGTGGTTCGTGTTGGCCGCCTCGATTCTTGTCGCAGGCGGTCTCGTTACGGCCCACTCACGGGTGAGACACGACGCCGCGGTCGAACGGCTCGTGGTGACGGTGGTCGTGCCGCTGCTCGCGGTCGTCGGCGTTCCGACGGTGCTTCCGAGCCTCCGGGACCTCCTGAGCCTGTCGCCGGTGTTGCCGAACGCGCTGTTCTCGTTGGTGATCGCGTTCACACTGCCGATCGCGGCGGTCGTCGGGTGGCGCGTCCGCGCCGTTCGCGACGCCGACCGCGACGGTGCTATCGCCGCGGGAATCACCGTCGCCGGCGGGCTCGCTGGCGTAGTCGTCGGGCCGGTGTTCGGCGTCCACCCGACGAGCTGGCTCGTTTTCGCCTCGCCGATCGTCGGGGCGCTCGTCCTCTACGTCGAACACGTCGTCCGAAACGACGAGGGCGTCTCGGGGCTCGCGTTCCCCATCGTCGTCGCCGCTGGCATCTTCGTCGGCCTGACTGCGGCCCAGACGCTCGGGTTTGCCGGTCCCGACACGTGGCTCGACATGCAGTTCCTGACGAGTTCCACCAGCACCACCCCCGCTGACGCGGGGATCTATCCGGCGCTCGTCGGCTCGGTGCTCATCATGATCGTGATCGTCCTCTCCGCGTTCCCTGTCGGGATCGGAGCGGCCGTCTATCTCGAAGAGTACGCCCGATCGCAGGGGAGGCTCGGTACAGTGATAGAACTGATACAGGTCAACATCTCCAACCTCGCCGGCGTCCCCTCGATCGTGTACGGTGTCCTCGGGCTGGCGATCTTCATCAACCTCATCGGGATGGGGCGCGGGACGGCGGTCGTCGCCGGTTTCACCGTCGGTCTGCTCATCCTCCCGATCGTCATCATCTCTACACAGGAAGCGATCCGAGCGGTTCCCGACTCCCGCCGCCAGGCCTCGTACGCGATGGGTGCGACCAAGTGGCAGACGGTCCGCAACGTCGTCCTTCCCGAGTCGCTCGCCGGGATATTCACCGGGACGATTCTCGCACTCGGCCGAGCCATCGGCGAGACCGCCCCGCTGCTGATGATCGGCGTCTCGGCGAGCGTCCGCGTCTCGCCCGATTCGTTCCTGAGTCGGACCGGCGCGATGCCGAGGCAGATACTCTCATGGTCGACGCAGATCACCACCGAGTTCCGCTACGGCGTGCTCGCGGCGGGCGTGGTGACGCTTCTGGTGGTCCTCCTGACGATGAACGCCGCGGCGATCGTGCTTCGAAACCGCACGCAGCGAACCCAGTAAGTATGAACCCGACCGAAACCCCGACCGATCGAACCATGAAACGAGTCGAAACCGACGGCGGCGTCCCGATGGAAGACGACCAAGAATCGACAGCAGACGCGGCGAAAGCGGACGGTGGAACGGAAAAGCTCGTCGACGTTTCGCCGTCGCACTCCGTCCCGGACGACGACGATGATGTACGAACACGGTCGACCGAGACCGCGATCACCACCCGCGATCTCAACGTCTATTACGGCGACGAGCAGGCGTTAGACGGCGTCTCGATGGATATATACGAGCATGACGTCACGGCGCTCATCGGCCCCTCGGGCTGCGGAAAGTCGACGTTCCTCCGGACGATCAATCGGATGAACGATATGATCGACGTCTGTCGCGTCGAGGGCGACGTGGAGTTCGGCGGCAAGAACGTGTACGACGACGACGTCGACCCGGTCGCCCTGCGGCGGAAGATCGGGATGGTGTTCCAGGCGCCGAACCCGTTCCCGAAGTCGATCCGCGACAACGTCGCGTACGGCCTGAAGATCCAGGGGTACGACGGCGACGTCGACGCGCGCGTCGAGAAGGCGCTGAAGTCCGCGGCGCTGTGGGACGAGGTGAAAGACCAGCTCGACTCCTCGGGGCTCGACCTCTCCGGCGGGCAGCAACAGCGGCTCTGTATCGCCCGCGCCATCGCGCCGGACCCGGAGGTGGTCCTGATGGACGAGCCGACCTCGGCGCTCGACCCCGTCGCGGCCTCGAAGATCGAGGACCTCATCGACGACCTCGCGGAGGAGTACACCGTCATCATCGTCACGCACAACATGCAGCAGGCGGCGCGCATCTCCGACCGGACCGCCGTGTTCCTCACCGGCGGTCGGCTCGTCGAGTACGACGACACGACCAAGATCTTCGAGGACCCGGAGGAGCAGCGCGTCGAGGACTACATCACGGGGAAGTTCGGATAGATGCCCCGAGAGAACTACCAGGAGAAGCTCGACCAGCTCCGGGACGACGTCGTCGCGATGGGCGAGCTGGTGGGCGAGCGGTACGACGCGGCGATCGAGGCGGCGGCGACCGGCGACGACGAGCTCGCGCGGGAGGTGATCGAGGGCGACCACGAGGTGAACGAGACGTACCTCGGTCTGGAGGACGACTGTACGGAGCTGCTCGCGCTCCAACAGCCCGTCGCGGGCGACCTCCGGTTAGTGACCGCCTCGTTCAAGGTGATCACCGACCTCGAACGCGTCGCCGACCTGGCGACCAACCTCGCCGGCTACGGCGGTCCCGACGGGGGGGTCCACCCCGCCGTCGAGTTCCGCGAGCTGGGCGAGGACGCCGGGCAGATGGTCGCCGACGCGGTCGCGGCCTACGAGGCGGGCGACGCGGAGGCGTGCCGCGAGATCGCGGCCCGCGACGACGACTTCGACGAGCGGTGCCGGCAGGCGAGCGAGGCGGTCGTCCGCGAGCTGCTGGAGGCGGACCGCGCCCGCAACGAGGAGGCCACCGAGGGCCGGGGCGCGACCGACGCCGAGGCCGACGCGGAGGCGCTTGAGGCCTCGCTCGACGAGGTGTCTCGCGCGCTGCTCGCGGTGCGCGACCTCGAACGCGTCGCCGACCACGCGGTCAACGTGGCGGCGCGCACCCTCTACATGGTCGAGAACGACGACGAGCTGATCTACTGAAGGCGGGCGGCGGCGAGACGACACCCACAGATCCACGATGACGACACCCACCGACACGACGGACGAGCCGGAGACAGCCGACGAACCGGAGACGGCCGGCGAATCGGAGACGGCCGACGAGACGACCACGCTCACGTTCATGTGCGTCCGCAACGCCGGGCGGAGCCAGATGGCGACCGCCTTCGCGGAGCGCGAGCGGGACCGGCGCGGGCTCGGCGACCGCGTCGAGATCGTGACGGGCGGCACGATGCCCGCGGACAGCGTTCACGGCGTGGTCGTCGAGGCGCTCGCGGAGGTCGGGCTCGACGTGGGCGGGCGGACCCCTCGCGAGATCGCCGACGAGACGCTCGCCGCGTCCGATTTCGTCGCGACGATGGGCTGTTCGACGTTGGAGTTGGACGGCGTCGACACCGACGACTGGGACCTCGACGACCCGGGCGAGCGCCCGATCGAGGAGGTCCGTCCGATCCGCGACGAGATCGAGCGCCGCGTGGTCGCCCTCTTCGACGAGCGGTTCGGCGAGCACGACGGCGAGTAGGGGCTCCCGTCGCGCTGAACGTACATGATTAATATCGGCGGATACAGCCCCTGGAAGCACACATTTAACGGAACAGAGGCCCTACTCAGGTACACATGAACGAAACGCTAGAGCGCCGCATTCGGCGCCATAACACGAGCTTCGATCGCGATACCGGACATATCATTCTGCCGAGCGAACGCCTCGCCGCCCGCTGGTTCCACGGCGTCGTGGACGCCGCGGAGCGGGACGACGACCTGGGACCGCTCGCCGAGCTCCGCATCGGGATCGACCCCGACAGAGACCGAGCGACCGTCATCAACGAGCGGGCGACCGACGGAGTCCGGGCCGCGCTCCAGACGAGCGGCGAGGCGCTGCGGACGGGGAGGGCCGCCTCCCTCGAACGGTACGGGTTCGACGACGACGAGGCGACGCGACGGGCGGACGTCGAGGCGCTGGCTGACCTACGGGTCGAGAGCGACCCCGAGCCGGTCCCGGCTTGACATCCTCCCCGCGCTGAAGCACGGGGCTTTCTCCTCGATTATCCGTAACGGCGCGGCTCCCGAACGGTGACGACCCCGCGAGCGGAACTCCGACCGCCGCTCTTCTCCACTCGGTCCGGACGCGAACTCCGATACCGTCGGCGTCCGTCGCGACGGTCTCGCCCTCTCGCTCGTCGACGACGCCTCCAAAAATCATAATCCGCTCCGAAGCCTCGGTATACGCGTGACTGTACTGCAGGAACTCATCGGAGACCAGTCGCTCGTCGTCTGGATCGTGTTGGGCGCGATCGGGTTCCTGCTGACCTGGAAGGGCGCGAACGTCATCGAGTCGACGACCTCGAAGATCAGCGACCACTTCGGCGTCTCGCAGGCGGTCCAGGGCGGGCTCATCGTCGCAGCCGCGACGTCGTTCCCCGAGCTCGCGATCATCGTCATCTCGGTGCTCGTGCTCGGCGACTTCGGCGTCGGCGCCGGGGCGCTCATCGGGACGGCGGTGTTCAACATCTTGGTTATCCCGGCCGCCGTCGCCATCACGAGCGGCGACACGGAGACGACGCGGGGGATCGTCTACCGCGACGCCATCTTCTACGTGGTTGCCGTCCTCGGCCTCTTCGGCGTGATCGCGCTCGGCGTCCTCGGGACCGACGGGCGGGAGCTCGCGCGGATCACCCCGCAGATGGGCGTCGGCCTGTTGGTGCTGTACGGCGTGTACGTCATCTTGCTCGCCGGCGGCAAGAGCGGCGCGTCGGACCTGAAGCGGACCGAGTCGACGAACGTTCCCAAACAGGTCGGACTGTTCGCGGCCGGACTGGCCGTCGTGCTCGTCGGCGTCGAGTCGATGGTGACCATGACGGTACAGATCTCGGACGCGCTCGACGCGCCGTCGTTCCTCGTCTCCGTGACGGTGCTGTCGGTGCTGAGCTCGTTCCCAGACCTGCTCGTCGGCGTGAAGATGGGCAAGGCCGGCGACAAGCGGGCGGCGGTCGCGAACGTCTTCGGGACGAACACGTTCAACCTCGTCGCGGCGCTGCCGATCGGCGTCATCCTCGCCGGCGGCGTCTCGATCGGATTCCTCACGTCCGTGCCGCTCATGTTGTTCCTGTTTTACACCACTCTCGTCGTCGTGGTGTTGGCCGCGACGGACTTCGAGCTCACCACCGAGGAGGGATACGTCCTCCTCGCGATGTACGTCCTCTTCCTCGGCTGGATGACGACCGAGGCGCTGGGAATCACCGCGCTCCTAACGGAGTCGACGCTCCGGACGATCGTCGGATGACCGGTCGGCGAGGACGGCGGCGAGCGGGCGAGAATATCGGCGGCGACGGACGGCGGTCAGGCCAGTCCGTACCGCCTCGTGACGTACGCGGTGACGCTGCCGGTGACGCCGGCGAGTGCCGCGATCACGGCACCAGTGACTACGAGCGAAAGCAGCGCACCGAGGACTTCTAGCGCCGAGAGCCCGGTCTCTCCGGAGGCCTCGGCGCCCCCGGGACCGGCGGCTCCCACGCCGGAGAGCCCGCCGGTGCTGCGGGCGAGGTCCGCCATTCTGCTGAGCTCTTCGAGCGGCGGTGTGACCGAACTCAGCGCGAGGAACCCGATGGCCGTCGCGATCGCCAACGCGACGAGCAGGATGCAGGCGCCGATCGCGGAGCCGACGCCAGCTGCGGTCATCGCGTGGGCATCGGTGTCGAACCGTCCGCCCGAGTCGATACCGATGAGACCTGCAAGCAGGACGTAATTCGTGACGCCGACGGCGGCGACCGCAGTGAGCACGAGATACACCTCCGAGACCGCGAACACGCTACCCACGATCGATTCGGGATCGGTGAATTCGGCGCCGACGAGCCGAAAGAGGGAAACGAGGACGATACAGCCGAGCCCGATTCCCGCCCCCGCGAACGTGCCCGCGTTCCCGATAACCGCCCGGCGAACGTCCGGCTCTTCGAGCGCTTCGACGCCGTCGTCGACGCGGTCGTTGGACGCGAACCGGCCGGCCGTCTCGCTCGGGACGGCCGCGCCGTCGCTCGCGTCGTCGGCGCCATCGCGGGCGTCCGGACCGCTCCGTGGGCTCTCGTCGTCGTCCCGCTCGGGACGTGGCGTGTCGGTGGAGGGGGCGTCGTCGGCCATTCAGACCCACCCCCGATCGTCCTGCGCGGCGAACGCCGCGACTGCTCCCGCGAGCGCGCTACCGACCCCTCCGAGCAGGAGGATCCGAGAGATTTCGTATCCACGGGGAACGGCCCCGAACACGGTTTCGATCCCCTGAGCGAAGACGCTGCTCGCGGCGCCGACGTTCCCCTGGAGGAGTTCGACCGAGCTGGAGAGGTTGTTCAACAACCCGGCGTCGGGCCCGAACGAGCCGATGACGACCATCGCGAGAACCATCGCGACGAATCCGAGCCCGCCGCCGACGAAGCCGATCGAAACGGCTCGGGTCGTCGAGGTCGACCGTCCGACCTGCGATCCGAAGTACGCCGCGAGCAGTGGCGCTGAAAAGACGATGGCGTAACTCGCACTCAGCGAAATAAGAATCGGGACGAACCCGGTCGCTCCGACAGTTAACGCCACCGTCGATATCCCGTACCCGACGCCGACGAGCGCGAAGGCGTAGACGGTCATCCACGTGGTCCGCGCGGGTGACGGCCCCGTGAAGGCCTCAAACAGCCCGCCGAAGAGACGGGAGCCGGGGTCGTTCTCGCCACCATCCGTCGCTACGTCGGCCGTCGGCTCGTCCGGGCCGGCGACGGCCCTAGCTTCCGTCTCTCCGTCGACGTCTGTCCGGTCGGTCGCCCGTTTGGACCGGAACCCCAGGTACCCCGTTCCCGCACCGACGAACCCGATGCCGAGTCCAACGAAGACGAGTTCGGAGAGGAGGCCTTCGGTCGTCAGTCCGAGGGCCGAGCTGATGAAGTCGCTGCCGACGACCCGCGTCGCGACGACCGTCGCCAGAACGAAGCCGATGTAGCCGAGATACGTCCCGATCCCCGACGCGGCGACGGCACCCATCTCGTTCTCGGAACGTTTTCCCACGTGTAACCCGAGGCCGACCGCCAGAATCCCCGAGGCGAAGACGGGTAGCAAGACGTACTGAGTGAGAATCGCCGCTCCCCCCGCGGGAAGCTGTGAGTTGACGATCAGAAGGAGCCCGGCGTACTGGACCGACGCGGCCGTCGCGACGGTAATATACACTAAAACGATAAATCGGATCCGGTCTTTCGTCGCGTCTCGCTGAAGTGTGACTTTCAGCTGCGAAAGGAGCCCTGGACTTTCGGACACCGTTTCGTCTGTAGGCGCTCCGTGTTCGACGGCGTCTGACATACCGTCTGATAATGATATTAAAATTTATAATTACTTGTTGCGGTCATATTTCTATCGCGGAACGTCTGCGGCGGTGACCGTTTATCAGCCCGCTGCGTCCGCTCGCGGTGTTCCGTACTGCACCGCTGCCACGCGCTTCGACACCCACGTCCGAACCGCTCGCACTCCCGGCGTTGCAACCCCTACGCGAATTCCGGCCGAACGTGCACTTCGATACCGTCGTCGTCGGTGATCGCGATACCGTCCTCCCGCACCTCGACGCCGACATCGACATCGGTGTCGGCCGCGACCGCGTCGAGCCGGTCTCGCACCGCTTCCACGGCGGCCGCGTCCGGGACCACGACCTCGAACCACGCGATCCCTCGACCCGCGGCCGGCGTCGTCCGGCCCCGCCAGGTGTTCGCGCCGAGGTGGTGGTGGTAGCCGCCCGCCGCGACGAACCGGACGTTCGGCCCGGTCATGCCGACCTCGAAGCCGATCCCGTCGACGTACACCGCCTCGAACGCCGACAGCGACGTGACTTCGAGGTGCACGTGACCCACGTCGGTGCCGGACGGGGCGTCGTCGACGAGGCCGGCGCTCGCCCCTCCCGCGGCCGCGGCGACGCCCTGCACGTCGAGCGGCTCGGTCGCCATCCGGACCGTCCCGTCGTCGGCGACCGGCCACTCCTCGCGGGGGCGGTCGCGGTAGATCTCGACGCCGTTCCCCTCCGGGTCGTCGAGGTACAGCGCCTCGCTGACGAGGTGGTCTGAGGGGCCGTCGAGCCGCCACCGGTCCCGCACGCGAACCAGCGCCTCGCCGAGCGCGGCGCGGGACGGGACCCGGAACGCGGTGTGGAAGAGCCCGGCGTCGGTCCGGCCCCGGTCCGGGCGGTCGGGGTCGCGCTCTAAGACGAGCAGGGGCGTCCCGTCGACGCCGAGGACCGCTCGGTCGCCGTCGCGGTCGAGGACCCCGAGGCCGACCACGTCGCGGTAGAACGCGGTCGTCTCGTCGAGGTCCACGATCCGGAGCGCGGCGCGACCGATCCGCGTCCCGGCGGGGAGGCGGTCGTCGGGGGCGTCTCGTGAGGCGTCGGTGTTCATGCCGTTCGATACCACGGCCGCCGCGTTCAACGCGTCGGTCCCGGAGGGGCGCCCGGACGCTCTCGGCCGAACTCTCCTGAACTTCCGTTAGAATCAAACGGTCACGCGACGGAGGGCCGGGTATGAGCGCCGAACAGGAGACGCGGGCCGTCCGCTGTCTGGTCGCGAAGGTCGGACTCGACGGCCACGATCGGGGAGCACACGTGATCGCGCGGGCGTTCCGGGACGCCGGCTTCGAAGTGGTCTACTCCGGGCTCCATCGCGCGCCCGAGGAGATCGTGCAGGCGGCGGTCCAGGAGGACGTGGACGTGCTCGGCATCTCTATCCTCTCCGGGGCGCACAACACGCTCGTCCCGAAGGTGATCGAGGGGCTCAAGGAGTACGACGCGTTCGAGGACACCCTCGTGTTGGTCGGCGGGATCATCCCCGACGACGACGAGGCGGAGCTCAAGGAACTCGGCGTCGCCGAGGTGTTCGGTCCCGGGACCCCGATGGAGGAGACGATCGAGTTCATCCGGAACAACCTCCCGGAGCGAGCGTAGATGGGCCGGTCGGACGCAACCGCGCTCAGCGACGGCGACGCCGCGCTCGTGGAGGACCTCCTCGCCGGGAGCCACCGGGCGCTCGCGCGCGTCATCACGCGGATCGAGAACCGCGCCGCCGGCTACCGCGGGATCGTCGCCGCGCTCCACGAGCACACCGGCGGCGCGGACGTGATCGGGATCACCGGGGCGCCCGGCGCCGGGAAGTCGACGCTCGTCGACAAGCTCGCCGCGGCCTACCGCGACCGCGGCGACACCGTCGGCGTGGTCGCGGTCGACCCCTCCTCGCCGTACACCGGCGGCGCGGTGCTCGGCGACCGGATCCGGATGGCGTCGAACGTCGGCGACATGGACGTGTTCTTCCGGTCGATGAGCGCGCGCGGCCAGCTCGGCGGCCTGTCGATGGCGACCGCGGACGCCGTGAAGGCGCTCGACGCCTTCGGGAAAGACGCGGTCATCATCGAGACGGTCGGCGCCGGGCAGAACGAGGTCGACGTGGTCCGCACCGCGGACACCGTCGCGGTGCTCGTCCAGCCAGGCTCGGGCGACGACGTGCAGACGCTGAAAGCCGGGATCCTGGAGATCGGCGACGTGTTCGTCGTCAACAAGGCCGACATGGACGGCGCGGAGCGCACCCTCGCCGAGCTGGAGGAGATGGTCCACCGGCGCGAGAGCCCGACGAAGGGACTCGACGGAGGACATCACGGGTTCGAGGTCCCGGACCACCCGGACGACGGGACAGACGGGGACGGGGAGGGTGACGAGACCGTGTGGACCCCCGACGTGCTCCGAACCGTCGCGAACACCGGTGAAGGGGTCGCGGAGCTGATCGAGACGTTCGACGCCCACGCGACCCACCTCCGGGAGTCGGGCGCGATCGAGTCGACGAAGCGTCGACGGTACGCCGAGGAGATCCGCACGCTGGTCCGCTCGGACGTGGGGGCGCTCGCGACCGCGGAGATCGAGCGCCGGGGCGGGATCGACGCGCTCGCCGACTCGGTCCGGCGGCGGGAGACGGACCCGTACAGCCTCGCCGCGGAGATCGTCGAGCCCATCGCGGACTGCGTCGACGACGGCGAACTGTGACGCGATACGGTCGCTCGGACCGCTCGCGCTCCCACGTGATATAAGTCGCCAGCGGACCAACAGGTTTCCATGAAGCTCACCAAGGTCGCCGGGAGTGCCCTCCTCGGCGTCGGCGCGCTCGCCGCGCTCAACACCGGCCTCCGGTACGAAGGGGAGTTGGAATCGCCGCTCGACGGCGACGACGGCACGTTCCGCTGGCGCGGCATGAACGTGGCGTACACCGAGGCCGGCGACCCCGACGACCCGGATCTCGTGTGCCTCCACGGCGTCAACGCCGCCGGCTCCGCGGGCGAGTGGCGCGAGGTGTTCGACGACCTGGCCGCCGAACACCACGTCGTCGCCCCCGACCTTCCGGGGTTCGGCCGGTCCGACCGCCCGCCGCTGCGCTACTCCGCGGCGCTGTACGAGGACTTCGTTCGCGACTTCCTCGCCGACTTCGATCGGCCCGCCGTCGTCGCCTCGTCGCTCTCGGCGGCGTACGCGGCCGCGGCGGTCGACACCGCCGACTCGGCGGCGGACGGCATCGAAGTCCGCGGGTTCGTCGGCGTCTGTCCGACGACCGTCGCCGGGCCGAGCCCGCCGAAGTCGTGGCTGCGAGAGCTGATCCGGGCGCCGCTCGTCGGCGACGCGCTGTTCAACGTCATCGCCTCGAAACCGTCGATCCGGTACTTCAACGCCGACCACGGCTACGACGACCCGGCGGCCCCGAGCGACGAGTGGACCGACTACGAGTGGCGGACGGCCCACGTCGAGAACGCCCGGTTCGCGCCCGCGTCGTTCGTCTCGGGGTACCTCAACAGCGACCTCGACCTCGCGGCCGCGTTCGCGTCGATGGACGCGGCGCCGACGATCGTCTGGGGCCGCGAGGCCGAGGTGAGCCCGCTGGCCGACGGCCGCGAGCTCGCCGACGCCTCCGGCGCCCGCCTCGTCGTCTTCGACCGCGCCAAGCTGCTGCCGCACGTCGAACACCCGGAGCGGTTCGTCGAGACCGTCGAGGAGTCCCTCGTCGCGGGCGCGACGGCGTGACCGCGTGACCGGTCGGTATCAGTTCTGAGCATCGGGAGGGAAACGGTATATCCGGACGGCGCCGAGCGGCGGGTATGACGGACGCACCGCTTCGAGTGCTCTGCGTCGACGACGAGCCGGGCCTCGCCGAGCTGGTCGCGGCGTACCTCGAACGCGACGACGAGATCGACTGCGAGACCGCCACGGAGACGGATCCCGAGGCCGCGCTCGACCGGATCGAACGCGAGCCGTTCGACTGCGTGGTCAGCGACTACGACATGCCCGGCCGGACGGGCGTCGAGCTGCTCTCCGCGGCCAGGGAGCACGACCCAAACCTCCCGTTCCTCCTCTTTTCCGCGACCGAGCCCGACGCCATCGCGGCCGAGATGGTCCGCGCGGGCGTCAGCGACTACGTCACGAAGCGCGGCGGCGTCGACGGGTACACCGCGCTGCTGCGCCGGGTCGAGCACGCGGTCGAGGGCGACGGCGGGCGCTTCGAGTCGGACGCGGACCGAGAGTCGGGGATCGACCCGTCCCGCGACGTGGCGCTCGACGGACTCTGCACCGTGGCGCCCGACGGGACGTTCGAGTTCGTGGGCGAGGAGTACGGCGAGCTGTACGGCTACGAACCGGACGAGCTCGTCGGGGAGCGCTGGCAGCGGCTCCACCCGACCGAGGAGGTCGAGCACATCCGCACGCACATCATCCCGGCGGTGATGGGGGGCGAGCGGTGGACCGGGACGAGCACCGGGCTCCGCGCCGACGGGTCCACCTTCGCGGAGTCGAAGATGGTGACGACGACGAGCGACGACCGGCTCGTCATCTCCGTCTCGGAGTTCGAGGAGGTCGCGTCGGAAGCGCGCGCGGGCGACTGAGCGATCTCTGTCACTCGTCTCGACGGACGTACAGCGTCTTCTCGCAGGCCGCGTGGACCGTCCCGTCGCCGTCGACCAGCGAGACGAGGTACTCGCGGTCGGTCGACTCGCCCGGGTCCAGCTCCTCGCGGAGCGTCTCGATCGCTGCGTCGGTGAGCGCGAACTCCGCGTACAGCGTGTCGCGGCCGGGCTCGAGGAACTCGATCGCGGCCGACTTGTCCCAGACGGTGAACCCGTCGCCGAGGACTCGGCGGAGCATCGTCAGATACACCGGGTCGATCGCGCCGTAGAGGCTCCCGCCGAAGATCGTGCCGATCGCGTTGCGCGTCCGCCAGTTGAACGGGACCCGGACCCGGACGTAGCGCCAGTCCGCGCCGATGTGGTCCACTCGAGCGCCGGTGCCGCGGTAGGCGGGCAGGAGGTTGAACCCGTGCCGCCACAGCCGGGTGCGGAGGCTCTCTGCCGGCGGGTCCTCGCGGAGGGGACGCGGGTCGGGATCGCGGTCGACGCCGGTCGGAGAGTCGGTCACACCAACAGGAGACGGCGCCGCGGGCAAACCCGTGTCGGAACCGGCGACAACGCGTCCGGAGTTGTCGACGTCGGACGATTATTTATACCGACCGCGGTCGGCGCGCGCCGACGAGCGCCCGTAGGGCGCGAGTCGCACGCGCGAGGGAGTCGGTCGTCCGGAGCAACGCGGAGGGCGACCGACAGGGCGAGAGCGGAGCTCTCGCTTGCAACCGGACGCAGTCCGGTGACGAGGCTGGGGAGGCGTGAGGTGCGGGGCGGTGCGGGGTGGGACTCAAAGGGGCAGGTGGGAGGCGGGCGCAGGCGACGTAAGCACTGGAGGGAGCGAACGAAGTGAGCGACTGAAGCGCGAAACGAGCGTGCGCCCGCCTCCCGCCTGGGGCTTTGGAGGTGTTCGCCGTCGATTCGCTGCCGACCGTTTATAAGTGAGCGCCTGGGGCTTTGGAGGTGTTCACCACAGAGCCACCGATCACGCATTCGGCACCGGTCTACAGACAACCGTTTATAAACGAACGGCCGGAGGTGTGGCGGTTGTCACGGAGAATACGCCCCGCCTCGCTACCGCTCTCACGTCGTCTCGGCCCGAAACGGGTATCCGCGCGCGACCGCAACCCGACACCGATGGAGTGTGACAGGTGCGGCGACGACGCGATCCACCACGCCGCCTACTCCGGGGCGCACCTCTGTGGCGACCACCTCCGCCAGTCGGTCGAGAAGCGCGTGAAACGTCGCGTCCGCGAGGACTCCCTCCTCGATCCGGACGCGACGCCGAACGACCCCGACCGCTGGGTGATCGGGCTGTCGGGCGGGAAAGACAGCGTCGCGCTGACGCAGATCCTCGACGACGTGTTCGGAAAGGACCCCCGCGTCGAGATGCTCGCACTGACGATCCACGAGGGGATCGAGGGGTACCGCGACGAGAGCCTCGACGCCTGCGTCGAGCTCGCGGAGGACCTCTCGCTCCGCCACGAGGTCGTCTCCTACGAGGAGGAGTTCGACGTGCGGATGGACGACGTGGTCGAGAGCGACCCGGAGAACATGGCCGCCTGCGCGTACTGCGGCGTGTTCCGGCGGGACCTCCTCGAGAAGTACGCCGCCGAGTTCGACGCCGACAAGCTGCTCACCGGCCACAACCTCGACGACGAGGCCCAGACGGCGATGATGAACTTCCTCGAGGGCGACGTGCGACAGGTGGCGAAACACTTCGACGCCTCGCTCGGCCCCTTCGACGAGCGCGAGGGGACCGACGCGTTCGTCCCGCGCGCGAAGCCGCTCCGGGACGTGCCCGAGAAGGAGATCGCCCTCTACTGTCACGTCCGCGACCTCCCGACGCACATGGCCGAGTGCCCCCACTCCTCCGAGGCGTACCGCGGCGAGATCCAGTCGACGATCCACGAGTTAGAGGAGAACCACCCCGGCGCCCGCCACTCGATCATGGCCGGGTACGAGGAGCTCTCCGCGCTCGCCGCAGAGACGTACCGCGAGGGCGGCGACGCCGCCGCCGACTCGCCCGACCTCGGCGAGTGCGAGCGCTGCGGCTCGAAGACGAGCCGCGACGTCTGCCGGAAGTGCCGGCTGCTCGAGTCGATCGAGGCGGTCTGAGTCGGGTGGTGTGGGCCGGCCGGTCGGCGCGAATTACGTCTCCGGATCGACCCGCCCGAGCAGATCGAGCTGGTGGGTGAGGTAGACGAGCTCGCCGGCGTCGACCTGTCGCCGTCGGCGGGCGAGCCAGTCGTCGAGTTCGACGGCCGGGCCTTCGTCGTCCTCCGACGGTGACCCCGCCGACGGCGACCCCGCCGACGATCCCCCCACGCTCCCGTCGATCACCTCGCCGACCGCCGCCTCCACGGTGTCGAGGATGTGCCGGAGGAAGAACGCCTCGTCGCCGGGGTACGGAGATCCGGAGGGAACCCGCTGCTCCGGGCCCTCGGCCGGCCGGACCACCCAGTCCGAGCCGGCGACGCCGAGGAGCGACGCGCCCTCGATCGCCCGGAGTCGCTCGAGGGCGTCGCCGCCGGCGCGGCTGCTCCCGCCGGGTTTAGCGTCCATGTGCGCGTGGTAGCGGCGCTCGACCGCACGGTCGGCCGGGTGAACCGGGCGGAACCGCGTCCCCCCGTCGAACGTGATCGGGAAGTAGTACGTCCCGCCGGGCGCGAGCGCGCCGAGCAGGGGTCCGAGCCCGTCGAGGTCGAGCACGTCGAGCAGCGCCATCCCGATCAGGGCGTCGAACTCGTTCGCGTGCGCCTCGGCGAACGCGACCGCGTCCGCGGCGACCGGCTCGACCGTGACCGCCCGCGCGTCGGTCTCGACGACGAGCGCGTCGCCGTCGTCGCCATTGTCGGCCTCGTCGACGGAGACCGACGCGCCCCGTTCCGCCGCCCACTCGCGGAGGAACGGACCGATCCCGGCGAGCGCCCCGGCGTCGCGGTCGACGGCGACGTACCGCGTCTCGCCCGGCGGGAGCACCTCCCAGTCGATCAGGCGGGCGACCATCGTACCGATGCCCGCCCCGCCCTCCAACACGCGGAGTGGGCCCTCGCCCGCCGCGGCGCCGTCGGCGAGCCGCTCGCGGAGGGTTCCGAGGAGTCGCCGGTCGAGCGCCCGATCGTCGACGGACCGCTTCGCTCGGAGGTAGCGCCGGAACGCGGCGGTGTCGGCGGCGAGGGCGTCGCCGCCGGCCTCCGGAGGGCCGCCGCCGTCGCCCGTCACGTCGCCACCTCCGGCTCGGAGGCGGCGTCGGCGTCGACGACATCGGTGAGCAGTCGCCTGACCCGGACCGTCGACTCCGCCCAGCTCGGGTGGCGCTCGTACCGTCGTCTGGCCGCGCGACCCATCTCGGCGAGCCGGTCGGGGTCGGCCGCGAACCCGTCGAGCGCGCGGGCGACGGCGTCGGGGTCGTCCGGGTCGACGAGGACGCCCGTCTCCCCGTCCGCGACCGTCTCGACCGCGCCGCCCGCCCGGGAGGCGATCGCCGGCAGGCCGAAGCTCATCCCCTCCAGGTAGACGATCCCGAACCCCTCGTAGCGGGAGGGGACCGCGAGGACGTGGCCCTCGCGGAGGACGTCGGCCAGCTCGTTGTCCGACAGCCGGCCGGAAAAGCGCACGCGGTCGCCGAGCCCGCGCTCTCGAACCAGTCGCCGGACGTCGGCGACGTGCCCCTCGTCGACCGTTCGACCGACCACCGTGAGCTCGACGCGGGCGTCGGCCCGGGCCAGTCCCTCGACGAGCGTGTCGAGCCCCTTTCGGGGGGCGAGGTTCCCCACGAAGGCGACCCGGAGGGGACGCTCGCCGGCCCGCGCCGCGATCGCGTCGTCGTCGATCGCGGGGTCGAACCGGTCGCCCGCGGGCGGCGCGACGGCGGTCGCGTCGGGATCGACGCCGAGAGCGGTGACGGCGTCACGGGTCGCCGCGCTGTTGCAGACGACGCCGTCGAGCGTCTCGAGGTACCGGCGCTCGACGGCTCGGTACAGCGGGGCGAGCCGCCGGGGCTCGCTCGCGCGGAGGTGGTGAACGATCCCCACGACCGGGTACGGCAGGTCGCGGTTGTGCCCGACGAGGGACGGGTGCGCCAGCTCGTCCTGGAGCATCACGTCGACGTCGACGCGGAGGCGGTCCCGAAATCCCGGGAGCGCGCTGTCGAGCAGCCCGCGCGGGTACGCCCGCCACGGGAGCTCGACGACCTCCACGGCGTCGCCGGCCCGGCGGAGCCCCTCGACCAGCTTCCGGTCGTAGCGGAACCCTCCGGACTGCTCGTCCAGGCTCCCGTACAGCGCGAGCCCGACCCTCATACCGGCGCGTCGTAGGTCGCGGCGGCCGCGTCGTCCTCCCAGACCGTCACGGCCAGCTCGGCCACGGTGTCGTCGGTCACCGCGTCGGTGACGCGCTCGAATATCACGCGGGCGAAACGCTCGACGCTCGGATTGCGACCCTCGAACTCGGGGAGGTCGTTGAGCAGCTCGTCGCGGTAGCGGTCGGCGAGGTCGGCGAGCGCCGCCTCGGCGTCGTCGATGTCGACGAGGTAGTCGTACTGGTTCAGCTCCGGGCCGCGGAAGGTCAGCTCCACCTCGAAGTGGTGGGAGTGCGGCACGCCTTCGGGCCCGGGGTCGGGGACCGTGAGGTAGTGTTGTGCCACGAAGTCCGTCAGGACCGTCGTCGCGTACATGGACCGATCCCAGGGGCGCGACGCACCTAAATCCGGAGGGTGGCGGTAGGCGGGGCGGGGAGTCGCCGCCGCCCGACCCGGCGTCCCGTCGGCGGGGCGCTCACAGGTAGCCGAGCGCCTCGAGCCGCTCGCGTTCGCTCGTCTCCCCGTGTACCCGACTCACCGGCAGCGACTCGGGCGGCTCGAGGTCGGGGTCGAGGGTCTCGCGGTCGACGCCCGTCGCCTCCGCCCACGGGACGGCGAGGAGGGCGGGAACGGGGGTGTGCATGGGGTGGCCGTACAACCCCCACTCGCCGAAGAGGTTGCCGTGATCGGCGGTGACCGCGACGCGGCCGTCGACGTTGTCGACGAGCGTCGCCACCTCGCCGAGCACGTGTCGGAGGTTCGCCTCGTAGGCCCGCCAGACGCGCTCGACGGAGACCTCCCCGCGCCGGAGCAGCACCCACGGGTTCCCCTCGTTGCTGTGGCTCCCGGTCCGGGCCATCCCGTCGTCGCCGTCGAGGGGGTCCGGGACGAACGGGTGGTGCGGCTGCATGTAGTGGACGACCAGTCGGTCCGGATCGCGCCCGCGAGCGAGGCCGACCGCGCGCTCGGTGACCGCCGCCGCCGGCACGGTGCCGATCGCGTCGTCCCACGCGTACTTCCACACCTCGTCGAGCGCGGCGAACGCGTCGGCGTCGAGGTACCGGTCGGTCCACGTGTTCCCGGTGACCATGACCGTCCGCGGCGTCTCGGGGTGGTTGAGGAAGGTGTTCACCAGCCACTCGGAGGAGGAGCTTCCGACCGACCGGACCGTCTCGACCTCGCCGAGGAAGTCGAACTCGGGCGCGACCGCGCGCAGCAGGTCGGCACGGCAGGCGTCGAGGACGACGAGCACGTCCCACTCGCGCTCGAAGGCGTTCGTCCCGTAGTCGAGCCGCCGACCGACCGCCTGCAGCCCGCGCAGGTAGGCGGTCCCGAGGCGGCTCATTCCCGGTTCCGTCACGACCGTCAGTTGGCGCGCGGCGACTAAACCGCTCCGGCGGAACGGACCGTCGCGGCGTAACACCGGTCCCGCCGGGACACCTATACGTCTCGCCGCCTCGGTACGACCGTGAACTGTCTGTTCGTCGGGGCCGGAGCGATCGCGCCGGAGTACGCCGCCGGCCTGCCGGGGAGTTCGCTGTCGCTCGCCGGCGTCGTCGACCTCGACGGCGACCGCGCCGCGACCCTCGCCCCGGCCCACGACTGCCCGTCCTTCACCGACCTCGAGACGGCGCTCTCGGCGGTCGACGCGCCGCTCGTGGTGAACCTAACGAGCCACGCCGCCCACGCGCCGGTGACGCGGACCGCGCTGGAGGCCGACCGCCACGTCTACTCGCAGAAGCCGCTCGCGCTCGACGCCGACGAGGCGACGGAGCTGGTGGCGCTCGCCCGTGAGCGCGACCTCGCGCTCGGCTGCGCGCCCGGCACGCCGCGGGCGCCCTCGCAGCGCCGCGCGGGCCGTCTCCTCGCCGACGGCCGGCTCGGCCCGGTGGGGCTGGGGTACGCCCACGCCCACGTCGGGCGCGTGACCGACTGGCACGACCGGCCCGACTCCTTCCTCGAGATCGGCCCCCTGTACGACGGGGCGGTGTACCCGCTCGCGCTGCTGGTCTCGTGGTTCGGTCCGGTCGAGCGCGTCCGCGTCGCCGACGCCCTCGACGTCTGGCCCGAGCGGGAGGCGCGGCGGCCGTCGACGCCGAGCCACGTCGAGGCGACGCTGGCGTTTACCGCGGGGCCGACGGTCAGGCTGACCGCGAGCTTCTACGCGCCCCACCGGAGCCGGGAGTTCTACGGGCTGGAGCTCCACGGCGACGACGGCTCGCTGTACCTCAAGGGGACCGGCGCGATGGGGACCGCCCGCGACGGCGTCCGGTTCGGTCGCGTCGGACGGGAGTACGTGACCGCGCCGCCGACCTCTCCCGAGGAGCCGTACGCGTACGTCGACGCCGTCGAGCGCCTCGCCGCGACGGTCGAGGCGGGCTCTCCCTCGCGGGCCGGGGGGCGCCGGGGCGCGCACGTCGTCGCCGTCTGCAACGCGATCGAGACGGCCGCCGAGGGCGAGGGGTCGGTCGCCGTGGACGACTGCGGGGCGACAGCCGACCCCCCGCCGGCGCCGGTCGTCAGGCCGGGAACGAGCGATCGGCGCGCGTCCGCGGTCCGCCTCCCCGCGGTCGGCTTCGGCTGCTCGCGCTACCGCGACGGAGAGTACGTCGAGCGCGCCGACTCGATCGCGACCGCGCTCGACGCCGGCTACCGCCTCCTCGACTCGGCCGAGCTCTACGGCAACGAGCACCGGATCGGGGAGCTGCTCGCCGCGCCGGGCGCGCCGGACCGCGAGCGCGTGTTCCTCCTCGGCAAGGCGTGGCGCACAAACCACCGTCACGAGCACCTGCTCGCGGCCTGCGAGAGCAGCCGCGAGGAGCTGGGGATCGACGCGTTCGACTGCTACGCGCTCCACTGGCCCTCCGCGCTCGAACACCGAGGGGAGCTGACCCGGCTCGCCGAGAAGCCGGTCGAGCGGCAGGAGGCGCTCACCTTTCCCGAGCGCGAGGACGGCGAACTCGCGACCGCCGACGTGTCGCTCGCGACGGCGTGGCGGAACCTGGAGGCGGTCAGCGAGCGGGGATGGGCCCGGACGCTGGGGGTCTGTAACGTCTCGCGGGCGCAGCTGGAGACGGTGCTGGCGACGGGGTCGGTCGACCCGGCGATCGTCCAGGTCGAACGCCATCCCTACCGGCCCCGGACCGACCTCGTCGAGCGCTGTCACGAGCGCGGGATCCGCGTCGTCGCCCACTCGCCGCTGTCGGCGCCCGGCCTCCTCGACGAGCCCGTCCTGAACGCGATCGGGACGGAACGGGGGATCTCGCCCGCCGAAGTCGTGATCGCGTGGAACGCCTCTCGGGGGATCGTCCCGATCCCGTCCAGCACGAGCGAGTCGCACGTCGTCTCGAACCTGGCCGCCGGGGGCGAGCGGCTGACCGCCGCCGAGCTCGCGCGCATCGACGCCCTCCGGGATCCGGACTTCGAGCGATAGGGCGACCGTCACTGACCGGACCCCGCCGGTCGGGGCGGTATTCCTATGTGACAGAAGTCCGTGTATGGGATATGGCAACAACCGAAGCGCGACAGCCGACGGTCGATCTCGGCTCGTTGAACGGCCTCCACTGGGTGGGTATCGTCGCGGCCCTGGTCTCCGCCGCCGTCCACCTCCTCCTCGGCGTCAGGATGTTCCCGTCCCCCATGGGAATAAGTTTCATCCTCGCGGGACTCGGCTTCGTCGGCGGCGTCGGCCTCCTCGTGATCGACTACCGCCGGCGAGCGGTGTACGCCGTCGGGATCGCCTTCACCCTCGTCCAGATCGTCCTCTGGTACGTCGTCAACTTCGCGGGCGGAGCGAAGTCGTTCCCGGCCGACGTCGGGACGCTCGGCGCCGTCGACAAGGTCGCGCAGGTCGCGCTGATCGCCGTTCTGGTCGTCCTCCTGCGCCGATAGCCGTGTCGACCCGCGACCGCCGACCGCGGCGCGAGCGCGCCGCCGCGATCGCCGAGGCGAGGGGTGACGAGTAGATGGCCGAGGCCCGCCGGCGACGGTCCGTTCGGGTCGGGCTCGGTGTCGGGCTCCCGCTCGTCGCCGCGCTCGCGCTCGCCGCCCTCCTGTTGCGGCTGTTCCCCGCGGACGCGATGGGCCGATGGGGGCTCTCTCCCGCCGTCGTCGCCGGGCTCTGCTGGGCCGGACAGCTCTGGTACGTCGGCTACGGGCTCGATCCGGGGCGGCTGACCGGCGGGTTCTGGCGCCGACTGCTCGGGCTGGCGAACGCGGTCACGTTCGTCCGAGGAGCGCTGTACGCCGTCGTCGCTGGGTTCGTCGTCGTCCCGCCGGAGACGACGCTCGCGTGGGTGCCAGCGCTGTGTTACGGCGTCGGCGTCGCCCTCGACAACCTCGATGGGACCGTCGCCCGGACGGTCGGTCGGGAGACGGAGATCGGCCGCCGGCTCGACATGGCGTTCGACACGTTCGGCTTCGTCGCCGCGCCGCTGGTGGCGGTGGCGTGGGGGTTGCTGCCGGTCTGGTACCTCTCGATCTCCGCCGCGCGCTACGTCTTCCGCGGGGCCGTGTGGCTGCGGGAACTCCGCGGGCTCCCCGTCGGCGACCTCCCCGACAGCGACCTCGGCAAGTACCTCGCCGGCGTCCAGATGGTCTTCGTGACGGTCGCGCTCGTTCCGGCGGTGCCGACGGACCTCGTGTGGTCCCTCGCGCCCGTCGTCCTCGCCCCGTCGCTGGCGGTGTTCGCGCGGGACTACCTCGCCGTCAGCGGGCGACTCCCCGGTCGTCGGTGAGCGCGGTCGACACCTACGAGTACTCCAAGATCACCTGCACCGCCGCGTCGGGGGCCGAGTCGAGCAGCTCGTACGCCTCCGGCGCGCGCTCGAACGGGATCCGGTGAGTGATCAACTCGTCCGCGGGGATCCAGTCGAGCCGGTCGAGCGCCGCGTCCATGCGTCGGTCGCGGTCCCAGCGGCCGCGCAGCTCGGGGCTGATCGTCGACACCTGACTGGAGACGATGTCGATGCGGTCCCGGTGGAACCGCCCGCCGAGATCGATCGGATCGCGCTTGGTCCCGTACCACGACCCGACGAGGATCCGGGCGTCGTAGCCGACGACCCCGATCGCGTCGTCGAGCGCGCTCGGCTGCCCGGACAGCTCGACCGCGAGATCGGCGTCGTCGACGGCGGGGTCCGAACCGGCGGTATCGGCGCCTCCGATCTCGGTCGGCGTCGTCGTTCGGTCGGCGCCGAGCTCGGCCGCCAGCGCCCGCCGGCGCTCGATCGGGTCGACCACGACGAGCGACTCCAGCGGGAACGCGGCCAGCAGCCGGGTGACGCAGAGCCCGATCACTCCGGCGCCGAACACCACGACCCGCTCTCCGAGTCGGGGGGCGGCGTCGAGGACGAGGTTCGTCGCGGTCTCGACCGACGGGAGCAGCGACCCGGCGGCCGAGGTCGTCTCCGGCGGGAGCGCGACCACCGAGTCGGGCGTCGCGCGGAAGCTCGTCTGGTGCGGGACGAACGAGAACACCGACCGACCGACCCACTCCGGGTCGACCTCGCCGCCGACCTCGCGGACGACGCCGCTCGCGGCGTAGCCGTACCGGAGCGGGTACGAGAGGTCGCCGTCGAGCGCGTCGAGCGTCTCGTCGGCCGGGAGGTCGCTCGGGGTCTGGTCGCGGTACACGAGCAGCTCCGTCCCGCCGCTTATCGCCGACGCGCGGGTGTCGACGAGCAGCTCGTCGGCGGCCGGCGGGCCGACCGCCGCCTCCCGCACTTCGACGGTCTCGGGTCCGGTGAAGTAGAGGGCGGCGTCGGTCATCGGATCACGGACCCGGTCCGGTCGCGGGCGACGCCCGAGCGACGCCGCGGGCCTCGGCTCGGCTGGTGACGTGACACGTAGCGTTCCACGGCCCGTGCGATGTTAAGTCCTCGCGCCGTTCGGAGGGCGGGTCGAACCCGGCGGAGGGACGGGAAGAGCGGTAGGAACGATCGAACCGGAATCGGAATCGGAATCGAAAACGGAATCGAAAACGGAATCGGAACCGGAACGCCGCGTCGGCGGTCGGTCGCTGCGGGGCGCCTAGCGGATGACGTCGAGCCCGTTGTTCTTCTCGGTCGGCTCGCTGCCGCCGTCGGACTCCCACGCGCCCTGGTCGGTGCCGCCCGAGACCGCCGCGCCGGCGGTGCCGTTCGTCTCCGCCGCCCGCGAGCGCGAGTCGCCGAGGTCCTTGCCGTCGACCGCGGCGCGGGACTTGTCGGCCTGCTTCTGCGTCGAGGGGCCGAGCACCTGCGCGCTCTGGACGCCCGTCATGATCGCCATGACGCGGACCTTCCCCTTGTACTCGTCCTGGATGCGGGCGCCCCAGATCACGTTGGCGCTCGCCTCCAGCCGCTCGGTGATGTTGTTCGCGATCCCCTCGGCCTCCTTCAGCGTGAGGTCCGGGCCGCCCGTGATGTGGACGAGTCCGCCCGAGGCGCCGCGGTAGTCGACGTCCAAGAGCGGGTGGTTCATCGCGTCGTTGACCACCTCTTGGGTCTTGTTCTTGTCCTGGGTCTCGCCGACGAGCATGACCGCGACCCCGCCCTGGTTCATGATCGTCGACATGTCCGCGTAGTCGAGGTTGATGAGGCTCGGCTGGGTGATCGTCTCCGAGATCCCCTTCACCGTCTCCGCGATGATCTGGTCCATCACGGAGAACGCCTTCCCGATCGGCAGGTTCGGGACGTAGTCGAGCAGGCGGTTGTTGTCGAGGACGATGATCGAGTCGGCCTCGTTGCGGAGGTCCTCTAACCCCTCCTCGGCTTTCACCGTGCGGGCGCGCTCGACGTTGAACGGGGTCGAGACCATTCCGACCACGATGGCGCCCTGGTCCTTGGCGATCTTCGAGACGACCGGCGCCGCGCCGGTCCCGGTGCCGCCGCCCATCCCGGCGGTGACGAAGACGAGGTCTGCGTCGCCGAGCACCTCTTTGATCGTGCCCTGAGCCATCTCGGTGGCGCGCTCGCCCATCTTGGGGTCGCCGCCGGCGCCGAGCCCCTGCGTGAGCGACTTGCCCACGAGGATCTTGGTGTCGGCCTCGATCATCTTGAGGTGCTGTTTGTCCGTGTTGATCGCGACGGTGTCGGCGCCGTCGACGCCGATGTTGTACAGCCGGTTGACGGTGTTGTTGCCGGCGCCGCCGGCACCGACGATGACGATCCGGGGGTCCCCGAACTCGTCGTCGTCCATGTCGACGTCCATGTCGCGCTTCTCCGCTTCCGCGTTGTCGAGAGCGTCCTGAACGAGATCTTGCATCAGTTTACACCTTCGCCCAGTTGCGGTTGCGGCCGCGCTCGTCGCGCTCGCCGTCCTGTTCGTTCAACATGTCGCGGACGGCCGACCGGATCGCCTCGCTCCGGTTCGGGAACTCGCCCGTCTCGACCATCTGTTCGACCTCGTCTATCTGCTGTTTCGGGATTCGTAGTGTCACACGCTCCATTGGTATTCCCCCGGTAAGACGGCGAACACGCGACGCGTGTGTCTTACAGCGCGAAACCGCCCGACGACGAGGGGTCACCCCGACTCGGACGGCCACTGTAAGACGACCGTCTTACGCAGTTGAAGTCACCGAGGCTACCATTATAAAACTACCGGAGGGTGTAAGACAGATCGTGAAAACGCCCGTTATTCGGCGTATACGCGGGTGTATGGGGGTATCAGCGGTCCTTGAGAACGTCGGCCGCGGGGGTTCGGCGCCCGCAGCCGGGGCAGAACGCCCAGTCGGTCCGGAGCTCGTCGCCGCACTCGCAGAACGCCCGGTGGGACTGTTTCTCGCCGCAGTTCGGGCAGTATACGTGGTCAGACGGGACGTTTTCGCCGCATCCGCCACAGGCATTTTCGCGCGTTTGCACCTCCTGATCCGCGGGCGTCTTACGCGTCTCCGTGTCGGCGTCCGTCGCCGTCTCACGCGTTACGCTCGTGTCGTCCTCGTCGGCGCCCGGAGCGTCGAGCGTGACGTTTACGTTTATCTCACCGGCGTTTCCGGGCGTATACGCCGCGGGGGGCGTCGCCGGAGGCGCCGCGGCTCGGTCGCCGAGCCGCTCGTCCAACGCGGCGTCGAGCCGATCGGCGATGAGGTCGTCGATCCGGTCGGCCAGCGCGGCGTCGACCGTCGCGTCCGACGCGTCCGGGTCGTCGTCGACGGCGCCGTCGAGGTGGGTCCGGAGGGCCTCACGCATCACCTCGCTTTTGGAGGCGTCACACGCTTCCAGCCGCTCGACGAGGTCGTCGTCGGCCCGGAAGGTGATCTTGCTCATACCGAACCGGTATCAACCCTCACTACAAGTATCTTCTCCTCGTGTCCGACGATCGACAGACACGTTTCACTCCACTGAAACGAGTCGCTTCGGCGCCGCTCGGAAACCATGTGGTACGGACACACATGTCTGACGCAGATTTATACGGCCCGCGTGGGCATACGTGTGTATAATGAGTAACCGCGTCGAGGATCTCGAACGACAGGTCGCGGAGCTACAGGCGGCGGTCAACGGGCTCACCGAGGAGCTCGTCGAGATGAAAGAGCGCGTCCGACAGGTGGAGGACGCCCAGGAGGTATCCGTCGCGGCCGACGCCGCCGAGCCGGCCGAGCCGGCCGAGCCGACGCGAGACGAGGCGGCCGAGGAGCCCGAGGCGACCGGCGGCGAGCGCCGGACCCACTCCGACGACCACGTCGAGGTCGTCGAGCGGACCGACGACGGTCCCGCGGCCGGGGAGACCGAGGCAGCCGACGACGACGCGTCCGAGGGCGACGTGATCGTCCCCGAGCAGGAGGCGACGACGCCCGACGCCGAGGCCGCCGCGGCGGAGGCAGACGCGGAGGGGGAGAGCGACGAGGAGTCCGACAGCGACATCATCGTCGCGTAACCGCCGCCGCCCACCCTCCCGCGACACATGCACATCACAGAAGTGGTTTTAGACGGGTTCAAGAGCTTCGGACGGACGACGAGGATCCCCTTTTACGACGATTTCACGGTCGTCACCGGACCGAACGGCTCCGGGAAGTCCAACATCATCGACGGGGTCCTCTTCGCGCTCGGACTGGCCCGCACCCGCGGGATCAGAGCGAAGAAGCTCACGGACCTGATCTACAACCCCGGCCACGACGGCGGCGAGTCGTCCGACGGCCCGAGCGAGGCGTCGGTGACGGTGGTGCTCTCCAACGAGGACGGCACGCTCGACCGCTCGCAGGTCGTCTCCGCAGCCGGCACGGAGAACGTCGGCGACGTCTCGGAGATCACGATCAAGCGGCGCGTCAAGGAGACCGAGGACAACTACTACTCGTACTACTACCTCAACGGCCGGTCGGTGAACCTCTCGGACGTGCAGGACCTGCTCGCGGCCGCCGGCGTCACGCCGGAGGGGTACAACGTCGTGATGCAGGGCGACGTGACCGAGATCATCAACATGACTCCCTACCAGCGCCGGGGGATCATCGACGAGATCGCGGGCGTCGCCGAGTTCGACGAGAAGAAGGAGGCCGCCTACGAGGAGCTGGAGACTGTCGAAGACCGGATCGAGGAGGCCGACCTCCGGATCGGCGAGAAGCAAGACCGGCTCGATCAGCTGGCCGACGAGCGCGAGACCGCCCTCCAGTACCAGCAGTTCCGCGACGAGCTCGAGGAGTACCGCGGCTTCCTCAAGGCCTCCGAGCTGGAGGAGAAACGGGAGACGCTCGCGGGCGTCGAGGACGACATCGACGACGCCGAGGCCGAACTCGAGGAGCTTCGCGCCGAACTCGACGCCAGACAGGGGAAGCTCACGCGGTTAGAGGAGGACCTGGCCGACCTCAACCACGAGATCGAGACGAAAGGCGAGGACGAGCAGATTGAGATCCGGTCGGAGATCGAGGAGGTGAAAGGCGAAATCTCGCGGCTGGAGGACAGGATCGAGGCCGCCGAGGAGCGCGCCGCGGAGGCCGAGACCGAGCGGCGCGACGCGTTCGTCCAGATCGACCGCAAGGAGGAGACGATCGAGGAGCTCGACTCCGAGATCCGCGAGGTGAAAGTCGAGAAGGCCTCGGTCAAGTCGGAGATCGCCACGAAGCGCTCCGAACTCGCCGACGTGGAGGCCGAGATCGAGGGCGCCGACACCGAGTTCGACGAGCTGAAGGCGGAGCTCTCGGAGAAGAAGGAGGCGATCGAGTCGCTGCGCGAGGAGAAGAACGAGCTCCAGCGCGAGAAGGACCGCCTGCTCGACGAGGCCCGCCGGCGTTCGAACGCGGTGAGCGAGGCGCGGACCGACCTGGAGGAGGCCCGCGAGTCGCTTCCCGAGCACAAAGCGCGGATCTCCGAGCTACACAGCGAGCTCGACAAGGCCGAGAAGAACGAGGAGACGATCGAGGACGCGGTCGCGGACCTGTTCGCGGAGAAGGCTGAGACGAGCGAGAAACTGGAGACGGTCGAGGAGGACCTCCGCGAGAAGCAGAACGAGTACGCGAAGCTGGAGGCCGCGGCCGACCAGCGCGGCGACGCCTCGTGGCCGCGCGCGGTGACCGAGGTGAAGAACGGCGGGATCGACGGGGTCCACGGCGCGGTCGGCGAGCTCGGGTCGGTCGAGGCCGAGTACGCGGAGGCCTGCGAGACGGCGGCCGGCGGTCGGCTCGCGAACGTCGTCGTCGACGACGACGGCGTGGGCTCGACGTGCATCGACTACCTCAAGCGGCGCAACGCGGGCCGGGCGACGTTCCTCCCCATCACCAAGATGGACGACCGGAGCCTCCCGCGGAAACCCTCGGTGCCGGGCGTCGTCGACTTCGCGCGCAACCTCGTCGACTACGACGGCGAGTACGAGTCGATCTTCTCGTACGTGCTCGGGTCGACGCTGGTCGTCGAGGACATGGCGACCGCTCGCGACCTGATGGGCGACTACCGGATGGTCACCCTCGACGGGGACCTCGTCGAGAAGTCCGGCGCGATGACCGGCGGGTCGGGCGGCGGCTCCCGCTACGCGTTCACGAAGTCCGGCGGCGGCAAGCTCGAACGGCTCGCGACCGAGATCTCGGAGCTGGAGGACGAACGGCAGGCGCTCCAGGACGAGGTCGACGCGCTCGAAGACGACATCGACGACGCGCGCGACCGGAAGGCCGACGCGGCCGATCGCGTCCGGTCGCTGGAAGCCGACGTCGAGCGCGCCGAAGGCGAGCTGGCGGACGCCGAGAGCCGTATCGACGAGTTAGAGACCGAGCTCGACGAGCTGGAGGCGGAACGCGAGTCGGTCGACGCGGAGATGAGGGAGCTCGACGCCGAGATCGACGAGCTGAACGCCGAGATCGACGACCTCGACGCCGAAATCGACGAGATCGAGACGGAGCTGGCCGACTCGAAGATCCCGGAGCTCTCCGAGCGCGCCGACGAGATCCGCGGCGAGATCTCTGACCTGGAAGACCGGATGAGTTCGCTCGACGGGCGGCGCAACGAGCTCGAACTGGAGAAGGGGTACGCCGAGGACGCGGTCGACGACCTCCACGACACCGTCGAGACGGCGCAGAACCGGAAGGCCGAGGCCGAGGAGGCGATCGCGGAACACGAGGCCGAAATCGACGAGAGAGAGGAGACGCTGGAGGCGAAACGCGAGGCGATCGCGGAGCTCGAGGAGGAGCTGACGGAGCTGAAGGCCGACCGCGAGGACCTCCGCGAGGAGATCGCCGAGGCGACCCGTGAGCGCGACGAGCAGCGCTCGCTCGTCGCGGAGGCGGAGTCGGACCTGGAGGACCTCACCGACCGCCGCGACCGGCTCGCGTGGGAGATCGACGAGCTGGAGTCGCAGGTCGGCGAGTACGACGCCGACGAGATCCCGGACCTCGACGAGGTGGAGTCGCGGATCGAGGAGCTGGAGGCGGAGATGCAGGCGCTCGAACCCGTCAACATGCTCGCGATCGACGAGTACGACGAGGTCGAGGAGGCGCTGGACACGCTCCAGGAGCGCCGCGACGTGCTCGTCGAGGAGCGCGACGCGATCGAGGAGCGCATCGAGGGGTACGAGGCCGAGAAGAAGCGGACGTTCATGGAGACGTTCGAGTCGATCAACGACCAGTTCGAGGACATCTTCGCGCGCCTCTCCGCCGGCAGCGGCGAGCTCCTCTTGGAGAACCCCGAGGACCCGTTCGAGGAGGGGCTGACGATGAAGGCCCAGCCCGCCGACAAGCCGGTCCAGCGGCTCGACGCGATGAGCGGCGGCGAGAAGTCGCTGACCGCGCTCTCCTTCATCTTCGCGATCCAGCGGCACAACCCCGCGCCGTTCTACGCGCTCGACGAGATCGACGCGTTCCTCGACGCGGTCAACGCCGAGCGCGTCGGCGAGATGATCGAGGAGCTGGCCGAGGACGCCCAGTTCGTCGTCGTCGGTCACCGCTCGGCGCTGCTGGAGCGCTCCGACCGCGCCATCGGCGTCACGATGCAGGGCGACAACCTCTCGGCGGTCACCGGGATGCAGTTCGGCGACGACGGCGACGAGGAGGTGACCGCGGATGACTGAACCGCCGGAGTCGACTGGCGGCGTCCCGGACCTCGACCTGACGAGCGAGCGCGACGGCGGCGACGCTCCCGGAGTCGGTGGCGCGACGGACGCCGGCGAGGGCGACGGAGACAGCGCGGGCGACGGAGACGGCGACGAGGGCGCCGCCGCCGATCGCGAGGACGACGAGGTCGAGCCCGTCGAGCTCCTCGTTCAGCTCGCCGAGGAGGGCGAGATCGAGCCGTGGGACATCGACATCGTGCAGGTGACCGACGCGTTCTTGGAGAAGCTCGACGAGACGGACCTCCGGACGACCGGCCGCGCGCTCTTCTACGCCAGCGTCCTGCTCCGGATGAAGAGCGACGGGATGCTGGCCGACGACGACGGGGAGGACGAGGAGCCGGAGCCCGAGCCGTGGGAGGTCGCGATGGAGGGCGGCGCGCCCGACCCCGCCGACGGCGACTTCGACCCGATCGACGAGCTGGAGGCGGAGATGGACCGCCGGCTCGAACGGAAGAACACCCGGGGCTCCCCGGAGACGCTCGACGAGCTGGTCCGGGAGCTCCGCGAGGCCGAGCGCGGCTCGTGGTGGAAGGACTCACGCGAGTACGACACCTCGGAGTCGCCGCACGGCCACGCCCGCGGCACCCAGACGCTCGACTACCACACGGGCGACGAGTTCCGACGCGACGGCGAGCCGACCGCGGGCGAGGCGACCGACCGCACTCACGACGAGGACATCGAGGAGGTGATCGTGGAGATCGACAACGTCCTCCGGACCCACTTCGACCGCGGGCGCACCGAGGTGCTGTTCGCGGAGATCGAGACGGCGGGCGGTCGCCCCTTCATGACGTACCTCGCGCTGCTGTTCATGGCCCACCGCGGCTCGGTCCGGCTCCAGCAGGACGACCTGTTCGGCGACCTGTGGGTGAAGGACCCGTCGGCGATGACCGCGGAGTCGGAAGCGATCGCGGACTGAGTCGGCCGCCGGACGGCGACCGGTGTCATCAGAACCGTTCTCTCCTCGCGTTCAGTCGACCCGCCCCACGGTCACGTCGAACGGGACGCGTTCGGCGCGCTCGTACTCGCCCTCCCCGATCGCGTTGACCACCGCTCGGCCCATCTCGCGCCAGCGCCGCCGGAGGTCGTCGTACGCGGTCTCGGAGGTCGCCGCGATCAGCTCCTCGCGGTGGTCGTCCAGTCCCGCGCCCGAGGCCTTCCGCGCCGCGGCCGTCAGCGCCGGCTCCGCGTACGGCGGCGCGACCCGCTTCTCGTGGACGTACCGACGCGTCCGAACGTCGGTGAGCCCCGCCGCCGCGAACGCCTCGCGGACCCGGTCGCCGAGCGCCACGTCGGTGTCGACCCCCCGAAGGTACGCCTCTCGCGCTTCCCGCTCCAACCGCTCCTCGACGCCGACGGTGGAGGTCACCGTCACGTCGGCGTTATCGGGCTCGATCGCGGCGACCAGCCCCGAGGAGACCCGAGCGAGCTCCCGGACCGCGGCGGCCGGGTCGGGGAGGTTGATGAGGAGGGCCTGACAGACCGCGAGGTCGACGGCGTCGTCCGGGATCGGGAGTCGCGTCGCGTCGCCGACGACGTACGGGAGCCCGGTCTCCTCGCGGGCGACCCGCAGGAGCTCCGGGTCCGCGTCGACGCCGACCACGGTCGCGTCGGGACCCGTCTCAGCGTCGAGGACGCGGGTCAGCTCGCCGGTGCCGCAGCCGGCGTCGAGGACGCGGCGGCGGCTCGGCAGGTCGAGGTCCGCGAGGGCACCCCGGTCGTCGGTCCACATCCCGCGGCGGGTGTGTTCGAGGTACTCCGCGGAGAAGCGTCGCACGCCCCCGGGTTCGACGCAGGGTAAAATAAACGTACGGAACTCAGTCGTCGACGCCGTCGCCGTCACTGCCCCCGCCGATCCCCGCGAGGTCCGCGAGGAGCGCCGCGGTGACGCCGGCGCAGTAACCGACGAACGCCCCGCTCAGGCCGACGAGCGCGAACGACATCGTCACCCCGCCGAGCGGCGCGTCGCCCCCGCCCACGCCGGGGACGCCGAACACGGTGCCCACGACCACGAGCGTGGCGAACACGAGCGCGGGCACGACGCCCACCGTCAGACACGCCGGCCCGCCGCAGCGCGCGTACCCGCCGGCGGCCGCGATCGGCGCCGGCGCGTAAAACACCAGCAGCGGGACGAGCCGGTCCGTCAGCGCCGCCGCGGTCCGGATGTCGGCGAGGTCGGCGACGATCGCGACCGCCAGCGCCAGCGCCACGACGCCGGCGAACCCGCCGACCATCGTGAGGGCCAACCGACGCCGTCCCCCGAGGAGCAGCGCCTTCGCGGTGGTCATGCCCGTGGATCGCGGCTCCGGGTATATAAAGCCGCGTCGGACGCTTTTAATAGATCCAACTGATTCCCGCCGCTCCGCCCCCGTGAGGGCTCGCTTCGGTCGACACCCAGTTCGACCGAGACCCAGTTCGACCGAGACCCAGTTCGGCCGAGACTTAGTTCGACCGAGACTTAGTTCGACCGAGACCCAGTTCGACCGAGACCCTGTCCCCCGAGGCTCACTCGGCCCGGAGCTCGCGGACCCTATCGATGTTCCACGCGAAGCTCTTGCCGTCCTCGGTCGGGGTCTCTAGTGCCAGCGGTACGTCCGCCAGATCCGGGTGGTTGAGGAACCGCCTCATCCCGTCCTCGCCGATGAGCCCCTCGCCGATGTGGGCGTGCTCGTCTTTGTTGGTTCCGCAGGCGTGTTTCGAGTCGTTGAGGTGGACGTACCTGAGGTGTTCTAACCCGACCACATCGTCGAACTCCGCGACCGTCTCGTCGACCGCCTCGGGCGTCGACAGGTCGTAGCCCGCCGCGAACGCGTGGGCGGTGTCGACGCAGACGTCGATGTCGGTCTCGGTCCGGTCGATGACTCCCGCGAGGTGCTCGAACTCGCCGCCGAGCTTCGTGCCCGCGCCCGCGTCGCTCTCGATCAGGATCGTGACGCCCTCGGGCACGTCGAGGTCGTCGATCACCGACGCGGCGTTGTCGAGCCCGCCCTCGACGCCCGCCCCCGTGTGCGCGCCGAGGTGGACGTTGACGTACGGAATCCCGAGCTTGTCGGCCGCGTCGACCTCCTTCTGCATCGAGTCGAGCGACTTCTCGCGGAGCCCCTCCTTGGGCGTACAGAGGTTGACGAGGTAGGAGGTGTGGATCACCCACGGACCCTCCAGCTCGCGCTCGCTCTCCTCCCGGAACTGCTCTGCCTCCTCGTCGCCGATGTCCGGATCCTGCCACACCTGCGGCGAGTGGGTGAATATCTGTCCGCAGTTGCCGCCGAACTGCGTCTGTCTGAACACCGCGTTCGCGATGTTTCCGTACGGCGGCGTTTCCGGATCGCTGGACGCTCTCGAACTGGAGATGGAGACGTGCGCGCCGACCTTGAGACTCATACCGTTCCCAGGCGAGCGTCGGAAAAAGCCCCTTCGGAACCGGCCGGCCACCGTCTCGCGCGGACTCACCCCCGTTCCGCGACGTTACCCGCTTCCGGCTCCGGCCCTCTTGTTCCCGGGACGCGTCCGGACCCACTCCTCGTCCCGGTACTTCGTCTCGACGAGCTCCTCGGCGCGCCGCAGCTCCGCGTCGGTCCACGAACCGTCGCGGTCGAGGGCGACGCCCTCGCTGTCGTTGTCGACGCCCTCGCGGCCGTCGTCTTCCCCCGCCACCCACGCAACGAGCGCGGCCTCCACCGCCGCGACCGCGTCCCCCCGATCGACGTCGGCCAGCTCGTCCATCCCGACGACCCGGTCGCGGAACTCGGCGGGCGTTACCGGCGGGTCCGCGAACGTCCCGAGGTGGCGCTCCGCCTCGACCGAGAAGGTGAGCGAACCGTGCTGGATCACGGCGTCTCGCTTCCGGTACTGGGCGTTGCCGGCGATCTTCCGCCGGCGTTCGTCGCTGTCATCGGAACTCCCGGCGACCACGTCGTGTGCCGGATGCAGCTCCCGCAGGTAACAGGCCGGATGGTAGATCTCCGGCACCGACTCCTCGACGTAGCCCGCGTCGATCCCGAGCCGATCGAACGCGTCGAGGACGGGCTCACAGAGCAGGTGGTAGCAGTCGAGCAGCTCCCCCGGCACGTCGGCGGCCGGGACCGCGATCGAGTACGCGATGTCGCCGCGCGCGTCGTGGTAGATCCCGCCGCCGCCGGTCTGGCGCCGAGTCACGTCGATCCCCTCGCGCTCGCAGAACGCCCAGTCGACCGTCTCCGGGTCCTGTCGGTAGCCGAGCGTGAGACAGCTCGGGTCCCACCGATACGTCCGGACGGTGGCCGGGCCGCCGGCGGCCGCCGTCTCCGCCGCGACCTCGTCGAGGGCCATCTGCATCGGTCCCGGCCGCGACTCCTCCCGGATCAGCCGCCAGTCGCCCGACGGCGCGGTCACCGTCCACCACCCGCGCCCCGCGATCGGCCACCGGCTCCACCGTGCGCTCCGTCCGCGTGCATGCGTCCCACGTGGGCGTCCCGTCCGAAAGCGGTTGCGCTCGGCGTCGCGCGACCGTCCGTCCCGCCCTTCTACCGATTTACTATCGCGGTATCCGCTTTATCCCGCCGCCTACCGAACGCGCGTCCCTTTTAGGAATCGCCGGAGTAGGGGCGCGTATGGTTCGAAACGTCGCCGGCGACATGGCCGAGCTCGACCCCGAGGACTTCTATCTCCTCTCGGGCGTCGAGCAGGGGATGCGCTTCTCCGAGTGGGTCCGCCGGGACAAGATCCCCGACTACGCCGACCTGACGCGCGAGGAGGTCGACTACCGGATCGACCGGTGCCTCGACCGCGAGCTGATCGAACGGAAGACGATCCAGTACGAGGGGTACCAGCTCACCTTCGAGGGGTACGACGCCCTGGCGCTCCGCACCTTCGCCGAGCGCGAGACCATCGACGGGGTGGGCTCGCCCCTGGGGTTCGGGAAGGAGGGAGACGTGTACGAGGCGCAGTCGTTCAAGCCGCTCGCGTTGAAGTACCACCGCGAGGGGTACACCAACTTCCGCGAGGTGAACCGCGGGCGCGAGTACACCGCCGACCGCGACCACGTCTCGTGGCTGTACACCGCGCGGAAGGCGGCCGAGCGCGAGTACGAGGCGATGGAGGCGCTGTACCCCGACGTGTCGGTGCCGCGGCCGGTCGACCACAACCGCCACGCCATCGTGATGGACAAGTTCGACGGCGTCGAGCTCGCGCGCGCGAAACTCGATCCCGAGCAGGCCGTGGGCGTTCTCGACCTCGTCCTCCGCGAGCTGGCGACCGCCTACGACCTCGGGTGGATCCACGCGGACATGTCCGAACACAACGTCGCGGTCGCGGAGAGCGGCGTCACGATCTTCGACTGGCCGCAGGCGGTCCCCGTCGACCACGAGAACGCCCGCGAGTTCCTCGAACGCGACGTGGAGAACCTCCTGCGGTACTTCGGCCGGAAGTACCCCCACGAGGTGCCGCGCGAGGGTGACATCGGCGGGATCGCGGACGCGATCGTCGACGGCTCTTTTAAAACGATCCGAGCGTTTGGCGAGGCGTAAACCGTAGTCGGCTATATCGAATCGGTTGCGTTACGGGCGAGTGGTCGCGCGGCGACGGCGGCGACCTCGCGTTCGCGGCGGCCGACCGCGACGAGCCGTTCATCGCGGCGGAGCGCCCGGTTCGAGTGAGGCGATGACCGCGCTTCGCCCCGCCCGCGGCGTCGCGGGAGCGGCCGGAATCCGGACCGCTCCGGACCGAAGCGACTACGACGACTCGCGCGCGCCGACGCGTATGGCGATCGACAGCGACGACTCGCGGCCCGGACGGATCGAACGGAGGGACGACCGATGAGCGGTGACGAGGCGCCCGCGGACCGCGACCGCGACTCGGGCGATCCCCGCGACGTGGTCGTCGTCGGCGGGGGCGTCGCCGGCCTCTCGGCGGCCGTGTTCACGGCCCGGCAGGGGCTCGACACGCTCGTCGTCGACCCGGGCGAATCGATCCTCCGGCGGAACGCGCACCTGGAGAACTTCCCCGGGTTCCCGCTCGGCGTGGACGCCCGGCGACTGCTCGACCTCCTCGCCGAGCAGGCCGAGACCGCGGGCGCAGACCGGTTCGACGGCCGCGTGACGCGGGTCTCGGCGGTCGATTCCGATGACGCGGACGGCTCCGACCCGTCCGACGCCGCCCGGTTCGTCGTCGCGGTCGACGGCGACCGGGACGACCGGGGCGACCGCGACGACGCCGACGCGCCCGGTGACAACAGCGACCCGCTTCGGGCCCGGTACGTCGTCGCCGCGACGAAGAACGAGGTCGGGTATCTCGCGGATATCGACGGGGTCGGGATCCTCGACCGCGGGAAGTCGTACGTCGACACCGACGAGCGCGGACGGACCGGCGTCGACGGGTTGTACGCGGCCGGGCGGCTCGCGGAGAAACCGCATCAGGCTGCGGTGTGCGCGGGCCACGGCGCCGAGGTCGGCGTGACGATCTTGGAGGAAGACGACCGCGGGTTCTACCACGACTGGGTCTGTCTCTTATACACATCTCTGAGC
>NZ_AOJG01000014.1 GCF_000337375.1 Halorubrum lipolyticum DSM 21995 | reverse complement strand
AGATGTGTATAAGAGACAGCACCGGACCCGGTGCCGTCTCGCCGTCACTCCTCGCCCGTCGCGCCCGTTTCGTCGGTCTCTTGGTCGTCCACCTCGATCCGCACGAGGTCGGCCTCGACGTCCTCCACGAAGGCGCCCTGCCCGCCCACCGTGACGGTCTCGCCGTCGTCGGTCTCGACGACGAGCGAGTGCTCGACGGGGAACTCGTTGGTCGTCGGCTCCACCATCCCCTGTTTCGACTCGACGACGCGGCCGCTGATCTCCGCCGGCTCGTCGCCGTCGGTCCACCGGCCGCCCACGGTGACGCGGGGGGTCTCCCCGGCCCGGAGCCGCAGCGTGGCCTGGAAGACGGTGTGCCTGAAGTTCGCGTACTCGACCGGGAGCGACGCGGGCGGCGCGGTCGCGACCTCGCTCGCGGCCGGCCAGTAGTTCCCGAGGAACGAGCCGACGATCACGGGCGCGAGCTGCTCCTGCGAGAAGTGGATCGCCTGCCGGTCGGTGTTGGACCGCCGCAACAGCTCGGGCGGGGCGACGACGCCGGCCGCGGAGTCGACGGTGAGCAGCGTCGGCATCGCCTCGCGCCACGTCCGGACGACGCTGGCGACCCCGTCGAGCCCCCCCTCGACGTCGGCCGCCTCGTCGGCGCCGGAGACGATGAGCAGCACCAGGACGCCGCGGTCGACCGCCTCGACGAGATCGTCGCGGATCTCGGGGAGGTGGTCCGCGGAGATCGACAGCGTCACCTCCGAGTCGGCGTCCGCGAGCAGCGACCGGACCCGCTTTATCACCGTCACCCGGGACTTGATCACCTCGAACTGCTCGGTCTGCCGCTCCACCCGCGAGAAGCGCTCCTCTAAGCCGGGCCGGATCGCGTCCACGTCCGAGCGCAGGCGGTTGATGACCTCGTCCGGCGGGTTCGCGCGGATCGTCGTCGGCACGACGTGGTCGTTCACCTCGACGAAGCCGCGCTCCGCGAGCGACTCGCTCACGCTGTAGACGTAGCGTTTCGACACCCCGGCGGCGTCGGCGACGGTGCTCGCCTTCGCCTCGCCGTGCGCCAAGAGACTGAGGTACGTGTCGACCTCCTTGTCCGAGAGCCCGAACCGGCGGAGGAGATCGTTCAGCGTCCGGTCGTCCATATGACGGAGATGCGCGAGGGGACCACTTATAAGGGTCGTCTCGCTCGCCGCCGCGGCGAGCGCGCCCGGGAGATCGTTCTACCGCAGGACCGCGACGCTCTCGACCGTGACTCTCCCGTCGACCGCGGCGGGTCCCCCGACCGCGGCGGACCCGCCGGTCGAGGCGGACCCGCCGGCCGAGAACAGGTCGGTCTCGAACCGCGACGGGACCTCCACGGTCGCCGGCGCGTCCGCGAAGTTGACGACGACGAGGAGGGGGTCGCCCTCCCCTTCGTCACCTTCGGAACCGCCGGTCGACGGCGTGCGCTCGTAGGCCGTCACGCGCTCGGGGTCGCCGTCGACGACCGACACGTCGGCGGCGCGCCCCTCGAACTCGACGGCGCCGTTCCGGAGGACCGGTTCGCGCTCGCGGAGCGCCGCGAGGTCGCGGTGGAAGTCGGTGAGGGCGTTGTCGCCGTCGTGCCAGCGGACCGGTCCCCGATACGTCTCGTTGCCGCGCTCCTGCCCGGCGTAGACCATCGGCGCGCCGGGCAGGGTGAAGACGGTTGCGGCCGCGGCCTTCTGCGCCTCTCCGCCGTACTCGGCGAGGTAGCGCTCCTCGTCGTGGTTCTCGACGTAGCGCATCTGGAGGCTCGGGTCGCCGAACCCGAGCCACTCGGCGCGGGCGAACGCGTCGGCGACGGCGTCCGCGGGCGCGTCGCCCGCCCCGATGTCTCGAAGCGCGTCGTACAGCGAGGTGTCGTAGTGGAGGTCGAACTCCCCCTCGCCGTAGAAGGGGTCGTGCGGGAGGGTCTCGTCGAGCAGGAGGAAGTCGTCGGGAACGCGCTCGGCGACCTCCTTCCAGAAGCCGTGGGGAACGCCCCACGCCACGTCGGCGCGGAAGCCGTCGACGACCGCGCTCCACTCGTTGACCACGTCCAGCAGCCACTCGCGGACCGTCGGGCTGTCGAAGTTGAGGTTCGGGATCCGACGCCAGTTGAAGTAGTACTCCGGCATGTCGCCGTCGGCGAGCTCCGCCCAGTCGGTGTCGGTCACGTCGAAGGCGCCGTCGGCCCGGCGGTAGTGGTCCGCGTACGCGTCGACGCCGGCGGCGTGCATCTGGAAGGCGGGGTGGTCGCGGGAAGTGTGGTTGATCACCAGATCGAATATCACTCGGATCCCCGCCTCGTGGCAGGTCGCGACCAGCGACTCGAACGCCTCGCGCGAGCCGAGGTCGGCGGCGGTGTCGAAGTAGTCGGTGACGTGGTAGCCGTGCTCCGTCGGCGAGGCGAGCACGGGCGTGAGCCAGAGCGCGTCGACGCCGAGGCTCTCGACGTAGGGGACCCGGCGCTCGATCTCGCGGAACGTCGTCGGGAGCGTGTCGCCGGCGAACGACCGGACGAAGACCTCGTAGATCGTCGGCGAGTCGGCCCACTCCGGGGGCGCGTGGGGGTCGGAAACGGTCACAGTACCGTTTTCGTCCCGCTCGATCCGGACCGTCTCCGCCGCGCCGTACCGGTCCCCGTGCGGGACGGCGTGGATACGGATCCCGCCAGGGCAGTCGTCAGGGAGCTCCGAGACCGGGATCGAGAGGGAATCGCCCGCCGCCAGCGACTCGATCCGCGCGACCGCCTCGGGGGGCGCGTCGCGGTCGTCGACGAGGAAGTCGACGGCGACCGGTGAGTCGCCCCCGTTTCGCCCGGTATCGCCCCCGGCGTCGAGGTCGGGCGGCGCCGCGGCGTCGGCGTCGATCCGGACCTCCTCGGCGTCGGCGTCGCTCTCGACCACCGTCGCCGACACCGAGACGCGCGGTCGGCCCGGGCCCGGCGCCGCCACCTCGTCGCGGTGCTCGTTCGCGGGGTCGTCGTTCGCGACGAAGCTGAACCCGTGACGGCCGGGCGGGACGCGGGCCTCGCAGACCCAGTCGTCGCCGTCGCGCTCGGGGCGGTCGCGCGCGAGCAGGCGGTCGTTGTGCGGCCACATCAGCGAGACGCGGTCCACGTCGCCGTCGTCGAGCGGGAGGTCCGCGGCGGCGACGCGGAGCTCGACCGACCGGCGCTCGTCGGGGTACGCGCGCACGCGCTGACGGTGCGTTCCGTCCGGGGCGTCGAGCGTCAGGACGTACGTCCCGGGCGCGTCGGGACGGAGGTGAACGACCGGCGCGTCCGAGCGGCTCGTCTGGCCCGGAATGAGGACCTCCCCGCCGCCGTCGACTCCTCCGACTCCGATCGCGCCAACCGGGTCCCCGTCGTCGCGCGCGTCGCTCTCGGCCGGCGCGTCGCGGAGCGTCCACTCGTAGGTCCCGTCGGGATCGGGGCTCCGCGGAGCCAGCTCGACGGATTCGCCGACGCTCGTCGTGCGCGGCGGTCCGGGTTCGTGCATACGAGTTCCCGGCGGCGCCCCGGCTTGAGGGTTTCCGTTCTGTGAACACGCGAATAATAATTACACCAAAACTTCATACGCGGAGGGATCGTTAACTCGCGTAATGCAACTCCGCGACGCGCTCGACGACTACAAGCGCAACACCGGGCACGACACCCGGTTCCCCGGCGAACGCCGAACCGTCACCGGTCGGTTCTCGGGCGGCGAGGGGCGGCTCGTCCACGTCGCCGCCGACGGCGAACTCCGCGACTTCGGCTACCCCCTGACCGGTCGGACGGGGCTCGTCCGCTCGCGTCTCGGCCTCGCGGTGGGCGACGAGGTCACGTGGCTCGACGAGGTCGCGACCGAGCAGCGCTACGTCGGCGACACGACCCTGATCGAGACCGTCCACGAGACGGACCACGCGACGGTGACCAGACGCGACGCGACGCTCGGCGACGCCCACCTCACGCGCGCGATGCTCGACGTGGGCGACGACGGCCACGCGAACGTCGACCCCGACGACCTCTCGCTCGTCGTGTACGCCCGGTTCGCGCCCGACGGGCGCGACGACCGCGTCGGTCAGCTCCGGTACGACGACGCCGTCGAGGTGTACCACGCCGACGAGCACGACTTCCTCGCGAGCGCCACCGGCTTCACCGACCTGCGCGGCCAGCTCCCGGCGACGTTCCCCGAACTGCTCGACGACGCGCCCACCGACCTCCCCCGGGCCCGCGACGGCGACCGCTACGAGGAGGAGCGCCTCTCCGGCGAGGTCATCGCCGACGTTCCCTTCGAGGGCGGCGCCGCGACCGTCGCCACCCTGCTGACCGACCGCGCGGAGACGACCCGCGAGGCGGCCCGCGACCGGCTCGACGGGCTCTTCGCGGACCTCGACGACCCCGACGCGCTCGCCGCGGCCGCGGGGGAGACGACCCCCTCGGTCCCCGAGTCGGCTCCGGCACGGGAGTCGGTCGTCGCCGACCTCCGGGTGCTCTCGCTGCTCTCCGCGGAGTCCGGGCTCCGGATCGCCGGCCCCGACTTCGACCCCTTCTACGCGACCTCCGGCGGCTACGGCTACACGTGGTTCCGCGACGACGCCGAGATCTCGACGTTCACGCTCGGCGCCGACGACCGGCTCGGGCTCGGGCTCGACGACTGGCACGCGCGCTCGGCCGAGATGTACGTCGCCACCCAGCGCCCCGACGGATCGTGGCCCCACCGCGTGTGGCCGCGGAACGGCGCGCTCGCCCCCGGCTGGGCGAACGCGCGCATCGAGGACGGCCCCGACGTGGACTACCAGGCCGACCAGACGGGCAGCGTCATCGCCTACCTCGCGCAGGCGCGCGCGGCGGGCGTCGACGTCGAGGGGCTCGACGAGACCCTCGTCGCCGCGCTCGCCGGGCTCGACGAGACCCTCGAGGCGGACGGCCGGCCGGTCGTCTGTCAGAACGCGTGGGAGGACAGCGCCGGGCGCTTCGCGCACACGACCGCGACGTTCCTGGAGGCGTACAGCGAGCTCGCGCTCCACGGCGAGGGGCTCGACGCGACCGATCTCGGTCCGGACGCCGATCCGGACACCGCCGCCCTCTCCGACGACCTCGCCGCGCACGCCCGTGATCAGGCGACGCGGGTGTACGACGCGCTCGACGACCTCTGGGTGCCCGAGCGCGGCTGTTACGCGGTCCGCGAGACGCCCGAGGGCGCGATCGACGACCGGCTCGACTCCTCGACGCTGTCGCTGGCGAGCGCGCACCGCTCCTTCGACGCGCTCGGCGGGGACGGCGACGAAGGTGAGGGCGGTGACGGGAACGGCGCAGTCGACGCCGAGCGCCTCGACCGGCTGGTCTCGCACGTCGAGACGGTCGTCGACGGGCTCGCGCACGAGAGCGACGAGATTTCCGGACAGATCCGGTACGAGGGCGACGGCTGGCGGCGGGCCGACCAGCACTCCGAGAAGGTGTGGACGGTCTCGACGGCGTGGGGCGCGAACGCCTGCGCGGAGCTCGCCGTGCTGCTCGCCGACCGCGACGACCCCCGCGCGGGCGAGATGGCCGAGCGAGCCCGGGGGCTGCTCGCGCACGTCTCGCCCGGCGGGACGCTCTGTGAACCGACGAGTTACCTCCCCGAGCAGTTCTTCGACGACGGGACCCCCGACAGCGCGACGCCGCTCGGGTGGCCCCACGCGATCCGACTGGCGACCGTGGCGCTGCTCGACGCCGAGCTCCCGCAGTTCGCCGACCGCGTCGCCGCCGACGACTGACGCGACGCACCGCGCTTTCGCCGCGATATTTAAAAGTCGGCGAGTGGACGCAGTACGGATTTATAAACCGAATGCGGTGGCGCGTGCCTGCGAGGCCGTTTCGCGGCCGAGCAGCACCGCGCGAGGGAGTCGGGCGGCCGGAGCGAAGCGGAGGCCGGCCGACGAGGCTGGGGAGGCGTGAGGCTGCGGTCCCGCGAGCGACCGGAGGGAGCGAGCGGGAGCACGGAAGTCGCAGCGCCGAGCGGAGCNCTGCGGTCCCGCGAGCGACCGGAGGGAGCGAGCGGGAGCACGGAAGTCGCAGCGCCGAGCGGAGCGAGGCGACCGTCTTCCGGCGGTGCGGTTGCGGGCGGGTGGGACTCAAAGGGGCAGCCGGGAGGACGAAGGTGGCCGCAGCAAGCACCGCAGCGAAGGAGCGTCAGCGACTGAGCGAGGCGCACAGCAAGGCCCCCGAGTCGTCGCGGCTGGGGCTTTGGAGGTCGCTACCGTCGATCTGCAGACATCCGTTTATATGCGAGCGGCTGGGGCTTTGGAGGTGTTCGTCGTCGCCCCGGTGTCAGCGATTTATACGTAGGCGGCTGGGGCTTCGACGGCGTCCGCGCTCGCTCCCTCGAAAAACCACTTATAACTGAGCGCTGAGCATTCGCTAGACGCGGTATCCTACGGCGGACACGTAAAAATCGACGGGCCGGACTACCGCCACTCCTCTGCCGGCACGCAGTCCGCCGCGCGGACCGTGATCCACCGGGTCGTCCGCTCGTCGGGATCGCGGTCCCGCTCGAAGAACGTCACCTCCCCGCCGTCGGAGTCGCCGTCGGCGTCGCCGTCAGTCCGCTTACAGACGAGCTCCGACCGCTCGGTGCGGACGCGCGTCGATGACGTGGACATACGTCACGATTCGTTCGGCATGACATAATAACTGTTGGTTTCAATCGGTATGATCGGAAACAACGGTGGTTGTGAACAGCTATTATTTTTGTTCCGAGTAACACTGACGGCCGTTCGACTACAACCGGACGGGAACGCCGCGCTCGTCGAGGTACTTTTTGGTCTCCTCGATCGAGTAGTCGCCGAAGTGGAAGATGGAGGCGGCGAGCCCGGCGTCCGCGTTCGCCTCGGTGAACACGTCGTACATGTCCTCGGGGGAGCCACAGCCCGAGGAGGCGATGACGGGCGTCGAGACGGCGTCGCAGACCGCCTTCATCAGCGGGATGTCGTAGCCGTCCTTCGTCCCGTCCATATCGATGGAGTTGACGAACAGCTCGCCGGCGCCGCGCTCCTCGGCCTCCTTCGCCCACGAGACGGCGTCGATGCCGGTCCCCTCGCGGCCGCCCTTCTTGGTGCACTCGAACCACACCGTCTCGCCGTCGGCGTCCTCGTAGAAGTGCTCGCCCGCGTCGTCGTGGCGGCGGCGCGCGTCGACGGAGATGACGATACACTGGCTGCCGAACGCCGCGGCGCCCTCCTCGATGAGCTCGGGTCGTTCGAGGGCGCCGGTCGTGATCGACACCTTGTCCGCGCCGGCGCGGAGCGTCTCCTTGATGTCGGCCTTGGTGCGGATGCCGCCGCCGACCGTCAGGGGGATGAAACACTCGTCGGCGACCGCGTTCACCACGTCGAGCATCGTCTCGCGGCCGTCCGCGCTCGCGGTGATGTCGAGGAAGACGAACTCGTCGGCGCCCGCGGCGTTGTACTTCTTCGCCAGCTCGACCGGGTCGCCGGTGTACTCCAGGTTCTCGAAGTTGACGCCCGTGTACACCGCCGCGTCCCCGTCGCCGTCGAGGTCGACGTCGATACAGGGGATGATCCGCTTCGTGAGTCCCATTCGTTACCGGCCGTAGACGACGGCGGAGGTTAAAAGGCGCGGGGACGAGCGGCCGGTCCGAACGGCCGCCCGTTCACTCCCCCTTCGGCTCCCGTCGGTCGTACTTCGCGACGGCGCGGTCGGCGCGCGTCGAGATGCCGTTCGGGTTCCGCGCCGGGCTCCGGTCGCGCCCCCGCGCGACGAGCCCGTCGGAGCTCCCCCCCGCGAGCCCGACGAGCACGTCGCGGCCGGTGGCGATCCACCGCGACGGAGTCGACTCGCCGCGGATCACGTCGCCGGCGGCCCCGTACGCGTCCGTCGCGGCGTGCGTCCCGGCCCGCGCGAGGACGGTGGGCCGGACGCCGTAGTTCTTCAGGAGCCGGTAGGCGAGCGCCCGGTACTTCCACCCCCACTCGCGGGCGGTGCGCCCGCCGTCGGCGGCCGTCGGGCTCGGAAGCTCTTTGGCGACCGCCAGGTCCTCGCGCCACGCCACGGTCCGGCCCATCTGCGCCAGCCGGTGGGCCGCGTCGCGCGCGCCCCCCGTGCGGAGGTACTCGTCGAAGCCGTCCAAGTCCCGGAGGGCGTCTCGCCGGAAGGCGACGTTGCCGCCCTCGAAGTAGGTCACTTCGGTGCCCGCGATCGTCCGGCGCTCCGGGCCGTCGCGTTCGTCGTCGTCGCGTTCGTCGTCGTGCTCGTCGTCGGTGCGACGCTCGTCGTCCCGTTCCACGTCGTCCCGGTCTTCGCCGCCGCGTCCGCCATCCGGCTCGATCGGGGTCACCGGCCCCGTCACGGCGTCCGCGTCGTCGAGCCCGGCCCGCACGGCGCCGAGCCACCCCTCCGCGATCCGGTTGTCGTAGTCCACGAGGGCGACCGCGTCGCCGGTGGCGACCTCGATGCCGGCGTTGCGGGCGACGTTGACCGTGCGGTCGGAGATCTCCACGAGCACGTCCACGTCGTCGCGGTCGCGTACCATCCCGGTCGTCCCGTCCGCGGAGGGGCCGTTGGCGACGATCACCTCCGCCTCGGGGGCGTGCGTCGCCAGCGAGTCGAGACAGGCGGCCAACCGGTCCCGCCCGTTAAGGGTCGGTACGACGACCGAGAGCTCCATACGGTCGGGTATCGGGACGAGGGATTAAAAAGGACTCCGTGCGGGGTCGACCGCGCGGCCGAGCCGAGAATCAATCGACGAGCGTTCAGACGGTCCGGTCGACGAGCGTTCAGACGGTCAGGTAGTACACCTGCTTGCGCGCGTCCTTGAAGCTGTAGCGGGAGTCGACGAGGCCTTCCTCCTCTAAGCGGTTGAGCGCGTAGCGGACGGTCCGGTCGGGAAGCAGGGACTCGTCGGCGAGGCCGCCCTGCGAGAGGGGGGCGTCGCCCTCCAGCACCTTCGCGACGAGTTTGGCGCTCGGGGGGAGTTCGCGTAAGCGGTCGCGGTACTCTGATTCCGAAAGGCGGTCCTGGTCAGCGGTCTCCGCGGGACTGGTACTCATGTCTCATGTGGAACCCGCGCCTATTGGTAAAGGTTGGCTACATATAGGGCAATCTGATTGGGATAATATAATGTGTTAATATCACAGCTCGGCTATCCGTCAATCCCGATCGATCATGCGTATTTTGACGCGGCGGCGCGTCCGATCGGTCGATGATCCCCGAGTCCCACGTCGACATCTTCGAGGCCGAGTCGTACGCCCACTTCGCGACGGTGATGCCGGACGGAACGCCGCACGTGACGCCGGTGTGGGTGGACCACGAGGACCGCGAGTACGTGCTCGTCAACACGGCCCGCGGTCGCCGGAAGGAGCGGAACGTCCGCCGGAACCCGAAGGTGGGAGTGAGCGTGCTCGACCCGACGGACCCGTATCGGTACGTCTCGGTGCGCGGCGAGGCGGAGCTCACCGAGGAGGGGGCGACCGAGCACATCGACGAGCTCGCGCGGCGGTACTTCGGCGTCGACGAGTACCCGCATCACGGCGAGGAGTCCGGTCCGCGGGTGCTGGTGAAGATCCCGGCCGAGAACGTCACGACGAGCGGGTGATCGGACCGAGTCGTCGACCGACTCGCCGACCGCATCCAGTACGGTTTTGTCGGTCGGGCGTACAGTACGGACAACGTGAAGGGACAGGACTGGTACCAGGCCGACGAGGTCGCGGAGGAGTACGAGGACGTACGGTTCTCCGGCGGCGGGGAGCTCATCGACCGACGCGAGAAGGAGGCGGTCCTCTCGGCGCTCGGACCGATCGAGACGGGACACCGCGTGCTGGAGGTCGCCTGCGGCACCGGCCGGTTCACGACGATGCTCGCTGACCGGGGCGCCGAGATCGTCGGGATCGACATCTCCCGCGAGATGCTCGAACAGGGCCGTAAGAAAGCGTCTGCTGCCGGTCTGTCTGACACGGTGGAGTTCGTCCGCGGCGACGCCTCCCGGCTCCCGTTCCCGGACGACCACTTCGACACGGTGGTCGCGATGCGGTTTTTCCACCTGATGGACGACCCGGCGCCGTTCCTCAGGGAGCTGCGCCGCGTCAGCGCCGATCAGGTGTTCTTCGACACCTTCAACAGCCGCAGCCTGCGGACGCTGTACACGTGGCTCCTCCCGATGGGGTCCCGGCTCTACTCCGAGCGCCAGGTCGTCGACATGCTCCGCGCGGCGGACCTGACGCTCGCCGGCGAGGAACACGACTTCGTGCTCCCGTACGGCTTCTACCGAGAGCTGCCGGGCCCCGTCGCGAAGCCGTTCCGGGCGATCGACGAGCTCGTCGGCGACACCGTTCCGGGAGATTACGTGGCGTCCGTCTCCTATTGGGACGCTCGGGTCCCCGCAGACGAGGGCGGTTCGGCGGCTTCCGCGGACGCGGAAAACGACGCGGGCGCCGCCGAGTGAGCTAGGCCGACTCCTCGACGACTTCGCCGACCGCGAAGTTCGATTTGACCTCCGTTACCTCGATCTTCACCCGTTCGCCGACCTCCGTGTCCGGGACGATGATCACGTACCCCCGCTCGACGCGGGCGATCCCGTCGCCCTGCTTCCCGAGGTCCTCGATCTCGACGTAACGCATCTCGCCGGGCTCGACAGGGGGCTGCGGCCCGTCGTCGGCGCGGGACGCCGAGGCGTCGACCCTCTTGTCGGCCGTCTCGTCCGTCTCGGACTCTGACCGGGAGATGAACGCGACGCGGTACGTCTCGCCCGGCTCCAGCGCTCCGGCCTCGACCTCGCGTCGCGGGACCTCCACGACGTACTCGCCGTCCTCCTCGCGAACGTCGGCGCTGAACAGACAAAGGAGCTTCTCTGAGATCTCCATAGTAGACTCCAGCGAAACGTGGAGACGGACCAGTATAGTTGTACCGCCGACGGGTCGGGTCACTCGTCGAGGTAGGCGTCGACCAGCGCCGCCTCGGCCTTGCGCAGGTGGGCACCGGCCGTCGACGGCGAGCTCTCGACGGCCGCGGCCACGTCGGCGACCGACCCGGTCCGCGGCACGTCGTAGTATCCGACGCGGCGCGCGGCCCGGAGCGCCGCTCGCTGCCGTTCCGTGAGGCCGACACCGGCCAACCGCCTGCCCCCGCCGTACGATCCGACCCGTTCGATCGTGACCTCGATCGGCTCCGGAATGGCGGAGAGCGCGTCTCGCAACTGGTTCGGCGGGCCGATCAGTCCGAACGACAGCCGGCCGCCCGACCGGTACACGACCGGCGGGACGGAGAGGAACTCCGTGTCCTCGAACGCGCCGAGGAACGCCTCCAGCGGCCCGCCGAGCCGCTCGTACGCCTTGAGGTAGAACGCCTCGTCCCCCGGCGCCGTCTCAAAGCGGTCGATCGGTTCGACGGTCCGCAACCGTTCGAGGTACCGCTCCCGGGGGGCAACGACGCGGAACAGCGTGACGAGGGTCTCGTCGGGGAGTCGCCGCCACGTCAACAGCTCCGTCCGCCACCCGTCGCCCTCGTCGAGGAAGTCGTGCATCGGGTGCCGGACCGCCGGCGGGAACGTGAATTCCACGCGAACGTATCGCATACGACTCGTGGCGTTCGCCCGCCATTTCAATCTTAAAAACACACGGACTGATCCGTGTCAAAGCTCAGCGGCGTGCGGCCCCGATCGATTCGTATGCCCGACCCGGCCACCAGCTCCGACAGCGAGCGAGCACGACCGTCTGACAGCGACGAACGGGCCGCCGCCGTCGACACCGACGCGATCGACGTGACCGACGCGACCGACGCGACCGACGCGACCGACGCGACAGACACCGCCGACGTCGGTATCGCGGACGCCCCGCCGCCGCCGGACCCCGGCGGCCTCCCCCTGATCGGGAACGTCCACGAGCTCGCGGGCGACGCGCTCGCGTTCTACGAACGCCGGTCCGCCGAGCACGGCGGGATCGTTCGCTACGACGTGTTCGGTACGGAGAGCTACCTCGTGACCGATCCCGAGGCGATCGGGCGGATCCTCGTCGAGGACCACGACCGGTTCGTGAAAGGCGAGATGCCCCGCGAACAGCTCGGTGCCCTCCTCGGCGACGGGCTGTTCCTCGCCGAAGGAGAGGCGTGGCGCGAGCAGCGAACGGCGATCCGCTCGGCGTTCTTCCGCGACCGAGTGGCCGCCTACGGCGACTCGATGGTCGAACACGCCCGCGCGACGGCGGCTTCGTGGGAAGACGGCGAGGTCGTCGACCTCCACGCGGCGTCGACCGAGTACGCGTTCGCCGTCCTCGCCGAGAGCCTGCTCGGGAGGGACATCGAGCGCGAGCGCGAGACCGTTCGGGCGGCGGCGGCGGCCATCACCGATCGGTTCGACACGCGTCGGCCGACCTCGTTCCTGCCCGAGTGGCTCCCGACTCCGACGAACCGCCGGTACCGTCGGCGTCTGGACGCCCTGCGCGAGGCGATACGCGATCTCGTCGCGGACCGGCGCGCCGCCGGACCGCCCGCCGATCCGGGCGCGGCGGACGACCTCCTCGGCACCCTCGTCGCGGCCGCGGAACTGGGGGCGCTCGACGACGACGAGGTCGTCGACAACGCGGTGACGTTCCTGTTCGCCGGCCACGAGACGAGCGCGCTCGGGCTGACGTACGCGCTCTACTGCCTCGCCGATACCCCCGAGTTCCAGGATCGGGTCCACGCGGAGGTCGCGGCGCTCGACGGCGACCCGACCCCCGCCGACCTCCGAGCGTGCCCGGCGCTGACCGCGGCGGTCGACGAGGCGCTCCGCCTGTACCCCCCGGTCCACTCCTTTTTCAGGGAACCGACCGAATCGGTCGCGCTCGGCGGGTATTGCGTCCCGGCCGGCGTCGTGCTCACGCTCTCGCCGTGGGCGGTCCACCGCGACGGGCGGTGGTGGGACGACCCCGAGACGTACCGCCCCGAGCGCTGGCTCTGCGAGGCCGAGGACGGCGGGGTCGTTCACGGCGACGACGCCCCCGGTCCGGCGACGGGAGCGCGTCCCGAGCACGCCTTCTTCCCGTTCGGCGGGGGGCCGCGTCACTGCATCGGGATGCGCTTCGCGCGGCAGGAACTCCGCCTCGCGATCGGGACGCTGCTCCGCCGGGCACGACTGGAGCCGGCGACGGCGGAGCTGTCGGTGCGGGCGAGCGCGAACACCCGCCCGGACGGCCCGGTTCGCGTGTGCGTCCACGTGCGAGACGAGGCGCTCGGCCCGGACGAACTGTCGCCCAGCCCGGACGAACCGATCGATACCAGTTAACAAATAAACATATGTACTTCGACACTGATCCCCCGCGTATGGTCCTCTCAGACAGCAGCACTCGCCGTCGCATCGCTGTCGCGCTCGCGCTCGCGGCGCTCCTCTCGCCGCTTGCGACGGGGCTCGCGACCGCCCAGTCGGTTCAAGGCGCGTCCGGAGCCATCGTCGTCGACGAGGGAGAGACGGTCGACAGCGTGGAGGGCGCAGCGGCCACGATCGTCGTCCGCGGCACCGTCGAGGGCGACCTCTCCGGCGCGGCCGGCTCGATCCGGATCGCGGAGACGGGTCGGGTCGACGGGAACGTCCGGGCCGCCGCCGGGACCGTCGTCGTCGACGGCGCGGTCGGCGGGGACGCCGAGATCGGTGCCGGCTCCTTCGAGCTGACGGAGACGGGACGGATCGACGGCTCGCTCGACGCCGGCGCGGGCTCGATCACCGTCGACGGCGCGGTCGGCGGGGACGTTCGCGCGGCCGCCGACTCGGTCGTCATCGGCCCCAGCGCGGACGTCGGCGGCGAGTTCCGATACGACGCCGACGAATTCACCCGGAGCCCGGACGCGACCGTCGCCGGCGGCGTCGTGGAGGACGCGAGCCTCCGCGGTGACACCGGGGTCGGATTCGGCGGTGACCTGGTCCCGTCGTGGTTCGGATCCGCGTACGGCGTCGCCGTCAACCTCGCGCTGGGCGCGGTCCTCCTGCTCGCGTTCCCCCGGTTCTCGCGCGACGTCGCGGACCGAGTCGGCGAGGGACCCCTCGCCAGCGGCGGGGTCGGGCTCCTCGCGCTGATCGTCGCCCCGATCGTCCTGGCTCTCGTGGCGATCACGGTCGTCGGCATTCCGCTGGCGCTCGTCGGGGTCGCGGCCTACGTCGTCGCGCTCTGGGTCGGCTCCGTCTACGGCCGGTACGCCCTCGGCTCGTGGGTGCTCGGCCGGCTCGCCAGGCCGAATCGGTGGGTCGCGCTCCTGCTCGGCGTCGTCGGCGTCGCCCTGATCGGGCTGGTCCCGTGGGTCGGCGGGCTCGTCGACCTGCTCGCCCTGCTGTTCGGGCTCGGCGCGCTCGCGCTCGGGCTCCGGGACCGGTATCGAGGTCGGAGCGAACAGATCGTCTCCGACGGCGACCCGGTCGAGGTGGACTGATCGGGGCTCCGCTCTCCGCCCCGGCCCGCCCGCTCGGCCGTCGCTCCCGCCTCCGGCACCTGCTGCCAGCGCACCAAGACGTTTTTTCGGGTCGCCGAACCGTTCTCGATGAACGCTCCGGCGTTCCAGTACGGTTCCGTCAGTCGCCGTCGATCGGCGTCCCGTCCGCCTCCTTCGGGCCCTCGGAGTCGAAGACGACCGCCGCGCCATCGGCGCGCTCGGCCGCGGTCGGGTCGTAGCCGTCGCGCACGCCGATCGCCTCCTCCAACTCGCGGACCGCGCGCTCCTTGAGCGACGCGGCCAGCGCCTCGGCGTCCTCGCGGGAGATGTCGCGGCCGAGCCCCTCGCACTCGTGGGCGCGGACGACGCCCTCGGCGTCGACCGCCTCGCCCATCGGCTGGCTCGTCCCCTCCAAGGCGACGCTGAACGGGTAGGTCCGACAGATGAGCGGTCGGGCGTCGTGCACGGTACAGGCCCCCCGTCCGTCCGTCTCCTCGTAGAAGGTGCAGTCGCCGCAGTCGTCGGTCGCGAGCGCCCACTCGAACGTCTCGCCCGCGGGTTCGCCGTCGTCGCCGGCCGAGAGCCCGAACGGCATCGGGCGGGCGGCGTCGCGCCAGTCGTACGACTCGCCGAACCGCGCTTCGGCCGCGGCTGCGACCTCCCGGACCTCGTCCGGGAAGACGGTGGCCGTGTGGGGCTCGCGGTCGGCGGGGTCCCCGGACTCGTCGTCGTCGGCGCCTTCACCGGCCGGCGCGCCACCCGGCTCGTCGGGGGCGTAGCCCGTACAGCAGCCGCCACAGCGCGTGCACTCGAAGCCGATCGACTCGATGGCGTCGGCGAGCCCGTCGGCGTCGAGGTCGCGGGCGCGTTCGAGCTCGGCTTCGAGCGATTCCATGGGAACGCTTGCGGCGCGGTCGGGTTAACGCCGTCCCTTCTGGGGCGAAGGAGCGAAGTGCGACCGCCTCGTACCGAGCGGGCGTGAAGGAGTACGAGCGGAAGGGGCTCCTCGAACGCGTCAACCGCGAGGCGGCGACGGTGGGCGCGGAGATCCCGGAGGAGATCGAGATCCAGGAGGAGCCGATCGAGCTGCGGTCGTTCGTCTTCGAGATCAAGCGCCGCGACACGGTCCCGCCCGGCGAGCGCGAGCGGGTCGAGCAGGCGAAGCGGAACCTCCGGCGCGAGCGCTTGGAGCGGCTCGAACCCATCGAGGAGAACGAGGTGAGCTACGCCGAGGGCGAGGAGCTGGCGGCGTCGATCATCGGGATCGACCGCGCGCTCGACGCCTTGGAGGGGCTCGACGCGGCCGACCCGGAGACGGAGGCGAAACGACAGGAGGCGGCCGACCGCAAGCGCTGGATGAGCTTCTTAAAGAAGGCGCTCGGTCGGGACGACGCGGGCGGGGCGAGCGGTCGGACGCGGTTCTGACGAAGCGGCGTCAGGCCGGCTCGAACCGAAGCCGGTAGTCGTAGTACCGGCCCTCGTAGCGGACCCGCTCCGAGCCCGACTCGCTCCACCCCGCGTCCTTTCGGACGTTGCCGTCGAGGTACGGGCGCTCGTGAAACGCCCGAAGCAGCTCCGCGTACCCGTCCGAGTACGGATGCGACTCCTCGTATCCGCCGCGTCTGGCGGCCTCGATCACCTCCCGTGCGTCGGCCGAGAGGTCGTCGGCGGTGAGTCGCGCGCCGACCGTGTGCGCTCGGAGGATCGCCTCCATCCGCTCCGGCGACTCCGCGACCGGCTCGGCGACGGCGCGGAACACCGGCTCGTAGAACCGCTCGCGGGCGACTTCGACCCGATAGACGGTGTCGCGGTACGCGACGCGGTCCGGACCCTCCGCCGCGAGGAGCTCGCTCGCGTCGATCGCGTCCGCGTCGCGGTAGACGTAGCCGCCGCGCTCCACCAGTCCGACCGGAACGCCGCCCGAGTTGCCCCGCGCCCGCGCCGAGCGGTGCGCGCTCTCGACGGCCTTGCGGTCGCCCTCCGGGAGCGCCTCGTTCTCGACCGCGTCGGCTCCCTCACCGTCGCCGCTCTCGCTCCCGTCGACGTCGAACAGGCGGAGCACGGGGCGGGTCGCTTCCGCCTCGTCGACGATGACGGAGTCCAGCCGGTAGTACGTCCCCTCGCGGACGGCGTACGTCGGGTCGTCGGCCGCCGACGGGAACGGCTTCCGGTACTGCGTGGTGTACTCCTCGCCGTCGCGGGCGGCCGCGAATGCCGCCTCGTCCCACCCCGGGTCGGTCTCCGCGAGATCGCGGACGGCGCCGTCTCGGAGCGTCTCCCCCGCGTCGTGGAGCGCGAGCGCGAGGACCCGGTCGTCGCCGTCGTCCGCGGGGCCGCCGGTCACCGACCCGTCGAGACAGCCGGCGACCGCGCCCGCCGCCGCGGCCAGGCCGCCGACGAGCACCCGGCGTCGGGAGGGTAGCAGTCGACCTCGAGAGGGCTTCGGATCGCTCATACGCCTCGTTCGTCGCCCCCGGATAAATGCGCCGGCGTTGCTCAAAGAGTCGTTTTCGTCTCCGGCTTCGTCCTCGGTTTCAGTTCCCCGTGAAGTCGATCCGGGAGTCCCCGGCGTCGCCGTCGCGGTTCGAGTGGCCGAGCCGGACGAACTCGTAGGCGTCGTCGGCGAGGTACACCGCGTCGCCGTCGACGCTCACGTCGACCGACTCCAAGACGGCGCCCTCGCAGGGGCCGAAGTTGCAGTAGCCGCCGTCGGCCTCGAAGGTGGCGCCGTGCTTCTGGCAGAACACCTCGCCGTTGCGGACGAAGGCGCCGTCGTCCTTGTCGAGGCGCACGTCGGTCCAGTGTTGACAGTAGTTGCGGAACGCGCGCACGTCGCCGGCAGCCCGCGTGAGGATCGCTTCGGCCTCGGGCGTCCCGTCCTCGGCCTCGCCCACGTCGCCGTCGCCGTCGTCGACCGCGTCGGCGTCGACCGGCCGCAGCGTCACGAGCAGCGTGCTGTCCTCGGGAACCTCCTCGACGGCGGCGATCCGGCGGTCCGCGTCCATACGCGTTCGTGGCCGGCGGCGCGTTTCAACTGATCGATAGCGCAGGGCTCTGTGACGATTCCTGACGCCCGGTCGGTCGCTTATAAGTAATTGACCGGAGATCGACGACGAAGACCTCCGAAGCCCCAGCCGCTCGTTTATAAGTCGTTGATAGCGATCTGGCGGTGAACATCTCCAAAGCCCCAGTCGCCGGGGGCGGCGCACGCTCGCTGCGCTCCTCGTCACTCGCTCCACTCGTTCCTGCGGTGCTTACGTCGCCTGCGCCGCCCCCGGCGACTGCCCCTTTGAGTCCCACCCCGCCCCGCAACTGCACCGCACCTCTCACCTCCCCAGCCTCGTCGCTGGCGCCGTCGGCGCCAGCGACTCCCTCGCGGGCTCCTCGCGGGCCGATGGCCCGCTCGGAGGCGCGCCACCGCGTAGTCTCCTTATAAGCGATCGTCGCCGCCGCTCAGACGTTTATACACCGGATCTCCCTCACAGTCGCGGTCACCCGCGTTCGGTTTCGGTCTCCGTCTCTCGCTCGTCGTCCTCCGCGTTCGCTTCGGCCTCCCGCTGGGCTTCCTTCCGCGCCCTGTCCGCGGCGAGCTCCCTATCGATGTCGTCCTCGACGTACCCCATCGACTCCACGGTGACCACGTTGCCGCCGCCGGGGTCGACGACCATCACCTCCTCGCCCTCTTCGATCGTGCCCTCGATCGAGCGCGCGGAGTAGTTGGGATTGAAGCCGCCGCCGGAGAGCTTCACCTCGCCACCGGCGGTAGTCACCTCCTCGGTAACGACGCCGGTCTTCCCCTTCAGCGCGTTGCTGTCGCTCGTCTGCTGTTGGCCCTTCCCGCCGTAGAGGTCGAACTCGTGGTAGCCGTAGAAGGCCGCCGCGCCGAAGAGGAGCGTAAGGAGCGCCATGACGAGGACCAGCCCCGAGCCGACGACCCCGAGCGACGTAAGGAGGAGGCCGCCGAGCCCCGCTCCGATCAGCGCGATGCCGACCACGATGAAGTTCGCGCCCGGCGCGAGCGCCTCCGCCATCGAGAGCAACAGCCCGGCCGTCAACAACAGCAGGGGCAGCGTGTCCGGGGAGACCAGTCCGGACTGCACGAGCACGTCCATGTCCGGACGTACGGCCGCGGCGGTATAAGTGGTGGTACGGGAGGATGGGGAGGGACGAGAGGAGGGCGGAATGGACGTCCGGCGGAGGGGAGCGCCGACCGATCAGAACCCGACGAAGAGGACGCCCACGGTGAGCGCGACCCCCAGCGCGACGAAGACGGCGTGTTCGGCCTCGATCGAGCCGGGTTCGATCGGTTCGCTCTCGGGCGTGTGGGTGTCCTCGGTGACGCCGTCCGGCCCCACGTCGTCGACGGCGAACCGCCACTGGCTCTCGTCGTCACCCTCGTCGTCCGACCGGGTCTCGTTGGCCCGACTCCGAACGTCGTCGCGGTCTCTGCCGTCGTCGCTGCTCATACACGCCGCTACGGGGCTCACCAGTAAATGGCTGGCGGGCGGGACGGCGCTCTACCGCTGCCGCGCCGCCGCGATCACGTCGCCGTCGTAGACGACGCCGCGCTCGCCGTCGACCGTCACCACGGTCCCGTCGGTCACGCTCTCGGGGAGGCGCGCGCCGGAGACCATCGGAACGCCGAGCTCGCGGGCGACCACGGCCGGGTACCCCGTCATCCCCTCGCGGGCGTCGACGATCCCGGCGAGCGCGTCGAGGTCGCCGGTGAACTCGCCCTCGAAGTTGGGACCGAGCGCGACGATCGAACCGTCGGGAACGTCGCTCAGGTCGCCGTCGGCTGTGCGATAGACGGGGGCCGCGACGCGGCCGGCGACGACCGCCTTGCCGGTCACCAGCGTCTCGGCGGCGACGTGGACCTTGAGCGTGTTGGTCGTGTTCGTCCCCTCGAACTCGGTCAGCATGCCGGAGAGCACGACGAGGGTGTCGCCGGAGGCGGCCCCGCCGGTGTCGAGCGCGGCGTCGACCGCGTTGTCGAGGATCGTCTCCATGTCGTGGGCGTACTCGGTCAGGACGGGACGGACTCCCCACGAGAGCGCGAGCTGGCGGCGGACCCGGTCGTTCGGCGTCGTCGCGACGACCGGGACGCCCGGCCGGAACATCGCGGTCTTGCGGGCGGTGAACCCGGACTCCGAGACGGCGACCACGGTGGAGGCGCCGATGTCGCGCGCGAGGTAGCGCGCGGAGCGGGCCAGCGCCTCGGTCCGGGAGCCCTCCGCGGCGGTCGGGACGCGCTGTTCGCGCGTCTCCGCGTACTCGTCGCTGGACTCGACCTGCCTGACGATCCGGTCCATCGTCTCGACGACGTTGACGGGGTCGTCGCCGATGGCGGTCTCGCCCGACAGCATCACGGCGTCGGTGCCGTCGAGCACGGCGTTGGCGACGTCGGATGCCTCGGCCCGGGTGGGCCGACGCGAGTGGACCATCGAGTCGAGCATCTCCGTCGCGGTGATGACGGGGACGCCCGCGTTGACGCACTTCCGGATGATCCGTTTCTGAATGACCGGCACGTCCTCCAGCGGGCACTCCACGCCGAGGTCGCCGCGGGCGACCATCACGCCGTCGGCGGCGTCGACGATCCCGTCGAGGTTCTCGACCGCGCCGGCCCGCTCGATCTTCGCGACGATCGGGATGTCGCCGCCGCCGCGCTCCTCCAGCGCGTCCGCGATCTGGTACACGTCGTCGGCGTTGCGCACGAAGGAGGCCGCGACGAAGTCGGCGTTCGCCCGCGCCGCGAGGTCGAGCTCGGCCTCGTCTTCCGCGGTGATGAGGTCCACGTCGATGGCGACGCCCGGGAGGTTGACGCCCTTCCGCGAGCTGAGCTTCCCGCCGGAGACGACGGTCGCGACGACCGACTCGCCGTCGACGCGCTCGACCCGGCACTCGATCCGGCCGTCGTCGAGGAGGATCGTGTCGCCCGGACCCGCGGCCGCGATGGAGTGGGTGAGCCCGACGCGCTCGGGGGTGGCGTCGTCGCCCTCGACGAACGTCACTTCGGAGCCGGTCGCGAGCGAGACCGCGCCCTCGATCTCGGCGGTGCGGACCTCCGGGCCCTTCAGGTCGACCATCACCGCGAGGGGGTCGTCGGTCTCGTCGTCGACGGCGCGGGCGCGTTCGATGACCTCCTCGCGGTGGTCCGTCGTCCCGTGGCTCGCGTTCAGCCGGACGACGGACATCCCCGCGTCGGCGAGGTCGCGGATCGTGTCCCGGTCGTCCGAGGCGGGACCGATCGTACAGACGATCTTGGCGTTTCGCATATCGCCGGATTCGGCGCAGGGGCGGAAAAAGCCACACGGTTGAGTCGCCACCGAGTGAACGTTCGTGATGGTTGTGCCCGTACCGGAACCGCAATTGAGGCCGGGAAGTACCGTTTTATTTCTCCCGCCTCCGAGAGCCGAGACGGATGCGCCGCCGCCGTCTCCTCACCGCGGTCGCGGTCGCCGCGTCGCTCGCCACCGCCGGGTGTAGCGACGACTCGGACGACGAGCTGTTGGAGCCACGAGCGCGGGTCGTCAGGAGCGAGCTCGTGCGCGAACACGAGGGGACCGACGACGAGTCGGTCGCCGTCGAGGGCCTCATCGAGCGGACCAGCGACGAGGAGATCACGTACCTGGAGGTGCGGGTCCGCTTTTTCGACGCGGACGACGAGTCGTTGGACACCACGATCGAACAGGTGCCGGACGTCTCCGAAGGCGACCGCTGGGAGTTCACCGTCGTCTTTCCCGAGGTCGGTGAACGGGCCGCGCTCGTCGCCGACCACGAGGCCGAAGTCGTCAGAAACCCCTAACATGGACCGTACTGCCGCCGCCGCCGGAACTCGCTCGCACCCCGGTGAACGATCTGCGCGCCCGGGGTACGGGTCGTGACGCACGGGCGGGCGCCGGACGTGACCGTCGACGCCGCGGAGTCGCAGTCGGGCCCGAACCCCTCCACCGAGGTGCGAGAGGACACGACGGACACGTCGATGCCGCCCTCGAACGTCGGGGACCAAACGATGGCGGAGCAGGGCGGCGTCACGTTCGCCGGCGAACTGATCAAGAAGGGGTTCGGGTTCCTCGTCGTCGCCGTGATCACTCGGCTCGTGAGTCCCGGCGTCTACGGGCTGTTCGTGCTATCGACGTCGGTACTTCACCTCACACAGGTGTTCGCCAGCGCGGGGTTACACCGCGCGATCGACTACTTCGTCCCGCAGTATCTCGACCGCGGCGAGCCCGGCCGGGCCCGCGGCCTGACGATACAGGTGTTCGGTCTCCTGCTTCTGACCTCCACGGTGACGGGGATCGGCGTGTTCGTCGCCGCGGACGCGCTCGCGGCGGCGTTCGACGAACCGGGCGTCGCGACGGGGCTCCGAATGCTCTCCGTCGCGCTCCCGCTGCTGGCGGTTTTTAACGGGCTGATGGCGTCGTACAGCGGTATCAAGCGACTCAGGTACCGCGTGTACGTCCGCGATATCACCAGACCGACGGTGCGACTGCTCGCGACGGTCGGGCTGCTGCTCGTCGGCTTCGGCCTCGTCGGGATCGTCGGCGGCTACGTCATCGGTCTCGTCCTCGGGATACTCCTCGGTGTCGTCTTACTGACACGACGGAACGTGCTGAAAGGCGGCGAGACGGTGTTCACGTCTCTCCGCGAGATCCTCTGGTACGGCGTACCGCTCGCGCTCGCGGGCGTCATCTTCGTGGTGATGGGACAGGTCGACTACTTCGTCGTCGGGTACTTCATGTCCTCGGACGACGTGGGTATCTACCGGATCGGATACATGCTCGCGGCGAATCTCCTCGTCTTCTTCTCGTCGCTCGCGCCCGTGTTCAAGCCGCTGATCGCCGAGCGGCGGCGGGACGGCGACGCGATCGCCGAGCGGTATCAGACCGCGACGCGGTGGGTGCTCGCCCTCTCCTTGCCGGCGGCCGCCGTCCTCGTGCTCGGCGCCGACGCGTATCTCTCCCTCGTGTTCACCCCGCAGTACACGGCCGCGAGCGGCGTCGTTCTCGCCCTGATCGTCGGCTACTTGGTGAGCGTCACGGCGGGTGGCCCCGACGGCGCGCTGCTCCAGGGGCTCGGCTACTCCCGGCTGGTGTTTCTCAACTCCGCGCTGCTGTTGGTCGCCAACCTCGTGTTCAGCGTCCTGCTGGTGCCGCGGTACGGTATCCTCGGCGCGGGGCTCGGAACGATGCTCGCCCTGACGCTTTCCGGGGTCGCCGCGCTCCTCGAGGTGTACCACTACCGCGGAATCCACCCGTTCACGCGTGAGCTCGGTCTCGTCGTCGCCGCGTGGCTTCCCGCTCTCGCGACCGGCGCGCTGGTCGTCACGCTCGTGTCGAGTGACTTGGTCGTGGCCGTCGTACTTCCCCTCGTCGTCGTCGGTACCTACGCTCTCGCCGGGCGGTCGCTCGGCGTCGTCACCCCCGCGGACGTCGAAATCGCCGAACACGTCGTTCCGCAGTCGGTCGTCGATCGGGTCCGACGCGCCTCCGAGCCGTAGCGGAATCGGGCGACGCCGAGCGTGACGCGACGGCCCCCTCTCAGTGGGTCACGCCCACGGCGACCGCCGTCGAGAGGACTCCGACGACGAGGAACATCCGGTTCGCTCGGGGGTTCTTCGCGGGCGTCAGATCGAGCGAGTAGTGCGCCGTCGACAGCGGTCTGAAGGGGCGGATCCCCATCGGGGTGATGGCGTCTCCGGCGATGTGCGAACACAGCGACAGCGTCACCGCGCCGCCGACGAACGCGGGCGTCCACTCCGGGAGCCCGCGACCGGCGCCGCCGACGGCCAACGCGGCCGCCGCGAGGGCACCAGCGAGCAGACCGACGGTGACCGCGAACGCGAGGGTGTGCGTCGGCCCGCGATGCGAGATCGGGAGCCGGTGATCGGCGTCGGGGAGCGTGGCGGCACCGACGGCGAGAGCGCCGCCGAGGAGCGTCAGTTCGGGCTCGCCGATCGCCAGCGTCGCCCCCGCGACGGGGGCGTACGCGAGCAGGGCGATGCCGACGTGTCCGCGCCAGTACATGCTCGGTATCCGCTCATATCGAATAAAAAGGCGTCGCCGGGGCGGACCGATCGGCTCCCGTCCGGACCGTTGACCCGGACGTCAGTCGTCGGCCGGCGCGGGCGCGTCGCCCGCGGAGAGCCGGACCTCTGGGCCGTCGACGCCCAGTTCGTCGAGGGCGACCTGCGCGGCGCGCTTCCCCGAGACGAGCATCGCGCCGAACGTCGGCCCCATCCGCGGGAGGCCGTGGGCGGTCGCGACCGCCATCCCCGACGCGATCAGGCCGTCGTGGACGACGCCGGTGTGCTCCACCACGGCGTCCTCGCTCTCGCCGACCCACATCGAGTCGTGACCGGGCGAGTCGTGGCCCGGGGCGCCGTACTCGCCGTCTCCCGTCTGGTCCATCCCGGTGTTGTGCTCCCTCGCGTGCTCGATGCCCGGCGCGGAGAGAACGCCGCGCTCGTCGAGCTTGCTGATCGCGACCGCGTCGTGGCCCGTCGCGTCGATCACGAGGTCGGACTCGACCGCGATCGGGTCGACGCAGGTGATCTCGCGCGGGAGCGCGTGGACCGGCGTCCAGTTCATCACGATCCCGCCGACGCGGTGGTCCTCGCGGACGACCAGATCGGTGAACTCCGTCATGTTCTGGACGCGCGCGCCGGCGTCGCAGGCCGCCTTTATCAGCCCGGAGCAGGCCTCGGGGCCGGCGGCGGTGTAGAGCCCGTCCACGTCGTCGACGGGCTCGTAGTCCACGTCGAGGTCCTCGAGGATCTCCTGTGCGGGATCCCGGACCGTCACCGTGTTCATCAGGAACCCGCCGAGCCAGAAGCCGCCGCCGAGGTAGTTGTTCTTCTCGACGATCATCACCTTCACGCCGCGCTCGGCCAGCTCCTTGGCCGCCATCAGGCCGGACGGGCCGCCGCCGAGGATGATCACTTCCGAATCCGTGTAATCGAGGAACCCGTCTGTCCACTCGTTGCCGATCGCTTTTGTTACATCAGTCTCGCTCACGTCCGCGAAGCCGTCGAATCCGTGCATACAACTCGGTAGTATTACTAAGTAGTGAAAGGCGTTGCGGTCGATACGCGGTGAACCACTCCAAAGCCCCAGCCGCGAGGCGGGCGCACGCTCGCTGTCGTTCGAGACGCCGAAGGCGTCTCGTGATGTTGCCAGACTCCTCTGGAGTCTGGCCGCTAGCCGGAAATCTCCGATTTCCGGCGATGTCGTCAGAACGCAGAGCGTTCTGACTGCTAGCCGGAAATCTCCGATTTCCGGCGATGACGAGAGAGCGAAGCTCTC
>NZ_AOJG01000013.1 GCF_000337375.1 Halorubrum lipolyticum DSM 21995 | reverse complement strand
CCGCGTCGCAGTCGATCCGTCGCGGATCCCGGGCCTCGGACCCGATCGGCTCGTCGTCGCCGCTGACGCCCCCGACTCGTAGCCTTTTTACCCGCGCTGGCGGTAGACGGACTCACTATGGCTGAGGACAAGGCACGAAGCACCGGTAGCGCGGGCCGATTCGGCGCCCGTTACGGCCGGGTCTCCCGCAAGCGGGTCCAGGACATCGAAGAGGAGATGCAGAACGCCACCGTCGACGGCGACGACGTCACGCGCAAGGGTACAGGCATCTGGGTCAACGAGGAGACCGGCGAGACGTTCACCGGCGGCGCGTACCGCCCCGAGACGCCCGGCGGTCGCACCGTCCGCCGCTCCATCCGCGCCGCGCTCGCCGACGAGGAATAAGGCGATGAGCTACAAGTGCTCCCGCTGTAAGCGCGACGTCACCCTCGACGAGTACGGCGGCGTGCGCTGCCCGTACTGCGGCCACCGCGTCCTCCTGAAGGAGCGCGGCGGCGACGTGAAGGAAGTCAACGTCGAGTAACTCCCCGTTCCGATCTCGCACCGTGGCTTCCGATCTCGCACCGTGACTTCCGACCCCGTCACCGCGACCGCCGACCGCGCGCACGGGACGGTCCTCTCGTTTCGCTACCCCTCCGAGCGGCGCGCACGCCTCGTCGGCGACGCGCTCGAACCCGAGGTCGGCGAGATCGACGACGCCCGCTCCGCCGCGACCGTCTCCCGGGACGGCGACGCGGTCCGGGTCCGCGTCGTCGCCGACGACCTCGTCGCCCTCCGAGCCGGGATCAACAGCTGGTCGCGGCTCGTCGAGGTCGCCGAGCGCGTCGTGGGAGACCGCGATCGGGAGTAGCTCCGACCACCTGAGATACCGACGTTCCGGGGCTGTACCCGGGGAATCGGTCGTCGTCGGAGAAGTCGGGGGTTTTTCTGTCCGGACCGTCTCGTTTCGCCCATGCAAGGGAACATGCCGCCCGAGGCACAGGAGAAGATCGAGGAGCTTCAGGAGCTGCAGGAGACCGCACAGCAGGTCGCCGAGCAGAAGGAGCAGGCGCAGTCCGCGCTCAACGAGTCCAAGACGGCCCTCGACGCCCTCGAGGACGTCGACGAGGACGCCGGAATGTACCGCGAGATCGGCGAGGTCCTCGTCGAGACGGACTACGAGTCCGCCTACGACGACCTCGAGAACAAGGTCGACTCCCTCGAAGTCCGGACCGAGCAGCTCGAGAAGCAGGAGGAGCGCGTGCAAGAGCAGTTCGACGACCTGCAGAGCGAGCTCCAGCAGATGCTTCAGGGCGGCGCCGGCGGCGGCCCGATGGGCCCGGGCGGTCCGGGCGCGGGCGGCGCGTAAGCGCCGATGTCGAACGAATCGACCGACGGACCGACCGACGACTCACGTGACGCCGGCGACGGGGACGCCGACGAGCCCGCGGACGAGGAAGTCGTCCGCACCGCCGCGGAGGCGGCCGAGGGCGTCGTGTTCGCCCACTACGACCAGTCGGCGGTGACCGATCTGGACGTGACGGTCACGTTCGAGGAGGGCGTCCTCGACGTCGACGTCTACCTGAACGCCCCCGACGACCCCGACCCTGACGCCGTCGCGCGCGAGGCGGCCGAGACCGCCGGCGAGGCGGTCGACGAGCTGTTCGAGGCGTAGGCGGCGTCCCGTATTTTCGGGTCGTTTCGATGGCTACCGACGGCGAGCGACGCGCACACCGGTAGCGCCGTCCGTGACCGCACCGTCGCTGATCGATACTTATTACTCATTTCCTTGTGTAGTGGTACCGCATGTCATCCAGCTACGGCGGTACGTCGGCCTTCGATCGGCTCCGCGCGCGGCTCGACGGGCGCCCCCACGCCTGCGAGGAGTGCGGGTTCGTCGACGAGGAGGGGGCGTGGGAGGCGGCGACGACGGGCGCGACCGTCGAGTACCGTCGGGAGTGTCCGAGTTGCGGCACCGAGCGCGTTCGACGGTACCGGCTTTAAAAGGGGAGAACTGGCCGAAGGCGGTCGCCTACGCCGACTCGCAGATCGCGACGAAGTTCTCGAACACTTCCTCGCCGCGCTCGGTGTGGGCGACCTCGGGGTGCCACTGGACCCCGTACAGCCCCGCCTCGGGGTTCGACATCGCCTCCACGTCGCAGACGTCGGAGGTCGCGGTCCGGACGAACCCCTCGGGGACCTCGGTCACCTCGTCCGCGTGGGAGGCCCAGACGCGCGTCTCGGGAGCCAGCGAGCCGACGAGCGGGTCCTCATCGTCGACGATCTCCACGTCGACGTCGGCGTAACCGCCGTAGTCGCCGCCGCCGACCGCGCCGCCGCGCTCGACCGCGATCAGCTGCATCCCCAGGCAGATGCCGAGGACGGGAACGTCGAGTGCGAGGTAGTCGGGCGCGTTGCCGACGCGGTCCATGTCGGGACCGCCGGAGAGGACGATCCCGTCGGCGTCGAGCTCCGCGGGAGGCGTGTCCGCCGAGACGATCTCGGTGTCGACGCCCACGTCGCGGAGCGCCCGCCGTTCGAGGTGGGTGAACTGGCCGTGGAGGTCGATGACGACGATCCGGGTCATGGCGCCGATTGGCGGCTCCCGCACAAAAACGGCTCGGAACGGAGCGCAGTATCGTGGTGGTTTCTGCCGATCAAATCGACTGATAATGCACGAATACGGATCGATATACGGCGCGCGCCGCTCAGAGGTCGAGCGGCCCGCTCTTCGTGAACTCCCGGAGCAGCACCGTCGCGTACGACCCGCTCGGGAGCGCGAACGCGAACCGCGGGTCGCCGTCGTCGAACGTCACGTCGAGGTCGCTCCGGAGGAGGACCGCCCGCCGGGTGCCAGACGAGTCGAACTCGCCGGGGAGCGCGAAGTCGCCGGGCTCGATCCCGGCGTCGGCGAGGACCTCGCGCTCGATCTCGCCGGGCTCGCCGGCGCCGAGGTCGGTCTCCGTGCCGACGAGGGGCGCGGTGACGAACGCCCGCCCGCGCTCGCAGTGGCGGGTGACGACGGAGACTCGGTCCTCGTCGACCCGCTGGAGCCGGTCCGTGTCGGGCGCGTACAGCTCCTCGGGCGCGTCGGCGTCGGCGAAACAGACCACGTCGCCGGCGACGGGCCGGTCGAACGGGATCCCGCGGCGCAGGCGTTCGCTCAGCATCCGATTGAAGAGGAACGACTGGGCCGCGTTGACGAAGAGCCGCTGGAGGTTCGAGGGGACCGCCTCCAGCGCGTGCCGCCAGTCGTCGTGCGCCGGGGGCGCGTCGGGAGCCACGTCGCGCTCGGCGAGCCGGTGGACCATCGAGCGCTCGAACCGGAGCTTGCCCGGGATCGCGTCGAGGCAGGCCTCCCAGTCGCCGTCGCCGGTGCCGTCGGCGGCGGGACCGTCACCCGGGCCGTCCCCGCCGACCCCGAACGCGGCGTCGACCCGGCCGCGCGCGGCGCGGGTGTCGTCCGGCTCCGTCTCCGAGGGGTTGCCGGCGTACAGCCGCACCGCCTCGCGGAAGTCGTCGCGGACGACCGCGAGCCCGACGCGGTGGGTGACGGGCCGCCGGCTCCCGAAGCGCTGCTGGCCGAAGTAGTTGGGGACGCCGACGGTGGCGTCGCCGTCGATCGGTTCGATCGCCGCCGATTCCCCCGCGTCGCCGCCGAACGCCCGCAGGTCGCTCACCACGTCGGCGACGCGCTCGCGGGCTTCGGGGACCGCGTCAGCGACGCGGATCTCGAAGGCGTTGCCCGCGAGGTCGCCGAACGAGAGCCCGCGCCCGGCGCGGCCGAGGGGCTCGATCTCGGCGCCGCGGATCTCCGGGAGGTCGCCGGGGTCGACCCCGCGGAGCGTGAACAGCTGGGTGGTGACGGCCCGTTTGTCCTTCGTCCCCGCCCACGAGACGCGCTCGCGGCTGATCTGAAGCGCGTCGGAGATCCGTCGCGCGAAGTCGTTCGTGTCCCAGTCGCGGAGGGTGACGCGGACGACGAGCTCGGGGTAGCTCCCCGTGTCCGCGCCGAGCGGCTCCGGCTCGAACGCCTCCAGCTCGCGGACGCGGAAGTCCTCGGGGGACTGGCGGAGCCGGCCGCCGATCCCGTCGGCGTCGCTGACGTAGTAGTCGATGCCCGCGGCGCGCTCGGCCGGATGCGCCTCGCGGAGGGTGTCGGGGGATGCCATCTAGTACAGCGAGAGGTCGCCGGTCACGCGGTCGACGGTGTCGTCGCGGGCGGGGCCCACGGCGAGCGCGGTGACGGTCCCCGGCTCCAGTTGGGTGTGACCGGCGTCGCGGACGATCGCGTACGGGATCCCCTCCTTGTCGGCCTTGTCGGCCAGCTCGAACAGCTGGCTCTCGGAGTCGCCTTTGAGCACGATCTTCTTCTGTCCCTCCCCCTGCCACTTCTTGCGGGCGCGCCGCCCCGCGTCCTGGTACGCCGACAGCGACGCGTGCGCGACCTGCGCGGCGAGTTTCCCCTCGCCCATCCCGATGTCGGTGCGGGCGACGATGGCCTGTTTCATGTCCCGTACCACCGCCGCCGCGGGTTTAGCGCTTTGCTCTCGCTCGCCACGCCGTCGGCGGGCGTCGGCTGGCGGGCGTCGGGACTACTTAAAAAGCCCGCGAGGCGAGGAGGCGACCGCGTCGTCAGTCGCCGTCAGTCGTCGGCCGGCGCCGCGCCGCTGCGCGAGACCGAGCCGAGGCCGGACGCCATGTCGGCGACGGTGCGCTCGTTGTCAGCGACCCACCGGAGCAGGAGGAACGCGAAGAGGTACTTCGCGATGATGTCCATCCCGCTGTAGGCCCACGAAGTGATGGCGACGTCGAGCACCGCGAGGCCCTCGGCGCCGAGCGCCCAGAAGATCGGGTAGCCGAGCCACAGGACCACGGTGAGGACCTTCAGCGTGTTGAAGATCTCCGCGGTGCCGGCGATCTCGGCGTCCTCGGCCCACTCGGCGAGCAGGATGTAGAGGACCACGACGAAGAACGCGCAGCTGATGACGTACCAGACCCACCGCAGCAGGTAGGAGGACGTGGTCAGCGCGGCCGCGAGGCCCGTGACGCACATCCCGATGTCGGCCGTGACGGCCGTGAACAGCTTCGTCATGTTCGACCCGGCGAGCAGGCCGAGCGCGATGAGGATCATCGGCGTCGACAGCGCCCACGTGAGATACCGGCCCCATGGGGTGAGGACCTCTTGGCCGGCCAGCGCGTGTCCGGCCGGCATCTCGAGGAAGCTCACGGTGAGCCCGGACACGAGTCCGGTGTAACTCGAGATCGACACCAGCGGAACCATCATGGCGGCAACGAAGATGAGTTGCGCTCGCGGGTCCTCCAAGTTCCGTCCCATGTAGAGGAACAGGAGGATCGAAAGGCCCGCGAGGGCGATGTTTATCCACAGCGACGAGGCCAAGAGCCCGTTGTCTTGGATCGCTTGGAACACCTCGGTCTGGGTCATTTCGAGCGGGACGATACCCTGGGTGAGCAGGTCGACCGCGGCTATCTCTAACATACTACGGTGCACTGTTGGTTCTATTTCGAGTAAACGACATGACCTGACACGTATGGGTCGGCGCCGCTCGCCGCCTCGGTGAACCGTCGCCGACCCGTTCCCGCGCAGTGAGGCGAACCGCGGTATTCAAACGCGTGAGGCCCGGAGTTGGAGTATGCACCGCAGACGGTTCCTCCGACGGGTCGCGGCGGCCGGGGGCGTCGCGGCGACGACCGCCCTCGCCGGCTGTTCGGGCGTCGGCGGCGAGCCCGATTACGACGTGGGGATGGTGGCCGACGGGTACCGCCCGGCGGAGCTGACCGTCTCCGTCGGCGACACCGTCGTCTGGGAGAACACGAGCGCGCGGACCCACACCGTCACCGCCTACGAGGGCGGGATTCCGGAGGCGGCCGACTACTTCGCCTCCGGCGGCTTCGACGGCGAGCAGCCCGCCCGCGACGCGTGGAGCGACGACTTCGGCGGCGCGTTGGAGAGCGGCGACCGATTTTCGCACACCTTCGAGGTCGCCGGCCGCTACGACTACGTCTGTATCCCGCACGAGACGGGCGGGATGTACGCGACCGTCTTCGTGGAGGAGTGACGTGCGCCGTCCCCGCCGCGAACCGTCGAGCCCGCGCCCGACGAAACCCATTAGCGCGCGCGACCCGAACTCCGGATGACTCGACTCATGGACCTCTCGACGCTTCTCGGGACCGACGTCCTGCTGTTCCTCGCCATCGGACTGCTCGGCGGCGCCCACTGTATCGGGATGTGCGGCCCGCTCGTCACGGTGTACGCCGGCCGGATGCGCGAGGGGAGCGAGCGCGCCGACGGCGGGTCGCCCACCGCCGGCGCGACCGACAACCGACGCGGGAGCCACCTGACCACGTATGAGGTCCGCCAGCACGCGCTGTTCAACCTCGGACGCGCGACGAGCTACGCGCTCATCGGCGCGGCGCTCGGCGCGCTCGGCGGGGTCGTCCTCGTCACGACCGCGACGCTGACGGGCGCAGCGGAGGCGGTCCGCGGCGTCGTCGGGCTCGGCGTCGGCGCAGCCGTGATACTCGTCGGGGTCCGATACGCCCTCGGCGGCGCGACCGGCGGGATCCACCTCCCCGGGCTCGGCCGCGTCACCGACTGGCTCACCGGTCACGTCGACCGGCTCGCGAACGGTCCCGGGATCGTCGGGCTCGGCGCGGTCCACGGGCTGCTCCCCTGTCCGATCCTCTACCCGGCGTACCTCTACGCGTTCGCCAGCGGCTCCGCCGTCAGCGGGGCGCTCGCGCTCGGCGCGCTCGGCGTCGGCACGATGCCGGCCGTCTTCCTCTACGGCACCGTGATCGAGAGCGTCGACGCGGTTCACCGCCGCCGGGTCCACCGCCTGCTCGGCGTCGCCTTCGTCGCGCTCGGCTACGTCCTGTTCGCGCACGGGCTGATGTCGGTCGGGATCCACGTGCCGCACCCGAGTCTGCCATTCTGGAACCCGCTCGACGCCGGGATGATGGGGGGTATGTGAGATGAGCGCGTCGTCGCCCGCCGACCGGCCCGACGACGAGGCGCCCGACTGCACCCTCTGTGAGCTGCCGACCGAGGGCGTCGACGTGGCCGACGACGACGGCAACGAGTTCTGCTGTACCGGCTGTCGGGACGTGTACGAGACGCTCGGCGACGTCGACGTCGACGCCGAGGCGGTGCGCGAGCGGCGCCGGGATGGCGAGGCCGGGGGAGAGACCGGGGCCGACGAGGCCGCGGTCCCCGCCGACCACGAGGCGACGTTCCTCGAGGTCGACGGGATGCACTGCGCCACCTGCGAGGCGTTCATCGAGACGGTCGCCACGCGGACCGACGGGGTCAGCGCCGCCAGCGCGAGCTACGTCACGGACACGGTGCGGATCGACCACGATCCCGACGCGGTCACCACCGACGACCTCTCGGAGGCGGTGAGCGGGCTCGGCTACAGCGCGTACGACCGCGACGACGCCTTCTCGCGCCGGCAGGCGGACAACATGGCGACGGCGCGGCTCGCGGCCGGCGTGCTCGTCGGGATGGCCGTCATGCTCCAGTACATCGTCATCATCTACCCGACGTACTTCGCGTTCCCCTTCTACAACGAGCGCACCCTGGAGTACCTCAACCAGGCGATGGCCTCCTCCTCGGGGACGTACTTCTTCATCGTGATCGCCGTGCTGACGACGGTGGTCCTGTTCGTCACCGGGAAACCGATACTCAGGGGCGCGTACGTCAGCGCGAGGACGCGGTCGCCGAACATGGACCTCCTCGTCGCGATCGCGGCGGTGAGCGCCTACGCCTACAGTACGCTCGCCGTGATCTTCGTCGAGTCGCCGTCGGTCTACTACGACGTGACCGTCGCGATCATCGTGATCGTCACCGTCGGCAACCACTACGAGGACTCGATCAAAACGCGCGCGACCGAGCTCCTCTCCGACCTCACCGCGGTGCAGGTCGACAGCGCCCGGCGGCTGGTCGGTGAGGGGGATAGAAGCGAAACCGAGGAAGTCGCCATCGACGACCTCTCCCCCGACGATCGACTGCTCGTGCGCGCCGGCGAGCGGGTCCCGGTCGACGGCGAGGCGGTCGCGGGCGACGCGGCCGTCGACGAGTCGGTCGTCACGGGCGAGTCGATGCCGGTCCGGAAGACGCCCGGCGACGCCGTGGTCGGCGGCTCGGTGGTCGCGGACGGGTCGCTGACGGTCGCGGTCGGGCCGGACGCGACCTCAAGCCTCGACCGCGTCGCCGAGCTCGTCTGGGACCTCCAGAGCGGGAACCACGGGGTCCAGAAGCTCGCCGACCGGCTGGCGACCGTCTTCGTCCCGGTCGTCCTCGCGGTGGCCGTCGTCGCCGCCGCGGCCAACCTCGCGCTCGGCAACGGGGTGACGGAGGCGATGCTCGTCGGCCTCACGGTGCTCATCGTCTCGTGTCCCTGCGCGCTCGGGCTCGCGACCCCGCTCGCGGTCGCCGCCGGGATCCGCGACGCGCTCGAGCGCTCCATCGTGATCTTCGACGACACCGTCTTCGAGCGGCTCCGCGGCGCAGACACCGTCGTCTTCGACAAGACGGGGACGCTCACCACCGGCGAGATGCGGGTGATCGCGGCCGACATCGACGACGACCTGCTCCGGCTCGCCGCCGCCGTCGAGGAGCGCTCGGCGCACCCGGTCGGTCGGGCCATCGCCGCGGCGCGCGAAGGCGACGGCGCGCTCGGGGGCGCCGGCACCGCGTCGGACTCGGGCGCCGCGTCGCCCGCGGTCGCCGACGGCGGAGAGGTGGAGCCGGCGGAGACCGCCGCCGACGGCGCCCTCGCAGTCACCGACTTCGAGAGCCACGCTCGGGGGGTCTCCGGGGTCGTCGACGGCGTCGAAGTCGTCGTCGGGCACCCCGGCCTGTTCGACGAGCGCGGGTGGGCGGTCCCCGACGAGGTCCGCGAGGCGGTCTCGGCGGCCCGAGACGTGGGCCGGGTCCCGGTCGCGGTCGGCCGCGACGGCGCCGCGGAGGGGGTCGTCGTGGTCGGCGACGAGCTGCGCGAGGGGTGGGAGGAGACCGTGACCGAACTCGCCGACTCGGGCGTCGAGGTGGTCGTGCTGACGGGCGACGACGAGCGCGCGGCGACCGTCTTCAGCGAGCACGACGCTATCTCGTCGGTGTTCGCGGGCGTGCCGCCGGAGGGGAAAGCCGAGACGGTCGAGCGGCTGAAGGCGCGCGGGCGGACGGTGATGGTCGGCGACGGTACCAACGACGCGCCCGCGCTCGCCGCGGCCGACCTCGGCGTCGCGCTCGGCGGCGGGACCGCGATGGCGGCCGACGCGGCCGACGTGGCGATCGTCGACGACGACCTCGGCTCCGTGGCGACCGTCTTCGAGCTCTCGCGGGCCGCGGGCCGGCGCGTGAAGGGGAACATCGGCTGGGCGTTCTGCTACAACGCGGTCGCCATCCCGCTCGCGGTGACCGGCCTTTTAAATCCGCTCTTCGCCGCGGTCGCGATGGGCGCCTCCAGCCTGCTCGTCGTGACGAACTCCTCGCGGGCGCTGCTCGACGACTGACCGGTCGCGCTCGGGGGTCGCTCCTCCGCGACACCGACCACCGGGACCGCAAGCGACTTTCGGCTCACGCGACTACCCCCGCGTATGTCACAGGAACCGCAGTCCGTCGACGTACCGACGACCGACGGGATGCCCGTGCTCGGGCTCGGGACGTGGAAGAACGACGACCCCGCGCAGTGTACCGACTCCGTCAAGACCGCCCTCGAGGCGGGCTACCGCCACGTCGACACCGCCCAGATATACGGCAACGAGGCCGCCGTCGGGAAGGGGATCGCGGCCGCCGACGTCGACCGCGACGACGTGTTCCTCGCGACGAAGGTGTGGATCGACAAGCTCGCGCCCGAGGACGCGGCCGCCTCGACCCGCGAGAGCCTCCAGAAGCTCGACACCGAGTACGCCGACCTGCTGTACGTCCACTGGCCGTCCGGCGCGTACGACCCCGAGGAGACGCTGCCCGCGTTCGCGGAGCTCCGCGACGACGGCCTGATCGACCGGATCGGGGTCTCGAACTTCGACCCCCACCACCTCGACGCCGCGACGGACGCCCTCGGCGAGACGCCGTTCGCGAACCAGGTGGAGATGCACCCGCTGCTCCGCCAGGAGGAGCTGCGCGAGTACGCCGACGCCGCCGACATCGAACTCGTCGCCTACTCGCCGCTGGCCCGCGGGAAAGTCTTCGACGACCCGACCGTCGCCGAGATCGCCGCGAAACACGGCGTCAGCGCGGCGCAGGTGAGCCTCGCGTGGCTCCGCGAGAAGGGCGTCACCGCGATCCCGAAGGCGACCGGCGAGGACCACCTCCGCGACAACCTCGCGAGCCTCGGGCTCGAACTGGACGACGAGGACATCCGGCGAATCGACGATATCGACCGAACCGATCGCCAGATCAATCCCGACTTCGGCCCGAACTGGTAAGCGAGCGACGAGTCTCTTTAAATAACTGCGGTGGCGCGTGCCTCCGAGCGGCCACCGGGCGCGAGTAGGGAGAGAGCTCGCGCCAGGTCGTCGGACTACGTCCGGCGATGACGCTGGGGAGGCGTGAGGTGCTGTGCGGGGCTTTGTAGATGTTCGCCGCCGATCCATCGTTGGAAGCCGTTTATAAGCGATCAGCTACTTATTCTGAAAAACTCGCTGACGATCGCCGTCGGCGATTTATAACCGTGCGAACGACAATTCCTCGTCTAACGAACCTTACGCGTCGGTTTCGGGCTTTGCGAACCCGACGCCGCCGGCGAGGATCGCCGTTCCGGCGAGGATGGTCGCACCGAGCACGACGAACCCGTCCTCCGGATTCAGCCCGGCGATCGCCGCTGCGAGGTCCACGACGAACACCGTGACGAACAGGCTCAGGACGGCGAACGCGAGCATGACGAACCCAGCGAGCAGTGCACTAGCCAGCGATCCGAACGCATCGAGAATCCCCATAACGGGCGGTAATTCGCTGCCTTATTTAAATAGGTGGCTGTCTTTGAGCGATCGAGTCAGGGAGTTGATCGTCTCACGGCGAACGGCTGTTTCAAATGCGACGCCACGCCGGTGTGAAGTCGCGATCCGAACTCTCCCTCGAACACCGGCCTCAGACGTGCTCCGCGAGGAAGTCGACGACCGCGCGGTAGGCCTCGATCCGGTTCTCCAGCTTCGCGAAGCCGTGCCCCTCATCGTCGAAGATCAGCTTGCGCACCGGAACGCCCTGCTCGCGCGCCCGCTCGACGATCTGCTCGGCCTCGCCGACGGGCACCCGCGGGTCGTTCGCGCCGTGGAGGACGAACAGCGGCGACTCGATCGCCTCGATGTTGTTGATCGGCGAGATCGACTCCAAGAACTCCCGGTCGTCCGCCAGCGACCCGTACTCGGCCTCTCGCAGGGAACGGCGCCAGTCGCCGGTGTTCTCCAGGAAGCTGACGAAGTTCGCGATGCCGACGATGTCGATACCGGCGGCCCACAGCTCGGGGAACTCGGTGAGCGCCGCGAGCACCATGAACCCGCCGTAGGAGCCGCCCATGGCGACGACGCTGTCGGGGTCGACCTCGGGGTGGTCGTGGAGCCACTCCACGCCCGCCCGGACGTCCGCCACCGAGTCCATCCGCTTCTCCACGTCGTCGAGCGCGGCGTACGCCTTGCCGTACCCCGACGACCCGCGGACGTTCGGCTCGAAGACGGCGTAGCCGTTGTTCAGCAGGTACTGCTTGACCGAGGCGAAGGAGGGCCGGCGCTGCGACTCCGGGCCGCCGTGGATGTCGACGACGACGGGGTAGCCGGATTCGGGCGGCTCCGTCTCAGGGACGGAGAAGAACGCGGGGATCTCCCGGCCGTCGAAGGTCGGGTAGTGGACGAGCTCGGGCTCGACGAACGTGTCCGGCGGGATGCCGGCCGTCGAGGCCGCGGTCCAGCGCTCCGTCTCGCCGGTCGTCGCGTCGACGACGTGGACGTTCGCGTTGTGGGTGCTCCCGGTCGCGGTGATCGCGAAGCGGTCCCCGTCGGGACCGAAGCTTACCCCGCCGGCGACCCCTTCGGGGAGGTCGGGAGTCGGGAACGGGTCGATCCGGTCCGGTTCGACCAGCTCGCCGACCGTGATCTCGGTGTAGCCGTCGACGTTGCGCGAGTAGACGACGCGGCGGGACTCCTCGTGAACCGCGACCCCGTCGACGTTCCAACCGTCGTCGCCGCCGGGCTTCGCGGGGGTCGCGCCCGCCGCGTCGCCCGCCTCGTCGCCCGTATCGTCCGCGTCGCCCGCGCCGGTCCCGCGTTCCGAACCTTCCCCGGACGCGACGACCGAGAACTCGCCGCTCGCGAGGTCGAGCCGCTCCAGGCGCAGCGTGTCGCTGTCGCGGTCGGTGACGAGGTAGAGCGCCTCGCCGTCGGGGCCCCACTCCGGGCTGCCGTACCGCACGTCGCCCTCGTGGGGCGTGTGGTGGGCCAGCTCGCCGTTTGCGAGGTCGAGCGTGTACACGTCGTGGTCGAACGACGAGTGCGCCTCGTGGACGATCAGTCGGTCGTCGCTCGGCGACCAGCCGGCGACCGAGAGCCAGCCGTCGCCCTCGTACACCAGCTCGGCGTCGCCGCCGGTCGCGTCGCGCTCCTGCACGTACACGTCGAAGACGGCCTCGTCGCGCCGGTTCGAGGCGAACGCGAAGCGGTCGCCCTCGGAGTCCCAGCCGCCCCAGCGGTGTTTCGCCTCCGGGCGCTCCGTGAGGTCGGTGATCTCGCCCGACTCGTAGCTGAGCAGGTAGAGCTGGGCGCGCTCGTTGCCGCCCTCGTCCATGCCGAAGACGGCCTCCGCGCGCTCGGGCGAGGAGTCGACGAACGACACCGACTCCTCGAAGAACGTGTGCTGTTCGGGCCACCCGAGCGGCTCGTCGAGCGACCACACCTGTCCGGTGCCGGTCGTGTTCAACAGGAAGGAGAGCCGTCCGTTGGGTCCGAGGTCCGCCCCGCCGGCGTTTCGTACGTTGAGGTAGCGCTCGATGTCGTACCGGTGCATGGGGTCCGGTTCCGCGCGCTGTGTGAAACCGTTTCGGGTGGGGGAACCGGTCGCACGGCCGCGACCCGCGCGTTCGGCCGCGTCGCCCTCTCCCGGCGGATGCCGTGTCTTTTTATCCGCCCCAGCCGTCCGGTCGGCGTATGCGCGTCGCGTTCGTCTCGCTTTTCGCACCCGGCCACGGCGACACGCCGGCGCGGTCGCGGACGCGACGGATCGCTCGGGGGCTCGCCGAGCGCGGCCACGACGTGGTCTGGCTCTGCGCCCGCTGGTGGGGCGGCGACCACGACGCCTTCGAGGACGACGGGATCGCCTACCGGTCGGTGACCGCCGAGCCGTCGCCGTCGGCGTTCGCGGCGCGGCTCCCGCTCGCGCTCCGCCGGGTCGACCCCGACGTCGTCCACGCGGTCAACACCCCGCCGACGCCCGGGATCGCCGCGACGGTCGCGGGGACCCTCTCGCGGACCCCCGTCGTCGTCGACTGGTGGCGCGACCACCCCGCCGACTCCCGGCGGCGGTACCGGCTCCTCGCTCGGCGGGCCGACGCGGTCACGACCCCTTCCCGGACGACCAAGACGCGGGTCCGCGAGCACGGCGCCGCCGGCGAGAACGTGCGAGTGATCCCCGAGAGCATCGACTTCGGCCTCGTCGAGTCGGCGGGCGTCGACGACCGGTTCGACGCGGTGTACGCCCGGCGGCTGGACCGCCACGCCAACGTCGAGACGTTCCTGCTCGGGCTCGCGGAGCTCCGCGGTCGAGACTGGACCGCCGCGGTCGTCGGCGACGGCCCCGAGCGCGCCCGGATCGAGTCGACGGCGAGCGACCTCCGGATCGACGACCGGGTGTCGTTCCTCGGCGACCTCCCGCTCCGCGAGCGGATCGAGCTGTTCAAAGGGACGCACGTCGCGGTGGCGACGGCGACGTGGGAGACGTTCGCGACCGATCTGCTGTGGGCGCTGGCGTGCGGCTGCGTCGCCCTCGTCGAGTACCAGGCGGACTCGAGCGCCCACGAGCTCGTCGAGGGCCGCCGGCGCGGGCGACTCGTCACCAGCCCGGCCGAACTCGCGGACGAGTTCGTCGCCGTCGGCGACCTCGACAGGAAGTCCGTCGAGCGCGACTTCGCGTCCTACGACCACGACGCGGTGCTCGACCGGGTGATCGAGGAGTACCGCGGGCTCTCGAACGGGGAATAGCGCCGAAAACGAGCGGGCGCGACGAGCGGCTACTCCTCGTCTCGCGTGATCGTGCCGCCGTACTTCATGAAGACGAACGCGAGCCCGAGCGTGCTCGCCATCGCGACGAACGTCGCGACGCTGAGCGCGCGGGCGCCCTGCGGGACGAACACGGCGTCGGAGCCGCCGCCGCCGGTCGATTCGGTCTCGATGTCCTCGCCGACGGCGAGGCCGCCGTGCATGCCGGTCGTGGTGTGCGGCACGCAGTGGTAGTGGGTGATGCCCACGTCATCCTCGCTCGTCTCGTACTCGTAGGTCTCACCTTCTTCGCCGATCGGGTCGCCGCTGTCGAGGGCCGCCGGGCCGCCGTCCTCGACGGTTTGGACGTTGTGGGCGCCGCCGTTGCCGGTCCACTCGAACGTGACCGTCGTGCCGGTGTCGACCCACAGCAGGGTCGGGTTGAACGCGAGCCCCTGGTCGCCCGCGCCGACCTCGACCGTGACCTCGCTCTCGCCGCGGGCGTCCTGGTACTCCCCGCCGTTCCCCTCGGCTCCGCTCGGCCAGACCGGCTGTTCCTCCTGTGCCGCCGCGGTTCCCGCCGTCGCCGCCGTCGCCCCCGCGACGCCCGCCGCGCCGCCGGCGGTCCGGATGAACGTGCGCCGAGAGACGTCGTCCGTGCTCATACACCCCGGTTCGTGACGGCCTGTAGTGAATATGTTGATCCGAGCGTGCTCTCCTGTCGTGATCGACGCCCCGATTGACGACGGGAGGACGTGAATTGCTGTAGCGGATCGATTATTTATAAGTGAACGAGCGGTATCGCTCGCGTTCCGACCCGTTTATGGTCGCCGCCGCGCGCTGTCTCGGTATGACCGACGACGAGCGACGGAGCGAGCTGGTCGCCGCGCTGCGGGCGGCCGACGCCGTCCGGTTCGGCGAGTTCGAGCTCTCGCACGGCGGGACGAGCGACTACTACGTCGACAAGTACCTCTTCGAGACCGACCCCGACGCGCTCCGGCTCGTGAGCGAGGCGTTCGCGGACCGGCTCGCCGACACCGACGCGAAGCTCGCGGGCGTCGCGCTGGGCGCGGTCCCGCTCGTGGCCGTCACGGCCGCCGAGATGGGCCGCCCGTACGTCATCGCGCGCAAGCAGGCGAAGGAGTACGGCACGGGCAACCGCATCGAGGGCCGGCTCGACGAGGGCGAGGAGGTCGTCGTGTTGGAGGACATCGCGACGACCGGGCAGTCGGCCGTCGACGCCGTCGAGGCGCTCCGCGAGGCGGGCGCGACGGTGAACCGCGTGCTCGTGGTCGTCGACCGCGAGGAGGGCGCCGAGGAGCTGCTCGCCGACCACGACATCGAGCTGGAGTCGCTGCTGACGGCGACGGAGCTGCTGGCGGAGCGGGACGCGGAGTAGCCCGGCTCGAGCGGTTCGACCCTTTTAAATCGGCGTCAGGCCTCCGGCGCCTCGACCGTCGGCACCGCGACCCGGTCGAGCACGTCGGCGATCACGTCGCGCTTGTCGGCGTCGTTGACGGCGGCGTCCGGGGTCAACACGAGCCGGTGGGCGAGCGCCGGCTCCGCGACGCGTTTCACGTCGTCCGGCGTGACGAACTCGCGGTCGGAAATGACCGCGGCGGCCCGCGCCGTCTCGAAGAGCCGCTGCGTGCCGCGCGGGGAGACCCCCACGTCGACGCGGCGGTCGTTTCGGGTGGCGCGGGCGACCGACGCCATGTACTCCAGCAGGTCGTCGTCGACCCGGACCGTCTCGGGCACTTCCCGGAGGTCCGCGACGGCGTCGGGATCGAGCACGCGCTCGACCGTCGGCGCCTGCGCGACGCGGCCGGCGCGCCGCCGGAGCAGATCGACCTCGCCCTCGTCGTCGGGGTAGCCGATCGCGGTCTTGATCGTGAACCGGTCGAGCTGGGCCTCGGGGAGCGGGAACGCGCCCTCGCTCTCGACCGGGTTCTGCGTCGCGATGACGTAGAAGGGCTTCGGGAGCTCGTGGGTCTCCCCGTCGACGGTCACCTGGCCCTCCTCCATCGCCTCCAGCAGGGCGGCCTGCGTCTTCGGCGGCGCGCGGTTGATCTCGTCGGCGAGCACGACGTTCGCGAAGATCGGTCCGGGCGAGAAGGCGAAGGAGCCGTCGCGCTCGTCGAACACGTTGGTCCCGGTCACGTCGCTCGGGAGGAGGTCGGGCGTGAACTGGACCCGCGAGAACTCTAAGCCGAGCGCGGCCGCGAACGAGCGCGCCGAGAGGGTCTTGCCGGTGCCGGGCACGTCCTCCAAGAGGACGTGGCCGCGGGCGAGGATGCCGAGCGTGACGCGGTCGAGGAACTCGCGGTCGGCCACGACCGCGCCGCCGACCTCGTCGACGACGCGGGAGCAGGCCGCCGCGGCTTCGGGGACGTCCATACCGCTACCACGCGATCCGCGCCGAAAAGCGTTGTCGCGGGGCGGCCGAAGCAATTGGCCGACCCCACCGGTGACCGTACCGGCCGACCCCACCGTCGGCGTCGGCGATCGAAACGCATAACAGCGGAACCGGCCAACCGAAGAACGAGCCGAGGTAGCCTAGCCTGGCCAAGGCGGTAGATTCGAAATCTACTGTCCATTCGGACACCGGAGTTCAAATCTCCGCCTCGGCGCTTCTCTCGCGTTTCCGACCGGTCAGCGACGCGTTTTGTCGTCTGTCCGTATTTCCGTCCGCCGTCGATCACCGTCGGCGTGAGGCCGGGAGCCCGGAGGAGCGCGAACGTGTTCGGTCCGGAACCCGAGCCAGCGGGAGTGGGGGGAAGGGTCTTTATCACCCGTCGGCAGATCCCGACCGTGAACGATCACACGCTGTACGAGCGGCTGGGTGGACGCGAGGCGATCGGTGCGGTCGTCGACGAGTTCTACGACCGGGTCCTCGACGACGACCGGGTCGCACACCACTTCGAGGACGTCGACATGACGGCGCAGCGGGCGCACCAGACGCGGTTCCTGAGCGCGGTCGCCGGCGGCCCCGCCGAGTACGACGGGGACACCATGGACGAGGCTCACGACGGGATGGGAATCACCGGCACGGAGTTCGGCGCGATCGCGACGCACCTCGACGACGCCCTCGCGGAGTTCGACGTCGACGACGCGGACCGAGAGGCGGTGCTGGCGGCCGTCGAGGAGTTCCGCGACGACATCGTCGAAGCGGAGTAGTCGGTCGCGGCCGACCGCTACGGCTCTCCGCCCAGCGACTCCTGTTCCGGGGCGGCGTCGCCGCGGAGCCGCCGTCGGCGCTTGTCGTAAGCGGCCTCGAGCTTCGCGTTGGTCGCCCGCGAGACGAGGTAGCAGTCGGCGTCGTCGCCGTCGCGGGGATGCGCGCTCGCGACCCAGACGTGGCCGTCGCCCGTCGAGAGGTCGTCGGCCCAGCGCTCGGCGGCCGCGCGGCTCTCGAACGCGTGGCGGGAGCCGTCCTCGAAGACGAGTCGACCCACCTTCGCGTTGCGCTTGCGGGCGGAGGGTTTCACCGCGACGACGACGCTCACGGGCGACGTTCGGGCGGCATCGCTTAAAAACCCCGTCAGACGGCGGCAGCGGGGATCGCAAGAAACCCAACCCCGTGTTCCGTACCACGTCCCATGAGCGATCCGGACTGGTACGAGGACGCGACGATCTACTCCTTCGACGTCAAGACCTTCAACGACAGCGACGGCGACGGCTGGGGCGACTTCCGCGGCGCGATAGACCGGCTCGACCACCTCGACGACCTCGGCGTCGACGCCGTGTGGATCCGCCCGTTCTACCCGAGCCCGCTCCGCGACAACGGCTACGACGTGGCCGACTACTACGGCGTCGACGACCGGCTCGGGACCCTCGACGACTTCCGCGAGTTCGCCGACCGGGCGCACGAGCGCGGGATCCGGGTGATCACCGACCTCGTCTTCAACCACACCTCGAACGACCACGAGTGGTTCCGCCGCGCCCGCGAGGACCCCGAGTCGGAGTACCACGACTACTACCTGTGGACGAGCCACGTCGACGACGCCCACCAGCGCGGCAACATCTTCCCGGAGTACGAGGACGGCGTCTGGACGTACGACGAGATCGCCGGCAAACACTACTTCCACCAGTTCTACGGCCACCAGCCCGACCTCAACGTCGCGAACCCCGCGGTCCGCGAGGAGCTGTACGACGTGCTCCGGTTCTGGCTCGACCAGGGCGCCGACGGCTTCCGGATCGACGCCGCTCACCCGATGCTGATGCCGAAGGGGCACGAGGCGACCACCCTCGACGAGACCGACCTCGGCGAGTCCATCGAGCTGTTCAAGGAGATGCGGCGGGTCGTCGAGGCGGAGCAGTCCGACGCGGTGCTGCTCGCCGAGGCCGACGACGAGCCGGAGCACCTCGACTACTACTTCGGCGACGGCGAGGCGTTCCACCTCCAGTTCAACTTCGTGATGAACGCGCACCTCACGTACGCGGTCGGCGTGAAGGACACGTGGCCGCTCCAGCGCGCCGAGGAGATCCTCCCGGACGTCTCCGAGGTGGGCGGCTGGGTGAACTTCCTCCGGAACCACGACGAGTGGAACCTGCTGAAGCTCCCCGAGGAGGCGTTCGAGCACGCCCGCGAGTACTTCGGCGACGACGCCGGCGACTCGTGGATCTTCGAGCGCGGCCACCGCCTGCGGCTCGCCGACCTGTACGGCGGCGACCGCGATCGGATCGCCGTCGCCCACAGCCTCCTCTTCTCCCTCCCGGGCTCCGTCGCGCTCCAGTCGGGCGACGAGATCGGGATGGGCGCGGACCTCTCGCTCCCCGAGCGCGAGGCCGTCCGCACCCCGATGCAGTGGGACGACTCGGCGAACGGCGGCTTCTCGGCGGCCGCCCCCGAGGACTGTTACAACCCTGTGGTCGACGAGGGGGCGTACGCCTACGACCGGGTCAACGTCGCCGCCCAGCGAGACGACCCCGACTCGCTGCTCTCGCGCGTCGAGGCGCTCGTGGCCGCCCGCGACGCCTGCCCGGAGATCGCCCGCGGTGACTACCGCGCGCTCGACACCGACCACAAGGAGACGCGCGTCCACCGGTTCGACCACGGCGCGGGGGACGGGACGGACGAGGACGGGACCGTCCTGCTCTGCGCGCACAACCTCGCGGACGGGCACCGCAAGGAGGTCGTCGGCTTCGACGTCGACCCCGAGACGGTCGAGCACGTCGTCGGCGACGGCGGGCACTACGTCGCGAAGGGGGGCGTCACGTTCGAGCTCGACGCCTGCGATTACGCGTGGCTGCGCGGCGAGAAGCGGTAGAAGCGACGGCGCGTCGGACGGACGCGGGTTCCGTCGCCCTCAGTCGTCCGCCAGCGAGGCCGCGTCCGGCGTCGCCCCGTCCTCGGCGGCGGCCGAGAGCAGGCGGTCGAGCCCGTCGACCATCGCGACGACGCTGGCGCGCGTGATGTCGGCGTCGGTCGAGGAAACTGAGACCGACCGGTCGCCGCGCGAGAGGTCGACCTCGACGGTGACGACCGCGTCGGTGCCGCCCGTGATCGCGTCGACGTGATAGGAGTCGAGGTCGAAGGAGACCTCCTCGCCGGCGGAATCGCCGGCCAGCGCGGCCCGAACGGCCTCGAGACCGGCGTCGACGGGGCCGGCGCCCGTGCCGGAGGCGACGCGCTCGTCGTCGCCGACGCGGAGCCGGACCGACGCCGTCGGGAGGTTCCCGCCGGAGGTGGCCGACAGGTCGACGAGCTCGACGTGGCGGTCGCGCTCGCGACCCTGCACGTCCTCGGTGATCGCGAGGAGGTCGGCGTCGGTGACGCGCTTCCCGCGGTCGCCGAGCTCCTTCACGCGGTTCACGACCTCGCTCAGTTCGTCGTCGTCGACCGCCACGTCGTGTTCCGCGAGCGCGGCCTTGACCCCTGCGCGCCCGGCGTGTTTGCCGAGGACGAGCCGCCGCTCGCGGCCGACCGTCTCCGGCGGGTACGGCTCGTACATCGTTCCGTCCTTCAGGGTCCCGTCCGTGTGGATCCCGGACTCGTGGGCGAAGGCGTTGGCGCCGCAAACCGCCTTGTTCGGCGGGAGCGCGACGCCGGTCGCCTCCGACACGGTCCGGCAGAGCCGATAGAGTCGCTCTAACTCGACGGTGTCGATATCGTACGACCGATCGAGCGCGATGGCGACCTCCTCCAAGGCGACGTTGCCGGCGCGCTCGCCGACGCCCATTACGGTGCCGTGAACGGTGTCAGCGCCCGCCTTCAGCCCCGCGTGGACGTTCGCCACGCCGAAGCCGAGGTCGTCGTGGGTGTGGAGGCTCGTCGGGCCGCGGTCGGCGAGCCGCGAGACGACCTGCGCGGTGCGCTCCGGATCGGCCGCGCCGACGGTGTCGCAGTAGCAGATCCGGTCGGCGCCGGCGTCGAGACCGGCACCGAGCAGGCGCTCGAGGTAGTCGAGATCGGCGCGGGAGCCGTCCTCGCCGAGCACCTCGACCCACAGCCCGTGGTCGTTGGCGTACTCGACGAGTTCGACCGTCGTCTCCACCACGCCGTCGCGGGTCGAGCCGACCTTCGTCTCGACGTGTTTGTCCGAGGCGGGGACGACGAGATTCACGCCGTCGACGCCGCAGTCGAGCGCGTGGTCGATGTCGGCTTTCACGCCGCGGGCGAAGCTCGTCACGGTCGCGTCGAGGCCCTCGCTCGCGACCCGGCGGATCGCCTCGCGCTCGCCCTCGGAGGTGCACGCCGAGCCGGCCTCGATCAGGTGCATCCCCGCCGCGTCGAGTTCGCGGGCGACCTCGACCTTCTCGGCCGGCTTGAGCGAGACGCCCGGCATCTGCTCGCCGTCGCGCAGGGTGGTGTCTAACAGCTGTACCTCGTCGAGTGTGGTGAGTGGTGTTGGGGTCAAAAGGGAGTCCGTCGGCTCGTCGGTGGGTTCGGGGGCGGTACCGCCGCGGGGCGGTCGCGCCCCGGTGTCGTTATCGTCGGAGAATTTCGCGGCCAGCCGCCGTGAGGCGACTTCCTCTATCCCCCGAACGACCACGATCGTCTCGTGTCATTCGTGTCCGTGCCGACGAGTCACACACGGATAAACCGTCGGATCGCGACAGGTTTGACCGGACGGCTACCGCAGCGCGGTCGGGCGCTCCCTCCGAGGAGAGGCCGCAGATGCGACACCGGGGATACGGTTATACGGCCGCCGTCGGACGGATCGGTATGCGAAAAGCCGCGATCGACGACGTCGACGTCGTCACGAACCCGATGGGCGTCCACGACCTGCGAAAGCCGGTCTCGCGGGTGCTCGGCACCGAACACGTCGCGATGAATTACTTCGAGCTCGCCCCGGGAGACGCGTTCTCCGGCGGGCTCCACACGCACGGCGACCAGGAGGAGGTGTTCTACGTGCTCTCGGGGACCGCCACCTTCGAGGTGGGTCGCGAGCGCGAGCGGGTCGACGTCGGCGCCGGCGAGCTGATACGGTTCGCGCCGGGGGAGTTCCAGTCGGGCTTCGTGCGCGAGGACGCCAGCGAGGAGGTCGTCGCGTGGGCGTTCGGCGCGCCCGGCGCGCGCCACGACTGGGACCGGATCGAGTCGCTGATCGAGTGCCGCGAGTGCGGCGAGGAGCTCCCGCACGCGACCGAGCTGACCGACGAGGGGCGGTTCCGGTTCACGTGTCCCGAGTGCGGGACCTCCTTCTCGCCGTAGTCGACGGGCTCAGAGGTGCCGAGCGCTCGGCTGTCCCGCCCGCCGTCTCACCTCAGCAGCGACCGGAACGACCGCCGTCCCGTTCCGCACCGGTCTCGGTAGTCGCAGGCGGAACACCGGTCGTCGTCGACGCGCGCCGGCGGACCCTCGATCGCGCGAGCGGCTCGCAGCGCCCGCCGGTAGGCGGCCTTCTTCCGGGTCGTGAGTCGGACCTCGCGGACGGTCCCGACGCTCGGGTACTCGACGAGCGCGCGCGGCACCTCGCGCTCGCGCTCCCACGCGACCGCCTTGGCGACGGCGACGGCCCTGACCGCCTGCGGCTCCCAGACGCCGTTCGTCGGCGGCTCGCCGGGCGAGACAACGGTCGGGACCGGCGGGTCTGAACCCGCCTCACCCGCGAGCACCTTGTGGACCGTCCCGTGGCAGTCCTTTCCGGATCGGAAGGCGCGCTCGCGCTCGGGGTCGACGAGCCGGTCGTAGTCGCCGCGCTCGCGGAGCCGCGAGAGGTTCCGGCGGTACGCGGCAGGCGACCGGCGGATCGGCAGTCGTCGGAGCGTCGCGTCCGGCGCGTCGGCGAGCGAGGGATACCGAAAAGCGAGGTCGATCCGAGCCCGCACCTCGTCGGGCACGCTCCGGTCGTCGTCACGGCGCGCGTAGTAGAGCTGTCGCGGACAGTAGGCGGCGCGGGCGAGGTCGCTGAAGGCGATCACGGCTGGGGTGGCCGCGGTTCCGTTGAAAAGGAGTCGGCGCCCCCTCGGCCGGTCACCCTCGTATCCGATCGAGGTCCGCCACGAACGCTCGGAGCGTCTCCCGCGTCACGTGGGGCATGCAGACGACGCGCAACTCGCCGCGACCCGTCCGCGAAACCTTCCAGCCCGCCTCCCGCAGCGCGTCGAACTCGGGCTCCGGGAGCGCCGCGGCGACGAGCGGGAGCTCCGGTTCGACCACGTCGTACCCGCGATCGCCGAGCGCCCCGGCGAGCCACTCGGCGTTGGCGGTCGCGCGCTCGACCGCGTCGCGGTAGCCGTCCGGCCACAGCGCCTCCATCGCGGCGACCGCGCCGGCGACGCCCGCGCCGCTCCGGGTCCCCGTCAGCGTCGCCTGCGACCGCGTCTCGAGGTAGGGCGTGTCGACCGCGAGCGCGTCCAGCGCCGCGTCCTCGAGGGCGAGGAGCCCGCCGGCCGGCACCGCCGCCTGTCCGAACTTGTGCGGGTCGATCGTCAGCGTGTCGACGGCGGCGTCGCCGAACGACCACTCCCCGTCGGCGAAGGGGAGTACGAACCCGCCCCACGCCGCGTCGACGTGCATGAGCGCGCCGGCGTCGTGAGCGATTTCGGTCAGCGCCGGGATCGGGTCCACTCGCCCGTACTCCGTGCTCCCGGCGACGCCGACGACCAGCGCCGTCGCCCCGTCGACCGCGGCCGCGACGGCGTCGGTCCGGGTCCGGAAGTCGTCGTCGACGGGTACTGTCCGGAGCTCCACGTCGAGCAGCTCCGCGGCCTTGTGAAACGAGAAGTGGCCGCTCTCGGGAACGACGACGTTCACGTCGGCCGCGTCGTGGCGGTTCCGCGCGGACCGGACCGCCTGTACGTTCGCCTCGGTGCCGCCGGACGTGACGTACCCCGCGGCGTCGGTCGGGGTCGGGTGATCCGCGAGCGTCGCGAGCAGTTCGACCGCGCGCTCTTCGAGCGACGCGACCGCCTCGTACGTGGCCGGGTCGCCCGGGTTCGTCGCGAGGAACCGCTCTGCCGCCTCCCGGGCCGCGGGGTGCGGTTCGGTACACATCGACGAGAGCACCCGTTCGAACGACTGCGGCTCGGGCTGCTGCATTCGACCGAACGTTACCGCGGAGCGTCTTACCCGTTCCGCTCCGGGGCCTCTCCCTCGAGCGAGTCGCTTGCGACCGCGTCAGCGAACCGAGTCGAGGAGGAGCCGCTGTTCGGTCCGTTTCACCTCGTGTTGCACGTCGCGGACCGCGTCGATGTTCGCGGAGATGGAAGAGACGCCCGCCTCGACGAGGAACTCGACCATCTCGGGCTTCGAGCCGGCCTGCCCGCAGATGCTCGTGTCGACGCCGAGCTCTCGGCACGTCTCGATCGTGTCACCGATGAGCCGTAACACCGCGGGGTGGAGCTCGTCGAACCGGTCGGCGACGTGCTCGTTGTTGCGGTCGACGGCCAGCGTGTACTGCGTGAGGTCGTTCGTCCCGAAGGAGGCGAAGTCGATGCCGGCGGCCGCCAGCTCCTCGATCTGCAGCGCGCTCGCGGGCGTCTCGATCATCACGCCCCACCGGTGCGTCTCGGGGTCGATCCCGGACTCGCGCATGTGTCGCTTGATCCCCTCGATGTCGCTCGCGTCGTTGACGAGGGGGAACATCACCTCGAGGTTGTCGTACCCCATCTCGTAGAGCCGAGCGAACGCCGCCAGCTCCTGCCGGAACGGCTCGGGCTTGTCGAGACTCCGGCGGATCCCGCGCCAGCCGAGCATCGGGTTGTGTTCGGTCGGCTCGCCGTCGCCGCCCTCCAGCTCTCGGAACTCGTCGGTCGGCGCGTCGATGGTCCGGACCCTGACCGGTCGGGGGTAGAACTCGTCGGCGACCTGCCGGACGCCCTCGATGAGCTCGTCCTGATACGCGCGGGCGCCGTGCTCCGCGATGTACTTCTCGGGGGTCTTCCCGAGCGACAGCACCATGTGTTCGATCCGGAGCAGGCCGACGCCGTCGGCGCCAGTCGCCGCGGCGCGCTCGGCGGCCTCCGGGATCGAGACGTTCACTTTCACCTCCGTCGCCGTCATCGGCTTGACGGGGGTCTCCGGCCGCGCCGCCTCGACGGGTTCGAACTCCTCGCCGGGCTCGGCCTCGTCGTCGGCGCCGGCGCGGATGGTCCCCTTGTCGCCGTCGAGCGTGACGCTCTGTCCGTCGTTCAGGATCCGCGTCCCGTTTCCGGTGCCGACGACCGCCGGAACGCCGAGCTCCCGGGAGATGATCGCCGCGTGGCTCGTCATTCCCCCCTCGTCCGTGACGATCCCGGCGGCGCGTTTCATCGCGGGGACCATGTCGGGCATCGTCATCTCGGTGACCATCACGTCGCCCTCCTGTACCTGGTCGAGGTGGTCGAGCTTGTGCACGATCCGGACGGTGCCGGAGACGACGCCCGGACTGGCGCCGAGCCCGTCGACGAGCACGTCGGCGTCGTCCGCGAGGCCGCGATCGCTCCCGCTGTTCGCGGTGGCGCCGTCGTCCGTGCCGCCGTTGCCGGCGGTGCTCTCCGCGCCGTCGCTCGCGTCGGCCGCTCCCCCGCTCTCGGCCTCCTCTTGGATCGTCGTGATCGGACGGGACTGCAGCATGTAGATCTCGCCGTCGTATATCGCCCACTCCACGTCCTGTGGCGTCCCGTAGTGGTCCTCGACGCGCTTGCCGAGCTCGACGAGCTCCCCGATTTCCTCGTCGGAGAGGACTCTGGCGTTCCGTCGTTCGTCGTCGACCTCCAGCGTGACCGTCTCGCCGGTCTCGGAGTCTTTGACCATCTCCACCTTCTTGTCCGCGACCGTCACCTCGTCGACGGTGGCCCGCTCGCGGTCGTACACGTAGTTGTCGGGCGAGACGGTGCCCGAGACGACCGCCTCACCGAGGCCCCACGCAGCCTCGATCGTGATCTGCGGGTCGCCGGTCGAGGGGTGGCTGGTGAACATCACGCCCGACTTCTCGGCGTCGACCATCCGCTGGACGACGACCGCGATGTCGACGTCGGCGTGCGGGAACCCCCGCTGCTGCCGGTAGTAGATCGCTCGTTGGGTGAAAAGCGACGCCCAGCACTCCTTCACCCGCCGAATCAGGTCCTGCTCGCGGACGTTGAGGAACGTCTCCTGCTGACCGGCGAACGAGGAGTCAGGGAGGTCCTCGGCGGTCGCGGACGAGCGCACCGCGACGAACGCCTCGTCGCCGTCGTCGCCCATCGTCCGGTACCGGTCGACGATTTCCTCGCGAACGTCGTCGGGAAGCGGCGTCTCTAAGATCAGCTCAGCCGCGGTCTCTTCGGCCGCTCGCAGCGCGGCGGAATCCTCTGGGTCGACGTCGACCGCGGCGAACAGCTCCTCGTCGATTCCCGCCTCTTCGATGAACGCGCGGTACGTCCCCGCGGTGACGGTGAATCCCGGCGGAACAGGGAGTCCCGCACCGATGAGTTCACCGAGCGAAGCCGCTTTCCCGCCGACGGTCCCGACGTCGTCGGCGTCGACATCCTCGAGCCAGAGTACTGCCATTCGTATGCTCGATGGATCCGAGAGCCGACGTATGAAGCTTCCGGCACGCGCAACTGTGAATAAAAGATTACTCGCGGTCGAGTGATCGCGTCGACTCGAGGCGTTGACCCGGCGAAGTCGTCTCTGGACCGACGACACTCCGCGCGATCGAGGGGAACCGCGTCGTTCCGACATCCGCCGCGGACACTGGGACGAGAAACGTGGTTGAGGGCCGAAGCGCTCCGGGGAACGACGAACCGGTCGACGGCTCGTACACGGCCGTACGGTCCGTCCATTGGAATACTTATCTCCCGATCCACACACACGACTGATCACGTGTTACAGGTGTTGTAACAGTCAGTCGGTGCGACCCGTCGTCGGCCCCGTCGGTCACGCCGATGCGAGCCGCTCCCGCTCCGCACGCAGGAGCCGCTCCCAGAGACCGAACAGGCGGCTGTCGAGCCGGTAGCTCTCGTCCACTCGGCGGACCCACGCGTCGTCGGCGAACAGCAGCCGCTGGAAGCGCCGCACGGGCTCGGAGAGCCGATCGCGGTCGCCGCCGTAGTACGACAGCGACTCCTCGCGGGTTCGGTCGACGAGCGCCGCCGGGACCTCGACGCCGTCGGCGGCCGCGGCGTGTTCGAACCACTCCAGATGCAACAGCGCGTCGGCGAGCAGGAACCGTTCGCGGAAGCCGGAAACGCGGGCGAGCGCCGGTCTCCCGTCGACGGTCACGTCTCGCGGCCGGGAGAACCGTGGCGCGGTCACGGTCACGTTTGCGGCGTCCGCGACCTCGGCCGCGACGCGTCGGAGCCGCCACTCCCCGTATCGGACCGGCGCGATCAGGCCGAGCTCGTACCACGTCGGGAGCCACTCGCAGTACGGCTCGGAGAACCGCCCGTCGGCGAGCAGCGTCGCCGCGACGGAGCGGGCCGCCGACGGCGACAGCGTCGAGGGGTCCTCGCGGAGATCGGCCGCGATCCGCGCCCCGTCGAGCGCGTCGACCCCCTCGAACCCCATTCCCTCGGCGACGTGGCGTGTGTATGCGCGGCTGGCGGCGTACCAGTCGGCGAAGTCGGTCGGCGCCGTCAGGCGGAGGAGGCGGAGTACGGTGATAACCGTGCTACGCGGCGAAACGACCTAACTGCTGTGGCGGTTCACGTGTCGAAGTTGTCGAGGCGGCTCAGCGCGTCCGGGAGGGTGATATCGCGGTTCGTCCGCGTGAGGTGGCCGTACACGAACACCGCCGGCGCCGCACCGATCCCCATCGCGAGCAGGGCGGCGGGGAGCGTGAGATCGCCGAACACCGGGAGATCGAGCGCCCACGCGCCCACGATGATCCCGGCGGAGAGCGCGAGCGCGACGAGGCTCGTCACGAGGGCGCCCTCGCCGTTCGTCTCCACCTCGACGACGAACTCGTCGGGCTGCTCCGAGACCCGCCGGACGACCGAGTCGCGCTTGTCGAACTCGACGAGTCCCGCCTCGTCCATCTTCGGGCAGTGGAACTGGTGGAGCGACGTGTAGACGCTCTTCCGTTCGCCGTACTCGACCTCCCCGACGGTCGTCCCGTTCTCCCACGCGGCGATCTGCTGAGAGGCGTCTCCGAGCGACGCTTCCGGCGATTCCTCGCTCAGGTAGTGCCACAGGAGCCGCCGCCGCTCGTTGCTGAGGATGTCGATGACCTCCGTCGCGTTTAGTTCCTCTCGCTCGCCGTCGCCGTCCGCGAGCCGCTGCTCGCTCGCTGGCGATCTCCCGGCGCCGTCCGGCGATCCGTTCCCGGTCTCCGGTGACGCGTTACCCGTCGACGACACCGAGACCGCTCCGTCGTCAGCCGACCCGTGTCCGTTCTTTTCAGCGTTGGACGAGGGGGAGGAACTGGAAACCATGAGAGCCTAATTCGTTTGAGATCATAAATATGTTTCTCAATCTGAACTTCTTATTAACGGGATTTTTCGAGAAGGTATAAATTGATTGCGACCGCTCGATTCCTCTCAATCAGACGTATATCGCGGACACACCGGATTTTGACTGATCTGGCCATTATTGTTCGAATCTGGCAGATAGAGTGGATATCTGTTTATTATGGCTGCGTCAGAAATATATTGATTCTTATATATTGGCTGCCGTTCGGGTTTCACCCGCCTCGATCAGATGGGTCAGCCCGTCTCTCACGGTATTCTATTTCGTGGGAATACCACCCGTACGAACAGTAACATCGCGTTACGCGCCGTTCGCAGCCGGAAATCCGCCGTTGCGGTGATGGTTGTGACTCGTTTCCACACGTCATTCAGCCAATAACTACGGGTGGTTCGGCGCATGTGTCGCTCACCTCCGTGCGTGGAGGTCAAACCCTGCAGTAGCGAGAATTCATGACAGAACACTCATTGAAGAAGCCTCTCGCCGTGCTCTTCACGGTCTTCATGGTAGTATCCATGTTTGCGCCCGTCGCGGGCGCGTCCGTGGCCGCCGACGGCGGCGAGGCGCAGATGGATCTCGACGGGGAAGCCGTCGAGAACGTCGAACAGTTCGATCAAGAGGTACAGCCGACGACTGACGACGGGCTTTACGAACAGCAGAGCCCGGACGACGTCGAGATAGACCCCGAGCTGGAACGGCTCTTCGAGACGGCGAACGGCGACGAGACGGTCGACGTCGTCGTCAGGCTCGACCCCGCTGACACGAGCGACGTTCAGGGACAGGAGGCGACGGTCAACGCCCTGAAGTCCCACGCCGCGCAGACCCAGCAGGACGTCGTTCGGTTCGCGGAGTCGACCGAGCACGTGGAGCTGAAAAAGCAGCTCTGGATCAGCAACGCCGTACTGCTCGAAGTTGACCCCGACCGGATCTCGATGGACGAGATCGCGGCCACGCAGGGGGTCGAACGCCTCCACCACAACTTCGAAGTGGAGATCTCACAGACCGACGGGGAGGACGCGAACTCGAGCGACGGCGACTCCAACTCGACGGACGACTCCGACTCGACGGACGACTCCAACTCGACGGACGACTCCGACTCGACGGACGACTCCAACTCGACGGACGACTCCAACTCGACGGACGACTCCAACTCGACGGACGACTCCAACTCGACGGACGACTCCAACTCGACGGACGACTCCAACTCGACGGACGACTCCGCCAACAACGAGTCGGCGCCGACGAACGAGTCCGCCTCGTCTACTGAGTCGACGACCGACGAGTCCGACTCCGAGCCCGTGGCCCCGTCCTCGATGCAGGCGGAGGACTGGGACACCACGTACGGGCTCGACATGATCAACGCCACCGAGGTCTGGGACCAGCACAACACCCAGGGCGAGGGCGTCGAGGTCGCGGTGCTCGATACGGGAATGGACGACTCGCACCCTGACCTACCGGAGCTCGACGACGAGCACTGGCAGGAGTGGGACTCCGACGGCAACCCGATCGACTCCGAGCCCCAGGACGCCAGCGGCCACGGGACCCACACGAGCGGGACCATCGCCGGTGCCGAGGACCCCGCCGGTGACGTCCCGACCTTCGGCGTCGCGCCCGACGTCGAGCTGTACCACGGAATGGTCATCCCCGGCGGCTCCGGCTCCTTCGTGCAGGTCGCGGCCGGAATGGAGTGGGCCGTCGACACCGCGGGCGTCGACATCATCTCGATGAGCCTCGGCGCGTCCGGCTACACCACCGACATGGTCGAGCCGTCCGAGAACGCCCGCGACGCGGGCGTCATCCTCGTCGCGTCGGCCGGCAACTCCGGGCAGGGCACGACCGGCTCGCCGGGTAACGTCTACCCGAACTTCGCGAGCGGTGCGGTCGACGAGAACGCCGACGTGGCCTCCTTCTCCAGCGGGGAGACCGTCGACACGGACGCCGACTGGGGAAGCGATGCGCCCGACTACTGGCCAGACGAGTACGTCGTGCCGAACGCGGCCGCGCCCGGCGTGGACGTGCTGAGTTCGGTGCCCGACGGCGGCTACGACGGCACCTACTCCGGCACGTCGATGTCGGCGCCCCACAAGGCCGGCGCCTTCGCGCTGATGCTGTCGGCCGCGGGCGACCTCGACCGCGAGACCGCCATGGAGACGATGGAGGAGACCGCCTGGAAGCCGGACGACGCTCCCGAGCCTCCGGGCACTCCGGACGACCGGTACGGCCACGGCATCATCGACGTCGCGGCCGCGACCGATCAGGTCGCGCTCGACAGCGGCGTCACCGGCACGGTGACCGACAGCGACGGCGAGCCCGTCGAGGGCGCGCTGGTCGAAGTCGAGGAGAACGGCTTCTCCGCCGAGACCGACGCCGACGGCGAGTACACGACGCTCTCGCCGCCCGGCAACTACACGGTGACCGCCGGCGGATTCGGCTACGAGGAGACCAGCGAGAGCGTCTCGGTCCCGGACAACGAGACGTTCGTCGAGCAGAACTTCACGCTCTCGGACGCGCTCGGCGTCGAACTCGTCGACGGCCAGCCCTCCGCGGTCGAGGGCGGCGAGTCCTTCGAGATCGCGGTGAACGTCGCCAACCTGGAGACGTACGCCGTCGAGCGCGACGGCAGCTACGAGGGCGACCTCACGCTGGAGCTCAACGGCGACGAGATTGAGGAGGGCGAGGACGTCGACGTCGGTGACCTCACCGGCACCGCGACGCTCACCGTCACGACGCAGTCGAACACCGAGGGCGAACTCGGCCTCGACCACACGTTCTCGGGCGCGGGCGACACGGTCTCGGTGACCACCGGCCCGACCGAGGTGTTCGCGGAGTACACGCCGATCGCCGTCGTCGACGACGGCTCCGACGGTGACGATGTCGTCGACCGGCTCGACGCGCAGCTCCCGGCCTCGTACGAGATCTCGCTGCTCACCGGCAGCGAGGCCGTCGACGCCGCGGAGAGCGGAGAGCACCAGGCGTACGTCGTGCAGAACATCGACGAGACGCACGTCGAGGACCTCAAGACGCACACCGAGGGCGCTTCGACCGGCGTCGTCTGGCTCGACCAGTGGGGCAGCTCCAGTAACGCCGTCCCCGCGCGGTCGAGCGCACTCGGCGACCCCGCCTCGACCAGCGACAGCTTCACCTCGCCGAACCCCGAGATGGAGATCGTCGAGGACAGCCCGCTGTTCGAGGGCGTGGGTGACGTGGGCGACAGCTTCGGCATCCACTCGGCGACGTTCGCCGACCACGCGTGGTTCTCCGACTCCGACTTCCAGACCGTCGGCCACGTGCAGGCCGGCGGCGTGACCGACGGCGACGCCGCCGCGGTCGACGAGGGCCAGCGCGAGGTGCTCCTCTCGACGTTCGGGTCGAGCGGATTCGTCGACTCCGGCGACTACAGCACCGAGGCCGACATGGTGCTCGCGAACTCCGCGCAGTGGGCGGCCCAGACGCCGCCCGTGATCATGAACGAGGGACAGCCCGAGTGGGCCGGCTCCGGCGACATGGTCGAAACCGAGTTCGCGGTGGATGACCTCTACATGGTCAAGACCGAACTCGCCGACGACAGCACGGCCGACCAGTCCGAACTCAGCCTCTACCACGGCAGTGAGGACGGGAACAACGCCTGGGGTGAGTGGCGCGTGTACCCAGATCTCATGAACGACGAGGAGTACCCGGTCTTGGTCGAGTCGCAGGAGGACACCGTCGGATCGGTGACGCTCGAAACGACGTTCGCGTTCCTCGAGGACGGCGAGTCCGCGCCGCAGGACCCGTCCGAGGTCCCCGAGGAGAACATGATGGAGATCACCATCTCCACCGGGCCGACCGCCGTCTACGACAAGCCGCTGACGGTCGGCGACGGTGAGGACGTCGAGACCATCCAAGAGGCCGTGGACCTCGCGCCGGACGGCGCCGAGATCCACGTCACCGAGGGGACCTACGAGGAGACCGTCTCCGTCGAGGACACCCGCAACCTCACGATCACCGGCGACAACGCGACGATCGCGCCGCCGAGCTCCGACGGCTCGCACGCGCACGCCTCGATCGCCGCTAACGGTACGCACTTCGAGGGCTTCGACTTCGAGACCCCAGAAGGGCTCGCCGGCGTCGGCGTCTCCGCGTCCGACGTCACCGTCGACGACGTCTCGGTGACGGGCGCGTCCGACGCGGTCCACGTCGATGACGGCGGGAACGTCGAGATCTCGAACGTCTCGGCGTCCGGTGCCGCCGGTGCCGGCGTCCACGCGGTCGCCAGCGCGCACGTGGAGGTTCATGACCTCGAGGTCAGCGACTCCGCGTACGGCGTCCACGCGGCGGACAGCACGGACGTGACGGTCGACTCGCCGACCGTCGTGAACGTCTCCGACGGCGTGATGGCCGAGGGGACGGAGACACTGCACGTCACCGACGCGCACGTCGACGGCGCGGGCGAGGCCGGCATCGCAGCCGTCGACTCGGCCGGCGTCGACGTGACGGACGCCACCGTGACGGACGCCACGTACGGCGTCCACGTCGACGGCGGCGCGGTCGGAAACCTCACCGACAACGCCGTCGAGGAGTCCGAGTACGGCGTCGTGGCCGAGGGCGGTGCGGACGTCGGTCACGCGGCCGAAAACGAGATCGCGAACGCCACGACCGGCTTCATGTTCGCCGGCGCCGGCACGTCCGGCGAGTTCGCGATGAACGACGTGAGCGCCGAGACCGGCGTCGTGGCCTCGGGCGTGGGCGACGACCTCACGTTCCACTTCAACGACCTGGAGATGACCGACACGGCCATCGCCCAGGAGGGGTCGCCGTTCGACGCGCCGCTCAACTGGTTCGGCGAGGACGGTCCGCGGGCCAACAACGGTATCGACGGCGATGTCCGCTACTCGCCGTTCCTCACGTCGCCCGCCGACGAGGTCGACACGAACACGACCGAGCTGGCGGTCGACATGGCGATGGAAGCCAACAACACCTACACGGTCGGGGTCCCGGCGACGACGAGCCAGACCGTCGACGAGGTGTTCCAGGACGACTTCGAGGGCGCCATCTACGGCTACGACGCGGAAGGCGGCGAGTGGACCATGCTGAGCGGGAACGACAGCGTCAGCGCGCTCTCCGCCATGCTGGTCGTCGCCGAGGAGGACACCCACGTCACCCTCAACTTCCAGCACGACGACGAAGCGGTCACACCCGGCTCCGAGGACCTCCACCACGGGTGGAACCTCGTGAGTCCGTCCGCCTACGATCACGCGGACGACGCGTTCACCGAGGAGATCAGCGGCGAGACGTACCAGGTCGACAACTGGATGCAGGCCAACGAGCACGCCGACGGTCACCTCGGCGAGCACATGGTCGGCGACGAGTACGTCAACCCGTTCGGCGGCTACTGGGCGTTCGTGCCCGCGGAGGACGCGGAGTACACGCTCTCGGCGAACCTCCACATCAACCCGACGATGGACGACTACTACCGGGACCTCGGTCTCGTCGGCGGGGAGGACCCCGGCGACGACCCGGGCGAGCCTGAGGACGTGTCCGTCGCGGTCGTCGACGAGACCGACTTCCACGAGGGCGCCATCGCGGACACCCTCTCGGACGAGCTCGACGACGACACCTACACCACCGTCGACACGCTCACGGCCGACGAGCTGCTCGACGAGATGGACCAGTACGACGTCTTCGTCGTCCAGCGGATCGGCAGCGACTCGCTGCAGTCCGACTTCGAGGACGCGCTCGCCGACGACCAGGGGGTCGTCTACCTCGACTCCTACCAGGGCGCGAGCTCCGAGGGGTACGCCGACGGCGTGCTCCGGCTCAACAACGTCCGCGAGGACCCGTCCGAGCGCGACTCCGTCTCGCTCGACGCCGACGGCGAGCCCGTCGAGGTCGACATCCAGACGAGCCACCCGATCTTCGACGGCGTCGGCAGCGAGGGCGAGTCGGTCGCGGTCGTCGACTCCGGCACGACGTGGGGCGCCTGGTTCGACGGCTACGGCGGGCAGGTCGTCGGCCACTCGGACTTCAGCCCGAGCGACGAGGGCGAGTTCGAGGGGCCGGGCGTCGCGGTCGATGAGGACCGCAACGAGGTCCTCAACACCGCGATCGCCATGGACTACTTCCACGACAACCCCGACGACTACACCGAGGAGGGGCTGACCCTCTTCGCGAACTCCGTCGAGGAGGCCGCCAGCATGGCCGCCGCGGACGCTGCGGCGGGCGACGAGGCGACCGAGGAGGAAGAGGCCGAACAGTCGATCGAGGTCGAGTCCGGGACCACCGCGGTCGCCGGGGTCGGCGCCTAACCACACCAATCACCGATGACAACGACACGGACACGCGTTCGCGCGCTCGTGCTCGCACTCCTCGTCGCCAGCGCGGCGGTCGCCGGGACGGCCGGCGTCGCGGCGCAGGACGACGGGGGTCCCCCGGCGCCGCCCGCGGCGTACTACGGCGACCTGACCCTGGACGGCGACCCCGCGCCCGCGGGCGTCGAGGTCACGGCCTACATCGACGGAGAGGAGCGCGGGAGCTACCTCACCGCCGAGGAGGGCTCCTACGGGAGCTCTTCCGCCCTCGAGGAGAGCCTCACCGTCCGGGGCGAGCCCGGCGAGGAGGGGGCCACGGTCGAGTTCACGGTCAACGGCCAGCCCGTCGACGCGACGGTCGAGTGGGAGTCGGGCGCCGTCGAGAACGTCGATCTGGCGGCGTCGGCGTCGGGTGACCCGCCCGGCGACGGCGGCGACGGGTCCGACGGTAGTGACGGGTCCGACGGTAGTGACGGGTCCGATGGGTCCGACGGCTCCGACGGCGCCGCACCCGGCGGCTCCGACGGCTCCGACGGCTCCGACGGCGGATCGACCGGTGGCACGCAGGCCGCCGGCTCCGGTCCGTCGCCGAGCGGATCGACCGCACAGACCGTCGACGGTACGGTCGAATCGGTCGACTCGGGCGAGTGGGCCGTGTCCGTGTCGGCCGACTCGGTCGACGCCGACGCGACGGTCGAGGCCGATCTCGGCGACGCGCTCGCGACCGACGCGGCGTCCGTCGAGGGCGTCGACGTGACCGTCGACGAGGACGTCGCCGAGTTCGGGCTCTCGGTCCGGCAGCTCGGGAGCGGCGAGGCGGCCGACCGGGTCGGCGAGCTTGGCGGCGCGACGCCGGTCTCGTACCTCGAGTTCGAGCCGGACGGGTTCGAGAGCGCGTCCGTCGCGGAGAGCGAGTTCTCGTTCACCGTGGACGAGTCGGCGCTCCCCGACGGCGCGTCGCCGGAACACGTCTCGCTGTACCGGTTCGACGACGGCTGGAACCCGGTGCCGACCGCTTACAACGGCGACGGCGAGTACGTCGCGACCGCCGAGGGCTTCTCGGTGTTCGCGGTCGGCGCGGCCGAGTCCGGAGTCGGCGTCGCCGCGGCCTCGCTGGAGAGCGACACGATCGCGCCCGGCGAGCTGGCGGCGGTCTCGGCGACCGTCGAGAACACCGGCGACGCCGAGGGGACCGCCGCGGTGACGCTCCGCGTCGACGGCGAGACCGTCGACGAGCGGGAGGTGACCGTCGGTCCCGACGAGAGCCGCGAGGTGACGTTCACACCGCGGTTCGACGAGACCGGCGACTACTCGATCGCGGTCGGCGACGAGACCGCGGGCGACCTCACCGTCGAGAGCACCGAGTCGTCGTCCGCCGAGGGCGACGAGAGCGAAGAGAGCGACGAGAGCGGAGCCGAGACCGCCGACGCGGGCGGATCCGGTGACGGCGTCGCCGCCGAGGCGTTCGGCATCGACCCGCTCGCGATCGGCGGCGTGCTCGCGCTGGCGCTCGTCGTCGGCGGCGCGCTGGCGCTCCGGCGGCGGTGACCGGCGGCTAGCGCCGCCGCGGTTCGCGGCTTTTTATACGGAATCAGCGTCGTTCGATACGGAATCAGCGTCGTTCCCCTCCGCCAGCGCGTCGTCGAGCCCCCACTCCGACGCGCGCTCAGCTGCCTCCGAGCGCGCCTGTTCGCGGATCGCCTCGATCCGTTCGTCGTCTTCGAGGAACGCGGCGACGGCGTCGCCGTCGTCGTCGCTGCCGGCGTCCAGCCGCTCGTCGGGGGCCGCGTCGCGGGTGCGGTCGGCGAGCGCCTGGTCGTCGGCGAGTTCGGTCGCCGCGGCGCCGGGGGCGACGCGGAGCGCGTCCTCCTCGTGGGCCGTCTCGAGCGCGCCGTCGTCGACGGCGTACAGCTCGACGCGGTAGGGGCCGGGGACCGCGAGCTCGGCGAGCGCGTCCGGGCCGCCGCTGTCGCTCACCGTGTTGTACGCGAGCACGGGGACGCCCTCTTCGAAGGTGACCACGCCGCGGGCGTCGCCCTCCAGAAGGAGCGTCTCTTGGGGGACGAGCGTCGCGTAGCCGGTGAGTTCCCTGTCGAGCGCCCGGGCGAGCGGCGTGCCCACGTCGGAGACGACGCGCGAGCGCAGCAGGTCCCCACGGGGGATCCGAAGCTCCGGCGAGCCCGCGGTTCCGTTCATGGCGTGTCGGGGACGACCGCGCTCCGGAAGCGGTCGGCGACGGCCCCCTCGTCGCCGTCGCGTACGTCGAGCCGGGCCGCGGCCCGCCGGTAGCTGGCGGCCGGATCGCTCTCCGGGGCGTGCGCGAGCAGCGGTTTCCCGGCGCGGCGGGCGTCCCGGACCACGTCGCTGTCGGGGACGTTCGCGAGAACGGGACCGCCGAAGCGCCGCTCGGCCTGCTCGGCCACGTCGGCGGCGTCCTCGCGGACCTTGTTGAACAGCACGCCTGCGGTCTCCGTCCCGTACGAGCGCGCGTACTCCTGGACTTTCAGCCCGTCGGAGAGCGCCGGGATCGTCGGTTCGACGACGACCACGACGCGGTCGGCGAGGACGACCGGCAGCACCGCCGACTTCGAGCCGAGCGCGGCCGGCGAGTCGAGCAGCAGCACGTCGGTGTCGCTCGCGAGCTCGGCGACGACCTCGCGGAGGCGGCCCGGCTCGGCCGCCTCGAAGCCCGCGAGCGAGGTTCCACAGGGGACGACGGAGAGCCCGAACCGGTCGTACGTCGCCTCCGAGACGGCCGTCGCGGTCCCCTCGACGAGGAGGTCGTGGAGGGTGACCGCCGCGTCGTCGAGCCCGGCGTGGAACAGCAGGTTCGCCATCCCCGTGTCGGCGTCGACGACGGTGACGTCGTGCTCCTCGGCGAGCGCCATCCCCAGCGCGAGCGTGCTCGTCGTCTTCCCCGTGCCGCCCTTCCCGCTGGCGACCGCGAACGCCTCGACCATGCGCCGACGTGTCGGGCCGCCGGGCTAAAACCTGTTCATCGCCGTTCACCGCGAGCGCGAGGGGGCACCCGAACGCGGTCCGCCCCACCGATCCCACCGGACAGCGTTTTGCCGCTCGGCGCCGAACGTCGACCATGCCGACCGTCATCGACGCGGACGCGTTCCGGGACCGGATCGACGAGCGCCGGCGCGGCGAGCGGTCGTTCGCCCTCGTCGACACGCGGCCCCGGGAGAGCTACGAGAGCTGGCGGATCGCCGACTCGGTCCACTACTTCTACAAGCCGTTCCACGAGTTCGACGCCGACGGCTTCGAGGCCGCGACCGGACTCGGACCCGGGGACGCGATCGTCACGGTCTGCGCGAAGGGGAAGGCCTCGCTCGACTTCGCCGAGGAGCTCGAGGCGGCGGGCTACGACGACGTCACCGTCGTCGACGACGGGATGCGCGGCTGGTCCGGCGTGTACGACCGGACCGCGGTCCCCCTTCCCGACGCGGGCGACGAGCCGCTCGACATCGTCCAGATCCAGCGGCGTGCGAAGGGATGTCTCGGGTACCTCGCGGTGGGCGGATGGGCGGCTGACAAGCAAGCCGATTCCGACGGCTCCGACCGCGTCGCCATCGCCGTCGACGTCTCCCGTCACGGCGACGAGTGGCTGGCGGCGGCCGCCGAGCGCGACGCGTCGATCGCGGCGGTCCTCGACACCCACGTCCACGCCGACCACCTCTCCGGCGGTCGCGAGCTCGCCGACGAGCTCGGCGTGCCCTACTACCTTCCGGCGGCGGCCGCCGAGCGCGACGTGGCGTACGACTTCGAGCCGCTCGCGCGCAACGAGACGCTCGACGTCGGCGGCGTCGACGTGAAGGCGCTCGCGACGCCCGGCCACACCGACGACGGCGCGAGCTACCTCGTCGGGCGGTCGGCGGTGCTCACGGGCGACACGCTCTTCACCGACAGCGTCGGTCGGACCGAACTGCAGTTCGCGGCGGGCGGCGACGACGGTGCGGACGACGACGCGGGCGACGGAGCGGACGAATCCGCCGGCGCGGCGACCGGCGCCGAGCGCCTCTACGACTCGCTCCACGGGACGCTGCTCGCGGAGCCCGACGCCGTCGTCGTCTGTCCCGGCCACTTCGCGGTCGCGAACGACGGGACGACCGGCGGGGTCGTGCCCGGCGAGCCGGTGACGACGACGGTGGGCGCGGCGCGCCGAGGGCTCGACGTGCTCGGGCTCGGCCGCGAGGCGTTCGTGGAGAAGATTACGGCGACGCTCCCGGAGAAGCCGCCGAACTACGAGGCGGTCATCGCGGCGAACCGGGGCGTCGAGTCGCCGCCGGACGAGACCGCGGCGATCGAGTTGGAACTCGGACCCAATCGCTGTGCCGCCGACACCGGGGCGGAGCCCGCGGCGGACGACTGACACGTGAGGCGACTTTGCGGCGAAGGCTCGATCCGGTTCGGGCGTCGGTAGTCACTCGCCGTCCGCCCGCTCCGCGATCCGGTTCGCGAGCTCGCGCGCGGCAGCGACGTGCTCGTCGGCGTCGCGGTCGCCGGTCCCGTCGATTTCGGCGAGCAGCGTTCGGATCTCGTCGGCCCGTCGAACGACGGTCGTTTGGTCGACGCCGCCGCCGGCGATCTCTGCGGCCAGCGCCTCCGCCTCGCCGAGTCGCCAGCCCGACTCGCGCTCTACGGGACGTTCCGCTGTGGCCGCGAGGTGTTCGTGTAACGCGGTGACCGGATCGAGCTCGTCGCTCACTGTCCCGTCATCGTCGGTGGTCACTCGTCGTGGATGAAGACGAGCCGCTTCGACTCGGTGTTACAGAGGCACAGGTCGATCCCGTCGCGGGTCGCGCCGATCTGCTGCCAGCCGTGGTCGCTGACGAACAGCGTCTGAAAGACGCCGCGGTCGCAGTCGGGGTTCGGACAGCCGACCCCCGCGGCGTTCTTATAAACGGTCGTCCCGCCGCCGGAGCTCTGACGGACCAGTCCGTCGCGCAGCGAGCGGAACTCCTCTGCAGTCATCGGGTCCTCGGTCTCCTCGTCTCCCATGTCTTCGCGTTCGCGGCCCACGGTATATAAATCGCCTGTCTGTGGCAACAGGTAACACGCAGACCGGCGTCCGATCCGCGCCTCTCGCTCACGCGGCGTCTCGCTTCGCGGCGTCCGCGTACGCGTCGGCGATCCGGGTCGGCTCCGGGAGCTTGTAGCCCGCGCACAGCGCCTCGACGAGTTCGACGGTCGTCGCGGGCGACACGCGGTGACCGGGGCTCACGTACAGGGGGTTCACGCGCCGGCTGTTCGGGTACTGTCGCGACTGGTAGGCGTGGCCGATCGTACTCGCCGTATCCGGATCGGCCGTCTCCACCGAGTCGTCCGCGCGGACCGGCGTTCGCCACCCGACCGGCCGCTCGTCGGTGGACTCGTCGGGCGCGCCGCACAGCAGGCTCTTCGCGACGCCGACGCTCGGCACGTCCAGTAGCACGCCGACGTGAGTCGCGACGCCGGCCTCCCGGAAGTGGATCCGGCCGGAGCCGTCACACACCAACAGGTCGGGCTCGGTTTCGAGGCCATCGAGCGCCGCCAGCATCGGCTCTCCCTCCCGGAACGCGAGCAGCCCCGGGACGTAGGGGATCGAGAGCGGCGTGGTCGCGCTCGCGTACTCGATCACGGCGCCGTCGCGGATCGCGACCGCGGCGGAGACGGCCCGGTCCTCGCCGTCGTCGGGCGTCAGGAACGCCTGATCGACTCCCACAACGACCGGGGACGCCGAGTTCCCTGCCTCGGATCGCGCGTCCGGCAGCCCGTCGGTCAGGTCCGCCGGCTCGCCGATCGCCACCGCGGCCGGGTCGATCCCGTGGTCGTCCGCGAACGTCGCCGCCGCGGCCAACTCGCGCTGGAGCGACTCCATCTCGGTCCGGGAGAGCGCGGGGTCGGGGAGGAACTCCGAACGGGCGACGCCGGCCGGATCGATCGATGGCGCCATTTAAAAGCGTCCGCCCGGGCCGCCTGGCCCGCCCGGTCCACGGGGACCGCGCGCGCCGCCCATCGAGATGCCGCCCATGCCGCCCGCAGAGCGCGCGAGCCCCTCGTTGCGCTTACCGAACGCGAGCCCGATGGCGAAGCCGATCAGGTGCGCGAGGTGCGCGATGTTGCCGGCGCTGCCGGCCCCGCCGGCCTGAACGCTCTGGACGACGAGGACCGCCGAGACGAGCGCGATCCCCCACGTGAGGTACTTGATCTTCATCGGGACGACGAAGAAGAGGAGCACCTGCATGTTCGGCCGCCAGACGGTGAGGACGCCGAGGATCGCGAAGCCGGCGCCGCTGGCGCCCAGCACGCCGGTCGACGTGGCGCCCATCCCGATCGCGAACAGGATGTGGCCGAGCCCCGCGATTATCCCCGACAGGAAGAAGAACGCCGTGAAGCGCTTCGACCCCACGGCGCGCTCGACGAGCGGCCCGAAGAAGAACAGGACGACGCTGTTGCCGATGATGTGGTAGAGGCCGACCGGCGAGTGGGAGAGCACGGCGGTCACCCAGGTCCAGACGTTCCCGAGGGCGTCCGCCCGGAGGACGAACAGCTGGTCGTGGAGCGCGGGGCTCACGCCCCAGAACACGACCAACTGCGCGAGGAACGTGACCCATATCGCCAACAGGATCGTGTACGTCGCGTTCCCGCGGAAGTAGCTCACGAGCCCGCCGGTGTTCGTCTCCCGGTCGATCCGTCGCTTGACGCGGCCCGTGACGCCGGCGAACGAGCCGGAGCCCGACCCGCCCGCGCTCCCGGCCCCGCCGGCCTCGACGCTCCCGTCGAACCCGCTGTCGAAGACGCCGCCCGGATCGTCCCACTCGGCGAGGCCCGGACAGTTGTGGTTCTCGGGCAGGCGGTGGTCGGCACAGAACGTCCTGCCGCACCGGTTACACTGATACGGGAGGTTCTCGTACTCCCCACACACGTCGCACGTCGCCATTAGGACCACTTACGGGGGCGTTCGTAAAGCGGTTTGGCTCTTTAGGTGGCGTACGGGGAGACGGTTGGCGGTCTCGGTGATTCTTTATAAGTGATCTTCGCTGTCACAGCGGTGAACACCTCCCCAGCCTCGTCGGTTGCCCTCCGCGTTGCTCCGGGCAACCGACTCCCTCGCGCGCCGGTTCGCGGCCTGACGGCCGCTCACGGGCACGCGCCACCACCGCACCGCATTTGTTTATAAACAATCGCCACGCTTAGATCGACGGTTTATAAACACTCACTCGCTCGTCCCTCCTCCCCGCAACCCGTCGACGAGCTCCCTGAGCGTCGCGAGCGGGTACTGGCCGGGCGCGGTCGCGTTCGCGGGATCGACGGGCGCGTAGCCGATCTTCGAGCCGTAGATCGGGGTAACTGCGCGGGTGTGGCGACCGGGCTCGCCCATGCACATCGTCGCGACGCGGTGGCCCGCCGCGGTCGTCTCGTGGGTCGCCTCGATCATCGCGAGCGCGTCGGCGGGGGCGGTCGCGGTCGTCGCCAGCTTCCCCACGTCGCCCTCGTCGGCGGCGTCGGCGAGCAGGTCGACGAGGGCGGCGGGCTCGGGCGTCGACTCGAAGTCGTGGACCGAGACGACGACTGCGACGCCCTCCTCGCGCGCCGTGTCGCGGAGCGCGGTCGCGTGCGACTCCTCGCCCTCGGGCGCGTTGCCGCGGAGGGCGGCGAGCTCGACGTCGACGGCGGCGACCGCCTCGTGGCCGAGCGCGGTCGAGAGCGCGTCGAACCGGCCCAGGTCGTCGGCCTCGCCGCCCTCCCACGACGCTCGGTTCGTGACGAGCAGCGGGAGCTCCCCGTCGTACGCGTCGAGCTGGGCGAGCGGGGAGTCTGCCAGATCCATCCGAAACTCCACGGCGTCGGCGTCCTCGCGGGCGCGCGGCTCCTCCGAGAGGTCGGCCGTGCTCGCGGTCAGGACGAACTCCTCGAACATGCGCGGAGCTTCCGGGGGCGGGGACTTATGTGTGTGCGTCCGGGGCGAAACGGGATCGACAGGTGCGGAAAAGCGTCGTCGGTCGGCTCAGGCGACGAGACCGTCTTCGGCCTCTAACAGCTCGTGGTACCGGTTCCGGATGGTGACCTCGCTGATGTCGGCGACCTCGCTGACGGCGGCCTGCGTCGTCTTCTCGTTCGTGAGGAGGGCGGCGGCGTAGACGGCGGCCGCGGCGAGGCCGACCGGCGACTTGCCCGAGTGGACGCCCTTCTCCTTGGCGTTGCGCAGGAGGCTCTTCGCGCGCATCTCCGACTCCTCGGAGAGCTCGAGGTCGGAGGCGAACCGGGGGACGTACTGCTCGGGGTCGGCCGGCTTCACTTCGAGCTTGAGCTCGCGGACGACGTAGCGGTACGTCCGCGCGATCTCGGCCTTCTCGACGCGCGACACGTCGGCGATCTCGTCGAGGCTGCGCGGGACGCCCGCCATTCGGGCGGCGGCGTACACGCAGGAGGTGGAGACGCCCTCGATGGAGCGGCCGGGCAGCAGGTCCTCGTCGAGCGCGCGGCGGTAGATGACGGAGGCGGTCTCGCGGACGTTGTCCGGGAGTCCCTGCGCGCTGGCCATCCGGTCGATCTCGCCGAGCGCCTGCTTCAGGTTGCGCTCCTTCGAGTCGCGGGTGCGGAACCGCTCGTTCCACTTGCGGAGCCGCTGCATCTTCTGGCGCTGGCGCGCGCCGAGCGAGCGCCCGTACGCGTCCTTGTCGCGCCAGTCGATGTTCGTCGAGAGCCCCTTGTCGTGCATCGTGTTCGTCGTCGGGGCGCCGACGCGGCTCTTCTCGTCCTTCTCGCGGGAGTCGAACGCGCGCCACTCCGGCCCGCGGTCGACCGAGTCCGCCTCCACGACGAGGCCGCAGTCGGCGCAGACGCTCTCGCCGTGCTCCTCGTCGTTGATGACGTTCCCGCCGCACTCCGGACAGCTCAGCGTCTCGTCGGTCTGTTCCGATTCCGTCTCGTCGGTCTCTGTTCGGGAGCGACTCCCCCGCGTGTGTAGTCGTTCACTCATGGCTAAACCCCCTCTCGGTAACTGAACACGGCCCGAGAGCGATCTTACCCGATAGACGGCGGAACTGAACTTAAAACGACCGGAACGTGTCGCCGGAATCCCGACGAAAGGACACGATCTATCACGTGTTTTCGCGGATCGCAGCGACGAAACACAGTGGGTAGATCTACGTCTCCGCGATCAACACGAAACTACCAAGGGAGCAATCGGCGCCACCACGACTTCGTCGTCGATTCGTCCGAATCGCTCGGTTGATCGCCGGCAATTGAGCCGTCAAGAGCGACATCCGGTGATGACTGGCCGATATTGTCTGGCGTCGTTCCCATCGTCGTTACGTCGTCTGGGTGCATCGGCTGTGGGGACCGATCCCTTGGGGTCTCGTCTTCGGGGAGCCGTTCACCAGTACAACTGTGATTTTCCGGGAGACGATGCTCCGGGCAGACCGGTTCTCCACAGTAGGCGCATCGATATGGCATCCCATCAGAGGTTGAAGCTGATCCGCAGACAACACATGATTTGGCGGCCATATCGCCACGTTACTCGGTGATCTACTTATTCGTGTCTGTTATCATTCACATCTCGGGAGATTACCGTGTTTGTTTGGGTGCCGGTGTCACCGATCGAAACCCTTGGCATAGTCGCTTCCCAAGGGTTTCGCATGTCTGAACAGCGCCTCGTCTCGCTGGCGCCGAGCGCGACGGCGACCGTGGCCGCCCTCGGCGCCGCCGAGGCCCTCGTCGGCGTCACGCACCACTGCGATCCCCCCGCGGACGCGGGCGCCGCGCACGACGCGGGGTCGCCCGCTCCCGTCGGCGGGTGGCTGAACCCCAACCTCGGTCGCGTCGCCGACCTCGACCCCGACGCCGTCCTCACCAGCGACGGGCTCCAGAGCGACCTCGCGGACGACTGCCGCGCGCGCGGACTCCCGGTCCGGCACCGCGAGCCCGCGACCCTCGACGAGGCGATCGCGACCTTCGCCGCCCGCGGCGCCGACGTGGGGCGACCCGAGGCCGGCGAGCGTCTCGCCGCCGCCGCCCGAGAGCGCCTCGACCGAGTTGCCGACGCGGTCGCGGACCGATCCCGACCGACCGTCTACTGCGAGGAGTGGTCGGACCCGCCGATGGCCGCCGGCAACTGGGTCCCCGACGCCGTGCGCGCCGCCGGCGGTCGGTACCCCTTCGTCGACCCGGGCGAGCGCTCCCGCGAGGTCGACCTCGCGAGCGTCGAGGCGGCCGACCCCGACCACGTCGTCGTCCACGTCTGCGGGCACGGCGACCGGATCGATCCCGCGACCGTGGAGGGACGCGACTGGGCCGTCGACGCGCCCGTCCACGTGATCGACGACTCCCTCTTGAACCAGCCGAGCCCCGCCCTGATCGACGGCGTCGAGCGGCTGGCAGGCCTGCTCCATCCCGACATCGAGAGATATTCGTAAGCGGTCGCCCGATCACGACCATGCGAGTCGGCGTCGGCAGCGGCAACCCGGTGAAGCGACGCGCGGTCGAACGGGCGCTCGGTATCGCGGGGGAGTCGGACTCCGAACCGGGCCTCCTCGACGGGCTCTCCGAAAGCCCGGAGGCAGTCGCGGTCGAGGCCGTCCCCGTCCCCTCCGGCGTGAGCGAACAGCCGACCGGCCACGCCGAGACGATCGCGGGCGCCGAGAACCGGGCCGCGGCCGTCCTCGACGCGGAGCCTGACGCGTGCGACCTCGCGGTCGGCATCGAAGGGGGCGTCGCCGGATTCGACGGCGCGAACGGGCTCTTTCTCGTCATGTGGGCCGCCGTCGCCGACGGGTCGCGGGTCGGCCGCGGCGCGGGCCCGAGCCTCGAACTCCCCGGCCCCGTCGCCGCTCGGATCGAGGACGGCGAGGAGCTCGGTCCCGTGATGGACGACGTCCTCGACACGAACGGGGTCGCGAGACGCGGCGGCGCCGCGGGCGCGCTCACGAACGGCCGCGTCGACCGCGCCGACGCCCTCGCGACCGCGGTCGCCGGCGCGTTCGGTCCGTTCGTCTCCGATCTGTACTGACCCCAACCGCGGTCGCCTCCGTCGTTCGAGGATCGTACCGAAACGCGGCGCTCGTTCCCCCGCTGTGGTCCCTCTATCGAGAGAAATCGCATGACTGCGACGTGTTAATCCGGTTTACCAACCGCCTTATGGGGGGAGACGACCTGTGTCGGGTATGAGCACGGTCCAATCCGACGCGGTCGCCGTCGAGTCCGCCGGCCTCTCGTCGAAACAGGCGCGCATCCTGCGGTACCTCCGCGAGAACGCCGGCGAGCAGACCTACTTCAAGTCGCGGCTGATCGCCGACGATCTCGACCTCTCGGCGAAGGAGGTCGGCGCGAACATGGGCGCCGTCGCCGACGCGGCCGCCGACCTCGACGTCGAAAAGTGGGGCTACTCGTCGGGGACGACGTGGATGGTCGTGGCCTGAAGGCGCGCGGCGTACGACCCGAACACGAGCGGGCCGTTCACGGGTCGTACGCGACCAGCGACGCCGCGTCGTCCGCGAAGGCGACGGCGTCGGCGTCGAAGGAGTCGGCGTATCGGACGGCGAGCGTGAGCAGCCGCTCGGGCTCGGTCAGCGCGTAGCCGTCGGTCCGGTCGAGGAGCCCCGCCGCTTCGAGGTCGGCCGCGGCGGTGCTTACCGTCGGTCGAGAGACGCCGAGCTCCGCGGCCAGCTCCGCCCCGGTCGCCGTCGGGTCGCGCAACAGCGCGAGGATCATCCCGCGGGGCGTGTCGCGCCGGAGGTACCCGAGCGCGCGCTTGTCAAGGTCGTCGAACCTGCCGGCGGGGAAGTAGCGGCGGTAGTCGGCGTCCTTCGCCGACTCGACCTCGCCCGCCTCCTCCAGCTTCCGGAGGTGGTACTGCGCCTCGCCGGTCCCGAGCCGGAGGTCGTCGCGGAGCTTCGAGAAGTGAGCGCCGGGGGTCGTCGGCACGTACCCGCGGATGGCCTCGCGGGTCTCGTTCGCGTCGGCCTCGTCGTCTCCGGACTCGGCGCTCGCGGTCCCGACGAACGGCGCGGCGGCTCCGATGGCGGCGAACCGCCGGAGCGTCTCGCGTTTCCGTCCGTCGATTCCGTCTGTCACGGCGCGTGTTAGTCGTCGCCCCGACAAAAGCACTTCGTTCGGCGGTACTGGACGGTCTCGCGCGCCCGGCGGCGATTACGCCATCGTCACCGACGGCGTCGACGAGGCCTGGTCAGCTCTCGCGTTCGGTCTCCACGTCGCCGTCGACGGCCTCCTCGTCCATCTCCTGGATGACTTCGTCGGCCGACTTGATGTCCGCGCCGGCGCCGCCCGCCTTGACCGCCTCCGCCTCCTTCTCCAGTTCCTCGACGTTCATCTCCGCGGACTCCTCGATCTGACCGAGGATCTCGTCGATGTCGTCGAGCCCGAGCATCTTCCGAGTGTCGTCGTCGAACTCCTGTCCCTCCAGTCCCTCCATGTCCTGCACGTCGGAGCCGGAGAGCGCCTTGCCGTAGCGGCCGACGAGGCTGGTGAGCTCCTGCGGGAGGACGAACGTGGTGGACTCGCCTTTCCCGATCTCCTCTAAGGTCTCCATGCCGCGCTCGATGATGGCGCGCTCGCCCATCGACTCGGCNTCCTGCGGGAGGACGAACGTGGTGGACTCGCCTTTCCCGATCTCCTCTAAGGTCTCCATGCCGCGCTCGATGATGGCGCGCTCGCCCATCGACTCGGCCGAGCGGGCGCGGAGGACGGTCGAGATGGCGTCACCCTGCGCTTCGAGGATCTGGCTCTGTTTCTCCCCCTGCGCGCGGATGATGTTCGACTGCTTGTCACCCTCGGCCTGCTCGACCGCGGAGCGACGTTCCCCCTGCGCTTCGAGGATCATCGCGCGCCGGCGGCGCTCGGCGGAGGTCTGCTGCTCCATCGCCTGTTGAACGTCCTTCGAGGGGTTGACCTCGCGGACCTCGACGCTCTCGACGCGGATCCCCCATTCGTCTGTGGGTTCGTCCAGCTCCTTGCGGATCTTCGCGTTGATCTCCTGGCGCTTGTTCAGCGTGTCGTCGAGCTCCATGTCGCCGAGGACAGCGCGGAGGGTCGTCTGCGCGAGGTTCGAGACGGCCTTCTTGTAGTCGTCCACTTCGAGGAAGGCCTTCTTCGCGTCCATCACCTTGATGTAGACGACCGCGTCCGCCGTCACCGGCGAGTTGTCCCGCGTGATCGCTTCCTGGCGAGGAACGTCCAGTGTCTGGGTCCGCATGTCGAACGGGTACGTGCGGGAGACGAACGGCGGGATGAGGTTGATACCCGGCTCGAGCAGCTTCCGGTACTCGCCGAACACCGTGAGCGTCTTCTTCTCGTAGGCGTCGACGATCTCGAACGACTGCCAGAGCGTGACGACCACGAGCAGTAAGAAGAGCAGCCCGACGCTCACGAGGCCGAAGCCGAAACCGAATTGGAGGGTCATCGGATCCATGCCTCGAAGTTAGGCCAACCCGTTCTTAATACTTCGCCCGAATGACGGCTCGTTCCGCCGGTTCCGGCGCGGGTCGCGAACCCCCGCCACCTGTCAGTCGGCGCCGTCTGCGAACCGCTCCGCGACGGCGTCGAGCGTGGCCCGGACCTGCCGCTCGTTGAACCGGCGGACGACCGGCTCGCCGAGGACGGTCAGGGCGTTCTCCGGGAGGTCGTATTTCGCCGCGTAGGTCAGTCTCGTCCCGCCGTCCGCGGGCTCGAACGTCAGGTCGATCGTCCCCGTCAGCCGGCCGCGGAGCTCGAAGGTCATCCGTTCGTTCGGCTCGTGGACCGTCTGGACGATCTCGCCGTCGATCCCGAGGCCGGCCATCCGGTAGGTGTACGCCAGTCGCTTCCCGCCGTTCGAGAGCCGCTCGACGTCTCTGACGTCTTCGAGTCGGGGCGTGACGGCGGCGTGGTTGCGCGGGTCGTCGAGGAAGGCGAACACCGACTCGACGTCGGCGTCTATCTCGGCGGTATCGCGTGCGGTGAACATGGCTATCGAGCTGATCTGCGCCTCAGTTCCGCGACCGCGGGTGGACGTACGCCTCGACGAGCTTCCGCTCGGCCGCCCGCAGGTGCTGGTGGAAGGTCTGTCTGGTGATCCCCATCTGCTCGGCGATCTCCGAGCCGTCGACCGGGCGGGGCCACTCGAAGTACCCGTTCAGCTCCGCGGTCCGAAGCGCCGCCCGCTGTCTGTCGGTGAGTCGGTCGTCCACGGCGGCCGCGAACTCCGTCAGGCTCCGGTCCCGGTTCTCGCGCTCGGACCGCGACCGGAGCGTCACGCCCTCGTACTCCGCCCGGAACACGTCGAGCACCTGTCTCACGTCCTGTTCGGGCCGCGTTTCGAGCGTCACGTCCGCGCCCTCGGGACGGGCGCTGACCGCCACCACGACGACCCCGTACTCGGCGAGCCGCGTCAGCGGCGGCGCCTCCGTCAGCGTGACCGCCGCGGTGAGATGCTCGTCGTCGGACGAAACGGAGCGGACCTCCTCGACGAAGGGGAGGCCGTCGATCGCGTCGACGCCCGCCGCGGGCGAGTCGACGTGGACGTACAGCTCGCAGGCGTCGTCGTCGAGCCGTGTCGTGCCGAGGTGCTCGACGGTTCCGTCCACGGCGGCCGCGATCCGCGAGAGCGAGAACGAGGGGTCGTCGATCTCGACGTGGAGCTCGACGACGCGGTCCGTGGTGAGGATCCGAGTCGTTTCGACCGAGTGGAGCCCGTTCGCGATCATCTTCCCGACGGACTCGCACACCCGCCGCTCGCGGCGGCCGAGCGGGTCCTCCTCGTCGCCGTAGATCCCGAGCAGCCCGTACTGGTGGTCCCCGTACGTGATCGGCGCGACGACCAGCCGGTGGCCGCCGACCGCGTCGGGGGCGAGCCGCGCGTCGGCCCCGTTCCCCGCGGCGCACTCCGTCGCCTCGTCGGTCTCAGCCGCCTGCGGAACCGCCGACGGAACGTCGTCGAGCGGAATCGAGGTCCCCGGCTCGACCGGGACGCCGCTCGCGGCGGTGACGTCGAGCCGGCCGGTCGCCGGCGAGACCTCGGCGATCCAGCCGCCGGCGTACCCCTGCTCGGCGGCGATCTCCTCGCAGACGCGCTCGGCGATCGACTCGGCGTCTTCGCTCTCAACGAGGATCCGCGTGATCTCGCTGAGGAGCCCGTTCACCCGACCGAGAACCCGGTCGAGCGCCTGTCGCTCGCTCGCGAGCTTCTCGGCGCGCTCCTCGGCGAGCCGCTCCGCGTTCTTCCGGTCGGTCACGTCGTTCTGAAACCCGACGTAGTGGGCGAGATCGCCGTCGCCGTCGTACACCGGCGCCACCGTGAGCTCGTTCCAGAACGGCGTCCCGTCGCGGCGGTAGTTGCGGATCTCGACGGTTATCTCCTCGTTTTCCGCGACCGCCTCCGCGATCCGCTCGACGGTTTCCGGGTCCGTCCCCGGCCCCTGAAGGAACCGCGGGTTCCGGCCGAGCGCCTCCTCGATCGGATACCCGGTGTGTTCGATCCAGGCCTCGTTGGCGTACACCAGGGGGTAGTCGGAGAGATCCGGGTCGCTGATGCTGATGCCGACCGGCGCCTCGGCCACCGCCCGCTTCACCTCCGTCGCGGACGGCTCGCGGCCCGAGATGTCCTGTCGCGCGCCGGGCGGCGGGCCCTCGGTACAGCGGGCCGACACGTCCGACACCAGCCGCTCGATCGAGCCGGTACCGTTCCGACGGCGGACCTCCGCGGCGCCGCGTTCGAGGGCGCCGGCCGCGCGAGCCCCGTCGTCGTCCGCGGTGAACAGCACGACCGGGACCTCGAGGTCCGCGTCCGCTACCGCCTCCGCCAGCGAGACGCCGTCGTCGCCCGGGAGGGCGTACTCGCTCACGACGCAGTCGTACGCCGCCGTGGTCGCCTCGGCGACCGCCGCGGTCGCGGTGTGGGCTGTCGTCACGTCGAACCCGGCCGCGTCGAACGCGGATTCGATCGGGCCGATTCCGTCCTCCGGATGAACTAAGAGGGTTCGAGGGGACGACATACCTCCTGTTAGTCGTCTGTGGGATTAAGCGTGGTGTCGGTGGACCCGTTCCGAGGACGCGCCGTTCCGGAGATAACAAACCCTAAAACCCGGCTCGGCGACCGATCCCGTATGCATTTGCGGTTCGTCAGGCGGCTCGGGCTCGCGGACGCGGTGACGGTGGCGAACGCGGCGGTCGGCTTCCTCGCGGTCGTCGCCGCCACCGTCGACGCTCGGCTCGCTGCCCGCCTCATCCTGCTCGCCGCGGTCGCGGACGGGCTCGACGGCGTCGTGGCGCGCCACCGCGGCTCGACCGACGCGGGGCCGTACCTCGACTCGCTGGCGGACGTGGCGTCGTTCGGCGTCGCGCCCGCCGCGCTCGTGGCGTTCCTCCTCCTCGACGCGCGAACGTTCGCGGACGACCCGGTCTTCGTCGCCGCCGGCCTCGGCGTCGCGGCCCTGTTCGTCTCGATGGCGGTCGCCCGGCTCGGGATGTACACGGCGTACGACGCCGACGAGCGCGAGACGGTCGGCGTGCCGACGACGCTCGCAGCCACGGTGCTCGCCGCGGCCGTCATCGCCGGCTACACCGCCCCCCTGCTGCTCGTCGCGGCGACCGCCGCGTTCGCTCTGCTGATGGGGTCGACGGTCACGTACCCCGACCTCCACGCGCAGGACGCGCTCGTGATGGGCGTCGTGCAGGCGGCCGTAATCGTCACCCCGCTCGGCCACGCGGCCACGTCCCTCCTCCCGGCGTGGATCGGCGAGGGGTTCGCCTTCGCGCTGCTGTTCCTCGCCGTCGGCTACCTCGCCCTCGGACCGCGGTTCTACTGGGGCGACGGGATCCGGTCGCCGAACGACGTGGAGGGCCCGGCGGACACGGCCGGCGCGGTGGACACGACCGGCGCGGCGGACACGACCGACGCGGCGGACGCCGACGCCGTCGAAGACCGCGGCGCCTGAGGCGTCGGAACCGAAGGGCCGTCGCTCGGCGCTGCGGAACGTTCGAACCAACGAAAAAGCATCGACAGAAGGGGAATCGGCGTCGGTCGCGACCGGCGACCGCGTCTACAGCAGGTCGTCGAACTCCTTGTACCGGGTGATGTCGACGCCATCGTCGGTGACGACGGCGACGTTGATCCCGTTGCCGGACGCGAGGTCGCGCTCGACGGCGGACTGGATCGCCTTCGCGGCGATCTCGGTCGCTTCGTCGACGGTGACCTCGTCGTGGTACTCCTGTTCGAGCACACCGAGGGCGTACTGCGAGCCGGAGCCGGTGACGGTGTACTCCTCCTCGGTCGTACCGCCGAGGGCGTCGATGGAGTAGATGTGGGCGCCCTCGTCGTCGACGCCGCCGAGGATCGGCTGGACGATGTAGAACGCGCCGGAGCGGAGGAGGTTCCCGGTGAGCGTCGACAGCGCCTCCATGGACATGTCCTTGCCGCGGCGGGTCTCGTAGAGGCTCGTCTCGGCTTTCAGCGTCGAGATGAGGTTCTGGGCGGCGGAGACTGAGCCGGCGATGGTCAGCGCGCCGCGGGGGTGGACCTCCTCGACCTTCTGGACGTCCTTCGAGGAGACCATGCCGCCGAGGGAGGCGCGCATGTCGGTCGCCATCACGACGCCGTCGGCGGTCTTGATGCCGACGGTTGTGGTGCCGGTCTTCATCTCGCCCTCGCCGTCGGCCTGCGCCGCGCGGCGTTCGCTGTGTTCGAACTCGCCTATCTCCGGTCCGAAGACGGGCTGGTCGCGGCCCAACTCATCGGCCGGCCCGTCGGAGAGGTCGCCTGTCGGTGTTCGCATTACGCCTCCGTTGGCCCGGCGCGCTGATAAAGGCAACCCTTCGGGGACCGACCGCCGGTTCCGACGGGTCTATTGGTCGCGGACCTCCCTCGACACCGCTTATAAATGAGCCGGCGCCCGAACCGACGCCGGACCGGTGTTCTCGCCTCCGCCCCGACGGCCCTTCGAACTCACACGAGCCGGTCGTCAGGGCCCTGTCTCGTCTTCTCGTCTTCTCGTCTTCTTGCGGTGGCGCGTGCCTGCGAGCGCCTCGATAAGGACTCTTGAGGAGGGGGCGTTCCTGAGAACGGGACACTCTCGAAAACGGACGGTCACGACGACGGCGCGTTCACTCCTCGGTGGCCTCGTACACCTCGCCGGTGGTCTCGACGAGCCGGCCGATGGGGACGTTGATACCGAGTTGCTTGCGGGCGAAGACGGCCACCGGGAACAGCGAGATCCCGACGGCGACGGTCGCCTGGTGCAGCCCGAAGAGGGCCGCCGTGCGGATGCGGTCGAACATGGGTCTTCGAGCGACCGGTGCGGAGGTGTATATAAATACTTTTCGGGAGCGAGTTCGAACGGACCTCGACGCAGTCATGCGTTTTTCGGTTATAACTTATTTTTCATTAACTATTCTCGCCGTGTCGCTGATCCCGGGATATCGACGGCGGGGCGAACGCGGCTCGTTTCCATAACTTATGAGAATCCACCGTGGCTCGTGCGCTTCGCGTTGGGCCGTCGTCGAGCCCCGTGCGCCTCGTTGTCGGGCTTCACGGCGCTCCGGGCGTCCTCGACGCACCGACCGTCGCGGACCGAACGGGATATAACCGGTCCGTCGCCTATCACGCGGCGTGCAGAACGTCACGGACAGGACGCGGAACCCGTTCGGGATGCGCCCGGACTGCGAGTCGTTCGTCCCCGGTTACGGCGACGCCAACGCCGACTTCCACGTGATCGGCGACCACCCCGGGGTCCACGGCGGCGTCGACGCCGGCGTCCCGTTCACCGGTGAGCCGTGGTCGGCCGCGTTCCTCTCCGCACTGGCCGAGGGCGGCCTTATCGCGGGGTTCGACGAGGGACCGGTACCGGATGACCGCCCGGCGGGCGACGACTCGGCGGACGACGACTCGGCGGGCAACGCCGAGACCGTCGACCCGATCGCCGTCGATCGGACCTTCCTCTCGTTCCTCCACATGTGCGTTCCCGACGGCGTCCCGGACGAGGCGTCGTACGACGACATGGAGCGGTTCTTCGACGCGGAGCTCCGAGCGATCGCCGCTCACGTCCTCCTCCCGGTCGGCGCCCGCGCGACCGACCACGTCCTCCGGCAGTACACCGCGCGGGCGCACAAGACCGAGATCGACATGGACGCGCTCCACGCCGAGGAGCTGCTCGGCTCCGGGTGGCTCGTCCTCCCGATCAAAGACCCCGCCGAGTGGACCGACGGCGACGGCGACCGGCTCGCCGCGGCGCTCCGCGAGCTCCGATCGACGGACTTCCGCCGCGAGAGCGACCTCGGCCGCTTCATCGCCGGCAGCGACCCGTACCTCGTTAGGTGAGGCACCGCGCGCTGCGAGGCCCGGGCCGCATCGCCCGTCGCGGCGGTCCGCACCGTTCGCCCCCTCGCCTCCCGACCCGGTCACCGGTCGGATGGATGGGCGGTTCCGCCGCGTCTGTGCGGTTCCGATCAGATCGTTCGGGTCGAATCCCCGAGATTTGTGGCCGAACGTCATTCATTCGCGGGTCGCTGTTGTCATATTTGTCACTACTCCCTGAATTTTATATCGGTCCCCGTTATCCGTCAGTAGACGCCCGATCGATCGGGCGTCGGCCGTAGGACTGGTACTCCATACGGCGGCTTGGTCAGAATCGGCCCTCACGGGCCGTTTTTCGCGACGCTCGGTCCCCGCTATGTTGTCGCCAGCAGCGCGTCGAGATACTGCCCGACGTGGTCGTCCATGCGCCGCTTGAACCCCGCTCGCCGCGCGAGCCGGTCGAGCTCCCGGGAGACGTACGTCCCGTACTGGACCGCCTTCTTGTCGGCCGTCCGGACCGACTCCGGCACCCGACCGGTCGCCGCCCGCCGGAGCGCGACCTTGCGCTCGCCGTCGCTCGCGAGCAGTTCGCCCGGCAGCGCGAGCGCGGCCGCGACGATCCGGTCGTCGAGCAGGGGCGCGATCGGCTCGACCCCGGCGGCGCGGAGCGCGAGCACGTCGCGTTCGAGCTGGTCCGGGAGCGTTCGGACGGTCTCGGTCCGCGCGCCCCGCACCGTCTCCGCCGCCACGCGGTCGTCGCCGACGGGGTCGGCCACCTTGCTGTAGCCCCCGAACAGCTCGTCGGCGCCCTGCCCCACCGCGAGCCGGCGGACGCCGTCGGCCGCGGCCGCCTCCGCCGCGAGGTACAGCGGGACCGCGATCGCGACGTCCATCGGATTTCGGCGGCCGGTCGCCGCGGCGACCTCGCGGACCGCGCGCACGAGGTCGTCGTGTGTGACCTTGACCACGCGGAGGTCGAGTTCCATCGCCGCGGCGGCCTCGCGGGCGGCCGCGACGTCGTGACACCCCTCGAAGCCGGCGACGTAACACGGGGCGTCCGGGACCGCGGCGGCGACGACCCCGGAGTCGACGCCGCCGGAGAAGGCGACCGCGAGGTCGCTCTCGCTCGTCTCCGTTTCGAGACCGCCGAGCGCGGCGTCGAGCGCCTCGTCGACCGCGGCTTGTCCGGACTCCGGATCGACCGGCCCGTCGTCCGGGAGCGACCAGACGCGCTCGGTCCCCGCGCTCGAGGCGATCGCGCCGGCCGGGACGGGTTCCGGGTCGTCGAGGTCGGTCCGGTCGAAGCTCCACGCGTCCGGATTGGTGGGGTCGCCTCCGGATGCCGAGTTCCCGCCAGACGACGAATCGGCGGCACCGCGCTCGACGAACAGCGGCTGGCGGCCGAGCACGTCCCGGACGAGGACCGGTCCCTCGCGGTTCGGCGGCTCGCGGAGCAGTCCGGCGAACCCGCGCCCGCCGGGGAAGGGGTCTCCGGCGCGGAGGGCGTCGCGGACGCGCTCGGGCGGCGCGCCGCGCAGGTCGGGGGAAGAGCGAGGGGCCGACATCGCGATCAGCGGAGCGCGTTCAGCGCCCGGAGCGCGCGGCGCTTGGCGCCGCCGCCGAACTGCCGGAGCGAGACGCGCCACGGGGTCCGTTTCCCGACGACGCTGGTCCGGCCGTCGGCGATGCCGTCGAGGATCGCCCCGGCCGAGCGCTCGTCGGCGCCGACCTCGGTCACGGCCTGTCCGACCATCTCCGAGATGTGCGCGTCGCTGCCGGCAGTCATCGGGAGCCGGTTCCGGATCGCGAACTTCTCGGCCTGCCGGTTCGAGCGCCCGGTGAACAGCCGGGAGTTGTACACCTCGAGGGCGTCGGCGCTCGCCAGCTGCTCGTCGGTGATGTGGGCGGCGACGCCGTGGCGGGACTTCTGGAAGGGGTGGGGAACGACCGCGATCCCGCCCTGGTCGCGGATCCGATCGAGCGTCTCGTCGTAGGGGAGTCCGCTCTCGACGCGCTCGCCGATGCCGAACGCGAGGATATGGCCCGCCGCGCTCGTCACCTCCATGCCGACGATGCCGACGAGCCCGTAGTCGGGGGCCTTCTCGGCCGCCTCGATGCTGGCGTCGATCTCGTCGTGGTCCGTGACGGCGAGCGCGTCGAGCCCGACTCCGGCCGCCTGCTCCAAGAGGAGGTCGACCGGGTCGCGCCCGTCGTAGGACAGCGCGGAGTGCGCGTGTAGCTCCACCGATAGCACGGACGGCAGTTGGAGGGTAGCGGTAAAAAGCAACCCGGTACGAGGCGTGTGGGCCGTCACGCACAGACACCCGCCGAGACGCGGGATCCGGTCTCAGGAGTCGCGGGTCTGGTTGCCTCGGAGCAGCGCACGGCCGTCCCCCGTCTACCGCGCCCGCTGAAAAATCACATTTCTGATACGTGGGCGAACACTTCGTCATCGGTAACGGTACTCGGTCACGGTGTTCGCTCCGTCGCTCCGTGAGGAGGGGAGTAGTCTGTAACAGTTATATATCGCGGAGAATGACAGTCATCTAATCCGAACTGTATCGATGGTAGTCACACCCACAATCCCCGAAGCGGCGACAGCACGCGACGACACTCCTGCGTTCGACGCGACGGTCGATTCCCGATGAGTTCGCGCGTCGCGGCGGTGATGATCGCCGCGCTCTGCCTCACGTCGGTCGCGCTGGCCGCGCCGCTGATCCAACCGGACCTGGGGAGTCCGACGGAGTCCGCGACGGGCGGGGGCTCCGGCGTCGCGGAGTCGATCGAATCCACGCTCGACGAGGCCGAGGGAGACGAGCCGCCCGGGGACCGACCCGATGGCGGCGAGGGAGGGGAGGACGGCGGTCCGTTCGACGGCGAGCGCTTCGACGCGGACGACGCCGAGCGGCTCGGCTCCGACGCGGACCCGTACACGCCGGGCGGCGCGGAGGGCGCGACGGAGTCGGGCGGCGCGGACGGCGCGAACGCGCCGGGCGACGACACGGGCATGCTCCGGTACGGCGCCCTCAAAACGCCGTACTGGCGCGCCGCCACGTACGACACCTACACGGGAACCGGCTGGGAGCGGTCGACGAGCGCGTCGGCGTACGACCCGCCGTACGAGCACGACGGCGCCGCGGACCGACGGCGATACCGCGTCACCGCCGAGACGCCGATGAGCATCGTTCCGGCCCCCTACCAGCCGGTCGCCGTCGGGGGGCTCGACGACGTCGTCGTGTACGGCGACAGCTCCTTCGATCGGACCGCTCGAATGGACGCGGGCACGGAGTTCACCGTCACCAGCGACGTTCCCGAGTGGAGCTACGAGGAGCTCGAGCGCGCCGGCGACGACTACGACCCCGACGTCGTCGAGCGGTACGGCACGCCGCGCGAGGAGACGCCGGATCGGGTCCACGAGCTGACCGACGAGATCGTCGCCGGACAGTCGACCCCCTACGGGAAGGCCGTCGCGATCGACCACTGGCTCAAAAACGAGCGCGGGTACTCGCTTGACACCCCCGAGCCGGGCGACGACGTCGTCGACGAGTTCCTCTTCGAGATGGAGTCGGGGTACTGCGTGTACTTCGCGGCGTCGATGACGGAGATGCTGCGCACGCAGGGCATCCCCGCGCGCTACGCGACGGGATACGCTCGCGCATCGATCGAGGACGGCGTCGAGGAGGTCACCGCTGACCGGGCCCACGCCTGGGTCGAGGTGTACATCGACGGCGTCGGCTGGGTGACCTTGGACCCGACGCCGCCCGAACGCGAGGACGTGCGCGCGAACGACGGCGACGCGACGGCCACGGACGACGCCGTCGAGGCGAACGCGCGGTACGCCGTCGGGACGAATCTCCTGTCCACCGAGGACGGAGACGACGACTGGGAGACCGTCGACGCCGACGTCGAACTGCTCTCCGACCCCACCCCCGGTACGGAGGGAACGGTTCGCGTCACGCGGGGCGGGTCCCCGCTGGTCGACCACCGCGTCAGCTACAACGGCGACGTGGTCGGACGGACCGACGCGGACGGCAACGCCACCGGAACGCTGCCGTACGCGGAGAACCTCGAGGTGACCGTCGAGGAGTACACCGCGCCCGGCGATCCGAGCGAGGACGAAACCGAAGACAGCGCGGACGACGACGGCGAGGATACCGAGGACGCCGACGGAGAGGAGAGCGATGGGGAAGAGGCCGACGGCGAAGAAGGCGAGGGAATGGAGGGTGACGGAGAGGAGAGCGACGGCGAAGAAGGTGAGGAAACGGAAGGCGACGGCGTGTTCGACGACAGCGGGAACACCATCGGGAGTACGAATTCGCCGGACCAGGTGGAGATCGGCGGCCCGATCTCCGAGCTCCCGACGGGGACGGTGTTCACCGTTCGCCACGGCGAGGGTGGAGACGACGCCTCGTCCGTTGAGACGACGGAGCGCGTGTTCGCCTCGGGGGCGTCCGCCGGACTCGTTCGGCTCGAGCAGTCGGATCCGGACGCCGGTATCTCGCTGAACACCGCCATCGACGTGACGTTCGCGGAGACGCCCCTGCATCCGGGTGACGAGGTCGACGTGACGGCGACCATCGACGGGTCGCCGGTCCCGAACGCGACTGTGACCGCCGGAGAGACGGAGACGACGACCGACGGAAACGGGGTCGCGACGGTTCCCGTTCCGTACGCCGAGGAGGTTCGCATCGAGGTCGAACGCGGCGACGCGAGCGGCGAGGCAACCGCACCGGTCGCGACCGACGCCGCCATCACCGCACTGAACGAGCCGGCGGTCGGTGGGGATCTGGCCGTCGAGGTCCTCGTCGACGACCGTCCCGTCGAGGGGCTGGACGTACTCGTCGACGAGGCGGCCGTCGCGGAGACCGACGGCAACGGCACGGCGACGGTCCCGGTCGGCTACGAGGAGACGGTCGACGTGGCGGCGACGCGCGGAGCGGTGCGCGGCGCCGACACGTTCGACGTGAACACGGACCTCGACGTGGCGACCGGCGGGCTTCCGCTCCCGGGCCGGTCGGTGACGCTCACGGCGACCGCCGGCGGCGAGCCCGTCGAGGACGCCACCGTCACGACCGGCGCGGGCGAGACGACGACGGACGCGAACGGAACCGCGGCGGTCGCCGTCCCGGTAGTCCCGCAGTCCGAGTTGGGATACGTCGTCGAACGCGGCGACGCCGCCGCGGACGGTGCGATCGGGCTCGTCCGCGTCTGGGCCGCCATCGCCGGTCTCGCGCTCGGTACCGCGGGGGCCGCGGCTCGATGGACTGACCCCCGGTCCGCGGGACGACAGGCGACCGGTATCCTCCGTGTCGCGGTCGAGCGGCTTTCGCGGGTTCCGCGCCGGACCGTCTCCGCGGTCATCCGCGCAGCGGTGTGGATAGGGGCGCTGCTCGCCCGCGGCGGACGCGGCACGGCGTCGACCGTCCGATCGATGCTCGCCGCGCTCGCGTCCGCCGCTCATCGAGCGGCCGTCGATCTGCCGCGGTTCCTGGCGGCCACGGCCGCCGGCCTCGCGACGCGCGCTCGCGGAGTCGCGAGACGCGTCGCCGCGTTCGCGCGGTGGCTCGCGGTCGGTCCCCGGACGTGGTGGCGGCGCCTCCGTCGCGTCGGAGGGTCGGAACCCGACGAAGCCGGCTCCGCCCGTTCGGCCGCTGGGACACCCGCTGTGGACGGTGCGGAGGGAGAGGAACCGCGGATCGACCCGCGAGTCGTCGTGACACGCGCGTGGAACTGGCTGGTCGGCGTCGTGCGGCCCGGCGGCTCGATGACGCCCCGCGAGATCGCCGACCGCGCGACCGCGCTCGGGCTCCCCCAAGGACACGTCGACCGCGTGCTGGAGGCGTTCAGGTCGCTCCGCTACGCCCACCGCGAGCCCTCCCAAGACGACGCCGAGACGGTGGCCGACGCCGAGCACTCGCTCCGGTCGGCGCGGGGTGGTGACGAGTGATCCGAGCCGTGAGCGCCGCCCTCGGGGCCCTCGTGCTCGCCGCCGCCGGCGTGCTCGCGCTCGCGCCCGGCGTGCTTCCCCCGGAGGTCCTCGACCCCGTAACGGCCGTCGACGTCGCCGATATCGCCGAGACGGGTCTGCTCGCGGCCGCCGCCGTCGCGCTCCTGTTGGGCGCTCTCGGTCGCGTGTCGATTCGAGCGCTACCGCGCGACCCGGTGTCGGTTGCTCCCCGTGACGAGAGCGATCGCACGGTGCCGATATCGGGGGTCGACTTCGACGCGGCCGTCGCCGAGCACGACCTCTACCGCCGGGGTGCGACCGTCCCCGAGCCCGCGTCCGAGCCGGGACTCACGGAGACGCTCGCGGCGACGCTGGCACGCCTCGAAGGCTGTTCGGAGGCCGACGCTCGCGAGCTCCTCGAATCGGGCGCGTGGACCGACGACCGCGACGCCGCCCTGCTGTTCGCGACGGCTCCCGACTCCACGGCCGCCGAGCGGTTCCGCGCGTGGCTTCGCCCGGAGGCGACGTTCGAGCGTCGCGTGCGTGCGGCCACCGGCGAGCTGGAGCGGCTCTCCCGCGAACTACACGGCGTCGGGAACGCGGAACGCGAACGGGACGGTGGGGAGGCCGACGCCGCGTCCACCGACCGGGAGGTGGAGGCGCGATGACCGACGAGTGGCTCGTCGAGACGAGTCGACGAACGGAGGGGATCGCGGTCGTCGGGCTGTTCGCGGTGGCGGTCGGTGCGGCGACCGGGACCGGCGCGACGCTCCTGCTCGCGGTGCCGCTGGTCGGCTTCGCGCTGTACGATCGGCTGACGACGTTGAACCCGCCGGAGCTGGCCTGCGAGCGCGCGCTGGAGACGGAACGCCCGCTTCCCGGCAGGAAGGTGACGGTCACGCTCACGGTCAGCAACGAGGGCGAACGAAACGTCCCCGACCTTCGAGTTGTCGACGGCGTCCCCGGGCCGCTCGCCGTCGTCGACGGCTCCCCGCGGGCCGGACTCTCGCTCGCGCCCGGCGAGTCGGCCTCGTTCGAGTACGCGGTTCGGACGCGGCGCGGGTCCTTCGAGTTCGAACCCGCGACGCTCATCGCACGGAACCTGAGCGGATCGCGACGCGCTCGCCGCACCGACGCGGTCGAGACGACGATTGACTGCCGGGTCCATCCCGAGACGTACGCGCTCGACGACCGGGCGAGCCTCGTTTCGGGGATGCTCGACACCACGCGGGGCGGCGCCGGCGTCGAGTTCCACTCGACGCGCGAGTACCACTCGACGGACCCGGCGAACCGTATCGACTGGCGCCGACTCGCTCGAAGCGGAGACCTCACGACCGTAACCTACCGCGAGTCGAGGGCCGCGACGGTTCAGCTCGTGGTGGACCGCGGTCCGGGCACGGACGTGTCGTACGCCGCCGACGGCCTCACGCACGCCGAGTACGCGACCTACGCCGCCGAGATGGTGGCCGAGATGCTGCTCGGATCCCACCACCGCGTCGGCCTGACAACGCTCGGGGATACTCGGAACGCCATCCGGCCGTCGACCGGCGACGAGCATCGGCTCTCGCTTCGGCGGCTGTTCGAGGGCCTCGACGGGGCCGGCGCGGATCGCCCGGATCCGACCGCGACCGCCGACGAGCTCGCGGACATGCCGCCGAACCACACGCAGTTCACGCTCATCTCGCCGGTCGCGGACGACGAGTTCGTCGAGCTCGCGACGCGACTCCGAGCACACGGGAAGAGCGTCGTCGTCCTCTCGCCGCGACAGCCCCGCGCCGAAACGGACGGACAGCGGATCCTGCTCGCTGACCGGGCGCTCCGCCTCGACGACTTGCGACGAAACGGCGTGACGGTGTTCGACTGGGACACGGCGGAGCCGCTTCGGATCGCGCTGGAACACCGATTCGGGGGCGCGGTATGAGGTCGGGACGCCACCCGACCCGGGCGATGACCGCTCTCGGCGTCGGCGTCGGGTCGCTCGCCGTCCTGCTTCCGCTTGCGCTGATCGCCCCGGTCGTGGCGGGTGCCGCGACGTTCGCCGCCGCGGTCGGCGTCGGACTGCTCGCCGCAGGCACCGTCTCAGCGCGGCTCACCCACCTCGCCTATCTCGCGACCGCTCCGCTTGTCGGTGTCGGCATCGCCGTGGCGACCGCCGGTCACGTTGACGTCGCGGCCGTGGCCGCGGATCCCCTCGCGGCTCGGCGCACGCCACTCGCCGCCGGCGCGGTCGCCGGGCTCACGGGCACCGTCGCGCTGTCGCTCCTGTTCGGAAGCGCGACGCGAACCGTAACCACCGCGAACGTCCGCGCCGCGCTGGTCGGGTCGCTTCGCGCGGCCGCGCTGTTCGCGACGGCGTCGGGGATCCTCTTCGCGGTGTCCCAACTGATCGGCGAAACCGATCTCGGCGTCGTGTTCGACCGGATCGTCGCCGACGCGGCCGCCGCCGACCAGAGCCTGACGAGTTTCGCGGCGCTGCTCGCGTGGGTCCTGGTGACGGCGCTCGCCGTCAGCCTCCTCCGTGGCGCCGGGCGACTGGCCACGACGCCGCTGGAGTCGGTCGACGCGCGGGACGCCGCCGAACTCGCAGAGGACCCCGAAACCGACCTCGAGACCGAATCGACCGGGAACGACGACCGACTCTCGACCGCGGTCTCGGCGTCGGCGATCGGCCTGCTCGTCCTGAGCTTCCTGCAGCTGATCGGTGGCAAGCTTGACCCGGCCGAACAGGACCCTCTGCTCGCCGATCTGCTCGTGGCGAGCGACGCGTTCGGCGAGGCCGTGACCACGGAAACGGCGCTGATCGCGCTGCTCGCCGTGATGGGCGCACTGGTCGCGGCCCGACTCGCCGTCGCCTTCGCCGAGTGGGCTCGACGGCGGCACGACCGGACCGAGCGCGTTCTCGGACCGACGGTCTCGTCCGCCGGCATCGTCGCCGCGGTCGCGTTGGGGGTTCAGGCCGGCGTCCCGGCGTATCGCCCGGCGGTCGAGGCCGAGCTGCTGGCGGCGGCGGTGTCGCCGTTGCTCGTCCGCGAACTGGTCGGAGCGCTCCCAGCGCTCCTCCTCGGCGGCGTGGCCGTCCTCGCCGCCGTCACCGCCGCGTCGCTCGCGTTGGTGCGGGTCTATACGGGGTCGATCGCCGGGGGACCGGGGGACTGGCTCGTCTACCGAAACCTCGTGTTCCTGTCGAGCGCGGTATCGATCGTCGCCGCGACCGTGTACGGCGTCATGCCGCTCGCGGGGTTCGTCGCGATGGCGGCGGCGCTGCTGGCCCGGGACTTCCTGGAGTACGGCTACACGCTGGCGGTCGAGCTCCGAACCCGCGCGGTTCAGCCGCCGGAGATCGCTCACGTCGTCGCCAGCGCGGGCGTCGGCGTCGTGCTCGTCGGCCTCACGCTGGGCGTTCACCACGCCGGACGCTCGTTTAGCCCGCCGTCCGCGACCTCGTTCCTCGCCGTCCCGCTGCTCGTCCTCGCCGCGGCGCTGCTGCTGCTCTACTTCAACTCGGAGTAGCGGGACCGCCGGGAGTCGCGGGCCGCCGGAGCGCTACGCCTCGGGAGCGCTCGCGTCGCGCGGCACGTCGACGGTGTCGAGCACGTCTTGGATGACGGCGCGCTCGGCGACCCGGTTCACGCGTGCCTCCGTCGACAACACCAGCCGGTGGGCGAGCGTCGGTTCGGCCACCCGCTTGATGTCGTCCGGGACGAGGTAGTCGCGTCCGCGGAAGGCGGCCGCCGCCCGCGACGCCTCCAGCAGGCGCTGCGTGCCGCGCGGGGAGACGCCGGTGTCGACGCGTTCGTCCTCCCGGGTCGCCCGCGAGAGGTCGACGACGTAGTCGACGAGGTCGTCGTCGACCGACACCGCCTCCGGAGCGGTCCGCAGCGCCGCGGCCGTCTCCCGGTCGATCGTCTGCGTGACGCTCGGGGCGGAGGCGTACCGGTCGAGCCGGCGGAACAGCAGCTCGCGCTCGCCGTCACGGTCCGGATAGCCGATGGCGGACTTGACGAGGAAGCGGTCGAGCTGCGCCTCCGGCAGCTCGAAGGTCCCCTCCTGTTCGACCGGGTTCTGGGTCGCGATCACGAAGAAGGGCGTCGGCAGATCGTAGGTGGTCCCGTCGACGGTCACCTGACGCTCCTGCATCGCCTCCAGCAGCGCCGACTGCGTCTTCGGCGGCGCGCGGTTGATCTCGTCGGCCAACAGGACGTTGGCGAACACCGGCCCCTTGCGGAACTCGAAGCTCCCGTCGTGGTCGTTGTAGACGTTACTGCCCGTGATGTCCGCCGGAAGGAGGTCCGGCGTGAACTGGATCCGGCTGAAGCTCAGCCCCATCGCCGTCGCGATGCTCTCCGCGGTGATCGTCTTTCCCGTCCCCGGAACGTCCTCCAGTAGGACGTGGCCGTCCGCGAGGACCGCGGTCAACACCGTCTCCAAGAACCGCTCGTCGAGGACGATCGCCGACTCGATCTCCTCGGCGAGCGCCGACACGTGGTCGGCGACGCGCTCCGGCGCGATCCGGTTCGTCATACGCGTTCCTCCTCGGCGGGGGCATCCATGTTCGTACCCACCTTCAGTCGGATTGTTGATGTATGTTCCGTCTGACCGCGCGGTTCCGCTCCGACGACCCCGTCTCGATGTCAGTGCCCGGAGCGCCGTGAACGACCAGATCGGCGACACCAAAAAACGGAGTCGCGCGGGCCGATCAGAACGCGCTCTCGCCGACCGTCTCGCGGTACGTTCCGGTCCCGCGGTGGCCAGCGTCGTCCCACGCGTCGACCGCGACCAGCACGCGGGTGTTCACCGCGTCGGCCGGCGCGTCCTCGATCCGGAGCGTCGAGTCGCCGATCCGGGCGACGGCCTCGCCGCCCTCCGTCCCGGTCACCATCACCTCGATCACGTCGCCGGGCTCGTAATCGGGCGTCGACCCTCGGAACGCCAGCCCGGCGAAGAACTTGTCGAAGCGGCTCATGCGCGCGACACCTCCTCTGAGGTCCGGTCGGGGATGTACTCCCGCCCGAACCCGGTGATCGCGGCGATCAGGAAGACGATCACGAGGAACCAGCCGTGGAACACGTACGGCACGACCTCGATCGGATTGACCACCATCTCGGGACCGTACTGCTCGCCGAGCCCGTCGGGACCGACCATCACCTGGTACCCCACCAACACGCCGCCGGCCCACGGGAAGATGTACCCGAGCGCCGACGTGTTGGCGTCCAGGATGTTCGCGCGCCGGTAGCCGTTGATGTTGAACTTCTCGCCGATCCGCGCGATGTACGGCGCGATCGCGATCTCCGCGGCGGTGTTGATCGTGATCATCCCGTTGATCGTCGCCGTGCCGAGGACCATCGTCAACTCGGCGCGCCGGACGTTCGTCGCGACGGAGTTGAGCAGGAACTCCTGGATCGCCGCGAAGCCGCCGCCGCGGATCATGATCTGCGCCATCGACACGATCAAAAGCGTCAGCACGATGAGCGGGAAGAACCCGGTCGCGCCCGAGTAGAGGCTCCCGCCGACGCTCGCGGTCTCACCGACCGCGACGAACGGCAGCGCGGTGAACGCCCCGGCCTCGCTCACGGTGAAGACGAGGATGTCGCTCACCGCGGAGAGGCCGAACGCGAGGTTGAACGCGACGGCGACGATGAGCCCCCACGAGATCGCCTCGACGATGTGGCGCCCGGCGACCGCGGTCACGATCACGACGCCCATCGAGATCAGGTGAACGAGTCCGAGCGCGGTCGCCGTCTCGCGGAGCGCGGCCGACCCCTCGAGGCTCGCGCCCGACAGGACCGATCCCATGATCAGGTACGCGATAAACGCGGGGATCGCCGCCGCGATGGCGTATTTGAACCGCGAGGCGACGACGCCGCCGATGTCGGCGTCCTGCGTCACCGCGCTCACGATCGTCGTGTCGCTGACGGGCGCGAGGTTGTCGCCGAACACGGCGCCCGATAAGATTGCGGCGAACAGCAGCACCGGGTTCGCCCCGATCAGCACGCCGGCCGGGAAAAAGAGGGTCACGAACGCGATGGTGGCGCCGTATCCCGTCCCGATTCCGGTCGCGAGCAGGCCACAGAGGACGAACGCGGCCGCCGGGAACGTCGCCGCGCCGACGTTCAACGCGTCGGCCGCGAAGATGAGTCCCTCGACGAACCCGCCGACCTGCAGCGTGTCGGCAAACATTCCGGCCCACAGCCAGGCGACGATCGCCGTCGCGGCGACCCGCTGGGTCATCCCCTCGAAGATCGTGTCGGCGTACGCCTTCCAGTCGCCGCGGGCGAAGAACATCCCGAGGATCGTCCCGATCAGCGCCCCGATCACCAGCCCGTTCGTGTCGCCGATGCCGAGGACGCCGCTCTGGAAGATGGCCCAGACGATGAAGAAGGCGAGGGGGATCGTGCTCGCCCACTTCCCGCCGTAGAAGCTGATCCGCGGCTCGGAGTCGGTCTCCCCGGCGCCGAGCCCACCGTCGGTCGCGAGCTCGTCACCCCGGCCGCCCCGACAGCCGTCGGGCGCAGCGCCGTCTGGTGGTTCGTCGCCTGTCCGATCGATCGGATCGCCGTCGGATTCGTCGATCATGTGTCTTTCCCACACGCTCGGTCATCGACGACCTACGTAAACCCTCGTGTCCTCCTGCGGTCAGCGCTCCGTCTCTTCTCCCGCCTGCGTCACCGAGTTCATCCCGCCGCGCTCGCCAGCGCAGCCCACAAGAACACGCTTAAGAACCCCGACGCCGACCCTCGACATGGGAACAGCACAGCTGCAGATCCGACGCGCCGGGGTCTTTTCGCCCGCGGCTTGGGAATGTAGCAGTGCGCCGACGCCTCCGGCGTCGCGGTCGGACCGTCCGCTCGCGCGGATCGTCCGGTCGGACAGCTCGATCCGCGAGCCGTCCGTCAGCCGCGTCGCGCGGAGTCGCGGTCACGTTGCGGTTGTGCCGTTCCAACCAGATACACAATGGCACGAATGCACACGCGCCGTCGCGGTTCGTCCGGTTCGGACAAGCCGGCGACGGACGAGAACCCGGAGTGGAGCGACGTCGACGCCGAGGACATCGAGTCCCGCGTCGTCGAACTGGCGGAGCAGGGCCACGACCCCAGCGTCATCGGACTCAAGCTCCGTGACGAGGGCGTCAAGGGCGTTCCGGTGCCCGACGTGAAGCTGGCCACCGGCAAGAAGCTCACCGAGATCCTCGAGGAGCACGACGCGGAGCCGGAGTTCCCCGAGGACCTCTACAACCTGATGCGCCAGGCCGTCCGCCTGCGCGAGCACATGGCGGAGAACGGACAGGACCACCAGAACAAGCGCGCGCTCCAGAACACGGAGTCGAAGATCCGCCGCCTCGCGAACTACTACCGCGGCGACGAGATCGACGAGGAGTTCACGTACACCCACGAGTACGCCGCCGAACTCCTCGACGACGAGTAACGACACCGAGAACGACTCCGACGGGTAGCGACTCCGACGAGTAACCGACGCGACGCGTCGATTCACGACGCATCGACCCACGACCGCTGCACGACGCATCGACCCACGACCCACGACCGCACCCACCCAATGACCGAAGCGACATCCGCCACGCCCGCCCCCGACGCGCTCGCCGACGTCCTCGCGGACGCGCCGTTCGTTCGGCTCGTCGCGACCGACGACGGCGACGCGGTCGCAGCCGCAGGGCTGCTCGCGCGGGCGCTCCGGGCGGTCGGCACGCCGTTCCAGGTCCGCGTGTCCCGCGATCCGGTCCCCGACGCCGGCGACGACGCCGTCGCGGTGAGTATCGGCGCGGACCGCGGCCCGCACGCGATCAGCGGAACGGGGCGCCCGGCGAGCGCGGACGCGTTCGCGATAGCGCGCGCGCTCGGCGTCGATCCCGATCCGATCGTTACGCTCGCCGGCGTCGTCGCGGCCGGCTCCGTGCCCGGCACGGACGGCTCCGGCGACGCGCTGGAGGCGGCCGAGCGCTCGGACCGCGTCCGCCGACGGCCAGGCGTCGCGCTTCCGACCGCCGACCTGGGCGACGGGCTCGCGGCCTCGACGCTCGTCCGGACGCCGTACTCCGGCGACGCCGAGGCTGCGCGCGCCGCGCTCGCGACCATTGGGCTCCCCGCCGACCTCGACGACGACGCCCACCGACGCCTCGCGTCGCTGGTCGCCGTCGACGTCGCGGACGCCGAGGGCGCGAGTACGCGGGCCGCCTCGGCGGTCGAGCGCGCGCTCCGGCCGTACGAAACGGTCGGGGACGCGGCCCCGTTCGAGACGGTCGGCGGCTACGCCGACGCGCTCGACGCGCTCGCCCGCGAGGCCCCCGGAACGGGGGTCGCGCTGGCGCTCGCCGCCGACCCGAGCGACGGGCTTCGGACCGCCGCGCTCGACGCGTGGCGGACCCACGGGCTCGCCGCGCACCGCGCGCTCGACGCCGCGACGATCGGCCGGTACGACGGCTGCGTCGTCGCGCGGGTCGACCTCGCGGGGGACGGCTCCGAAGACGGAGGCGGCTCCGAGAACGGCGACGCCGAGCGCGACGCGACCGCCGTCCTCCCGACGATCGCCCGGCTCGTCCGGGACTTCCGGTCGCCGGAGCCGGTGGCCGTCGCGGTCGACGAGTCGACCGGTCGGCTTGCCGCGGCTGCCACCGAACCCCTCGGGCTCGGCGACGCCTGCCGGTCGGTCGCGACCGAGTTCGACGGCGACGGCTGGGGGACCGCCGACCGCGGCGGGATCGCGGTCACAGAGAGCGAAGCGACCGACGGCGACATCACGAGCGCGCTCGCCGCGCTCAGGGAGGCGTTATGAGCGAGAAATCCGCCCGAGGCGGGGAGCCCGCTCGGAGCGAGGCGTCGACCCGGACGGCGACCGTCCGGACGACCCACGCCGACGCCGGCCTCGTCGCCGCCGCGCTCGCCCCAGATGAGACCGACTCGATGACCACCCGCATCGACGGCGACGCGATCGAGTGTGTCGTCGAGCGGCCGACGACCGGCGGGCTGCGGTCGACCGTGGACGATCACGTCGTGAACCTACGCGTCGCGGACCGACTCGTCGAGCGCGCGAGGGACCACCTCGCGGCCGACGACGGAGGGCGCCGCTCCGACACCAACGGCGACACCGACACCAACACATGAGCGAACGATCCGTATCCAAGAGCAGAGAACAGAAGCGCTGGTACACCGTGCTGGCGCCCGAACAGTTCGACCGGCAGGAGCTCGGCGAGACGCTCGCCGAGGAGCCCGACCAGGTCGTCGGCCGCACGATCACGACGACGCTGGGCGAGCTGACCGGCGACTCCGGCGCGAACAACACGAAGCTCACGTTCAAGATCACCGACGTGGGCAGCGACACGGCCTACACCGAGTTCATCAAGTACGAGCTCACGCGGGACTACCTGCGCTCGCTCGTCCGCCGCGGCGCCTCGAAGGTCGAGGCGTCGATCACGGTGCTGACGACGGACGACTACCGCATCCGCGTCCAGCCCGTCGCGCTGACGACGAAGAAGGCCGACCGCTCGCAGGAGAAGGCCATCCGCCGCGTCATGATCGACAAGGTCCACGCGGCCGCCGAGGAGCGCACCTTCGAAGCGTTCGTCGACGCCATCGTCGACGGGAACCTCTCGTCGGCCATCTACGGCGAGGCGAAGCTGATCTACCCGCTCCGCCGCGTCGAGGTCCAGAAGCTGACGCTCGAGGCGCGGCCGTCCGAGGTCGCCGCCGAAGAGGAGACCGCCGTCGACGTCGACGCCGACGAAGTCGCGGTCGACGCCGACGAGTAACGCCTCGCCGAGCGCCCCCGCAGTTTTCCCGTTTATCAGTCGCGTAGCGGCGGCGCCGATGTGAATTCCCGTGAGCGAGAGCAGAGGAGACGATTCCGTTTATAAATAGATCGTAATAAGACGGTGCGACCCCGGTGGCGCGCGCCTCCGAGTGGCCGCCTCTGGCGGCCGCGAGGAGCACGCGCGAGGGAGTCAGTCGCCGCAGCGGAGCGGAGGCGACTGACGAGGCTGGGGAGGCGTGAGGTGCTGTGCGGTTGCGGACGGGTGGGACTCAAAGGGGCAGTCGGTGAGGCGGGCGCAGGGGACGCAAGGACCACAGGGAG